>NZ_JARXVM010000018.1 GCF_029892285.1 Rhizobium sp. SG_E_25_P2
CTCTTTAACCGTAGCTACTAAGACATAGCAAAACCGCTTCTAGCGGTTCAAGCGCAGCGTTTCAAACCTCCACCTTTGGTGGAGGTCATGACTTTATTTTCCAACGTCGTTTCTAATCGATTTTATGTCGCTTGGCGGCCTGCGTGAGATTGCGCCCCCCTAGACCTTTGTGTAAGGCCAGAAGGAGAGCTAAGGCTTAGCCTGTGGCTGCAGGGGAGTAGAACAAGGCGTGCGAAACAGGTTTCCGCGTCTTAAGAATGGGAGAATTTGAATGGCCGAACATCATTCCGGACCGGCGGAAGTTGGCGCTTCGATGGATTACGCTGAACATGAGAAGACCTATAAGGGTTTCCTCTGGGCCGCCAAATACGGCACGATGGCCATCGTGGTGCTGCTGATCTCGATGATGGTTGGCTTCTTCACCGGCGCCGGCTTCTTGTTCTCGGTTCTGCTGTTCATCGTCCTGACGCTGGCCGGCTTCTTTTTGATCTGACATTTCGATCCGCGCGAAGTTTCGCCCGACCGTGATAGCGGCCGGACCCTTTCGCGCGACTATTATCTGGTGAAGAGGGGAGCCGGCGCGTGAGCAGTCTGGTGTTTGTGGCGAAAGAGATCGAGGGAGGCGAGCCGCGCGTGGCCGCGTCTCCCGATACGGTCAAGAAAATGAAGTCGCTGGGCTTCGATGTGGTCGTGGAGGCGGGAGCGGGATTTGCGTCGCGCATTCCCGATGCTGAGTTCGAAAAAATGGGCGCGCGTATCGGCGCGATGTCCGATGCCGCCTCCGCCGATGTGGTGCTGAAGGTTCGCCGGCCGACCGCGGACGAAGTCTCTGGCTACAAAACGGGCGCGATCGTACTCGGCGTCATGGATCCCTATGGCAATGACGAGGCGATCGCCGCCTTGGCCGCCGCAGGCGTTTCGGCCTTCGCCATGGAGCTGATGCCGCGCATCACCCGCGCCCAATCCATGGACGTGCTGTCGTCCCAGGCCAATCTCGCCGGCTATCAGGCTGTCATCGATGCAGCCTCGGAATATGATCGCGCCATGCCGATGATGATGACTGCAGCCGGCACCGTGCCGGCCGCCAAAGTCTTCGTGATGGGCGCGGGCGTTGCCGGACTGCAGGCCATCGCTACGGCCCGGCGTCTCGGCGCGGTGGTGTCGGCCACTGACGTGCGTCCCGCCGCCAAGGAACAGGTCGCCTCGCTCGGCGCCAAGTTCATCGCGGTCGAGGACGAGGAATTCAAGGCGGCGGAAACCGCAGCCGGTTACGCCAAGCCGATGTCGGCGGACTATCAGGCCAAGCAGGCGGCGCTTGTCGCCGAGCATATCGCCAAGCAGGACATCGTCATCACCACCGCGCTCATTCCCGGCCGTCCGGCGCCGAGGCTTGTGAGCCGCGAGATGCTGAAAGCGATGAAGCCGGGTTCGGTGGCGGTCGATCTCGCCGTTGAGCGTGGCGGCAATATCGAAGGCGCGGTTGCGGGCGAGATCGTCGAGGTCGAGGGCGTCAAGGTCATCGGCCATCTCAATGTCGCCGGTCGCATCGCCGCTTCAGCCTCGCTGCTCTACGCCAAGAACCTCGTGACCTTCCTCGAGACTATGGTGTCGAAGGAGACGAAGACGCTTGACCTCAATATCGAGGACGAACTGGTCAAGGCGACCATGCTGACTCATGGCGGCAAGGTCGTTCACCCCAATTTCGGCGGCGCGAAGGAAGGCTGAGATGGCGATGGAAACTCTGGATAAAGCACTTCAAAATCTCGACGCGGCGGTGGCCGCCGTGCATCAGGCCGTCGAAACCCAACCCTCCATCGCGGATGCGGCGCATGCGCTGTCGGGCGGGGCAATCGATCCCTTCGTCTTCCAGCTGGCGATCTTCGTGCTGTCGATCTTCGTCGGCTATTACGTGGTCTGGTCGGTGACGCCGGCGCTGCACACGCCGCTGATGGCGGTGACCAACGCGATCTCCTCCGTGATCGTGGTCGGCGCGCTTCTCGCAGTCGGCCTGTCGGCAAGCGGTTTCGCCACCGGCTTCGGCTTCGTGGCGCTGATCCTCGCTTCGATCAACATTTTCGGCGGCTTCCTGGTCACCCAGCGGATGCTCGCCATGTACAAGAAAAAAGAAAAGTAAGGGGCGAAATCCATGTCCGTCAATTTCGCGGCCTTTCTCTATCTCGTCTCCGGCGTTCTGTTCATCATGGCGCTTAGGGGGCTCAGCCATCCCTCCACCAGCCGCAAGGGCAATCTTTACGGCATGGTTGGCATGGGCATCGCCATCGTCACCACGCTCCTGCTGGCCAAACCAAGCGTCGGCGGGCTGGCGCTGATCATTCTCGGCCTCGCCATCGGCGGCGGCGCGGGCGCGGTGATCGCCCGTCGCATCGCCATGACCTCGATGCCGCAGCTTGTTGCGGGCTTCCACTCGCTGGTGGGCCTCGCCGCCGTGCTCGTGGCGGCGGCCGCGCTTTATGCGCCGTCGTCCTTCGGCATCGGTGAAGTGGGTGAAATCCATGGCCAGGCGCTGATCGAAATGTCGCTCGGCGTCGCCATCGGCGCGATCACCTTTACCGGTTCGATCATCGCCTTCCTGAAGCTCGACGGGCGCATGAGCGGCAAGCCGATCATGCTGCCGATGCGGCATGTGATCAACATCGCCATTTTCGCGGCGATCGTGGTGCTGATTGGCGTGCTGGTGGCGACCGAAAGCTATTTCGTGTTCTGGCTGATCGTGCTGCTGTCATTGGCCTTCGGCGTGTTGCTGATCATCCCGATCGGCGGCGCCGACATGCCGGTGGTGGTGTCGATGCTCAATTCCTATTCGGGTTGGGCTGCGGCGGGCATCGGCTTCACGCTCGGCAATCTCGCGCTGATCATCACCGGCGCGCTAGTGGGCTCGTCGGGCGCGATCCTCAGCTATATCATGTGCAAGGGCATGAACCGCTCCTTCGTGTCGGTGATCCTCGGCGGCTTTGGCGGGGATGCGGGGGCTTCCGCCGCCGCCGACAATTCCGACAAGACGGTCAAGCAGGGGTCTGCCGACGATGCCGCCTATCTGATGGCCAACGCCTCCAAGGTGATCATCGTGCCGGGTTACGGCATGGCGGTGGCCCAAGCGCAACATGCACTGCGCGAAATGGGCGACAAGCTCAAGGAAGCCGGCGTCGAGGTGAAATACGCGATCCATCCGGTGGCGGGCCGCATGCCCGGCCATATGAACGTGCTGCTCGCCGAAGCCAATGTTCCCTATGACGATGTATTCGAACTCGAGGACATCAATTCGGAATTCGCCCAAGCCGACGTCGCCTATGTCATCGGCGCCAATGACGTCACCAATCCGGCAGCGCGCGACGACAAGTCCTCGCCGATCTACGGCATGCCGATCCTCGATGTCGACAAGGCCAAGACCTGCCTGTTCGTCAAGCGCTCGCTCGGCTCCGGCTATGCCGGCATCGACAATACGCTGTTCTACAAGGATGGAACGATGATGCTGCTGGGCGACGCCAAGAAAGTGACGGAGGACATCGTCAAGGCGCTGGCGCATTGACGTTCCGAAATCACGGTTTGCTCAAAACCCCGCCCGCAACGGCGGGGTTTTTCAATTGCACGTTTTGCGCGATCCCGATAGCATCGATACGCTTGTTTTCGTCATTAAATGTAGTTACATTAAATGAAGATCGTTTGGGACGAGGTGAAGCGGCAGGCGAATTTGCGCAAGCACGGTTTTGACTTTGCCGGGCTGGATGTCGGCTTTTTCCTCACTGCCGTAATCCGGCCAGCGAAACACGGTCGTCACCGGGCGATAGGACGCCTGGAAGATGGAACTGTCGCGGTTATCTTCGCTTATCTCGGGCGGGAGGGCATCTCGGTGATCTCCATGCGTCCGGCCAGCTTGCGTGAAAGGAGACTGCTTGATGAGTGACGGCAAGAAAGCTCTCGCTGATGACATGATCAACGGTTTCCCGCGTGAAATCTGGGAAGAGGTATCCGACAATCCCGAATGGACCGAAGAAGATTTCAAGCTGGCGCGGCCGTTCCGCGAGGTGTTTCCGGAACTCGCCGCAGAGATCGAGCGCAGCCGGGGGCGTCCGGTGTCCGACAGCCCCAAGAAGCAGGTGACGCTAAGGCTCGATGCCGATGTCGTGGCGCGCTACAAGGCGGGAGGCAGGGGATGGCAAAGCCGGGTGAATGCGGATCTCAGGAAAGCGCTCGGCCTCTGATCAGCCGAAGCGTGACAGGCGGTAGGGCGCAAGCCGCGGCTCGGATCCTCCTTCAAGAACTTCCTTCGCCGCGAATTCGCCGATGGCCGGGGCGAGCGTGATGCCTGAATGCGTCACAGCGATGTAGAGGCCTTCAACCCCCTTGGCACGCCCGACAATAGAGAAACCATCTTCGGGGATGGGGCGATAGCCGATGCGGTAGCCTTCGAGTTCCAGCCTGTCGCCGTCGACGAGGCGCGAGCACATGTCGTCGAACACGCGCCTGGCGGTGGCGTTGGGGTCCACGCCGGGTTCTGTGCCGTTGAAAGAGGTGGAGGCGATGATGCGGCCGTCCGGCGCCTGGCGCATCTCCATTTCGGGCGCGACGACGATATGGTTGAGCATGCGCGGCGCCGGCCTGGTGTCGATGATGAGCCCAGGCGAAGCGCTCATCGGCACGGTGACGCCGGCGGTGGCGGCCAAGTTAGCGGTTTCGGCCCCGGCGGCGAGAACGATCTCGTCGGCTTCCATGACGCCATCGGTGGTCATGACGCCGATGACGCGCCCGTCGCGCAGCGCAAGCGAGGAGATCTCCGTGCCGGCGTGTATCGAAGCGCCCAGTTTTTCCGCATCGGCGAGCAGCGCGAGCGCCACGGGGCGAGGTTCGATCATGCCTTCTTCGGCGATTTTCAGCGCCCAGTCGGGAGCGTTTTTGATGGCCGGTTCGAGACTGAGAATTTCCTCGCGGTTGATGCGTTCAATCCCGTAACCCCAGCTCTCTTGTTCCGTTGCGAATTTTTCCAACCCCTCGGGCGGCAGGTCGTAGCAGATCGACCCGCACCATTGTGGGTTCACGCCGGTCGCGGCTTGCGACAGTCGGCGCCAGCCCGCCATGGCCGCAATGCGCAGGCGGAAATAGGGTTCGGGATTACCCCAGTTGGCGTTGATCCAGGCGAAGGAATTGGGTGTGGCGACGCCGCCGCGTTCTCCGCAAAACACAGTGACATTCGCGCCCGCCTTGGCGAAATGCCAGGTGATGGATGCGCCGATGACCCCGCCGCCGATGACGATGATATGTTTGCCCGACATGCCGATTCCCTCTGTTGCTCCGGCAACTTATCGCCGGAGCAGGGGAGGGGAAAGCCTATTGATCCATCGGATAGGACACATAGGCGAAACGCCTGCCGTCCGGCGACCAGCTGTTGACGTTGATCGTGCCTTGGCCGCCGAAGAGACGGGCGACCGTTTCGGCCGCCGCCCATTCACCCGACCGAACCAGGCAAAGGTCCACCGGGCAGTTTTCCGGATGCCCCATCGTCCCCTCGGGGTAGGAGAGGTAGCAGGCGAGATCGCCCGTTGGCGCGAGATGGGGAAACCAGTTGACCCTGGAGTCGAACGTCAACTGTTCGATGGCGCCGCTGTCCCGTTCCAAGCGCGCGATCTGGGCATGGCCCTTCTCTTTGCTGAGTGCCTCGGTGTTGAAATAGATCCAGCCGCCGTCTGGCGAATATTCGCATCCGTCCGCAGGCCTGTCGCCATGAGTCCATTGGCGCAGCCGCCCGCCGCCGATGTCCATGGTGTAGATATTGGCTGCGCCCCAGGGGCTGACGGGACTGGACTCGACGCCGACGAAGGCGAGTTCCTTTCCGTTCGGGCTGACGCCATGCAGGAAATGCCGGAGCGGACTGGAAGGCTCGTCGCGGCTGACCAGCCAATGGTCTCTTGTCTCGATCGACACGCCATGGATGCGCCAGTCGTAACAGGAGACATACAGGGTTTTCCCATCCGGAGCGGGAACATGGTCGTTGTTGACGAAGGGCAGGCCGTCAATGTCGAAGTGTTGCAATGCGCCCGAACCGAGATCGAGCGTCCAGAGAAGCCCGTCGCCATTGAGGAGAAGCCGGTCCGGCCATGGCCAGTTGGGGGCTTCCAGCAAGCGATCGCGTGTGCGCAGCACTTCCGTGACGACGCCAGCGTCCGCATCGTAGATGTGAACGACACAATTTTGTCCCGTCAAAAGCTGGCGGTGGTGTTTTTGGGTATTCTCCTCAGCCACGCCGATCCTCCTTCGAACGGGCTTGCATGAAAAAGGCCGCTCGCGGCGGCCTCATTCGATCACTGCGCGGGCATGCCCGTCGCTGCGCGCGTCCTCGCGACGCCATCTCGAGCCGGCTGATATTTCAGGTCGAGCGACAGGGCATGGGCGTAGGACTTATAGGCGCGGCGCATGTCGCCCTTGCGCTCATAGATCAGCGCCTGGTTTGCCCAGGATTCGGCCAGCGATCCGTCGAGCTCGATGGCGTGGTTGAAGTCGGCAAAGGCGTTGTCGTCGTCGTTCATCGCCACATAGGAAATGCCGCGGCCGTTATAGGGCTCGGCGGAATTCGGCGACAGCGAGATGGCGGTCGAGAAGTCTTCGATCGCCTTGGCGTGATTGCCGCGTTTCTGGAAGATCAGGCCGCGATTATGGTAAGCGCGCGGATCGGTGGTGTCGAGGCCGATCGCCTGGTTATAGTCGTTCATCGCCGGGTCGAGCTGGCCGGCCTGGCGGTAGACATTGCCGCGTCCGATGAAGGCGACGTCATAACGAGGATTGAGCTTCAGCGCGGTGTTGTAATCGGCGAGCGCCGCTTCCGGCTGTCCCATGTTCCGGTAGATCAGGCCGCGATTGGCATAGGCCTGATAAAAGCGCGGGTTGAGCGCGATAGCCTGATTGAAGTCCGACAACGCCCGTTTGAATTCACCTGCGCGACCATAAGCGGAGCCGCGGGTGTTGTAGCCCTCCGGATCCTGCGGGTTGCTCTCGATCAACGAGGTCAGCGAGGCGATATTCTCTTCGCCCCCTTGCGCCTTGTTGATGCGGATCGTGTCGGTCGTATCCGTTGTGTTGCAGGCGGCGAGGACGAGCGATAGCCCCGTCATGGCCAGGCCGATACGGACCTTTCGACCCAGGCCAGTGGCCTGTGCGAGGAGGGAGATGGCGAGGCTATTGTGTCGGAGCATGATCGGTTCTTCGCGCAAGCTGCCGGAGCAGGGGACAATCAAAAAAGGCGGCGGCGAATCACATCGCCCCCGCCAGACAACATCGAATTTCGTCAAGACGACGGCGGATCAGCGCGCAGCGACGCGTCCCGTCACCAGACCTTCGCGCTGGGCGCGCTTACGCGCCAGCTTGCGAACGCGACGAACAGCCTCGGCCTTTTCGCGAGCGCGCTTCTCAGAAGGCTTTTCGTAGTAGTCGCGCATCTTCATTTCACGAAAAATGCCTTCGCGCTGCATCTTCTTTTTCAGAGCGCGGAGAGCCTGATCAACATTGTTGTCGCGAACCAGTACCTGCACGTTATCCCGTTCCTTGTCTTGAGTTGAGCCCTACCTTCAGGCATGGGGCAAACAAAGTAATTTCGCTGAGCCCTATGGCCTAGCGATTGACGCAAGCAACTACCAGATCAAATACGGCAAGTCCAGTGGTTGCCGTCATATTTTGAACCGTGGCGACCGGTTATACTGCCCGTCGCGGCTTTGGCGGAGACCCGCCCGACTGCGTCGCAAAATGGACGTTGTCAGAACATCTTTTTTGCGATTTCCTCACGCTCATCAAGGCTGATGACGCCGGTATCTGGAGTGAATTCGCGATGCGCAAATATTCTGTTTTCGCCGTCGCCCGCGAGGCCCTTCGCGGGCATACGGGCTGGGAAAAGCAATGGACGTCGCCCGAGCCGAAAAAGGAATATGATGTCATTATCATTGGCGGCGGCGGGCATGGTCTCGGCGCGGCCTTCTATCTCGCCAAGGAGCACGGCATCACCAATGTTGCGGTGATCGAAAAGGGCTGGCTTGGCGGCGGCAATACCGGCCGCAACACCACCATCATCCGCTCCAACTATCTCTATGAAGAGAGCATGGACATCTATGAGCATTCGCTCAAGATGTGGGAGAACCTCTCCCAGGAACTGAACTACAACGTCATGTATTCGCCGCGCGGCGTGATGATGCTGTCGCATACGGTGCATGACAAGCAGACCTTCATGCGCCATGTCCACGCCAACCGTCTCTATGGCATCGACAACGAATGGCTGACGCCCGAGCAGGCCAAGGATTATTGCCCGCCGCTCGACATCGCGGCTTCCGCCCGCTACCCGATCAATGGCGCGGCGCTGCAGCGTCGCGGCGGCACGGCCCGCCATGATGCAGTCGCCTGGGGTTACGCCCGCGCCGCCACCGATCGTGGCGTGCATGTGATCCAGAACACCGAAGTCACCGGCATTCGTCGCGGCCCCGACGGCGCCGTGATCGGCGTCGAGACCACGCGCGGCTTTATCGGCGCAAAGAAGATCGGCGTGTCGGCCTCTGGCCACAACACAGCGATCATGTCGATGGCCGATGTCCGCGTGCCGCTGCATTCCAACCCGCTGCAGGCGCTGGTGTCGGAGCCGATGAAGCCGATCTTCCCCTGTGTGGTGATGTCCAACACCGTGCACGCCTATATCTCCCAGTCCGACAAGGGCGAGTTGGTGATCGGCGCCGGCACCGACCAGTATGTGTCCTATTCGCAGACCGGCGGTCTGCAGATCATCACGCATACGCTCGACGCCATCTGCGAAATCTTCCCGATCTTCCGGCGCGTGAAGATGATGCGCCAGTGGGGCGGCATCACCGACAACACGCCCGACCGTTCGGCGATCCAGTCCAAGACGCCGGTCAAGGGCCTCTATGTGAATTGCGGCTGGGGCACCGGCGGCTTCAAGGCCACGCCGGGCTCGGCCCATCTCTTCGCCCATCTCATCGCGCGCGACGAACCGCACAAGCTCGCCGCCGGCCTGACGCTCGACCGATTCCGCTCCGGACGCCTGGTCGACGAAGCCGCCGCCGCCGCCGTTGCGCATTGACAGGTTAGGTCAAGACCATGTTTCTCATCCACTGCCCTTATTGCAATGAAGACCGTTCGGAACTCGAATTCCGCGGCGTGGGCGACGCCCATATCGACCGTCCGCAGAACATCACCGAAATTTCGGACGAGGAATTCGCCGACTATTTTTTCATGCGCGACAATCCGAAAGGCCTGATCTACGAGCGCTGGCGCCATATCCATGGCTGTGGCCGCTTCTTCAGGGCCGTTCGCCACACCGTCAGCGATCGTTTCGTCATGACCTACCGGCAGGAAGAGCCGCGTCCCGATGACGCGACCGTCCAGGCCAAACTCGCCGGCATTGGAGGCCAGAAATGAGCGGAGCAAACCGTATCGCAGGCAAGGGTCGCCTGACTCCCGCCAAAACAGCGCGCTTCACCTATGACGGCCGCATCCTGACGGGTCTGGAAGGCGACACGGTCGCCTCGGCGCTGCTCGCCAACGGCATTCATCTGGCCGGCCGGTCGTTCAAATATCACCGCCCGCGCGGCATCCTGACCGCTGGTCCGGAAGAGCCGAACGCATTGATGGACGTGTCGCGCGACCCCAGCCGCAAGACGCCGAATGTGCGCGCCACCATGCAGGACCTCTATGACGGACTGACCGTATCGTCGCAGAACCGCTGGCCGTCGCTCGCCTTCGACATCGGCGGCATCAACAATCTGTTTGCGCCCTTCTTCGCCGCCGGCTTCTACTACAAGACCTTCATGTGGCCGAAGGCCGCCTGGCACAAGGTTTATGAGCCGCAGATCCGCAAGGCCGCCGGTCTCGGCGTGTCTCCGACCCAGGACGATCCTGACCACTACGCCAACCGCTTCGCCCATTGCGACGTGCTGGTGGCGGGCGGCGGCGCGGCCGGCATCGCCGCAGCGTTGTCAGCTGCGGAAACCGGCGCCAGCGTGATCATCGCCGACGAGCGCGCCGAATTTGGCGGCGCGCTGCATTTCGATGCCGGCGTGACCATCGACGGCCAGGACGGTTATGTCTGGGCCAAGAAGATGATCGCCAAGCTCCAGGCCATGCCGAATGTGACCGTGCTGTCGCGCACCACCGTGTTCGGCTATTACGAGCACAATTTCATTGGTCTCGCCGAGCGCGTCACCGACCATATGGCCAAGCCCGCGCCGCATCTGCCGCGCGAGCGCCTGTGGCAGGTCCGCGCCAAGCGGGTGGTGATCGCCACCGGCGCGATCGAGCGCCATATGGTGTTCGACGGCAACGACCGGCCCGGCGTGATGCTGGCGTCTGCAGCGCGGATGTATCTCAACCATTACGGCGTCGCCGTCGGCGCCAAGGTTGGCGTCTACACGGCTCATGACTCCGCCTATGAAGCCGCCTTCGATCTCAAGGCCGCCGGCGTCGAGATTCCCGTGATCGTCGACAGCCGCGACAAGCCGGGTGAAGCCGTGCTCGCCAAGGCGCGTTCGATGGGCATCAATGTGCTGACCGGACATGCGGTGCTGACCACCAAGGGCAAGCTGCGCGTCTCCGCCATGGTCGTGGCGCGTCGTGGCCAGAAGAGCGGCGAGAAGATCGCAGTGGATGCGCTGATCATGTGCTCGGGCTGGACGCCCTCGGTGCATCTGTTCTCGCAGTCGCGCGGCAAACTGGCCTTCGACGCGGACAACCAGCGCTTCCTGCCGGGGACCTATCTCGAGGACTGCATGTCGGTCGGCGCCTGCAACGGCACCAATTCCATCCAGGCCACGATCGACGAGGCGCTCGGCGTCGGCGAACTGCTCGCCCGCGCTGCCGGCGCTGAAGGCAAGTCCACCCTCTCCATCGCCGCGACCCAGGCTTTCGACTGGACGGGCGGAATGGCGGGCAGCGGCGAAGGCGCTGGCCCCGACGACACCTCGGCCAAGGCCTTTGTCGACTTCCAGCACGATGTCTGCGCCAAGGATATCCGTCTCGCCGTGCGCGAAGGCATGCATTCGATCGAGCATGTCAAGCGTTTCACCACCAATGGCATGGCGACCGACCAGGGCAAGACATCCAATATCCATGGTCTGGCGATCGCGGCGGAAGCACTCGGCAAGGCGATGCCGGAAGTGGGCCTCACCACCTTCCGCGCACCCTATACGCCCGTGACCTTCGGCACACTGATCAACCATTCGCGCGGGCCGCATTTCGACCCGGCCCGCAAGACGCCCATCCATGCCTGGCACGAAGCCCAGGGCGCGGATTTCGAAAATGTCGGCAACTGGAAGCGCGCCTGGTATTATGCGCGTCCGGGCGAAGACATGCATCAGGCCGTCAATCGCGAATGCAAGACGGTGCGCACCGTGGCCGGCGTGTTCGACGCCTCGACGCTCGGCAAGATCGAAGTGGTCGGCCCCGACGCCGCCGCCTTCATGAACCTGATGTACACGAACTCCTGGGACACGCTGAAGCCCGGCCGCTGCCGTTACGGCATCATGCTGCGCGAAGACGGTTTCGTCTATGACGACGGCGTCGTTGGCCGTCTGGCTGAAGATCGTTTCCATGTCACCACCACCACCGGCGGCGCGCCGCGCGTGATGCATCACATGGAAGACTATCTGCAGACGGAATTCCCGCATCTCAAGGTGTGGCTGACCTCGACGACCGAACAGTGGGCCGTCATCGCCGTGCAGGGCCCGAAGGCGCGCGAGATCATTGCGCCCCTCGTCGAAGGCATCGACCTTTCCAACGAGGCCTTCCCGCATATGAGCGTCGCCGAAGGCAAGATCGCCGGCGTGCCGACCCGTCTCTTCCGCATGACATTCGCGGGCGAACTCGGTTTCGAAATCAACGTGCCGGCCGATTATGGCCAGGCCGTCTGGGAAGCGATCTGGGAACGCGCCGAGCCGATGGGCGCTTGCGCCTATGGCACGGAAACCATGCACGTGTTGCGCGCCGAGAAGGGCTATATCATCGTCGGTCAGGACACTGACGGCACGCTGACGCCCGATGACGCCGGCCTCGCCTGGGCTGTCGGCAAGAAGAAGACCGATTTCGTCGGTATTCGCGGCTTGAAGCGTCCCGATCTCGTCCGCAGCGGCCGCAAGCAGCTGGTCGGTCTCAAGACCAAGGATCCTCGCGAGGTGCTGGAGGAAGGCGCGCAGATCGTCGCCGATCCCAACCAGCCCAAGCCGATGACCATGCTCGGCCATGTGACGTCGTCCTATTGGTCGGAAAATTGCGAACGCTCGATCGCCATGGCCGTTGTTATCGACGGTCGCGCCAAGATGGGGCAGACGCTTTATGTGCCGATGGCTGACCGCGTGGTCGCCGTCGAAGTCTGCGACGCCGTGTTCTATGACAAGGAAGGAGGCCGCATCAATGGCTGACGCTCTCTCTGCTCTCCGCAAGTCGCCGATCAAGGCGGGCCATGGCGGCTCGGCGGTCGCGTCCGTGACCTTTGCTCCGGCCGCTTCCCGCGCCTCGCTGCGCGCCGGCGCCGACGCCGTCTCCGCTTTGTCTTCGGCGCTCGGCTTGGAACTGCCGACCAGGCCCAAAGGCACGGCTTCGGCCGATGGCAAGCATGCGCTGTGGCTCGGTCCCGACGAATGGCTGCTGATCGGTCCTGACGGCGTCGATTTCGTGGCGCTCGCCGGCCAGTCCGGCGCGCTGCATTCGGCGGTGGATGTGTCGCATCGCAATGTCGCCTTCGTCATCTCCGGCCCGGGCGCCCGCGCCACGCTGGCGTCCGCCTGCCCGCTGGATCTCGGCGACGCGATCTTCCCGGTCGGCGCGGCCTCGCGCACGGTGTTCGGCAAGGCCGAAGTGGTGATCTACCGCACCGGCGAGGAAAGCTTCCGTCTGGAATGCTGGCGCTCCTTCGGCGACTATTGCTTCGGCATGCTGAACGAAGGCGCGGAAGACGCGGCGATCTGACGGATCGCTTTGCATAGGCATCGCCCTGCGCTATTGTCTGACGACATTCTTGCGTGGGGCGAAGCTCAATGATTTCACTGACGCTGACAGGCGAATTGGAAGAGCGGCTGAAAGCCGCCGCCGACGAGACCGACACAACGGCCCCGGAAATCGTCGCGCGCGCCGTGGAGCACTATCTCGAACTCCGGGAGGTCCGCCTGAATTCCGCCCGCGCCGCTGCGGCGGAGGCGGACAAGGGCTATTTCGTTTCCCAAGCAAAGATGCATGCATGGATGGACAGCTGGGGGACGGCGGTTGAGCTGCCGATGCCAGAAGCGGATATCACGCCCGGCAAGCCGCGTGCATGAGGCTGCTTGGTGCAGGAAAACATATATATAAGTTAGCTTTAATGATTACTGTAGGTCGCGAAGCCAGCTTATGGCGTCTGAAGCCTCAGATGTCACAAAGCAACCATAAAGCTTGTCAAGGCTTAGATGGCTTTGCGTTATTGTGGTGCGTAAGGATCGCTCCGTAAAAAAGGCGTCACAGTACGCAATCGCGGCTGCGGCATGATGAAAATCAAAAAAATCATTGCCTTTCAGTTTCCGCCCTTTGTTCCATCGAACCGAAGCATGGAGGCTTGCAAGAATGTGAATAGTTCGAAGAGTGTCACGGGATTTATTGCGTTCTAGGGAAATTGCGAGGAGGTTCTTAAATCCGTTTTCGGCAACTCGTTTCTGCTCTGCTGTCCGCTCGTTGAGAACGATGCCTCTGCTTTCCGCCAACATCATTGTGGCTTGGTGTATTGCGTCTCCCATCAAATCCACGACCCCCCGTACCTCTGCGGAGTAGGACTGTTCGTAGCTTTGTATTTCGTCTTTGTGCGCAAAATTTCCGGCATTAAGCTTATTGGCAACCTCCGTCAAATCAGTGCCCGGGATCTCTATTTCACCAATGCGTGTGACTATTTCCCTTAGCGGGATCGTCGACATGTGGTCGAAGAAAGCCTTCTGGATAGCCCGTTCGGTACCTGAATCAAATATGGTATTCGTGGGATGTAAAATTCCGAGCACATAGCTGAGCTTGCACCATATTAGGTGATTTAGAGGATGCAGATTGGGTGTGCCGGTGGTCGCATACATGAAATAGGTGACCTCAGTAGCCATTCTCACGTTCTGCGGAACTAGCGTAACGCCTAAGCTGAGTTCATCAACTAGGCTGGCAGTTGCAAGACGTGAAGCGTCGTCCTGCTGCTTCATTAGTTCAACGAAAATGTCCTCGCTGATCGGGCAAAATAAGAGCCCTTCACCAACCCCCTTTCGTAGTAGCGCAAGCAAAGTAGCAGACTCAGGATTTCCTGCTCCTCTATCGGTATCTCTCAATATAATCCAAAATTTTGTGTCCAAATAAACCGGACGGCGTGTGCTAATTTCCTGTCCTAGAGCAATGTTGCGACCATTGACATATTGGTCTGTTGAAAGGCCGGGGTTAAGCAGATGGTCTGTGATGGTCGGCATAAAATTCTCTAATTTTTAGCGTCGTGTTGATGTTTAAAAGCAAATCCAAGACTTCAGCCGCTTGTCTTGTTTCTCAGGGTATCGATATCCCGCCTAAGATCCACAGAAATGCAATCCGGCCAGGCGGCCACTTGTAAGTCCGGCACAATTGCAAATGTGTAATTTGACCGGCGAAACAACAATCACAGATTGCGGTTGGCGTCAAGCATAGCTAATGCTAACTTCGATGGTGCGATATTCAACGCCTTAAGCGGCTTCCCGCGATTTTGGCGCCGAAACGCTCAAGCGGGCGGTCCGAGATAGAGGCTCACCGAGCGCGCCGCCACAGTCATGCCGTCGCCGATAAGGGTCTTCCACAGTCGCGCGCCGCCGGGCAGGCGGATGGACTTCGGTTCGCTGGCGCGATTGAAGGCGACGGCCAGCGTGGCGGGGCGGCCTGTGACGCGGTCATTGGTTTGCAGGGTCATGATCAGCTGGTCGGCGTGATGGGCCTCCCAATCGGCCACCTGCATCGGTTCGCCCTTCACGGTCAGCCAGGAGACGTCGAGGTCGGTCAGGAATTCCTGGCCCTCGAAGATGGTGAAGCGGCGGCGCAGCGCCGACAGCGCCGCGGCATGCTCGAAAATTTCATGATCGAGGCTCCCCCAGTCGATCCAGCTCAGCGCATTGTCCTGGGCATAGGCGTTGTTGTTGCCGTGCTGGCTGCGGCCGAATTCGTCGCCTGCCGTCAGCATGATCGCGCCGCGAGACAGGAACAGGGTGGAGAGGAGCGCCATCACATCCGTGCGGCGACTGGCGTTGACCGTGGCGTCGTTGGTGGCGCCTTCGACGCCATTGTTCCAGGAATAGTTTTCATTGTGGCCGTCGCGATTGGCTTCGCCGTTGGCCTCATTGTGTTTGTGGGAATGGGACACCAGATCCCACAGCGTAAAGCCGTCATGGGCGGCGACGAAATTGACGGTGCGGGTGCGGCGGCCGTCATGCCGGCTGAAAATGTTCGACGAGCCTGAAAGCGCTGTGGCGAGCGGACCGATGCGGTGATTGTCGCCGCGCCAGAACAGGCGGATATCGTCGCGGGCGCGGTCGTTCCATTCCAGAAATGACGGCGGGAAATTGCCGAGCTGATAGCCGCCGGGGCCGATGTCCCAGGGCTCGGCGATGAGAATGCGATCCTTCAGGATCTGGTCGGCGCGCATCTCCGACAACAGCAGCGCGTCAGAGGTGAAGCCTTGGGGGCCGCGTCCCAGGATCGGCGCGAGGTCGAAGCGGAAGCCGTCGATCCCGGCGTGGCGCACGAAATGACGCAGGCTGTCGAGAACGAGATTGCGCATGGGCGCGTGATGGCAGGCAAGCGTGTTGCCGCAGCCGGTGTCGTTGATCAACTCGCCCGGCTTTCCCGGCGGGTGGCTATAGTAAGTCAGGCTGTCGAGCCCGCGCATGGAGAGCGTGCCGCCCTCTGCGTCGCTTTCTCCGGTGTGATTGAAGACGAGATCGAGGATCACGCCGAGGCCATGGCTGTGCAATGTCGCCACGGTTTCGGCGAGTTCGCGCACGCCGCCGGGGCAGAGCCGGGGATCGAGCGCCATCAGCGCGATCGGGTTGTAGCCCCAGCTGTTCCGGAGCCCGAGCGGCGGCAGATGCCGCTCGTCGAGCCAGGCGGTGATCGGCATAAGCTCCAGAGCGGAGACGCCCAACCGTTCGAAATGCGCAAGGACAGCCGGATGGGTCAACGCCTTGATCGTGCCGCGCTCTTGCTCGGGAATATCGGGATGCAGCATGGTGAAGGCGCGGACATTGATCTCATAGACCAGCCCGCCCGGCTTCCACTGCGGCGGCTGAACATGAACGGGCGACAGATGCCGGAGAATGGCCCGCGGCGCGATATCGGCGGTGTCGACGCCATAGGCGGCGAGGCGGCGGTCTTGCGCGAAGGGACGATCGAGTTCCAGCGCATAGGGATCGACGAGAAGTTTGGACGGATCGTACCAGAGGCCGTGGCCCGGCGCATAATCGCCATGAGCGCGGAAGCCGTAACGCTGGCCAGCGCGGACGCCCTCGACATCGCACCGCCAGACATGGTCGTGACCGCAGACCATGTCCACATGACGCTCGGCCCCCTCCTCGTCGAACAGGCAGAGTTCGACTTTGCGGGCATGCCGCGAAAAGACGCTGAAATGGGCGCCGTCTGGCGTCAGCTCGGCTCCGAGGGAGTGGTGGGTCATGAAACGGTTCCTGCGATTCCTGGTTCCCATCTTACGAGACGGGAGTTAAAATACGAGTGCGTGATTGGGCGATGCGCGTGAGCAAAGCTTGACGTCGATCAAGGCGGGAGGCAGGTTCGCGCGCGAAAAGCGAGGACAATTCGCTTTCAGGTGATCACATGACCACGATAGAATTCATCTTCGCGATCCTCGCTTTGCTGCTGACGCCCGGGCCGACCAACACATTGCTGGCCGTGGGCGCTGCGGCAGGCGGCTTTCGCGCATCGCTGCCCTATATGGTCGCGGAAGTCCTCGCCTATCTCATCGTGGTCATTCCGCTCGCCACTGTCGCAGCACCCTTGCTCTCGGCCTATCCGATGGCGACCGCTGCGCTCAAGGCAGGGGCGGCGATGTGGATCTTCTATCTCGCCATCCGCCTGTGGTTGCCGGAAAGCGGCCAGGCGCGCGCCGTCGGCGCCCGGCATGTGTTCATCACCACGCTGCTCAATCCCAAGGCCGTGATCATCGGATTGGTGATCATGCCGCATGGAACGCTGTTGGCCATCGGACCCCGGCTCGCTTTGTTGGCAGGGCTGATCGCGGCGGCCTCCTTGTCCTGGATCGCCTTCGGCGCCTTTGCGCTCAGCGCGGGCGGCAGGTTCAAGCGCGCCCATATGCGCCGTCTGGGCGCGGTGGTTCTGGCCGCCTTCTCGCTCTTTCTGACCTCAAGCCTGATCCGCTGAGAGTTTCAGGGCGCGTTTGCGCACCACCGTCACGGTGCAAGGCGCATGCGCCGCCACTTCTCCCGAGACGCTGCCGATCAGCGAACGCATGGCGGAGGCTGCACGGGCTCCCATGACGATATGGTCGACATTGTTGGCCCGGGCGAAGTCGAGAATGGCGTCGGCGGGATTGACCGCCTCGAGAACGTGATAGGTGATCGCGCCGTCCCGCGCCTGCAGGGGCGCCGCCCAGCCCTTGAGCTCCACCAGACGGCTGACATGCTTGTTGTTGCCCTCTTCGTCGAGCGTGGTATCGAGGCTGATGCGGTTGATGCGCAGGATGTTGAGGCAGGCTATGCGTGCGCCGGGCGATTTCTCGACGATACGGGAAACATTCAGCCGCAGCGAGTCGAGAAGATCCTGATCGGCGCGGGCAAGGTCGATCGACACCAGCACGATCGGCGCATCGACGTTTTGGCCGGCGACGACCTGCGGTTCGAGGCGATCCCAGGGCTCGGGATTGAAGCGGCGCCGCAGCACAGCGGCGAAGCCGTCGCGCTTGAGCTTTTCCGACCGCGCCGTCAGCTTGACCTGGGTGAGATCCTTGAGATCATTGACGAGTTGCGCCGCCGTCTGATAGCGCCAGGCGGGATTGACCTCCAGGCACCGGAGGATCACCTCCTGCAGGCCGGGCGGGATGTCCTTGTTCAGCGCCCGGGGCGGATAGGGATCGCGCCAGAGCCGTTTCTTGAGCCCTTTCAGTCGTTGTGGATCGCCGAACGGACGCCGTCCCGTTGCGAAGAAATAGAGAAGGGCGCCGAGCGCGAAGAGATCGCTGCGGAAATCGGTGCGTTTTCCGAGGATCTGTTCCGGCGCCATATAGGGCGCTGTGCCATAGGGCAGGCGGAATTCTTCCGCCATCAGATCCGGCAATTGCGTGTGGCAGGCGAGCCCGTAATCGATCAGCACCGCTTCGCCCGTGTCGCGGAACAGGATGTTGGAGGGCTTGATGTCGAGATGCACGACGTTCTGGCGATGCAGATCGTCGAGCGCCAGCGCGATCCGGCGACCGAGATCCGCGACCTCGTGCGGCGGCAGCGGCAGCTTCTCCAGCATCGGATAGAGCGATGGGCCGGGAACCTGCTCCAGAACGATATAGGGTTGGTGGGCGAAATCACCGTTGGCCACGAATTCAGGCACATGTGGGCCGGAGATGCGCGGCAGGATCATCTGCTCCATTTCGAAGCTGACGATTGCGGCGGGATCGTCGCCTTCGCTCATCTTCGGCGTCTTCATCAGCAGGGGAAAGCGCTGGTCCGGATGAGTGACGCTCCAGAGGCGAGCCATGCCGCCATTGTGCTTGAGGTCGCCGATTATGAAGCCGTCGATGGCGTCGCCGGTGGCGAGTTTGGGTTTCGCCATGTCAGCGTCCCGCCATCAATCGTCCCGCGAGGCTTTCCGGCAGGCAGGCGGCGTGGATCTTTCCCACGGTCTTGTCGATGTCGTAGCTGACGCGCAGATAGCGCAGCGTGCGGGCCTCGGTGTCATAGAGCCCAATCGCCGCCTTGGAATTGTCGTCGCGCGGCTGGCCCACCGCGCCCATCACCGCCAGCCAGCGGCGCGAGGCGGAGAGCGGAATCGCCTGATCCGAACAGGGGGTGAAATGCGTGACCTTGCCAGTAGGCGATAACGAATAGAGAGCGGGGCGATGTGTGTGGCCGCAAAAGCTGACGGTGGCGCTGCAGGCGCCGAGATGCCGCGCAGCTTCGTCGGAAGAGAGCACATAACGCCACCGCGCTGGTTCGCTGGCTTCGGCGTGAATGTAGAGCCGGTCGTCGTCAACAAGGCTCATCGGCAGCGAGCCGAGATAGCGGCGGGCGTCGTCCGAGAGTTGATTGCGCGTCCAGTCCATGGCGCGCTTGGCAGCGTCGGTCATGGACTGGGAGGCGTCCTTGCAGGCCTGGTCGTGATTGCCGCGGATCACCAATGCGCCCTCAGCCTGCAACGCGCGCGTCTTCTCCACGCACCATTCAGGGTCAGGTCCATAGCCGACGATATCGCCAAGGATGACCATACGCTGCGCGCCCAGCTTTTCGGCTGTGGCGATACAGGCTTCATAGGCTTCGCGATTGGCATGTATGTCCGACAACAGCGCGATCAGCACGATGCGGTCCTCCTCCACGATTGAGCTTAGCAGAGGAGGGAGGCGTGTTCCATTATACCAAAGATCATCGAGATAAGGGCGTGCGCCCAATGATGATGTCAGGCGGGTATCTAGCGCCAGGCGTCGTTAGGCCACATGGACGGCTGCGCTTTCACAGCCATAAGCGAAACGCACGCAATTGCGCCCCTCTGACTTGGCTCGATAAAGCGCTTGATCGGCCCGCTCGAGGGTGGCCTCGATCGACATGTCCCGCTCCTCCAGCATTGTGACGCCGAAACTGGCGGTCACGCCATTCGGCAAGCCAATGTCGGAGAGGTCCAGCGCGCATATCGCTGCCCTCAACCGCTCGGCCACATTCATGGCCACGCTTTGCGTGGTGTTGGCCAACAGGATGGTGAATTCTTCCCCGCCCATACGGGCGATCATGTCGCCGTGGCGCAACTGGGTGCGGCAACACAGCGCCACCCGGGAGAGAACCTGATCTCCCACAAGATGGCCATAGTGGTCATTGACTCTCTTGAAATGATCGATGTCGAAGGAAACGAGCGCGAGGAGGCCCTGACGCGAGCCGGGCGCCAGGATCTCGCGAGCGAAACTGTGAAATGCGCCTTTTGAGGCCGCGCCAGTCAACCAATCAAGGCTTGAGCGCAGCCGAAGCTCCATCTGGTCCATGGCGGTCTGGGCAAGGCCCCTGAGAATGTCGGCTTCACGATCGGAAAAGTCCCGTGGCGAATGATCCGAGACACAAAACGCTCCGATCGCATGGCCGTCCGGAGAGATCAGCGGCGCGCCCGCATAGAAGCGGATGTACGGCTCGCCGGTGACGATGCGCAGACCTGACGTGCGGGGATCAGCTATGGTGTCGTGCACAACCAGCACGTCGCGGCTTTGAATCGTGTGGTTGCAGATCGCTTCTTCGCGCGTGGTCTGGCAGATGAATGCGCCGCTTTCGGCTTTGTACCATTGCCTGTCACGCTCGATCAGCGAGATCTGCGCGATCGACGTTTCAAATATCATTCTGGCAAGATCCGTAAGGCGCGAAAAACGCGCCTCCGGTTCAGTATCCAAAACGACATAATTGGCGAGCGCAGCGAGTCGCTGATCCTCGGTGTCGAACATTTGATGCTTCGTGCCTTTCCGACGCGCCCTGACTGTATTGGTCAGAATAGTCGTCAAAAGTTTAGCTTACCCTAATGGAAATTGAGGCTAACCAAACATGCTCGGGGGGCCCTGGTTCTTCAGGTAATGACGCTCGGCGCATCGCGGCCGGTGCGGGCCTTGATGCCAGCGATCTCGTCAGCCACCGCGATCAGATCCGCCAATGCTTCCTGCGTGTCGATGTCGTGGCGGGTGGCGTCCGGCTCATAGCGCTCGATATAGACGCGCAGCGTCGCGCCCGATGTGCCGGTGCCGGACAGGCGGAAGACGACGCGGCTGCCGCCTTCGAACAGGATACGGATGCCCTGGTTCTTCGAGACGGAATTGTCGACCGGATCATGATAGGCGAAATCATCCGCCGCCTGGACCTTGAGATCGCCGAAGCTCTTGCCCGGCAGGGTCTCCAACTGGTTGCGGAGATTGTCGACCAAGCCATTGGCGGCATCGCTCGCCACTTCCTCATAATCATGGCGGGAATAGTAATTGCGGCCGAAGGCGGCCCAATGCTTGGTGACGATGTCCTTGACGCTCTCATTGCGCACGGCGAGGATGTTCAGCCACAGCAGCACGGCCCAGAGACCGTCCTTTTCGCGCACATGGTTGGAGCCGGTGCCGGCGGATTCTTCGCCGCAGATCGTCGCCATGCCTTCGTCGAGCAGGTTTCCGAAGAATTTCCAGCCGGTCGGCGTCTCATAGATGCCGATGCCGAGCTTTTCGGCCACGCGATCGGCGGCGCCCGAGGTCGGCATGGAGCGGGCGATGCCCGCCAGACCCTTGGCGTAGCCGGGTGCGAGATGGGCGTTGGCGGCGAGCATGGCGACGCTGTCCGATGGGGTAACGAACATGTCCTTGCCGATGATCAGATTGCGGTCGCCATCGCCGTCGGAGGCGGCGCCGAAATCGGGCGCGCCTTCGCCGCTCATCATCTCGTCATAGAGATCTTTGGCGTGGACAAGGTTCGGATCGGGGTGATGGCCGCCGAAATCCGGCAGCGGAATGAAGTTGCGCACCGAGCCTTCCGGCGCGCCGAGCCGCTTTTCGATGATTTCCTTGCCGTAGGGACCGGTCACTGCGCTCATCGCGTCGAAGACGACGCGGAAGCCCGAGGCGATCTTGGCGCGGATGGCCGGGAAATCGAACAGGCTCTCCATCAGCTCGGCATAGTCGGCGACCGGGTCGATGACTTCGATCACCATGCCGTCGAGGTCGAGCGTTCCGATTGTGTCGAGATCGACGTCGGCGGCGTCGGAGATCTTGTAGCTATCGATTTCCTTGGAGCGGGCGAAGATGGCGTCGGTGATCTTCTCCGGCGCGGGGCCGCCATTGGAAGCGTTGTACTTGATGCCGAAATCCTCGGTCGGGCCGCCGGGATTGTGCGAGGCCGAGAGGATGATGCCGCCAAAGGCTGCGTATTTGCGGATGATGTTGGAGGCGGCCGGGGTCGACAGAATGCCGCCCTGGCCGACCATGACCTTGCCGAAGCCGTTGGCGGCGGCCATTTTCATGGCGATCTGGATGACTTCGCGGTTGAAATAGCGGCCGTCGCCGCCGATCACCAGCGTCTTGCCTTCAAAGCCTTCAAGGGAGTCGAAGATCGACTGGATGAAGTTCTCGGCGTAATTGGGCTGCTGGAAATGCGGCACCTTCTTGCGCAGACCCGATGTGCCGGGCTTCTGGTCGGAATAGGGCGTGGTGGCAACGGTCTTGATCATGGAGCTCATACCTTCGCTCGGAGCGTTTCATAGAGTTGGGCGTATTGGCGGGCGCTGGCGGTCCAGGATACGTCGGAACGCATGGCCGCCCGCTGCATGCCCGTCCAGAGGGCGTGGTCGGAAAACAGTTTGAAGGCGCGGGTCAGCGCGCCGTTCAGGCCCGCTTCGTTGACGGGCGAGAACTGGATGCCGGTGGCGACGCCTGCCGACAGCGCCGCGCCATTGGCGTCGATCACGGTATCGGCGAGACCGCCGGTGCGCGCCACGATGGGAATGCAGCCATAGCGCAGGCCATAGAGCTGGGTCAGGCCGCAAGGCTCGAATCGCGAGGGGATGAGGATGGCGTCCGCGCCGGCCTGCATCAGATGCGAGAGCGGCTCGTCATAACCGAGCACGAGGCCAACCTTGTCGGGATGGCGTTCGGCGGCGTCGCGCAATTGCGCTTCGAGCGCGCTGTCGCCGGCGCCGAGAATGGCGATCGAGCCGCCCTCCGCCACGATCCGGTCGACAGCCGATGCGATGAGGTCGATGCCCTTTTGATGGGTCAGACGCGAGACCACGCAAAACAGCGGGCCCTCGCTCGGAGACAGCCCGAAGTGTCGGCGCAGCTTGAGACGGTTCTCGGTCCGTCGCTCCAGTGTCGACGCAGTGTAGTTTACCGCTACCGCGCGATCGCTGGAAGGATCCCAGACGACTGGGTCGATACCGTTGACGATGCCGCTGAGATCGGCTTCGCGCGCTTGCATCAGCCCTTCGAGGCCCATGCCGTATTGTGGCGTCTTGATCTCATCGGCATAAGTCGGGCTGACCGTGTTGATGGCCCATGCGGTGCGGAGCCCGGCCTTGAGATAGGCGATATCGCCGTAATATTCGACATCGCCGGAATGATAGGCTTCAGCCGGCAATTCAAGCCCGCCGAAGATCCCGCCCCAGAAGCGGCCGGGAAAAGCGATGTTGTGGATGGTCATCAGCGAGGGCACGCTGGCGCTCGCCGGGCTGTATTTCAGATAGACCGGCGCGAGGCCCGCCTGCCAGTCATGGCCATGCAGGAGATCTGGCCTCCAGGAGGGATCGAGCCCGTTGCACAGCCGGTTGGCTGCCATGGACAGCGCCGCAAAGCGCCGCCAGTTGTCCTCGTGATCGCGTCCAGCGGCATCCACATAGGGGCCGCCCGGCCGGTCGAAATAGACTGGCTGGTCGAGCACATACAGATCGAGCCCGGCATGATTGACAAAGAGGATGCGCGCCGGCGCGCCGATCAGGCTCGGCAGTTCGGCGACGACCGTGGCCTCGCCGATCTTGCCGAGCACAGATGGATAGCCAGGCAGCAAGGTCCGCATCTCCACGCCGAGTGGCGCGAGCGCGAGCGGCAAAGCGCCCGCGACATCGGCCAGGCCGCCGGTCTTGATGAGCGGAAAGACTTCCGAAGCGACCGAAAGGACTTTCATCTGCGCCTCAGCCAAGACGGTCGATCATCGCCTGGGTGACCAGGCAGATACCGCTTTCGGTGCGACGGAACCGACGGGCGTCGAGCTCCGGATCCTCCCCGACCACGAGGCCGTCCGGAATGATGACGCCGCGATCGACGACGCAGTTCTTCAGACGCGCATTGCGATGCACGGTGACTTCCGGCAACACGACGGCGTGGTCGAGCTGCGAATAGGAATTCACCCGGCAGCCGGTGAACAGCAGCGTGCGGTTGATCGATGCGCCCGAGACGATGCAGTTTCCGGAGATGAGTGAGGACACGGCGGCGCCGCGGCGTCCTTCTTCGTCATGGACGAATTTCGCCGGCGGGGTGATCTCGGCATAGGTCCAGATCGGCCAGTTGCCGTCATAGAGATCGAGTTCGGGGACAATGTCGGTCAGGTCGATATTGGCCTGCCAATAGGCGTCCACCGTTCCCACGTCGCGCCAATAGGCATGCGTCTCGGTCTCGGCGCGCACGCAGGATTCTGCGAAGCGATGGGCCACGGCCTTGCCGTTCTTGACGATATAGGGGATCAGGTCCTTGCCGAAATCGCGGCTGGAATTGGGATCGGCGGCGTCGCGGCGCAGAAGGTCCATCAGGAACTTGGTGTGGAAGACATAGATACCCATCGAGGCCAGCGCAAATTCCTCATTGCCGGGAATGCCGGGCGGATCGGCGGGCTTTTCGATGAAGTCGATGATCACATCCTTGTCGTCGACATGCATGACGCCAAAGCCGGTTGCTTCCATGCGCGGCACTTCCAGGCAGCCGATGGTGACGTCGGCGCCCGAATTGACGTGCTGGCGCAACATCAGCTCATAGTCCATCTTGTAGATGTGGTCGCCGGCCAGGATGACCATATATTCCGGGTTATAGGGCTCGATGATGTCGATGTTCTGATAGACCGCGTCGGCGGTGCCTTCATACCATTGCGTTTCCGACACGCGCTGTGAGGCCGGCAGGATGTCGAAGCTCTCGTTGCGTTCGGGCCGGAAGAAGTCCCAGCCGCGCTGCAGATGGCGGATCAGCGAATGCGCCTTGTATTGGGTTGCGACGCCGATGCGGCGAATGCCGGAATTCAATGCGTTCGACAAAGCGAAATCGATGATGCGGGTCTTGCCGCCGAAATAGACGGCGGGCTTGGCGCGCCGGTCGGTCAATTCCTTGAGCCGGCTGCCGCGGCCGCCGGCGAGAACATAGGCCATGGCGTCGCGCGCCAGGGGTTGAATGCGTTTTTCCGCCATTATGAAGTCCTCCCGTATTGCTTCGTCAGTCTGCCAATTCAAGCCACAGAGTGGCCAGCGGCGGGAGCGTGCAATGCGCCGCAGCCCGTCCGAGTTCCCCGGGCCCGGCGAGAACCGCGCCCATATTGCCGATGCCGGAGCCGCCATAGACTTCGGAATCGGTGTTCATAATTTCCCGCCACGTGCCTGTCTCAGGCAGCGGTATCCGGTAGTTCTCCCTCACCACCGGCGTGAAATTGGTGATCACTGCGATCGGTTTTTCGCCCGGCGCCTTGCGCAGCCAGACATAGACCGAATGTTCGTGGGCGTCGGCCATCAGCCATTCGAAGCCTTCCGGCTCGCAATCGCGGGCGTGAAGCGCTGGCTTGTCCTTGTAGAGATGGTTCAGATCACGGACGAGATCGCGCATGCCGGCATGGCTGGGATAGTCGAGCAGGCCCCAGTCGAGACCGCGCGCCTCCGACCATTCGCTCCACTGGGCGAATTCCTGGCCCATGAACAACAGCTTCTTGCCGGGATAGCCCCACATGAAGGCGTAATAGGCGCGCAAGTTGGCGAATTTCTGCCAGTCGTCGCCCGCCATCTTGGCGATCAGCGAGCCCTTGCCGTGCACCACCTCGTCATGGCTGAGCGGCAGCACGAAATTTTCCGAGAAGGCGTAGAGCAGGCCAAATGTCAGTTCATTGTGGTGATGCTTGCGATGCACGGGGTCGCGCGCCAGATACTGCAGCGTGTCATGCATGAAGCCCATGTTCCACTTGAAGCCAAAGCCCAGGCCGCCGTCATGCACGGGGGCGGAGACTTTCGGCCAGGAGGTGGATTCCTCGGCAATGGTGATGATGCCGTGATGCGAGCCGTAAAGCTGCTTGTTCATCTCTTGGAGGAATTGCACTGCTTCGAGATTTTCACGCCCGCCATATTGGTTGGGCACCCATTCGCCGTCTTTCCGCGAATAATCGAGATAGAGCATCGAAGCGACGGCGTCGACGCGGAGCCCGTCGATATGGAATTTTTCAGCCCAATAGAGCGCCGAGTTGACGAGGAAACTCGCCACTTCCGTCCGTCCGAAATTGTAGATCGCCGTGTTCCAGTCGGGGTGGAAGCCCTGTCTGGGATCGGCATGTTCATAAAGCGCAGTGCCGTCGAAATTGCGCAGGCCGAATTCATCGGTCGGAAAATGCGCCGGCACCCAGTCGAGAATGATGCTGACGCCTGCCTTGTGCGCGCCATCGACAAAACGCGCGAAACCTTCGGGCTCGCCGAAACGGGCCGAGGGCGAAAACAGCCCGGTGGTCTGGTAGCCCCAGGACGGATCGAAGGGATGTTCGGTGACCGGCAGGAATTCGATATGGGTGAAACCCATCTCGACGCAGTAGGGGATGAGCGTGTCGCCGAGCTCGTCCCAGCTCATCATCTCGTTGTCGGCCTTGCGACGCCAGGAGGCGGCGTGGACTTCATAGATGGAGATTGGCTGACGGCGGGCGTCGACGCTGGACCACCAGGCGCGATGGGCTGCGTCCTGCCAGTCATGCGCCATTTCAGGGGCTGTCACAGAGGCGTTTTTCGGACGGAGTTCAGACCGCCGGGCGAAAGGATCCGCCTTGAGCGGCAGAAGCGCGCCGTCCTTGGCGAGAATCTCGAATTTGTAGGTTTCGCCCGCGCCGATGCCAGGGATGAAAATTTCCCAGACGCCGGTGTCGGCCCGGTGACGCATGACATGGCGGCGACCGTCCCAGCTGTTGAAATTGCCGACCACGGAGACGCGGGCGGCGTTCGGCGCCCAAACGGCGAAATGGAAACCGTCGGCTCCTTCATGGCGAAGCGGATGCGCGCCGAGGCGATCGAACAAGCGTTGATGCGAGCCCTCGCTCAGATAGAAATCGTCGAGCGGGCCAAGCACCGGGCCGAAACCATAGGGATCGACGACATCCCAGGAACCGAGCGCATTCTGGGCGTGATAGCGCAGCGGCTGCCGACTCTTGATCGAGACCGGTCCTTCGAAGAAGCCAGCCGGGTCACGACGCGGGATTTCTCCCGCGACGTCGCCGCCGAGCGTGTAGGCAATTACGCTTTCCGCGCCGGGAATGAAGGTGCGGGCGATGCATTGCTTGCCGAATTCGTGCACGCCGAGCACCGCGAACGGGTTGGCGTGCACGCCATTGACGATGGCTGCGACTTCCTCATTGAAGATGCGGAAGTCCCTGGTGTCCTTCGGGCGCTCAGCGGCAGGCGCGCCGGGGGCCGCCTCCGCTGAAGCTTCGGGCATGGCCCGGTCGTTCGCAACTCCTCCCCCAGAACCTGTCTTGCGTCCGGCCGTTCCCGCCTTTTGGCTCATCCCGCTCTCCAGATTTCCTTTGCATATTGCCGGATCGTGCGATCCGACGAGAACCAACCCATGCGGGCGGTGTTCCTGATCGCCGTGGAGAACCAGGCGGCTTCGTCCGTCCATAGCTGGTCCATGTCGCGCTGGGCGGCGGCATAGGCGTCGAAATCGCCGGCGACCATAAACCAGTCATGCTGATACAGACCATCCACGAGACTTGCGAAGCGGCCGGGATCATCCGGAGAGAAAACGCCGGATGAGATGGCGTGCAACGCCTGGGACAATTCGCGGGAGCTTTCGATGATGGCGCGTGGATTGTGGCCTTCCGACCGCGCCACGCCGACCTCTTCAGCGGTCATGCCGAAGATCTTGATGTTTTCAGGCCCGACGCAATCGCGCATTTCGACATTGGCGCCGTCCAGCGTGCCGATGGTCAGCGCGCCGTTCAGCGCGAACTTCATGTTGCCGGTGCCCGAGGCTTCCATGCCTGCCGTCGAGATCTGTTCGGACAGATCGGCGGCCGGAACCAGCATCTCGGCGAGCGAGACATTGTAGTTCGGCACGAAAACGACCTTGAGCAGGCCGCGCACGGCCGGGTCGGAATTGACCACGCGGGCGACATCGTTGATCAACTTGATGATCAGCTTGGCGTTGTGGTAGCTCGGCGCCGCCTTGCCGGCGAAGATTTTCACGCGCGGCACCCAGTCAAGCTCGGGACGCGAACGCATCTGGTCGTATAGCGCCACCGCCTCGATGATGTTGAGAAGCTGGCGCTTGTATTCGTGAATGCGCTTGGCCTGGATGTCGAACATCGCCGAGGGATCGATCTTGAGGCCCATGCGGCTCTGGATCAACTGGGCGAGGCGAGCCTTGTTGTCACGCTTGACGGCGGCGAACTTCTTCAGGAATTCGGCGTCCTCGGCGAATTTGTTGAGGTCCTGCAAAGCCTCGGTCTCGTCGAGGAACTTGTCGCCGATCGTCTCGCGCAACAGGGCGGTCAGGTCGGGGTTGCATTGCTGCAGCCAGCGGCGCGGCGTGATGCCGTTGGTCTTATTGTTGATCCGCTCGGGATAAAGCTTGTGCAAATCGGAAAACACCGTGACCTTCATCAGGTCGGTGTGCAGCGCCGAGACGCCGTTGATCGAATGCGAGCCCACGAAAGCGAGGTTGCCCATCCGCACCCGGCGATCGCCGCCTTCGTCGATCAGCGAGATCGAGCGGATCTGGGCGTCGGTGAAGCCCTTCTCCTTGCGCGCTTCGAGCAGGATCTTGGCGTTGATGCCGTAGATGATCTGCATATGGCGGGGAAGAAGACGTTCGAACAGCGGCACCGGCCAGGTTTCCAAGGCTTCCGGCAGCAGCGTGTGGTTGGTGTAGGAGATCGTCTTGCGCACCAGTTCCCAGGCGGCATTGAATTCATAGCCATGCACGTCGCAGAGCAGGCGCATCAATTCGGCGACAGAGACGGAAGGATGGGTGTCGTTGAGCTGGATCGAGACCTTGTCCGGCAGATTGTCGAAGCTGTTGTATTGCTGGCGGTGGCGGCGAAGAATGTCCTGAAGCGAGGCCGAGGAAAAGAAAAATTCCTGACGCAGGCGCAGTTCCTGTCCCGCAGGCGTCGCGTCGGCCGGATAGAGAACCCGGGCGAGGCTCTCGGCCTTGTTGCTTTCGCGCAGCGCGCCGATATGGTCGCCGGCATTGAAGGCGTCGAGCAGGATCGGGTCGATCGGCTGGGCGGTCCACAGACGCAGCGTGTTGACGCGCTTGCCGCGCCAGCCGACGATCGGCGTGTCGCAAGCCACCGCGATGACGCGCTCGGCCGGCTTCCAGACATAGCGGGCGTCGCCATCGGGGGCGAGCACGGATTCGACCTGGCCGCCGAAGCCGACTTCATAGGCGCTTTCGCGGCGCTCGAACTCCCAGGGATTGCCGTGGGCGAGCCAGGTTTCGGGCAATTCGACCTGCCAGCCCTCAGCGATCTGCTGGCGGAACAGGCCGTGCACATAGCGGATGCCGTAGCCATAGGCGGGAATGTCGGTGGTCGCCATGGATTCCATGAAGCAGGCGGCGAGACGGCCGAGGCCGCCATTGCCGAGCGCCGCGTCGGGCTCCAGCGCCGCGACAAGGTCGATTTCGACGCCGAGGGTCTTGAGGGCGTCGCGCAGTTCTTCCATCAGGCCGAGATTGGAAACGGCGTCGCGCATCAGGCGACCGATCAGGAATTCGAGCGAAAGATAATAGACCCGCTTGCCGCCGGTATCGTAGGTCTCGCGCGTCGACGCCATCCAGCGGTCGATGATGCGATCGCGAATCACCAGGATGGCGGCCGTGAGCCAGTCATGCGGCTTGGCGACCTTCACATCCTTGCCGATCCGGTAGGTCAGCCGTTCGACGATGTCCTTGGCAAGCGCTTCCGGATCGGTCGGGCGCGGCGACGGAAAGGGGATTTCGGACGTCTCGGTCTTTGTGGTCATGATCTTCTCGATGTCGCTACCGAATTGGAGATGTCGATGCAGCTTTTATGCGCATCGATGGTGACGGGACGATGTGCTGAGCGGGATCATGCTTCGCTAAAATCCCCTTCGGCCTGGCATTTGTTGGTGACAATGCGACCCTGCCCAAAATGGCGCTCCCCCTTGCGATGTCGGTCTGTCCCCGCCGAACATCTTTGTTGTTTCGCCGATAATAGGCATTCCGCGACGACAAGATCAACTGTTGATCGATAAACAAAAAAACCGCCGGCGCGGGGCCGACGGCAAGTTTTGCGGGCAGGCAAAGGAATGAGCGGCTATTGGGTCAGGCGCGTCGCCGTTTCGGTGGCGCGTTCGCCGATATATTCGAAGGCGGCGTTGAGGTCGTCGGCGTCTTCGGCGGCGAAATAATGGGCGCTGGTCGTCGCGCAATAATTGAGAAGCGCCTTGCCGCGATCCGGCGCCATGAAGGCCACGGAATAGACTTCGATCCCGGCCGTGCGGGCGGAATCGCACCATTGCTTGGTCGTGGTGTCGGCCGAGGTGTAGTTGTTGTCGCCGTCGGTCATGAAGACGATGAACTTCGACGGCGTCTGGCCATTGACCTCCGCATGCGCGGCGTCCTCGGATGCAGCGTTCAGCGCCTGATAGGCCGTCTTGAAGGCCGCGCTCGAATCGGTGCCGCCGGTCGCTGTCAGGGCGTTGATATAGGTCTTGGCGTGGTCTTCGCCCCAGGCGAGATTGACCGGCGTCTGCATGGCGGAATTGTAGGAGACCGCCGCCGTGCGCACGAGCACCGTATCCGGATCGGCGCTCGCCAACTGGCTCATCAGGCTATTGGCGGCGTTCCGGAGCGCAGTGATCTTGTCGTAGTAGGTGTAGCAGGTATAGGTCCGGCGGCCATAGCGGCAGGTATAGCTGCCGGAGACGGTGTCGGTGTATTCCGCCATCGAACCGGAACGATCGAGCACCAGATACATCGACAGCGCATTTTTGCTTTCCGTCGTCGACACTGTCGAAGCGCTGACCGTGAGCCGGCCGCCGTCCTTGCCGAGGAAATTCGACAATGCCGAGTAATCGACATCGAGGCAGGTGGTTACGGTGACGTTGTATTTTTTCGCCGTGCCGACCGTGCTCGTCTCGGACGCCCCGACATCGGTGCAACTGGAGAAGTCGAACTGCTGGTCTTCCTCTTCCGCGTCGTCCGAACTCACCTGATTCGACATCTGCCCCTTGACGAAATCCACGGCGAAAGCCCGGGCTTCATTGGTGGTGATGGTCTGTTTGGCGAGCGCTGAAGCGGTGGCCAGTGCTGCGGCGTCGGCCGCCGCCTGGAGCGCGTTCTTGTTGGCGATCAGTTGCGATGCGTCGATCGCAAGGCCAGCCGCGCCGAGCCCGACCGGCAGGATCAGGGCGCTCATAATCGAGAAATTGCCGCGCTTGTCCTTCAACAGGCGGCGCAGGTCGGTAAAACATCTACCGCGTGGTCGCATCATGCTACTCTCATCATGGAGTGGTCACGACGCGAAGGCTAGCAGCGAAATCTTGTATCCCGGTTTCCGGCCGCGCTCGAATTTAAGGCAAATTTTACCGGTGTTTACAGGGCGTTAAACTTTGACAGGGATGACGTCGACAGCCTGGGTCGTCGAATGGCTGCCATAGCTCTTGAGCACGCCGATCACCGGGGCGACGTCGGAGTAGTCGCGACCGAAACCGACGCGGATATGGTCGGAGCCGGCCATGATGTCATTGGTCGGATCCCATTCCATCCAGCCGGTGGCGCGGCCGCACCAGACGCGCACCCAGGCATGCATGGCGTCAGCGCCTTCGAGGCGTTCCTTGCCCGGCGGTGGAATGGTGCGTAGAAAGCCGCTGACATAACCGGCGGGAACGCCGAGAGATCGCAGCGCGACGATCATCACATGGGCGAAATCCTGGCAGACGCCCTTTTTGAGCTTGAAAGCTTCCTTGGCGGGCGTGTCGACGGTCGTCGCGCCGGGCAGATATTTGAAGTCCTGGTGGATGCGGCTGCAGAGGGCCGCCGCCGCCTCGCGAATGGACATGTCGGGCTTGACGATGGTTTTCGCCCAGGCAGAAATCTCGGGGGCGGGCCCGAGCCGCGGGCTGTCGGCGATGAAGTGATGCGGCGCCTCCGCTTCAACTGACCAGCAATCAGAGATTTCCGCGCCGAGCTTGGCGACCGTCGGCGAGAAATCTGCCTGGGGCGAGGGGTTCTCGACTTGGACGCGCGCCTGAAGGCGGATTTCCATCTTCTCATGCGGACGGCGGAAATTGACGGCGACGGCGGGATTTTTGAAAAAATCCACGAAATCCGATCGCTCCTGCGGTTGCGGATCGAAACTGATCGTGCCGGCGATCAGGCGTTGGCAGGGCCCAAGCGTCAACGGCAGGACACGCACCATATGGCGGGCGCCGCTGGCCGGGACCTCGTAGAGATAGCCGATCTTCATCGTAATGTCGTAAAGCATGGCGGAGCCTAGCCGATATAGGTGCGGGCGAGAAGGTCGGAAAAGGTTTCCATTTCCCGTTCGAGACGACTGTATACGTCGTCGGACATGCTTTCCGGCGTCATCAATGCGAGAGTCGAATAGAGCCTGAGCGCCTCGCGGTGCACCGGCGACATCTGGCCGTTGACGATGGCGTTCGGCAATTGCTCGACTTCGGTCTTGATCTCGTTGAGCTGATAGAGCACCGAACGCGGATTCAGCGGATCGAGCGCCAAGAGATCGGTCACCGTCATCCGGGCGGTGGCGACATTGTAGCGACGGCGATGGGTCATGACGCTGTCGCCGATCTCGATCAGCATGTCGAGCGCGCCGTCGGGCGCATCCGGTCCCGAGAGATGGCCTAGCAGGCGGGACATGTGCAGGCCGCGTTCGAGATAGCGGCCGATCGACAGGAAGCGCCAGCCGGTGAAGCGGTACATGTTTTCATGCACGAGACCGGCGAAACCGGCGAGCTTGCGCAAGAGAACGGTCATGGCGCTGGTGGCGTCGTCGCCGGGCTGGATCTTTTCGCGGAATTCGCGCGCGGTCTTGGAGAGATCGTTGAGCGCCAGCCAGCCATCGGGCGAAAAGCGGTCGCGGATGTTCGACGCCGAATAGAGCGCGCTCGAAATATTCATCAGCAGGCTTTCGGGCACAACCTCTTCCGTGTCGATGTCGAGCGCGGCCAGATAATCGGAGACATTGGCAAGCAGCGGCTGCTTGCGGTCGGCATATTCGGCGAAACGGCCGTGCCAGGCGCGCAGGATGCGCAGCGCTCCTTCCGCCCGCTCGATATAGCGACCGAGCCAGAACAGATTGTCGGCTGCGCGGCTCGGCAGGCTGCCGGGCATGTTGCGGGTGAAATTCTCTTCCGACGGCAGCAGCGTGGACCATTTCACCGGCCTGTCGGAGACGATCCAGACATCGGCGACCGAGCCGCCCTTCTGCATGGCGATGGCCGACACGTCGTCGCCGGCGCCGATACGGGCGAAACCGCCGGGCATGATGGTCCATCCGTCGCGGGTGCGGGCGGCGAAGACGCGCAGGCTCATCGGCCGGGGCGCGAGTTTGCCGTCGACGAAGGCGGGTGTGGTCGACAGCTTGACGATCTCTTGGCCAACGAGCCGGCCGCCGCGCTCGGCGAGCGTTTTCAGGATTTCCGGATCTTTTTCGCGCAGCAGGCGGCCGGGTTTGGATTCGCCGGCGTCATCGAAAAATGGCAGGCGGGAATAGGCCGGGCCAATCACCATCTTGTCGAGATTGCGCGCCACATGCTCGCGCTCTTTTTTCTGACCGCACCACCAGGTGGCGATCGACGGCAGTTTCAGATCCTCGTTCAACAGGCGCCGACAGATGGCCGGCATGAAGGCGAGGAAGGCGCGGGTCTCCAAAAGCCCGGCGCCGAGCGCATTGACGATGGTCACGGTCTCGGCGCGCAGCGCCTGGGTCAGGCCCGGCGTGCCGATCTGCGAATGCTGGTTCAATTCGAGCGGGTCGGCGTAGCTGGCGTCGAGGCGGCGCCATAACACGCTGACCGGCTTTAGGCCGGCGACGGTGCGCACCATCACCTGACCGTCGACCACCGTCAGGTCTTCGCCTTCCAGCAGCATGAAGCCGAGATAGCGGGCGATGTAGGAATGTTCGAAATAGGTTTCGTTGGCCGGGCCCGGGGTCAGGATGGCGATGCGATCGTCGGCGTTTTTCTTGTAGCTCTGCAGCTCATCTCGGAACGCTCCGAAGAAAGAGGCGAGGCGATGGACATGGGTTTCGGCATAGATGTCGGAAAAGGCGCGGGTGGTGGCGACGCGGTTTTCGAGCGCAAAGCCGGCGCCCGAGGGCGCTTGCGTACGATCGGCGAGCACCCACCAATTGCCGTCGGGGCCACGGCCAATCTCGAAGGCGACGAAATGTAAATAGTGACCGCTGACCGGCTTCAGCCCGGCCACAGGGCGAAGGTATTCCGGATTGCCGGCGATCAGGCCCGGCGGCAGGAAACCCTCCTGCACAAGTCTGTTGTCGGAATAGACGTCGGCGGCGATAAGTTCCAGCAGTTCGGCGCGCTGGATCAGTCCCTCGGCGAGATTTTCCCATTCGCGGGCGTCGACCAGCACGGGAACATGGCTAAGCGGCCAGGAGCGTTCGGCATTGGGCGCGCCGCCATAGGCGCGATAGAAAACGCCGGCGTCGCGGAGATAGCGGTCGGCCTTGTCGAGACGGCGCTCAAGCTCAGCCTCCGGCATGCGGGAAAGCGATTCGACGAAGTGACGCCAGACCGGGCGCACTTTCCCGTCCGGTCCCAGCATCTCGTCCGGCGCGCCGGCGATCGGCTTGTAGTCGAAAGCGCGGTCCGCCAAGGCTTTGTCGTCCTTCCTGCCGCTCGCTTCAATTCTTGCCAATTCAGACTCCTGGCGGCCTTCTGAGATCCAGCGTCAACGGGAACTCGGGATGAGGTTGCTCGGGCCAGAGCTGATAGAGACCGGCCGTATGCCCCCAGGGTTCGAAGCGCGCCAGCCGCCGGGCCTGCGCTTCGTATCCGTTGACGGGGAAGGTCTCATAGTTGCGCCCACCGGGATGGGCAACATGATAAATGCAGCCGCCCACCGCCTTCCCCGTCCATTGATCATAAATGTCAAAGGTTAGCGGCGTGTTGACCGGCAAAACCGGATGGATGCCGGCTGCCGGCTGCCAGGCCTTGAACCGCACGCCGGCCACTGCCGGGCCGCCCGCATGGGTCTGCGTCAACGGCACGGGCCGTCCATTGCAGGCGACAGCGAAGCGTCCGGGATTGGCGGTGTCGAGTTTGACCTGCAGGCGCTCGACGGAGGAATCGACGAAGCGCGCCGTGCCGCCGATCGCGCCGGTCTCGCCTGTCACATGCCAGGGCTCCAGCGCCTGGCGGAGTTCCAGGCGGGCGCCGTCGTAGGAGATTTCGCCATAGAAGGGGAAGCGGAATTCGAGCTGCGCTTCGAACCATTCGGGGCGGAAATCGAATCCATGCTGCCGAAGGTCGGCGAGCACGTCCATGAAATCGGCCCAGACGAAATGCGGCAGCATGAAACGATCATGCAGCGTCGTGCCCCAGCGGGTGAAACCACCCTCGAGCGGCGCTTTCCAGAACCGGGCGATCAAGGCGCGGATCAGCAATTGCTGGGCGAGCGACATGCGCGGCTCCGGCGGCATTTCGAAGCCGCGGAATTCGACCAGCCCCAGCCGGCCTGTCGGGCCGTCAGGCGAAAACAGCTTGTCGATGCAGACTTCCGACCGGTGGGTGTTGCCCGAGGTGTCGACGAGCAGATTGCGGAACAGACGGTCTACGAGCCAGGGGAGGGGCGGTATGCCCTTGCCGGGCGCGGGCACCTGCGCGAGCGCGATTTCCAGCTCATAGAGCCCGTCATGGCGCGCCTCGTCGATGCGTGGCGCCTGGCTGGTCGGGCCGATGAAAAGGCCTGAGAACAGGTAGGACAGCGACGGATGGCGCTGCCAATAGAGCACGATGCTCTTGAGCAGGTCCGGGCGGCGCAGGAACGGGCTGTCATAGGGCGTGGAGCCGCCGACCACAACGTGATTGCCGCCGCCGGTGCCGGTGTGGCGACCGTCGATCATGAACTTTTCGGCGCCGAGGCGGCAAAGCCGCGCCTCCTCATAGACGGCGGTGGTGATGTTGACGCAGTCCTGCCAGTTGTGGGCCGGATGGATATTGACCTCAATCACCCCCGGATCGGGGGCGACGCGGATGACATTCAGGCGCTCGTCATGCGGCGGGGTGTAGCCCTCGATATGGACGGGCAGCTTCAGGGCCGCGGCGGCGCGTTCGGCCGAGGCGACGAGATCGAGATATTCCTCGAGCGTCGCGGTCGGCGGCATGAAGACGCAGACGCGGCCGTCGCGCACTTCCACCGAGATCGCGGTGCGCACACGACCGCCGATTTCCTCATAGGACTGGCCGACCGGGCGGTCGCGCAAAGCGATGTCGCGCTGAAAGGAGTGCTCGTGCATCACCCGGCCCTTTTCGGTCGAGAAATCCGGCAAAGGCGGCTTCTCGATCATCGGATCGGTGGGATTGATATAGGGATACCAGGAGGGCGAGACATAGGGCAGGGAATTGAGCGGCAGGCGGAAGCCGACGGGGGAGTCGCCTGGCACAAGATAGAGCCGACCACGCCGCGTGCGCCATTGTTCCGACACCCAGGTGCGGCCCGAGACGCGGCCCTGCCAGGCCTGAACCGGCAGGACATAACCCGCCGGCGTCGTCAGGCCATTGGAAAACACCTTGGCGATGCGGCTGCGCTCTTCGGGATCCTTGAGCTTGGAATTGGACGGATCGACATTTTCCGGCAAACGGGCCTCGCGAACGATCCATTCGGCCGGGTCCTCATAGGCAGCCACGACATTGTCGGTCTTGATGTCGAGTTCAACGGCGATGGCCTGCAGCAGCCGACCCGCATCCTCATGCGTGATCTCGTGATCGCGCGTCTCGATGGCGATCAGGCCCGGGTCGTTCCAGATCGGCAATCCGTCGCGGCGCCAATAGAGCGAGAAGGTCCAGCGCGGCAGACTTTCGCCGGGATACCATTTGCCCTGGCCGTAATGCAGGAATCCGCCTGGGGCGAAGCGGTCGCGCAGGCGGCGGATCAGCGTGTCGGCGAGGCCGCGCTTCATCGGTCCGACCGCGCCGGTGTTCCATTCCTCCGCCTGGAAGTCGTCGATGGAGACGAAGGTCGGCTCGCCGCCCATGGTAAGCCTCACATCCTCGGCCTTGAGATAGGCGTCGACCTCTTCGCCGAGTTCGTCCAGCTTCTCCCAGCTGTCCTGCGGGAAAGGCTTGGTGATGCGCGGATGTTCGGAAACGCGGGTCACGGTCATGTCAAAGGCGAATTCCGTCTCCGCCTTGCCGAAATAGCCGCCGGTGATGGGGGCGGCATTCTTGAAATGCGGGGTGGCGGCGAGCGGAATATGACTTTCGCCCGTCAGCAGACCTGATGTGGGATCAAGGCCTACCCAGCCGGCGCCGGGAATATAGACTTCGCACCAGGCGTGCAGATCGGTGAAGTCGACCTCCGTTCCCGAAGGTCCGTCAAGCGCCTTGATGTCGGGCGCGAGCTGGATCAGGTAGCCCGAGACGAAGCGGGCGGCGAAGCCGAGATGGCGCAGGATCTGCACCAAGAGCCAGCCGGTGTCGCGACAGGAGCCTTTGAGGGTCTTCAGCGTTTCCTCCGGCTCCTGAACGCCGGGCTCCATGCGGATGACATAGCCGATTTCCTGCTGGAGCCGCGCATTCAGCGCCACCACCATGTCGACGGTGTGCTGGCCTTCCGTCCGATCGAGCGTTTTCAGGAAGGCGTCGAGAAGCGGGCCAGTCGGCTCCGGCTTGCGGTAGATCGACAGGTCTTCGACGAGATCCTCGGAATAGTCGAACGGCCAGGCCTGCGCCGATTCCTCGACGAAAAAGTCGAACGGATTGTAGACGGTCATGTCGGCGACGAGATCGACCTCGATCTTCAGTTCCGTCACCGGTTCCGGGAAGACGAAGCGGGCAAGGTAATTGCCGTAGGGATCCTGCTGCAGATTGACGAAATGATTGGACGGCGTGACTTTCAGCGAATGGCTGAGCACCTTGGTCTTGGAATGCGCCGCCGGTTTGAGACGGATGATCTGCGGGCTCAGGACAACTGGATTGTCGTATGTGTAATGCGTGAGATGATAGATGCTGGCCTTGATCGACATAAGCGCGGTTGTTCCCCTTGTTTGAACAAGAGTTTGTGCAATGCAACGGGGGAAAGCAAGCGGCAATTCCCGCTTGCCAAAAGCAAATTCATCGAGGAGTTCCTGGTCATTTCAGGCGGATAGAGGCTGGTTTTCCGCTTCGACAGCGGCCCAATCGTCACAAAGGATCATTTCCGCCGGGATGTTCACATCCTTCGTCCAGCCATAGACGCAGAGAAATGGAACATTTCCGGAACGAAAAGCATGCGGAGCCCAGGCTTCGTTCCAGACGGGCTCATGCGCCGGCCGCCAATCAAGCGGGTCGCCGGGCTGAAATCGCCAACCGTTCGGGCCGGTAAAGGGCGCGTAGAGCTCCGGGGCGGCGTGTTTATGATCGCGGTAAAGAATATTGGGGCCAAAGCCGAACAGGCCGAGATCGAAATCCTCCGCCTGGATCAGCCCATGTTCGCCGATCAGGATCGTCGCGCAATGATTGGTCGCGTAGGTCTCGCCGATGATCTCACGCGGATAGGGATCATAGGCGCGCCAGTCGAGATAGGGCATGGCGGCGCGGATAGCGCCGGCAAGCGGCGCCTCTCCGTTGGCGGTCATCCAGTCGAGCGCTACGTCGACGTGATCGACGGCGGCGATGCCATGCGGCGCCTTTTCCCGCACCGGCCCGCCGCGGAAACGGCCGATGCCGGCGCGGACATCGGCGACGCCTGGACCATTAAACCGGCTGAGATAATCATCCAGCGCCGCGATCAGCGCGCGGACAGTCTGTTCGCGGTTCTGGGCAGCAGACATCAGACTATCCTTTTCACGCCCGGCAGAACGCAGAGCATTTCATAGAGGATATTAGCGCCGATCAGCGCGGTGTTTCCCGAGGGGTCGAAAGGCGGGGAGACCTCGACCAAATCGCCGCCGACAATGTTGAGGCCGGCTGCGCCGCGGACGATTTCCAGCGCCTGCCAGGTGGTCAGCCCGCCGACTTCGACCGTGCCGGTACCCGGCGCGAAAGCGGGGTCGAGGCTGTCGATGTCATAGGTGAAATAGACGGGCGCGTCGCCGATCTTGGCGCGGATGTCGGCCATCAGCGGCGTCATGGATTTGCCCCAGCAATCCTCGGCCTGCACCACCGTCCAGCCCTTGGAGCGGCCCCAGTTGAAATCGTCGGGCGAATAGCCGGAGCCGCGCAGGCCGATCTGGAAGACCTTGTCGTTGATCAGCAGGCCGTCGTCATAGGCTCGGCGGAAGGGCGTGCCATGGGCGATCTTCTCGCCGAACATCTCGTCATTGATGTCGGCATGGGCGTCGATATGGATCAGCGCCACAGGGCCGTGCTTCTTGGCGATGGCGCGGAGGATTGGATAGGTCAGCGTATGATCGCCGCCCAGCGTCAGCGGGATGCAGTCATGACTGAGGATCTCGTCATAGGCTGCGGTGATGATATCCACCGTCTTCTTGAGGTCGAAGGTGTTGATGGCGACATCGCCGATATCGGCCACCTGCAGACTGTCGAATGGGGCTGCGCCGGTCGCCATATTGTAGGGCCGGATCATGCAGCTTTCCTGCCGGATCTGGCGGGGGCCCAGCCGCGTGCCGGAGCGGTTGGATGCGCCGATATCGAGCGGTATGCCGACGAAGCAGACATCAAGGCCTTCCGCTGTCGGCTGCGTCGGCAGGCGCATCATGGTCGAGGGGCCGCCGAAGCGCGGCATCTCATTGCCGCCAAGAGGTTGGTTGAACTGGGTCATGGTGTTCTTCCTTGTCATGAAAATCCCTCCCGATAATAGGAGGCCCTCCCCAACCCCTCCCACAAGGGGAGGGGCTTAACCTGCAGCGCTGTCGTCTGTCCCGGCTATCCTCACAGGAAAAACGAGGTTTGTAAAAGGCAAGACGTCGCGGCCGGGCTAGCCCCTCCCCCTTGTGGGGAGGGGGTGGGGAGGGGTGTTTTTACGAAATCGCCTTCATCGCCTGATCCCGCACCTCCGGGCCAAACAGCACCAGCGTCGGCTCGGTGTTCTTGGCGGCGGCTTCGACGAGGTCGAAGAGATCGTCCAGCGTCTCAGCGCGCGCGGTTTCCCAGCCATAAGCCTGGCCAAGGGCGAGGAAATCGGGGGTGAAGAGGTCGACGCCGAGCGGCGGGATGTTCTGCGACACCATATAGGATTTGATCTCGCCATAGCCTTTGTTGTCGTAGAGCAGCAGCGTGATCGGCAGGCGCGCCTCCTTGGCGGAGGCGAGTTCGGCGATGGTGAATTGTACGCCGCCGTCGCCGGCGAGCGCGATCACAGGCCGTTCCGGCGCAGCGCGCTTGGCGCCGATCGCGGCGGGCAGGCCGTAGCCGAGCGTGCCGTAACCGGTGGCGGAGTTGAACCAGGAGCCCGGCGCCGCCGAGGCGTAGCCGAGATTGCCGGCATAGACGAGCTGGGTGGAGTCGCCGACGAAGATGGCGTCGGGAACCCGGTCGCGGATCGTCTCGAGGATCTTGAGATCACCGAGCATCTGCGGCGAGAGATCCTGGTTGGGATTGGTCGCGATATGGGCGGCGCGGGCCGAGCCGTTGCGCGACGCCGGCTCGATGAGGGCGGCAAGGTGTCCGGCGGCCTCGGCGCTGTCGGCGACGATTCCGATTTCGGGCATAATGGTGCGCATGATCTGGGTCGGGTCGATGTCGATGCGGATCAGGCGGCCCGGAATAGTGAAGAAGCCGTCTTCATACATGTCGTAATCGGTCGGGCCGAATTCGGTGCCGATGGCGAGCGCAACGTCGGAGGCTTCGATCATCTGCCGCGTGGCGGAGTAGCTTGCCGACAGAGACACAGCGAGGGGATGGCCGACAGGCAGCAGGCCGCGGGCGTTGGTGGTCATGACCACGGGGGCGTCGAGCATTTCGGCGAGTGAGCGAATTTCGTCGGCCGCGCGCGCGGCGCCGCCGCCGACGAGAATGACGGGGCTTTTGGCGCCATTCAGAAGGTCTGCCGCTGCGGCGATGTCGTCGGATTTCGCCTCCGGCCGGCTAAGACGAGCGATCTGGCGGGGAACCGTCAGATGTTCGGCGGAAGCCAGCATCACATTGATCGGCAATTCGATATGGACGGGGCGAGGCCGCGCGCTGTCAAACACCGCGAAGGCGCGGGCCAGCGCCGGCGCGAGCTCCTCGGGGCGGTTGACGGTATAGCTGAAGGCGGCGACATTCTCGACCAGCGCCCGCTGATCGGGCAATTCATGCAGCCAGCCTTCGCCCGAACCCATGCGACCATGGCTGTTGACGGTGGAGATCACCAGCATCGGAATGGAATCGCCATAGGCCTGGCCCATGGCGGTGACGATATTGGTCATGCCCGGCCCGGTGATGATGAAGCAGACGCCCGGCTTGCCCGAGACGCGGGCGTAACCATCGGCCATAAAGCCGGCGCCCTGTTCATGGCGTGGGGTGATGTGGCGGATCGAACTGCCGGCAAGGCCGCGATACAGCTCCACCGTATGCACGCCCGGAATGCCGAACACCGTGTCGACGCCATAGGCTTCCAAAAGCCTGGTGAGATACATGCCCGTGCTGATCACGTCGCGCTCCCTGTCTGCGAGTCTGTTATTCTACATTTGTATAATTTGAAGGCCGCGGCAAGTCACTCGGCGGGTTTTTTCTCGCCGCCTGCGAGGACCGTCTTCACCAGCACGCCGATCACCACGAGCACGATGAGGATCACCGAAATCGCGGCGATGGCGGGATCGATATTGTCGCGCAGGCCCATCCACATTTTGCGCGGTAGGGTGACGGCGTTCACCGAGGTGATGAACAGAGTAACCCCGATCTCTTCCCAGGAGAGTACGAAGCCCATGAAAGCGGCGGTGAGTACGCCGAAGCGGATATTCGGCAGGATGACCTTGAACACACGGGTGAAGACGCCGGCCCCGAAGCCGCGCGCGGCGAGATCGATGCGCCGGTCTACCTGCGACAACGCCACCAGGATCAGCACCACGCCATAGGGCGCGATCATCACGGCATGGGCGAGCGCGACGCCGAGCGGCGTGTCGTAACCGATCCAGTCGTTGAGTTTGGACAGCGAGGTCAGGAAGAAATAGAGCGTGATGGCCGAGACAACAGGCGGCGCCACCATGGGGATCAGCACAAAGCCGATCAGAATGCTGGAAAACCAGGGGCGAAACATCCAGACGCCGAGCGCGAAGGCCAGCGCGAGCGCGGTCGAAAATATCGTGCTCATCAGCGCGATGCGGACAGACAGCCAGGCGGCCTCAGCCCAACTGGGATCGTTCAAAAGCGCTTGGTAATGCCTGAGCGACCAGACCCCGCTTGGCATGGACAGGAAGCGGGCCGGGGTGAAAGACACCGGCGCCACCGCAATCAGCGGCATCAGCAGGAAGATCGCCACGAAAGCGGCGGCGAGAACGGCGAGGGTGGAGGGTTTATACATGGCGCGACCTCACTTCAGCATGCCGTTGGGGCGCGCATAACGCATGAGCAGGGAGAGCAGCAGGCCGACGATGATCATCATCATGACGCTGATCGCCGCGCCCAGCCCCCAATCCGGGCTCTGGAAGATGCGGAGATAGATGAGTTCGGCTGCCATCACCGACCGACCGCCGCCGAGGATGGCGGGGGTGATGAAGAAACCGAGCGAGAAGACGAAAGTCAGGATCGCGCCGCCCAGAATGCCGGCGCCGGTCATCGGCAGATAGACCTGCCAGAACACGCGTCTTGGCGTGGCGCCCATGCCGCGCGCGGCGAGCAGCACCCGTTCGTCGAGGCTGCGCATCGACGAGGCGATCGGAAACACCGCAAAGGGAATGAGGAAATGCGCCATGCCGAGCACGACGCCAAATTCGTTGCGCACCATCGTCAGCGGCTCGGAAATGACGCCGAGTTGGGTGAGCCAGGTGTTGAGCAGTCCGCGATTGGACAGCAGCGAAACCCAGCCGAAAGCGCGGGTCAGCACCGAGATCCAGAAAGGAATGAGAATGCACAATTCCATCACCAACCGCTGGCCCGGCGTGCCGCGCACCCAGATATAGCTGATCGCATAGGCCGCCGTGACGGCGAAGACGGTGACGATCAGGCAAATGCGGAAGGTGCGGATCATCACGGAGAGAATGAGTGGGTCGGTGGCGGCAGTCGCATAATTCTGCAGTCCCGGCTCGGGCAGCGTCACGCTCCATTCGAGCACGCCGAGAAACGGCATCACATAGGCCGCCGCCAGAAACAGCACCAGCGGGCCGATAAGGACGAAAGGCTTGAGACTGTGCGGCATGGCGGTGGGGTTCCGGAAGTGGAAATGGGTTGATGACAGCCCCTCATCCGGCTGCCGCCACCTTCTCCCCGCATTGCGGGGAGAAGGACGATTTTGGTGATGTCCCTGCTCCATCCTCCTTCTCCCCGCCTGCGGGGAGAAGGTCCCGGCAGGGGGATGAGGGGCGAGCCGCTACTGTCAGGCCGAAATGATCTTGGTGTAGGCGTCGAGCGCCGGACCGTAATTGGTCTCGTACCAGGCCATGTCGAGAGCGATCTGCTTCTTCATGTTTTCCGGATCGACGGGGTTCAGCCGCTTCTTGTCCTCCGGGATCAATGCGTCGGCGGCCGGATTGGCCGGTCCCTGGCCAAGCTTGTCGAACATCACGATCTGCTTTTCCGGGTCCTGGGCGGAGGCGATGAACTTCATGGCGGTGTCCTTGCCGCCGGGATTGCCCTTCAGAACGCCCATGGCGCCGGGCGAGATCAGGCCCTGGTCCCACACGAACTTGATCGAGCCGCCGGAATCCTGTTCGATCAGGCCGGCGCGGGTCGACCAGATCAGCGCCATCGAGGCTTCGCCGTTGAGAAGCACCGACTGGCTTTCGGCGCCGCCGCCCCAATAGGAAACGACATTGTCCTTGAAGGCTTCGAGCTTCTTGTGGGCCCGATCGAGATCGAGCGGATAGAGCTTATCGGGCGTCACGCCGTCGGCGAGGAGCGCTGCTTCCCACATGCCTGCGCCCCATTTGTAGAGCGAACGCTTGCCCGGGAATTTCTCCACGTCGAAGAAGTCGGCCATACCGGTCGGAACCTTGTCGCCGAATTTCGAGGCGTCATAGGCGATGATGTAGGAGAAGAAATAGGTGGATGCCGCGTATTTCCAGCCGAAGCCGGGGCGCATCTTGTTCTTGTCGACGATCGAATAGTCGATCTCTTCCATCAGGCCCTTCTTGCCGAGCGCTTCGGCGGAGAAGGGATCGGCGTCGACGATATCCCAGCTGGGTTTGCCGCTCTTGACCTGGGCTTCGATCGCGCCCTCGGTCGGGCCGGAGCCGTCCTGCTTCACCGTTACGCCGGCTTCCATGAGGAAGGGCTGGCCGTAAGCCTCATCATAGGCTGTGCCGGCGTCGCCGCCCCAGTTGACGAAGACGAGTTCGTTGGCGGCGGCTTGAGCGCCCTTGGCCTTCAGCGCCAGCGGCGCGCCAGCCAGGAGGAAGGCGGCGATCTGCGTGAACCGGCGGCGCGAAATCTCCCCGCGCGCGGCCTTCGCCGAAAGAATATCCAGGCAGTCCTTCTCGAATTTATCCGTCATGTCGTTCACCTCTGTTTTATGATTATGGCAGGCGCATTCCCCGGGTATGGCGACCCGGCCGGAAACTCAAAGAAAATAGCCGCGTTCTTCCGGCCAGCCCGCGAAAACCCGGGCCCCGGGGACAAAGTCTGCGGGCGTCAAATGCGTCGGCAGTTCCGCGACCAGCGCCGCGCCGTCCGCGGTGACAGCGGAGAAGCGGGTCACGCCGCCGAGATAAGTCGATGAGGTCAGGGTGACCGGCAAAGCGTTGCCGTGCCCCCCCCGGGCTTGGGTGAGCGCGATATATTCAGGCCGCACGGCGATCGTGTTGCTGAGCGCGCCGGCGTCCGGCGCCAGTCGGACGATTTCGCCGCTGCAACGCGCCACATAGCCATCGCCGCTGAAAATGGCGTCGGTGACGGGGAGAATATTGATGTCGCCGAGGAATTCGGCGACGAAGCGGTTGGCGGGCCGGTCATAGATCTCGCGCGGCGCGGCCACCTGCTGCAATTGCCCATGGTTGAAGATCGCCACGCGCGTCGACAGCGCCAAGGCTTCCGACTGGTCATGGGTCACAAAGACGAAGGTGGTGCCGGTTTCGCGATGCAGCCGGCGCATTTCCTCCTGCATCGAGCCGCGCAAATTCTTGTCGAGCGCCGAGAAGGGTTCGTCGAGCAACAGCACAGACGGCTCGAAGGCCAGAGCGCGGGCGAGCGCAACGCGTTGTTGCTGGCCCCCGGAAAGATCGGCAGGACGCTTCTTTTCATGTCCGCGCAGGCCGACCGTGTCGATCATTTGATCGACGCGCGCCTTGATCTCGGAAGCGCTGCGCCCCTGCACCTGAAGCGGGAAGGCGATGTTTTTCTCGACCGACATGTGAGGAAACAGGGCGTAGCCCTGGAACACCATGCCGAAGCCGCGTTTTTCTGCCGGCAGTCGGGTGATGTCTATCCCGTCTCGCGTGAGCGTTCCGGAATTCGCCTGGATAAAGCCGGCCAGGATCATCAGGAAGGTTGTCTTGCCTGAACCCGATGGCCCCAGAAGCGTCAGGAACTCGCCGCGCCCGATGGTCAGGGACACATCGTGGAGCGCCTTGAAATCCCCATAAGTCTTGCCGATTCCTTGGGCGGAAAGTTCGGCCGCCCGTGTCGCAGTCTGCATCGCCGTTCCCTTTTTTTGGAAGCCTATGGGCGATGCGGCCCTTGCACAAACGAAATCTTTTCGCCCTACCGACAAATTTCATTCACCTATAGCGTCATTTTCACATCACAATCTTCGCTGCGCTGCATCATTTTTCATCACCTCCGATTTTAGCCAGGAAGAGAAGGCGGCCACCGTCTGATTGTCGGCCTTCGCCTCGGATACGACGAGGTAATAGGCGCGGCTCGACTGGATATTGAGATCGAAGGGACGGACGAGATGGCCGAGATCCATGGCGCTGCGGCAGATGAATTCGTCGCCCATCGCCACGCCCTGGCCGGCCATGGCGGCGGCGTAAACGAGATTCATGTCGGAAAACAGGATGCCGCCCTGGGCAAGTGAGCGATCCAGTCCCGCCTGGGCCAGCCACAGCTCCCAATCCTCGTGGTCGACGAGGTGAAGCAGGGTCAATTTGCTGACATCGGCAGGGCCGGACAGCGCCGCGCCCTTGTTGAGCAGCACCGGGCTGCAAAGCGGTGTGAACTCCACCTCCGCCAGCAGTTCCACCTGCATATCCGGCCAATGGCCATGGCCGAAAGCGATGAACACATCGACATCGGGATTGGAGACGTCATCGAGACGGCCAGGCGTGGTGATCGACAGCCGCACGTCCGGATGGATATCCTTGAAGCCGCCGACCTGGGCGCAGAGCCAACTGGAAGCAAAGCCGGGCGGGCAGGAGACTTTCACCGAGCCGGTGACGCCGCGATTGGCGTGACGCGCCGCCGAGCCGGCGATGGTGGTCAGCGCCTTGCGGACATCCAGCGCGTAACCGAGGCCCTGCTCGGTCAACTCCACCTTGGTGCCGATGCGATTGAGAAGTTGAAATCCGAGATCGCGTTCGAGCAGGCGCAATTGATGGCTGACGGCCGACCGGGTCAGGTTGAGCTCGTCGGCTGCCTTCCAGACGGAGCCGTGGCGGGCGAAACTTTCCAGCGCGCGCAGCGCCTGGGTGGAGGGAATGCGGGTCATGATCGGTCTCCCATGATGGCGCAAGGCTAGCCAAATCTTGGGCAATGGTGAACCGAATTTGCATGAACCCGGAAAACAATTCACTTTTTCGAATAAGCGACTTGCGCTGTAGTGCCCGTCGACAGATTTCCCCAAGGAGAAGCGGCCATGGCCGACACGGGGGCGCAAGCCCATGCCCTAGCCCAAATCGATGCGACGTCGTCGGCGCGTTCCGCCTGGACCTCGACGATCTTCGATTTCGGCGAAACGGCCTGGCGCGAATATCGTTCAGCGGAATGGTATGTGCGGACGCTACGGGCCAATGGCTTTTCCGTCGAAGAAGGCTCGGCGGGCATGCCCACTGCCTTTGCCGCCGAGTGGAGCAACGGGTCCGGCCCGTCGCTCGGTCTCTACGCCGAATATGACGCCGTGCCCGGCAATTGCCAGGCGGCGGCGGTGGAAAAACGCCCGCGCGAGGGTCTCAGCGTTCACGCCGGCGGGCATACCGATCCGCATTCCGGTCTCGGCACGGCCGGGCTTGCGGCGCTGCTCGCGATCAAATCGGCGATGGAGCAGCATGACATCAAGGGCACGCTGCGCTTCACCGGCGAACCGGCGGAAAAGGTGCGCGGCTCCAAGCCCATCCATGCCGCCAAGGGCTATTATGACGGGCTGGACGCCATGCTGTCCTTCCACCCTTTCTATATGCTGCCGATGTGCAACACGGTGCGGCTGGAGACGCATTGCGGCGCCGCCTATTCGATGATCTATCGCTTCATCTGCGACGAGCCCGAGGGTTGGGGACGTTCGGACGGCGCGCCGATCCCGCAGGCGCATTCCGCTGTGCGCGCGCCGGGCGCCAATGACGCGCTAATGCTGATGTATATGTCCTCCAAGGGCCTGCGCGAATCCATGCTGCCGCATATGGGCGGGTGGTCGGTGTCCGAAGCCATTCTGACCGCCGGGCAGGCGACCGCAGACAATCTGCCGGCCGGGCTCGCCGAAATTCAATATATGCTGCGCATGCCCACGATCGACATGGCCGAGCAGGTGATCGCCGTGCTCGACCGCAATGCCGAGGCGGCGGCAACGATGTCCGGCTGCCGGGTCGAGCGTCACTGGGTGTGCAAATCGCGGCCCGGCCTGCCCAATCTCGCTTTGGCCGGAACGGTGTGGGAGACGATCCAGGCCGTGGGTGCGCCGCGCTGGGATGAGCAAGCGCGCGAAATCGCTCGCGCCGTACAGAAGAATTGCGGCGTCGAGCCGATGCAAAATCCGTTCCTCGACGAGTGCGAACAGCTGATCGATCCCCAGGAGGCCGAAGCGATCCTGCGCCGCGATCTCGCGCCGTCACAGACGCATTCGACGTCGGATGATTACACCGATATGAGCTGGCACGCGCCGCTCGCCCGTTTCTATATCGCCCGGCCCACGCTCAAGGGGCCAAATGGCTTTCGCTACCCGGCCTGGGCGATGAATGCGCTTGGCGGCATCCCCGAGACCATCGATCCGATGGTGACGACGGCGGCCAAAGTGCTGGCGCATGCGGGCTTGCGCATCCTCGAAGATCCCGCCACGCGCGCCGCCGCCAAAGCCGAGTTCGACACCCGCACCGGCGGCGGCGTCGGCGGCGACACATGGCTTGCGCCGCTTTGCGATTACGACCCGCCCATTCAGTTCCGCTGGCCCGAATATGTCGAGACGCCGCGCGGACGCGACTGGTGGATACCCTCTCTTTGAACCTTGCCCCCGAAACCCAGGAGACCCAATCATGACCAGCCCCTTCAACGAGCCGTTTTCGCTTCAGCGCCGCAACTTGGCTGGAAACACGCCCAAGCTCACCACTTGGGGGTTTCAAAACGAAACCGATCCGCTGACCGATGTGTTGCTCGGCTCGCCGGCCTTTCTGCGCCACATGGCCACCAGTTCGCTGTCGCGCAAGCATCTGCGCGAAAATCCCTGCAACATCCAGACGGCCCAGGCGCAGCACAAGGAACTCGTCTCCGCTTACGAGCATTTCGGCGTGCGCATTCACTGGCATGAGCCGACGTCGGAACTGCCGATGCAGGTCTATAGCCGCGATTCCTCCGTCATGACCCCTTATGGCGCGATTATCACCGCCATGGCGCAGTGGTGGCGGCGCGGCGAGAATTACGCCGCCATCCGCACCTATGAAAAGCTCGGCATTCCGATCTACGACATGGTCACTGCCGGCACGTTCGAAGGCGGCGATTTCAACGTCATCGAAGATGGCGTCGTGCTGATCGGCTGCGGCGGCGCCCGCACCCAGGAAGAGGGCGCGCGCCAGGTGAAGGAATGGTTCGACAAGGAAGGCTGGGAAACACGGCTTGCCTTCATCGACGAATATTACGTGCATATCGACCTGATGGTGGTGCCGATCGCCGAGAAGCTGACCGCCGTCTGCCTTGACTGCACAGATCCGGCGATCGTAACCTGGCTCAAGGACAAGGGGCATGAGATCGTCAACGTGCCGTTCCAGGACACGATGGCGCTCGGCTGCAATTTCATGGCGCTCGGCAATGACCGCATCATCGCCCCCACCACGAGCAAGACGCTGATCGAGCAGTTGAAGGCGCGCGGCTTCGAAGTGGCCGCCGTCGACACCAGCGAGATCTCCAAGACCGGCGGCGGAATCCACTGCATGGCGCAAGCCCTGAAGCGCGAAGCCGCCTGACACGCAGGAAGGCATTTATGGCCGATTTGAGCCGGCGCTACCCCTCGGTGGCGCATATGAAGGAAGAAGCCCGGACGCGCATTCCGGGCTTCGCCTGGGAATACATGACCGGCGGGATCGGCCCTGAGGAGAATCTTAGGCGCAATGCCGACGATCTCCAGGCGGTGCAGCTCATGCCGCGCTATCTGAATGGCGATGCCGATGTTCCCCTGTTCTCGACATCGCTGTTCGGCGCGCAACTGGATGCGCCGTTCGGCGTGGCGCCGATGGGGCTGAACGGCTTGATCTGGCCGGGCTGCGAAAAACCGATCGCCGACGCCGCGCGCGCGCATAACATCGTGCATGTGTTGTCGACGCATGCGACGCAATCGCTCGAAGACATGAAGCGGCATTCGGGCGCGAATGGCTGGTTCCAGCTCTATCCGCCCAACGATCCCGAGATGGAAAGCGATCTCATCCGCAAGGCGCGCGAAGCGGGCTATCAGGTGCTGGTCGTCACCGTCGATATTCCTGCGCCGACCCGGCGCGATCGCGACATTCGCAACGGGCTCTCGGTGCCGCCTGAGATCACGGCGCGGACCATTTCTCACGTTCTCACCCGACCGCGCTGGCTCATGCGGCTGGCGCAATACGGCATGCCGCATTTCCGTAATCTGGAACCCTATGCGCCGCCGGGGCTGAGCATCACCCAGCTCGGGACGTTTCTCGGCGAGATCCTCTCGGGCCACATCACTGCCGCCCGGCTCAAGCGCATTCGCGACCAATGGCCGGGAAAGCTCGTCGTCAAGGGCGTGCTCGATCCGGAGGAGGCTGCCAACTATATGGCCGCCGGCACCGACGGCGTTATCGTCTCCAATCATGGCGGACGGCAGCTTGACGCCGCGCCATCGTCTGCCGCCATGTTGCCAAAGATCCGGGCGCGGCTCGGAGCCGAAGCGCTGGTGATGGTCGATGGCGGCGTCCGCTCGGGCCTCGATATTGCCCGTATGATCGCTTTGGGTGCGGACTATGTCTTTCTCGGCAGGCCCTTCCTGTTCGCCGCGGCTGTCAGCGACGAGGGCCCGGCGCATCTCATCGACGTGCTCAAGCAGGAACTGTTCGGCACGATGCAGCAGGTGGGGGCCGCAAAGCTTTCTGATCTTTCCTCTTTCCTCCATCATTCCTGAGACTGACATGATCCAGCCGACCGACCCATTGCTGCAGGCTCTTCTCGATGCGCTGGGGGAGGACGTGGTGTTCATCGGCGAACGGATTCCGGCCAAAGCCAAATCGGATGAAAGCCGCACCGGCCATGCGATGCCAACGATCTATCTCCGGCCGCGCAGGGTGTCCGACGTGTCGGAGGCGCTGCGTCTCTGCAACGCGGCGCGGCGGCCAGTCACCATTCAAGGCGGCATGACTGGTCTTGCCGGCGGCGCCAATCCTGATGCCGGAGATGTGGCGTTGTCGCTCGATCGTCTGGCCGGCGTCGAGGAGGTCGACCGCGACGCCGGCGCGATGACGGTATGGGCGGGGACGGTGCTGGAGACGGCGCAGAAGGCGGCGGAAGAGGCCGGCTTTCTGCTGCCGATCGATCTCGGCGCGCGGGGCTCCTGCCAGATCGGCGGCAATCTGGCCAACAATGCCGGCGGCATCCGCGTCATTTCGCATGGCGTGACGCGCGACAATGTGCTCGGTCTCGAAGCCGTGCTTGCCGATGGAACGGTGATCTCCTCGCTCAACAAGATGCAGAAGAACAATACCGGCTATGACCTCAAGCAATTGTTCATCGGCTCGGAAGGCACGCTCGGCGTCATTACGCGGGCGGTTCTGAAGCTCAAGCCGCTGGGCGACGGCCGCGAGACCTGCCTTTGCGTGGTTGAAAGTTATGAGGCGGCTGTGGCGCTGTTGCACGCGGCGCGCAAAGGCATAGCAGGCTTGTCGGCCTATGAGGTGATGTGGCGGACTTTCTTCGACTTCAGCTCGAAGGCTGAAGGGCTGCGCTTTTTCGAACAGGACCCGCCTTTTGTCGTGCTGATCGAGCAATCCGGCGCGGCGTCCATTGAAGGCTTTCTCGAAGCCGCTTTCGAACAGGAACTGATTTCGGATGCGGTGATCGCACAGTCGGAGAAGCAGCGGCTGGATTTCTGGAAAGTGCGCGAGGGCTATGCGCTCGATCATCTGCCTGACCTCATGAATTACGACGTCAGCCTGCCTATCGGCGATCTCGACACCTATGCCCGCGCTGTGACCGACGAGATCCTTGCCGCCTATCCAGACGCGCATGTCTCGGTCTTCGGTCATATGGGCGACAGCAATATCCATCTCTGCATTTCGGTGGGCAAGGCTGGCGACATCGAGCATGATGCAGTGGACGCGATCGTTTATGATCATGTTCGCCGCCACAAGGGCGCGGTTTCAGCCGAGCATGGTATTGGAAGGCTGAAGCGCGCCTATCTCGGCCATAGCCGCAGCCCCGAGGAAATCGCCCTGATGCGGGCGATCAAGACGGCGCTGGATCCGCACTGCATCCTCAATCCGGAACGAATTTTTCCGACTTCGCGACATCCAGACGTCGTCGCGGAGGCCTGACCGATGGCGTCGGCGCCATCGCCATCGCCATCGCCTGTGATTGGGTTCGACGCAAATGTCGGAATGGTCGCTATCAACGCGTCCGCTCGTAAAATTCCCGCCCGAACTTTTTGATGAGAAACTGCTTGGCGGGATCGGTTTGTTTGGCCAGTTTCGCGACGACCCAATCCGGGATGTCGATGCTCTGGCTTACATTCACTTTCTCTTCCGCCGCAGCATAGTCAACGAACCGGGAGGCGCCGATAAAATCCTCGATCTTCTCAAGCAGACCTTTGGGCTCGCTCTTGATTTGAGCGAATGGCAGGCAAAGCATTCGGTCCTGCCCCACCGCATCGATCCAGTTGGGAATGCTGAGGTGATAAAGGCCTCGCGGATCCCTGTTGATCTGTTTTAGCAAGTGCAGCCAGTTTTTCTCGCTGACTGAAGTTAATTTGCGCCGTTCAACAGTCATTCTTATTTGCGAAACCGCGCGCGCAAGCGGATCGCGAATAATCAAAATGAACTTTGCGTCTTTCAGCATTCTTGCTGCATTCTCGACCTTCGCCTTATCCATATCCAGATAAGCAGGTGTAATTTCTCCTGAAATTTTCTCTCGTGCAGTCTTGTGATTGAATATCCTCCGATACCAATCCTCGGTTAGGAAATCATATTGCGTAAGGGATATTAAATATCCCAACTGGTAGTTGTATGTATCACTATCAATTGTTTTTAAACGTTTTTTATAGGCCGCGGCAATCGCTTTGTATCTTTGTAGATTGTTCGAGAGCCCAATTTTCTTTTCTAAAGATCTATCGAAAAAGTGTATTTCTTTAATGGGCGGCAGCCACACATCCGGGTGTTGCTTCAGCATATGGTGCAGCCATGTGGTGCCTGCTTTCTGTGCTCCTATGCATAGAAAGTTTGGAGTTCCCATAAGTCATTCCTCGTATGCTCAGATATCCGTAGGCGAGAAGATTTCAACCAATAAAAAAATAGTCAAATACTAATTTTAAGTCATGTATATAATTAAATTATACTAACGAGTATTTTGGTATACGAAATGGAGAACAAAATATCATAAACTTGGAAAAAGTTGTTGTCGAGCATAACCGTTATACGCGTATTGATATCCGAAAAATTGATTCAGTGAAAATATTATGGATTTATAAATACGCCTGTTGCGGATTTTAAATCTGCTTGAGAGGTGGGGTTGCACTTCCCGGTTGCGTTTCGTGATGAGGACTAAATCCGGCAACGAGTGTAAATCATCTAGGTCAGGCTCAAAGGTGACCAGACGTGATGTGTTTCGACCGCAAGAAACAAATCTGTTGCATCTTTAGTTCCGGCGCGAGGCATGATTTTTTGTGATCGCGCATCGAGTAATCTAAACCTTTTTACTCTCCTTTGTGGGCTGGCTGACACAGCCGCAATGTGGATGGAAATGCCGTTGACGCGAATCACACGCGCCCAAACCACCTCCCCGGAATTTTCGGATGGGCATAAGGACCGGGCCAAAGCGGCTCTTTTCCGAGCTTATGGTTCGGGTTGGCCGGGAGTGGAAATGCGGCCTGGCCCCGTTCTTTCGATGAGTGAAAGCGGGCCGGAATGCGGTGCGTTCGAGGTAGATGACGAGCAAATTGGCAAAAATTTGCTGACGATCGGCGTGCCGGGGTTTGGCCTTTCCAGCCCCAACCGAAAAAAGATACCGGACGGGGCCTCAAAAACGGTCGCGCAAGAAAATTGAACGCCGGATCAATGGCGATCCGCGCAACTTTCTAATACCAATCGCCGCGCTCCGCTTCGATCGGCATCAGCGACGGCGCGCGATGCATAAAAGCGTCATTGTGGATGATGGTCTGCTCTTCTGTGAGATGAACGACCGCATAGGCTGGCGGCTCGTCGCTATAGACCGTCGGCACTGATCCGCCCACCAGTGGCAGTTGGTGATTGGTCGAGGGCAGGGCGGAGTAGCCGATACCGCGCCAGACGCCGGAGACGGCGCGGTGGCCGTGACCAAAGAAGATATGCCGGACATCATAGCCGGAGAGTATGCCTGCGAAATCCTCGGGATCATCGAGCATGATCTTGTCCATCAGCGGATGGGCTATGCCGAAAGGCGGGTGATGCATGAAGAGATAGACCGGCTTGCCGTCGGCCGCATCCAGTTGTTCGGCCAGCCATTCGCGCCGCGCCGGGCAATAGAGGCCGGCCGACGATGGCGGTCCCTTGAGCGTGTCGAGGAACAGCAGCGTCCGCCCGTCCGCCTCGATGGCGAACTGGACGAAGCCGTTTTCATCCACGGGGCGGTCGGAGAACACGGCGCGGAAATTCGCCCTGTTGTCATGATTGCCGAGAATGAGATGGCAGGGCAGGGGGAAACGCGCGAGCCGCTCCTTGAGCCTTTGGTAGGACGCTTCATCGCCCTTGTCGGTAAGGTCGCCAGTGATGGACACGAAGGCGGCGTCGGCGTGATGCGCCTCGATATCGACGAGACAAGCCTCGAACCGTTCGAAGGGATCGAGACCCCAGAGCGCGCCTCCCTCAGGGAGAATATGAAGATCGGTGACGTGGATGAACTTCATGTGCGTCTCCCGTGTCAGGCTTGCGTGTGGGTAGCGGATGTAGGCGTCAGGGATGTGACAGGCGGGACTGGCTCAGGCTGGCGGGCGTGCGAGGCCCCTCATCCCCCTGCCGGGACCTTCTCCCCGCGCATGCGGGGAGAAGGAGGCTGTGGCAAGGTGCGCGCTCTATGGCCCTTCGCCCCGCTATTGCGGGGAGAAGGTGGCGGCAGCCGGATGAGGGGCCAGCCGCAACTTTGCTCTTACTTCCACTCTTTCCAGGCCGCATCCAGCGCAGCCTTCAGCGTCTTGGCCATGAAGTCCACTTCCTCTTCGGTGATGATCAGCGGCGGCGAGGCCAGCATGCGGTCCCCGGTGGCGCGCAGGATCAGGCCGTTTTCGACGCAGTGATTGCGCACCCAGGTGCCGATTGCGTCGGGTTTTTCGAAGCGCTCGCGGGTCTTTTTGTCCTTGGCCATCTGCAGGCCGGCCATCAAGCCAACAGCCTGGGTTTCGCCGACGAGATCGTGATCAGTGAAAGCATGCCAGGCCTTGGCGAAATAGGGGCCGATGTCGTCGCGCACGCGCTCGACCAGCTTTTCCTCTTCAATAATGCGGAGATTTTCAAGCGCGGCGACGGCGCAAACCGGATGGCCGGAATAGGTGTAGCCGTGGTTGAAATCGGTCTGCATGATCACACTTGCGACGCGGTCGCTGACAAGGACGCCGCCGACGGGCAGGTAGCCCGAGGACAGGCCCTTGGCGACCGGCGCCATATCCGGCTCGAAGCCGAAATGCTGATGGCCGAACCAGCTGCCGGTGCGGCCGAAGCCGCAGATGACTTCATCGGCCACCAGCAGGATGTCGCGCTCCTTGCAGATGCGGGCGATTTCGGGCCAGTAGGTCGAGGGCGGCACGATGACGCCGCCAGCGCCCTGGATCGGTTCGGCGACGAAGGCCGCGACATTTTCCGCGCCCAATTCGTCGAGCTTGGCTTCGAGTTCGCGGGCGACCGTCACGCCGAACTCTTCCGGCGTGAGATCGGCGCCCTCCGCATACCAGTAGGGCTGGCCGATATGGTGGATCTTCTCAATCGGCAGCGAGCCCTGCTCATGCATGTATTTCATGCCGCCGAGGCTGGCGCCGGCGACGGTGGAGCCGTGATAGCCGTTGCGGCGGGAGATGAAATGGGTCTTTTCCGGCTTGCCGAGCGCCGCCCAGTAGACGCGCGCCATGCGGAACCAGGTGTCGGTGGCTTCCGAGCCGGAATTGGTGAAGAAGACATGGTTGATGTTGGGGCCGGCATGGGCCGTCACCTTCTGCGCCAAGAGCGCGGTCGGCGGCGTCGTGGTGCCAAAGAAGGTGTTGTAATAGGGCAGTTCGTCCATCTGCGCCCGCACGGCGTCGGCGATCTCGGTGCGGCCATAGCCGATATTGACGCACCACAGGCCGGCGAAAGCGTCGAGATAGCGCTTGCCGTTGGTGTCGATGATGGTCGATCCCTCGCCGCGGGCGATCACGCGGGAGCCGGCCTCGTTCAGCTTCTTCATATCCGAGAAGGGATGGATATGGTGGGCGGCGTCGATGGCGGCGATGTTGGAGAGCGCGGCGGTTCTGGTCATGTCATTCCCCCTTGCCGCAGAAAGCCCTCCCGGCTCCGGAGGGATGCAAGGCGGGGCATGCGGCGGTTTTGCCTGATTGAAAGGCGACGTGTTATCAGCTACCAAATTGGCCTGACTTCCCGATTTTGGCAAGAGATCTCCGGCTTTTTGCCCGTTTTGCCAGACAAACCTGCTCAGCGAGGCCCAATTCCATCATGACATCATCCAGACCGGACGCCGGCACTTCGAACCCCGCGACGCCGCCGCGCATCGAAATCCTTCTGGTCGACATGAATGGCCGCCTGCGCGGCAAGCAGATCCCGATCGAGGCCGAAGACAAGGTCTGGAAAGGCGCCGTGCGGCTGCCCGCCTCCACGCAATCGCTCGACATCTGGGGCGATGACAATGACGATCTGACCCAGATCTCGTTGACACTCGGCGATCCCGACGGCGCCGTCATCGCCGACCGCGCCAGTCATCGGCCAATGCCCTGGGCGCCGAAGGGATCGAGCCAGACGCTCGCCACCATGCATACGCTCTCAGGCGCGCCGCATTTCTGCGATCCGCGCGCCAAGCTGGCTGCGATCCTCGAGCGCTTCAAGGACAAGGGCCTGACGCCTGTGGTGGCCACCGAGCTCGAATTCTACGTGATGGAGGGATCGAGCCGCGAAACCGGCGTGCCCATGCCGCCGTCGATCCTTACCTGCAAGGGCGTGCCCAACGGCTTCCAGCTCTACGAGATGGACGCGGTCGACAGCATGCAGCCCTATCTCGATCTCGTGCGCGCTTATTGCGCCGAGATGGGCCTGCCGGCCGACGCCACCACGGCGGAATTCGGCGCTGGCCAGTATGAGATCAACCTCAACCACAAGGCCGACGCCATGGCGGCGGCCGATGACTGCATCTATCTCAAGCGGGTGGTCGAGCAGGCGGCGCGCAAGATGGGGCTCAAATCCACCTGCATGGCCAAGCCCTATTCCGACCAAGCCGGCTCCGGCCTGCATGTGCATGCGAGCCTGATCGACAAGGACGGCCGCAATGTGCTGGACGCCAAGGGCGGCGAGCCTACCCTGCTCAAATCCGTCACCGCCGGCATGCTGAAGACCATGCGTGAAAGCCAGTTGCTGTTTGCGCCCTTCGCCAATTCCTATCGCCGATTCCAGCCGAGTTCGTTCGCGCCTGTCGATATCGACTGGGGCTTCAGCCATCGCGGCACCGCCGTGCGCATTCCGGAAAAGGATGGGCCGGGCGCGCGCGTCGAGCATCGGGTTGCCGGCGCCGACGCCAATCCCTATTTTCTGCTGACCGCCATTCTCGGCGGCATGCTGCTTGGTCTGGACGAGACGCTCGATCCCGGTCCGGCGACTTCGCCGGAAGGCGGTCCTGAAAATCCCGAGCGTTTGACGCATGACTTCCTGACAGCGGTCGAGGCTTTCGCGTCCTCCGCCTTCATTGGCGACATTCTCGGACGCGATTACCAGAAGCTCTATGCCGACACCAAGCGCAAGGAAGCGCTCACCTTTCTTCGCACCGTCTCCGACTTCGACTACCGCACTTATCTGCCGCGGATTTGAGAGGTCTGAGCCCCGATCTTTTTTAGGCGTGCGCCCTCTGGCGCGCGCCTGTGGTTTTTATGGGGATCTGCTAAGCCTAACCAGAATCAGCCAGCCTTCGGAGTCGCTCATGTCCGGCATCACCCCCATCCTGATCGAAAACGCGTCCATCCTGACCATGGACCCGGCCAATCCGCGCGCCGAAGCGGTCTATGTCGCCGACGGCAAGGTCGTTGGCGTGGGCTCAAATGCCGACATGCGGGCGATTGCGGACAAGAGCGCCCGGATCATCGACGCAGGCGGCAAGACGCTGACGCCCGGGCTTTCGGAAAACCATCTGCACCTCTTCTCCGGCGCCGCAGAGCTCGACCATCTGCAGCTCGCCGGCGTCGAAGGTTTCGAGGCGCTCAAGGAAAAGGCGCTCGCTTACGGCGCCGCTATGCCCGATGAAGCGGTGCTTTACGGGCAGGGCGCCAATTACACTGTCCTGGGCGACGAGCGCATGACGCGTCATCACCTCGACCGGATCTTCCCGGAGCGCCCCTTTGCGGTCTTCGCCCATGATCATCACACGCTCTGGGCCAACACCAAGGCGCTGGAATTCGGCGGCTTGCTGCATGGGCTCAAGGTTCGTCCGGGCAATGAAGTGGTGATGGGCGAGGACGGGCTTGCGACCGGTGAGCTGCGCGAGATGGAGGCCTTTGGTCCCCTGTTGCGCGCTTCGGGCTTCGAGCGCTACCGGCTGGGGCTCGCCACCGGCGGCGAGCCCGATCCCTATCCTGAAGGCGACGAATACGAGAAGGACATCGCCGTGATGCGGCGGGGGCTCGATTATTGCGCCCGGCACGGCTTCACCTCGCTGCAATGCATGGACGGCAATCTTTATCAGTTGGAACTGCTCGCCGAGATCGAGAAGCGCGACGGCTTTCTGCCGCTGCGGGTGCGCATTCCCTTCCACTATAAGAGTTTCATGGATCTGCCGATGCTGGAAAAGGCGTCGGCGATGGCGGAAGCCTACAACTCCGATTTCCTGTCGTCCGGAACCGTCAAACTGTTCCATGACGGCGTCATCGACAGCTGGACGGCAGTGATGCTGGAGCCCTACGCCAACAAGCCCGACGCCTATGGCGAGAGCCTGTTTGAGCCCGACCAGTTCCGCGACGTGGTGATCGAGGCCGACCGCCGGGGCCTGCAGATCGCCGTCCACGCCATCGGCGATGGCGCGGTGCGTGCCGTGCTCGACGCCTATCAGGAGGCGCGCGAGGTCAATGGCCCGCGCGACAGCCGCCACCGGATCGAGCATATCGAAGTCATCCATCCAGACGATATCTCGCGTTTCCAGGAATTGGGCGTCATCGCCTCGATGCAGCCCGCGCATGCGCCCGGGGTGATGTCGCTGTCGCTCGAGCCGACGATTTCGATGATCGGACGCGATCGGTGGCCCTATTCCTATGCCTGGCGGACGATCAAGGACGCCGGCGCGCATATCCCCTTCGCCTCGGATTGGCCGGTGTCGCCGATCGATCCCCTCTATTCCGTGCAGGCGGCGATGACGCGGGACAAGTGGCAGGACAGCGATCCCGAACAGCGTTTCACGCTTAAAGAGGCGCTCGCGGCCTATACGGCGGAAGGCGCTTATGCCGAATTCGGCGAAGATCGCAAGGGCATGATCAAAATAGGTTATTTTGCAGATCTCACTTTGTTCGGCGCCGACCTCGAAGCCCGCGATCCAGAGGATATTCATGGCGTCTCGCCGGCGCTCGTCATCTGCGGCGGTCGCGTCACCTATTCGGCCTGAGGCCCTCGCAAACGCTTTCGCGTCTCAGACTAAAAAATTTTAGGTCTGGGGCGCCGAAAACAGAGTTGTCAATTTCGTTTCGCTGTGGTCAGTTAACTGGGCGATCGCTGAAAACAGCATTTCAAAAATTGAGAAAAAACAAAGCGATCCGGGGAACATCTTCATGCTGGCGCCTCATCTTGGAGGCTATTTGCGTGGGCGGAGAGCGTCATCACGATGCGCACCGAAACCTGGGATGTGAGTCAGAATGAGTGACACAATCGCGATCGATATTCGCGGCGTTACAAAATATTACGGCCATGGCGACTACCGCGTGGCGGCCGTGCGGGAGGCCAATCTCTCGATCCGGCAAAATGAATTTTTTACGCTTTTGGGGCCGTCTGGCTGCGGCAAGACCACGCTGCTCCGAATGATCGCCGGTTTTGAGTTTCCGCAGGAAGGCGATCTCATTCTGTATGGCGAAAACATCGCCGAGATGCCGCCCTTCCAGCGGCCGATCAATACGGTTTTCCAGAACTACGCGCTTTTTCCGCATATGTCGGTGGCCGACAATATCGGCTTCGGATTGAAGATGCTCGGCAAGCCGAAGGCGGAGATCCAGGCGCGGGTCGCCCAGATGCTCAAGCTCGTGCGCATGGAGCATCTCGCCGGCCGCGCCACCAGTCAGTTGTCCGGCGGCCAGCAGCAGCGCGTGGCGCTCGCCCGGGCGCTTGCGCCGGCGCCAAAGGTCCTGCTGCTCGACGAACCGCTGTCGGCGCTGGATTACAAACTTCGCAAGGAAATGCAGGTGGAGCTCAAGCGGCTCCAGGCCGAAACCGGCATCACCTTCATTTTCGTGACGCATGACCAGGAGGAAGCGCTGACGATGTCGGACCGCATCGCGGTCATGTCGGCGGGCCACATCCTGCAGGTCGGCGCGCCGCGTGATATTTATGATCGGCCCGCGGATCGCTTCGTGGCCGATTTCATTGGCGAGACGAATTTCCTCAAGGGCAAAATCGACGCGACCGAGGGCGCCGGCGCGAAAGTGGATCTTGCTTGCGGCGTGGCGCTCACCGGGCCTCTGCCCGAGGGTGCGTCCGTCGGTGATGAGGTGACGGTGATGATCCGGCCCGAACACAGTCGTCTGAGCCGGGAGGGTGGGACGCTTTCGGGGGAGGTCGCCTCAATCGTCTATTTCGGCACCGACACCTATTACAATCTTCGCCTTGTCGACGGCTCGACATTCACCGTTCGTCAGCAGAACCGGCCCGGCGAGGACAGCGCCGTCGAAGAAGGCCAGACGCTTGCCGTCACCTTCCCGGACGCGGCGATCCGCGTGTTGAGGGGCTGAGACCATGGCGCGTCACGAGGCTCTCATCGAGGCGCAGCAAAAACGGGATGTTCGCAACCGCTGGCTTTTGTCGCTGCCGGCGTTGTTGATCATCCTGTTTGCCGCCACCGGCCCGCTGCTCATCGTTCTGGTCTATTCTTTCCTGACGCCGGGCGAATATGGCGACGTGGAGTGGACATTCTCGACCGAATCCTGGGTCGGCGTAGTTCTGCAACGGGACATTTTCGACGATACGCTGACCATCGCTGATGCCCATGTGTCGATCTTCCTGCGCTCGGTGCAATTGTCGGTGCTGACAACGCTGCTGACGCTGTTTCTGGGCTTCCCGACCGCCTATTTCATCGCCACGCGCCCGGCGAGCAGCCGTGATCTCTGGGTGTTTGCGATCACCATCCCGTTCTGGACCAATCTGCTCATCCGCACCTTTGCGATGCTGGAGGTGATCCGCAATCAGGGCCTCATCAACACTCTGCTGATGAAGTTCGGAATCATCGGCTCGCCGATCCAGATGCTGTTTACCGACGGCGCGATTCTTGCCGGCATGGTCTATGTCTATCTGCCGCTGATGGTGCTGCCGCTCTACGCCAGTATGGAGAAGATCGATTTCCGGCTGGTGGAAGCGGGATACGATCTCTATGCCACGCCGTTCAACGTGCTCCGGCGGATCATTATTCCGCTGGTCAAACCGGGAATGATTGCGGGCTCCATTCTGGTCTTCATCCCCTCGCTTGGGGCCTATGTGACGCCCTCCATCCTTGGCGGCGGCAAGAACCTGATGCTCGGCAACCTGATCGAACTGCAATTCGGCCAAGGGCGTAACTGGCCTCTTGGCGCGGCGCTGTCCATCGTGATGATGGCGCTGGTGATGGTTGCGCTGATCGCCTATGTCAGAAATTCAGGCTCGATGGAGAAGAGCCATGGCTAACCGGCTGTTTGACGTTCGCCGCCAGCGTGGCTTCACCACGATCGCCTTGTTCTCCTTCTTCGCGCTCTATGTGCCGATCGCGGTGCTGGTCGTGTTTTCCTTCAACGCCGGTGAAAGCATCTCCGAATGGGGTGGTTTTTCGCTGGATTGGTATCGGTCCGCGCTTGGCAATATCCAGGTGATCGAGGCGGCGGGGCGCTCCTTCCAGATCGCGACCGTCGCGGGTCTTGTCGCAACCGCCGTGGCGACGCTTGCCGCCGTGGCCATGACCCGCACCGCGCCCTATCGCGGCATGACAGCGAAATACGCCTTCCTCAACCTGCCGCTGATGGTGCCTGAAATCGTCACGGCCGTGGCGCTGTTGATTTTCTTCTCGCGGCTCAAGATGTGGACCGGCTATTCCGGCATGGGCTATCTGATCGCCGCGCATACGGCCTTCTGCGTGCCCTTCGCCTATCTGCCGGTGCGCGCCCGACTTGAAAGCATGGACACCACGCTCGAGCGGGCGGCGGCGGATCTCTATGCGACGCCGGTCAAGGCCTTCCGCTACATCACACTGCCGCTGCTCTGGCCGGGCATCATCGCGGGCTTCATGCTGGCCTTCGTGATCTCGCTTGACGACGTCGTGATCACCGAATTCGTCAAATCCGGCGGGCAGGATACGCTGCCGACCTATATGCTCGGCCAGATCCGCCGCGGCACGACGCCTGAGGTCAACGCCATTTCCACGATGTTCCTGCTGCTGTCCTTGGTGGCGGTGACCATCTTCTTCTTCATCAACAGAAAACGCAGTTCATAAAGGAAGGGAACCAAGATGACACTGGGACGGAAAATGCTGGCGGGCTTCGCCATGCTGATGGCGTCGGCGAGCTTTGCCCATGCCGACGGAGAATTGCACATCTACAACTGGGGCAACTACACCAGCCCCGAACTGATCAAGAAATTCGAGACGACGTATAACGTCAAAGTCACCATCACTGACTACGACTCCAACGACACCGCGCTTGCCAAGGTGCGCCAGGGCGGCACCGGCTTCGACATCGCCGTGCCCAGCCAGAGCCACCTGCCGATCTGGATCAAGGAAGGCCTGATCCAGGAAACCGATCCCGGCAAGATGGAGAACGCCAAGAACATTTCTCCCGAATGGGCCAATCCGGACTTCGACCCCGAGCGCAAATATTCGGTTCCGTGGCAGTGGGGTTCGGTTGGCGTGGTGGTCAACACCGACGTCTACAAGGGTGCGGCTGACAGCTGGGGAATTCTGTTCGATCCGCCGGAAGAGCTGAAGGGCAAGATCAACATCGTGCCGGAAATGTCCGACGTCTTGTATGCGGCTATCGCATACAATGGCGGTAAGCTCTGCGAAACCGACAAGGCGATCTTGAAAAAGGCCCGCGACACGCTGGTCAAGGCCAAGCCGAACTGGGTGGCGATGGAATACAACACCATCGAAAAGATGACGGCGGGCGATTTCGCCGCCACTTCGGACTGGAACGGTTCGGCGCTGCGCCAGCGGCTCGCCAAGCCGAACATCCATTATTTCTATCCGAAGGAAGGCATCACCTTCTGGTCCGACAACGTCGTCGTGCTGAAGGAAGCCAAGAATGTTGAAAACGCCAAGCTGTTCCAGAACTTCATCATGGATCCGGAAAATGCGGCGATGATCTCGGCCTTTGCGCGCTATTCCAACGGCATCGCTGGCTCCGACAAGTTCATGCCCGCCGACATGAAGGGCGCCCCCGAACTCAACCCGCCGGCCGAAGTAAAGGCCAAGGCCGAGTTTATGAAACTCTGCGATCCCGCCACGCAGGATCTCTACACCAAGATCTGGACCGAACTGCAGAAGTAAGGTCCGACTCATCATCGCCCGCCGCGGCAAAGGTCGCGGCGGGTATTTGATTCAACGGAATTCCGCGCCATGAAAACGATTTTCTCGCCCCGTCATCTGGGTCACGCCAACAATCTGGAACTCGTCGCCGGCGCTATCGTGCCCGCCTTCGAGATGCCCTCGCGGGCACAGTTCATCCATGAACGCATCCTGGACGTCGGGCTCGGCCCGATCCTCGGTCCGGACGATTACACGCTCGACACCGCCGCCCGTGTCCATCGTAAGGACTTTCTCGACTTCCTGCCGACCGTCTATCCGCGGTGGAAAGAGGCCGGGCGCGACGGCACGGCGCTGCCCTTCACCTGGCCGACGCGCGGTCTTCGCGGCGATGTCGTGCCTGATTTCATCGACGGCGCGCTCGGCTATTACTCCTTCGACGCCGGTATCGGCATGGTCGAAGGCTCGTGGGATGCGATCAAGTCGTCGCATGACGTGGCGCTGACGGCGGCCGCGTTGGTCAAGGGCGGCGAGAAGGCGGCGTATGCACTCTGCCGTCCGCCGGGCCATCACGCCGGCGCGGGTTTCATGGGCGGCTATTGCTTCATCAACAACGCCGCCGTCGCCGCGCAGTGGTTCCTCGATCAGGGCGCGTCGCGGGTGTCGATCCTTGATGTCGACTATCACCACGGCAATGGCACGCAAGAGATCTTCTACCGTCGCAAGGATGTGCAGGTCATCAACTTCCACGCCGATCCGATGCAGGAATATCCCTATTTCCTCGGCCACAAGGACGAGATTGGCGAAGGCGAGGGCGAGGGATTCAACCTCAACTATCCCATGCGTTGGGGCACGACGTTCGACGTCTGGAACGAGGCGCTGGAAGACGGTTGCCGCAAGCTCGCCGACTATGCGCCCGACGTCGTGGTCGTCTCGCTCGGGGTCGATACATTCGAGAAGGACCCGATCAGCAAGTTCAAGCTGACGACCGAGGACTTCCCCAAGATCGGCGCGCGTATCGCCAGGCTCGGCCTGCCGACGCTCTTCGTCCAGGAAGGCGGCTATGCAGTGGCCGATATTGGCGTCAACGCCGTGGGCGTGCTGCAGGGTTTTGAGGACGCATAAGATCGTGGGCTGGCTCGCGCCGGCCCTTCTTATCTTTGACTGTTCTAAATTTCGCAGAAGTATCAGCGGGATAATGCGGGGATGAACCAAAATGAAACGATAATTTAATGTCGTAGGGCTAGTTTTCGCCGGACCATACCGGGATGGCACATGTACAGAGTTCTTTTTTCGCGTCGCCTGTTTGCAGTTTTTCCTCTGTTCGCCGCCGTCATGTGGAGCGGGCCGGCTCTTGCGGCGGGCGAGGACGTCATGTCCTACAAGGCGCAGATCGACCTGACATGGTTGATGACGGCCTCTTCGCTGGTCATGATGATGCAGGTCGGATTCCTGCTTCTTGAAGCCGGCATGGTCCGCTCAAAGAACTCGATCAATGTCGCGCAGAAGAATCTGCTCGATTTCGTCTTCGGCATCGTCGCTTTCGCATCCGTCGGCTTCATGATCGCTTTCGCGCCATCGGCAGCCGGGTTGATCGGGTTTAGCAACGACTTTTTGATGCTCGGAGACCTGGATTCTTGGGAAGCAGGTTTCTTTGTTTTCCAAGTGATGTTCTGCGGCACAGCGGCCACAATTGTCTCGGGCGCTGTGGCGGAGCGGATGAAGCTCAGCGCCTATGTCGCCGGGTCCATCTTCATGTCGGCGGTGATCTATCCGGTCTTCGTGCATTGGGCCTGGGGCAGTGCGCTCGCGCCAAACTCCGGAGCTTTTCTTTCCAATCTCGGCTTTGTCGATTTCGCCGGCTCGACCGTGGTCCATGCGACCGGCGGCTGGGTGTCGCTGGCCGCCTGCCTGGTGATCGGCGCGCGCCGTAACCGGTTTCTGGAAAACGGCGAAATCACCCGCATTTCCGGCCATAGCCCCGTTCTGTCGACCACCGGCGCGTTTCTGCTGTTCTTTGGCTGGCTGGGTTTCAATGGCGGCTCGACGCTGCGAATGAGCGCTGACGTGCCGATGATCATCCTCAACACCGTTTTGGCGGGTGGCATGGGCGCGTCCGTCGGCTATGTCATGGGGCTGCGCAACGGCGTGATCCTGCCCGAAAAATCGTTCACCGGCATGTTGGGCGGCCTCGTCGCGGTCACCGCCGGATGTCATATCCTCACCCCATCGGGCGCGCTCGCCATCGGCGCCGTCGGCGCGGCGGCGGCTATCTATAGCGTCCATGCGATTGAGCGCTATCTGCGCATCGACGACGCGGTGGGGGCCGTGGGCGTCCATGCGGTGGCCGGATTGGTCGGCACGCTGCTGCTGGCTTTTCTCGCGCCTGTAGACAATCTGCCGAATGGCGGTCGTTGGGCGCAGTTCGAAATTCAGCTGCTCGGCTCAGCCATCAATTTTGTCTGGGCGTTTTCGATGGGCTACGCCTTTTTCTGGCTGCTCGACAAAGTCTCGCCAATCCGCGTGAGCCCAGAGGCGGAAGATATCGGCCTCAATGTCGCCGAACATGACACCCGTCTGGGCGTCGGCCATGTCGAGACGGCGTTGACGGACCTGCTCAATGGCTCCGGCAATCTCAAGCACAGACTTCCCGACGACAATGGCGGCGAGGCCGAGACGCTGACGGGCCTGTTCAACAGGCTGATGGATACGCTGGAGGCGCGCGAAAAAGAGCGGCTCGAAGTGGAGCACGCCAAGCGCGACCTTCAGGAGGCCGATCGCGTGGCGGCGCTGGCCAACGCCGCGCTCGAAGCCATTCTCGTTCATATCGGCGGCACGATCGTCGACGCCAATGACCAGTTCAGCAAGCTTTTCGGCGGTCCCCGTCATGAGGTGATCGGCCGAGGCCTGCTGGATTTCGTCACATCCGAAGAGGCCGAACGCTTGAAGCCGCGCCTGGGCGCCCAGGGTGAGCAGACGTTTGAAACCATGATGGTCAGCGCGGACGGCGAACATATTCCGATCGAGGTGCGCAGCCGCAGCATTTTCTACCGCGCCAAACCGGCTCGCGTGGTCTGCATCATCGATCTCCGGGAGCGCAAGGCCGCTGAACAACGCATTCGCTACATGGCGCAGCACGACCCGCTGACCGGACTGCCCAATCGCGTGCTGTTCAATGAGGAACTGGCGCGACGCACCGCGTCTTCGGAGCAGGGCGCGTCGCACGCGCTCGCGCTGGTGGATATCGACCACTTCAAGGACATCAACGATGTCTACGGGCATCAGGCGGGCGACAAGGTGATCTGCGAGGTGTCGCGCCGTCTGAGCGAGGTCTCCGGCGCCCATACGATGGTCGCCCGACTCGGCGGCGATGAATTTGCCGTCATCATCCTCAATGCCGCCTTCGAAAATCAGTTGACCGATCTTGGCCTGCGGCTGGTGCGCGCCTTCCGCACGCCTGTCGACATTGGCGGCGGCGTCGCCTGCCCTGTCAGCGTCAGCATCGGCATGGCGCGCTGCCCCGACCATGCGGAAAAGCCGGATGACCTGATCGCGCTGGCGGACATTGCGCTTTACGAATCCAAGAATGCTGGTCGGAACAGATGGACCATCTTCCGGCCCGGTATGAACGAATTGACCGAAAAGCGACGGGAACTGGAAGCCAAGCTCGCCCAGGCGCTGGAGCGCCGGGAGTTCGAACTCTATCTTCAACCGCGCGTGGATACGCTCAGCGCCTCGATATCCGGCTATGAAGCGCTCCTGCGCTGGCGCGACGCTGACGGCCAGATGATCAGCCCAACGGACTTCATTCCGGTAGCCGAAGCCTCCGGCCTGATCGTGCCGATCGGCCTATGGGTCGTTTCCGAAGCCTGCCGGTTGCTTGCCGAGCAACTGCCCGAGGGAAAGCTGAGCATCAATGTCTCGCCGTTGCAGTTCCGCCAGCCGGGATTCGTCGATTCGCTTGTCGCGATCGTCGACCGGGCGGGCGTCTCGACAGACCGGCTGGAACTGGAAATCACCGAAAGCGTGCTGATCGACGACGACGCCCGCGCGCTGGCTATCCTGCAGGATCTCAAACGCAAGGGCTTTGAAATCGCCCTCGATGATTTCGGCACCGGCTATTCGTCGTTGTCCTATCTCAGCCGGTTTCCCTTCGATACGATCAAGATCGACCGCAGTTTCGTCGCCAATCTCGATGAAGCCGAAAGCTCGGGGGTCATCATCCGCACCATCGCAGCCCTCGGGCGCGGCCTGGGCATGACCTTGGTCGCCGAAGGCGTCGAAACCATCGAAGCCGCCCGTTTCCTGACCCAGATCGGCTGCCATGAATTGCAGGGCTTCCTGCTCGGCAAGCCAGTGGCCGCCGAATCGCGCGCAAAAGGCGTCGACGCCGATGTGGCCGAGGTGATTTTGTCCGCCGCGAGCGCCGCCTCCACCTTCACCCAGGACCTCAAGGACGCGGCCGACCGGCTGAAACTCGCGGGCTCGGAGATCTCGTTCCAGAAAACCGCATGATAACAATGCCGGCGCTTGCATTCCCCTGGCAAAGCTGTTAGAGGCTGCGCACCGCAAACGAGAAGCGAGCTCCGGCTGGTTTTTCAACAGGATGGGCGTGTAGCTCAGCGGGAGAGCACTTCGTTCACACCGAAGGGGTCACAGGTTCGATCCCTGTCACGCCCACCATCCTTCTAAAAACCACTTTCAACCGATTGATTTCTTCGCACCTTTTTTAAGGTGCGGGATTTTGGGATCTGGGTGCGGGATTTTGGTGGCCGCTGTTGCTTTGCGCATGATGGCGGTGTTCTGGACCGATGACATCGAGCGTGAAGCCGACCGGGGATTGATGGTCATTGTCTTCTTGACGTCGGTCGTCGCGCCCGCGCAGGTTTTCAAAAAAGCAGGCTGTCGACAGGATGTTCGGGGCGCAAGCCGTGTCGAGCGGTGAGCGGCGGTCGATAGGATTGTCCCGTTTCCTTTGCCGGGCTCGCGCCTTCGGGCCTCTCCTTATCTTTTCTTTACCTGCGCCTCGGTTCTTCCCAATCGAAGCCTGACCCGAAACGCCGTTAATCCTGTCGTCCTATCAACAGGAGAACCGGATATGTCCGACCTCATCTTTATCGCGCTCGGTTGCGGGGCGCTTTTTGTGCTTGCGCTTTATGCTCGCGCGCTCGATCGGCTGTGAGGGAGGCGAATATGCTAGAACCTCTCTTCGGCCTTCTCGTCGCTGTCGCCCTTGGCGTCTATCTCGTCGTGACGCTTCTGCGTCCCGAGCGTTTCTGATCGGGAGCGCATCATGACCCTCATCGGATGGCTGCAGATCAGCCTCCTCTTCCTCGCCGTCCTCCTCGCCATCAAACCGCTCGGGCTTTATATGGCCCGGGTGTTTGCCGGCGAGAGGACTTTTTTGTCGCCCGCCCTTGGCGGTCTCGAAGGCGGCCTCTATCGCCTGAGCGGCGTCAATCCCGAACGGGAACAGACCTGGCTCGGCTACACGCTCGCCATGTTGACGTTTTCGCTCATCGGCTTCGTCACGCTTTATGCGATCCTCAGGCTGCAGGCCTATCTGCCGCTCAATCCACAGGGTTTTGCAGCTGTGCCGGCCGATCTCGCCTTCAACACGGCGGTGTCCTTCGTCACCAACACCAACTGGCAGAACTATGCCGGCGAGACGACCATGAGCCATTTCTCGCAGATGGCCGGCCTTACCGTGCATAATTTCCTGTCGGCCGCCACCGGCATGGCGCTCGCCGTCGCTTTCACCCGCGCCTTCATGCGCTCGCGTGTGGCCACGCTCGGCAATTTCTGGGTCGACATGACGAGAGCGACACTTTACGTGCTGCTGCCGATCTCGATCGTGGTCGCCATTGCCTTTGTCGCCATGGGCCTGCCCCAGACGCTTGACGCCTCGGCGACCGTCACCACGCTCGAAGGCGCCAAGCAAGTGATCTCTCTCGGACCGGTCGCCTCGCAGGAAGCCATCAAGCAGTTGGGCACCAATGGCGGCGGCTTTTTCAACGTCAACGCCGCCCATCCATTCGAGAATCCGACCGCCTGGTCGAACTATCTCAACATCTTCGCCATGCTGTCGATCTCAGCGGCGATGGTCTACACATTCGGCCAGATGGTCGGAAATCGGCGGCAGGGCTGGGCCTTGATTTCGGCCATGGCGGTCCTGCTGGCAGCAGGCGTCGCCGTGACATATTGGGCAGAAGCCCAGGGCAATCCGATCCTGACGTCGCTCGGCGTCGATCCCGCGCTCGGCAATATGGAAGGCAAGGAAGTCCGCTTCGGCCAGGCCATGACCGCGCTTTATGCGGCTGTGACCACGGGGCTGTCGGACGGCGGCGTCAATGGCATGCTTGGCTCCTTCACCGGGCTCGGCGGTCTTGTTCCGATGTTCCTGATTCAGCTCGGGGAAGTGCTGCCGGGCGGCGTCGGCTCCGGTCTCTACGGCATGCTCGTCTTCGCGTTGCTGTCGGTCTTCGTCGCCGGCCTGATGGTGGGCCGCACGCCTGAATTCCTCGGCAAGAAGATCGAGGGACGCGAGATGAAATTCGCCATGCTCGCCGTGCTGATCCTGCCGCTGGTCATCCTCGGCTTTACCGCGGTGTCCGCCATGCTGCCCTTTGCGTTGGCGAGCATCGGCACGGCGGGTCCGCACGGATTGTCGGAAATCCTCTACGCCTACACTTCGGCGGCCGGCAATAACGGCTCGGCCTTTGGCGGGCTCACCGGCAACACGGTTTGGTACAACACCACGCTCGGCATCGCCATGCTGCTGGGTCGCTTCGCCTATGTCGTGCCTGTGATGGCTATCGCCGGCTCGCTCGCCGCAAAGGTGAAGACACCGGCGTCCGCCGGCACGTTTCCGACCGACGGTCCGCTCTTCGTGGGCCTGTTGATCGGCATCATCCTCGTTCTCGGCGGCCTGCAATTTTTGCCCGCATTGGTGCTCGGCCCTGTCGTCGAACACTTCGCCATGCTCGCCGGCCAGACCTTCTAAGGAACCATCATGTCAAAAGACCACAAGGCTCCCGGTCTTCTCGACCCGTCGATCCTGTTTCCGGCGATGCGCGACGCATTCGTCAAACTCGATCCACGCAAACTGTTGCGCAATCCGGTCATCTTCGTGACCGAAATCGTCGCTGCGGTCGTGACGATCCTCCTCATCCGCGACCTCGTCAGCAATCCCGGCGAGGCTGGATTTTCCGGCCAGATCGCCGCCTGGCTCTGGTTTACCGTCCTCTTCGCCACCTTCGCCGAAGCCGTGGCCGAAGGCCGTGGTCGCGCCCAGGCCGACAGCCTGAAGAAGACCAAATCGGAACTCGTCGCCAACAGGCTCGCCGCCAATGGCAAGACGGAGACCATTGCCGCCTCAAGTCTCAAGGTTGGCGACGTCGTGGTCGTCGCAGCCGGGGAACTGATACCGGGCGACGGCGAGGTGATCGAAGGCGTGGCCTCGGTCAACGAAAGCGCCATCACCGGCGAATCCGCTCCGGTGATCCGCGAATCCGGCGGCGATCGCTCGGCGGTGACGGGCGGCACGGAGGTGCTGTCGGACGAGATCAAGGTCAGAATCACCGTCCAGCCCGGTTCCTCCTTCGTCGACCGCATGATCGCGCTGATCGAAGGCGCTCAACGCCAGAAGACGCCCAACGAGATCGCGCTGTCGATCCTGCTGTCGGGCCTGACGCTGATCTTCCTCTTCGTCTGCGTCGCAATCTGGGGGCTTGCCGGCTATTCCGGCACGGTGCTCTCGGTCACAGTGCTGGCGGCCCTGCTCGTCACGCTGATCCCGACCACGATCGGCGGCCTCTTGTCGGCGATCGGAATTGCCGGCATGGATCGTCTGGTGCGCTTCAACGTGATCGCCACTTCGGGGCGCGCCGTCGAGGCGGCCGGCGACGTCGATACGCTGCTGCTGGACAAGACCGGCACCATCACCTTCGGCAACCGCATGGCGAGCGATTTTCTCGCCGCGCCGGGCGTCACGCCCACGGAATTGGCCGAGGCCGCGCTTCTCGCCTCGCTCTCCGACGAAACACCGGAAGGACGCTCGGTCGTGGCGCTCGCCACCGGCGACTTCGGCGTGGCCATGCCGACGGTCAACTTTGACGCCGTCATCGGCTTCACCGCCGAGACGCGGCTGTCGGGTGTCGATATCGGCGCCCGCCGCCTGCGCAAGGGCGCGGTCGATTCCGTGCTGAAATTCACCGGCCTCACCGAACAGGATGCGCCGGCTGAATTCCGCCGCGCCGTCGACCAGATCGCCCGCACCGGCGGCACGCCGCTCGCCGTCGCCGATGGCGACCGTTTGCTCGGCGCGATCCACCTGAAAGACGTGGTCAAGCCCGGTATCAAGGAGCGCTTCGCCGCGCTCCGCGCCATGGGCATCCGCACGGTCATGGTCACGGGCGACAATCCGGTGACGGCTGCGGCCATCGCCTCGGAAGCCGGCGTCGACGACTTCCTCGCCCAGGCCACGCCGGAGGATAAGCTTGCCTATATCCGCCGTGAGCAGCAGGGCGGCCGTCTGATCGCCATGTGCGGCGATGGCACCAATGACGCCCCGGCGCTCGCCCAGGCCGATGTCGGCGTTGCGATGCAGACCGGCACGCAGGCCGCCCGCGAGGCCGCCAACATGGTCGATCTCGACTCCAGCCCGACCAAGCTCATCGAGATCGTCGAGATCGGCAAGCAATTGTTGATGACGCGCGGCTCGCTGACGACGTTTTCGATCGCCAACGACGTGGCGAAATACTTCGCCATCATCCCGGCTTTGTTCGTCGCCACCTATCCGGCCCTTGAGGCGCTGAATGTCATGGGGCTTGCCTCGCCGCAGTCGGCCATCCTTTCGGCGGTCATCTTCAACGCACTGATCATCGTGGCGCTCATTCCGCTCGCGCTCAAGGGTGTCGCCTACCGTCCGTCGGGCGCAGCCTCCCTGCTTCGCCGCAACCTGCTGGTCTATGGTCTCGGCGGGCTCGTCCTTCCCTTCGCCGGCATCAAGGTCATCGATCTTGCCGTCAGCGCGCTTCATCTGGTGTAATCATGCTCAACCATCTCAGACCCGCACTCACCCTCCTCGTCGCCATGACCGTCCTGACGGGTCTGGCTTATCCCTTGGCAATCAACGGGGTTGCCCAGGCCGTGATGCCCGCACAGGCCAATGGCAGCCTGATCGAGCGAGACGGAAAGATCGTCGGCTCCGCCCTGATCGGCCAGAACTTCTCGTCTGATCGCTATTTCTGGCCGCGCCCCTCGGCGACAGGGCCGGAACCCTACAACGCGGCGGCCTCTTCAGGCTCCAATCTCGGCGCGACCTCGGTCAAGCTGAAGGATCGCGTCGCGGCCGATGTCGCCCGGCTCGCCGGAACCGGCATGGCTGAGCCCATTGCCGCCGATGCGGTCACCGCGTCCGGCTCCGGTCTCGATCCCGACATGTCGCCCGCTTATGCGCGCGCGCAAATCGAACGGGTCGCCAAAGCGCGCAGCCTTCCGCCGGCCAGCGTCGCATCGCTGGTGGACAGCCGGATCGAGAAACCTGCTTTCGGCGTTATCGGGGAAGCAAGGGTCAATGTGCTAGAGTTGAATCTGGCGCTCGACGCCCTGAAGATGTGAGAGCCTGATGGCGGATGACGACCGCAGGGACGAGCGACGTCCCGATCCCGATGCCCTGCTTTCCCTGGCGGATAAGGACCGCCGGGGAAAGTTGACGGTTTTCCTGGGCGCCGCTCCCGGCGTCGGCAAGACCTATGCGATGCTGTCGCGGGCCAAACGCCTCAAAACCGATGGGATCGACGTGGTCGTCGGCCTGGTCGAGACCCATGGCCGCAGCGAGACGGCGGCGTTGCTCGACGGGCTCGAGGTTCTGCCGCGCCGCAGGGTCGCCCATCGCGGCCGGATGCTGGAAGAGTTCGATCTCGATGCGGCGCTCGAACGGCGTCCGCGCATCGTCATCGTCGACGAACTCGCTCATTCCAACCCCGAAGACAGCCGTCACCCGAAACGGCATCAGGACATTGAGGAACTGACAGCCGCGGGCATCGACGTCTGGACTGCGCTGAATATCCAGCATCTTGAAAGTCTTGCCGACCTCGTCGCCCAGATCACCGGGGTCATCGTCCGCGAGCGTGTTCCTGACATCGTGCTCAAACGGGCCGACGAGGTGCTGCTCGTCGATCTCGCCCCATCAGAGCTGATCGAGCGGCTGAAGGAGGGTAAGGTCTATCTGCCGGACAGCGCCAACCGCGCCGTCGACCGCTTCTTTCGCCTCGGCAACCTGACCGCTCTGCGCGAGCTTGCCCTGCGCCGCACCGCGGACCGGGTCGACGATCAGATGGTCGACTATCTCAAGCAGAACGCGATCGATGGCCCCTGGGCCACGGGTGAGCGTCTCCTGGTTTGCGTCGGTTCCGATCCGCTGTCGGAAAAGGTGGTGCGCGTGGCCAGCCGTCTCGCCTCGGGACTGAACGCCCCATGGCTGGTCGTCTCGATCGAGCGAGCCGATCGTGAAGTCGAGACGCCCGAACGCTTGCAGCGGATCGAGGCGCTGTTTCACCTCGCCTCGCAGCTCGGGGCGGAAACACGCCGGGTGATCGGCAATGATTTCGTCGAGGAAATCCTCAAGCTCGCCCGCCGCGAACACGCCACGCAGATCGTGATCGGCGCGCGCAAGCGCAGCCGCATGCGGGCGCTTTTCGCCCGGTCGTTGCCGGATGCGCTGGCGCGCCAAGCCATTGGCCTGGGTGTGCATATCGTCACCCCGGAAGTTGGCCACACGGTGGAAAGCCGGCGCGCGCCGTTCCGCCTGCCGAAAGCCACGGCGGTCCGGCAGGCGGCGTTGTTGGCGTTGGGCTCTGTCGCCGTGACCACGATGATCGGCATCGGCATCGAGTTCTTCATCGATCTGCCGAACATCTCGCTGCTTTTCCTGCTCGCGGTTCTCGGCGCATCGGTGATAGGCGGCTATGTCGCGGCTTTTCTTGCCGCAGTGCTGTCGGCGCTGGCCTATAATTTCTTCTTCATCGACCCCATCCACACTTTCACCATCGCCGCGCCGCACGAGGTCTTCGCGCTTTTCATCTTCCTCACCGTGGCGATGATCGCCGGCGGCTTTGCCTCCCGCATTCGCGAGCAGGCGGAAATTGCGCGGGTCCGGGCGACGGCGCTTCAATCGCTCTACGACTTTTCCCGCAAGCTCGCGAGCACGGCGACGGGCGAGGACGCGATCTGGCTTGCCGTCTCGCAACTCCAGGCGAGTCTGAAGCGGAAAGTGGTTCTGCTGGTCCCGGGCAAGGGGGATCTCGGCGTCGCCGCGGCCTGGCCGCCGGATGCCGAACTCGACGTCATCGACTTGACGGCCGCCCGATGGACGCATGACAAGCGCGAGCCGGCAGGCCACGGCACCGGCACACTCCCGAACAGCCGCTTTGAATTCCGGCCGCTGCTGGGCCCCCACGGTATTGTCGGCGTCTGTGGCGTCGAGCACGCGGGCGACCGGCTCGACCTCAATGCCGAGCGCTCGCTGACCGCCATCCTCGACCAGACAGCCATCGCGCTGGACCGGGCGCGGCTTGCCGACGAGACGGTGGAGCAGGCGGCGCGGCTGGAGGGCGAGCGTTACCGCGAGGCCCTGCTGTCGTCGATCTCGCATGATCTGCGTACGCCTCTGGCCACGATCACCGGGGCCGTCACCGGACTTCGCCAGTTCGGCGACCGGATGACAGCTGGAAACCGAGACGATCTGATGCAATCGATCGAGGAGGAAAGCGGCCGGATGAGCCGCTTCGTCGCCAATCTCCTCGACATGACGCGGATCGAGGCAGGCACGCTGAAACCGAAACAGGATTGGGTGGACGTCGCCGACGTCGTGCAGTCCGCCGTCGAACGCACCCGCAAGCATGCCCCCGGACGTGTGATCGAAACCGGCATCGCAGCCGACCTGCCGTTGATCCGCGGCGACAGCGTTCTCATTGGCCAGGTGCTGTTCAACCTTCTCGACAACGCCGTGAAATATGGCGGTGACGAACCGATCAACGTCTATGCCCGACGGGACGGCAGGGACGTGGTGATTTCGGTCACTGATCTTGGCCGCGGCATTCCGCCCGAGGATCTGGACCGCATCTTCGAAAAATTCTATCGCCGGGGAAAACCGGATGGTCGCTCGCCGGGCACGGGACTTGGACTGTCGATTGCGCGCGGCTTCGTCGAGGCCATGGGCGGCAGGATCCATGCGGAAAGTCCGGCGCTCAAGAAGCGGGGCACGCGCATCGTCATGCGGTTTTCGGGCAGCGAAGAAACAAAGGGCCATGTTCTATGAACCAATCCCGCATCCTGGTGGTGGATGACGAACCCCAGATCCAACGCTTCCTGAAACCGTCGCTCTCGGCCGCCGGCTATGAAGTGATCGAGGCTGGAACGGGCGCCGAGGCGCTGAAGGCTGTCGCCACCCAGGCGCCGGATCTCGTCATTCTCGACCTCGGTCTTCCGGACATGGACGGCAAGGATGTGATCGCCAGTCTCCGGGGCTGGTCGGACATTCCGATCGTGATCCTGTCGGCCCGCGACCGGGAAAGCGAAAAGATCGCCGCGCTGGATATCGGCGCAGACGACTATGTCGAAAAACCCTTCGGCATCGGCGAACTCACCGCCCGCATCCGCACTGCGCTTCGCCATCGCGGGCGCCGGGACGCCATCCCAACCGTCATGGAGGCGGACGGGCTCACAATCGACCCGATCAAGCGGCTTGTTTTGCGAGATGGCGAGACGGTTCATCTCACGCCCAAGGAATACGATCTGCTTCTTCTTCTCGCCCGCCATGCCGGTCGCGTCGTCACCCACCGCACGCTTCTGACCACGGTCTGGGGACCGGCTCACGGCGACGACCTTCACTACCTTCGCGTCTTTATCGGCCAGCTTCGCCAGAAGATCGAGCGCGATCCGACGCATCCTCGGATCGTGCGCACGGAGCCAGGCGTGGGGTATCGAATGGCCGAACAGGATTGACGCCACGTGTCGATGATAAAGGCGCAGCTTGACGCCTCTACCAGCGTCGCGCGGGATTTGTGTTCAGGTCAGCGGGAAATGGCAGGCGACGGCCCTGCCTGTGTCGGTTTTGGTCAGGCTCGGTCGTTCTTCGCCACAGCGGGGTTGCGCCAAGGGGCAGCGCGTCGAGAATTTACATCCTTTTGGCGGATCGAGCGGGCTCGGGAGGTCGCCCTTGAGGAGAATACGCTCCCGTTTGCCATGACTGCCATGTTGGGGAATGGCCGACAGCAGCGCCTGAGTATAGGGATGCTGTGGCGTTTCATACAGCGCGTCGGTATCGCCGATCTCGACGATCGAACCCAGATACATGACAGCGACACGGCTTGAGACCTGGCGCACCACGGCGAGATCATGGGCTATGAACACATAAGTCAGCTGCAACTGGTCGCGGAGATCGGCGAAGAGATTGACGATCTGCGCCTGGACCGAGACGTCGAGCGCCGATACCGGCTCGTCGGCGACGATCAGCCGGGGCTCGACCGCCAGCGCCCGGGCGATGCCGATGCGCTGGCGCTGGCCGCCGGAAAATTCGTGCGGATACCGGTCGAGATAGTCGCGCCTGAGACCGACGATCTCCATGAGTTCCGCGAGCCTGTCGTCAATGCCTGCGCCGCTGCGGATCGCATGGACCTTCAGCACTTCCGAGAGCATGTCGCGAATGCGGCGGCGCGGATTGAGCGAGGCGGAGGGATCCTGGAATATCATCTGCATCTTCCGACGCACGGGCTTCAAGGCGCGCACATCGGCGCGGGCAATGCTTTCGCCGTCAAAGGTGAGTTCCCCGGACGTGACGTCGTAAAGACGGGTGAGGCAGCGGCCGAGGGTCGATTTTCCGCTGCCGGATTCGCCGACCAGCCCCAGCGTTTCGCCGGGATAGACGTCGAGGCTGATGGCGTCGACCGCATGCAGCGTGCGGCCCGAGCCGGGGCGCATGGTCTTGCCGACGATGAAATTCTTGGTGAGGTCGCGAGCGGAGAGGAGAGGGACGCCTGTGGTGTCGACCATTATGCATACTCCTGCGCGCCGAGGATTTCACGGCGTTTTTCAAGGCGCTCGTCGCCGTCGAGGATGCAGAGCGCGCTCTGATCGCCGTGTCGTCTCTGCGGCGGCCGTTTCCGGCAATCGGCTTGCGCGAAGCGACAGCGCGGGGCAAAGCCGCAGCCTTCCGGGATCGAGCCGGGCAAAGGAGGCATGCCGCCAATGGAGACGAGTCTGTCCGGCCTGACGCCGGTGAGAGGCGGAATGGAGGCCATCAGACCCCAGGTATAGGGATGTAGCGGATTGTCGAAGAGATCGGCCGTCTTGCCGCGCTCGACAATGCGGCCGGCATACATCACCGCCACATGGTCTGCGACTTCGGAGACCACGCCCATGTCATGGGTGATCAGGATGATGGCGGCGCCATGGTCGCGCCGCAGCCGCAGGAGCAGATCGAGAACCTGCGCCTGCACGGTCACATCGAGCGCGGTGGTCGGCTCGTCGGCCACCAACAGCGCGGGCTGGCAGGAAATCGCCATGGCGATCACCGCGCGCTGGCGCATGCCGCCGGACAGCTGATGCGGGAAGCGGTCGACGGCTTCATTGGGATTGGAGAAGCCGACTTCAGCCAGCAGTTCCACGGCGCGGGCGCGGGCGGCGCGGGCCGAGATCCGCTCATGTTCGCGGATCTGTTCGGCGATCTGCCAGCCGATCGTGTAAACAGGCGTCAGCGCCGTCATCGGATCCTGCGAGATCAGGCCGATCTCCTTGCCGCGAATGCGGCGCATGGCGCTTTGCGGCATGTCGAGAATGCGCTTGCCGCGAAAGGCGACTGCGCCGTCGACGCGGGTGGTCTTGGGATCATGCAGGCCGAGCAGCGATTGCAGCGTCACGGATTTGCCTGAGCCGGATTCGCCGACGATTGACAGGATCTCACCCTCGCGCAGGCTGAAGGAGACGTCGTCGACGGCGCGGATATCGCCGCGATCGGTGCGGAAGGAGACGGTCAGGCCGTTCACGTCGAGAAGAAGGGGCTTTTCCATGCTCAGTTGCCTCTCACGCGCGGGTCGATCAGCACATAGACGATGTCGACCACCGCGTTGGCGAGCACCACGAAGAAGGAGGCATACATCACCGCCCCCAGGATCATCGGCAGGTCGAGATTGAGGAGCGCCTGATAGGTGAGGCGGCCGACGCCGTTGAGACCGAACACCACTTCCGTCAGCAGAGCTGAGCCGCCGACCAGCGCGCCGAAATCAAGGCCGAACATGGTCACAAAAGGAATGAGCGAGGTCCTGAGCGCATGCCTCAGCATCACACGGGTCGGGCTCAAACCCTTGGCGCGGGCGGTGCGGATGAAATCTTCCTGATAGGCTTCGACGAGCGTGGCCCTGAGCACCCGGCCGTAAAGGCCGATATAGAGGAAGGCCAGCGTGCACCAGGGAATGATCAGAGTCGTAAACCAGCCGACCGGGTCCTCGAACAGCGGCTTGTAGCCGAGTGCGGGAACCCAGGAAAACAGCCAGGTGTCGTGAAAGCGGCTCTGGGTGATCAGGTTCATCACCTCGCCGAGCCAATAGACCGGCATGGAGACGCCGATCAGCGCCACGATCATCAGCCCGCGATCCAGCAGCGTGTCACGGCTCATCGCCGAGAGGACGCCGACCACGATCCCTCCGACGACCCAGAGTACGGCGGCGCCGAACACCAGCGACAGCGTCACCGGCGCAGCGTCCGCAACTTGCGGCGCGATGCGCATGCCGCGATTGACGAAGGAGGTCAGATCCTGCGTCACGAACAGGCGCTTCATCATGATGACGTATTGAACGGGGAGGGCGCGATCGAAGCCGAATTCGGTGCGGATCGCCGCGATGGTTTCCTGTGAGGCGTTGCGGCCGGCGATGCGGGCGGCGGGGTCGGAACCCGGTGTCGCAAAGAAGATCAGGAAGACCAGCGCCGAGATGCCGAACATCACGAAAATCATCTGCGCCAGTCGCTGAAGGATAGCAAAACCCATCTTGGCCTCCTCAAACGATCTTGGTGCGCGGATCGAGCGCGTCGCGGATGCTGTCGCCGATCACATTGAGCGTCAGCACGGTGAGCGCAATCGCAATGCCCGGCGCGAGCGCGACGGCGGGACGGGTGTAAAGCAATGTCTGCCCATCCTGGATGATGGTGCCCCAGCTTGCATCCGGCGCCTGCACGCCGATCGACAGAAAGGACAGCGAGGATTCGGTGACGATGTTCAGCGCCATCATCAGCGGGATGAAGACGATCAGCATGGTCGAGACATTGGGTAGGATGTCTTTGAACAGGATCCGCCAGGAGGGAATGCCTAAGCCGATTGCCGCGAGCACGAATTCGCTGTTATTCAGCGCCAGCACCCGGCCGCGCACAGGGCGGGCGACATAGGGCACATAGATGATGCCGATAATGCCGATGGGCAACAGCAGGCTGTTGGCGTTGATCTCGAGCGGCCCGATGGTGATGCCTTTGGAGATCAGCACGATCGAGAGCGAGATGGCCAGCAGGTAGACAGGAAAAGCCCAGAGAATATCGAGGATGCGGGACAGCACCATATCGACGACGCCGCCGAAAAAGCCGGCGGTCACGCCGATCAGCGCCGCCAGCGTCAGACAGATGGCCGTCGCCGAGCCCGCAATCAGCAGAGAATTGCGGCCGCCATAGAGCAGGCGGGCGGCGACGTCGCGCCCTTGCGTATCGGCGCCGAGAAAGTATTTCGCCTCCCAGGTCGGCCCGATCGGCGTTACGCCGAGGCCGAGACCTTCGGTGGAGGCCTGCATGACCTTGACCTTCTTGCCGTCGATCTTGATCTTTCCGCTGAGATTGGAGCGGAACGGATCGGTGTCGGCGACATGGCGCGCATAGATCGGCGCAGCAAGACTTGACAGAATGATCAGACAGAGCAGGAGCGCCGCGGCGATCGTCGGCTTGTCGCGCTTCAGCAAAGTCCAGGCGCGCCGCCAGGGACCAGCGCCGGCGCGCGCCGGTTCAGCCTTGCCTGCCGCGTCGGGCAGCATCTCGGTAAGGGTGTTCATGTCTTTTCCTTGCAGGGAGCGTCGGCGTGACGGCGATCCTGCCGCCGTCGCGCGTCTTTGGCGACGGCGGAGCGTGGCTCCGCCGTCCTTCTGGTCACTTCACCCAGGATTGGGAGGCGATCCAGCGGTTCTGCTTGTTGAAGACATAGTTGCCGAGCCGGGCCGAGGTGAAGTTGACGCTTTTCGGCGTGAACAGCGGCGCGAGCGGCGCTTCAGCCATGAAGCCCTTGTCGATCTTGGCCCATTCGGCGTTGGCGGCGTCCTGATCGGTCAGCGACAGGGTCATCGCCGCCTTCATCTTGGCGTCGAGATCCTTGTTGCAATAGCCGGCGATGTTGATCGAGGAGTCGCTGCCCTTGTGGAAGCTGTCGCAGGACAGAAGCACATTGAGGAAGTTCGACGGGGCCGGATAGTCCATATACCACTGGGTGACGCTGATCTGAACGTTGTTGTTGGTGTTCTGGATATAGGTGAACTGGATGTTGGGCGAGATCGCCTTCATCGAGGCGTCGTAGCCGAGATCGGTCAACACGCTCTGCAGATAGGTGCCGATGGAGCGGGAGACGGCGTTGTCTTCGGCGATCACCGTCACCTTCTGGCCCTTGGTGCCGGATTCCTCGACCAGCTGCATGGCCTTGTCCATGTCGGCTTCCGACCATTCCGAACCCGGATCCTTGGTGTAGATGCAGTCATCGGCGCGGCCGGGGAAGTCCGGCGGCAGGATCTGGCAGGTTGGCTGGGCCAGCGCCTCGCCGCCAAACAGGCCAACCAGCGCGTCACGGTCCAGCGCATAGTTGAGAGCCTGGCGAACCTTCACATTGTCGAAAGGCGCGAGATTGGTGTTCATCGGTGCGTACCAGAAGGCGGCGAGCGGATCGAGATGGATCTGCTTGGCGTATTTCTCGCCGATCTCCGGAAGGCGATCGGATGGCGGCGTGTCGAACATCCAGTCGATCTGGCCGTTGATGATGGCGTTGATTGTCGCTTCCTCGGTCATGCCGAATTTGTAGACGATCTCGTCGGCATAGCCGTCCGGCTGGGCGTCCACGCTCCATTCCTTGAAATGCGGATTGCGCTTCAGCACCATCTTGTCGTTGGGATTGTAGCTTTCGATCATATAGGCGCCGGTGCCGGGAATTGGCGTGGTGCCGGCGTCGGCTGCGGGCGCGTCTGCAGGTAGGATGCTGGCATGCGGCACGGCGAGCTTGGAGAAGAATTCCGCATCGGGAACGACGAGATTGATGGTGACCGTGCCGGCCGCGTCATCGGCGATCACGCCGCCGTCGAGCGTGCATGTCTCGCCCTTCTCGATGCATTTGTCAGCGCCGACAAAGCCGTTGTAGAAGCTGCCCATGGTCGGGCCCTTCACCTTGAAGATGCGTTGGAAGGAGGCCAGCACGTCTGACGGCATGACCTCCTTGCCGTTGGAGAATTTCACGCCCTTGCGGATCTTGAACACATAGGTCTTGCCGTCATTCTTGACTTCGGGCATCGCCTCGGCGAGCGAGGGGACGATCTTGAAGCCTTCCGTGCCGCCGGCCTGCTTGAACTTCAGAAGGCCGTCATAGGTCATCTGGAAGATCTGCCAGAACTGGCCGGTATAATTGATGGCCGGATCGACGGTGCCGGCGGCCGAGACGGCGGCGAGCGTCATCGTGCCGCCCCGATGCTCGGCCATCAGCTTGGCGCGGTCTTCTTCAGCATGGGCGAAGCCCGAAAGCGCGGTCTGCGCCAGAAGCAGGCCGGCGACCAAAATGCCGGCGCGCCGCGTTATTCTCGAAAAGGTCGATGTCATCAGCAGTTCCCTCTGTTCTTGTTGTGTATGAACCTTTGTTGGGCATGCGCCGCCGCCCGGTGAGGGGCGGCGATATCAGGCGGCCTTGTCGTCTAGGAAGGCGGCGACCTCAGTCATGCAGGCCTCGCGCTCCTCGACATGTGGCATGTGGCTGGACTGTTCGAAAATCGTCCAGCGGACATCTGGGATCTCATCGGCATAGGGCTGCACGCAGGCAACCGTCGCCTCGTCGAAACGGCCTGAGATCAGCAACGTCGGCACATTGATGGTCGACAGACGGCCGACGATCGACCAGTCCTTCATCGTGCCGATGACGTGGAATTCGTTGGGGCCGTTCATCGTGTGATAGACGGTGGGATCTTCGGCAATGGCGTCGAAGGTGCGCTTGACCTCGGCCGGCATCGGCACGACGCGGCAGACATGGCGTTCGTTGAAGACGTCAGTCGCCGCCATATAGTCGGCGCTGTCAGTGGTTTGCGCCTGTTCGTGCTTCAACAGCGTCGCCTGCACTTCGGCTGGCAGTTCCTCGCGCAGCCGGTTGGCTTCCGAAATCCAAGTATGCATGGCCGCGGGTGAATTGGCGATGATCAGCGCTTTGAGCCCCGCCGGTTGGTCGACCGCGAATTCAGCCCCGAGCATGCCGCCCCAGGATTGGCCGAGCAGGCAATATCCGCCCCGAATGCCGAGATGGTCGATGAGATTGTGCAGCTCTTTCTTGAAGAATTCCACCGTCCAGAAGTCGCCGCCCTTTTCGGGCAAATGCGTGGATTTGCCGTTGCCGACCTGGTCGTAATGGATCACGGCGCGGCCGGTGGCGGCGATGTCCTTGAAGCTGTCGACATAGTCATGCGTGCAGCCGGGGCCGCCATGCGCAACGATCATCGGCGGCTTGCCGGACTTCAGATCTCCGGTGATCCGGTACCAGGTCTGGTAATCGCCATATGGCGCGAAACCTTCGGTGATGGACACTCTATGCTCCCTCTCTTGCTCTGTCTGTCGCTGGGCCTAGCCGCCCGAACGCATACGCTTGTCGTCGCGGCAGATGGCGTCCGCCGCGTCCTCGATGGTCATGCCCCATTCCATGGCGATTGCGCGCAGCCGCTTGAGCGCCGCGGCTTCGTCGGCGCTGCCCGCCTGCATCAGGCGGAGCACGGCCTTCACCACCAGCGGCCGCTGGCGCAGGCGCTGCTCGAGCGCCCTGATGTCATCGACATGCGCCCGCATCTGCTGGTAGCCGATCGCGGCGATCAACAGCGCGCTATAGGCGCCGGTGGAGCTGATGGGTTTGAGAAGATGCGCATTGGCGCCTTGCGCCAGCGCCCATTCGATGCGGCCAGGCGCTTCCGATCCGATCAATGCGATCATCGGCATCGGGGCGAAGCCGCGGGGCCAGGGAAACTGCTCGTCATGGCCCATATCGGCATCGAAGAAGACGACATCGGCCTGGGCGTCCGTCTCATCGAGTTGCGGCCAGATCTGGCGAGATTCGATACGGAGCGACGACAGCTGGCGGGTCAGAGTATCGACCGAAGGATGCGGCCGGTGCAGGATCACCGCGCGCCAGTTCAGGAATGACGGCCGTTCGATGCGCGTCATTTGACCACCTTCAATCCGCTGGTGGACAAGCCCATGCGCGTTGATGAATGGATGGCGCTGAGAAGATAGGGATCACCCGCCACAGGGGTGCGAGAGGTTTCCAAAATTGAAAAGGATCCGTCTCCTTCGGATCGTCCGAAAATCGGCGCGAGCGCGGCATGATGGGTGCGGCGATCGATGGCGACGTCGCCGATCGGGGTCTCGAAGCGCCTGCCGGTCACAACCGCGCGGATCACACCGGCGTCGTCGGTGCCGGCGTCTATGATGGCCTGGCCGAGTATGGAGACGGCCATATAGGCGAAGGCGAAGGGACCGGTGATGCGCCGGTCCTCACCATGCCGTGCTGCGATCTTTTCCTTGAAGCGGCGGTTGGCGAGGGTGTCGAGATTGGCAAGATAGGTGCCGACAGTGAGATGGCCGGCCTTTGCCGCCGGAGATAAACCGTCGAGATCCGATTCCGACAGATTGCAGGCGACGAGAGGCCGACGGTCGGCCGCAAAGGCGGGGTCGTTGGCACGCAATTCCGCATAGGCGCGGATAAAGGCGTTGGCCGACCGGCCGACGAGATTGCTGAGAACGAAATCCGGCTTCTTCTGGCGGATTTCCGCGATCAGATGCTCGACCTCCTCGGAGCCGAGCGGCATGAAGCGTTCCGCGACGATCTCTCCACCGGCGGCCTGGGTCAATTCACGGGCGATGCGGCCGTTCTCCCAGCCCCAGATATAATTGGAGCCAATGACGAAGGGCCTGTGTCCGAAACGCGGCAGCACATGGTCGAACAGCGGCAGCAGATGTTGGTTGGGGCAAGCTCCGAGATAGAGCACGCTGTCGCTGGCTTCATAGCCTTCATAGGGAAATGCATACCAAAGCAAAGCCCGCTGCCGCTCCACCACCGGCAAAACTTCCTTGCGGCTCCAGGATGTGATCGCGCCGACGACGTGTCGGCAACCGCTCTCGCGAATGGCGGCCTCGGCGAGGCTGGCATAGCGTTCGGCCATCCCCGCCGGATCCTCGATGCGCGGCTCGAAGACGAAACGCGTCGATGTGTCGGCATTGATTTCCGCGACCGCCGCCATCGCACCGTCGACCGCGTCGCGACCGAGCGCGGCATAGGGCCCCGAGGTCGAGTAGAGAATGGCAAGCGGAACCGTTTGCCGGGTCATCACAGCGCCCTCCCTGAAGACGAGGGGTGTCGTGCCTGCCTAAAAACCGTGGGATGCGACATCGCGGCCTCATGCCTTGAAGTTCGGGAGCGCCAATCGATTTCCGGCAGAAAAACAATAAAAAAAGCCCCTTGCCGCCGTTCAGCGGGACAAGGGGCTCGGTTGCCGTTGGCGATCAGCGCCATTTGGAGATCAGGCTATGTCAGGCTGATAAAGTAGTCAACAGGAAAGTATGTAGAAAAATTAGGCATTGCAAGAGGTGAGACTTTTCTTCCTGAGAACCAGGTTGTATGGAATGGACGCTTTCAAATCCTTGAGTTGATGACGCCCTAAATGCTTCCGCCCCGTGTGAAAATTCTACTTTTTGCGCTGTATGCGCCCGCTGGGTTAGGGTTAGGGTTCGGGCTTCTTGGCTATTTGCGTTACATCCAGCCATGGCTTGCCAGGATGCTCGGTTCAAGTTGGGCATGGACGGTGATCGCGGCCTATGCGGGCGCTGCTGCTGCAGGCTGTTTTTTCGCACGCCGGATTTATTTCGAATGGACGGACGAGGCTCCTCCACCGCCCGGAACAATTCACATGTTCGATGGCTACGAGGGGGAAGCTCCCTTTCCCGTCGAGGTCGGCCGAAGCATTGATCCGGAAGAGAATACGACGACGTTCGCGCCTCCAAGACGACATCCGTCCGACGAAAATGGACCGGACGTGTCCTGAGGTGGTTCAGCTTCGTTTGGGCTGAATGTCTCGCTTGTTGTTCTGAGCTTCCTTTTGCTCCCGCCTGGCAAGTTCGCGATCGATGACGGCCGGATCGCCTTCGGCGGCGTTCTCGTTGGCGGCGGGTCTTGGTTCTTCGGGCATGACGGTTCTCCAAATGAAAAAGCAGGACGATCCAACATCCCGCTCCTTCCGATGTTCCTGGCCTTTCGGTCTATTTCGCCGGCAGGCTGTAGGCGATGACATAGTCGCCCGTCTTGGTGCCGACCGAGCCATGGCCGCCGGCGACAATCAGCACCACCTGCTTGCCCGACGCGTCGGTATAGGTCATCGGCGTCGCCTGGCCGCCGGCTGGAAGGCGGCCCTTCCAGAGTTCGCGACCGGTCTTCAGGTCATAGGCGCGGATATAGTTGTCAACGGCCGCGCCGAGGAAGGCGACGCCGCCGCCGGTGATGATCGGGCCGCCGATGCCGGGAACGCCGAGCTTGAAGGGCAGGGGAAGCGGCGTCATGTCATAGACGGTGCCGTTGACATGCTTGTAGGCGATCTTGCCGGTGCGAAGGTCCGCCGCAGCCACGTAACCCCAGGGCGGCGCCTGGCAGGGAATGCCGAGCGGACCGAGGAACGGGCCCATATAGACGCCGTAAGGCGCGCCTTCATTGCGGTTGAGGCCCTGTTCCGATCCCTTCTCGTCGGCGCCCTTCGGCGGGATGTCGGCGCGCGGCACGAGCTTGGAGGTGAAGGCGAGATAGGTCGGCATGCCGAACATCACCTGCCGCACCGGATCGACGGCGACCGAGCCCCAGTTGAACACGCCGAAATTGCCGGGATAGACGAGCGTGCCATTGAGCGACGGCGGCGTGTACTGGCCTTCATAGTTGAGCTTGTGGAACGAGATGCGGCAGGCCATCTGGTCGAACATCGACACGCCCCACATATTCCGCTCCTGAAGAGGCGGCGGCCTGAAGGTGAGGCCGGTCCGCGGTTGGGTTGGCGACGCCCGGTCCTCCGGGATGGTCTTTTGAGGGGCGGGAACTTCCTCGATCGGGATCAGTGGTTCGCCCGAGCGGCGGTCCAGCACATAGATGTCGCCCTGTTTGGTGGGGCCGACAAGGGCGGGAACGCTTGTCCCATCCGGCCGGGTGATGTCCAACAGCGCCGGCTGGGCGGGCACGTCCATGTCCCAGAGATCGTGATGCACGGTTTGGCGCACCCAGCGCACCGCGCCGGTGTTGACGTCGAGCGCGACGATCGAGGACGAGAACTTTTCGACCGCCGGGCTGCGGTTCATGCCGAGCTGGTCGGGCACCTGATTGCCGAGCGGGATATAGACGAGACCGAGCGCTTCGTCGGTCGAGAAGACCGACCAGCTGTTGGGCGAGTTCGGCGTATAGGTCTGGCCCGGTCCGATTGGGGCGGTCTGGTCGGGATTGCCGCTGTCCCAGTTCCAGATCAGCGCGCCGGTGCGGACATCGAAGGCCCTGATCACGCCGGAGGGCGATTTGACCGAATAATTGTCGTTGACGGCGCCGCCGATGATGATCTTGTCGGCGGTGATGACGGGCGGCGAGGTGGAATAATAATAGCCGCTGGGATTGTAGGGCATGCCCTGTTCGAGCTGCAACTGCCCCTGATTGGCGAAACTCGTGCACACTTGGCCGTTCTTGGCGTCGAGCGCGATCAGCCGCGCGTCGGAGACCGGCAGATAAACCCGCTCCTTGCAGGGTGCGTCGATGGCGGCTTCCGCGTCGTTGAAATAGGTGACTCCCCGGCAGGTCTGGTGCTGGCGCGCGGAATCGAGTTTCACGCCTGGGTCGAAGCGCCAGACTTCTTTGCCCGTGGTCGCATCGAGCGCGATGGCCCAATTGTGTGGCGTGCAGAGATAGAGCGTGTTGCCGATCTTGAGCGGCGTCACCTGATAGGTGGTTTCGCCGACATCCTTGGGGCCCTTCTTGTCGCCGGTTTCGAAGCGCCACTTCTCCTCAAGCAAGCCGACATTGGCGGGCGTGATTTCCGCAAGCGGCGAATAGCGCTGGCCGAGTTGGGTGCGGCCGTAGCGCGGCCATTCGCCGGGGTCGATAGTGTCGGGCGTGGAGGCCTGAACCTGCGGCGGCGGATCGGGCAGCACGCCTGGCTGGTCATGCGGCGTCTGGAACATCGCATAGACGGCCACGACGATGGAGACGAGCAGCGGCACGCCGAGAGTGAGAGACGAGGCGGCGCGGCCGTCGGCCCGTTCGGCCGGGCTGCCCAGGCGCCTGCGCACCAACGGGGTCAGAAGCCAAAGGCCGAAGACGATGATGAACCCGCCGCGCGGACCGAGCTGCCACCAGTCGAAGCCGACTTCCCAGACAGCCCAGGCGAGCGAGCAGAGCGTGAACAGGCCATAAAGCGCCAGGGATTCCTTGCGACGCATCGCCAACAGCGCCGCCACGATGACAAACACCGCGCCGGCGATCGCATAATAGGGGCTGCCGCCCAGGGTGAGAAGATTGATGCCGCCAACCAGCAGCACAACGCCGGAAGCGGCGCTCACGAGCGCCGTCAAGGCAAGTATCAGCATATATCCGTCCTCTATCGATAAGACGCAGACCCCTCCAGCCTTTAGGCCTCAAGCCGACAGGTCTCCGTCGACTTCCAACGAAATCTGGCGCCGCGCCCGGTTGAGCCGGCTTTTCACTGTTCCCACCGCGCAATCACAAACCTGCGCCGCAGTCTCGTAGCTTTCGCCCATCACCGCCACCAGCAGCAGGACCTCGCGATAATGCATGGGCAGACGGGCGAGCGCGCGCTCGAGCTCCTTTCCGCGAATGGTCCATTCCTGCGTGGCCGAAATGGCGCTGTCGTCCGAAACGCATGCGTCCGACCCGGGAGCCTCGCGCTTGGCGACGACGATCCGGGTGTAGAACGTGTTTCGCATGATGGTGAACAACCAGGACTTCAATCTTGTTCCCGGTTCGAACTTGTCGATATTCGCGATGGCTTTGAGCAATGTCTCCTGAACGAGATCGTCGGCGTCCGAGGCATTGCGGCAGAAGGAGCGCGCAAAGGCGCGGAGCGCCGGGATGAGTTCAACGATTTCGGCGCGTATCGCCTCCCCCTGAGATTGCGACGCAGTCATGTGAGCGTTTCCTCTCGTTTTCAACACGCATGGCGGCTCAACGTCGCTGCAATACGCCGGGTTCCCCCAGCGTCCGAAATTTCTGAAGACCGGGCGGCCTATGGCGTCGCCGCCGTATTTTCCGGTAGAAATGGAGAAGAAGCGTTTCCTTGCGGCTCAGTCCGCGCGGAGCGTCAGGGGGGGCAAGAAGGTTGGAGCGCGAGCGGCGCGGATTTTCGGCGCCGGAAAGTCCGAGATCGAGTATTTTGGGATGGACATAAATTTTGCAGCCGATCGCCGGCGCATTGTGACGCTCTTCGGCGGCGGCTTGGCAGATTGTGGTCCGAGCGCAGGCTCTGCCACGCCCGACGCTGTCCTGGAACAATCGTCGAGGCGGTCGGTTGTAAAGGCGAGGTCTTGGGCCGTGTCAAACGGACACGACGGCGCTGAAGAACATGAGGGTTTTTCCGTTTTCACCTCATGGCCAACGAAATGGCAGGCGAGCTTCCTACCCGTCCGGTCCGGCCTCACCCCTTCCGTAAGACTACCGATATGCAACAGGGAAAAGGATCATGACCGGACACGAAAAAGCCGAGCGAGACCCACAAAAACAGCAGCGGGACAAGCTGTCTGAAGCGGCTGTCGACAAGGCCTTGCCCGAAGCCCCAGGGCTCATCCTGCCTGACGTAGCGGAACTCGAGAGCGAGGGCGCGACACACGCATTCGCCGTTCCCGAGCCTCCTCCGTCGATGTTGCGCGAAGACGCCACGGACGACAGCGATCAGGATGAGCGAAGGCCCGATTGATCAATCCGGGCGCCGGTTCGGGCGCTGTTGCAGCTCTGTTAGTTGATCAGGCGCCGTTCGCCGATGCCGGTGTTTTCCAGCAAGGTCACCAGCCATTTTTCGACCGAAACATCGGGCGGGCAGTTTTCGATTTCCTCGATTGCGCGCTCCAGCGTCCGCTCGACCAGAGTTTCCGCAGAGTCCTCCGTCGGCGTGATCTGCCGCGCCCGCTGACGCAGAAGCGGCAGGAGCGCGAGAAAGTTGCGTTCATTGTCCGGCGCGTCGGATTTCGTATTGTTCGCCTCGGCCTCGGCCCTTTCCAAGGCCTTTCGGATGACCGGCCAGGGTGCTGGCTTGGTTACGCGCTCGGCGTCGCGAAATGCTTCGGGCACGATCGCGCTCTCATAGCCGGTGTAAAAGATATAGGGGATCTTTCGGGCCGCGAGTTCGGCGGCTAGATCGAAGTCGATACTGCCATTCAGATTGAGATCGAGAATGGCTGCTGTGATGTCTTGGTCGGCGCTGAGCGCGATCAACGCCTCTTCCACGCTTCTATGCGGTCCGGAGACGGCGTAACCATCCGCCAGGGGTTCCGAGGCCAACTGTTCGCCGATAATGTAATCGTCCTCAAGCACCAGCAGTTTCCTGCCGGCGACAACGGGGGCGCCCGTTTTCAGGCCTCTGCCGGCGCGTCCGGAGATGCTGTTCGGGCCGATCGGGCCCGTCGCCTCGCGGTCGTTCGCACCGGGATTTTCGCCTGATGTTCTTGACCCGGCCAATCTCGTCTCTCCTCCGAAGTCTGCGCCCGTCGTTTGTTAGGCGACGGTTATATTATGGGTGTTCGCATGGCGCAAAGCTAGTGCGATTTGCGCCGGCGGCGGATTTTGTAAGGTGGAACGTTTCCACCGCTGATTTTGTTTCCCTAGGGCAACAGGGAGCAATGTCATGTCCTCTCTCAAGATGATTCACAAGTGGGCAGCGTCGATGGCCGTGGGCGGCGCGTTGCTGGTGTCGGCAAGCGTCGCCGCCCGTGCGCAGAACGCCCCGCAGGAAGCGCTGGATATGCCCGCAACCGGACAGGAAAATTGTCATGTTCGTCCCGATGGCCAGGCGGCTCCGGCCGAGCCGCTGACCGAGCGGCTCCAGGACTGCAACAGCGTGCTGAAACCCAAGGGGCTCGGCGATCCGGATATTGTGGAAAAACCGCCCAAGTTGAACGATCCCATGGCGATCACGCCGCCGCCGCCCGCTTCTCCATAAGCCCGTCATGGGCTCACATCTCACGCCCAGGAGGCCGCCAATGGATGCCGACGAACTCGAACGACGTCTCAACGCGCATCGAGAGGTGCTGACCGCTCTCGTCGCCGCGCTGGCTAGGGGCGATGGCGGCGATATCCTTGAGCGCCTGGCGCAGGAAACCCTGTTCATGAACGGCCAGGAAGACCCCGGCGTCCTGCCCAGCGAGGCCTTTGCGCTCGAACAAGCGCATGCCGACGAGATCAGGCGCATCGTCGACGCCGCGCGTCAGCGCGCCAAACAGGCCTGATCGACTGATACATGCGGGAGGGAACAACTCCCGCCGCTTGTCGTTTTTCAATAAGGAAGGAGATTTGCGATGTTGAAATACGAACCGCTCCCGTCGTCCACTCAGCCGGGGTCGACCCAGACCCCGGAGCCCGATGTGATGCCGCCTCCGGTGTGGAAGCCGGATCCGCCGATCCAGGAACCCGAGCCTGATCGTCTGCCCGACGAGCAGCCCCTGCCCAATCCAGACGAGACCAGGGCGCCGCCGCGCCACGTCTGAAGAGTGTGGCGCTCTTTAAGAGTCGCTCCTTGCGCCTTGAGCCTTCGATATGCCGCATGTTGTCGTCCCGAAACCGGCGCCCGTTTTGGGGCGACATGCGTGAGGCGCGGTGTTCAATGATCGGAATGCGGCTTGTCCGTGTCCCGCTCATCATAATTGATGTCCCAATCGCCCGGGCCTTTTTTCTGGCCCGGGTTTTTCGCGTCCGTCGCGTCTTCCTGTCCGGTGATCACGGTGGGCTTGGCGCTGGCCACGCCGCTCGCCTTACGGTCGCCCTGGTTGGGCGCGAACTGGCCTTCGGCGTCCTTGCGAATGCGGTCCTTGGCTTGGCGGTCATCGCTCATGGTTTTCTCCTGACTGTCCTATGCAGAACTCTTGCATGCCGCCGAGGTTCCCGAACTGCTGTGGCGTCATGGCGCGGAACCGGAGGGTGCGGCTGTCGGTTGTTGTCACGACACGCAGACAGGAGACGCGAAATGGTGTTCAAACCTCAGACATTTCATGGCCAGACCCCGGAAATCGACAAGCCCGCCGGCTTTGGCGGGGTGGAGGCGAAAGTTGCCGACGCCCTGGCGCGCGCCGGCGATCTTGACGCCACCCAGGTGGCGGTGACCGAAACGGACGGCGAGATCGTTCTCGACGGCGTGGTGCTCTATCCCGAGGAGGCGGAGATCGCCGGCGACATAGCCTCGCGCGTTGCCGGCCCAACGCGGGTGAGAAACCTGATCCGTTGGCGGAGCGACACGTCGCGCGGCGGCTGATCCCAGTCTGCAGCGGATGCGGGCCCGGGGCAGGGCTGCGCCTCAATCGATGTTGGTCAGGCTTCTCGCTCGCACCTGATGCATCAAATAGGTGTTGCGATAGCTGGCGGCGAAGGTCTTGAGGTCGCCTCCGGGCCCCTGTCCTGTATCTGTCTATCGAAACGGCTTGCTCAGATGGGGCGAGCCCCTCACGCCGAAGCGGAGGAGTTCGTCCACCGCCTTGGTGATGCCGATACGGGCCCCAGCGACAATGTCGGGCTCTCTCGGGCGCGGTTCGAGGCGAAAGGGCGGTTGCATTATATCGGCCCCGTCTTCGGCGCCCGTGACGCCGAGCGCGGCGGCGAGCCGGCCAGGCCCCGAGCAGAGCAGCCGGTCGGCGAGGCCGCCGCGCCGCGCGCGCATGACCTCCAGCCCCAATGTCGGAGCCAGCGCGCGGATCAGCACCGCGCTTCCGGGCTGGCACACCATATTGAGGCACCAATGCATGCCATAGGAGCGATAGACATAGGCGCGACCGGCCGGGCCGAACATCGCGGCGTTGCGCGGCGTCTGGCCGCGATAGCTGTGCGAGGCGGGATCGTCGCGATGATAGGCCTCGGTCTCGACGATGACGCCGCCGACGCCGCAAAACCCGAGCGTCACTCCCAGAAGATCTCGAGCCACGTTTTCGGCGCGGCGATCAAAAAAGCCTGTCTCGGTCAACTCGGACGCCATGATCTGTCACTCTCCACGAACGAAACGAAAGCTGTCTATCCCAACGCCAGAATATTGTATTTCGTAAACTTGAATTACAAACTTACCGGTCGCGCCCCGGCCGTCGACGTTGCTCAGTAAGTCACGACGAAGATTGATTTGATCGGGAGCGAACATATCGCGGCATTGCCTGCGGCCGTCAAAAATATTTTAATAACTTCAATCTGATGATACTGTCTTGATCACGGATTCTCCGACAAAATGGACATGATTCGGCGCCAGCGGAGGAACCGGAAAAGCCCAGCGAAGTTGTAGCGGATACCAGATTTCATTTTTGGAACCTAGCCGGGGGGCAGCATGCCGCAGAGTTCAGAACCCATCAGTGGGAAACGCCCATGAAAATCCTGTCCGTCACTTCTGAGGTTTTTCCCTATATCAAGACTGGCGGGCTCGCGGATGTGACAGGATCTCTGCCGAAGGCCTTGAAGGTGTTCGGCGTCGACTCGATCACCCTGGTTCCAGGCTATCCGGTGTTCGAGTCGCTGATGTCGGCGCAGCCGCCGCTGTTCCGTTTCGACGAGATCCTCGGCGAGGACGCCGCGCTGCATTTCGTGCAAACGCCCGACGCTGCGCTGTTCGTGCTCGATATTCCCGCGCTCTATCGCCGTCCCGGCGGCCCCTATGTCAATGAACATGGCGTCGACCATCCGGACAACTGGAAGCGGTTTGCGGCGCTGTCGCTCGCCGGCGCGCTGATCGCCAATGGCGAACTGCCCGGCTGGAGCCCAGATCTGGTGCATACGCATGACTGGCAGTCGGCGCTGACCTCGGTTTACATGCGTCACATGGGCTGCGACAAGCCTGTGGTGCTGACCATTCACAACATCGCCTTCCAAGGCCAGTATCCGGCGGCGCTGCTGCCTTACCTGCATCTGCCGCCCAGCGCCTTCAGCATGGATTGCCTTGAATATTTCGGCGACATCTGCTTCCTCAAAGGCGGGCTGATGACCTCGGATCTCATCACCACGGTCAGCCCGACTTATGCGCGCGAAATTCTCACGCCGCGCTTCGGCATGGGGCTCGACGGCGTGCTGCGCTACCGACGCGAGGATATGCGCGGCATTCTCAACGGCATCGATGAAGATGTCTGGGACCCCGCCCATGATCCGCTGCTGCCGCAGGCCTTTGACGTTGACAGGCTCGATCTCAAGGCGAACAACAAGCGCGCCCTCAACGCCCGGCTCGGCCTGCATGACGACGACGCGCCGATCTTTTCCTGCATCAGCCGTCTGACCTGGCAGAAGGGGATGGACATGGTGGCCTATGCCGCCGACTACCTCGTCTTCAACGGCGGCAAGCTGGTGATCTGCGGCAAGGGCGATCCCGAGATCGAAGCCATGCTGCAGGCCATGGAGGCCCGCCATCCCGGCCGCATCGCCGTCAATATCGGCTATAGCGAAGAACTGGCGCATCTGATCCATGGAGGTTCCGACGCCATCATCCAGCCTTCGCGTTTTGAGCCCTGCGGCCTGACGCAGCTTTACGGCCTGCGCTATGGCGCGATCCCCGTCGTCTCCCGCACCGGCGGGTTGGCCGAAACGGTCATCGACGCCAATGACGCCGCCATGAACGCCGAGGTCGCCACCGGCTTCCAGTTCCATCCCGTCACCACCGACGGCCTCTGCCACGCCATCCGCCGCGCCATGGACGTCTATGCCGATCCGGCCCAGTGGCGGCAATTGCAGACCCAGGCGATGAAGGCGCGTTTCTCCTGGGAACGAAGCGCGGGGAGATATGCAGCGCTGTTTCGCAGCCTGGTCAGCCGGTCTGGCGCGACGGGGTATGAGATCAGGTTGGCGGTGGGGTGAGGCGCGGTTCATTTCCGGTCAATCGCTGATCGACAGGCGGTCTCATCCGAATTATCTATAAAATCATGACGACCGCCAAATCAGACACGATTGCCGCCCAGATCAGCAAAACGCTCGCCGCTCGCATTATCGCCGGCGAGATCGAGGCCGGCGCCAAGCTGCGGCAGGATCATATCGCCGAAGAATTCGGCGCGAGCCATGTTCCGGTTCGCGAGGCGTTCAAGCGACTGGAGTCACAGGGGCTGGTGGTCAGCGAGCCGCGTCGCGGCGTCCGCGTCGCCGGCTTCAGCGTCGACGAAGTGCGCGAGGTGGCTGAAATGCGCGCCGCTCTCGAAACTCTGGCGTTGCGCAATGCGGTCCCGCATTTGACCAGAGCCATTCTGGATCAGGCCGAAGAAGCCAACCGGGCCGGGGATCGAGCGCTGAACGTTCAGGCGTGGGAAATGGCCAATCGGACCTTTCATCGCATCCTTCTGGCTCCATGCGGCATGCCCCGCTTGCTGAAGGCGATCGATGATCTGCATACGGCAAGCGCCCGCTTTCTTTTTTCCGGCTGGCGCGCCGAATGGGAGGCCCCGACGGACCGCGACCACCGCGCCATCCTCGACGCGTTGAGAGCCGGGCAGACCGAAATCGCGGCAACCACGCTTGCGCGTCACGTCCAGACGATCGGGCAGAAAAAGCCCAAATAGACGCTCCAGCGTTTCCCATCACATTCTAAAATGATCACGCGCCGCACGCGGCTATTGCCACGATTGTATTTTTGTGGATTCATTTAGCGATAGATTCTAAAAATTATCTATAATTTGGACTAAAGGAGATATGGAATGTCGGATATCGTTGCGAAGCGGCCCGCAAGGCCTGGATCCAAAGCCATCCGCACGGGGGTGATGATCATTGCAGGCGCGGCCGTGATGACGCTTGCCGCAAGAGTGCAGATTCCCTTCTGGCCGGTTCCGATGACGCTCCACACGATGGCCGTCATGGCCTTCGCCGTTGCGTTCGGGCCGCGGATGGCGGTTTCGATCTTTCTCGCCTATCTCGCCGCGGGCGCAGCTGGCTTTCCGGTGTTCTCCGGTTCGCCGGAACGCGGTATCGGCCTCGCTTACATGGTCGGCCCCACCGGCGGCTATCTGCTCGGCTTTCTCGTTGCGTCCTGGGTTGTCGGCGTGCTGGCTTCAGGCAAGGGAGTGATCGGTCGCACCTGCGGGATGCTTGCGGGAATGGTTGTGATCTACGGGCTCGGCGCAGCCTGGCTGGCGCTCTATGTTCCGCCGGCTCAGCTTCTTGCGGTCGGCGTTTTGCCTTTCCTGCCGGGTGATCTGGTCAAAATAGCCGTGGTGGCTTTGGGCAGCGCAGCGCTTCCTGCCTTGGGCATCCGCCTCCGGAGCAAAAGCGAATGACGGCTTTAGATGGTGTCATCCGGCACGACTGGACGGTTGAAGAGATCCTCGATCTTCAGGACGCGCCGTTGCTCGAACTCGTGGGCCGGGCCAATGCCGTACACCGGCAACATCACGATCCCAACAAAGTCCAGAAAGCGAGCCTTCTGTCGATCAAGACGGGCGGTTGTCCTGAAGACTGCGCCTATTGCCCGCAGTCTGCCCATCATCGCGAAGTCGACCTGAGCCGCGATCGGCTGATGGACCCGGCGAAAGTCATCGCCTTGGCTGAAACGGCCAAGGCGGCGGGGGCGGAGCGGTTCTGCATGGGCGCGGCATGGCGACAGGTTCGGGACGGCAAGGAGTTCGACGCCGTCATCGACATGGTCGCCGGCGTTCGCGCTCTCGGCATGGAGGCCTGCGTCACGCTCGGGATGCTGAAGCCGCATCAGGCGGAGCGCCTCGCGGCGGCGGGGCTGACCGCCTACAACCACAATCTCGATACCAGTCCGAAATTCTACGGACAGATCATCAGCACGCGCACGTATGAGGACCGGCTGGAGACGCTGGCGATCGTGCGCTCCTTCGGCATCGATCTGTGCTGCGGCGGCATTATCGGCATGGGAGAGACGATGCGCGACCGGGCGTCCATGTTGCAGGTCCTGGCGACAATGGCGCCGCATCCGGAAAGCGTGCCGATCAATGCCCTGGTGCCGGTCGAAGGCACGCCGTTGGCGAACCGTGCGCGCATCGATCCTCTCGACCTGGTTCGAATGGTGGCGACGGCGCGGTTGGTCATGCCCGGTTCGACGGTTCGCCTCTCCGCCGGACGTTCGGCGTTGAACCGCGAGGCGCAAATTCTCTGTCTCGTCGCGGGCGCCAATTCGGTGTTCTATGGCGACACGCTGCTCACCACGCCGAATTCCGGTATCGGTGAGGACGCCCATCTGTTCGCAGACCTGGCAAGACGGGAGCCAACCTGCACGCAGCGCGCTGCGAGTTGACCGCAAGCGCGCGTCGTTTTGGCTGGAAGCCGCGTTAAAGACGCGGCTTCCGAAAAGAATTTAAGAGGAGGCATGGTCTGGGGCGCAGTCGCACTGTCCGCTTATTCTCATAGCGCCATGCTCAAGCATGTGACCGGCCAGCCGGGGCCGAGACTGAACCAATCCTGTCGCTTACTTTACCGCCGAATTCCCCCCATCCGCATAAAGCGCCGCGCCGGTAACGAAACTCGCGGCAGGGCTGGCAAGAAACAGCGCTGCGCGTGCGATTTCATCGGGCTCCGCGATGCGTTTCATGGCGTGCAGGCTGGCTGCCCAGTCCTTCTGAGCCTGATCGCCGGCCATGCCGGTGTCGGTTCCGCCGGGCAGAAGCGCATTGGCGCGGATGTTCTTCGCGCCATAATCGGCGGCGATTGATTTGACCAGGCCCATCAGGCCCGCTTTGGCGGCGGCATAGGCGCCCATGCCGGGAAGGCCGACGCTCGTGCCGACAAAGCTCGAGGTGAAGACGATTGCGCCGCCCCCGCGCGCCAGCATGGCGGGGATCTGGGCGCGGCTTGCGAGAAAGGCGGCGGTGAGATTGGCGGTGAGCGCCGCCTGCCAATCTTCCACCGAGAGTTCCGCAAGCGGTTTGATCGCCCCGACCATGCCGGCATTGTTGAAAGCGATGTCGAGGCCGCCAAAACGGTTTTCTGCTTCTTCCGCCAGTTCCGCATGAGTTTCGGCGAGGCCGACATCGCCTGCTATTGCGATCGCCTTGCCGCCGCCGGCGCGGATTTCGGCGGCGACGCGCTCCAGCGCCTCCTGGCCGCGCGCGTTTAGAATGACACTTGCGCCTTCCTCAGCGAAAAGATGCGCCGCCGCCTTGCCGATGCCCGAAGACGCGCCGCTGATGATCGCGACCTTGTTGTCCAAAACGCCCATGACTGGTTCTCCTTTTGTCTGGAGATTCAGGCATATGGACCGCGTGGGCGCCGCGACACCCGATTTCCGTAGGGTTCAACGGCAACGAAAAAGGGCCGCCGAAACGGCGACCCTTCGATTGTCTTGACGGATGCGGATTACTCGGCGGACGCCTTATATTCCGGCTGAGCCTTCAGCGTGTCCTTGTTGGCGTCGATATAGACGCGGACATCGTCGCCCTGGGTGTTGCGCATGATGTTCAGTTCTTCCGGGCTGACGGCGATTTCGCGCGCGCCGATGCCGAGGAAGCCGCCGACATCGAGGACGACATCCTTGATCTGGCCCTGTTCGTTCATCACCAGACGGTTGATCGTGGCGACGTCTTCGTCCTTCGGGCCATAAACCGTGGCGCCTTGCAGCTTTTCGGCCGTCAGTTCGCTCGGCTGGGCCGTCTGGTAGCCTTCACGCGTCACGGCAGGCGGCGTCAAGCGGGTGCGGTTGTCATCCATGGCGGCGCCGGTGTTGGTCGAGGCGGTGGTCTGCATGTCTTGCTGCGCAGCGGCGTCATTGGTTGCCTGTCCGGCAGCCGGAGGGGTTGCCGTCGTCGAAGGCGTTGCGGTGTTCGACGCCTGGGTGTCGACGCCGGAATTCATGCCGGTGGCGGCGCCGGTTGCGGCCGGAGCCATCGCGGTATCGGTCGCATCAGCGGCCGGGGCGTTCGAGGCAGTGTCTTCCGGGGCCTGATAGGCCGGCGCATCGGTGAGCGCCTGCTTGTTGGCGTTGATGACGAGGAAATAATCGTCGGCGCCGTCGCCATTCTTGACGAACTTCACCTGATCCATGGGAACGGCGACATTCTTTTCACCGATGCCGAGGAAGCCGCCGACGCCGAGCACCACGGCCTTCACATCGCCCTGGCGGTCCATCAGCACTTCGTTGATCTCGCCGACGTCATCCCAGTCGCGCTCGGCGCCCGGCTGCACGGCCTGGTCCGCCGCCATGTCCTGCTCGGTCGCGTAAATGCGCTGGCCGATGAATTCAGAGGCGCGAACATCCGTCGGGCCCGCCTGGTATGCGCTGAACTGCATCGAGTTGCCGGTGGTCGCAGCGGGCGCCGTGGTCGACTGGTCCGAAGACTGAGCAAAGGCGCCGCCGCCCATTACGAGCACGATTGCCGTCGTTGCCAAAAAGCTTTTCATCACGCGATCTCCTTGAGTTTATCTTTATAGGTCGTTTCCATGCTGTCGCATTTACTTTGAACCATCGGCGCGCCGAAGCGTGTTGCCGTGTCTCAAAAACTGCTCAGGAGGGGAAAGGTTCCGTCCAAGTGTTCACGGAGACGACTTTCCGTCGGCAGTGAGATAAGGCTCGTTTGCTACGAATCTCGTCTCAGATCAGGAACTTTCCGCGTATCCCTATCGTTTGAGGGCCGCGTAACGCATGCAACTTTCTCTTTCATCCCGATGAAGAAGGGCATGCGTCGGAAACGCGATAAACATGCGGATCGGAGGTTGACGCCTCCTTCGCAGATGGGCGGAGTTTGGCGTTTCAAAGCATATATCCAATCTCTCTCCCTCATTGGAAACTATTCCCTAAGGAGAAAAAAATGGCTCAGAAAATGCTCGATGATTTGTTTTACGATACGCTCAAGGATATCTATTTCGCAGAGCGTCAAATTCTGAAGGCTCTTCCGAAGATGGCGCGCAGCGCCACGGACCCGAAGCTGAAGCAGGCTTTTGAAAAGCACAAGGAAGAGACCCAGGGCCAGATCGAGCGCCTGCAGCAGGTGTTCGAACTGATCGGCAAGCGCGCCCAGGGCAAGACCTGCGAAGCGATCCAGGGCATTATCGCCGAAGGCGAAGAGATCATCGACGAGTTCAAGGGCTCGCCGGCTCTCGACGCCGGTCTCATTTCCTCGGCACAGGCGGTCGAACACTATGAGATTACCCGATATGGCACCTTGCGCGCCTGGGCGCACCAGCTTGGCTATAAGGACGCCGTCAAGCTGCTCGACATGACGCTGGAAGAGGAATCCCGAACCGACGAGGACCTTACCAAGCTGGCCGAGACGGCTGTCAATGCTGCAGCCCAGCAGAAGGCCGCTTAAGGCTTGTCTTCCGGATCCCGGCGCAAACGGCGTCGGGGTCCGCTTTTATGTTCGGGCCGACGGTGCTGGAGGATAAATGCGGCCAGTCGCGAGCAGCCCTGCTATGCGCGACACCTTCTGAAACCTCCTCTTCTCGGGGAACCACCGCGCCGTCTGCCGGTTCTGCCGTCGCCGGAGGTCATTTCATGACGCAAGAACAGACGACGCCTCATCGCGTAGCCCCTTCTACGCCCCTCACTGAATTTCGCATGCATCCGCACAGCTGGGGAGCCCATTATGTCAGGGCGGGCGAAGTCTTGTTTCGCCTCTGGGCCCCGGATGTAGAGAGCATTGCGCTTCGCCTCAACGGTGCGGATCAGGACATGACCAAGGCGGGCGGTGGCTGGTTCGAATTGCTGGCCGCCGGCATTGCCGCGGGTGCGCGTTATCAATTCGTTCTCCCGGATGGCGCCGTGGTGGCCGATCCCGCCTCGCGGGCGCAGGATGGCGGCGTCTACGGAGCCTCCATCGTCACCGACCCCACCGCCTACCAATGGGGCGACACCGGTTGGATGGGTCGCCCATGGGAAGAGGCGATCTTCTATGAGATCCATGTCGGGACCTTCACGAAGCAAGGCACGTTCCGCGCCGCTATCGACCAGCTGGCCGATTTGGCCGATCTCGGGATCACCGCCATCGAGGTGATGCCGGTGGCGGAATTCGCCGGCGATCGCGGCTGGGGCTATGACGGCGTGCTGCTTTATGCGCCGCATCACAGCTATGGCGGCCCCGATGATTTCAAGGCCTTTGTTGACGCCGCCCACCGGCTGGGCATGATGGTGTTTCTCGACTGCGTCTACAATCATTTCGGTCCGGCAGGCAATTCGTTGCCGCTCTATGCCCGCTCCTTCTTCGACGCCGGGCGCGATACGCCCTGGGGCGCTGGCATCGACTTCTCCGAAAAGCCGGTGCGCGACTTTTTCATCGACAACGCCATGTACTGGCTGACGGAATTCAATATCGACGGTCTCCGGCTCGACGCCGTGCATATGATCGAGGACCAGACGGAGGCGCATTTCCTCACCGAGCTCGCCACCCGGGTCCATGCCGAATGCATCGGCCGCAAACGGCATCTGGTGATGGAGGACAGTTCCAACCGGACGATCTTTCTCAGCGGCGATCTGCCCGTTGAACAGCGCCATGACGCTGCCTGGAACGATGATTTCCACCACGCCATGCACGCCTTCGTCACAGGGGCGACGACCGGGCACTTCGCCGATTTCGCCGAGCGGCCCTTCGAGGAAATGGCGGCGACGCTGGCCCAGGGCTATGTGCGCACCTTGGAGCCGGAACTGATCTATGACGGACAGTCAATGCCCGCGCCCGCCACTCTCGCGCCCACCGCCTATGTGCATTTTCTCCAGAACCACGACCAGATCGGCAATCGGAGCTATGGCGACCGGTTGCGGCAGCCGGAGCGGGAAGCGCTCTATGATCTCCTGACGTCGATTGTGTTTCTGTCGCCGCAGATCCCGATGCTGTTCATGGGCGAGGACTATGGCGAGACACAGCCTTTCCTGTTCTTCTGCGATCATCAGGGCGAGGTTGCGCGGGAGGCGCGTGAAAACCGCATCCAGGAAGGCCTGGCCTTTGCGACCCTGAAGGAGGGCGAGCGGCCTGATGATCTCATCGACCCCAATTCCCCCGACGCATTCTTGCAGTCGAAAATCGATTGGAGCCGGCGCAAGTCGCCAGAAGGGGTGCAGCAGCTCGAACAGATCAAGACGCTGATCGGTCTGCGTCGCCGGTTCGTCATGCCATACTTAGCCCATATCGGGCGCGGGTCCGGGCGACTTCTTGCGGGAGAGGACGGACATTTGGCTGTGGACTGGCGGCTGAATGGCGCGAAGCTGCAACTCCGCGCCAATTTCGATGACAAAGACGCCCGCTTGCCGGCAATCGAGGGCGAGATTTTCCATCGATACGGCGAAGGCTCTGCGCGAGGGGAAGTTCTCCCGCCCTTGAGCGCTTTGTTTGCGATCAAGTCGACATAGACGCCTCAGGGACGCCGGAGAGTGAGATCGGCGCCGTTGATCGAAGCCGGCACGGACATTTGTTCATGACAGCGCTTCGGCAAAGGCAGATCCACGGCGTCCGGCGTCAGGCAGCGCGGCTGGACGGGAGGCGTGTTGCGCCGGATTTCGATCCTGGTCAGCGCCCAGGCAAGACGGGGTGATGCGGCGCGGGGGCCGGCGCGGTGCTGTCTGAAACGAATGCTCATGATGTCTCCTCCTCTGGTCCACGCTTCACAACCCCGTGACGTGCCTGATGGTTCCCGAAGCCGCGAAGACCAAGGAACCAAAACCCAGCCCGTCCGTTGCTGGCTCAGTTCAGGAAAAGAGGGCGACCATGGATATGAAGGCGGATCAATTCAGGATCGAGACCGGTCACGGCATGCGGCTCGGCGCCAATGTCGAAGAGGGCGGGGTCAATTTCGCGCTGTTTTCCGCGCATGCGCAGAACGTGGAGCTCTGCCTGTTCGATCCCACGGGATCGATGGAAATCGCGCGGCTGACGCTGCCGCAGAACACCAACGAGATCTGGCACGGTTTCGTGCCGGGGCTGAAGGCGGGCGCGCTCTACGGCTATCGCGTCCACGGTCCCTATGACCCGGAAAACGGTCACCGCTTCAACGCCAACAAGCTGCTCGTCGATCCCTATGCGCGCGCTTTCCATGGCGATCTCGTCAAATCCGACGCCCATTTCGCCTATGACCTCTATGCCGAAGACAAGGATCTGACCTTCGACGCGCGCGACAACGCATCGGAGATGGTCAAATGCGTGGTGGTCGATCCCTGGGCGGGCAAAAGTGCGGGTAAGCGCCCCTTCATACCCTGGGCCGAGGCGATCATCTATGAGACGCATGTGAAGGGCTTCACCAAGCTCAATCCGAACATTCCGGAAGCACTGCGCGGCACCTTCGAAGGCCTGGGACACAAGGCCGCCGTCGACTACATCAAGGCGCTCGGGGTGACCTCGGTGGAACTTCTGCCGATCCACGAGTTCTTCGACGACTTCCACCTGATGGACAAGGGCCTCAGCAATTACTGGGGCTACAACACATTCGGCTTCTTCGCGCCGGCGTCGCGCTATTTCGGCCCGAACGGCCGCGAAGGCTTCCGGGACATGGTGCGCGCCTTCCACGATGCGGGGATCGAGGTGATCCTCGACGTCGTCTATAATCACACCAGCGAAGGCAATGAACTCGGGCCGACCTTCTCCTTCAAGGGCATCGACAATTTCTCCTATTACCGCACGCTGCCGGACCAGCATCGCTACTACATCAACGACACCGGCACCGGCAACACGCTCAACACCTCGCATCCGCGCGTGCTGCAGATGGTGATGGATTCGCTGCGCCACTGGGTCGAGGAGATGGAAGTGGACGGTTTCCGCTTCGATCTCGGCTCCATTCTCGGCCGCGAGCCCGGCGGTTTCGACCAGCGTGGCGGCTTCTTCGACGCCGTGACGCAGGATCCGACGCTGGCAAGCGTCAAACTGATCGGCGAACCCTGGGATATCGGCCCCGGCGGTTATCAGGTCGGCGGCTTTCCGCCAGGCTGGGCGGAGTGGAACGACAAATATCGCGACAGCGTGCGCGAATACTGGAAGAACGACGACGGCAAGGCGCCGGATTTCGCCTCGCGTCTGCTGGGATCGGGAGATATCTACGACCAGCGCGGGCGCCAGCCGTGGTCGAGCGTCAATTTCATCACTGCCCATGACGGCTACACATTGCACGACCTCGTCGCCTATAACGACAAGCATAACGAGGCCAATGGCGAAGACAACAATGACGGCCACAACGACAACCGCAGCTACAATTACGGCGCGGAAGGCCCGACCGAGGACGAAGGCATCAACGCCGTTCGCGAACGGCAGAAGCGCAATTTCCTCGCGACCTTGTTCCTGTCGCATGGCACGCCGATGCTGCTCGCCGGCGACGAAATGGGCCGCAGCCAGGGCGGCAACAACAACGGCTACTGCCAGGATAACGAGATCAGCTGGCTCGCCTGGGAAAATCTTCCGCCGACCTGCAGCACGCTGCTCGACTTCACCCGTAAGGTGATCGCGCTGCGCAAGAGCCAGCCGTTGTTTCATCGTGAGAACTGGCGCGACGGCATGGTGGTCAACTGGTTCAACCAGGACGGCGGCCAACTCATGCCGGAACAGTGGGAAGCTGAAAATCCGCTCTGCCTGCATCTCGGCCGCGACGATCTCGTCGATGACGAGGCGCTGTGGTCGCACAGCCTGATGATCTTCAATCCGAAACCCGAGCAGATGCAGTTCCAGATCCCGGACATCGGCGGCTATTCCTGGCGGCTCGAACTGACCACCGAGGATGATGCGCGGCGCGGTTATGAATTTGCGCCGGGTCATCGTTTTGAAATGGATGAGCGCTCCCTGGCGGTTTTGCGTCGAGTGTAATCCGCGTTAACGTAAGCGCCTCCGTCTATTCGACGGGGGCGCGCGACTATGGACTTAAGCGCTTTCCGCTCGATGTATGCGCCATCCCGCGACCCATGCAGCCCGAAGCCGGTCGCCTTGCTTCCGAAAATACTCGCCTGTCGGCGCACTGCCTTCTATCCGGTCCATACGAAAATTGCGAATTGCCTGCCTCAACTCGCACCAGGCGACGACAACGGCGGATTCGGCGTAGTAGATCAACGCCAGCGGCCAGACGGTGCGGGACGTCCGGTTACCGGCCTCGTCGCAATAGTCGATCGATAATTTCTCCTCATCGCGAATGGCCGTGCGAATCAACTTGTATTCCGCGCCCTCAGGCGCTGGCGCGCTTCCGCCCCAGGCGTACAGCGCTCTTGCGGTCATGGATTGGCGCAGCGGCTCCGGCATGGCCGCAGCAATTTTCGCGACGACGCGTTCCGAAGCCTTGAGAAGATCCCGATCTCCCGTCCGCTCAATCATCGCCATGCCCAGCACGATAGCTTCGGTTTCCTCCACCGAAAACATCAGCGGGGGCAGGTCGAAACCCGGCCGCAGAATATAGCCGACGCCGCGCTCGCCGGCGATCGGCACCCGCATGGCCTGCAGTGCGGCGATATCCCGGTAGATAGACCTGACCGTGACTTCCAGCTGTGACGCAATGTCTGCGGCCGTCACCGGCGCTCTCGCCACTCTCAGGATCTGGATGATCTCGAACAGCCTCGACGCTTTGCGCATTGCCTTCGCCTTTACTCCTGACACATCGCTGTCAGTTGGGCTTGGGTATAACACGCTTCAACAGGCTGGAAAGCCTGCATTCCATTTTCACGACGTTCAAAAGAGGCGGCGCGCTACTGACATGACTTATGCTGAAAATCTCTGGCTGTTTCTTATTCTGCTCACCGGCGTCATCATTGTTCCCGGCATGGACATGGCTTTCGTCATCGCCAAAACCCTGTCGGGCGGACGACGCGCCGGATTGGCGGCGACGGCTGGAATGATGGCCGGCGGCGCCTGCCACACGCTGTTTGGCGTGAGCGCGGTCGCCGGATTGACGCTATGGATGCCGTTTTTCGCCCGACCGATGCTGGTCCTCGGCTCCGCCTATATGATCTGGATCGGCTTCACGCTGGCCAGGAGCTCGATCGTCGTTGGAGCGGTCGAAGCCGGCGGCATACTGCCGCTCAAACGGATTGTCTTTCAGGCGCTCATCACCTGCCTTCTCAACCCGAAAGCATGGCTGTTCACGCTTGCCGTCTATCCGCAATTCCTCAAATCTTCCTACGGCCCATACTGGGTGCAGGCCATTGTCATGGGGATGATGACGGTTCTCGTTCAGCTGACGATTTATGGCGGGTTTGCGCTGGCTGCGGCGCGCGGTCGCGATGCGATTGTCAACAGGCCGACACTGACGATCTGGGTGGGCAGAGGGGCCGGGGCCATGCTGATGGCGATCGCGATCTATATCGTCTTCCGCGGCTGGAACGATCTCTGATCAAAGGCCGCTCCCATGCAAAACGGCCTGTAGCGTCATCTCGCTGCAGGCCGTTTGCGATCAAGAACGGGCTGGGATCAGTCCGCATCCCTCGGAATATGGCTGTCGACGCCAATCAGGATGATGCGGTTGATCGTGTCGACCACGCCCGGCGTGGCCAAGGCAATCTGGTCGATCAGCTGCCGGTCATGTTCGGTTTCGATTTCTCCTTCAAGCGTGGCGACGCCGTCATGCACCGTCACTGTCAGCTGGTTGTCCTGCCAACGGCGGGTGTTGGTGAGGCGCTCATAGACGGCTTCCTCGACGCCGTCGTCTTCGACATTCTTCTCGGCGGTTTCCGGGAAAAGGCTTGGTCCGCCTTCGCTGTCGATCACCGGCGCATCAGAAATCTCGACGTTCGTCTTATCCTCGTCATCGAATTCGACGCCATAGGCTTCATTTTTCTTCGCCACGACCTCGGCGTCGGCATAGGGCCAGCCGTCGGAGATGTCGCGTTCATTGTAATCCCGATAGTCTTCTTCCCGGGGCTTGGGTCGCGGGGTCCTGGTCGGGGCTGCCATCTGTTGTCTCCTTGTTGTGATGGGTTCAATCCTGTCTCTGCCCCTCGGCGGGCGGCGAAGGGTCTGCCTCCGGAGGCGGCGGAGGCGGCTCGAAGCCGCGCCCGCGAATGCGTCTCGCCTCCCTGCGAAGGCGATAGACTTCGAGATTCACGACATTATCGGCCTGTCCCTTCGGCGGCTGGCTCGGCGTGTCGACCATCTGCTGCTCCTTGCTGAGTGCCTGCGGCTAGAACGCCGCGTGCCGGGAGGGGTTCCCTCGAGCCGGACAACGGAACCGCGCAGGCGCTTCCGCGTTCCCTTTGTCACTGCTTTTCTTGCCGGAGACGCGGTGAAAAAACATGTCTTGATCGGGAACCTTCTTCTTTCGGCTGCATTACGTGTCACGCGGGGCAGTGCGTGAGCAGAGGGATGTGGATGCGATTTCCGCGACACGTATTTGAAGACGAGATTATTTCGAAGTGCATGGCCAGGAAGGTGTCCGATGCTGGCGAGAGTTGTTTCGCCAGATCAGGTGGCCGTATGATGTCGCGATTTGTGCGGTGGTCGCTATGACCTATACGGCAGCGGACTTCGCCTTTTTGTCCGGCGGCGGACAGGCTGCCGACATTCTCGCCCGGTTCGACTGGTCGAACACGTCGCTCGGGCCGATCCCGTCCTGGCCGCAATGTCTCAGGACTGCCTGCAGCATCCTCCTGCAGTCGCCGGTGCCGATCGTGATGCTGTGGCACGAAGACGGCTATATGATCTATAACGACGCCTATTCCGTCTTCGCCGGCGGCAGGCATCCGCAGTTGTTCGGCTCGAAAGTGCGCGAGGGATGGCCCGAGGTCGCGGACTTCAATGACTATGTCATGAAAGTCGGCCTGGCCGGAAAAACGCTGGCCTATCGCGACCAGGAACTCACCCTCTATCGGCATGGTCGTCCCGAGCAAGTGTTCATGGATCTCGACTATTCCCCGGTGCTTGATGAAGAAGGCAAGCGGGTCGGGGTGATCGCCATTGTCGTGGAGACCACCGAAAAGGTCATGGCGCAGCGCCGTATCCGTGGGGAAAGTGAAAGATTGAGGCGCATGTTCGAACGTGCGCCCGGCTTCATGGCCACGACCTCCGGCTCCGACCATGTCTTCGAAACCGCCAACGCCGCCTTTCTCACTTTTGTCGGCCGCGACGATCTGGTCGGGCGGGCGCTAAGCGCAGTCATGCCTGAGGTAGTCCCGCAGGGTTATCTCGACATTCTCGATGACGTCTACCGCAGCGGTCAGCGCTTCGTTGGAGAAAATGCGCGGGTGCTCTTGCAGCCGACGGGCCAGGAGGCGCCGGACGAACGTTTCGTGGATTTCGTGCTCGAACCGCTTCTCGATGATCTCGGCAAGACCACCGGCATCTTCGTGCAGGGCAACGACGTCACGCACCGCAAGCGCGCCGAAGACGAATTGCGGGAGAGCGAACGTCGCTTCCGGTTGATTGCCGACAGCGCCCCGGTGATGCTGTGGATGGGCGACCAGAATGGCAGATGCGTCTATCTCAACGCCGCCCAGAGGCAGTTCTGGGGCGTGACGGAGAATGCGGTCGCCAATTTTGACTGGAGCGCGACGATCCATCCGGATGACGCCGAGACTGTTCATCCCGACTATGCGGCAGCCATGAGAGAGCATCGCAGCTTCACTATCGAAGCGCGCTATCGCAATGGCGCGGGCGCATGGCGATTGCTGCAGACCAATGCCCGGCCGCGCTTCGACACCGCCGGCGATTTTGTGGGCATGATCGGCGTCAATGTCGACGTGACAGATCTGCGCAATGAGGAGCGGCGGCGGCTGGCGCTGATCGAACTCAACGACCGCTTCCGCAAGTATGATGACCCCGCCGATATCGCCTATGCCGCTGGCGAGATCCTCGGCAAGACCCTCAAGGTCTGCAGGGCCGGCTATGGCACGATCGATCCGATCGCCGAGACGATCGTGATCGAGCGAGCCTGGACAGCTGACGACGTGCCGGCCGTGTCGGGCGTCGTCCATTTCCGAGACTATGGCGATTTCATCGAAGATCTCAAGCGCGGCGAGGCGGTGATTTTTTCGGATGCCGCCGAGGATCCGCGCACGCGAAATCATGTCGACGCATTGGCGGAGATCGGCGTTCGCTCCATGGTCAATCTGCCAATCAACGAACAGGGCGGAGTGGTGGCGCTACTCTATGTCAATGATCGCAATGTGCGCGCCTGGTCGACCGATGAAATCAGCCTGATACGGGACGTAGCCGAGCGGACACGCACGGCGGTAGAGCGCAGGCGCGCGGAGATGGCTCTGGGAGAGTTCGCCGAGTCGCTCGAACGCCAGGTGGCGCAACGCACCGCCGAATTGGATCGCGTATGGCGCAACTCACAGGACATTCTCATCATTGCAGACGAAGGCGGCGTCGTCCGGGCGGTCAATCCGGCCTGGACCACCATTCTCGGCCATAGCGGGCGGCTGGTGATCACGCACCTTTTGCCGAATTTTGTGGCCATCGAGCATCGCGCCGCCTTCATCGACACCTTGGCGGATGTCAAGACCGGTCCCTACACCAGGGTTGTCGAGACCCGCATGCGTCATATCGACGGATCATATCGCTGGATCGCCTGGCGGTTGTCTTTCGAAGATGACCTCGTTTTCGCCTATGGCCGCGACGTCACCGCCGAGAGGGAGCAGGCGCAGGCCTTGAAGCAGGCCGAGGAACAATTGCGCCAGGCGCAGAAGATGGAGGCGATCGGCCAACTGACCGGCGGTATCGCGCATGATTTCAACAATCTGCTTCAGGTAATTTCCGGTAATCTGCAGATGCTCGCCCAGGATCTCGATTCCGAAGAGAAATCGTCGAGACGCATCCAGAATGCGCTCGGGGGCGTCCATCGCGGCGCGAAGCTCGCCAATCAACTGCTCGCGTTCGGGCGGCGGCAGCCGCTCGAGCCGAAGGTCGTCAATATCAACCGTTTCCTGCAGGGTATCGGCGAGATGTTGCGGCGGACGCTCGGTGAAACGGTGGAGGTGGAAACCATCACCAGCGGCGGTCTCTGGAACACATTCGTCGATCCGACCCAGATCGAAAACGCGGTGCTCAATCTCGCCATCAATGCCCGCGACGCCATGGACGGGCAGGGCAAGCTGACGATCGAAGTGGGCAACGCCTATATAGACGAAGTTTATTGCCGTAACCATCCCGAGGTCGAACCGGGCCAATATGTGATGCTGGCGGTGACAGACACGGGCGTCGGTATGCCGCCAGAGGTTTTGGAGCGAGTGTTCGAGCCCTTCTTCTCCACTAAGCCGGTCGGAAAAGGAACCGGACTCGGCCTCTCCATGGTCTATGGCTTCGTCAAGCAATCCGGCGGCCATGTGAAGGTTTATTCGGAGGTCGGCCACGGCACGACGATCCGGCTTTATCTGCCGCGGTCGATGCAGGCCGAAGACCTGTTGACCGACATGGAGCATGGTCCGCCGCGCGGCGGAACCGAGACCATTCTCGTCGCCGAAGACGACGACGAGGTGCGCGCCACCGTCGTCGATATTCTCGGCCATCTCGGTTACCGGGTGTTGAAGGCGCGCGATGCGGCGAGCGCTTTGTCGGTGATCGAAAGCGGTGCGCCGATCGATCTCCTGTTCACCGACGTGGTGATGCCGGGGCCGCTGAAGAGCACGGAACTCGCCCGCAAGGCGAAAGAGCGTTTGCCGGATATCGCCGTTCTGTTCACATCCGGTTATACTGAAAATTCGATCGTGCATGGCGGACGTCTCGATCCAGGCGTCGAATTGTTGTCGAAACCCTATAGCCGCGAAGCACTCGCCCGCCGGATTCGACATCTGCTCGGCAACCGCGCTCAGAAGATCGAATCCCGCAGGCGATTGGAAAAGATTGCCCTTGTCCCGCCAGATCCGGCCGCGCCGACGCCAGCGCCTTCAGTCTCGCCGCAGTTGGAAAACGTGGCGCCGGCGACATCGGGGCCTTTGCGTATCCTGGCAGTGGAGGACGAACCCTTCATCCGCCTCGATCTGGTCGACATGCTCGCCGACGACGGACATGAGGTGGTGGAAGCCGCCTCGGGCGAGGATGCGTTGAAACAGGTGGCCGCGGGGCGTTTTGACGTGCTGCTCACCGATCTCGGACTGCCGGGCATGAGCGGCGACGAACTCGCCCGGCGCGTTCGGGAAATCGATCCTGATATCGGCGTGGTGTTTGCCACCGGCAACAATGCCGCCCCGCCGCTCGACACGGGGCGTTCGCCGGTGCTGCTGCGCAAGCCCTATGATCCCCGCGATCTCGCGCGCGCCGTCAAGGAGGCTGTGACGGCGTGATCAGGGCTGCGGCGCGACCGGTGTTGTCAGTCTAAGACGTCCTGGCAAAGGATAGCCGTGAGATGCGCGACATTGCGCGCCTTGTAGCGCTCCTTCAGCTGGCTGATGCGATGCTCCACGGTGCGGTGCGATACATCCATTTCACGGGCGATCTCCTTGGCTGTCAGGCCTTCCCTCAGCATCTGGCTGATAATGGATTCCTCCACGCTCAGATTTTCCACTTGTGGCGCGGGCTGCCTGACCGAGCGCACGTTTTCCAGACACACGGCCCAATTCGGCGAGCCCGTACTTCTTTGCGGCATGACGATCCGATCGAGAGAAAGTCGAAATCCCCGCAGGAATGCAATGCTGCTCTCAATGATGGGTTGTCGGGAATTTCTACTTTTTTCAAATGAGGGAACGAGATATTCGCGCAAATAGACATGGTCGTCGAAGGCGCGAAGGGGGCCGTTCCGAGGAAAATCCGCCTCGCGCAGCAGGGACGAGAAAGGCCCGGCTCCGCGGACGATCTCAACACTCCATTCAAGCGGTTCGTGCGCCTCCAGGGTGAGCGCGAATAAACGCATTTTCAGCGTCATATGCGTGTCGATCCCGAAAAGAAGGCCTTCGGGATCGTTCGTTTCGGAAGGATGGATTTCAACCCATCGATCCATCAGTCGCCGGCTGATGTCTCGGAAAAAAACGTCCCTTATCATTCCCGCCCACTTGGAATTGGCTTTTATCAATTTAGGAAATTCTACTTCTAAAAATAAGTGCAGAAATTTTCCTAGCAATGACTAGGTTCATTATAGGAGTTCAATCTCCGGTTAAAGCGTCTTGTGGGACATCTTGGCGGATAAACACCGGAAATATCATGATATTCGCGGTCACCTGAAAGCGGACCATAGCTTGCGATTACCTGATGCGAAATATTTCCATTTGTTTGCGTCATGCTCTAAAGGTCTGTGCGTCACAGACGGGATTCGAATTTGATGAGCGACAACAACCCCACCACGCCGCAGCAGCTTCCTGCCTCGGCCGATCTTGCCGAACAGGCGCTGTTCTTCCACCGCTATCCGCGCCCGGGCAAGCTCGAGATCCAGGCGATCAAGCCGCTCGGCAATCAGCGCGACCTCGCGCTCGCTTATTCGCCGGGCGTCGCGGCCCCCTGCCTCGCGATCAAGGACAATCCGGCGGCTGCCGCCGATTACACCTCGCGGGCCAATCTGGTGGCGGTGATCTCCAACGGCACGGCCGTGTTGGGACTGGGCAATATCGGCCCGCTCGCATCCAAGCCGGTGATGGAGGGCAAGGCGGTCCTGTTCAAGAAATTCGCCGGCATCGACGTGTTCGACATCGAGATCGAAGCGCCTGAGATCGACGAAATGGTGCAGGTGATCTCCTCACTCGAGCCGACCTTCGGCGGCATCAATCTCGAGGATATCAAGGCGCCGGAATGTTTCGAAGTCGAGCGCCAGCTGCGCGCCAAGATGAACATTCCCGTGTTCCATGACGACCAGCACGGCACCGCCATTATCGTCGCCGCCGCCATTCTCAACGGGCTGGAGCTCGCTGGCAAGGATATTTCCAAGGTCAAGATCGTCGCTTCCGGTGCGGGCGCGGCCGCGCTCGCCTGCCTCAACCTGCTGGTCGAACTCGGCGCCAAGCGCGAAAACATCTGGGTTCACGACCTTGAAGGCCTCGTCTACAAAGGCCGCCCGGTGCTGATGGATCCGTGGAAGTCTGTCTATGAGCAGGACAGCGACAAGCGGGTGCTGGCCGATTCCATCGGCGGCGCCGATGTGTTCCTCGGCCTGTCCGCCGCTGGCGTGTTGAAGCCGGAACTGTTGAGCCAGATGGCGGAAAAGCCGCTGATCATGGCGCTGGCCAATCCCAATCCCGAGATCATGCCGGAAGAGGCGCGCGCCGTGCGTCCCGACGCGATGATCTGCACGGGTCGGTCGGATTTCCCCAATCAGGTCAACAACGTCCTCTGCTTCCCCTATATCTTCCGCGGCGCGCTGGATTGCGGCGCGCGCACCATCAATGAAGCCATGAAGATGGCGGCGGTGAAGGCGATCGCCGGGCTGGCCCGCGAAGAGCCCTCAGATGTCGCCGCCCGCGCCTATTCCGGCGAAACGCCGATCTTCGGGCCTGACTATCTGATCCCGTCGCCCTTTGATCAGCGCCTCATCCTGCGCATTGCCCCCGCTGTCGCCAAGGCAGCCGAGGAAACCGGCGTCGCCGCCCGGCCGATCCAGGATTACGAAGCCTATCTCGATCAGTTGAACCGCTTCGTCTTCCGCTCCGGCTTCGTCATGAAGCCTGTTTTCGCCGCCGCCAAAGCCGCGCCGCAGAAGCGGGTGATCTTCGCCGAAGGCGAAGACGAGCGCGTGCTGCGCGCCGCCCAGGTGATGAAGGAAGAAAACATCTCCCGTTCGGTGCTGGTCGGCCGTCCGCAGGTCATCGAGACCCGTCTCAAGCGCTATGGTCTGCGCATTCAGCCGGGCGAGGATTTCGACATCGTCAATCCGGAAAACGATCCGCGTTTCCGCGACTATGCCGATCTCTATTTCTCGCTGGTCGGTCGCCAGGGCGTCAATCCGGAAGCTGCGCGCACCATGGTGCGCACCAACAACACCGTCATCGGCGCGCTGGCCGTCAAGCGCGGCGACGCCGATGCGCTCATCTGCGGGCTCGAAGGCCAGTTCGACCGGCATCTGCGCGATGTCGAGCAGATCATTGGCCGCAAGCCGGGCGCCTGCGCCTTCTCGGGCCTCAGCCTGCTCATCACCGCCCAGAGCGGCGCGCTGTTCTTCGCCGACACGTTCGTGACGCATAATCCGACCGCGGCCGAAGTCGCCGAGATGACGATTCTGGCGGCCGAGGAAATGCGGCGCTTCAACATCGCGCCCAAGGCGGCGCTTCTGGCGCATTCCAATTTCGGCTCGCGTGATTCCGAAAGCGCCAGCAAGATGCGCCAGGCGCTGGCCCTGGTGCGCGAACGCGCCCCAGATCTGGAAGTGGACGGCGAAATGCAGGGCGGCTCGGCGCTCAATGAGGCGCTGCGCAAGCGCGCCATGCCGAATTCGACCCTGACGGGCGAAGCCAATCTCCTGGTCTTCCCCAATCTCGACGCCGCCAACATCTCGCTCGGCATCGTCCGCACCATGATGGACGCGCTTCATGTCGGCCCGATCCTTTTGGGCGCGGCGCTTCCCGCCCATATTCTGTCGAGCTCGGTGACCTCGCGCGGCGTGGTCAATATGGCTGCGCTGGCAGTGGTCGAGGCGACGAACAAGGCTTGATGGACTGTGGGGGGCGCCGCGCGAGCGGCGTTCTCTTAGGCCAGGGCGCAGGAACCACCGCGCCAATTTGGAACCCTTCATCCAAACTCCTCATTGACCCTCACCCTCCTTGGCGCGACACTCTCCCACAAAGCATGAGAGGAGAACGTCATGGAGGCACTTGATCGCTGGCGGCATATGCGGAGCGCGCCGAGGGATGGCAGCCGTATTCTGGTGACCATTCGCGCCAGTGAGCAGGGGCCGGGGGCTGTCGATCTCGCTTATTGGTCGAAGGGCGACCAGTATGGCGGCGAGGCCTGGCGGTCCTCGGATTCTGCGCCGGGGCGCATCATCGAATATTCAGAGCCGGAAATGAAATGCTGGATGCCGTTGCCATCTGCGGAGCGCGACAGTCTTATTTTTCCTGCGCCCTGGAAGGGTAAGGATGACGAGGAACTGGACGGGTCCGGCATCTGAGCGGCGCGGCGCTATGATCGGAGCCGGAATTTCCGGCTCCGCGCCAGCCGCCCGTCACTCACCTGTCTGCAGCTCAAACCCCTCATCGATCCAGCCCGTCAGGCCGCCTGCCATGATCTTGACTGGCAGGCCAAGACGCGCGAGCCGGAGAGCGCCGCGGGCCGCGCCGTTGCAATGGGGGCCGGCGCAATAGGTGACGAAGATGGTTCCGTCCGGCCATTCCGCCATCTTGTTGCGGGTGATCTTGCCATGCGGCAGGTTGATTGCGCCGGGCACATGGCTTTTGGCGAAAAGGGTAGGGGAGCGGACGTCGAGCAGCACGAAATCGGCTCCGCGCGCCAGCGAGTCGTTTACGTCCCAGCAATCGGTCTCGAAGGTGAACTCTTCAGAAAAATGGGTGATTGCGGCCTCGGGGGAAGCGGGCGGGATCTCGGTCACGGCAGTGGTCATGGGTAGCTCCTTTCGTTGACCGGAACATGCCCGTTTCCCCATAAGGCTTGCAATTGGCGTGATTGACAATATACGTAAAGATCATGCCAAACACCTCGGGCCCTCTCGTCGTCGCTCTTCTTTATGATGGTCTCTGCACCTTCGAATTCGGCATCGTGGCTGAAATCTTTGGGCTGTCACGGCCCGAGATGGGCGAGGGCTGGTATCGTTACGCCAGCTGCGCCATCGAGCCGGGGCCGCTCAGGGCCCATGGCGGCTTTGTCATCCAGACCGAGGACAACGGCCATCTGATCGATGAGGCCGATCTCATCGTCGCGCCCGGCTGGAAAGGGGCGGGGGTTCCCGTGCCGCAGGATCTGGTCGAGCGGCTGAGGGCGGCGCATGCGCGGGGCGCCAGGCTCGCCTCGATTTGTTCGGGCGCCTTCGTGCTGGCCGCCACCGGGCTTCTCGATGGCGGTGTAGCGGCGACGCATTGGCGCTATGCCGAGGCGCTGGGCAAGGCCTATTTGGATGTCGAGGTCGACGCCGCCTCGCTCTATCGCGAGCATGGCCGCCTGTTCACCTCCGCCGGCAGCGCCGCCGGCATCGATCTGATGATCGAGATCGTCAGGCGCGATTTCGGACCGGATGCGGCCAATTCCGTGGCGCGGCGGCTGGTGATGCCGGCCCATCGCAGTGGCGGGCAGGCGCAGTTTCTCGAACGGCCGGTGCCGCGTCGCGAGGGCGCCGAGATCGCGCCGCTGCTCGATGCGATCAGGGCCGATCCGGCCTCCGCCTGGACGATTTCCCGCATGGCAGAATTTTGCCGGATGAGCGATCGAACTTTTCTGCGCCGCTTCCGCGACGCGACGGGATTGGCGCCCGGCGACTGGATCGCGTCGGAACGGGTCGAGCAGGCCAAGGAACGGTTGATCCGTGGCCGTGAAAGCGTCGACGAGATCGCCATCGCGCTCGGCTTCGGCGGCGGGCATGCGCTGCGCCATCACTTCCGCCGTCGCCTCGGCGTCAGCCCGGCCGATTATCGGGCCCGTTTTTCCATCAACGCCTGATCGGTCGGAAAATTACGCCTGATCTTGTCGGAACGCCGAACCATCCGGGGATGCGGCGCGTTGAGGGACGCCGCCTCGCGCTCTTGATGCCGCCGGACGGCAACCATATGTTCCTCTCCGGGACGTCCTCTCGCCCATGGGGCCGAATGATAGACATCTTTCAGAATTACTGGCCGCATATCCTGTTCGTCATCTCTATCGCCGCAGGCGCGGTGGCGGCGGCGCATGCCGCCATGACCAAGGAAGAAGCCCGCGCCGCCATCGGCTGGGTCGGCGTTATCTTATTGTCGCCGCTTCTCGGCGCGGCGCTTTATCTCGTCGCCGGCGTCAACCGCATCCGCCACAAGGCGCTCGCCACCCGCAAATCCGGCCATCGCCGTTTCGACAAGCAGATCCATGAACATGCGCTGTCGCCCCATCGCATCGTCGCGGAATTTGGCCAGCCTTATGGCGCCCTCAACCGGCTCGGCGACGCCTTCACCCGTTTCTACATGACCTCGGGCAACACCATCGCCATGCTCGAAAGCGGCGACCGGGCCTATCGTGAAATCGTCGAGGCGATCGACGGCGCACGGCATTCGGTGCTGCTCGAAAGCTATATCTTCGACAATGACGAGATCGGTCGCCGCATCGCCGACCGGCTTCTGGCCGCCAAGGCGCGCGGGGTCGAGGTGCGAGTGCTGATCGACGCTGTCGGCGCGCGCTACTCCTTCCCCAGCATCGTCAACTATTTTCGCCAGCGCGGGCTCAATGCGCGAAGCTTCAACGGCAATGTCATCATGGGGCTGAGAATGCCCTACGCCAATCTTCGCACCCACCGGAAGATCATCGTCATCGACGACAATCTCGCCTTCACGGGCGGCATGAACATCCGCGAGAGCTTCACGACGGAATTCGCAGGCGCCGAAAGCGCCCATGACACGCATTTTCGCGTCACCGGCCCTGTCGTCCGCGACCTCTTTGCAGTGGCGTCGGAGGACTGGCATTTCTCCACCGGCGAGAGATTGTCGCCGATCGCCCGCCCGTTGCAGGGCGCAGTCGAGCCCACCTATATGCGCGTCGTCTCCTCCGGTCCGGACGGATCGATCGAGACGAACCGGAATGTGATTATTGGCGCACTGTCGGTGGCGCAGAAGCATGTGCGATTGATGTCGCCCTATTTTCTTCCGGATCGCGAATTGGTCAGCGCGTTCGCCACGGCTGCCCGCCGCGGCGTGCGCATCGACATTCTCGTGCCGCAGGAAAACAATCTCCGTCTGGTCGACCTCGCGATGATGGCGCAGTTCGATCAGGTGGTGAAACATGGCTGCCATGTCTGGCGGGTCGGCGGCATGTTCAACCATTCCAAGCTGATGACCATCGACGGCGTCTGGTCCTATGTCGGCACGTCCAACATGGATCCGCGTTCGCTCAGGCTGAATTTCGAGGTGGATCTCGAAGTGCTGGACAGTCGTTTCGCGGAAGAGATTGAAAAGCGCGTTGACGCCGCGCTCGGTGAGGCGCGTGAGTTGACGCTGTCGGATATTCGCGATCGGCCATTGCCCTATCGGCTGTCGGAGAAAGTGGTCTGGCTTGCGTCACCTTATCTTTAGGGCCGCCTGCGACAGTGTGGCCCGAAACCGCAACGTCCCGCGTTGCGTTCTCCGGTAAATACCATTCGGAACCGTGACGCCATGATCCTCACCGCCTGGAAAAATCGCAAGAGCCGCCCTGTCATCGCGCCGGCTCTGCCGCGTCTTGGCGAGGAACAACTGATCGTCGCCTCCTACAATACGCATAAGGGCGTCGGCGGCGACCGCAGGCGCGATCCCAACCGCATCGTCGACGTGATCGCCGAGATCGGTCCCGATATCATCGCGCTGCAGGAAGTCGACACCCGCTTTGGCGAGCGCAAGGGTTTGCTCAATCTCGCCCGGCTGGAGCATGAATGCGGCCTGACGCCGGTGCCGCTCAGCCGCGCCACGGCTGCGCATGGTTGGCATGGCAATATCGTGCTGGTGAAGAAGCGCATGGTCAGCGCCGTGCATGAACTCCATCTGCCGGGGCTGGAGCCGCGCGGGGCGCTGATGACCGATATCGATCTCGAGGGCGGGCGCAGCCTCCGCATCATCGCCGCCCATCTGGGCTTGCTCGGCCGCTCCCGGTTAATTCAGGCGCGGCGACTGATCGCGATCATGGCCGAACATGCCTCGCGTCCCACCGTGCTGATGGGCGATTTCAACGAATGGCGGCTGGGATCGAAATCGGCGCTCAACGCCTTCCGTGACGCCTTCGGCCATCTGCCGCAGCCCGCGCCGAGCTTTCCGGCCCGGCTGCCCTTCCTGGCGCTAGACCGGATCATCGCCGATCGCCCGGGGCTGGTCAGCGATGTGGTGGTGCATGACAGTCCGCTGGCGCGGGTGGCGTCTGATCATCTGCCGATCAAGGCGGCGCTGACGCTGCCGTCGCCGGTTTCGGTGTAACGAGGGTCAGGCGACGGCGGGTTTGCGTCCCGCCAGCCAGACGCCGAACACCACCACCACGGTGCCGATGATCATATAGGGGCCGAGCGGCTCGCCGAGGAAGATAAAGCTCTCGATCGCCACCGCCGGCGGCATCAGATAGATCAGCGAGGCGGCGCGCGACACCTGGCCACGGCGGATCATGTAGAGCAGCAGCCCGACGCCGCCCATCGACAGCACGATCACCGACCATGCGATCACCAGCCAGAGTTCGAGACTGCCGTCGAAGCGCGTTTCTTCCCCGAACAGCGCCAAGGGGCCGACGATCATCACGGCGCCGAGATATTGCCAGACGGCGGTGGTGCGCATGTCGCCGCCGGTCACGAAGCGTTTCTGGTAAAGCGTGCCGAACACGACGCCCAGCATCGCCGTGATATTGATGGCGATGGGAATGGCGCGGCCTGCGAGCATGCCGGGCTCGACATTCTGGAAGCTGGGCGCCAGCGCGATGAGAATGCCGGCGAATCCGAGGATGAGGCCCGCCAACTGAATAGGGCTCAATCGCTCCTTGACCAGCCAGGGCGCAAGCGCCGCCGTCATCAAGGGCTGCAGCGCCGCGATCACGCCTGACACCGAAGCCGGCACCCCATGGAAAATCGCCCACCACACGCCGCCGAGATAGCAGCCATGCATCAGTGCGCCGGATACCAGGCCGTGGAAGATCGCGCGCGGGTTTTTCGGCCATGCGGCGCCCATGGCGAGGCTGAGCGCCGCGAAAGCCAGCGCCGCTAGCCCGAAGCGCACCGTGAGGAACAGTTCCGCCGTCGAATGCCAGCTGCCATAGACGGGCGCGATCCAGCCAGACGACCAGAGCAGAACAAACAAGGCGGGCGCGATGCGTTCGAGGGACACGGGCAGGCTCCGGGAAATCGACATGAACCGCCGCCGGTAGCGGATAGGCGTGAGCGGGGCAAGCGAAATTGCCGTCTGTTTTCGTTTCCGGGCGCTGGCGTCCAAGGCTCGCTCAACCCGCACACGCCGATCCTCAGAGCCGCTCGATTGTGCCGTCGCCCAGATAAAAAACGGCCGCGCGAGGCGGCCGTGAGAGGATGTGCTGACTGTGTTCAGATGCCGACGAAGGGCTGTATCATGCGGGCGATCCAGCCATGCGGGATCATCTGTCCCTCGATAGCCGCCAGACAGATGCATTCGCCATCCATCTCGACACGCGGCTGGTGATCGCCGTCGTCGTCTTCTTCCTCCAGATCGCCACGACCATAGCGGCCGTTTTCATCGCTGAAGGCGCCCTTCAGCACGAGGGTCAGTTCCGTGCCGGTATGGCCATGCTTCGGAAGCGCCTTGCCAGCGCCGATGCGCAGAAGAACGACATTGTAGCTCGGATCTTCCGGCACCTCGACCTTGGCGAAGCGCATGCCGGGGGCTACCCATTTCCACTTGCCGATCTTGCGTTGGCTGAGCGGTGCGGGAATATGAACGCCCATGTCCAGGCCGCCATGATCGTGGCGCACCGAAATTGGTTCGGCGGCGGCGGGGCCGGAGAGCTTGCCCAGCATACGTTCGAACAGGTCGGGCGAAACCTCTGTCATCGGCAACTCATCGAGCAGCGCGCCGCCCAATCGTTCGAATTCGGCCAGTCGCCTTTTGCTGTCGCTTGACATCGCCAGATGGCTCTGGAGCACCAGCGCCGGAGCGGGGCTGAGTTTGCCGGCGGCATAACTCACCAGGAGATCATCACTGGCGTGATGCGTAATCGTCATTTTGCGTCTTCCATCATCATCTGGCGCAGGCGCTGCAATGCCAGCCGCACCCGCGATTTGACCGTGCCCAGGGGAATGCCGAGGATCTGGGCGATCTCGGACTGGGGATTTTCCGAATAAAACGACATGCGGATCACCGTCGCCTGCTCTTCCGGCAGGCGCGCTATGGCTGCGCGCACCGCCGTCTCGTCCTGCCAGCCGATCAGTCGATCCTCTGCGGATGGATCTGTGTCGGGTTCGTTGACATCGGGCTCCACGGGCGTCGACACCATGCGCGACGTGCGACGGCGTCGATCGATGCCGCAGTTGCGGGCGATGGTGAAAATCCATGTCGAAACGCCGGCCTTGGCCGGGTCGAAGCTTTCCGCCCGCCGCCACAGATTGAGCATGCTTTCCTGGATCAGGTCTTCGCTTTCCGCATCGGTAAAGCCTTGCCGCATGAGAAACGACTTCAAGCGCGGAGCGTAGAAACGGAACAAGGCCGCGAAGGCCTGCATGTCCCTGTGCTCCGCGACCCGCCGCATCAACGCCGCGAGTTCCGCTGGCGGCGACATCGCGTCTCGATCCCCGGCGGCTACCATGTAGGAAGCCCGGGTTTCGCGTTGATCGGCCCGCTTGGCCGGTATGGTCCTGATCTCATTCATGCCTCTCTTACGCCGGAGCCGGAAGCGCGGATCACGAGCGGTATATCAAGGTTAATTAATTGATCTTCTCCAGGCTGGCAAATGTCCCATGCTGTCATGACAATAGCGAGAGCCAGATTGGAGCGCATGTCCTTATACGCGTGTTCATAGTGACGTCGCTCCCAGTTTGTGCAAATGCACAATTCTCGCCCTGGTTTTGTGCACTTCAAATGGGCGCCCCCGGAGGCGTGGCGATAAAGGACGCAAAAAATACGCAGACAGGACCGTGCATGCTTCTTGCATTGCTTCCGACATTGGTTTCAAATGCCTGAACAATAAACGGGGAATTGAGATTTGGCGTTCGACGAAATGATCGACGCGGAGGGCAATCCGCGAGAGCCTTACCGCAAATATTTTGAATGGTTCAACGAGCAGGACCCGTCCTATCTGGCGGCGAAGGCGAGGGACGCTGAAAACATCTTCCGGAGGACAGGCATCACCTTCGCGGTCTATGGCCACGAAGACGCCACGGAAAAACTGATCCCCTTCGATCTCATTCCGCGCATCATTTCCGGCAAGGAATGGCGCAAGCTGGCCCAGGGTATCGAACAGCGCGTTCTCGCGCTCAACGCCTTTCTCGAAGACATCTATCACAAGCAGGAAATCATCAAGGCGGGCCGCATTCCCCGCGAATTGATCGAAAAGAATTCGGCCTTCCTGCCGCAGATGATCGGCATGAAGCCGCCGGGCGGCGTCTACACCCATATTATCGGCACAGATATCGTACGAACCGGTGAAGACCAGTTCTATGTGCTGGAAGACAATGCCCGCACACCGTCGGGCGTGTCCTATATGCTGGAAGACCGGGAAACCATGATGCAGATGTTCCCGGATCTGTTCCACAAAGTCCGGGTGCGACCGGTGGAGGATTATCCGACGCAATTGCGCCAGAGCCTCGACTGTCTCGCGCCTCCGGGCTGCAAGGGCAAGCCGCGCGTTGTGGTGCTGACGCCCGGCATCTTCAACTCGGCCTATTACGAACACGCCTTCCTTGCCGACCAGATGGGCGCCGAACTTGTGGAAGGCTCCGACCTCCGCGTTATCGACGGCAAGGTCTGCATGCGCACCACGCAGGGTTATGAATCGGTCGATGTGATCTATCGCCGCGTCGACGACGACTTCCTCGATCCGCTGACCTTCCGACCGGATTCGGCGCTTGGCGTCGCTGGCATCATGGATGTCTATCGCGCCGGCAATGTCACCATCGCCAATGCGCCGGGCACCGGCATTTCCGACGACAAGGCTATCTATTCCTACATGCCTGAAATCGTCGAATTCTATACCGGTCGCAAGGCGATGCTGGAGAACGTGCCGACCTGGCGCTGTTCGGAGCCCGACAGCTTCAAATATGTGATGGAGCATCTGCCCGAACTGGTGGTGAAGGAAGTGCATGGGTCAGGCGGCTACGGCATGCTGGTCGGACCCACCGCGACGCGCAAGGAAATCGCGCTGTTTGCAGAAAAGCTGAAAGCCAAGCCGGGCAACTATATCGCCCAGCCGACGCTGTCGCTGTCGACCGTTCCGATCATGGTGAAGAAGGGCATCGCGCCCCGACATGTCGATCTCCGGCCTTACGTGCTGGTGTCGGACAAGGTGCATATCATCCCCGGCGGGTTGACCCGCGTCGCGCTCAAGAAAGGCTCGCTGGTGGTCAATTCCAGCCAGGGCGGCGGCACGAAAGACACCTGGGTGCTGGAGGACTGATCGATGATGCTCGGAAGAACCGCTAATGGCCTGTTCTGGATGTCCCGCTATCTGGAACGCGCCGAAAACACCGCCCGCCTCATCGACGCCGGTTTCCGCATGTCGTTGACGCGCTCCACTGAAAGCGAAGAGGATTGGGACGGCGTGTTGCAGAGCGCCGGCGTGCGCGAACTCTACGCGGCGAAATATGAGAAACTGTCCGGCGCCGATGCGATGGATTTTCTCATGCGTGACAAGACCAATCCGTCCTCGGTGATCAACTGCCTGGAATTCGGCCGCAACAACGCCCGCATGGTGCGCACGGCGCTGACGCGCGAAGCCTGGGAGAGCATCAACGAGACCTGGCTCGACCTGAGAACCGTGCTGGCGAGAAAGGTGACCCACGCCACGCTGCCGGATGTGATCGACGCCATCAAGCGGCGGGTCGCGCATATGCGCGGCGCATTCTCGGGCACGCAATTGCGCGACGAACTCTATAATTTCGCCATGCTCGGCTCCTTCATTGAGCGGGCCGACAACACCGCGCGCATTCTCGACGTCAAATATTATGTGTTGTTGCCGTCGCTCCTGCATGTCGGCGGATCGATGGACAATTTCCACTGGCAGTCGATTCTCCGGTCGGTGTCGGCCTTCCGCTCTTACTCCTGGGTCTATGACGCGGAATACAAGCCGGCCAACATCGCGCATTTCCTGATCGTTAACAGGCGCATGCCACGCTCGCTGGCCTTCTGCTATGAGCAGATCAATTCCAATCTGGCGCATCTGGCGCGGGATTATGGCGGCCAGGTGGCGGCGCATGAGACGGCGGCGCGCACCCGCAACATGTTGCTGACGACCTCGATTGACGAGATCATGGACAAGGGACTGCACGAGTTTCTCGAAGGCTTCATCCTGTCCAACGACACATTGGCCAGCGAGATCAGCGACGGCTACCGGTTCTACAAGTGAGTTGAGACATGCGCCTGAAAATCAGCCACATGACGGAATATAACTATGACGAACCGGTGGAATTCGCCCTGCAAAGGCTCAGGCTGACGCCACGGGATTGGCCTGGCCAGAAAGTGCTGTCCTGGCAAACACTGGTGACCGGGGCGGGGCATCAGGCCTTCTATGACGATCACTTCGGCAATCGCGTCGAATTGGTCAGCGTCATCGAGGGCCAGTCCTCCATCCGCATCATGGCCCAGGGCGAGGTGGAAACCGAGGAAATGAACGGCGTGTTCGGTCCGCATAAGGGATATGCGCCGCTCTGGCTATTCCGGCGCGAAACGCCGCTCACCAAGCCTGGCAAACTGGTGCGGGAACTCGCGAAATCCGTGGACGGGGACGGGGATCTGGCCCGCATGCACGCATTGATGGCCGCCATCCACGCGGCCATAGACTACAAGAAGGGCGTGACGACGTCGGAAACCGCGGCCGAACAGGCTCTCGAACTCAGAGCCGGCGTCTGCCAGGACCATGCCCATGTGTTCATTGCGGCTGCGCGACTCCTGGGCCTTCCGGCGCGGTATGTCTCCGGCTACATGCTCGACGGCTCCGATATGGCGGCCGCCAGCCATGCCTGGGCGGAGGCGCATATCGACGGGCTCGGCTGGGTTGGCTTCGATGTCGCCAACGAGATCTGCCCGGACGAACGATATGTTCGCGTGGCCACCGGTCTTGACACATCCGACACGGCGCCGGTGTCCGGCATGCGGCTGGGAACATCGCCGGAAATGATCATCGTCAATGTGACGGTCGAACAGTAGATCAGCCCTGCCGCCATGGCCATTTCAATTCGCCCGGCTCGCCGCCGGGCGTTTTTTATGAAGTAAATAAACCTCCACCTACGGTGGAGGACTGGACGAGTTCTACATAGTAGTTGAGAGACCTCTGGCTTGGACCGTTAGATTGTGCGG
>NZ_JARXVM010000019.1 GCF_029892285.1 Rhizobium sp. SG_E_25_P2
TTTCTTCAACATGTCCCAGTGAATCACAAACCCCTGGATGTGGCCAGGGGTTTGTCAGCAGTCTGACCTCCACCTTTGGTGGAGGTCATGACTTTCAACCGTCTTCGCTTTCGTCTTCATTCTCCGGCCGCCGGACGACCGCGCGGGTAGCGCTTGGGCCGTCCGGTCGTCCGCCATTCAGCCGGTACTCCTCTTCCGCCTGGGCATAGGTCATCATCGGCTGACGGCGCTTCTCGCCCGCCTCCAGAAAAAACGTTGTCATGCCCGACGACATGACCGGCGGAGCTCCCGACTTGATGTCCGGCGCAATCTTGCGATCAGGCGTCAGGGCCCGCGTTGCTGTCTCTACGGGAGAGACGCCGCTGACGCGCGCATTGGGACGCAAGCCTTCCGCAGCGAAGGCCGCCGTATGCGCCGACACGGTGACGATTTGTGTCATGGCTCTTGATCCAGTTACTCTATCGTGACGACGCTAAAGCAAGGTTCTGGATCTCCCCTTGCGGAAAAAATTAGAAATTTAGCGGAGTTAGGCTTTTCCAACCGCGAGGGTGACGATTGCAATCGGCTGGTGCGCCGTCTTTTTCAGGTTCGACCAAAGGTGATGCAGATTGGCCGCACTGAACGCTCCGTCAGCGCTCGCCACCCGATGACCGCATTTCAGCCATCAAGCCGCCAAGCTTGGCGACAATGAGTATTCCCGTAGCGAATGGCTGTGGGCTTGAAATCACGGCCAGGAAAAATCGACCGCCGACGGGAACCTTGGACGCCAAATGATGTTCACAGGGCGTCAGGGTTCATAGAGGGCCGCTGATTGTCAACAGCGATGCCCATCTTGGGCGGGGCGATTGACGGAAGGCGGGACCTTCCGGAGACATCGAAGGAGTTAACATGATGAAGAAAACTTTGATCCTGTCCGTCGTGGCGCTGTGCGCCGCAACCTCCGTTCACGCAGCCGACCTGGTTTCGCCCGAGCCCGCTCCGCCCGCAGTGACCGAAGAAATCGCCGCGCCCGCGACCTGGGACGGCGGCTATGTCGGTATCATGGGCGGCGGGAATTGGACCAAGGGCGATTACGACTTCGGCGGCGCCGATCGCAACCGTTGGCTCAATGGCGGTTCGCTCGGCGCATTCGCCGGCTGGAACCACCAGCTCGACAACAGCATCGTGCTGGGTCTGGAAGGCGACTTCTCCTACAAGTGGAACGAAGAGGACGTTCGTGGCCGCGAAACCGGAACCGACTGGTCGGGTTCTGTCCGGGGTCGTGTCGGCTACGCCGTGATGGATAACGCGTTGCTGTACGGCGCTGCCGGTTACACGGTGACCCGCGGCTATCTCGACGACGCCAGCGGCGACAAGGACACCAAGGCTCTGCACGGCTATACCGTGGGCGCTGGCGTGGACTACAAGTTCACCGAGAACATGTTCGGTCGCGTCGAATATCGCTTCAACGATTACGGTAGCGCCAATATCGGTGGAACCGATGTCGACGCACAGCAGCACGAAGCTCTGATCGGCATCGGCTACAAGTTCTGATCCGATCGACAGGACGAACGAGAAAAGGGCGCCGCGGCGCCCTTTTCGATATCCGGCGTTTCGCCCGTCAGGCGACCGCCTGGGCCGGCAGACAGAAAGGCGCGTCGTCGGCGACGGAATTGTCGCGCATGATGCGCAGGATTTCCGGCAAGGCCGCCTTGAAGGCCGCCACGCATTCCGGATCGAATTGACTTCCTGCCCGCCTGAGGATGTGTTCGCCGGCCTGATCCGCGGTCCAGGGCTCCTTATAGGGGCGCGCGGTGGTCAGAGCGTCGAAATTGTCGGCGATGGCGACGATGCGCCCGGGCAGCGGGATGGATGCGCCTTGCAGGCGCAGAGGATAGCCTTGTCCATCCCATCTCTCATGATGCGAGGAGGCGATCTCGGCGGCGAGTTGCAGCAGGCTCGAACGCGACTGACCGAGGATCTGGCCGCCCACCAGCGTGTGCCGCTGCATTTCGGCGAATTCCTGTTCCGTCAGCTTGCCCTGCTTGAGCAGGATCTCGTCGGCGATGCCGACCTTGCCGATGTCATGCATCGGGGCGGCGAGGCGGATATCGGCCGCCACGTCGGGCGACAGGCCGTAGGCCTTGGCGATGGCTTCCGAATAGAGGCCGACGCGCATGGTGTGACGGCCGGTTTCTGGATCCTTGTAGCCGGCGGCGAGCGTCAGGCGATAAATGATCTCTTCCTCGCGGGCGCGCAATTCGCCCACCGCCTTGTCGACTTCCATACGCAGCCATTCGGCCTTGTCGGCCAGCTTGTTGCGGGCGTCGGCCAGCGCGACGAGATTGCGGATGCGGGCGGTGAATTCGAGCGGATTGATCGGTTTGGTGAGGAAATCGATCGCGCCGGCGTTCAGCGCCGCCATGCGGGTGGCGAGATCGGTGTCGACGGTGACGAAGACAAAGGGCTTGTCCTTGTATTTGTCGAACCGCATCGTCTCGATCAGGAAGTCCACGCCGGTATAGACGGGCATCTGGAAATCGATAATGCCGATATCGAATTCGAGCTCCGGCATTTCCGACAGCGCGTCTTCCGGGCTGATAAAGGGCAGGGGAATACAGCCTTCCAGCTTTTCAACCAGCTTGGTCAGGATGGTCAGGTTGGTTTTGTTGTCGTCCACGAGAAGTATGCGCATGGTCTTCCCCTTAGGCCGCCAGCATCAGTTTGCGGCTGGCAATGTTCGCTGACAGTGATTCCAGTTGATTTCGGTTCGGGCGGCTGGTGCGCATCTGTTGCGCCAGGGCGGCGATATCGGACAGTCCGACATTGGCGGCCGCGCCCTTGAGATTGTGCAGCATCGGCTCGAGCTTTTCAGGCTGTTCGGCATCGTAGGCGGCGAGAAGATCGCGCAGCAGCCGTTCCGAATCGTCGAAAAAATCGTCCAGTAGTTCCAGGAAGACATCATCTCCCAGGGCGTCGGCGATCTCCTGGCGGCGCAATTCGAAGGGGCGCTCCCAGGTCTCGTTCGCCGGCTGTGGCGCAGTTGTGTTCATCCTCTCCTCCTCCATGGCCGCAGTCGGCGAATCGGCGATCGGCCGCTGTGCTTCACCGCCGACATCGGCAATCAACTGCCGGAGCTGGATCATCGACACCGGCTTGGAATGGAAGCCTTCCATACCGGCTTCCTCGCAGGCGATGCGATCGTCTTCGGAGGCGTTGGCGGTCATTGCCCAGATGGGCGTCCGGCAAGCCGGCTGAGGCAGCGCCTTGATGCGACGGGTGGCTTCGATCCCGTCCATCACCGGCATCTGCATGTCCATCAGAATGAGATCGAAGCGCTTGCGGGAGGCGATGTCGACCGCCTGCGCGCCGTCGTCGGCGAGATGGACTTCCTGTCCCAGATGTTCCAGGAAGCGGCGGATCACCTGCTGATTGACCTTGTTGTCTTCCACCGCCAGCACCGTCAGTCTTGGCAATGCGTTGGCGGCCGCAGTTATGGCCTTGTTGTTGGGCGGCGCCAGTTCCGACCGCGGCGCGGGAATTTCGAACCAGAACTTGCTGCCGAGCCCCGGCACGCTGTCGACGCCCATCTCGCCGCCGAAGCGATCGACGATCTGCTTGCAAATCGTCAGTCCAAGGCCGGTGCCGCCATATTTACGGCTGATCGAGGCGTCGACCTGGGAGAAGGGCTTGAAGAGTTTGGCGCGGCCGCATTCGTCGATGCCAATGCCGGTGTCCTTGACCTCGATGCGCAGACGCGGCGCTTTTTCCGTGCCGGTTTCGCGGATGCGGAGAGTGACGACGCCATTGGCGGTGAATTTGACCGCGTTGCTCATCAGATTAAGCACGATCTGGCGCAATCGGGTCGGATCGGAATGGATATAGGGCGCCGACAGCACCGCCGGTATGTCGAGATCAATCGTGTTGCCGGCCTCTGCGGCGCGTCCGCGCATCATTTCACTGGCGGATTCGGCCAGCGCCTTGATGTCGACAATGCGGTATTCGAGTTCCAGATTGCCATGCTCGATCTTGGCGAAATCAAGGATCTCGTTGATGATGTCGAGCAGCGCTTCGCCCCCGCCGCGAATGGTGCGCAGATTGTCCTGGCATTCGGCCGGCAGTTTTTTCAGTTCCATCAGTTCGACCATGCCGAGGATGGCGTTGAGCGGCGTGCGGATTTCATGGCCCATCGTGGCCATGAATTGCGACTTGGCGCGGTTGCCGGCTTCGGCCGCCTGATAGGCGTTGTTGAGGTTGCCGGCCATGGTCTCCAGGCTCAGGCCGGCGGCGCGGACGCTGCGCAATTGCCGCCTGAGCGTAAAGATCAGGAATCCCACCGAGGCGACCAGAAGCGCGATCAGCGTCAGCGACTTCATTTCGAGCGATTGCACGGTCTGGCGACTGTCGGCGCGGTCGGCGCTGAGCGTATTGTTGGTGTAGGTCAAGAGATGTTCGCTGTTTTCCGTCAGCGTCACCAACTGGCCAAAGAGAATGCGGAGGCTCGCGATCGATACCGCCCTCTTGGCTGCAATGTCGTCGAACAGGGGCGCGTTCTGGTAGACCGTGCGTCGGATCTCCGTGAGCTGCTTGCGCACCGTCGCGTCGACCTTGAAGTTTTCTTCGAAATTCGCCTTTTCCAGCATCGACATGCGCGAGAAGAGGATGTCGTAGCGCAATGACATCTCTTTCTGCGAGGCGACCGAGGTGTCGGATTTGGCGATTGCGATCGAGACGACTTCACGCAGGCGTCGGGCTTCGCGGTCGAGCTGATAGACCGACCACATGGCGTTTTCGCGAATGCCGTTCTGCATCTCCGAATAACGGGCGGAAATATCGTAGTAGAGAGAGGCCAGAAGCCCCAGCAGCAGGACAGCGAAGACCTGCAGCACGGCGGTGGTTTTGCCGGCTTTGCGGATGACGTCGCTTTCCTGCATGAGACTGATCACTCGATGACCTCTATCGATTTGATTTGCCAGACCGAGCGCGAGAAGTATTTCTCGTTGTAGAGCGAGGGGTCTAGATCGAAGGGATAGATCAGGAAGAGAGGGCCTTTGTCGCGCACAGACATCGGCTCATCATTCATGCGCGTGGCGAGGATCGTTTTGATATCGGTGGCGTCCGAGGCCGGAACCTCGACGGTATAGTCATTGAGCGCGGTCACGCGCAGCATCTTGCCATGCGCGCCGACGGCTTTCATCAGTTCGGCCACGAAGGGACCGGAAAAGGTGACTTTGCCCTGTGTCCAGGGTGTTTCCAGCGTCGCCGTTCTGCCGGGCAACTTTTCCAGCATGGCGATATCGAATTCGGCCGCCGCCGCGGCGTTGAGATCGTCGATTGCGCCGGTGACGGTGAGAATGACGTCGCCGGTCGGCTTGTCGAGCGCCAGAACCGGCCCGACTTGGATGGCGACGGCGGAAATGGCGGCGGCGATGAAGGAGATGTGGCGTGCGATCATGGCGTCTGCCCGAGACTGTTTTTCGCGCCGCTGCCAAAACGCGCCGTTCCCGCCCGCGCGGCTGGCGAACGAAACGAGCCGGGCCCCGAAATCAGGCTCCCTCTCCGCTACGGATAGAATGCTTGCGTCATTCCCGTATTGGATGATGCTAAAATAGCCGACGTCGATTAAGAGGATTTGAAGCGGTTGCGTAAATTTAGCAATAACTGATGCTTTTTGGGCTGCATTCAGAGGCTGTTAACCGCATTTATCCGAACGGGCGCGGACAAGGGGCTGGATCCATGTGCTTGCTGGTGTTCAGTACGGATGTTGACGGCAGGGGCCAACGGCGACAAGCCCCTGCCGTATACGACGCCCGCAATTTGGGGGCATGCGCCGCTGACGACAGCTGTATCGGGAAACAGCATCCAAAACATTAGTAAATAACGGTTATCTACAGAATTGATAGCGAACACCAGCAATGCTTGCTGGCGTGGCGGTCGCGTTTTCCGACAGATGCTCGAGAATGTTGGTGCGGACAACGGGAATCGAACCCGTACGAGCAAGCCCGAGGGATTTTAAGTCCCTTGCGTCTACCAGTTCCGCCATGTCCGCAGCGTTAACTTTCAATACCTTACCGAGGATGATTCGCAAGCCCCTGCACAACGCCAAAATTGTTGTGCAAAGATGATCATCTCTCCGACTGCACATGAAAACCGCTCCGAAGCGCTTTTTCTGCGTGGTTGTGGCGGGGCGGTGCTGCCTGAAAGTAATCCCTCAACAGCACGGCCCGCGATATAGTGACTCAAGCTGCGGGCACGCCTGACAGCTTGTTCCGGCGTGCATTTATTTTGACGACGTTTGTTGTCCTCCATGCTTTCCCCACGCTTGACGCAGGTTGGGGCGAAACAGCGCCGGGCCAGATGCGGCTGTAAGAAAGCTGCTTTTCCTACAAGTAAAGAGAGACGTCTTCGATCCTGAAATCAATGTTTTTTATATTGGCGTCTTCAAATATTATCGAGCGGTTTTCATCTATTTGAACGTGAATATCGGAGCCAATTTTCGTCATGTATTTTTCGCGAAACGCATCAAGGCTCAATTCGCGCTGAATGTCGATCACAACCCTGTCACCTTTGCAGTCGCGAACGACATCGTGACCGAATTTCTCCGAAAAGAGGAAAAAGTCGGTATCCGCGCCGCCTTTGAGCACGTCGTTTCCCTTGCCTCCAAACATCATGTCTACTCCGGCGCCGCCGAAGAGGAAATCTCTTCCTGCGCCGCCCATCAACACGTCATGGCCGCCGAGGCCGAAAACGGAGTCGTTGCCGCCGGCCATGGTGAAGTTATCTGACTTTTCAGATCCGTAGGCGACATCACGCTCGCTGCTGCCAATAAATGTGACGGCAGACGAGCCGATCAGCCAATCTTTCGTAGTTGTGGCCTCTGACCATGTCACAGACAGGTCCGTCACGGTTTCCCGCATGTGATGACCAAAATAACTAAAATGCTCTACGGAATAACCGGTAATTTTTGCGTCCCCCGGTATGCCATCCACCGGGAGTTCTTCAGGGAATTCGCCTTGAATCACATAATACGTATATCTGGAGACATTAATGGCAATTTCTTCCGAAGTGTATTCTGTTATGAATGTTCCTACAAATGGGTCCGGATCATCGGGGATTGGTAAAGATTTATTTGTCATGTCAAAGCCATGCGTGAAGTGAGCGTTGATGAACGTCATGATCGCACTCCTTGCAGAATATTTATTGAGCCTTCATTCGTATTCTTGATGTGAATACATGACGTGGAAAATGAGATGATCTATGTTTGAGAGTCAATATTAAACAATTTTATGAACGGAGTTGTATAGTCGCTGGGTCCCTTTTTTTACTCATTCCAGCGGCTCCGATCCAACGGGGCGACGCGCCTATTTCGCGCGGCCATGAAAAAAGGGCGACGCGCGCGCCGCCCTTCTTCATCATTCTGCTTTTTAAACTCAAGCGACCAGCTTGGCGGCGAGCTTGGCGATATGAGCGCCCTGGAACTTTGCGCCTTCCAGTTCCACTTCAGACGGCTGACGCGAGCCGTCGCCATCGGTGATGGTGGTCGCGCCATAGGGCGAGCCGCCCTTGACGGCGTCGACGCCCATCTGGCCGGCAAAGGCGTAGGGAAGGCCAGCCACGACCATGCCGTGATGCAGCAGGGTCGGGATGAAGCTGAGAATGGTGGATTCCTGACCGCCATGCTGGGTGGCCGAGGAGGTGAACACGCCGCCGACCTTGCCGACCAGCTTGCCCTGGAACCACAGACCGCCGGTCTGATCCCAGAAATTGCGCATCTGCGAGGCGACCGAGCCGAAGCGGGTGCCGGCGCCGACGATGATGGCGTCATATTCGGCGAGTTCTTCGGCGGTGGCGACCGGGGCGGCCTGGTCGAGCTTGAAATGCGCGCCCTTGGCGACGTCTTCCGGAACAAGTTCCGGAACGCGCTTGACGGTCACGTCTGCGCCCGTCGATTTCGCGCCTTCGGCGACGGCGTAGGCCATCGTCTCGATATGGCCGTATGAGGAGTAGTAGAGCACGAGAACCTTTGCCATTGTGGCGTCCCTTCGTTGTCTGAGAAAAATTCGACAACCGCTATATAGGCGCATCGTCTGGTTCTGGCAGCATGGCAATTTGCGGCTTGAGTGTTCTCTTTTGTTGAACAATGGAGGTTTTGTGAAACTGATTTCCTTTACGCCGCCGCGCCGCCTTCGGCTTGACACGCGATAATGCCCGGCCCAGTTTGCCCCATCTTCCCGGAGACCCTGACCATGACACATTCCGACATCGTGACCGCCGCCATGCTGGCGATCGGCGACGAACTCCTGTCCGGACGGACCAAGGACAAGAATATCGGCTATCTCGCCGACCTGCTGACGCTCAACGGCATCGATCTCAAGGAGGTCCGGATCGTGCCGGACGAACAGGATGAGATCGTCGCAGCGCTCAACGCGCTCCGGGCGAAATATGATTATGTCTTCACCTCCGGCGGCATCGGCCCGACCCATGACGACATCACCGCCGATGCGATCGGCGCGGCCTTCGGCGTGCCGGTCAGCCATGAGGAGAAGGCCATGGCGCTTTTGGGCGCGATGTATCAGGCGCGCGGGCTGGAGTTCAACGAGGCGCGCCAGCGCATGGCGCGGCTGCCTGAAGGCAGCGAGCATATCGACAACCCAGTGTCGATCGCGCCGGGCTTTTCGATCGGCAATGTGCATGTGATGGCCGGCGTGCCGAACATCTTCCAGGCGATGCTGGATAATGTGCTGCCAAAACTTCGGACGGGAACGACAATGTTGTCGCGTTCGACGCCCTGCGATTTCGGCGAAGGCGATATCGGCGGCCCGTTGGCGGCCGTGCAGAAAGCCCATCCCGACACGGTGATCGGCTCTTATCCGAAATTCGACGGCCAGCGCTATTCCACCGATATCGTGGTGCGGGCGAGGAGCGCCGCTGCGCTCGAGGCGGCCGTTGACGCGGTGCGCGCGATGCTGGCCGAAGTGGCCGCCCGTCGCCTCGGCCACGCCGATTCCGATTGACGTCCGCAGATTGACCTTGATCAAGGTTGGGCGGAACTTTGCGCCTATTGTCGACTTGAAACCGTGAGAACAACGACGGGAGGCTTTCATGCCCATCAAGACGATCGCAGTCGTACTGTCCGACCCCAAGACGGCCAAGGCGGTGGCGCAAGCCGCCATCGGCCTGGCCCAGAAGGAAAACGCCCATCTGATCGGCCTGCATGCGGAAATCGTCGATCCGCCGCCGATCATGACGCCGTTCGATCTGCCGGATTCCTCCATCATCGCCAGTCTCTATGAGGCGGCCGCCGAAAAGCGCAAGTCGATCGAGGCGATGTTCAACGAGGCGACCGCGCGCGAAGGCGTCTCCGCCGCCTGGCGGGCAAGCCGGGGAACCGGGGTCATGGCGTCGCAAGCAATGATCGATTCCTGCCGGGTCAGCGATCTGGTGATCGCCAGCCAACCGGCGTCCGACCGGGTAGGGGACGTGGACGAATTGCTGTTCGAAACCGGACGTCCGGCGCTGTTCATCCCGTGGATCGATCAGCCGGTCAATGGCTTCAATCGGGTGCTGGTGGCCTGGGACGGGTCGCGCGAATCCACCCGCGCTGTGTTCGACGCCATTCCGCTGATCAAGGACGCAGCCGAGATCGAACTGTTCTCGGTCGACCCGCAGGAGACCAACTCCAAGAGCGCCGTGCTGACCGGCGCCGATCTTGCTGAGTCTTTGGCGCGGCATGGGCTCAAGGTGACGACCAACACCCAGGAGTCGGAGCGCGTGGCGATTTCCGCCGTGCTCGAAAACCGCTGCGCGGATTTCGCCGCCGATCTTCTGGTGATGGGCGCCTATAGTCACGCCCGTATTCGCGAGCGGCTGTTTGGCGGCGTCACACAGATCATTCTGGAATCGATGACGGTTCCGGTCTTCATGTCCCGTTGATCAGGCGCTTTTCCTCTTTTTCGGGGATCACGACCGTCGCGCACTTTACGGCGCGGCGGCAACTCGGATAATGGCGCGGCAGATCTTCCATTTTCTATCCGAGGACACTCCATGTCGTTGCCTGAAAAAGCCTTCCCCGTTTCCTGGGATCAGTTCCATCGCGACGCCCGCGCGCTTGCCTGGCGGCTGGCGGGGCTGAACAGGCCGTTCAAGGGCATCGTCTGCATCACCCGCGGCGGCCTGGTTCCTGCCGCCATCATTTCGCGCGAACTCAATATTCGCCTGATCGAAACGGTTTGCATCGCCTCCTATCACGATTACGTCAATCAGGGCGACATGAACGTTCTGAAGGGCATCGCGGCGCCGCTGCTTGAGAAGGGCGGCGAGGGCGTCCTGGTGGTCGACGACCTCACCGACACCGGCAAGACTGCGGCGGAAGTGCGCGCCATGTTGCCGAACGCGCATTTTGCCGCCGTCTACGCCAAGCCCAAGGGCGTGCCGATGATCGACACATTCGTAACCGAGGTCTCGCAGGACACCTGGATCTATTTCCCCTGGGATATGGGCTTCACCTATCAGGAACCGATCGCCAAGGATCATCGCGGCTGATCGCCGCCATCCTGCGATGACATGATTGCGAGGTCACGCCCAGCGGCGCTTTGAGAGCATCGCTGGGCTTTCTTTTTGGATGAACGGGCAGGACGCCATTGATGTCCGCAGGGCGTCTCGATCATTGAAAGCCCTTGATTTCACGGCTTTTGCATCGCTCGATGTTTGGGCGGTTGATGTCGTGAGTTAGTAAATTCATGCGGATATACATGAATTTTATCAAATAAATTTCGTTATTCTTCGTTGTGTTCGTTCTTTCTGCGAAAATTGTCCTCGCGCGGAAAAGCAATCCTCGCGTGCTTCATAAATAATTAATATAGCGGATATACGTTTCGACCTGCGTATGGCGCAAAGCTGCCATGCATTCTTGCCATGAGGGCAGGCGAACGAGGCGGACCATCCCGGCATATTCGGGAACGGCGCCCAAAGAGGTTTCCTTCATGAAGCTATTGCGCAATCTTTCCCTGACCGTCAAACTCTCGGCGCTGATTGTTGTGATCAATGCGGCGGGATTGGCAGGGCTCGCCATCAACACATGGCGACAGGAAAGCGCCCAGATGCTGGCTTTTTCGGAGCGCGGCTGGATCAAGGATTCCGAGCAATTCGCCACGCTTGCCGCCGGCGGCGTCAAATGGGGCAAATCCGCGGTCGTGCAGGAGGCCTATGCGCTCTATCGTGAGAATGCAGCACTCAACCTCACCCAGTTTTCGGCGCTGAACGCCAGCGGCGCGGCTGTCGACGCCTGGACCCGGCCCGATATCCCGATGTCCTGGACCGCCGATGACATCGCCGCGTTCGCAAAACAAGGCGGCGAAAAATCCGCCGTCAGCCATGCCAGCGTTTCGAATGGCCTGGTCGCAGTCGCCTCGCCCTTGCCGCTCGACAAGAAGGGCAAGCCGCAAGGGGTGGTTGTCACCGTTTGGTCGGCGGAAGCGATATTCGCGGAGGCCCGCAACAAGGCGCTGACCGCGCTCGCCATCCAGTCGGGCGTCATCATTTTGGCGGTCGCGGCTTTTCTCTTCGCCATGCGACGGCTTGTGGGTGCGCCGTTGGGGGTGATCGGCGACCGCATCTCGCGCCTGCAGGCTGGAGATTTCGATACGCCCGTCATCCATCAGGATCGCGGCGATGAAATCGGTTTCCTGGCGCGCGCATTGGATCTGTTCCGTCAGCAGGCGATCGAGAAGGTCCGCCAGACAGAGGCCGCAGAGCAGCAGCGGTTGTCCATCGAGGCCGAGCGCCGGAGCAACGCAGAGAGTGAAAGACGTTCGGCGGATCGGCAACGATCTGTGGTCGATACGCTCGCTGCGGCGTTGGGCACGCTCGCCGAAGGCGATTTCAGCATCCGGCTCGACGATCTCGGCGCCGAGTTTTCCGAGGTCCAACGCGACTTCAACCGCATGATCGAGGCGGTGGCCGAAGCGATCGACAATATCAAGCGCGTCTCCGTGGCCGTCGAGAGCGGATCGCAGGAACTCGCCACATCCGCCGAACAACTCGCCAAGCGCACGGAGCAGCAGGCGGCCGCGCTTGAGGAAACGGCGGCGGCGCTTTCCGAAGTGAGTTCGACGGTCGATGTTGCGGCGCGCAACGCACAGACTGCCGTTCAGATGGTGGAAGAGGCCAAGAGCGACGCGCATAACTCGGCGCTCATCGTGCGCGACGCCATCGGCGCGATGGACCAGATCCAGACATCGTCCAGCCAGATCGGCAAGATCATCGGGGTCATCGACGAAATCGCCTTCCAGACCAATCTTCTTGCGCTCAATGCCGGTGTCGAGGCCGCGCGGGCGGGAGAGGCGGGCAAGGGGTTCGCCGTGGTGGCGCAGGAAGTGCGCGAGCTTGCCCAGCGATCCGCCAACGCCGCCAAGGAGATCAAGCAGTTGGTCACGGTGTCGAGCGCCGAAGTTTCCAATGGCGTCAACCTGGTCAATCGCACCGGCGATGCGCTGGTCACGATCGAAGAGCGGGTCAACGGCATCACCCGCTCGATCCAGGCCATGGTCGAGTCCTATCAGAGTCAGGCGAATGGTCTGCGCGAGATCAATGGCGCCATGAACCAGATGGACCAGACCACGCAGCAGAACGCCGCGATGGTTGAGGAAACCAGCGCCGCCTGCCATGATCTGCTCAGCCAGAGCCAGGCGCTGCAGGCCGGAGCGCAGCGTTTCCGTATTCGTCAGAGCGCGAGCGCGTCGTATTCGCCGCGGCAGAACAAGAACAACCTCGCGGAGGTCGCCCCGGTTCGCCGGCCGGTCGCCGCGCGATCAACGCGCGCTGCAACGGCTGCAGCGCCGGTCAAGGACTCCTGGGAGGAGTTCTGAGGTCTAGATACGCACGAGATGTGCGGGGGCATAGGAAAGGGCGCATGATGAGATACAAACTGACAGCAGTCCTCATGGCCGCGGCCATGATCACGCCATGGGCGGCGCAGGCGGAAGAGGCGCATGTCGCGCCGATCACCGACTATGTGAAAGCCAATGTCGCGCCATGGATCAAGGATCCAGCGGTTATCGACGCGATCAAGGCGCAGAACGCCAAGACCGCCGGATTGAGCGCCGCCGATATCGATGCGCTTGACAAAGCCTGGCGCGCCGAAGTCGACGGCGGCGATCGCAAGATGATCGATGAGGTCCTGGGCAATGCCGCCTCGAAATTCCTGCATGAGAAGCAGGAGGCGTCCGAAGGCGTCATCTCCGAGATCTTCGTCATGGACGCCAAGGGGCTGAATGTCGGCCAGAGCGACGTGACCTCGGATTACTGGCAAGGCGACGAAGACAAGTTTCAGAAGAGTTTCGGCGCCGGCGCCGAAGGCTTCTTCGTCGACGAGGTCGAAAAAGACGAGTCCACCCAGGCGCTGCAGTCTCAGGCCTCGATGACCATCGTTGACGAAAGCGGCGCGCCGATCGGCGCCGTCACCATCGGCATCAATCTCGACGCGCTCTGAGCGGTCCGCTCCTTCAGCATAGACTTTTTCGGCCGGTTCCCGTTGGAGCCGGCCGCAGCTTTTCGGGCGTTTTCGAGTGGGATTTTGTGATTCGTTTGTGCGCTGCCACAGATCGCTTCCGCGCAAAAGCGATTGGCTGTTTTTGTGAAAAAAATAAATATTCGATTTACCAAACTGTGAACAAGCCACGCCCGCGCGACCTCGGCTTGGGCCGAAACGCCGAGATTAGAAGCGCTTAGCCTGTGTCGTGTTTTTCCACATGCCCGCGCCACAAGATATGGTGTTAATAAATCCGTCACAGACCACCCCTTGACGGAATCGTGGCCCTGTCTCTTAATGGGATCGTTGCGGCGGCGACTGGACCGGAAAGTTACGAGGACCGGTTCATCCTATGGAAAAATCGATGGTTTCAGCGCTTTCCGGCGGTCGCGTTCGCGCGTCTCCGGGACACCGACAAGCGCGTCGAAAATATCTGCCCGCCATGGAACGAATGCTGGACCCATAAAGTTGTTGATACTATATTTAGTGTTTGCGGCTGGATCGGGCGCCAGATAAAGGGGCGACCGGATATCGTGTTTCCCGAAAGGTAACGAGACGCGAACTGGCTGCGGGGCGATCCCTCGCGCCGGACGAGGACATTTGCGCCTATGGCGCGACGATGATGCTAGGGGTTAATGAGATGCGCATAGAACGGAAATTCACTGAAGCCGGCAAGTCAGCCTATGACGCCGTCGCCTTCCGCACCGCCACCAGCGAGATCCGCAATCCGGATGGCTCGGTGGTGTTTCGTCTGGCCGATATCCAGGTTCCCGAACAGTTCAGCCAGGTGGCGGCCGACATTCTGGCGCAGAAATATTTCCGCAAGGCCGGCGTGCCGAAGATTCTGAAGAAGGTCGAGGAAAACGACGTTCCCTCCTGGCTGTGGCGCTCTGAAGCCGACACGGCCGCGATGTCGAAGCTGCCCAAGGACGAACAGTACGGCTCTGAGACCGACGCCCGCCAGGTGTTTGACCGTCTCGCCGGCACCTGGACCTATTGGGGCTGGAAGGGCAAGTATTTCACCTCTGAGGAAGATGCGCTCACCTTCCGCGACGAGCTTGCCTATATGCTCGCCACCCAGCGCGTGGCGCCGAATTCGCCGCAATGGTTCAACACCGGCCTGCATTGGGCTTACGGCATCGATGGCCCCGGCCAGGGCCATTTCTATGTCGATCCCTTCACCGGCAAGCTGGTGAAGTCCAAGTCGGCCTATGAACATCCGCAGCCGCATGCCTGCTTCATCCAGTCCGTCGAGGACGATCTCGTCAACGAAGGCGGCATCATGGATCTGTGGGTGCGCGAAGCGCGCCTGTTCAAATACGGCTCCGGCACCGGCTCCAATTTTTCACATCTGCGCGGCGCCGGCGAAAAGCTGTCGGGCGGCGGCAAGTCGTCTGGCCTGATGAGCTTCCTCAAGATCGGCGACCGCGCGGCGGGCGCCATCAAGTCCGGCGGCACGACCCGCCGCGCCGCCAAGATGGTGGTGGTGGATATCGATCACCCCGATATCGAGGAATATATCAACTGGAAGGTCAAGGAAGAGCAGAAGGTCGCAGCGCTCGTGACCGGCTCCAAGATCGTCGCCAAGCATCTCAAGGCGATCATGAAGGCCTGCGTCAACTGCGAGGCCGACAATGACGCCTGCTATGACCCCAAGCAGAACCCGGCGCTGAAGCGCGAGATCAAGGCCGCCAAGTCCGCCCTCGTGCCTGAAAATTATGTCCAGCGCGTCATCCAGTTCGCCCGCCAGGGCTATAAGGACATGGAATTCAAGACCTATGACACGGATTGGGATTCGGAAGCCTATCTGACCGTCGCCGGCCAGAACTCCAACAATTCCGTCTCGATCAAGGACGACTTCCTGCGCGCAGTCGAAAACGATGGCGATTGGAACCTGACCGCCCGCAAGGACGGCAAGGTGGTCAAGACTCTCAAGGCGCGCGAACTCTGGGAAACAATTTCCTACGCCGCCTGGGCGTCTGCCGATCCCGGCCTGCATTTCAACACCACCATGAACGACTGGCACACCAGCCCGGCGGCAGGCCCCATCCGCGCCTCCAATCCGTGCTCGGAATATATGTTCCTGGATGACACGGCCTGCAATCTCGCCTCCCTCAACCTGATGATGTTCAAGGATGCGGCGACCGGCAAGATCGATATCGCCGCTTACGAGCACGCCGTGCGTCTGTGGACCGTGGTGCTCGAAATCTCGGTGATGATGGCGCAGTTCCCGTCCAAGCGGATCGCCGAACTCTCTTACGAATACCGCACGCTCGGCCTCGGCTACGCCAATATCGGCGGCCTGCTGATGTCCTCGGGCATTCCCTACGACTCCAAGGAAGGCCGCGCCATTGCCGGCTCGCTGACCGCCATCATGACCGGCGTCTGCTATGCGACGTCTGCTGAAATGGCCTCCGAGCTTGGTCCGTTCCCGATGTTTGCGCCCAACCGCGACAACATGCTGCGCGTCATCCGCAACCATCGCCGCGCCGCCCATGGCGTGACCCAGGGCTATGAAAAGCTCTCGGTCGAACCGGTGGCGCTGATCCACAGCGAATGCCCCGACCAGGATCTGGTCAGCCACGCCACCGCCGCCTGGGATCTGGCGCTGGAGCTGGGCGAAAAGCACGGCTACCGCAATGCGCAGGTGTCGGTGATTGCGCCGACCGGCACGATCGGTCTGGTGATGGATTGCGACACCACCGGCATCGAGCCTGATTTCGCGCTGGTGAAATTCAAGAAGCTCGCCGGCGGCGGTTACTTCAAGATCATCAATCGCGCCGTTCCCGAAGCGCTGCGTTCGCTCGGCTATAGCGAAAGCCAGCTTGCCGAGATCGAGGCCTATGCCGTCGGCCATGGCAATATCAACCAGGCGCCCGGCGTAAACCCCGGTTCGCTCAAGGCCAAGGGCTTTACCGACGACAAGATCGAGGCGATCAACGGCGCCACCAAGGCCGCCTTCGACATCAAGTTCGTGTTCAACCAGTGGACGCTCGGCGCCGATTTCCTGCGCACGCTTGGCGTCAGCGACGAAGCGATGAACGCCATCGACTTCAACCTGCTCGACCATCTCGGCTTCTCCAAGAAGGAGATCGAGGCCGCCAATATCCATGTCTGCGGCGCCATGACGCTCGAAGGCGCGCCCTTCCTCAAGAAGGAGCATCTGCCCGTTTTCGATTGCGCCAATCCCTGCGGCAAGATCGGCAAGCGCTATCTCTCGGTCGAAAGCCATATCCGCATGATGGCGGCCGCCCAGCCGTTCATCTCGGGCGCGATCTCCAAGACCATCAACATGCCCAACGACGCCACCGTCGAGGATTGCAAGAACGCCTATATGCTCAGCTGGAAGCTGGCGCTGAAGGCCAATGCGCTCTATCGCGACGGCTCCAAGCTCAGCCAGCCGCTCAACGCCTCGCTGATCGAGGATGAGGACGACGAGGACGCGCTGGAAGATCTGCTGCAGGCCCCGGCCGCAGCCGCTGCCGTCACTGTCACCGAAAAGATCATCGAGCGGGTGGTGGAACGGCTCGTGCGCGAGCGCGAAAAGCTGCCGAACCGTCGTCAGGGCTACACCCAGAAGGCGGTCGTCGGCGGACACAAGGTCTATCTGCGCACAGGCGAATTCGGCGATGGCCGCCTCGGCGAAATCTTCATAGACATGCACAAGGAAGGCGCCGCCTTCCGCGCGATGATGAACAATTTCGCCATCGCCATCTCGCTTGGCCTGCAATATGGCGTGCCGCTCGAAGAATATGTGGAGGCCTTCACCTTCACCAAGTTCGAGCCGGCTGGCATGGTCCAGGGCAATGACGCGATCAAGAACGCCACGTCGATCCTCGACTATGTGTTCCGCGAGCTCGCCGTCTCCTATCTCAACCGCCATGATTTGGCGCATGTCGATACGTCGGATTTTTCCAACACCGCGCTCGGCAAGGGTATCCAGGAAGGCAAGACCAACCTGATTTCCACCGGCTGGACGCGCGGCTACAAGCCGACGCTGGTCGGCGGCTCGGGCATCGATCGCTCGGACGCCAAGGGCGCCGCCACGGCCGTTCCGGCCAAAGCCTCGGCCAATGTCGCCGCCTTCTCCGGCAACGCCGCGCGCAAGCTTGAGCCGATGACGGCGATCTCGACCTCTGAAGTCGTGTCCTTCAAGCGCGATTACGAAGAGCGCGCCAAGGAACTGGTCGAAGACGTCGCCGGGCAGATCTCGGAAACGCCAGCTGACGCCACCGCACTGTTCTCCGACAAGGCCGCCGCCGACGCCGCCGCCGCCAAATCGGAAGCCAAGAAGATGGAGAACGCCCGCCGCATGCAATCGATCGCGCAAGGCTATACCGGCAATATGTGCTCGGAATGCCAGAACTTCACCATGGTGCGCAACGGCACTTGTGAGAAGTGCGATACTTGCGGCGCGACCAGCGGCTGCAGCTGAGGATTAAACGAATTCGGCCCGGGGGAAACCTCGGGCCGAGTGGCATGATGCGCTTTCGGTCGGACCATGAGCGGTTTCATGCCTTAGTGTTGTCTCAACGTTGAGCGCCGTCGCCCTTTTCGGGGCTGCGGCGCTTTTCTTGCGCGTAGCACCGAAGTTCGGGCGGAAAAAATCAGATGATCCGCAAAAATCTTGTATTTTAACACTATTGAATGCAACCTGTTAGTATATTTTAAACGCACGTTTTCATATCATCGCGGCAACGCAGAGTAATAGCGAACATCTTCATGGCCTGCTGTTTCCGGATGTTCCGGTGAGCTCTCCTGAGCGCAGCCATTGCCGTGCGACGTTCAGCAGCATGACAAACCTCTCATATGCATACCGGTGTCCGTTTTGCCAAACGGCAAACGCTATCCGACATCCATCCGCCGGCGCGAGTGTGTAAAGTTGCAACTGCGCGATTGTAGAAATTCGACACCATAATGGGGAACTCGAATGCTGAAAAAGACGCTCTCCTTGAAAATTTCGCTCATCGCCATGATGGCGGCCTTGTTGGCGCTTCTGGTCGCCCAAGGCGGCTTCGGCCTTCTGTCGATCGGCGGCGTGTTCGACAACACCGAGCGTCTCGCCGCCAAGGCGCTGCCGGCGGTGGACATCACCAACCGGCTCAACATCACCATCGCCAATCTGCGCGGCCTGCAGAACCGGCATCTCGTCGACCGCAGCCCCGAGGAAATGGCCGCCACCGAAAAGCAGATCGCCAAGGATCTCGGCAAGCTGCGCGACCGCATGGCCATCTATGAGGCGCTGATTTCGCTGCCCGAGGAAAAGGCCGCCTATGCCGAGTTCAAGGAGCGGTTGTCCGCCTATCTCGCCGCGCATGATCAGATGATCGCGCTGTCGCGGGCCGGGCAGAAGAAGGAGGCCTCCGACCTGCTGATCAACACCATGACCGCGATCTATGGCGCGATCGACGATGCGGCCGACCGGTTCCGCGACGCCAATGTCCAGGCCGCCGAGGATATGCATCAGGAGGCGATCAGCGGTTACCGCAACGCCCGGATCGCCAGTTTCGCGGTGCTGCTGCTCGGATTGGCGGTGGGCGCCGGCGCGATGGCCTTCGTCATCCGGCATGTTTCGCGTCCGATCGGCCAGACCACCGCGCTGATGCGCCGTCTGGCCGGGGGCGATCTCGACGTCTCGATCGGCTATCTGGACCGGGGCAACGAAATCGGCGACATGGCCCGCGCCGTCGATGTGTTCAAGCAGAACGCCATCCGCGTCCGGTCGATGAACGAGCAGGAGCGACGGCTGAAGGAGCAATGCGAGGCGCTGCAGGCCGCCATCGCCGAAATCGTCGCCGCCGCCGTGGAAGGCGATTTTAGCCGCCGCATCCGCGCCGATTTCGGCAATGCCGATCTCAACGCCTTTGCGGGCTCGATGAACGAACTGGTGGAATCGATCGGTTCTGGGCTTTCCGAAGTCCGCCGGGTGATGTCGGCGCTGTCGGACGGCGATCTGACCGAAAAGATGCGCGGCGCCTTTCAGGGCGCGTTCTCCGAATTGCAGCACAATGTCAACCAGACCATGGACGTGCTGCGCATGCTGGTGACCGAAGTGCGCGCCTCCATCGACATGATCAATTCCGGCTCGGGCGAGCTGCGCCTGGCGTCCGAGGATCTGTCGCGCCGCACCGAACAGCAGGCGGCGGCGCTGGAGGAGACATCCTCGGCGCTGGAAGAGATCACGGTGGCGGTGCGTCATTCCACCGAGCGCGCCATCGAGGCCGCCAAGGCCGTGACGCTCGCCCATAACAGCACGGAAAAATCCTCGACCGTGGTCGGCGAGGCGGTGGCGGCGATGGAGCGCATCGAACAGGCCTCGACAGAAATCGGCAAGATCATCAATGTCATCGACGAGATCGCCTTCCAGACCAATCTCTTGGCGCTGAACGCCGGGGTTGAGGCGGCGCGCGCAGGAGAAGCCGGCAAAGGCTTTGCGGTCGTCGCCCAGGAAGTGCGTGAACTCGCCAGCCGCTCGGCCGGCGCCGCCAAGGATATCAAGGCCCTTATCGGCAAGTCCAGCGCCGAGGTCACCGAAGGCGTCAGGCTCGTCACCGCCACCGGCAATGTCCTCACCTCCATTCGCCAGCATGTCGGCGATGTGAACACGCATGTGAAGGAAATCTCGTCCGGCGCGCAGGACCAGTCCTATAAGCTGCAGGAGATCAACGAGGCGGTCAATCAGCTCGACCAGGTCACCCAGCGCAATGCCGCCATGGCCGAGGAGACGACGGCGAGCACCAGCCGGCTCGCCGATGACGCCAACCATCTGTCGCGGTTGATCGCCCGGTTCCGGCTGGAGGCCGGGCGGGGCGGCCGCCGCGCGCCTGTTCCACTTCGCGCCGTCGGCTGATCGTGACGGCGACTGATCCGTCTCGAACTTCAGGCGTTATAAATGTCGGACGCTTCTCCAGGGCGTCCGACATCGTATCGCTTCGGACTGGAAGGGAGACCGGTCATGCCGCTGATGGAGAGACGCGCATTTTGTCTTGGCGCCGCCGGCCTGTTCGTCGCCGGCGCCGCAAGGTCCGAAACGCCCTGGGCGCTATTGCGACGTGGCGAGTCGGTGGCGCTGATTCGGCACGCGACAGCGCCCGGATCGGGCGATCCGCCGGGCTTTCGGCTGCGGGACTGTTCGACGCAGCGAAACCTGTCTGACGAGGGCAGGGCGCAGGCGCGGCGGATCGGCGCGATGTTCCGCGCCAACGGAATTGACGACGCGGACGTCTATTCGAGCCAATGGTGCCGCTGCCTGGAGACGGCGCGCGCGTTGATGTTGCCCGCCGTGGACGAACAGCCGCTTTTGAATTCCTTTTTCGACGAACCCGGCCAAGCCGAGACGCGGACCCGGCAGACGCTCGCCTGGATCCTGAGCCTGAAAGCGGCGTCGCCCGTCGTGCTCGTCACCCATCAGGTCAATATCACCGGCCTTACGGGCATCTTTCCGGCGTCGGGAGAAGTCATCTTCGCGTCGGCGGAAGAGACTGGAATGAAGCTGCGTGGCCGGCTGGCGATTTCGTGATCCACAGGCAAGGCGCAGTCCCGACGAAAAAGCCTGCGTCCATCCGCCTGGGCTTCACGTTTGTATAATCGAATTCATCTAAATTACGGATCTCCGCCTCATTCCGGGTAGCATCCATGACCGCGCTTCGTCTGATCTTCTCCGCCCGTATCCTGCCGCTCACCATCAGTATCGCCTGCCTGGCCATTTTCGGTCTGGCGCTGCTTGTGATGGGGTTTTTCCATCCTGTGCTGCTGGGCTTTTTCCTGCTGTTTCTGTTCCTGTCGGCGGTTGGCGTGCATGATCTCGTCCAGAGCCGGCACGCGGTTTTGCGCAACTATCCGATCAGCGGGCATGCGCGCTACATCATGGAAGATCTGCGTCCGAAGATCCGGCAATATTTCTTCGAGGGCGAAAAGGACGGTCGGCCTTTCCCGCGCGACAAGCGTTCGCTCGCCTATCAACGCGCCAAGGGCCAGCTCGATAAGCGCCCCTTCGGCACCGAATATGACGTCTACGAGCCCCGCTACGAGTGGATCTCGCATTCGCTGGCCCCGACCAGGATTTCTGATCACCATTTCCGCGTCATCGTCGGCGGGCCAGATTGCGCCCAGCCTTACAGCCATTCGGTGCTGAACATTTCCGCCATGAGCTTCGGCTCGCTGTCGGCCAACGCCATCCGCGCGCTCAACAAGGGCGCAAAGATCGGCGGCTTCGCCCATGACACCGGCGAGGGCGGCATCTCGCCCTATCACCGCGAATATGGCGGCGACCTGATCTGGGAAATCGGGTCCGGCTATTTCGGTTGCCGCAATGACGATGGTTCGTTTTCGCCGGAGCGTTTTGAAAAGGCGGCGGCCGATCCCCAGGTCAAGATGATCGAGATCAAGCTCAGCCAGGGGGCCAAACCCGGCCATGGCGGCGTGCTGCCGAAAGCCAAGATCACCGAAGAGATCGCCGAGATCCGCGGCATCCCCATGGATCGCGATTGCGTGTCGCCGGCCGGTCATCCGGCCTTTTCGACGCCACTGGAATTGATGGCCTTCATCGTGCAATTGCGCAAACTGTCGGGCGGCAAGCCGGTGGGCTTCAAGCTCTGCATCGGCCATGCCCATGAATTCCTGGCGGTGGTCAAGGCGATGCTGGCGACAGGCATAACGCCCGATTTCATCGTGGTCGACGGCAAGGAGGGCGGCACAGGCGCTGCGCCGTCCGAATATATTGATCATATCGGCATGCCGCTGCGTGAAGGCCTCACATTCGTGCACAATGCGCTGACAGGCGCAGGCCTGCGCGACAAGATCCGCCTCGGCGCCTCCGGCATGATCATCTCGGCCTTCGACATCGGTCGGGTCATGGCGCTCGGCGCCGATTGGGTCAACATGGCGCGCGGCTTCATGTTCTCCATCGGCTGCATCCAGTCCCAGGCCTGTCACACCGATCACTGTCCGGTCGGCGTCGCCACCCAGGACGAGCATCGCCAGCGGGCGCTGGTGGTGCCGGACAAGGCGACGCGGGTGGCGCAATTCCACGCCAAGACGCTGGAGGCTTTGGCGGAAGTGGTGGCGGGCGCCGGCCTGCATCACCCATCCGAATTCAAGCTCTTCCATTTCCACAAGCGCATCAACCACAGCCAGGTCACGACCTTTACCCATCTTTATCCGCCGCTTCGGACCGGCGAACTCCTGGAAGGGACCAGTGACGTGCGCTTCCACATTCCCTGGCAGATCGCCCGCGCCGAGAGTTTTGCGCCTGCCCACTGATTTTTCTGCGATGGGATGAAATCTCGCCCCGATCGGCGCGTTATAGTGCGGCCGGCGCAAAGCGTCGTTGCCGCACTTGGCAAGCCGCGCGCTGGAATGAGAGAAAGAAAACCGCAAGAACAAAGGGAATCACATGCTGTTTCGTCCGCGCATCCTGTTGATGGTCATGGCTGTGTCACTCGCCGCGCCTGTTGGCGCGGAGGAATCGAGGACTCTTCCGCAAAGCCGAGCTGAAATTCAGCTGTCATTCGCGCCGCTCGTGAAGCAGACCGCCGGGGCGGTGGTGAATGTCTATGCCGAGAAGGTCGTGCAGCGCCCGTCGCTTTATTCTGACCCGTTTTTCCAGGAATTCTTCGGCCAGCGGCTGCCCAATCGCACGGAAAAGCAGAGTTCGCTCGGCTCGGGCGTGATCATCGGCAAGGATGGCCTCGTCGTCACCAACAACCATGTCATCTCGGGCGCCGACGACATCAAGATCGCGCTGTCGGATGGACGCGAATACTCCGCCAAGGTCACCTTCAAGGATGAGCGGCTCGATCTTGCGCTCTTGAAAGTCCAGGGCGGCGGATCGTTCGAGGCGCTGCCGATCGGCGATTCCGACGGCGTCGAAGTCGGCGATCTCGTACTGGCGGTCGGCAATCCCTTCGGCGTCGGCCAGACGGTGACGTCAGGCATCGTCTCGGCGCTGGCCCGCAACCGGGTGGGCGAGGGCGACTTCTCCTTCTTCATCCAGACCGACGCCTCGATCAATCCCGGCAATTCCGGCGGCGCGCTGATCAATATGCATGGCGAGTTGATCGGCCTCAACACCGCCATCGTCTCGCGCGACGGCGGCTCGAACGGTATCGGCTTCGCCATTCCCGCCAATCTGGTGAAAGTGTTCATCGAGGCGGGGCGCGGCGGCCAGAGCGGCTTCACTCGTCCCTATGTCGGCGCGTCCTTTGAGCCCGTGACGTCTGAAGTCGCCGAAGCACTCGGTCTCAAGCTCGCCCGTGGCGCGCTCGTCACCAAGATCGTCAAGGACGGCCCGGCGGATAAAGCGGGCCTGCGCCCAGGCGAGGTCGTCACCGCTGTCAATGGCCGCGCCGTCGAGCATCCCGACGCGCTCGGCTATCGCCTGACCACCGCCGGCCTCGGCTCGACCGTGACGCTTGCTGTCTCTGACAATGGCGAGGAGCGCGAAATCCGCATGACCCTGCAGCAGGCGCCCGAAACGCGGCCCAAGGACGAGCGGCTGATCGACGGCCGCAATCCTTTCGCCGGGGCGCTGGTGGCCAATCTGTCGCCTCGTCTCGCCCAGGAACTGCAGATGCCGGCGGAAGCCACCGGCGTGGTGATCCAGGAAATTTCCCGAGGCTCCCCGGCCGCGCGCCTCGGCTTTGCGCCCCGCGACATCATCATCGCGGTCAATGGCCAGGAGATCACCTCCACCGAGGGGCTGCAGTCCATACTCGAGTCCGATCCCAATTTCTGGCGCGTCGAGATCGATCGCGGCGGCCAGCGCATCCGGCAGTTCATTCGATGAGCAGTCTGTTCGATCATGCCGGCGTTGCTGACGCCATCCGGCCGCTCGCCGATCGTCTCCGGCCGAAAAACCTCGCCGAGGTGTCCGGCCAGGAGCACCTGACCGGGCCTGATGGCGCGCTGACGCGGATGATCGAAGCGAAATCGCTGGGCTCGATGATCTTCTGGGGACCGCCCGGCACCGGCAAGACCACCGTGGCGCGGCTGCTGAGCCGCGAAACGGATCTCTATTTCGAGCAGATCTCGGCGATCTTTTCCGGCGTCGCCGATCTCAAGAAAGTGTTCGAGGCGGCGCGGATGCGGCGGGAGCAGGGGCGTCAGACGCTGTTGTTCGTCGACGAGATCCATCGCTTCAATCGCTCGCAGCAGGACAGTTTCCTGCCGGTGATGGAGGACGGCACCATCGTGCTGGTCGGCGCCACCACCGAAAATCCGTCCTTCGAACTAAACGCCGCGCTTTTGTCGCGCGCCCGCGTGCTGACCTTCAAATCGCATGACGAGGCAAGCCTCGCCTTGCTGCTCGCCCGCGCCGAGGCCGAGATGGGCAAGCCTTTGCCCGTTGACGAGGAAGCGCGCGCGCTGCTTTTAACGCTTGCCGACGGCGACGGCCGCGCTATCCTGACATTGTCCGAGGAAGTGTGGCGGGCGGCGCGCGACGGCGAACTGTTCGATTCCGCGCAGCTGCTGAATGTCGTCCAGCGCCGCGCGCCGATCTATGACAAGGGTCAGGACGGCCATTACAATCTGATCTCGGCCCTGCACAAATCGATCCGCGGTTCCGATCCGGATGCGGCGCTCTACTATATGTGCCGGATGCTCGACGCTGGCGAAGATCCGCTGTTCGTCGCCCGCCGCTTCGTGCGCATGGCGGTGGAGGATATCGGGCTTGCCGATCCGCAGGCGCTGGTGGTCTGCAACGCCGCCAAGGACGCCTATGATTTCCTCGGTTCGCCGGAAGGGGAGCTCGCGCTCGCCAATGCCTGCATCTATCTGGCGACCGCGCCGAAATCCAACGGCGCCTATGTCGCCTATAAGGCGGCGGTGCGCGACGCGAAAGCCAATGGCTCGCTTTTGCCGCCCAAGCACATTCTCAACGCGCCGACCAAGCTGATGTCGAGCGAAGGCTATGGCGACGGCTATCGCTATGATCACGACGAGCCCGACGCTTTTTCCGGCCAGAATTATTTCCCGGAAAAGATGGGACGGCGCCGCTATTATGCGCCTCCGGAGCGCGGATTTGAGCGCGAACTAAACAAGCGTCTGCTATATTGGGCCAAACTTCGCGAGGAGCGAGGCCCAAAATGAGGATGCTGAATGGCTCTTGTCAGTCTCTGTATGCCCAGCAGGCGGCCGCTGGCGACGGCCAGGCCTTCTATCGACAATATGATCGCTTACGCGCGGGCGAGGAACTTTCGGCTGATCATCTCGGACAATTCCGATGGTCTCGACAAGGCTGGACATTACGCGCATGCCGCCGACAGGGTCACGGTTTTGCAAAATCCCGGCGCGGGACCGCTCGAAAACCTGATGCGGACGGTCGAGGCTGCCGATACGCCCTTCATACTTCCGGTCGGCGATGACGATTTCATCGAAAACGTGGCGGGCGCGCCGGGCATCGATCTCGCCAGACTGCCCGCTGATTGCGTCGGAGCGCGGCCAACCGTGGTGATTTTCGCTGAAGGGGAGCCGGAACTGCGGCGGCTCGACTACGGCTTGCCGGAGGAAACGGCGGTCGATCGTTTCCACGCATATGCGCAGCGCCGCGGCGGCTGCAATTCGCTTTACTACAGTTTTTTCCGCCGGGATTCCTTCCTGGCTGTGCATGAACCCTATTGGCGTCAGCGCAAGACCGTGATCGGTGATTTCGACTGGGCGGTGACGACGTCGCTTCTGTTCGAGGGCAAGGTCGCCCACGATCCTTCGACACTCTACCGCTATGATCTCGGGCGCTGGCGCCGGCAGGCGAGCATCGATGCGACGGTCAGGAGTTTCTATCTCGACGCCGGCCTGCCCGATTGGTCGGCCAAATTTCACACACTGTTCAAATATATCGACATCTATGTCACGACCCAGCGACCATCGCTGCGGCTGTCGGATCTCGATCGTCTGAAGGCGCTTTACACCGCTACGATCGCGCTTCTGGGCTCACTGCTGCGCAACGCAGCCCAGACCCCCGATCGCTATCGGGGTTTCGAGGATACGATCGCCGAAATCCGGACCGCCGTTAGCGATCACAGCGACGACCTATCGAGCGTGTTCGACGCCTGCGCGCGCATTGCCGGGCGCATGAAGCCTGGTTTTGAACAAGAGCTTCACGATTGGCTGGCGGCCACGCGCGCCGCGCATTAAGACGAATTAATTTCACAGGAGACTATCTATGCTCAACATCATTTCCGAAACCATCGCGCATGGCGGCATGCAGGGCGTGTTTTCGCATGCCTCCGAAACCTGCAAATGCGACATGACCTTCGCCGTCTTCGTGCCGCCGCAGGCCAAGGACGAACTGTGCCCGGTAGTGTGGTATCTTTCGGGGCTGACATGCACCCACGCCAATGTCATGGAGAAGGGCGAATATCGCCGTCTCGCCGCCGAACTCGGCCTGATCATCGTCTGCCCAGACACCTCGCCGCGCGGCAATGATGTGCCGGATGAACTGACCAATTGGCAGATGGGCAAGGGCGCAGGCTTCTATCTCGACGCCACCGAGGCGCCCTGGGCCGAAAACTATCAGATGTACAGCTACATCACCCAGGAATTGCCCGAGCTGATCGGCAAGACCTTCCGCGCCGACATGACGCGACAGGGCATTTTCGGCCATTCCATGGGCGGCCATGGCGCGCTCACCATTGCGCTCAAACATCCCGACCGCTTCAAGAGCTGCTCGGCGTTTGCGCCGATCGTCCAGCCATCCACCGCCGACTGGTCGCGTCCGGCTTTGGAAAAATATCTCGGTACGGACGAAATGGCCTGGCGGAAATATGACGCTGTGGCGCTGGTCGAGGACGGCATGTCCTTCCCGGAATTCCTGATCGACCAAGGCCTCGCCGACAGTTTCCTACAGACGGGCCTGCGCCCATGGCTGTTTGAGGAAGCGCTTGAAAACACCGACATGAAGCTGACGCTGCGCAATCACGAGCGCTACGATCATTCCTACTACTTCATCTCGACTTTCATGGAAGACCATCTGCGTTGGCATGCGGAGCGACTGGCGAAGTGAGCCCGGACTGACTGCGCCGCGACATCGATCGCCGTCCTGCTCGGGCTTGTCCCGAGCATCTACCCACGCGTTATCCTTCGCGACGTCGCGGACGGGTGGAACGGCTCAGACCCTCGGCACAGGGCCGAGGGTGACGATCGCGAGGGTGTGCCGCTGGGCATGATCGGCCCCGCTGATCGAGGCGCAACGCTCACCGCCGTCCTGCTCGGGCTTGTCCCGAGCATCTACCCAAGGGTTATCCTTTACGACGTTGCTGACGGGTTGAACGGCTCAGACCCTAGGCACGATGCCGAGGTGGACGATGGAGAGGGTGTGCCGTTGGGCATGATCTGCCCCGCTGATCGAGGCGCAACGCTCACCGCCGTCCTGCTCGGGCTTGTCCCGAGCATCTACCCACGCGTTATCCTTCACGACGTGGCGAACGGCGCAAGGCCGAGGGTGACGATACGTTCTATTCTGGAGGCATTCTCGCCTTGCCGGCATGGCCGGCAAAGCGATTTTCACGAGCAATTCAGCACTTCTTCTCCAGCGTTTCCACGCAGGGCTCGCTATCGTCCGCCGGGGCGTCAGCAGGCGGCTCGGAGTTCGCCTGTTTCGGCTGCGGCGCGACATCCGCCTGAGCGCCGGTTTCAGGCGGCGTCGGGGTTTCCGTTTTTTTCGGCATGATCACGACCTTCGCCTTGGCGCCGTCTTCCACGGTGGCGGGTGCTGCGGCTTCGGGTTGCGCGGCGCCGTTCAGCCCCGCCTGCGGCACTGTCGCCGGCGCCGTCGGTTCAGAAACCGGGGTCTTGGAGTTCAGCAGCGGATCCTGATCGGCGCCGACGACTGGCGCGTTTTTCAGGGGAATGACGATCGGCTCGACCTGGGGCTCGGCGGCGGGCGCGACTGGCTGCTCGCCGGGCTGCAGGGGTCCGCGCATCTTGGTCGAAAGACGGGGATCATGGGTGAGGCGCTTGACGATCGGCGGCTGGTTCAGGCGATATTCGGAGCGCAGGCGGGCTGCAATCGCCTCGGCGGCGGCCCATTTGGCGGCGCGATTGTCGACCGAGAGGCTGAGCACCAGATAGCTTTTCACATGCAGGGGATGGCCTGAGACAACGTCGCTGAGCATCACCGAAATCTCGGTCTGCGTCTGCAGGCCATCTTCGGTCGGAACCTGCTGGACGTCGACGATATGCACCGTCATCACCGCCCTGGGCATGGGAACGGGTCGCACGGTGGCGGCGATCGCGTCGTCGAGCCGGTCCTGAATGGCGGTCATCAGTTTTTTCGGGGCCCCGGCGTTGCCGGTCACCAGCGCGGCGCGGACCTCGTAGATCTGCGTCACTTCGGGCAGGCTCTTGGGTCTCGCTCCGCAGGCGGACAGCAAGACGCCAGCCGCTAAGATGACGACCACGCGCAGAAAAAGCCCCAGCATCGTTCGATTCCCCCATAAGCAAGTGCTTAAGCGACCATGAACGTTTATGGTTAGCGTAGGGTTAATGCGGACGCGGGGCGGCCAAGATCAGCCGCTCAGACGGTGTAGAAATCATCCGCGTGGAGTGTCGGGGCGTTGGAAATCACGCCGATGCGCTGTCGGGCATGCTGGGCGCCGTCCCCGTCAGCGTCGAAATAGAGTACGCCGCTTTCGCGAACATAAAGAATGCGCGTCGCGTCGCCGAACGTCTTGCCCTGCTTGAATTCCGCGGCCTCCAGTTCGCCCTTGCCGAGCGCATCGAAGATGTTGCCGTCCAGCTCAATGCGATCGCGGCCGGATTTGAAATCGCCGATTGTGTCGGCGTTCTTCCCGGTGCGGTCGAAGACGAAAATGTCGTTGCCGCCGCCGCCAAACAACTGATCGGAACCGATGCCGCCGCGCAGATAGTCGTTGCCGCCCTGGCCATAGAGCCGGTCATCGCCGGCCATGCCGAACAATCGATCCCGGCCGCCATCGCCTTTGAGCAGATCGTCGCCAGCGCGTGCGCCATAGGTCGAAAAGCCGTGTTGCACGCTCTCGAGCGTCACGCTCCCCTTGCCACGAACAATTTCGGCGCCAATTTCATAACCGGAAACGAAGTCGCTTTCGTCCACCAAACCGCGCGCGACCAGCTCCGTGAGCACGTCGCGCATATCGACGCTGGCCTTGAGGGCGTCCTTGTCCGGAATCAAGGCTATGTAGCGCCAGGTCTGGTCATTGTCGCCGGCCTGGAAATCGCCATAGGTGATGATGGTGTAATTGACGCCCCTGTTGGCGTAACGTCCGACAACCGAGGCTGGGTCGATGTCGAACTCATAGGCATGCGCCCAAACCATCAGTTCGGTGGTGATCGTCTCGCTTCCGCCGAGTTCCTTGCCGGTCAGCCAGAGATCATAGGCGACGTTGAAATTGCTGGTCTGTCCGCTGATGGCGATGTCATGCGAGACGACAAAGTTCTTGATGTCGGAAATCCGGCTGCTGAGGCTGTCCGGCCGTTGCGCCGGCGGAAGCGACTCGTCCCATGGCTTGTAGCCGACAATGAGTTCAGGATAGGCGAGCACATCGTCGGAGGCGGACGGCCAGTTCCAGGCGAAGGTAATGTCGCGACTGAGGTCGGTGGGATCGTGGGTGACGGTCTGTTTATAGTCGACGCCGGACTGGAGCTCGCCCTTGTTCCAGACATTGTTGCTGATCACACGGTCGCCGAGCCTGTAACTATCCCAATCCCGCGTCAGTTTCGCCATCACATATCCGCCGCCCTATCGCTCGCCTGATCCTGATGCATCGCGCCGAACAGGTCCGCTGCGGTCTTCATCTCGACCCACCGGGCTTTGCGCCGCGCCTCTGCTTCGGCGTCAGATCCCCATTGCTCGATATTGAAATCTTCGTCGACATGGGCGGCCACCCAGGCCGCTTCGGCGTCGAGCTTGCCCTTGGCGAAAGCCAGCGCCAGAAGCGCGGAGCCGGTCAGGGTGGTGATCGTGTGCAGGGCTGCGAGCGCGAGAGGCGCATGATGATCAGAAAGTGCGCGGCGATAGGCGTCAAGCGCCTCGCCTGGCTGTTCCTGATGCATGACGCCGGCGGCCAGAATGAAGCGCGCGCCAAGCGCATCCGCCGCCCAGAACAGCACCGGATCCCAATGCTTTGCCTGAAGGTTGGAAAGTCGCTCGGGGTGTTCGGCGCGGTAGCAAAGGAGATCCGTGCCGGCAAAGGAGACGATGTCTTCCGCGACAGCGTCGATCTCTCGGGCAATGCCGTCGATGGCGGTGTTGGCCAACCGCGTCGCCGGCATTTTGGCGGGATTGATCTCCTCGACCTGGGCGCGCCATTCCGCAGCGACGATTTCGGCGGCGGCGGCTGTCGGCAGCACGAGGGCAGATTTCATCGGCGTCTTGACCGGGCGGCCGTCGAGCAGGATCTGATAACCGGCTTCGGATTGCTCGACCGACACGTCCTTGTAGAAACGCTTCGGCAGCGGCCGCTTCATCTGGATCTGGGCGCGGCGTGTCGGGTCTTCATCCGAAAGCACCGGGGCTGCCAGATCGCTGAAAATGTCGCGCATGGATTTTTCGTCTTCAGACATGGGCCAGGATCTCCAGAGGGGAATGAAGCACGGCGTCGGCGCCGGCTTCCCAGAGCGAGTCAACTGCGCAATAGCCCCAGGAGACGCCAATTGCTTTCGCTCCGGCGGCTTTCGCCATGCCCATATCGTAGATGGAATCGCCGATGACAATGGTGTCGGCGGCGTCGATACCCGCGTCGGTGCAGCATTCCAGCACCATGGCGGGATGCGGCTTGGAAGGGCAGTCATCCGCCGTGCGAGACACGAAGAAGGTCTTCTCGAAGCCATGCGCATCGACGATCAGGTTCAGCCCGCGCCGCGACTTGCCGGTGACCGCGCCGAGCAGCAGGTCGTCGCGCGCCGACAGCGTGTCCATGACATGGGCGATGTCGTCAAACAGCGGCTCCTGAAAATGCGGCAGCGCGCGGACATCGCTATAGATCGACTTGTAATGCGCCGTCATCGCGGCCACGCGCTCATCGACATGCTCCTGGCCCATGATGCGGGCGATGGCGCTGTCGAGCGTGATGCCGATGATGGATTTCGTCGCCTCGTAAGTCGGCTCGGGCATGTCGTGATGCACGAAGGTGCGCACCATGACTTCATGGATCAGCTTTCCGCTATCGACCAGCGTGCCGTCGCAATCGAAAAGAACCAACTTCACAGGCTCATTCCCCGTAATCGTCGCCGTTGCCTTCCTCGAAGCCGAGCAGGTTCCAGGTCTGGACCATATGCGGGGGAAGGGGGGCTGTTACGCGCAGGCGGCCGCCGTCGGGATGCGGAATATCGATGTGGCGGGCATGCAGATGCAGTTTGTTCTGCACGCCGCCCGGGAAATCCCAGCCCTGTTCGGCCTCGAAATATTTGGGATCGCCGATAATCGGATGGCCGATATGGGCGGCATGGACGCGCAGCTGGTGGGTGCGGCCGGTATAGGGCTCCATTTCCAGCCATGTCAGGCGCTGGGCGGCGTGTTCGCGGACGCGGTAATAGGACACGGCGTGATCGGCGCCGTCTTCGCCATGCTTGGCGACGCGCATGCGATCGCCATCCGGCGTCTGTTCCTTGACCAACCAGGTCGAAATCTTGCCTTCATGCGGCTTGGGCATGCCCTTGACCAGCGCCCAATAGGTCTTCTTGGTGTCGCGCTCGCGGAAGGCGCCGGTCAGCGCCTGCGCCGCGCCGCGGGTGCGGGCGATCACCAAAACGCCGGTGGTGTCGCGATCGAGACGATGGCAGAGGCGGGGCTTTTCGCCGCGCGGGCTCGTCCAGGCTTCCAACATCTTGTCGACATTGCGCACCACGCCGGAGCCGCCCTGCACGGGCAAGCCATGCGGCTTGTTGAGCACGATGACCTTCTTGTCTTCATAGAGCACCATGCGCGACAGAAGCTCGTGATCGCTGGAATGCGAGAGCTCCTTGCCCGACAGCGGCTTGCCCTTTTTCTCATCAACGTCGAGCGGCGGCACGCGCACCATCTGGCCGGGCTGGACGCGGGTATCGGATTTTACCCGGCCGCCATCGACGCGCACCTGGCCGGAACGCAGCAATTTCTGCAGCGGGCCGAAGCCCAGTCCGGGATAGTGAACCTTGAACCAGCGATCGAGCCGCATGCCCGCTTCGTCTGTTTCCACCTGTTTATGCTCTACGCCAGCCATCGTCTCAATTTTCCTTTTTGGCAGGCTTTAGAGCAAAGCGCGCCCGAGCGCCAGCCCTGCGAAAACCGCCGCCAGCGAGATCACCAGCGTGGCGGCCACATAGGCGAAAGCGAGGCCGAGGTCGCCGCGCTCGAACAAAGTGGCGAAATCGAGCGAAAAAGACGACAGCGTCGTCAACCCGCCCATGACGCCGGTGACCAGAAACAGCCGCATTTCCATCGACGCATTGAGCCTGCGCGCGATCAGCTCCACCAGGAGGCCGATGGCGAAAGAACCGGCGATGTTGACGATCAGCGTGCCCCAGGGAAAGGACGGGCCAAACAGGCGGGTGGTCAAAACGCCTGTGAGATAGCGGGCGACGGAGCCGAGTGCGCCGCCGAGCGCGACGAGGAGGATGGGGAGCATGATGGTGTCTCTGTTTTGATCGCGTCGCCCGTTGGGCGGCATTTACTGCTTTCCATGTGGGCGTGATGCTTGTCAAATCACAGACATGGTCAACCGCTCAGCCGTCCGCGGGTGGATCAAGACGCTTGGTCACTTTCAGACGTTGAAGACGCGCGGTTTCCAGAAAATGCCGCTTCACCTCTTCAAACCAGTCCGTCGGCAGTGGCCCAAGCACGCAGCTGTCGTCCTGGAGCTTTCTCGACGATATCCACTTTGCGGGGCGCAAATCAGGACCTGGCCAAACGAAAATATTGATCTCATTGGTGTAGAGCCATTGCGGCCTGTCGTCGAGGCCGAGCCAACGCGCCAGCTTTCGCGGCACTTCGAGCGCGCGTTCGGTCGGTTTTGGCGGTTTGTGGGATATGCCGAGGGCATAGACCAGCGGAGACCCAAATTCCATGGACTTCGCCAGGATCAATGCTGTCGGATAGACTTTTTCACCGTCTTCACGTCTGTCTGCTTTTGACGACCACAAATATTCGTAGGCGACTACATAACCCACCGGCGGCGCAGGCGGGATCCGCATCGATTACCTCAATGTGCTATGAAGCGCTGAATCCCCGGCGTCATCGGGAAGATCGTCGAGATTAAAAGGCGTCTCAATAGCCACCTCCGCCTTCGCTATCAGGTCGAGATCTTCGTCCGCCAGATCTCCTGCCGAGGCTCGCATGCGAAAGCTGCGCCAGAGGGTGTCAAACAGTTCCGCAGATACGAGATACGCTGAGGGGCGTCCACGGTCTGTGATCTCGATAGGACCGCTTTGGATCCGATCCCGCCAAGATCCAAATTCACGTTCAAACTCGGATGCCTTAACAGACGCCATGTGGTCTCTCCTTGGATGCAAGATAACGCGTCAGCAACTGTCGTGCAATCTTATACCCCCGCCTTCGCCCGCCGGCACAATTTCTCCAGCGTTTCCAGAAAAGCCGAGCGATCCCGGGGAGAAAAGGCGGCGTTGTAGCCTTTGCTTTCGCCGGTTTCGCGCAGGTGCTGGCCGAGGTCGCGCATGGCCGAGGCCATGCCGATATTGGTCTGGTCGAAGACGCGGCCGGTCGGGCCGGTTACATGCGCGCCCTTGGCCACGCAGCGCACGGCGAGCGGCACATCGGCGGTGATGACGATGTCGTTGTCCTTGACCTCGTCGGCGATCCAGTTGTCGGCCGCGTCAAAACCATTGGACACGATAATGTTGCGCACAAGCGGATCGCGCGACGGGCGCAAGCCGGAATTGGCGACCAATGTCACCCTGAGACCATGCCGTTCGGCGACTTTCAGGATTTCGGGTTTCACCGGGCAGGCGTCGGCGTCGACATAGATTTCGATGGCGGACAAGAGATCTCCGTTTAGCGTCGTGCGGATCAGGGTTTTGGCGCGGCGGGCGCTTGCGCGCGGGGTTTGGTGTCGGTTTTGACTGTCGCCGTCTTGGTCTTGGTGGGGGTCTGACCATCTTTCGGCGTCCAGGTCTCATAAGCGACGCGGTTGAGGTTTTCATAGGTCCAGGCGCCGCTCCAGCTGCCATCGGCCTGTTCGGAATAGACGGCGAGGCCGACATCCTTGCCGCTGCGGAACAGGATCGAAATCGCGCTGTCGCTCTCTGACGCCGGCGCCGGCGTGAACAGGCCGTCAATGACAGCGCCGCCGATACCCGTGCCGGTGAATTTCGTCGAACCGACGACCCAGATCGCCTTGTAGGTCTCGCCGTCACGGGTGATGGAGATCTTGCCCTGATAGGCGCCCGATCCGTCGGCATTGCCGCCCTTGACCAACCATGAGCCGGTGGGGTCGGCAAGCACTGGGCCGGCCGTCGCGGCGGCAAGCAGGAGACCTGTAAGGAAGGCGCGCATAGATGGCTCCGTGAATCGGATTTTTTCTGAGGGTGAACTTATCAGGCGCGGGCGCGGTCCGTCCACACCGGCAGCAGGTCGCCGTCCTCGGCTTGGGCTGAGTAGACGCCGCGGGCGATGGCGCGGGCCATAACGGCTGCGGCGGCTGCAGACAGCGCCACAAAATCCATCGGTTCCGGCCGACGCCCGGATGCGCCGGTCGCCAATGCAAAAACGATATCGCCGTCAAACGGCGTATGCGAGGGCCAGAGCGCATGGGCGAAACCGTCATGCGCCGCCATCGCCAGCCGCTTGGCTTCGGCCTTGGTCAGGATCGCATCGGTGGCGATGACGGCGATGGTGGTGTTGGCGTCTTTCGGCTGTCCCAGATCCATTTTGGTGAAGATCCTGGCTGCGTCCTCCGGCAGGTGTGGCGGCAGTCCGAGCCCGCCGAACTCGTCTTCGATCTCGAACGTCGCCGCGCGAAAATAGGGCGTTGCGCCGAAGGTGGCGGAGCCCAGTGCATTGACGGCGGCAAGGGCGCCCACAGTGAAGCCGTTCGGAAGGACGGCCGATGCAGAACCCAGCCCGCCCTTGAGGCCCGCCGTCAGCGCGCCGGCGCCGGCGCCGACCGAGCCGAGTTCGAACTCGGCCGAAGCTGCGAGAGCCGCCTCGTAGCCGAGATTGCGATAGGGCGAGTGGCGCTCCCAGTCCTTGTCGCCGCCGTTCAACAGGTCGAACAGGATCGCGGCGGGCACGATCGGCACGCGCACCGAGCCGACCGCGAAGCCTCGGCCCATCTCCCGCAAGGCCGATTGCACGCCTGACGCCGCATCGAGGCCGAAGGCGGAGCCGCCCGACAGCGTGATGGCGTCCACGGTCTGCACCGTGTTGTGCGGCTCCAGAAGATCAGTCTCGCGGGTTCCAGGCGCGCCGCCCATCACATGCGCTGCGGCGACGGCCGGCGGATCACAGAGAATGGCGGTGACGCCGGATTTCAGCCTCGGGTCTGTCACATGCCCCACGGTGAGGCCGGCGACGTCGGTCAGCAGGTTGCGCGGGCCAGCTTTCATAAGGATCTCCATGGGTTGGAGGGATTGGCTCGAAATGTGAGTCACCGACTTGAGACATTGAATCCGGCTGGCAGCGCAAGCCTATGACGCGCCTTACTCCACCGTCACGGCGGGCTCGAATCTCTCACCCGTCCAGCGCATCAGTGTGAAGGGATTACTCGCCATTTCATGGGCCTTGGTGAAGCGGATTTGCCCGAGCGCAGTGTCGAAGGGCGTGTCGACAAGCGCCTCGGCCATGTCGGCGCCGCTATTGGCGGAGATCTCGGCGGCGTCGATGGCGATGGTGACGGCCGCATAAGCGGGCAAAACATAGCCATCGGCGTTCTGCCCGGTGGCGGCCAGCGCCTCGACTGCCGTTTTCGCCTCCGGCTGTTCCGCCCAGTCAGGCAGGGTCACGGCGAGCACGCCTGATACGAGCGGATTGTCGAGATCCACCGCGTTCAGCGCATCTCCGCCGAGAAAGACCAGCGGCAGGCCGGCTTTTTTAGCGTCACGCGCCATCACCGCCATGTCGCCGCGATCGGCTGCGGCGAAAACATGGGTAACTCCGGCCTTGGCAAGGCGTCGCATCAGTTGCGTCTGAACTTCCTGGGCGGGGCGGAACGTATCGGTGAAGGTTGCCTTGAGACCTTGCGTCTCCAGCGTGTTGCGCACCCATTCGGCGGTGTCGCGGCTGGTGATCGTGCCGTCGTCGAGAATGGCGAAGGGCTTGTCCGCCCAATAGCGGCGAATGCTGGCGGCGATCAATTCGCGTTCGGACTGCGCGCCGGGGGCAAGCCGGAACAAAGGCCAGCCATGCTTGAGCGCGTCTTCCATGGGAATGGGCGCGCGGATGCCGATGGTGATCACCGGGATTTTCGCCGCCGCCAGCGGCGCAAGCGAACCGTCGAGCGATTCCGCGCACAGGAGCCCGATCGCCGCCTTGGCGCCCGCAGCCTTGATCGCCTCCGCGAGCGCGGGCCCCGAGCCGTCCTTGCAGGTCTCGCTCAGCAAGACCAGTTCCGCCTTGTCTCCCGCCGCCGCATTGGCCCCGCGCCGCACCTGGTCGCCCAGCAATCCCAATGCCTCGCCCTCGGGGGCGACCACGGCGATCTTGACCGGGGCGGAAAGCGCGGTCGTGGCGAAGGCCGCGACGAGGGCGGCGAGGAGGAACGGCTTGATCGACATAGGTTTTCGTCCCCTGGCGGTGAGAGCGCATCAAAAGCCGGATTGGCGTAAATTCGCAAGCGCTTATCGCTTGGCTTCGAACTTTTTCAATCCTTCGCCTGTATATAGCGTCGTCAACAACAATCGAAGGCGGGAAGACATTGGTCGAAGCCAAACTCTATCGCGACGCCATGGCGCGTTATGCCGGGCATGTGCAGATCGTCACCACGGCGCTGAATGGCGAACGCCGCGGGGTGGCGGTCACCGCCGCCTGCTCGGTGTCGGATGCGCCGCCGACGGTGCTCGTCTGCCTCAACCACAACAATGAGAAGAACAAGATCTTCTTCGACAGCGGCGTCTTCGCGCTGAATTCTCTCGCCGCCCATCACCAGCCGTTGAGCCACGCGTTCTCGGGCTTGGAAAAACTGACGATGGACGAGCGGTTTGCTCGGGGAGAGTGGGATGCGCTCGCCACCGGCGCACCGACGCTGAAAGATGCGGTGGCGACCTATGACTGCCGTGTGGTGCAGATGATCCCCTATACGACGCATACGATTTTGATCGGCGAAGTCGCATCCCTGCGACTGGGCGGGCAGGATGCCGCGCTTGTCTATATGGACCGTGCCTATCATTCGCTGTAGGCTGACGCGGACGGATGCCCGCGCGCAACGCCGGGTCTAAAGGAGTTCGCCTGATGGTCCAGACCGCGCTGCCCGCTTCGATCGACGAAACGCTGCGGCTTCTGGAAAGTCAGGATTATCTCGCCGGCCGGCCGCTTGCCACGGTGCTGTATCTCGCGCTGAAGCTCCGGCGGCCGCTGTTTCTCGAAGGCGACGCCGGCGTCGGCAAGACCGAAATCGCCAAAGTGCTCGCCAAGGGGCTGGGCCGCGAGCTCATTCGACTGCAATGTTACGAAGGGCTCGACGTCTCATCGGCCGTTTATGAATGGAATTATCCCGCCCAGATGCTGGATATCCGCCTGGCGGAAGCTGAAGGCGTCACCGATCGCGGCCGGCTCGAAAGGGATCTTTTCTCGGAAAAGCACCTCATCCGCCGTCCGGTCTTGCAGGCGCTGTCCAACGCGTCGGGTGCGGCGCCGGTGTTTCTGATCGACGAACTCGACCGCACCGACGAGGCGTTTGAGGCGTTTCTGCTGGAAATCCTTTCCGACTATCAGGTGACGATCCCGGAATTCGGCACGATCAAGGCTGCCGAGCCGCCCATCGTCATCATCACCACCAATCGCACCCGCGAGGTGCATGACGCGCTCAAGCGGCGCTGCCTCTATCACTGGGTCGATTATCCCAGTGCGTCGCTGGAACTCGCGATCGTCAGGCGCAAGGTTCCCGGCTGCAACGAGCGGCTGGCCTCCGAAATCGTCGGCTATGTGCAGAGGCTGAGAAGGCTCGATCTTTTCAAGAACCCGGGGATCGCCGAGACGATCGACTGGGCGACCGCGCTCACCGAACTTGATCGAGTCGCGCTCGATCCGGAAACCATTTCCGACACGGTCGGCGCGCTTTTGAAATATCAGGAAGACATTGCTCGAATTCAAGGCAGCGAGGGGCGCCAGGCGCTTGACGCCGTCAAGGCCGAGCTTCTGGCTGTGGGCTAGGCGCGCCATGATCGAGGCGAGTTCGAGCCCGACAGACGGTCCCGTCCTCCCCCCGGTCGCGCCGGGCGCAGGACGCTTCGCCGACAATATCGTGCATTTCTCCAGGGCTATCAGGCGCGCCGGCCTGAAGATTGGCCCCGGCGCGGTGATCGATGCGATCGAAGCGGCGGAAGCGATTGGGGTCGGCTCGCGCGACGAATTCCACACCGCCCTGTCGGCCACGCTGGTCAAGCGGCATGAAGACATGGCTGTGTTCGATGAAGTCTTTGATATCTTCTGGCGGCCGCGCGATTTCGAGGGCAAACTGATCCAGATGCTGTCGCGCATGACGCCGGATCTGGGCGAAAAGCAAAAGCCTCGCCCGGCTCAGGCGCGTGCGACTGATGCGCTTTATGCCGAACGGCCCGAGCAGACGCGGGAACGCCAGGAGATCGAGATCGATTCCCGCTTCTCCGTCTCCGAGCGTGAGATCTTCCGGCAGATGGATTTTGCCCAGATGAGCGCCAGTGAGCTGCGTGAAGCGCGCGCTGCGCTGGCGAAACTGATGCTGCCGATGGATGAGGTGCTGACCCGGCGCTACGAGCCGTCCAAGCGTCCCGCTCGCTTCGACGCCCGCGCCACGCTGCGCGCAGCCATGCGCACCGGCGGCGACCTGATGTTGCCGAAATGGCGCAAGCGCAGGCGGGTGCAGCCGCCCTTGGTGGTGCTCGCCGATATTTCCGGCTCGATGAGCCAGTATTCGCGGATATTCCTGCATTTCATGCATGTGCTGACCGAGCGCCGCAAACGCGTTCATACTTTCGTGTTTGGCACGCAACTCACCAATGTGACGCGCGCCATGCGCCATCGCGATCCGGATGAAGCGGTGGCGCTGTGTCTCGGCTCGGTCAAGGATTGGTCGGGCGGCACCCGCATCGGCGAGACACTCAAGGAATTCAATCGCCGCTGGGCGCGTCGGGTGCTGGGGCAGGGCGCGACCGTGCTGCTGATCACCGACGGGCTCGAGCGCGATGACGCCACGCTATTGGCCGAGGAGACAGACAGGCTGCATCGCTCCTGCCGGCGGCTGATCTGGCTTAATCCGCTGCTGCGCTTCGAAGGTTTCGAGGCGCGCGCGCGCGGGGTGATCGCCATGGCGGCGCATGTCGACGAGCTCAGGGCCGTGCACAATCTCGACGCCATCGGCGATCTCGCCCGTGCACTGTCGGGCGCGCCATCGCGTGACGCCGATCCGCGCCGTTATCTTTCCACGAGACGAAAGGACTGACTGTGATGCCCCTTGATCCGCTCGACGTCGCCGAAGCCTGGACAAGCGAGGGACGCGCGGTCGCGCTTGCCACCGTCATCGAAACCTGGGGCTCCGCGCCCCGACCGGTGGGATCTCATCTGGTGATCGACGCCGATGGCAATTTCGAGGGCTCGGTGTCCGGCGGGTGCGTGGAAGGCTCCGTCATTTCTGAAGCGCAGGACGTCATCGCCTCGGGCGAGGCGAAACTGCTGGAATTCGGCGTGGCCGATGAGACGGCCTGGCGCGTGGGCCTGTCCTGCGGCGGCCGCATTGCCGTCTATGTGGAAAGGATCGCCTGATGAAGCGCGAGGATCTCGTCCGTCTCAATGCGCTCAGAGCCGAGCGCCGCGCCGCCGTCTATGTCGCCGATCTCGATCAGGGGGGCGGCCGGTTGATCACCGAAGGCGAGGAGGTGGAGGACAATCTGGCCGCATCGGTCAAAACCGCCTTTCTCACCGGAAAATCGGCGCAGGTCGAGATTGATGGCAAGCGGCTGTTTCTCAACGTCCAGGTTCCGCCGCCGCGCATCGTCGCTATCGGCGCCGTCCATATTACCCAAGCGCTTGCGCCGATGGCGGCCATTGCCGGCTTCGATCTCAGCGTCATCGATCCGCGCACCGCCTTTGCGACGCCCGAACGGTTTGAAGGCGTGGATCTCGTCGCCGACTGGCCGGAGGATGTTTTAGAGGAGCGGGCGCTGGACGCCTATACGGCGCTGATCGCGGTGACGCATGATCCGAAGATCGACGATTATCCCATCGCTGCGGGGCTGAAGGCTGGCTGCTTCTATGTCGGCGCGCTCGGCAGTCGCAAGACGCATGGCAAGCGGGTGGACCGGCTTATGGAGCTGGGCCTAACCGAGACGCAGATCGCCCGGATTGATGCTCCCATCGGTCTCGATATCGGCGCGATCAGCCCGGCGGAAATCGCCGTGTCAATTCTCGGAGCGGTCATCCAGGCGTTTCGTCGCCGCGCCATTCGGTGAAGCTCATAAACAAAAAGCGCGTCAGCCTGATGGCGACGCGCTTTTGATCTGGAACCAAAAGACCAAATTACTTGATCTTTGTTTCCTTGAACTCGACGTGCTTGCGCACGACCGGGTCATACTTGGTCTTGACCATCTTGTCCGTGAAGGTGCGGCTGTTCTTGGTCGTCACGTAGAACGTGCCGGTGTCAGCCGTCGAGAGAAGCTTGATCTTGATGGTTGTCGCTTTCGCCATGGTCGTACTGCCCTTAAAAAGTTGACGCCGTGAAAACCGGTGAGGCCACGGCGAAATCTGGCGCGAAACTACGCATAAAGCCTGGAAAGTCAAGTCCGGCGCGGATGAAAAATCAGCCGGTAGAGGGCGAAGACGACGAAGACCACGAAGAAGGAGGTCAAAGTCCAGGCAAAACCATTGGTTCCGCCCAGATCCATGCCCGCGCCGATGGCTGCGGGACCGGCTACGGTGCCGACCGCATAGAAGAAAATGAAGGCCGCGTTGGCGGCTGCGAGGTCCGAGCCGGAGAATCGTTGCCCGATCAGACTGAGTCCCACCGTGTATAGGCCGGCCACGACGCCGCCCCAGATCAGCAGCAAGATCGCGAGAGTGACCCATGAGGACGAGGCGTGCGGCAGCAGGAATGCGCCGACCAGGCCGGTCACGCCCATCACCAGCAGCATCAGGCGCCGGTCGCGAATGCGGTCCGCCATCAGGCCGATCGGGATCTGCAGCGCCACATTGCCGATGGCCATGACGGTCAGCAGCGTGCTCGCCTGAGTTTCGCTGAAGCCGAGCCGCGTCGCATAGACCGGCAGCAGCGCCAGCCCGCCCGCTTCGACCGCGCCGAACACGAAGACGCCCATGATCGCGGTGGGAACCGCGAATGTGTATCGGAGGAAGTGCTGGCGCGGCTTTTCGTCGAGATAGGGGCTTTCCTTGCGGGCGATGAAAATCGGGATCGCCGCAAGCGTGATCACCAGCGCGCCGATGACGAAGGGCAGCACGCCCTGGGTGCCGACCAACGAGAAAATCGCTGTGCCTGCGGCAAATCCCATCGACAGCACGGTGGCGTAGACGCCGAGCACAAAGCCGCGCTTTGCCGGCGGGGCGGCGTGGTTGATCCAGAATTCCGACAGGATGAACAGGGTGGTGGTGGCGCCGTGAAACACGATGCGCAGCGGAAACCAGGCCCAGAAATTCTCGATATAGTAGAAGCCGAGCGAACTGATGGCGGCGATGAACACCGCCCAGATCATGGTGGTGGCCACGCCGTAGTCATGGGCGAGCTTGGTGGTGATCGGCGCGGCGATCATGGCGGCGAGGCCGGCCGTGGCCGTATTGAGCCCGTTGAGCGAAGAGGGAATGCCGCGCTGTTCGAGCAGCAGCGACAAAAGCGGGAGGCCGAGACCGATGGCGATGCCCACGGCGGAGATGGACGTCATCGCAGCGATCAGCGATGGCCAATGGATCGCCTCGCTTTCGCCTCCCAGGGGTTCACTCATGCAAACTTCACTTTCAAAGGCCCTCATCCCGCCCATTCCGAACAGGCGGCGCGCCCGTACGGTTACAGACAGTTAGACGGCTCAGACACGGATTTCAAAGCCTGCTCGCGCATTTTCCGGTAATTTTTGAAAATGTCAGGATTCAGGCTTCGGTTCTTCGCCGCCGAAGCCGTGCATACGCGCGCCCCATTGCAGTCCGATGACAGCGCCCTTGATCGGCTGGATGGTGGTCAACGCCAGAAGCAGAGTGACGGGCGTCCAGATGGCGAGATGGGTCCAGTTCGACGCCGGCCAGACGAGATCGGTCATCATGAAGCCGCCGACCACGATATGGCCGACCACGACGATGGAGAGATAGGCCGGCAGATCGTCGGCGCGCTGATGGGTCATGTCCTCGCCGCAGACTGCGCAGGCGTCGACCGGCTTCAGATAGGCCTTGAACAGGCGACCCTCTCCGCAATTCGGACAGCGGCAGAAGAGACCGCGCTTGATCGCGCCCCAGATGTCGCGGGGCGGACGCTCGCTCGTCGCATTGGTCCAGACTACGCTGTCTTCGATCTTGGCCATGATGAGCCTCTCCCTGGTTCTGTCGGTCACCGCCTGCCGCGAGGCGGTCGGGTTCCCGGCGTCTTGCGCGCCGGTTCGCGTCCGCGCTTACCCGATTTGTGGAAGGAGCGGGTCGCCGTCGGCATTTTGCGGCCTTCGCTCAGAATGTCGAAGCGCAGGGCTCCGGCAAGCGGTACGGCTTCGGCCAGCCTCACCCTCACGGGATCGCCGAGCCGGAAGCCGAGGCCGGTTTTGTCGCCGGTCAGGGCCTGATGCGCTTCGTCATAAATATAGTAATCGCGTCCGATGGTAGATACGGGCACGAAGCCGTCGGCGCCATAGGCGGGCAGTGAGACAAATAGTCCCGACTTGGTGACGCCGGAAATGCGACCGTCGAATTCCTCGCCGATGCGGCCGGCGAGATGATGGGCGATCAGCCGTTCGATCGTCTCGCGCTCAGCCGCCATCGCGCGGCGCTCGAAGGTGGAGATCTCGGCGGCGATATCCTCGAGCTGTTCTTCTTCTTCCGGCCGAAGCCCCCCGGCGCCGAGCCCTAGAGAAGCCACCAGCGCCCGGTGCACGATGAGGTCGGCATAGCGGCGGATCGGCGAGGTGAAATGGGCGTAGCGCAACAGGTTCAGGCCGAAATGGCCCATATTGGCTGGACTGTAGACAGCCTGGCTCTGAGAACGCAGCACCATCTCGTTGACCATGGTCTGATAGGGCTTGTCCTCGACCTTTTGCAGGATCATATTGAAATTGTTGGACCTGAGCGCGCCATGCGCCAGCGTGATGTCGAGCGTGACCAGGAACTGCCGGAGCGTTTCCTGTTTGGCCAGCGACGGCTGGTCATGGACGCGATAGATCAGCGGCTGCTTCTTATTTTCCAGCGTCTCGGCGGCGCAGACATTGGCCTGGATCATCATCTCTTCGATGAGCTTATGCGCGTCCAGCCGCTCCGGCACATAGACGCGATCCACCGTGCCGTCGGGCTTCAGCAGGATCTTGCGCTCGGGCATGTCGAGTTCTAGCGGCTGGCGGCGATCGCGGCCGATTTTCAGGATCGCATAGGCGTCCCAGAGCGGCTTGAGGATGGGTTCCAGCAGCGGTCCGGTCTTGTCGTCGGGCGCGCCGTCGATGGCCGCTTGAGCCTGCTGGTAGGACAGCTTGGCGGCGCTGCGCATCATGATGCGATGGAAGGTGTGGCCTGCCTTGCGGCCATCCTTGGAGAAGACCATGCGCAGGGCGAGCGCCGGGCGGTCGACATTCTCCTTGAGCGAGCAGAGATCGTTGGAAATCCGCTCCGGCAGCATGGGGACGACGCGGTCGGGGAAATAGACCGAATTGCCGCGCTTCAGCGCTTCGCGGTCCAGCGCCGAGAAGGACCGCACATAATAAGAGACATCGGCGATGGCGACGACGACGATGACGCCGCCGGGATTGTCGGGCGAGGGGTCGGGCTCGGCCCAGACCGCGTCGTCATGGTCTTTCGCGTCAGCCGGATCGATGGTGATCAGCGGCAACTGACGCCAATCCTCCCGGTCCTTCATGTCGGCGGGACCAGCCTCGTCCGCTTCGCGCAGCACCGCGTCCGGGAAGATGTGGGGAATGCCATGGGCGTGAATGGCGATCATCGAGATCGCCTTTTCCGAGGCGACCGAGCCGACCACCGAGACGACCTTGGCGCGCTGCAGGCCGAAACGACCCAATTTCAGCGTTTCGACCTCGACCAGATCGCCGTCCTTGGCGTCGCCGATGAAGGACGGATCGACCTCGATCTCCATGCCGCGCTTTTCGATCGGCATGATGCGGCCGCCCGCGCCCTGGGCGCGGAACACGCCGAGCGCGCCATTCTTGCGCTTGTCGATGATCTTGACGATACGGGCGGTATAGGCCGGTCCGCCGCGCTCCTTGTTGACGAAGATCTTGGCGACGACACGGTCCCCAAGCCCCGCCACCGGCGCTTTCGTTTTCGACCGGTCCGACGATTGGCGGATCAGCACGGCCGGCGCCACGCCATTCTCCTCGTCCCATTCGGCGGGACGAGCGATCAGTTCGCCCGTGGAATCGCGCAGCGTGATGTCGAGCACGGTGACAGGCGGCAGCGAGCCGGGCCGCATCAACGTCTTGCGGTTCTTCTCCACCAGACCGTCGTCCTCGAGCGAGCGCAGCAGCGCTTTGAGTTCGATGCGCTGCTCGCCCTTCAGCCCGAAAGCCTTGGCGATATCGCGCTTGGTGGCGAGATCGGGATTGTCCTGGATATAGTCGAGGAGAACCTCGCGCGTCGGCGTCTCACCCTGGATGATGGGAGAACGGCCAGCGGTTTTGTGGTCCGGCCTGGCGGTTCGGGATCTTGGCGCCTTTGACACGAGGGTCAGCTCTCCTTCGTCTTGGATTTCGCGGCCGCCTTGGGCTTGGCTGCCGTCTTTGGCTTGGTTGCGGCCTTGGCTTTGGCCGGGGCCTTTTTAGGTGTTTCGTCGCCATCGGCGGCGACGGCCTTCTTTGCGGGGGCTTTCTTCGGCGCAGCCTTTTTGGCGGCCGGTTTCTTGCCGACGCCTGCCTTGGCCGCCCGTTCCGCGATCAGGACCAGGGCCTGTTCGATCGTAACGCTTTGCGGATCCGTGCCCTTGGGAATGGTCGCGTTGACCTTGTCCCAATTGACATAGGGACCGTATTTGCCGTCGCGCACGGTGATCTTGCCGCCATCGGGATGGTCGCCCAATTCCTTCAGCGCTGCGGGCGCCGAGCGGCCGCGACCGGGGCCCTTGGCGGCCTTGTCGGCGATCACCGAGACGGCGCGGTTGAGGCCGATCGAGAACACGTCCTCGACGCTTTCGAGATTGGCGTAGCCGCCGTCATGCAACAGGAATGGCCCGTAGCGACCGATGCCGGCGGAAATCATCTTGCCGGTTTCGGGATGCTGGCCGACATCGCGCGGCAGGTTGAGAAGCGCGAGCGCCTTTTCATGATCCATGCTGTCGGGCGTCCAGCCCTTGGGCAGGCTGGCGCGCTTGGCTTCCTTGCCGTCGCCGCGCTGCACGTAAGGTCCGAACCGGCCCGACCGCAGCGAGATGTCCTCGCCGGTCATCGGGTCGGCGCCAAAGGAGACGGGTTCGCTCGACACCGAGCCTTCGGCATCCGCCGCATCCGCCGACAATTGCCGGGTGAAATTGCAGTCCGGATAGTTGGAGCAGCCGATAAAGGCGCCGTATTTGCCGAGCTTCAGCGACAGGCGTCCCGTGCTGCAGACCTGACATGTGCGCGGATCGCCGCCATCGGCGCGGGCCGGAAACAGCAGCGGCGCGAGCGCCTCGTTCATCGCCTCGATGATGTCGGAGACGCGCAATTCCTTGGTCTGTTCGATCTGTGAGAAGAAGTCCTTCCAGAAATCGCGCAGCACGTCCTTCCAGTTCAACTCGCCGGCGGAGATGCTGTCGAGCTTCTCCTCGAGCGAGGCGGTGAAATCATACTCCACGTAACGGGTGAAGAAGTTCTCGAGGAAGGTGGTGACGATACGACCCTTTGCGTCCGGGATCAGCTTGCGCTTGTCGATCGTCACATAACCGCGGTCGCGCAGCGTCGCCAAGGTCGAGGCGTAGGTGGAGGGACGGCCGATGCCGAGCTCTTCCATGCGCTTGATCAGCGTCGCTTCCGAATAGCGCGGCGGCGGTTCGGTGAAATGCTGGCTGGCGTCGATCTTTTCCTTGGCGAGGCTTTCCTTGGCGCGGATATCCGGCAAGCGGCCGTCTTCCTCCTCGCCGGAATTGTCCTCGATCTCCTCGCGCTGATCGGTATAGGCGGCGATGAAGCCGTCGAACTTGATCACCGAGCCGACGGCGCGCAGGCCCGCGACGCGTCCGGCGTTTTCCGCTGTGATTTCAGCGGTGGTGCGCTCGATATCGGCGCTCGCCATCTGACTGGCGATGCCGCGCTTCCAGATCAGGTCATAGAGACGGAACTGGTCGGCGTCGAGGAACTTGCGCACGCTGTCGGGCGTACGGTTGAAGTCGGTCGGACGGATCGCTTCGTGGGCTTCCTGGGCGTTTTTCGCCTTGGTGGAGTAGAGACGAGCCTTTTCCGGCACATAGCGGGCGCCGAATTGCTGGCCGATCGCGCTGCGGGCGGCATCGATGGCTTCCGGCGCCATCTGCACGCCGTCGGTACGCATATAGGTGATGAGACCGGCGACTTCGCCGCCGATATCCATGCCTTCATAGAGCTTCTGCGCCACCTGCATGGTGCGCGAGGCCGAGAAGCCGAGGCGCGAGGAAGCGGCCTGCTGAAGCGTCGAGGTGGTGAAGGGCGGCGAGGGATTGCGCTTGACGGGCTTGGCTTCGATGCTGTCGACGCGATAGGCTGCGCCTTCGAGCATGGATTTCAGGTCTTTCGCCTGAACGCCGTCGCCGATGGAGTTCTTCTGCAGTCTCTTGCCGTCTGCTGAAACGAGGCGCGCTTCGAATGTGTCGTTGCGCGGGGTGCGCAGGAGCGCCACGATGTTCCAGTATTCTTCCGTGACGAAGCGCTCGATCTCGGTTTCCCGATCGCAGACCAGTCTCAGCGCCACCGACTGCACGCGGCCTGCCGAGCGGGCGCCCGGAAGCTTGCGCCAGAGAACCGGCGACAGGTTGAAACCGACCAGATAATCCAGCGCGCGGCGGGCGAGATAGGCGTTGACCAAAGGCGCGTCGATATCGCGCGGATCGGCCATCGCATCGAGCACCGCCTTTTTGGTGATGGCGTTGAACACTACGCGCTTGACCGGCTTGTCGCCGATGACCTTCTTCTTCTTGAGAATGTCGAGCACGTGCCAGGAAATCGCTTCGCCTTCGCGATCCGGGTCGGTTGCGAGAAACAGTCCGTCGGACTTCTTCACCGCTTCGGCGATTTCATTGAGCCGCTTCTGCGAGGCGGCGTCGACTTCCCAGCTCATTTCGAAATCTTCGTCCGGGCGCACCGAGCCGTCCTTCGCGGGAAGATCGCGCACATGGCCGAAAGAGGCGAGAACCGTGTAGTTCGAACCAAGATATTTGTTGATTGTCTTTGCCTTCGCAGGCGATTCCACCACCACTACATTCATTATCGACATTCCGCCTGACGGCTTCAGATTGTGGTTTTGTTGACCCTCTCGCCGATGACGAGCGGGAAATCTTGCTGGCATCCTGACCAGACTTCGCCGCGCTTATAGCCTTGCATAGCCCGGCAATGCAATCCATGGGCCAGACAAACCTTTTGAAGCCTCTCGAACCGCGGATACAACGCGTTACAACCAGAAAATGATATGCAATTCGTTGCAATCTGAAATCAATCAATTATACTAACCTTAAGTGAGTGCATGATGTAATTGCTATCAAAGGTAGAGGCTGGTTGTGCGATGGATAGACGGATGGACGCGAATGCCACAACGGTGGCGACCTCTTGGGAGCGCCTCTCTTACATCAAGCAGATGCTGGCGGAATTATCCCAGGTGGCGCGGGCCGAGCGCGCTGACCTGCTGGTCTATCTGATCGAAATGGCGTTCACCGAGGCGGGCGACATGCTTGAGGCCAGCCCGCGTCAGGCCATATCAAGAGAGACCAGCCCGCCGGGATGGCGGTAGAGCCGGCCGGCGAGATCGAGTTCAAGGAGAACCAGATAGACTGTCTGCGCCGATGCGCCGGTGTGACGGATGACATCGTCGATCTCGACCGGGCTCGGTCCGAGCGCATCGATGATCCGTTGCCGATCGCTGTCGGACGGCGGCGGCAGATGTGCGCCATCGCCTTCGCGCGGCGGCTCCTGCGCTTCCGGCGGTGAAAACAGGTCGCGCTCGGTGATCGGGGCCATGGCGCGGATCACGTCTTGCAGTTCGGTGACGATCTGCGCGCCGTCCTTGATTAGGCCATTGGCGCCCTTGCAGCGCGGATCGAGAGGCGAGCCGGGCGCAGCGAAGACCAGACGACCGAAATCGGCGGCGTAACGGGCTGTGATCAGCGATCCCGAGCGTTCCGCCGCCTCCACCACCACCAGTCCCAGGCCGATGCCGGCGATCAGGCGGTTGCGGCGAGGAAAATCGCGGGCGCGCGGCTCCCAGCCGAACGGCATTTCGCTGACGGCTGCGCCGCCGTGTTCGATAATGTCGCGCAGAAGATCGAGATTCTCAGGCGGGTAGGGGCGATCGAGACCGCCGGCCAGAATGGCGATCGTGCCGGTGTCGAGACTGGCGCGATGGGCGGCGGCGTCGATACCGCGCGCCAGGCCGGACACGACAGCGTAATTGGCGCGACCCAATTCTCTGGCAATCAGGCTCGCGAATTTGGCGCCCGCCACCGAACAGTTGCGCGAACCGACCACGCCGACCGCGACATTGCGCAAGACCTGCGGATCGCCTTCAACCGCGATCAGCGGCGGGGCCGCCTCGATCTGCCGCAGCGCTTGCGGATAATCCGGCTCGCCGATGCCGATGAAGCGTGCGCCGCGTCGGGCGGCTTCGTTCAGTTCGGCTTCCGCCTCCTCACGACTCGCCACCCGGATCGGTCGGGTCGATCCGCCGCGCGCCGAAAGTTCCGGCAGCATGTCGAGGGCGGTCTCGGCGGAACCGAAATGATTGATGAGATCGCGGAAGGTCGCAGGCCCGACATTGTCGGAGCGGATCAGCCTCAGCCAGGCGATCCTTTGTCGGTCGGAGAGCGCTATTCCCTTGGCGCTCCCCTGGGACATGGAGCCTTACCCCTTCTTGCCGATCTTGCTTTCCGTGCCCGACAGCAGCCGGGAAATATTGGCGTGATGCTTGGCGTAGGCGATGACCGTCATGACGGCCGCAACAGCGGCGATCTTTGGATCTCCGGTCAGATATTGCACCACCGGCACAACCAGCATTGCAACCAGAGCGGATAAAGAAGAGTAACGCGTGATGGCGGCCGTTGCAATCCAGACCAGCAGAAAAAGCAGACCCATCCGCCAGTTGAGGCCGAACATCACGCCGATATAGGTGGCGACGCCCTTGCCGCCCTTGAAGCCCAGCCAAACCGGGGCGATATGGCCGACAAAGGCTGCGAAACCGGCGATCACGCCCGCTTCGACCCCGAGGAAGGCGTAGGCGAAGGCTGCGGGAACCGTGCCCTTGAGCGCGTCGAGCAGCAGCGTGGCGGCCGCCAGCTTCTTGTTGCCGGTGCGCAGCACATTGGTCGCGCCGATATTGCCCGAACCGATCGAGCGGACATCGCCGAGGCCGGCGAGCCTGGTCAGGAGCAGGCCGAAGGGAACAGAGCCCGAGAGATAGCCGAGAATGAGGGCGATGAGCGCGGGCATGGCCGCGATGTTCCAGGTGGTGAGCGAATCCATGCGATCCCCCTCTAATAGATGGTCTATGCGCCGGTATTTAGCGCGAAATCCCGCGTCGCGATAGCCGACGAGGTTATCGCGGCCAACGATCAACCGGCAAAAGCTATGATATCGGGCGAGCCCGCCGGCCCGCCGTGGTCGTTACGCGCCGAACACCTGCTTGCCGCCCACATAGGTCGCCACCGCCCGGCCCGAGAAGCGGGCGTTTTCGAACGGTGTGTTTTTGGAGCGGGAAATCAGGTCTTCCTTGATGCAGAGCCAGGGCTCGTCGAGATCGATCAGCGTCACATCCGCCGGCGCGCCCGGCTTCAGCGTGCCGCCCGGCAGGCCGAAGATCTGGGCGGGGCGAGTGGAGAGCGCGTCGATCAGGCGTTTGAGCGAGACGGAACCGTCGTGATGCAATCTCAACGCGGCCGATAACAGTGTTTCCAACCCAATGGCGCCATCGGCGGCTTCGGCGAAAGGCAGGCGCTTGGTGTCGACATCCTGCGGATCATGCGAGGAGACGATGATGTCGATATCGCCGCGCGACAAGGCCTCGACCATGCCGACGCGATCATCCTCGGAGCGGAGCGGCGGATAGAGCTTGAAGAAGCTTCTATATTCGCCGATGTCGTTTTCATTGAGCGCGAGATTGTTGATCGACACGGCGCAGGTGGCGCGGGCGCCGCGTTCGCGGGCGAGTTTGACGGCGTCCACCGAGCCGGGAACCGAGAGTTGGGCGGCGTGATAACGTCCGCGGGTGAGTGCGGCGACGCGGAGATCGCGCTCGAGAGGGATGATCTCGGCCTCGCGCGGAATGCCCGAGAGGCCCAGCCAGCTTGCGAGCAGGCCTTCATTCATCACGCCTTCGGAGCCCAGATATTTGTCGCGGGCTTCGAGCGCGATCACCGCGTCGAAATCCCGGGCATAAGTGAGCGCCCGGCGCAGCACCTGGGTGTTGTGCAGCGACTTGCGGCCATTGGTGAAGGCCACGGCGCCCGCCTCTTTCAACAGGCCGATTTCGGTCATCTCGTCGCCGGTCAGGCCCTTGGTCAGCGCAGCGGCCGGATAGATGCGGACCGGCGAGGCGTCGCGCGCCATCTTGCGCACGAATTCGACCAGCGCGATGTCGTCGATGACGGGGTCGGTGTCCGGCATCATGATGAAGGAGGTGACGCCGCCGGCGGCTGCGGCGCGACCGGCCGAGGCGATGGTTTCCCGATGCTCGCCGCCCGGCTCGCCGGTGAAAACGCGGGCATCGATGAGGCCAGGCGTTGCGATAAGGCCGTGGCAATTGCGGATCACCGCGCCCTCAGGCGCGCCCTGGTTCAGCGCGTCCTTGCCGCTGGCTGCGATCACGCCGTCCTGGATGACGATGGCGCCGAGTTCGTCCATGTCGCGGGAGGGGTCGATGATGCGGACCCGATCGAGGATCGTGACGCTCATGCGCGTTCTCCCTTGTTCTGGCTGATCAGCAGGGCTTCCATCACCGCCATGCGCACGGCGACGCCCATTTCCACCTGTTCGCCGATCACGCTTTGCGGACCATCGGCGATCTCAGAGGCGATCTCGACGCCGCGATTCATCGGGCCGGGATGCATGACCAGGGCATCTTCCTTGGCCGCCTTCAGCTTTTCGGCGTCGAGGCCGTAATGGTGGAAATATTCGCGCACCGAGGGCACGAAGGATCCGGCCATGCGCTCGCGCTGCAGCCTGAGCATCATCACCACATCGGCGTCCTTCAGCCCTTCCTTCATATCGTGGAAGACTTCGCAGCCCATATCGGCGATGCCGGAGGGCAGAAGCGTCGAGGGCGCGACGACGCGGACGCGCGCGCCCATGGCGTTGAGCAGCAGGATATTGGAGCGCGCCACGCGCGAATGCAGCACGTCGCCGCAGATGGCGACGATGATGCGCGACAGCTTGCCCTTGGCGCGGCGGATGGTCAGCGCGTCCAGGAGCGCCTGCGTCGGATGCTCATGCTGGCCATCGCCGGCATTGATGACGGAGCAGGACACTTTCTGCGCCAGAAGGGCGGCGGCGCCGGCGGCGGAATGGCGGATCACCAGCACATCGGGGCGCATGGCGTTCAGCGTCATCGCCGTGTCGATCAGCGTTTCGCCTTTCTTCACCGAGGAATTGCCGACCGACATATTCATGACGTCGGCGCCCAGCCGCTTGCCCGCGAGCTCGAAACTGCTCTGGGTGCGGGTGGAGGCTTCGAAGAACAGATTGATCTGGGTGAGGCCCCGAAGCGTCGACGTCTTCTTTTCCCGCTGCCGGGAAATCTTGACGGCCTCGTCGGCCTTGTCGAGGAGAAATCCGATATCGAGCTCGTTCAATCCCTTGATGCCGAGCAGATGGCGGTGCGGAAAAAAGACCATGCGGCGCGTCCTTCCTGAATTTTCACGGTCTATAGGGGGCGACCGCATCAGGAGCAAGGCGGGAAGGGCGGAAAAATCGGCCCGTCCCCAGCCGGAGCGAGGTTATTTCAGCACGAGCAGGCCGGAGACGATGATGATGGCGGCGCCGGCGATGGTGTAGGCGTCGATGCCGGTGTTGAACAGAAGATAGCTGATCAGCGTGCCCCAGACGATCTGGCTATATTGCGTCGGGGCCACCAGCGAGGGTTCGCCGAGCCGGAAGGCGCGCACCAGGAATATGCTGCCGCCAACGATCGCCGCGCCGCCCGCAAAGAAAGTCGCGGCGGCAGGCAGGGTCAACGGCTTCCATTCTCCGCTATAGGCGAGATAGGCGCCGGCGCCGATGGCCAGCAGCAGCGCCGGCGCGAAAGCGAGCGCCGTGTCCGATTCGTCGGGATGCGCTTTCTTCACCATCAGCAGCGTGACGGAGAACAGGCAGGCCGAGCCGATGGCGGCCAGATGACCTGAGGTAAACTCGCCGGCGCCGGGGCGGAGCGCCACGATCACGCCGATGAAGCCGAGCACCACGCCGGCCCAGGCGATCCGCGTCAGCCGCTCCTTGAAAACGAGATAAGACATCACCGCCACGAGGATCGGCGACATGAAGGCGATCACATAGGCTTCCGGCATGGGAATGGTGGCGAAGGCGTAATAGATCAGCGCCGTCTCGACCGCCAGCAACAGGGCGCGCAGATAGGTGAAGACAGGCTGGCGCGGAATGACGCTTTTCACCCGCCCGCTTGCCCCGGCGACGACCAGAAGGATGAGCGCCGCCGAAATCTCCAGCATCAGCGTCACCTGCGCCAAGGCGTAAGCGCCGCTCTGCAGCTTCACCGTGGCGTCGGCCAGAGTAAACGTCGCGTAGGAGGCAAGCCCGATCAGGGCGGCTTTCAACTTGACGGCTGGGACGGACGGTATGGCGGGCTTGGCGGCGAGGTCGGACATGGATTCTCAGGGGGCTCGAAGGGCGGGCTCTCGCGAAGGTCGCAAACCGGTTCCGCGCTTTTGCCGGCTCCTCTTGATTCCCCTCCGCATGTACCTGACGGTACGGTCGTTTCCGTCTGGCCACAACGAGAAAAGCAGGCCCGGAGGCCTGCTTGACGATTCTGGTGACGACCGTGTCCTCAAGGCTACAGAACGAAGCTGCCGGCCATAAAGGCGAGGACCACGAAAATAAGGAAGATGATCAGCGCCAGAACGAACAAGACCTTGGCGATTCCCGCCGTCGCCGCCGAGACGCCCGAAAAGCCGAGAAAGCCCGAGACGATCGAAATCAAAAGAAAAATCAGCGCCCATTTCAGCATGTGTAGCCTCCATCATGGTTCGCAAACCGAACGTCAGGGAGGCGGATTTGTTCCGGTGCGAACGCAGATGCGGGCAAGATCCGGCTGGGATGCGAGATGGGGGGCTGGATGAACAATCCAAACTCTGTCGGTTGACGCGGCCATTCGGAGCCGGTTCAAAAGAAGGAGCCCTTTTCACTTTGCGGAGTGAGTTTCATTGATGACGCCAGCGCCTGGTCGAGCTACAGTGCCGAAGCGGCAACTGAAAAATCGAACGTCATCATTGAATACCTATAGAAGCCGCCAGGTTATTTCAAAAGATGAATTTCTTCATGCGCTGACGACTGGTGACGCCAAGATTGTCACCGCCGCAATGATGGACGCGGTTGATTCGATCGACGATTCATCATGGTTGTTGGAACAGCTGAAGTTTCAGCTCCAAAATAGTAAAGACTATTGGATTGTTGGCACATCGATTGTCGCGCTGGGCGAGCTTGGGTTATTTCATTCTGATGTCGACCCCAAAGAAATCTACCGGCTCATCGAGCCGTTTGAAGAGAGGGACGGTTTCCGCGATTGGGCGGAGGATGCACTGAGTGATCTCCGAATTGCTATGAATGGTTGAGGCCGGTTGAGTGCGCCCAAATGGTCCATGAAGTTAGCGCAATCAAATACTTTCGACCGTGTTGAAGAACAATTGATGGTGGCGCAGGAAATGTTTCCGCTATACGTCGACGTTGTCCCAACTCCATCGGCGAAGCACACGCGGTCCATCCAAGTCAGCTTTTCACCGATGTCATATCAGCCAACATTCCCCCACTCGCTAGCGCCCCGCTGAGGAGAAGAGATGTTCTCGCATCGTGTCAGTTTGATCGGCTATTTCTTGATCGCCAGCGCCGTATTGACCGCATGGCTGGGCCTGCAATTCGATGACTACTTTGTCTTGTTCGTCAGCGTAAACGCATATGCGATCGGGTTTTTGCTCATCATCATCGGCGTTGTCGTCCGTGGCTTCGAACGTATCGAAACAGCCCTTCGAGCGTCCGGGCTTAACGACTAGGCTGCACGAACGTACCGCGATCAAGCAATGAAATAAATGGCGATCCCTGCAGGGCTCGAACCTGCGACAACCTGCTTAGAAGGCAGGTGCTCTATCCAGCTGAGCTAAGGGACCGCTTGAGGCCCCGAAGACAGGGGCCGGGTATCGGCCGTGAACGGATCAGTGCGTCCAGGGCTGGGTGCGCGTATAGCGGAAATTGTCGATATACGAAACGGTCTTGCGGGTGGCTTCCTTGGGCTGGATCACGCGATAGGCGATGCCATGGCGCTGGGCGTAGGCTTCGGCGAGTTCCTGGGTCTCGAAGGTCAGCTTGACCTGCTGCTTCATGTCGCCGGAACCGGTATAGCCGAACAGCGGGTCGATGACCTTGGGCTTTTCCATCTCATGCTCCAGCACCCAGAGATGGGTCTTGGCCTTGCCGGACTGCATGGCGGTCTTGGCGGGACGGTAGATCTTGGCCGTCATAATCTCGGATACCTCATCAAGCATCAAAAGCGATCGTCAGTCGGCTGCTCGCCGCGACATCGGCACTGTGCCACAAAATCCTGAAAAGGAAAACAACGCGCCGCGCGTTTCAGACTGGTCGGAGTGGAGAGATTCGAACTCCCGACCCTCTGGTCCCAAACCAGATGCGCTACCAGGCTGCGCTACACTCCGATCGTCTGAATGCGCTCCGATTACACGCTTGGCCCTGTCGCCGCAACAGCAAAATGGTGAAAAATAGCAGTGATGAACAAGGGGCTGTGTGTAACCGGTTTTGTCAGGCGATTTGTCACGACAAGGTGGGCGGCGCAGTCAGGCCGTGCGCCTTCAGGGCGCGGACGCCTTTGTGATGCTGGGACTCGAAGCCCTGTCGCCGACAGCGATTCCCAGTTTTGACGCCATGCCGCCGTTGATTTCGAGCACGAAGCGCACCGGCGCATGCGAATCGATGATGGCGTCCGATAGCGGCGTCGTCTCGGCGCCGATATGGCGGATGACGCCCGACTCATCGATGAACAGCATGTCGAGCGGGATATAGGTGTTGCGCATCCACATATAGACGGGGCGCGTCTCGCCGAAATCGAACAGCATGCCCCGTTCCTGGGCCATGCTCTTGCGGTCCATCAGGCCGATGCGGCGCTCATCCTCGGTGGCGGCCACTTCAACCGTAAATTTTGCCGCGCCGCCATCGGCTTTGGCGATGGTCAGCGTCTCGCGATTCGGCAACTCGGCTGTCTGGGCTGCGACAGGAGATAAAAAAAGCGCCAGGACGGCGCTTTTTAACAGGGTTCTGCGAAGGATCACGTCAATGCGCCCGGTTGACCGGAGTGGCGACATCCGGATGGATTTCTGCGGCCATCAGCCCCTTGTCGCCGTCGCCGAAGCGCACCAGCACTGTTTGCCCCGGGCGCAGCTCGGTGATGCCGTAGCGGCGCAGCGTCTCCATATGAACGAAAATGTCTTCGGTGCCTTCGCCGCGGGTCAGGAAGCCAAAACCCTTGGTGCGGTTGAACCACTTGACCAGAACCCGCTCAAGCCCGCTCGACGGCGTCACCTGCACATGGGTGCGCACCGGCGGCATCTGCGAGGGATGCACCGCCGTGGACGTATCCATCGAGAGAATCCGGAAGGCCTGGTAGCCGCGGTCGCGTCGCTGGATCAGCGCCACCACGCGGGTGCCTTCGAGAATCGTCTGAAAGCCATCCCGCCTGAGGCATGTCACATGCAGGAGGACGTCGGCCGAGCCGTTGTCGGGCACGATGAAGCCGAATCCCTTGGCGACATCGAACCATTTGATCACCCCCGTGATCTCGATGAGATCGACGGGATCCGAGGCCATCTCCTCAAATATGGAGATATTCTTGGAAGAAATCCTGTCCGTCATCCTGCCTTGCCCCTCTACGCGTCACATGCTCGGTTAACTGATTCTTCATTTCAAAGATTAACATCCCGAAATGATACATATGCAAGTCCTGGGTGTTGCAATCCCGGACCTTTTCCTGCCAGAAATGCCTTGCCTCAAGCTGGCTTTCTGGCCAGACATGGCGCCGGTTGTTCGCTTATGAGGAAATCCAATGCGTTATCTTCACACCATGGTTCGCGTCAAAGATCTGGATGCGGCGCTCGACTTCTATTGCGGCAAGTTCGGTCTTCAGGAAGTCCGCCGCATGGACAATGAGGCGGGGCGATTCACGCTCGTTTTTCTCGCCGCCTCCGAGGATGTCGAGGCCGGCAAGGCTGAGGCCGCGCCGCTGCTCGAGCTCACTTACAACTGGGACCCGGAAGACTATGCCAGCGGCCGCAATTTCGGTCACCTCGCTTATGAAGTGGACGACATCTACGCGCTCTGCGCCTCGCTGCAGGACAAGGGCGTGGTGATCAACCGTCCGCCGCGCGATGGCCGGATGGCTTTCGTTCGTTCGCCCGACGGTATTTCCATCGAGATCCTGCAGAAGGGCGGGGCGCTTGCTCCGGCCGAGCCCTGGCTGTCGATGGCCAATACCGGCGTCTGGTAACTTTTTCTTCACCAAGCCCGCCTATTCCGTCAGGGCCTGCCCGCAGAGGAATGCGCCGGAACGCTGTTCTGGCGCAAGTTTCAAAGGGCATAAGGTGGTCCGCGCGACGCTCCAAACCGGGTTTCGTCGCGCGATCACGCAGATGTGACGGCAGTTTACAATGCGCGAGGAGTGCTCTAACTCTTGCGCAAGAACGAGAACAGGCCTGGCGGGGATGGATAGTTGCGATTGAACCGGATCATGTCACTCGTATCGAGGCCAGCAATCCGGCTCGCCCTTCTTCTCGCATCCGTCGCCTGCGTCAGCTCCTGCATGTCCTCGCCCGGCGTCGAACTCGCCGCCATCCAGACCAATGACGCGCCGCGCGCGACCGCCGCCCAGAGCGACGCCGCGACAGCGCCGCAAGACGCCTCGAAAATCGCCAGCCAGGCCTATGCCGACATCCAGTCGATGAGCGCCCGCGACGCATCCGTGGTGCCCGATTCCTGGAGCGCGGAGGAAAGCAATGGCGAGCCTGCGGCCCCCAATGTGGCGGCGGCGCAGAACAGCATCTTCTCCACCCGCGCCGGCCAACCGCAGAATGGCCAACCGGCCGGCGTCAACGCGTCCCAGAACAGCATCTATGCCGGCGCCGTGGCGCAATCGCGCGATGTCGGCGCGATCCCCTTGCCGAGCGCCGACCTGGCCAGCGAGGCGCAGGATCTTGCACTTGCCGGCCTTCCAATCCCCGAAGAACTCGCCAGCGCCGATCCCGCCGCCGCCCAGGCAGAGCAGGCCAAGGCCATGCCGTCCTACCGGGCCGCGCTGGCCAACAATGACGCCGAAACCAAAGCCAAGGCGGCGCCGCGCAGCCGCCGGGTGAAGACGCTCGCCGATTTCTTCCGCTCGTCCGTCGATGACGACAAGGAACGCAAGACCGCCTCCTTCAACCGCTCGCGGTTTGGCGAGTCGCCGCGCCAGCTCACCACCGCCTCGATCCCCAATATGCGGACCGCAAACGTCGGCGGCGAGGATTTGCCCGGCGTCAACGCCATGATGCCGACCGGCCGGGCGCCCGACGTTGCGGATGAGGATGATCAGCCCGCCGGCCTGATGAAGCTCGCTTCGCTTTCGGGCATGGCGCGGCTCGGGCCGAACGGGCTCTGGACCCAGACCGACGAAGTGCAGATCTCCTGTCTCAGGCCGCAACTGGTCGGCATGCTGAAAATGGTCGAGAAGCGCTACAACAAGCCCGTCATGGTCACCTCAGGCTTCCGCGATCCGCGCCACAATCGCGTCGCCGGCGGCGCGCGGCATTCGCTGCATACGCTGTGCGCGGCGGCCGACATCCAGGTCGAAGGCGTGTCGAAATGGGAACTGGCCGATTATCTGCGTTCGCTGCCTGGGCGCGGCGGCGTCGGCACCTATTGCCATACGCAATCGGTGCATGTCGATATCGGCAGCCAGCGCGACTGGAACTGGCGCTGTCGCCGCAGCTCGCGCCGCAGCTGATTCTTGTTTGAAAAGTTGGCCACAGGCCTGCATGCGCCAATTCATCCCATGGATTTTGGCGCGGCGAGGACCTATGTCCAGTCGCAACGGTTAAGCGCCGTGCAGGCGGCAGGAGCAAGGAGAGCGTCATGACCCAATTCGACATCGCCGTTATCGGCGGAGGTTTGGCGGGATCGATCGCGGCGATCGCCTCTGCGGGGCAGGGGTTTTCCGTGGCGCTGATCGCGCCGACGGGTGGCGGCGACCAACGCACGACGGCGCTGATGGATGATTCCATCCGCTTCATTGACCAGCTCGGCCTGTGGGACAGTGTCATGCCGCATGCGGCGGCGCTCGCCACCATGCGGATCATCGATGGCACCGACCGGCTGTTGCGCGCGCCCGTCGCGTCTTTCCGCTCGAGCGAGATCGGGCTCGACGCCTTCGGTTACAATATTCCCAACGCTCCCTTTCTTGATGTCCTCGCCGAGCGCATCGCCGCGACGCCGGCGGTCACCCGCATCGACTCGGTGGTCGAGGCCTTCGATCTCCAGGGTGAAAGCCCCAGGCTGACGCTGGCGAATGGCGATGTGATCGAAGCGCGGCTGGCGGTCGGCGCCGACGGCAAACAATCGCCGACGCGGCATGCCGCCGGCATCGGCGTGAAAACCGTCGCCTATCCGCAGACGGCGCTGGTGGTGAATTTTTCCCACGACCTGCCGCATCAGAATATTTCCACCGAATTCCACACCGAGACCGGCCCCTTCACCGCCGTGCCGCTCGGCGATTTGAGATCGAGCCTGGTCTGGGTCGTCAGGCCCGAGCAGGCGACAGATCTTCTCGACATGACCGAGGAGGCGCTCAACCGGCGCATCGAGGAGAAGATGCAGTCGCTGCTCGGCAAGATCCGTATCGAGGCCAAGCTGCAGGCGTGGCCGCTGTCGGCCATGACCGCCGAACGCTTCGGCAGTCGCGCAGTCGTGCTGGTGGGCGAGGCGGGCCACGCTTTTCCGCCGATCGGCGCGCAGGGGCTCAATTTGTCGCTGCGGGATATCCGCGACGCCGTCGATCTCGCGGTCAAGGCGCGCGCCGCCGGCCGGCCGCTTGCGATCGGCGAGGCCTATGACCGGGCGCGGCGCTTCGACGTGGTCAGCCGCACGGCGGGGGTGGATCTGCTCAACCGCTCGCTGCTGTCGAATTTCCTGCCGGTGCAGATGCTGCGCGCGGCCGGCATCCATCTGCTCGCCAGCCTGCCGCCGCTCCGGCATTTCATGATGAATGAGGGCGTGTCGCCGGGCCGGGCGTTAAAACGCCTGCCGGAATTGCTACGGGAAAAGGTCGGGCGGCAGCGCGCCTGATTTGAACAGATAAAGCGCGCCCGAAACGCTGGCCACCGAGATCACCGTGGTGATCAGCACGGCTGCCGAGGCGCGCTCCTGCCAGATCCCATATTGCTGGGCGATGACGAAGACATTGGTCGCGGTCGGCAGCGCCGCCAGCAGCACGGCGGTTTCCACCCAGATGGCGGGATAATTTCCAAACAGGCTCATCGCCAGATACATCAGCGCCGGCAGCACGGCGAGCTTCAAGGGCGCCAGCGCATAGATCTCCTGCGGAACGCGCTTGAGCGGCCTCAGCGCCAGCGTCACGCCCATGGCGAACAGCGCGCAAGGGGCGGCGGCCAGCGCCAGATTGTCGATCATGGTCTGCAGCGGTTTCGGGGCGGAAAAGCCAGTGGCGGCGGCGATGAAGCCGGCGGCGGTGGCGATGATGAAGGGATGGGTGACGATTTTGCGGCCGACATCCCCAGCCAGCGCGAGCGCCGGGCGCTTTTCTTGTCCGTCAAAGGCCATCAGCGCGGGCGCTGCGATGAAATGGGCCATATTCTCGAAGGCGAAGATCAGCGCCAGCGGCAGCGCCGCCTGTTCGCCGAAAGCTGCGAGCGCCAGCCCTGGGCCGAGATAGCCGATATTGCCATAGGCGGCGGCGAGCGCCTGCACAGTCGATTCGCCCACCGGGCTGCGGCGGAGCAGGCGGGCGAACAGGAAGGCGATCAAAAACACCGTATAGGTGGCGGCAAGGCTGGTGAGGATGAAATCGAAGCGGGTAAGTTCGGCGATCGGCGTGCGGCCGATGATCTTGAAGAACAGCGCCGGCAGCGCGATGTAGACGATGAAGAAATTCAGCCAGCCCAGCGCCGACGCATCGAGTTTCCTCAGCCGCCCCGAGATATAGCCGAGCAGAATCAGGCCGAAAAACGGGACGACGAGGGCGGAGATTTCGGCCATGCCAAACGCCTTTGCTCAGCCGATCCGCGACAGGATCGGAAAGGTCTGCTGGAACCAGATGGCGATGTCGCCGATATAGCCGAAAATGAAGGCGAGGCCGGTCAGCACCAGGAGCGCCCCGAGCGCTTTCTCCACCAGGCCGAGATGGCGGCGGAAGCGGGTGAGGAAGGCCAGGAAAGCGCCTGAAAAAGCCGCCGCCAGCCAGAAGGGCAGGGCAAGCCCCAACGAATAGACCGACAGCAGCGCCGCGCCCTGGCCGACCGTGTCGCTCGCCGCCGCCACGCCGAGGATCGCGCCGAGAATGGGGCCGATGCAGGGCGTCCAGCCAAAGGCGAAGGCTAGGCCCATCACATAGGCCCCCGTCCAGGTGGCCGGCCTGCCGCCCGACTGGAAACGCGCCTCGCGCGAGAAAAAGGGTATGCGCACCAGGCCGAGGAAATTCAGGCCCATCAGGATGATCAACAGGCCGCCGATCTGGGCGAGAATGTCGATATGCTGGCGCAGCGCCATGCCGATAGAGCTGGCGCTGGCGCCAAGCGCGATGAACACGGTGGAAAAGCCTAGCGTAAAAAACAGCGCGGCGATCATCACCGACCGGCGCGGCCGACGATCCCCGGTCGATTGGTCCGGATTGGCGAATTCCTCGATCGACACGCCGGCCATATAGCAGAGATAGGGCGGAACCAGCGGCAGCACGCAGGGCGACAGGAAGGACAGGGCGCCGGCGACCAGCGCGCTCAGATAGGAAATGTCGGCGCCAGCCAAGGCGGCCTCCTTACCCAGACAATGTCGGCCCGTAAAATCGAACCCGCGTGAATTCAGCGCTGTTTAGCCGAGGCCAGGGGCCCGCGCCAGTCACCATTTGTTGACGACGGTACGCCGGCCCAAAAAATCTTCGCCAAACGGGTTGACCGGCCCGGCGGCTTTACTTATGACACGCCCACTTCCAAGGAACGGCGCTTCGCCGGTTTCGAATTTGGGAGAGCGTAGCTCAGCCGGTAGAGCAACTGACTTTTAATCAGTAGGTCATGGGTTCGAATCCCATCGCTCTCACCACTTTCGCAGTCACCTTGCGGGGGCGATTAGCTCAGTTGGTAGAGCGCTTCGTTTACACCGAAGATGTCGGCGGTTCGAGTCCGTCATCGCCCACCATTTCTTTACAAGATGCATTTTCGAGAGATCGGTTCGCAAACCGTATTCTCAGGCGCATCTCAAACGCTCGGGCTTTATAGAAAGCCGAAAGGTCACGCTCGGACGAAGCCGAAAGATTGTCGGCTAGGCAAGTTCCGTTTCGGTCTCCCCCTTGAAATCCCTCTCCCCAATCTCGACCTTATCCGCCGACCCCAAAGCCATAGGAGAGCCCATGAAATCGCCCTTCATCCGCTGGACGACCTATATCCTGCTCGGATTGACCGCCGTGTCGATCGTGGCGGCGGATTTTTTGGCGGTGGCGCAGTAGCGAAGGCCGGAAGGGCCGGCCTTCGCGGGTCAACTCGTTGTATTAGGCCGCGCGGCGATGGGCGGCGTGCTGGGCGTCGGCGCGGTCGATCTTGAATTCGGCCAGCAGATGGGCGAGCTTTTCCGCCTCGCGGGCGAGGCTGACGCCGGCGGCGTTCATCTCTTCCACCATGGCGGCATTGTGCTGGGTCGCCTGATCCATGTGATTGACCGAGGTGTTGACCTCGCCGAGCCCGACAGATTGCTCCTGGGCGGCGGTGGCGATCGCGTCCATGTGGATGGTGATCGCCTGCACATGATCGGCGATGTCGCGCAGGCCGCGGCCGGTGTCGTCGACCAGACGGACGCCTTCCTCGACGGCGGTGGCCGAGTTGCCGATCAGCGTCTTGATTTCCTTGGCGGCATTGGCCGAACGCTGGGCGAGTTCGCGCACTTCCTGGGCCACGACCGCAAATCCCTTGCCGGCTTCGCCAGCGCGGGCGGCCTCGACGCCGGCGTTCAGCGCCAGCAGGTTGGTTTGGAAGGCGATTTCGTCGATGACGCCGATGATCTGGCTGATCTGGCGCGAGGCGGTCTCGATCCGCCCCATGGCCGAGACGGCGTCCGACACGACCTTGCCGGACTGTTCGGCCTTGGAGCGCGTGTCGCGGACGATGTCGCGGGCTTCGCCGGAGCGGCGTGAGGTCGCCTTGACATTGGCGGTGATCTGCTCGAGCGCTGCGGCGGTCTGTTCCAGCGACGCCGCCTGTTGCTCCGTGCGCTTGGAGAGATTGTCGGTGGCCTGGGCGATTTCGCTGCTGCCGCCGCGCACTGCGCCCGCCGTTCCGCCAACCGCCACCAGCGCATCGCGCAACTGTTCCACCGAAGCGTTGAAGTCGTGACGGAGCGGTTCGAATTGTGGCGCGAAGGCGTCGCGGATCTCGCAGAGAAGATCGCCGGCGGCCATGCGCTTCAGCCCCTGGGCCAGCGCTCCCGTCGCCTTTTCCAGCCTTTGATTGGCGTCCGCCTCGGCGCGGGCCTGCAATTGGGCGCGTTCGGCTTCGGCGCGATCGCGATTTGCGGCGGCTTCGTCTTCCATCGCCGCATTGCGGATCGCCGCCTGGCGGAACACTTCCACCGATCGCGCCATGCCGCCGATATCGTCGCTGCGGCCGAGATGCGGAATGGCGCTGTCCTTGTCGCCCCCGGCCAGCGTCGCCATCCGCTCTGAAATCGCCCGGATCGCCGAGGACAGCGTCTTGCCGACCCGCACCGACAGGGCGATCACCAGCACAAGCAGAAGGCCGATGCCGCCGGCCAGCAGGTTCAGCCGGTCATGGGCGGCTTGCATCTTGTCGTTGGCCAGAATCTGAATCTGGTCAGCTGAGGCGGTCAACAGGGCGTCAAAGACGTTCCGCCGCGCGGTCATCGCTTGATTCCAGGCATCCGTTTCGCCGGTCGTCAGCTTTTGCGCCTGGTTGGCGCGCATGGCGTCGATGGTCGTCTGCACCGCGCGTCCCTCCCGCGAGGTCCAGAAGGCGTCATAACGCGCGGAGATCCCGGCGGGCGCGTAGTCGCGCATCACAGCGCCGTTGGCTGAGATCAAAGTCAGGGCGCTGAACAGGCGGCCGACGTCGTCATGGTCGAGTTTGCCGCTGCCGATAAATTTCTGGCCCAGATGGTTGATGATCAGATAGCCGTCATTCACTTCCAGCAAGGCATGGTAGCCCAGCAGGCTGCGGGACAGGGAGCCCTCTTGCACAAGCCCGCCGGCGCGGCCGGCGATGTCCATGCCGAGCGCGGAAACCGGTTGGAGATATTTCAGGGCGAGCACAGGTTGGTTTTCGCCTCTGTCGACAATGTCGCGATATTCCGACATGCGGGCGTATCCCACCGCGATTTCTTCTTTCATTTTCGCCAAACGCGGATCAACCAACCCCGCTTCATGGGCGTCTCCATAAGCGTCCATCAATTCCTTGAAACCGGCGTCCGTCACCTTGCGGCGCGCGTCGAGATTGGCCGGATCTTCCGCCGCCGCCGCTTCCTCCGGCATGGATTGCAGCAGCGCGCCGCCGGCCCGGCCGACGCGAACCAGGGCGACCGCGTTTTCAAGGTTGGAATAGTTGGTGTAGGCGTCGTTGCCCACCATGACGCCAAGCCCCAGGGTCGCGGCGAGCGGCGCCGCCGCAAGGATCGTTAGCAACGTTCTAAAAGAAAGTTTTTTCATATTGATCGCCAAAAATGTTGTTGTTGACGCCCATCAATGCGCGGCGCAGACCCGCCACGATCACCAAGGATATCGGAGCCGTGGCTTGCGTGGATCGAGATCCATGGACGGTTTCTTATTTTAAGATTGACGAAGTTCCTGAATAAAAATTTTAGAAACTGATGCGAAAAGGAGCATGTAGGCGCGAAATGGGGCGCATTGCTTGCCGAGATTCGATTAAAACTGTGTCTCTGGCGGCTTATTTTGCAACCGCGTCGTCATCGTCGCCCGAGACGGGGATTAAGCGGCCCAGCCCAACCCCGCCTCTGCGTCAGCCCGCCTTGCCGCCGTCATAGACGCGCAATGCCACACCACGGGCGCGGATGATCGCGTCGGGGGCGGGCAGGTCATGGGGGTCCGGCGGTTGCGGCCGGTCTGGGGTCAGGAACTGGATCTTTTCGACTGCCAGTTCCATGCCCATGCGCAAGGGACGGTCGGGCTCGGCGCGCGAGAAGACGCCGATCAGCCGGTCGCATTCGGTCTCGCTGGAGCGCAACGGCAGCAGTGACAGTTCCACCGCTTCGCCGGTGTTGACGTCGCGCGCCGCCACGACCAGAGGCAGGCGGTTGGCGAGCACCGATTGCGCCGCCAGCGTCATCCGGCGTCTGTCGTCGAGCGTCCAGAACAGGCCGAATTCCTGGCCTCGCGCCTCCTGTCCCAGTGCGGCGCAGAGACGGGTCCCGGCCAGGCGGAAACGGAACCATCTATTGTCGACCGCCTCCAGCATGAAAATATCCGGCAACAGGCGGGGTATGTCGGACGGATTGACGTCGCGCCGCAACGGCGCGTCGTCCATTCCTCGGATTCGGTTAAAATAGTCTAGGAGCAAATTGGTGGCGCTGTGCCGCATTGGGGCATTCCATGGTTCATTTTGGCTATAACGGGGTGTTTTTCGCCCCTACCGAGAAGAGTCAGCGATTTCCGTGCCAAGACTCACGCTGCGCGGAATTGCCTCCTGTTAACGTTAATCCCCGGTATAGGTTGCAAAAACGCAAGACCCGTGAGATTCCTGGGTCAACAGGAAGGAATGTCCTTCGGCACACCACTCGATCAGACCTCCAATCATGATCGCGCCGTCCGCGTCAAACGCCGGACGGCTTTTTTTTGTCTGAAAACATGAGCTTGCCGTAAGGAGAGGCGCTGTGACCGATAACCAGAACATGGCCCCGACCTCTCCGGCAAGCGAGCCGGCCGTCCGCATGCCCGCCGTTGTCTGGGCCGCGATCGTCCTGATGATCGTCATCCATGGCGCCCGAACCTATCTGCTCGGCGCGGCCGCTGATGACTGGGTCCTTTACCATTTCGCCTATCTGCCGGCGCGTTACCTCATTCCCGTTTCGGAACAGGATTTCGGCTGGCTCACCGGGCCGGTCACGTCGTCGCTGCTTCATGGCGACTGGCTGCATCTGGCGGTCAACAGTTTCTGGCTGGCGGCCTTCGCCACGCCGCTGGCCGAGCGCCTGGGATCGTTGCGGTTCGTTGTTTTCTGGATCGCGTCCGCCGTCGTCAGCGCGTTCGTTTATGGCGCGGCGATGGGGTTTGCGCCGGCCTATCTGATCGGCGCTTCCGGTGTTGCATCCGCCGTCACCGGCGCCGCCTGCCGCTTCGCGCTGCCCATCCGCCGCAGCCGCGACAGCCGCCATGCCCGGACGGCGCGGCGGCGGGGGATCGTGGAGGCGCTCCGCCAGCCTTCGGTGGTGATGTTCATCGGCGCCTGGGCGTTGTCGAACGGATTGGTCGTGTTCGGAATCGGCCTGCCGGAAGGCGAGGCCGACAATATCGCCTGGCAGGCGCATGTCGGCGGCCTCCTGTTCGGCTATCTCGCCTTCGGCCTGTTCGACACCGTCTCGGCCCGGCGCCCCGCAGCCTGAGCGCTTGCAATCCGCCAGGAAGGGGCGCACAATCTTCCCGTTAGCGGATGGCGTTCACAGCTGCCTCCGTGCGGCGCGGCGTCATCCCCTGCATCTGCCATGCAAGGAGGAGAACAGCATGCGCGTAAAGGCAATACTCGAACTGAAGGGACGCAATGTCCTGACCACCAGCCCGCAAGCCACCGTTCGGGAGGCGGCGCGGCTGCTCAGCGAGCATCATGTCGGCGCCGTCATCGTCGTCGATCAGCATGAACATATCGTCGGCATCGTCGCGGAGCGAGATATTGTGTCGGCTATCGCCCAGCATGGCGCCGAGGCGCTGGACAAGCCGGTGCTGCTGATCATGTGGAAGAATGTCCATCGCTGTTCGGAAGACACCTCGGTCGGGGAACTGATGGCGATGATGAGCGCCAGGCGCGCCCGCCACATCCCGGTCGAAACGCATGGCCAACTGGCCGGCATCATTTCCATCGGCGACGTCGTCAAAGCCCATATCCGCCAGATCGAGCACGAAGCCGAGGAGATGAAGGCCTATATCGCCAGCTGACGACCGGGACTGTCGATGCGCCGCGACCTTGGCGGCGCATCGCACCCGCGTTCAGTAGATCTTGATCGTTTCCTGCATGCGCTGGATCTCGGCAATGCGGGCGCGGCCTTCCTGATAGCCGCGATCGATCAGCTCCGAGGCGCGGTGGAATTCGGACAGGCCGATATCCGAGAGCCGCGGCTGCAGCGCGAGGTCCGGCGGATCGCCTGCCAGCCGGGCGCGCGAAATGCGATCCTGGATGATGTTGAAGGCTTCGACCATTACTCCCGTCAGCCCCAGATTGACGCGGCGGTCGCGGTCGCCGTCGCGCTCGAACTGGGTTTCCAGCGACTGCCGGCTGGCGGAATGTTTCACCACCGCCGAACGTCCATAGAGATCGTAATGCAGGTTGACCGCCACCACCAGCGGCTGCTCATAAGCGCGGCAGACAGTGACCGGCACCGGATTGACCAGCGCGCCATCGACGAGCACGCGGTTGTTGCATCTGATCGGCTCGAAAATGCCGGGCAGGGCGTAGGAGGCGCGGATCGCGGTGATCAGCGAGCCGGAATCGATCCACACCTCGTGGCCTGTGCGGATCTCTGTGGCGACTGCCACGAAGGGCCGGCCGAGATCCTCGATCTCGATGCCTTCGAGATGCTCCTGCATGCGCTTGGTCAGCCGCATGCCGGCAAACAGACCGCCGCCGCCGATGGTGAGATCGAGCAGCGCCGCCATGCGCCGCATGGTCAGCGAGCGGGCGAAATTTTCGAGTTCATCGAGCTTGCCGGCCAGATAGCAGCCGCCGACCAGCGCCCCGATAGAGGTGCCTGCGATCATGCCCACCTCGACCTTGGCTTCGTCGAGCGCCCTGAGCACGCCGATATGGGCCCAGCCGCGGGCGGCGCCGCCGCCGAGCGCCAGGGCGATTTTGGGCTTTTTGAGACTGGGCGCGGGAGATGACCCGCCGCCTGCGGGTTCGAGAGTGGTGGCCGCATCGGCCGAACGGAAGAAACCCCAATTCATCATGCGCGCACCCCTCCGGCGCGGTGCTCTGTCAATGCAGACAGTGTTGCGCGGCCCGGTTAATAAATGGCGAAGCGCAATTGGATCTGCTCAACAAGCGTGCAAACGCCGAGGGATCAACCTGAAAATCAGGTCTTGTAGACCGTTTCAGGCTCGAAATGCCGGTGGTCGTCGACGATTTCAAGCGTCGGCGCGCCGTCCTTCAGCGTTACGGCGCGATAGAAGCAGGACCGGCGACCGGTATGGCAGGTGGCGTCATGGCCCGCGACCTTGACCTTCACCTGCAGCGCGTCCTGATCGCAATCGGTGAGAATTTCGACCACATGCTGAAGATTGCCGGAGGTCTCGCCTTTTTTCCACAGCTTGCCGCGCGAGCGGCTGAAATAATGCACCACGCCGGTTTCGAGCGTCAGCGCCAGCGCCTCGGCGTTCATATGCCCGACCATCAGCAACGCGCCGTCGTGAAAATCGGTGACGATCGCAGTGATCAGCCCATGTTGGTCGAATTTCGGCGTGAAGCTCACGCCTTCTTCGAGCGCGACCTTGTCGGCGGGCGGCGGATCGAATGCGATCGTCATTCTCGTTCCGATTATTTGAAACCGCGAAGCATCGACATGAACCGCGCCTGTTCGCGCGGGTCGGTCTTGAATTCGCCGGTAAAGGTGGTGGTCATGGTGGAGGCGCCGAGCTTATTGACGCCGCGCATGGCCATGCACATGTGATCGGCCTCGATCAGCACCGCCACGCCGCGCGGGCGCAACGTTCCCTCGATCGCCTTGGCGATCTGCGCCGTCATCGATTCCTGCGTCTGCAGACGCTTGGCGTAGATGTCCACGACGCGGGCGATCTTGGACAGGCCGAGCACGCGTCCATCCGGCAGATAGGCGACATGCGCCTTGCCGATGATCGGCACCATATGATGCTCGCAATGCGAGAAAAACGGAATGTCGCGCACCATGACCATGTCGTCATAGCCCGCCACTTCCTCAAAGGTGCGGCCGAGTACTTCTTCGGCGTCGGCCTTGTAGCCGCCGAACAGTTCGCCATAGGCCTTGACCACGCGCGATGGCGTGTCCAGCAGACCCTCGCGTTCGGGGTCCTCGCCGATGAAGCGCAGCAAGGTGCGCACCGCCTCTTCGGCTTCCTGCTTTGTGGGTGTGCGCGAAAATTCTTCGTCGCGCGAAAATTTCTTCACGATCGCGTCCATAATGGCCTCTTGATCCCTTTTGGAACCTCGGTAATCGGAACGGACTACTCGCCTCTGGCCATTTTCCTGACGCTTCAGGCATGGGCACCGTTGGCGGGCTCCGGGGCATCGCATTTCATTGCCGGGCAATGAAATCCTCCGCACGGTTTCCCAGACAACAGGTAACAGATTTCCTTGAAACTCTGTCACCCCATCGCGACATAACATATAGTATGCGAACCTATGCCGCAAAGGGGACTGTTGTCTTTTTCGATGATACGGTGGAAAATCATGCCCGGTTCAGGTCAGCAAACGAAAATGTTGCGATAGAGCGATGGACGACATCTACAACGCGAAGATTCTCGAATTTGCCGGCAATATCCCCGCCACGGGGGAGTTGGCCGACGCCGACGCATCCGCGCAGGCGCATTCCAAACTGTGCGGCTCCAAGGTCAAGGTGTTCGTCAAGATGGATGGCGACCGCGTCAACGGTTTCTCCCATGTGGTCAAGGCCTGCGCGCTCGGCCAGGCCTCGTCCTCGATTATGGCCCGGCATGTGATGGGGGCGAGCGCCGAGGAAATCCGGATGGCGCGCCGCGACATGCTGGCGATGCTGAAGGATGGCGGCGAGGGACCTGTGGGCCGTTTCGAGGACATGCGTTATCTGAAGCCGGTCAAGGATTACAAGGCCCGCCACACCTCGACCATGCTCACCTTCGACGCCGTGGTCGACTGTCTAGACCAGATCGAGGCGAAGAACTCGGCCGCCGCAGCGTTGTCGGCGTGATCGGCCGGGAGCATCGGCTTGAAATGCCGGTTTTATCTCCGTAAGGTTGGGTTCTATTCCCGTTTTCAACAGGGATTCACCATATGCGGGGGCCCAGGCCCATGGCAATGCGGGCGAATCCGCGTAAATGGCCATTATGAGCAACCCCGATCTCGACCTGACGCCTGAAGAACTCAACCAGCCGCAGCCGTGGAGCGGCGTCAACGCCTATCGCTCCGATCCGCTTCTGGTGGATATTTCCTCGCAACTGCATCGGACGGTGCGTGATGAGTTTGACCTGATCGGTCGCTTCGTCACCTCGCATGAGGCGCAGGAACTGGCGCGCATGGCCAATGAGGGCGTTCCCAAGCTCCGCACGCATGGTCCACGCGGCGAACGTCTCGATGTCGTCGATTTCCATCCCGCCTGGCATGCGCTGATGCGCCGTTCCGTCTCGAACGGCCTGACCTCGTCGATCTGGGAAAACAAGCCGGATGAGAAGGGCGCTGCGCACCGCGCCCGCGCTGTGCGCTTTTTCCTGACCGCCCAGCTCGAATGCGGCCATCTCTGCCCGCTGACCATGACCTCCGCCTCCGTCGCGGCGATCAAGGCCAACGATACGGCGCTGCGCAACTGGTTTTCCAAGATCGCCTCGCGACGCTACGATTCCGCCAACAAGCCCGCGCATGAAAAGGCCGGCCTCACCATCGGCATGGGCATGACGGAAAAGCAGGGCGGCACCGATGTGCGCGCCAATCGCAGCGTCGCCGAGCCGGTGGGCGACAATGTCTATCGCTTGTCGGGTCACAAATGGTTCATGTCGGCGCCGATGAGCGACGCTTTCGTGATGCTGGCGCAGACGCGCGAGGGCATGGGCTGTTTCCTGGTTCCCCGGCTGCTCGAGGACGGGGCCCGCAACGGGCTGCGCTTCCAGCGACTGAAGGACAAGCTCGGCAATCGCTCCAACGCCTCGAGCGAAGTCGAGTTCTCCAACACCTATGGCTTCCTGCTCGGCGCGCCCGATCAGGGCATCCGCACCATTCTCGACATGGTCACGCTGACCCGGCTCGATTGCGCCGTGGCGTCGGCCGGGCTGATGCGCGCCTCGCTTGCCGAAGTCGTGCATCATATTCGCGGCCGCTCGGTGTTCGGCAAGAACCTCGTCGACCAGCCGATTATGACGCGGGTGGTCGGCGATATGGCGCTCGATGTCGCCGCCGCCACCGCGCTGGTGTTCCGTCTGGCCCAGGCCTTTGACGGCGCCGCCGAAAGCCCCGAGGAACAGGCCTATCAGCGCATCATGACGCCGGTGATCAAATATTGGGTCTGCAAGATCGCGCCGGCGCTGATCTATGAAGCCATGGAATGCCTTGGCGGCAGCGGCTATGTCGAGGAGCGGCCGATCGCCCGGCATTATCGGGAAGCCCCTGTCAACGCCATCTGGGAAGGCTCCGGCAATGTCATGGCGCTCGACGTCATCCGCGTGGCGTCCAAGCATCGCGACCAGTTCGAGCTGTTGTTTTCAGGTCTCGCGCGTGATCTCGGCCCGGCCGGCGCCAAGACGGTCGACGTGCTCCGCGCGGCGCTGGCGCTGACCGAACGCGACGAAGGTTCTGCGCGTTTCCTGGTCGAGCAACTGGCGCTTGCCGCGGGATCGGCCGAACTCGTGCGCCTCGGCGCCGGCCGCATCGCCGACGCCTTCCTCGAAAGCCGCCTGACCGGCGGCTGGCGCTCGACCTACGGCATGCTGGAATCGCGCTTCGACGCACGGTTTATCGTCGACCTGCTCTATCCGGCCTCGGGTCACTGAGGATTTGAGGGGAGGGCGACTCGGATCGCCTTCTCGATCGTCATGCTCGCCCCTGTGGCGAGCATCTGCATCGGTTTCGTCGAATGCTCCCTTTCGCCTTGGCAGGCCCTCGGGACAAGCCCGAGGGTGACGGCAAGCAACGCCGTCACCATCAAGTGACTTATCCCCTAAAACTTTCGTTAACCAATTTGCCTGGGCCGCATCTTCCGGATTAAGTCGTTAAAACGGATTGTTTTGCGGAGCGCGAGAGCGGGCATGCTGAATACGACGGACATGATGGGCGGCGGTGACGCGCCCGTGCGCGACAGGGCGGCGACCACCGCGCGCATCCTGAAAGCGGCCTCGGAGCTCTTGGCCGAGGGCGGCTTTCAGAAATTCGGCGTCAACGCGGTGGCCCGCCGCGCCGGCTGCGACAAGCAGCTGATCTATCGCTATTACGGCGGCATGGACGGACTGGTCGAGGCGATCGGCCGCGAGCTTGCCGGCTGGGTCGAGGAAAAGATGCCCGACAATGGCGGCGGCGGCTTTCTGCTGACCTATGGCGACCTCGTCGAGCGGCTGCTGCTCTTGTTCATGGAAGCGCTGCGCAGCGATCCCCTGATGAAGAGAATCATCGCCTGGGAAATGTCGGAGAACAGCCCGCAGGTGCGCAAGCTGGCCGACGCTCGGGCCCGCGCGCTCGGCGACTGGATTGCCCGGGTGAGGGCGGGCATGGCGCCGCCCAAGGGCGTCGACACCGGATTGATGAACGCGATTCTCCTCGGCGCGGTGCAGCAGATCGTTCTCTCCACTGAGGCGGCCGGACGTCTTGGCTCGACCGTGCTCAAGACCGAGAAGGACTGGAAGAAGGTCGAACAGGCGGTGCAGAAGCTGGTGCGCGGCGTCTATCCCTGAAGGCGAGGGCGGTCGTCCACAGGCGCGGCCCCGTAAATTAACCTTAACAAATGGTTTACGTTGCGCCTCAAATGTTAACCTGTGACTGTCTGGTCAGGGTTAACAGGCGTGAGAGTCATGCGTAGACGCGCTGCGAAAATCGGAACGGCAATCGCCATCAGCGGCGTCCTGTGCCTGATCGCGCAGGATCTGACCGCGCCTCTCCTGGCGATTTCGGCCATGGGGCTGTTTGATCGGCTGTTCGGCGCCATGCTGTCGGCGCGCTTTCCCAGGCTGGAGGCGGCGCGATGAAATGGATACTGATTCTCTGGGCCCTGCCGCTGACGCTGCTCGGCTCCTGGTACTGGCTGTCTTATTACGACATCAATTTCGGCTATCTGATCCTGTCGCGGCAATTGCATGATCTCGTCTTCGAGATCTACGGCCAGGTGCTGGGCATTCCGCCTGAGGATATTCCGCCGCTGGTGCTGAAAGCTGTCGTCATCGATAGTCTGGCGCTGTTTTCTATCCTGGCCTTCCGCCGGCGCAAGACGATCGCCGCCGCCTACAGGCGCTGGAAAGGCGAGGCTCATTCGCCTGCGGCGGATCTTTCGATCGACGACAGCCTGTCCAGAGCGCCCTGAAGAATGAAGGTTGCGGCGGCGGAATCGATCCGCTCTGCCCGCTTCTTTCGCGACACGTCCATTTCCAGCAACGCCCGCTCTGCAGCCACCGTCGACAGGCGCTCGTCCCAGAAGGTGAAGGGAATGTCGGTCTTGTCGCCCATGGTGCGCACGAAAGCGCGCGTCGCCTGAGCGCGGGGGCCTGAGCTGCCATCCATATTGATCGGCAGGCCGATCACAAAAGCTTTCACCTGCTCCTTCTCTGCGAAGGCCAAGAGCACCTGGGCGTCGAGCGTGAATTTCTTGCGATTGATCACCGGCCGGGGATTGGCGAAGCGCCGCCCCTTGTCGGACAAGGAAAGTCCGATGGTGGTCGTGCCGAGATCGAGCCCCGCGATGATGTCGCCGGGCGCGAGAAAGGTGGATAGGTCTTCGATGGTCAAAATGCTCATCTTGCCGGACTAGCGTCATCCACATAAAAAAGCCAGAGCTTCACATGGCTGACGAACCTTTGCGCTTGTGTTGCGTAACAGTTTGCGAGTCAATTCTCCCAGAAAGGTCGACATATGAAACTCACCTGGCTTGGCCATGCCGCCTTCCGCCTTGAAACGGCGTCCGCCACGATCCTGATCGATCCGTTCCTCAGCCACAATCCCGCCTTTGCCGGCCAGGATCTCAAGGAAGTGACCAAGGGCGTCACCCATATCCTGCTGACCCATGGCCATATGGACCATGTCGGCGACACGATCGCGCTGGCTGGCGAACTCGACGCGACAGTGCTGGCCAATGCCGATCTTGCCGCCTGGCTCGGCCATCGCGGCGTCAAGAAGATCGAGCAGGGCAATACCGGCGGCACAATCGCCTTCAACGGTTTCTCAGCTACCTTCACCAATGCGCTGCATTCCTCGGCCCATGTCACCGAAGACGGCGTTTCGCATGCGCTCGGCAACGCCAATGGCCTGATGCTGCATTTCGATGATGCGCCGTCCGTTCTCGCCATGGGCGACACCGACATTTTCTCCGACATGGCGCTGATCAACGAACTCCACCAGCCGCAGATCGGTCTCGTGCCGATCGGCGACCGCTTCACCATGGGCGGGGCGGTGGCCGCACTCGCCTGCCAGCGCTTCTTCTCGTTTGAAACCGCCATTCCCTGCCATTACGCCACCTTCGGCCTGCTCGATCCGACGGCGGAGAAATTCGTGGCTGGCATGGAAGGCCACAAGACGAAAGTCGCCGCGCCCAAGGTCGGCGAAGTCCTGAGCTTCTGATCTGTCGATCGCCTCGTCCGTCGGGGAAAAAGCCGTTGCGCGCCGTGGCGGGCGGCTTTATAGCGGGCGAGGCGAATGATATTTGGAGTAGGACATGTCTGTTGATGTGGCGACGGTGAAGCGTGTGGCGCGGCTTGCGCGTCTGGCCGTGACCGAGGAAGAAGCCGAGAAGACCACCGGCGAACTCAACGCCATTCTGGGCTTCGTCGAACAGCTGTCGGAAGTCGATGTCGACGGCGTCGAGCCGATGACATCTGTGACGCCGATGGCGATGAAGAAGCGCGCCGATGTGGTGACCGACGGCAATATCGCCGACAAGGTCGTTGCCAATGCGCCCTTGACCGACAGCAATTTCTTCCAGGTTCCGAAAGTGGTCGAATAAGGTCGAGGCGGTTCGCCGCCTCCCGCTTTCGACATTCCCCTTTTGACGCGCGGTGACCCGCCAGACATGAAGTGACCGACCGATGAGCGAATTGACACGCCTCACCATTGCCGAAGCCCGCGGAAAACTCGCCGCCAAGGACATTTCCGCCGTCGAGCTGACCGACGCCTATATCAGCGCCATTGAAGCGGCCAATCCCGCCATCAACGCCTATGTGACGGTGACGCCCGAACTGGCCCGCACACAGGCCAAGGCGTCGGACGCCCGCATCGCCGCCGGCAATGCCGGCGCGCTCGAAGGCATTCCGCTGGGCATCAAGGATCTGTTCGCCACCAAGGGCGTGCATACCCAGGCCTGCAGCCATATCCTTGACGGCTTCAAGCCGGAATATGAATCCACCGTCACCCAGAACCTGTTCAATGACGGCGCGGTGATGCTGGGCAAGCTCAACATGGACGAATTCGCCATGGGCTCGTCCAATGAAAGCTCCTATTACGGTCCGGTCAAGAACCCCTGGAAGGCCAGGGGCTCGAATGCCGAACTGGTGCCGGGCGGCTCGTCGGGCGGCTCGGCCGCCGCTGTCGCCGCTCAGCTCTGCGCTGGCGCAACCGCCACCGATACCGGCGGCTCGATCCGCCAGCCGGCAGCGTTTACCGGCACTGTCGGCATCAAGCCGACCTATGGCCGTTGCTCGCGCTGGGGCATCGTCGCCTTCGCCTCGTCGCTCGACCAGGCCGGCCCGATCGCCCGCGATGTGCGCGACGCCGCGATCCTGCTCAAATCCATGGCCAGCGTCGACTCCAAGGACACGACCTCCGTCGATCTGCCGGTCCCGGATTACGAAGCCGCGCTCGGCCAGTCGATGAAGGGCGTCAAGATCGGCATTCCCCGCGAATACCGCGTCGAGGGCATGCCGGAAGAAATCGATGCGGCCTGGCAGCAGGGCATCGCCTGGCTGAAGGACGCCGGCGCCGAGATCGTCGACATCTCCCTGCCGCACACCAAATATGCTTTGCCGGCTTACTACATCGTGGCGCCGGCGGAAGCCTCGTCCAACCTCGCCCGGTATGACGGCGTGCGTTATGGGTTGCGCGTCGAGGGCAAGGACATTCTCGACATGTATGAGAAGACCCGCGCCGCGGGCTTCGGCAAGGAAGTCAAGCGCCGCATCCTGATCGGCACCTATGTGCTGTCGGCCGGCTATTACGACGCTTATTACATCCGCGCCCAAAAGGTGCGGACGCTGATCAAGCGGGATTTCGAACTGGCCTTCAACGCCGGCGTCGACGCGATTCTCACGCCCGCCACCCCGTCCTCGGCCTTCGGCATCGCCGACGAGGAGCTCGCCAATGATCCGGTCAAGATGTATCTCAACGACATCTTCACGGTGACGGTGAACATGGCCGGTCTGCCCGGCATCGCCGTGCCCGCCGGCCTCGACCAGAAGGGCCTGCCACTTGGCCTGCAGCTGATCGGCAAGCCGTTCGACGAGGAAACCCTGTTCACGACCGCCCATGCGATCGAACAGGCGGCCGGAAAGTTCGAAGCGCCCAAGTGGTGGTAAGCCGACGAAACGATTTCTGACAAAGGCCCGCCGAGCGCTGCTCCGGCGGGTTTTTTTCGTTCGGTATGCGTATCCGTCATCCCCGGGGCTTGTCCCAAGGATCTGCTGCGGGTCCGGTGAGGATGCGCGTGTTGCGGCGTGCGCGGATGCTCGCCACAAGGGCGAGCATGATGGAGGAACGAACTGCATCGGTCGGCGATGTTGATCGCCGCCTTGCATGTTTCCTCGGGCCATCTCATCACCCTCGGCCGTGACACCAAAATTTTTTTGCTGACGTTTCGAGTCCGTGCTAGCCTCATGGCCATGAAGAAACAAATTTCGGGCAATGCTGACACCGGCCAATTTCTCGTCACCGGCAGCAAGCTGACAAGTGAGCGTGGGGAGAAGATCAGTGCGGTGGAAGGGCTCAAGCTCTCGCCACGCATGGAAGCAATTTTGCGCGACACCAAAGGCCGTTCGGGGGATGAGCGTCGTGCTGCCATAAAGGCCCAATTCTCCAGGAAAACCGCTGCCTTGTGATCTACACCGCCGAATCCGATCCTCTTTGCTACGCCGGAACGACCGTTCTCAAAAACAAGATGGGATTGCGCGCGCAAAACGATCTCGACGAATTCGAACTTGCGATGTTCCTGACGCGCGCGGACGAAGATTGGCCGCAGGGGAACCTCGATTACGAGCATTATAAGGCGCTTCATCGCCATCTCTTTCAGGACGTCTACCGATGGGCGGGAAAACCCAGGACGATACGGATCGGCAAGGGTGGAAACTGGTTTTGCTATCCCGAATAAATTGATCGCGAAATGAGCCGAATATTTTCGGATCTTACCGCATCAGGACATTTCAGTCGCCTTGCGCCTGCCGAATTCGCCTTGAGGGCGGCGCGAACGCTTGCGGACATCAACGCCGTTCATCCCTTTCGGGAGGGTAACGGTCGTACGCAACTGGCATTCCTTGCATTGTTGGCGCAGAATGCGGGCCTGCCTTTCAACGATGACCTATTGTCCCCGGAACGCGTGATCCAATCGATGATTGACAGTTTTGGCGGCAAAGAAGAACCGCTTGCGGAACTCATTCTGGAAATTGTGAGCGGATAAACACCGTTCTTCTTTCTCTCTACCAAGGCTCTTGCCTCCGCCGTCCTCCTTGGGCTTGTCCCAAGGATCTGCTGTGGGTCCGGTGCGGATGCGGGTGTCGCGGCGTGGGCAGATGCTCGCCACGAGGGCGAGCATGACGAAGGAGAGTTTTTCGCCCCAATCGATACGCAGCGGCGCAACCAACCCATTCCTACTGATTGTCCAGCTGAGCCCGCACCAGCGCCAGGCCGCGTTCGGTGATGCGGTAGGGTTGGCCGGATGTCGACGAGATCGCTCTCAGTCGCTTCAATCTGCGAAAGAGGTCGAGATCAAAGCCGGGATAGAGCCAGCCGTCTCGGGTGAAGCAACGGACGGTGGAGATTTTGCTGGCGCGGCGGTCGCGTTCGATGAAGCCGCCCTGGGCGAGCAGGTGGAGGATGCGCTGTTCGGCGCGGGTGATGTCCATGATGGTCGGAACCCTGAAGGCTCGATAGACGAGCAAGACAAATCGGCCCGGGCCTCGGGTGAGGCGGGCTATGATTTCACTCCTGCACGGACAAAAATCCGGGCAGGATGCTTCAGACAAGCTCCAATGAATTCGACATCCAGTCTCCTATCACCCGTTCTCCATAAAACATGCTTAAAAACACGTCAACGGGGCCGGCTGCACGTTCCATCGCTTGACCAAACGCCGAATCCGTATTTCGATTGAGGTTGAACAGGATAGGAGAGTGGATGGCCAACATCCGGAACGCGCGGGAAGACGAAGCGATGGAATTGGCCGCGATCGGCATGCGCGCCTGGGAAAGCGCGGTCGCCGGATGGATCGACATTGGACTTCTGCGCCGCAACGCCGAACGCGCCTTTCTTTCCTTCACCGTTCACAATTTCCTGACCATCGATGTCGCCGAACAGGGCGGCCAGGTCGCTGCTTGGGCAGCGCGCGAACGTCTCGACAATCACATCAGCGATCTCTGGGTCGATCCGATCTGGCAATCGCAGGGGTTCGGCAAGCTGCTGTTGGCGCGGCTCGAAAGCGAGATCGAGGGCCAGGGCTATGACGTCGCCACCATCGAGACGCATTCCCAGAATGAGAAGGCGATCGAATTCCTGCGCCACCACGGCTACGAGATCAGCTGGATGACCGCCTCCTGGTCGCCGCAGCTCGATCGCGACGTCGATACGGTCGGTCTCGTCAAGCGTCTGCAGCCGGTGGAAACCCAAGGCGTCTACAGCGAGTTCTAAAGCTCAATATTCCTTCTCGTAGAATACGCCCGCGCCGGTGGAGCCATCCGCGCCGGCAGAACCCTTGAGCTTGACGCCCTTGCCGACATCAAGATTGATGATCGCCCGCGTCGACGACGAATCCGAGCCCTGCTGGAATTGCAGATAGGTGCGCTTGTTGATGTATTTGCCCACCGACAGCGCCGTGTTGCCGTTTTCGTCCGTGCCAATGTCGAGGTCGTCGACGCCGAGGCCCTGACGCAATTTGTCAAACAGCGAGGACGACTGGCCGCCGGCCAGAGTCGCCACCGCATCCGCCAATTGGGCGATCTGCACCGCCGACAGGCTGGAGGCGGAGCGTCCGAAAATCAATTGCGCCAGAATTTCGTCCTGCGGCAAAGCAGGCGACGACGAGAAGGTGACCTTGGGGTCGCTGGCCGGTCCGGTGACGCTGACGGTCGCCGCGGTCGAATTGACTGTTGACGTCGCCACAAGATCAAGCGCCGGCATCATGCCGCCGGTGAAGGAGATGGAGCCCGAGGTGAAATCCAGCCGGCGCCCGACGATCGACAAGCGTCCGCGCCGCATGGTGAAAGCGCCGATGACGCGCGGGCTCGCCGCCGTGCCGGCGACGCGCAGTTTTCCGCCGAGTTCGGCGTCAAGCCCACGGCCGCGCACAAAAATCTGGCGCGGGGCCGAGATTGTCAGGTTGAGCCGCAATCCGCTGTCGTCTCCAGCGCCGTCGTCCTGTTCTGCGCCGGCTTTCTTCGAGCCGATCGACTTGGCTTGGGCTGCGACATCGGCAGGCGGATCGACATGGCGGATGTTCAGCTTGCCGAGCGAGCCGGGCAGGCTCTGCGGCACGGTGATGTCGGCGCGATTGATGCGGATTTCGCCGCCCAATTGCGGACCGCCGACGAGCGGGCCGGTCAGCGTCAGTTTGCCGCCGAGCTTGGCGGCGACGATGCGGCCGTCGGTATAGACGGCGCGGTTGAGATCGATGGTGAGATTGGCGGGATAGTTGGAGCCCGGTGCGATGCCGATGGTTCCGGCGACTGCGAGCGTGCCGCCCGAGGCGAAATTGCCGGTCAGCCGGGAGATGCGCGCCTGCTTGCCGTCGAGATCGACGGTCGCGGCGATCTTGTTGATCACAAGGTTTTGGCGGATAACCGTCACCTCGGCGCCGCTGGTGGAGATCCGACCGGTGATCGATGGGTTCGTCGCGGGGCCTGAGATCGACAGCTGGAAATCCGCCGCCCCCTTCAGCGCCAGGCCTTGCGGCGCGGTGAGGCTGCCGAGTGCGGCGAAGGGCAGCTTGCCCTCAGCCTTCAGCGCCAGGCTGCGCGCGCCCGTCAGGCCGACGGCGCCGGAGACGCGGCCGTTCAGGCCGCCGCCGCCCGTGGCCGTCACGTCGACGCTGAGAGTGTCGCCCTTCGTGCTGCCCTTGGCGGCGATCGTGAAGGCGCCGAGGCCGGCGGCGCGGGTCTGGGCGGTTTCAGCGCCCTTCCAGGCGAGATCGAAGCCGATCTTCGGCTGGGCCGGGGCGCCTGCGACGGAGGCCGTTCCGCTGATCGCGCCGCTTGCGCCGAGACCCGGCGAAAATGTGTTGGCGAGCGCTGCAGGCAAAGCGGAAATGCGCGCCTCGAGCGCGAGCTTTTCGCCACCGGCGGAGCCCTTGACGGAGACACTGCCGCCGCCCAGCGCCAGCTTGATGTCGCCGAGATCGACATTGCCATTGGCGATGCCGAGCGAGGCGGGAGCGGAGAGTTTCACCGGCACGCCGCGCGGCGCAGCAGACAGCGAATCGAGATCGAGCCGCAGGCCTTGTCCCTCCGGCGTCAGTTTGCCCTTCGTCGAGGCGGGCGCGCCGTCGAGTTTCGCAGCGAGGGTGAAGCGCGTGGCGGCGCCCTGACGGTCGAAATCCAGCGCCAGCGCGTCGATGGCGTTCGCCCCTTGCGCAATGCGGTCGGCTTTCACAGAGCCTGTGACGACGCCGCGCAACAGATCCGAGGAGGAAATGTCGGCGTTCAGTCCTCTGATCTCCGCGCCGAAGCCGGATATCCGCTCGCCGCGCGCCTTGATGGTCGCCTCAATCGCATCGCCCTTGCTGGCGAAACGGCTTTCGCCATCGAGCGCGCCGGTCACCTTCTGTCCGGCCAGTGCGCCAACCAGCGCGAGATCGGGCAGGGTGAAGCGGATCTGGCCCTCAGGCTTGTATTGTGGGTCGAGTTCGATTGCGCCCGCGATTCTGTTGGGGCCGATCATGGCGTTGAGCGATGGGATGGAGACGCCGCCGGCTTTGGTCTGGGCGCCCTTGAGGTTGATGTCGATCTCCTGGCCGCGCAGCGCGCCTTTGGCGGTGATGTCGGCGGCAAGCAGGCCGTTTTCTGCGCGGATGTCGGCTTGGTCTTTCAGTGCGCCTTCTGCCGTCTGCCCGGCCATGGCCGCGAGCAGCGAGAGATCCGGCAGGTCAAAACTGATCTTGCCGGTCGGCAGCAGCTCCGGATTCAGCGCCAGCGCGCCCTCAGCCTTGTTCGGTCCGAGCGATAGATCGAAGGCCGGTAGCGCGATCGCGCCGGATTGGCGGGTGAGGTCGAGCGACAGCGCCAGCGGTTGCTTGCGGACCTCGCCCTTGGCCGCGAGTTTGACGGAGAGACCGTTTTCGATCGGCGCGATGCGGACAGAGCCGTCATAGGCGCCTTCCGCCTTGCGCCCGGCAAGTGCGGCCAGCCTGCCGGCGTCGGGGATCTTGAACTGGAAATCGCCGGTCGGTTGGTTGGCCGTATCCAAAGCCACGGAGCCGGTGATATCTGCGCCCGCCGCCTTGATGTCGACGCCGTCGATGCGGAGGCCGGGCTTGGAGATATCGACCCGCGCCGCCAGGTTGACCGGTTCGTTGCGGATGGTTGTTGCGGCCTTTGCCGTCACGACTTTGGCTGCATAGCGGCCTGATGTCGCGACATCGAGCGGCGGCAATCCATTGGCGGCCATCGGACGCGCAGTCAGCGCCGTGGCGGTCAGGTCGAAATCCACCGTGGGATTGACAGCCGCACCGGAAATCTTCGCCGTGCCGGACAGGAAGCCGCCGATCGCCTGACCCTCGACAAACTGGTTGGCGCGATCGAGCGGCAGGTCCTTGATGGTCACGGTCAGATCGAGTTGACTGCCCGCCGCGCCATTCACCGTCACATGTCCGGCGCCGAGCGCGATGACCAGCTGGTCTAACCTCACGCCGCCAGTCTCGTTAAGCGCCAGAGTTTTGCCGGCGTCGAGCTTCAAGGGAACGCCGCGCGGGGCGGCTTCCAGTCGGTCCAGCGTCACGCTGGGCTGGGGGCCGGCAAGATCCACAGAGCCGGCAGCCACGAGCGGAGCCTTATCAAGGTCGGCGGCGAGATCGAAACGCAGTCTGTTATCTTCAAGCGCGAGATCGAGCTTCGGCGAGACGACCGTGTTTCCCTGCGCATTCAAGCTGTTGGCGGCGAGTTCTCCCGTCACGGCTTTTGACAGCAGATCGTCCGAACGCAGCGTCAGGCTCGGCGCCGAGAGCACCGCGCCCTGGGCGGCGATCTTGTCTCCGGAGGCCTGCAGATCAAGGCCGATCTTGCCATTGCTGTCGGAAAACTTAGCGGTTCCGCTCAGCGCGCCCTCGGCTTTCTGCCCGGCAAGGCCCGCCAACTGGCCGAGATCGTCGATCTTGAAGGCCAGTTCACCCTTGGGCAGGCCCGAGGCAGAGAGTGTGATGTCGCCGCCCAGTGACGCCTTGCCGATGGATCCGGTAATGTCCTTCAGCGCGACCGCGCCCTTGGCGGCGTTCACGCGACCGCCAAGAGCCAGCGGCAGGTCGCGATAGGCGGCGGTGAGATTGAGGCTTGCCGTTACGCCGCCGCCGTCCAGAGCCGCAGAGACGGTCGCCGCCGGGTTTTTCAGCGTTTGCCCTGCATAAGTCAGTTGGTCCGAAGACAGGACAAAGTCGGCCTTCGGCGCGCTAAGGGAGCCGGAAAGCGTTACCGTGGCCTTGGCGGCGCCGGACGCTTTGGGATCGAAAAGGCTGGCGTCGGCCAGCGTCACGTCGAACGCGCCCGACAGGCTCTGGTCTGCGCCGAGCGACGCTGTACCGCTTGCATCAAGCCCCTTGGCCTTCAGCGTGACGGCGTCCAGCGTGGTTCCGGTCTCAACCGAATAGGCGAGGGAGCCGGTGAGTTTGGTCTGTCCCGTCAGCGCCGCGGCCATCTCAGGCGGGGCGATGGCGGCGAGATCGGCGTCAACAGCGATATCCGCCTGGACCGATCCATCGACGCGATCGAAACGGCCGGCGACATCCGCGCTGGCCTTTGCCGCGTCCAGTCTGATCTTGTCGAAAGTGATTGTCCCAGCGTCGATCACCGCTGCGCCCGAGAGCCGCGCCGGACCATTCAGCACTTTGGCCGCCGTGGCGTCAGCCATGGTCAGCGCGCCGATGTCGCCTGCAAATTCAATTCGTCCCGACGCCGTTGCGAGATCGAGGCTGTCGCTTCGAGCCGTGACCTTTGTGTCCGCCAATACAGCCTGCGGCGTCCTGATCTCGGCCGCGTCCAGTTCGGCCGAAAGTTTTGCGGCGCGATAGGGGCCTGAGAGAGCCAGTTTTGCGCCGCGCAGGCTCGCCGAGATGGCGTCGTTGCCGGGAAGGGTAAGCGTCAGAGCGCGATCTGTGGGGACGAGCGCCAGCGCCAGATCGGCCTCGCCCTTGGGATCGAGCTTGCCCTGCGCGTCGATGCGGAAACGGTCATTGGCGATCGCGCCCTTGGAGATGGTGATGGCGCCGTCCGTCGATCTGCTGGCGTCGAGATCGAGGCGTGTGTCGCCGGTCAGGAAGGGTCGGATTTCGGGCGGCAAGAGTTCGGCGAACTGGCCGCCGCCGGTCACGGACAGCGTCACGGCGCCATCGGGCCCGCGGCCCGCGCCGCCTTCGATGCGCAGCACAGTCTGGCCGCCGACCATGCCGGTGGCCGCGCCGCGCCAGTCGGCGAGCGTCCCGTCACCTTTCAGTGACAGGGCCACGTCGGGCCGGCCGGGCAGTTGCAGGAGATTGGCGATCACGCCGCCGGCCGGTTCGACGACGTCGACATCCGCCTTCAGCGCGCCGCTGTCCAGCCGGTAATCGACCACGGCGCGGGCGCGGGCCTCGGGCCGGGCGCGTTCGGATGCGGTCAGGTCGGCGGAGACGGCGTTGGCCAACAGTTTCGCCGAGCCTTCCGCCGACAGCGAGGCGTCACGGCCGATCAGCGTCGCGCCGAGATCGATCTGCGGCAGCGTCAGCCTGTCCAACGCGATTTCCACTGGCAGGCCGGAGGAAGAGCCGTCGTCGACGCTCTCCACCGTCGTCACCGGCATGCGGGAGACAGCCACCGCTTTTGCGCGGAGCGAGTCGATCTGCAGCCTTCCCTTCAGAAGGTCGAGCGGCCGCCAGGCGAGATCCACATCTGTGACGCGGGCATAGACGCCGCGGCTGTCGGCTACGGTCAGCTCGTCGAGATGCACCGAACCGTCGAGCAATCCGCTCAGCCCGTTGATGTCGAGCTTCAGATCCGGGCTTTCGAGGAAGGCCGCGACCTGATCGGCGAGAAACTGGTTGCCGCGCGTGGTGAAGCCGAGCGCGCCGATCACGACGCCGATCAGGGCGACCAGGATCAGCAGCGTGATCAGGCCGTAGCGCAGGCTGCGAAACAGGAAGGCGGTGAAACTCATACGGGCCACGAGCGCCTCCTCAGAATGATTGGCCGATGCCGGCATAGATGCCGAAGGACGATCCGTCGTCATATTTCTTGCTGGGCAGGGCGACATCGATGCGGATTGGGCCGAGGCCGGTGGCGTAGCGGACGCCGACGCCATAGCCGGCGCGGAAATCGCTGAAATCGGGATACATCGCCTTGTTGACCGAGGCGATGTCGATGAAGGGAACGACCGAAATCTTCTCCGTCACTTTCACCCGCGCTTCCAGCGAGGTGATGGCGTAGGAACGGCCGCCGGTGGCGTCGCCGTCGCCATTGCGCGGGCTGATCTCTTGATAGGCGTAGCCGCGCACCGAGCCGCCGCCGCCCGCATAAAAGCGCCGGATCGCCGGCACATCCTTCAACTGGTCGACGCCAACCAGCGTGCCGAGCGACAATTTGCCGGCCAGCACCACGCCGTTTTCCTCGCCCATGCCCCAATAGCCTGATACCGAGCCTTCTAACGAGGAAAACGGAGTCCCTTCAAGCGCTTCATAGCTCGGAATGGCGGAGAGGTTGAGCTTGTAGCCTTCCGTAGCGTCCAGTGGATTGTCGGTCGCGTCGCGCGCCCAGGTCAGCGGCAGGGAGGCGATGAGATAGTCGTTCTTTCCGAACACGTCCTTGGTCTGGTTGGCGGTCAGGTCAACGCCGCCTGTCGCCACATCCTTGTCGGTCACGTCGAAGCTGGTGTTGGCGAACAGCGAGATGGTGGAGGCGCGATAGGCGTCCGGATTTTCGTTCTTGGCGATTAGCCCGGCGTTGAAAGTGGTGATCTGGTTGAAGGCGGCGGGCTTGGAGAACAGGACGGAAAAATCGTAGCCCAGTTCCTTCCAGTCCAGCGTGCTGCCGAGACGCGACACCGCGCCGCTGATCTTCAGCGATTCCGCCCCGCCGAACAGATTGCGGTGGCCCCAATAGGCCGAGAGGCCGATGCCGTCGATGGTCGAGAATTCCGCGCCAAACCCGTAATAACGCTGCTTGCCGTCGGCGACCGTGATCGCCATGGGGATCTGGCCGCTCTGGTCCAGACGGTGGGATTTGGTGATGGCGATTGAGGAGAAGACGCCGAGCTTGCGCAACCGCTCGGTCGCCTGCTTGACCTTCTCCGGATCATAGCGTTCGCCCTTGTTGAGGCGCGACCATTGCCGGATGAATTCTTCATCGACCGTGCGGGAGCCTTTCACGGAGACATCGCCGTAATCGGCCACCGGGCCGCCTTCGGCATTGATGGTCACCGTCGTCTCACTGGTCTTGTGGTCGGCGGCGAGTTCGCGGCCGGTCAGCTTGGCGAGCGGTCGTCCCTCTTTTTCGAGATTCTCCACCACGCGACCCGCGGCTGTGATCACCTGGCCCGCGCCCACGGCGTCGCCGGTCTTCAATCCGAGATCGCGCGGATCGAATTTCGCCGCGTCGTCGCCGAGTTTCGTCTCGGCAAGCTTGAAGACAGGTCCCGGCTGTACCTTCACGATCACAGGCACGGGCTTGTCGCGCGGGAAGTCGGGAACAGGCGGCACGTCGTCGACTGGAACGCCGTTGACGCTGATGTCGATCACCGCGCCATAGCGCGCCTGCTCGTAAAGGGCGGCAAGCAGACGATCACGGTCGTCGCGCGCCTTGATGACCACGCCGAGATCGCCGGACACGGGATCTTCCTGTTCCTGAAACAGCAGCGACGCGCCTTCGAGGTCTTTTCGTAGATCGGCGTCGCCCGGATCGAAGCTCAGCGCGTAGCGCACCGGATCGGACACGGCGGCAGCATCGTCCTCGTCTTCGAAGAACTTCATCCCGAAGATCTCGAAAGCCATGGCCGGGCTTTCATAGACCGGCAGGGCCAGAAGCGCGAACAACGTCGAGGCCCGTATATACGCCTTAAAACTCAACATGGCCTCTCTATACCTGCTTTCCGCCAAAACGGTATCAGAAAGAAAACTTTCATAGAAGCCTCGGCGTCCTGTCGGCTTCTCGACCTGTGCATGTTGTCCCGCATTTTTCCCCGCCCGTTGCAAGCCTGCGTCAGTCCCAGCAGGACTCGGCGCTTGCCTCACAAACGCATTTGCTCTACCGGAAAGTTCCACGCGTCATGCATGCAAGAAGGCTTCAAGAATGAGCATAGTCGATGTCCGCACCCCCGATCCGAAACGTTTCATCGCCGGCGCGACCGGTGATTGGGAAGTGGTGATCGGGATGGAAGTCCATGCCCAGGTCACCAGCCAGTCCAAGCTCTTTTCGGGAGCTTCGACCGAGTTCGGCCGGCCGCAGAACGCCAATGTGTCGCTCGTCGACGCCGCCATGCCGGGCATGCTGCCCGTCATCAACGAGGAATGCGTCAAGCAGGCCGTGCGCACGGGGCTTGGCCTGAAGGCTGAGATCAAGCATCGCTCGGTGTTCGACCGCAAGAATTATTTCTATCCCGACCTGCCGCAGGGCTACCAGATCTCGCAGTTCAAGGATCCCATCGTCGGCGAGGGCAAGATCGTCATTTCGCTCGGTCCGGATCGCCAGGGCCAGTTCGAGGATATCGAAATCGGCATCGAGCGCCTGCATCTCGAGCAGGACGCCGGCAAGTCGCTGCATGACCAGCATCCGACCATGTCCTATGTCGACCTCAACCGCTCCGGCGTGGCGCTGATGGAAATCGTCTCCAAGCCCGACATGCGCTCGTCGGACGAGGCCAAGGCCTATATGACGAAGCTGCGCTCCATCCTGCGCTATCTCGGCACCTGCGACGGCAATATGGACGAGGGCTCGATGCGCGCCGACGTCAACGTCTCCGTGCGCAAGCCGGGCGGCGAATTCGGCACCCGTTGCGAGATCAAGAACGTCAACTCGATCCGCTTCATCGGCCAGGCCATCGAATATGAAGCGCGCCGCCAGATCGCCATTCTGGAGGAGGGCGGTTCGATCGATCAGGAAACCCGGCTGTTCGACGCCGGCAAGGGCGAGACCCGTTCGATGCGCTCCAAGGAAGACGCGCATGACTATCGCTATTTCCCCGATCCGGACCTTTTGCCGCTCGAATTCGACAACGCCTTCGTCGCCACGCTTCTGGCCGATCTGCCGGAACTGCCCGACGACAAGAAAGAGCGTTTCGTTCGGGATCTCGGCCTGACTGTCTATGACGCCTCGGTCCTGGTGTCGGAAAAGGCGATCGCCGATTATTACGAAAAGCTGGCCGAGGGCCGCGACGCCAAGATCGCCGCCAACTGGGTGATCAACGATCTGCTCGGCGCGCTCAACAAGGCGGGCAAGGGCATCGAGGACAGCCCGGTCAGCCCGCTGCAGCTCGGCTCCATCCTCGATCTGATCAAGGACGGCGTTATTTCCGGCAAGCTGGCCAAGGATCTGTTCGAAATCGTCTTCACCGAAGGCGGCGATCCCGCCGAGATCGTCGAAGCCCGCGGCATGAAGCAGGTCACCGACACCGGCGCGATCGAAAAGGCTGTTGACGACATCATCGCCGCCAATCCCGATCAGGTCGAAAAGGTCAAGGCCAAGCCGACGCTGGCTGGCTGGTTCGTGGGCCAGGTGATGAAATCGACCGGCGGCAAGGCCAATCCGCAGGCGGTGCAGGCGCTGGTCAAGGCCAAGCTCGGCCTCGAAGACTGATCGCGGATGTTCTTCATTCGCACAGCCTCGGAAGGCGATCTCAAAGCCGTCTCCGCCCTTCTCGGGCGGAGCTGGCATGCGACCTATGACGCGCTCTATGGCGCCGACAAGGTCAGTGAGATCACCGCCGCCTGGCATTCGGTCGCGGCGCTCTCGGCGCGGCTCAAGCGGCCCGATTCGGAATTCGTGGTGGCCGACGACGGCAAGGCGATCGGCGGCATGGCCTATGCGGCCATGGCTGAAGGCGAAAGCGACGTCGCCATTCTTCACATGATCTATGTCGAACCTGGCCTGACGGGGCAGGGCGTCGGTCGCGACCTGTTCGCCGAAGTGGAAACCTGCTTTCCCTCGGCCCAGCGCATGCGGCTCGACGTCGAGCCGAAGAATGAGCGCGCTATCGCCTTCTACACCGGTCTCGGTTTTGCCGAAGTCGGCCGGACCAAGAATTGCGGGTCCCAGAATTCCGGCATCCCCGCGCTCATCCTCGAGAAGACGCTGAGCTTCTGATCATTCCAGATTGGTGTGGCGGGCGCGCATGGTGTTCGCCGTCTCGCCCATCCGGTCACGCAGCCGGATCACCAGAATTTCAAACAGCATGAACTGTGCGCCCTCAAACAGGCTGCCCATCGGCAGGAAGGATGTCGGCTGATCCTCGTCGCGCGCCATGGTCTGGGCGGGAATGGTCAGCATGGCGTCGCTGAGCGTTGAAATCGCCCCTTCCGGTTCTGCGGTGATCACGGCGATTTCCGCGCCGGCGGCCTTTGCCGTCCTCGCCAGCGCATCGACGGTGGAGAGATAGCCGGGGCCGCAACTGACCAGCAGCAAATCACCCGCTCCAAGCGGCGGCGTGGTCATATCGCCGACCATGTGGACATCGAGACCGAGATGATAGAGCCGCATGCACAGCGCGCGCATCATCAACCCCTCGCGACCGCAGCCATAGATCGCGACGCGGCGCGGAATCATCAGATGCGAAACAAGCGCCTCCAGTTCCGCCTCGTCGGTCTGGTAGAGGCAGGCGCTGATTTCGCCGAGGGCGCGGGCGGCGAGATCGCCGAGATCTGTCATTCTCAATTCTCCATCATCGCTTTGCCGTCCGGATCGTAGATCTGGGCGGTGGCGCATTCCATCAATTGCGTCTTGCGTTCGGGATTGCAGGCCAGTTGGCCGGCAGCTTCGGCTTCGGCGCGGCTCGACCAGCCGCAATGATATTCATGCCAATGCGGGCCTTCGGTGGATTGCATGAACACGTCGACCGTCCAGCCGCTCTGGCACCAGGTCATTTCCAGGCAATCCTCGCGGACCGCTCCGCCGGCTTCGCATTTGTCCTTGGCGCAGTCGAAGGCTTCCGCCGCTGTCGCACCGATGCAGACGCCGCCGGATTGTTCGACGGCCTGTACGATGGCGATGCCGTCGGCGTGCGCCGCGCTCACAGCCGCAACTGCCAGAACCAAGGCGACTGTCGCCCGCATGAACATTCGCATCATCGTCTCCCGCGCTCCCCTTGCATTGCATCGCGCCGCTCCGGTGCGGACATTGGCCGCGGCAGAACCGTTTTGCAAGCTGAAGCAAGACCATTTTGCGAGACAGAGTGCTGGACTTTCTTGCTGCGCGGCGGCATAAGCAGAGCATTCCTTCGGGCGCGGGGAGTCTCGCGCCGCATATTCAGGGTTCCCGACTCATGAAGCTTCTCCTGCAGATTTTCACCTGGTGGAATGGTCAAACCATCGGCACGCGGTTTCACACCTGGCGCTTCGGCAAAAAGGTGGGACAGGACGAGTTGGGCAACACCTATTACACCGGCGGCAAGGACAGCGAAGGCCGCACCCGTCGCTGGGTGGTCTATAACGGTTACGCCGACGCCAGCGCCATTCCGCCGGGCTGGCATGGCTGGATGCATTACCGCACCGACGTTCCGCCGACCGAACAGTCCTATGTCGCCCGCGACTGGGAAAAGGCGCATCGCGCCAACCCGACCGGTTCCGCCGCCGCCTATCGCCCCAAGGGTTCTCTCGCCACGGGCGGCGAGCGCGATCGCGTGACCGGCGATTACGACGCCTGGACGCCGCGCGGCTGAGGCCTCCCTTCATCCGGCCATAATTGCCGTCTAACGCACACCGCATGGCCGGAGACCGCGATACGTGAACGGAATGACATCGATATTGGCGCGTGCGATGGGGCTGCGGACGCTATTGTCCGCCGTGTACCTGATGGGATTTTGCCTGGCCTCCGCGCCGGCAGAGGCGGCGAAGATCAAGAACGCCGTGGCTGAATTCGCCGGGCTGGACAAGATCACCGGCCGCACCACCACCTTTGACGTCTACATGGATGAAACCGTGCAGTTCGGCGCGCTGCAAGTGACGCCGCGCGTCTGTTTCAGTCGCGACGAAACCGAAGCGCAAAAGCAGTCCACTTTCGTTGAGGTCGACGAAATCACGCTGGACCGCAAGATCCGTCGCATCTTTAGCGGCTGGATGTTTGCCGCCTCTCCGGGCCTCAACGCGGTGGACCATCCGATCTATGATATCTGGCTGACCGGCTGCAAACAGTCCTCCGACGTGCCGGCTCCGGACGGCTTCAAGATCGACACCACGCCGATCCCCGATCCAAAGACCGAGGCGCCGGCCGCCGACGCGCCACAGACGCCGAGCCTTGAGCCCGCGCCGCCGGCCGATGGCGACACGCTCACTCCCGACGCGCCTGTTGACATGCAAAACCTTCCGGATCTGACCAATCCCGATCAAAACTTTGGCGATTTCAACGCCAATTGAGTTCGTCGATCAGGTTCAGAAATCCAGATCCGGCGACTGCATGGCTAGATCCAGCAATTTCTCATAGTCGCGCTTGGGCACGTCGATCGCGCCGAATGTCTTGAGATGTTCGGTGGTGAATTGTGTGTCGAGCAGCGTGAAGCCCTTGTCGCGCAGGCGCTCCACCAGATGCACGAGACAGATCTTGGAGGCGTCGGTGCGGCGCGAAAACATGCTCTCGCCGAAAAAGGCCGAGCCGAGCGAGACGCCGTAGAGTCCGCCCACCAGCTCATCCCCCTCCCAGGTCTCCACGGAATGGGCGTAACCCAGCCGGTGCAGTTCCTTGTAGAGCAGCAGGATCAGTGGATTGATCCAGGTGGAGGGGCGATCCGGCGCGGGTTCGCCGCATTTGGCGATCACCTGATCGAAGGCGGTGTTGACCCTGATGTCAAAGGGGCGCTTGCGGATGGTCTTGGCGAGGCTTTTGGAAATATGGAAGCCGTCTAGCGGGATAACGCCGCGAATCTCGGGTTCGACCCAGAAAATCTCCGGGTCGTCGGCGGATTCCGCCATCGGAAACAGCCCCGCGGCATAGGCGCGGAGCAGGATTTCGGGCGTGATGGCGGCAGTATGCGAAGAACGCGCCATCACGCAGATCCGTCAGTCATTGGCCAGATAATGTTCGAGCCAATGGATGTCGTAATCCCCATTGGCGATGTCCGGATTGGACACAAGATCCTGGAACAATGGCAGCGTGGTCTTGATGCCGTCGATGACGAATTCGTCGAGCACGCGGCGAAGGCGCATCATGCATTCGACGCGGGTGCGTCCATGCACGATCAGCTTGCCGATCAGGCTGTCATAATAGGGCGGGATCTTGTAGCCGGCATAGACGCCGGAATCGACGCGGACGCCGAGGCCGCCAGGCGCATGGAAATGCGTGATGGTGCCGGGCGAGGGGACGAAGGTCCGGGGATCTTCGGCGTTGATGCGGCATTCGATGGCGTGGCCCGAAAACACGATCTCGTCCTGGGTGACCGACAGGCCGTTGCCGGAGGCGACACGGATCTGTTCGTGCACGAGGTCGATGCCGGTGATGGCTTCGGTGACCGGATGCTCCACCTGCAGGCGGGTGTTCATTTCGATGAAATAGAACTCGCCATTCTCATAGAGAAACTCGATCGTGCCGGCGCCGCGATATTTCAGCTTCCGCATGGCGTCGGCGCAGATCTGGCCGATCTTCATCCGCTGCTCGACATTGAGCGCCGGAGAATTGGCTTCTTCCCAGATCTTCTGGTGCCGGCGCTGCAGCGAGCAGTCGCGCTCGCCGAGATGGATGGCGTTGCCTGCGCCGTCGCCAAACACCTGGATTTCGATATGCCGCGGCTTGCCGAGATACTTCTCCATGTAGACGGAGTCGTTGCCAAAGGCGTTGGCGGCTTCCGAGCGGGCGGTGTTGAAGGCTTCCAGCAGGTCTTCTTCGGTCTTGGCGACTTTCATGCCGCGACCGCCGCCGCCGGCGGTGGCCTTGATCAGCACGGGATAGCCGATCTCGCGCGCCGTCTTGATGGCGTCCTCATCCGACAGCACTTCTCCGGCCGAACCCGGCACCACCGGAATGCCGAGATCCTGCGCCGTCTGCTTGGCGGTGATCTTGTCGCCCATGATGCGGATGTGATCCGCCGTCGGGCCGATAAAGGTGATGCCGTGGGCGTCGAGGATGTCGGCGAACTTGGCGTTTTCCGACAAAAAGCCGTAACCCGGATGCACGGCGTCAGCGCCGGTGATTTCGCAAGCGGCGACGATCTGGTGGATGTTCAGATAGCTGTCGCGCGACGGCGGCGGGCCGATGCAGACGCTCTCGTCGGCGAGACGCACATGCATGGCGTCCGAATCGGCGGTCGAATGCACGGCCACAGTGGCGATGCCGAGCTCTTTACAAGCGCGCAGCACGCGAAGGGCGATTTCGCCGCGATTGGCAATGAGGATCTTGGAGATCATGGGATCCGCCTTATTCGATCACAAGCAGGGGCTCGCCGAATTCGACGGGCGCGGCGTCGCCGACCATGATGGCGGCGATCTTGCCGGAGCGCGGCGCCGGGATCTGGTTCATGGTTTTCATCGCTTCGATGATCAGCACGGTCTGGCCTTCCTTGACCTGTTGACCGACAGTCACGAAGGGAGCGGAGCCCGGGGCCGGCGAATGGTAGCAGGTGCCCACCATCGGCGAGGGAAGTGTGAAACCTGCCGGCGCTGCGGGCGCGGCTTCTGCGGCGACCGCCGCCGGGGCAGGCGCGACCATCGGCGACGCGGGCATGGCGTAAGCCGGCATCGAGGCCTGGGCGAACACCTGCTGCATATTGCGGGAAACGCGGATGCGCATATCCGCCTGCTCGACTTCGATCTCGGTCAGATCGGTGTCCTTGAGGATGTTGGCCAGATCGCGGATCAGCGCCTGATCAATGCCCGTCTTCTTCTCAGCCATTTTTCAATGTCCTATTATCGTTATGTGACGATCGTCCTGGCGGCCTGCATGGCCAGTATGTATGAATGCGCTCCGAAACCGCAGATCACGCCCTTCACCGCCGGCGCTGTCCAGGTCTTGTGGCGGAATTCCTCCCGCGCATGAATGTTGGACAGATGCAGTTCGATCACCGGGATGGAGATGGCGCGGATCGCGTCATGCAGCGCAATCGACGTATGGCCGTAGGCGCCGGGATTGATCAGCGCGGCCACGGCCTTGTCATTGGCTTCATGCAGCCAGTCGATCAGCACGCCTTCGTGATTGGATTGGCGAAAATCCACCGAAAAACCCAGTTCCGCGCCCGTCTTGCGGCAATCGTCCGCGATGGTCTCGAGCGTGGCGGCGCCATAAATTCCCGGCTCCCGCTTGCCAAGCATATTGAGGTTGGGGCCGTTCAAAATATAGACAGTCTGGGTCATCCATTCTTCCTGAATGCACGCATCCCCTCCTATAGACCGGGGAGGGTGACAGAGAAAGGGCCGCGTGGCGCCAGACTGGTTGTACACAGGCGGGACGGCCGGGAAAGCCATTTATTCGCTTTTCCCGGCTTTTGCAACAAATCAGCAGACGGTCTTGCCGCACTGGCCGACATTGGCGATCTTCTGGTTAAGCGCGTCTGCGCCGACCGCGCCGAAAATCGCCTCATTGCCGATCACATAAGAGGGGGTGCCTGAAATGCCGAGATCGGTGGCGAGCTTGTAGGCGTCCTGGACCCGGGCGTCGAAACCGGGCTTGCCCATCTCGGCGCGCAGGGCGTCTTCGGTCACGCCGAGTTTCTTGGCGACGTCAATGGCGCGGGCTTCGTCGGCATGGTCGCCGCCCAGCAGTTCGCGGTGAAATTCGCCGTATTTCTCGGGCGCGATGTTGCGGAAGGCGTCAGACACTTTATGAGCCGCCACCGAGTCGGGGCCGAGAATCGGGAATTCCTTCAACACGAAGCGGACATCGGGATTCGACTTCACGATCACGTCCATGTCCTTCATGGCGCGGCGGCAATAGCCGCAATTGTAATCGAAGAATTCGACGACAGTGACCTTGCCCTGGGGGTTGCCGACCGACAGATCGTAAGGCGCATTGAAAATCAGCTCCTTGTTGGCGTCGACGCCGATCTTGGCCTGGGCCATGCGCGCTTCGTTCTGCTTCTTCTCAAGCGCCTGCTGCATCTCCATGAGCATGTCAGGATGCTCGAGCAGATAGTCCCGAACAATAGCGCCGATCTCGTCCTTCTGCGTGCTGGAGAAACTATCGGCGGCGTTTGCGGGCTGAAGCGCCGCCGCCAGCGAAAGAAGCGCGGCCGCCCAGGTCATTGTCTTCATTGTCGATCATCCTCTCATGCGCCTGATTTGGCGGCGTCGAGCTGTTTATAATGGTCGCCTGCAGGCGTGGAAACAGAAAAAGGCGGTTGTGCGGCCGCTCTCGCGGGATCGTGACATGACCATCCCGAAATGCGAAAGGCCCGTCTCGCAATGGAGACGGGCCTTGAACGCTCAGCCTTTGATCAGGCGGATGATGGCATCAAAGAAACCCCCTTTTTTGCCACCAGCCGCCCTTTTTGGGCTTGCCGTCATCCTCGGTTTTTTCCTGGCCAGACGACGTCACCACCACCGGGGCTGACGCCTGCAGGGCGGCCTCGCCACGATTGGCGCGGACCTTTTTCTCCTCGTTGGACGAGTCCGGCTCCGCCATTGTCTCGGCAGCCGGGACCGGTTCGACGACAGCCTCGGAAACGTCAGCCGCTACGACTTCAGCTTCAGGCGCGGAGGCCACAACGGGCTCGGACGCCTGCTCGGCGGCGGCTTCAACCACCACGGTTTCGATAGCGTCGGCAGATGCCACGGCCTCGGACCGATTGGCGCGAGCGCGCCGCGGACGGGGCGCGGGAGCCTGGGCGACTTCAGCGACGGCTTCTGCCGGCGATGCGTCCTCGCCATCGGCCTCGTCTGAGGCTTCTGCGTCGGTTTCACCGGTTTCGGACGCGCCGTTTACGTCGCCTTCGCGAATCCTGCGTCCACCGCGCTTGCCGCGACGGCGGCGTTTGCGGCTGTCGCTGTCGCCAGCGGCGCCATCGGCGACCGTGGTCTCGGCGGCGTCATCGGCTGCGCTGTCGGATTCGTCGGCGTCGCCTTCATCCTCGTCGCCGTCATCTCCACCGTTCAAGCCAGCGCCGTTTTCCGCGCCGCCTTCACGCTTGCCGCCGCGCCGACGCCGACGACGCTTCTTCTTCTTGTTCGACTGGTCGTCGGAGCGAGCCTGTTGCGGAGCAGCTGGCGCTGCGCTTTCCTCGACCTCGGCTTCGTCCTCCTCGATCTCGACGATCTCTTCATCTTCTTCCTCTTCTTCGACCGGGAAGTGGATGAGCTGTTCGATCTTGACCGGGTTTTCGACGGCTTCGCCGCGCTCGATCAGGAAGTGCTGCGCGCCGCCTTCATCGCCGGCCATGACCGTGATCGCGACGCCGAAACGATTCTCGTAATCGACGATGGAGCCGCGCTTCTGGTTGAGCAGGTAGAGCGCCGTGTCGGCCGGCGTCTTGACGATAATGTCATGCGTCGTGCTCTTGAGCAGGAATTCCTCGATGCCGCGCAGCACATGCAACGCCACCGACGACTGCGAGCGCACGAGGCCCGCGCCGTTGCAATGCGGGCAGACCTGCATCGTGCTTTCGAGCACCGAAGCGCGAATGCGCTGACGCGACATTTCCAGCAGGCCGAAATGCGAGATCCGGCCGACCTGGATGCGGGCGCGATCATTCTTGAGATGGTCCTTGAGGCGCTTTTCGACCAGGCGGTTGTTGCGCTTCTCTTCCATGTCGATGAAGTCGATCACAACCAGACCGGCAAGGTCGCGCAGGCGCAACTGGCGGGCCACTTCCTCGGCGGCTTCCAGATTGGTCTGGAGCGCAGTGTCTTCGATGGAGTGCTCGCGCGTCGAGCGACCCGAGTTCACATCGATGGCGACCAGCGCTTCTGTCTGGTTGATGATGATATAGCCGCCCGACTTCAGCGTCACCTGCGGCTGCAGCATGCGATCGAGCTGGGCTTCGATGCCGGCGCGCGAGAAGATCGGATGCACGTCGCGGTAAGGCTGAACCACCTTGGCGTGGCTCGGCATCAGCATCTTCATGAAGTCCTTGGCTTCGCGATAGCCTTCCTCGCCCGAGACGATGACTTCTGAAATATCCTTGTTGTAGAGGTCGCGGATCGAGCGCTTGATCAGCGATCCTTCTTCATAGACCAGACATGGCGCAGTCGACTCGAGAGTCTTGGTGCGCACGTTTTCCCAAAGCCGCATCAGATATTCGAAGTCGCGCTTGACTTCGGCCTTGGTGCGGTTGGCGCCGGCGGTGCGCAGGATCACGCCCATGCCCTGCGGCACTTCGAGTTCGCGGGCGATTTCCTTAAGGCGCTTGCGGTCCTGCGGGCTGGTGATCTTGCGGGAAATCCCGCCGCCGCGCGCGGTGTTGGGCATCAGCACCGAGTAACGGCCGGCGAGCGACAGATAGGTGGTCAGCGCCGCGCCCTTGTTGCCGCGTTCTTCCTTGGCGACCTGCACCAGCAGGATCTGGCGACGCTTGATCACCTCCTGGATGCGGTATTGCTTGCGCGGCTTGCGCACCACGCGATCGGGAACTTCCTCCATCGCGTCTTCGGCGCCGACGGATTCGATGACTTCCTTCTCGTCGTTGTCGTCATCATCGTCATCGTCGTCATCATCGCCGGACCGGCGGCGAGCGTCTTCGGACACCGAATCGACATCGGCGACCATCGCCATGGCGGGCGGGGTCGAGCCCTTATCGTCGTCGCTTGGTTCGGAAGCGTCCGCTGCGGGCTGGTCGGCGTCCACCGAGGTCTCGGCTTCCTCGGTCTTGACGTCCTCGGCCTTAACTTTCTTGGCGCGCGGCTTGCGGACACGCTTCGGCTTTTCAGCGGGCGCTTCCACTGGAGCGACCACCGCTTCTGCGGCTTCTGCTGCACCGGCTTCGACTGGCTCCGCCGCCACATCCGCGACGGTTTCTTCTGCGGAAGGCTTTACCTGCTGTTCAAAGCTCCGGCCCTGCCAGGAGTCAATCTCCGGCTGCGGCGCTTCTTCGAGCCCAGCCGCCGCTTCGTGTTCGGCGGAACTGGAATCGGCGCGACCGACGGGTTCGAAATCATCGTCGCGGCGATGTTCTTCGGCTTCCGCCTTCAGAAGCGCCTGGCGATCGGCGAGGGGGATCTGGTAGTAATCGGGGTGGATTTCCGCGAATGCGAGAAAGCCGTGTCGATTGCCGCCGTAATCCACGAAAGCGGCCTGAAGCGAAGGTTCGACCCGGGTGACCTTGGCGAGGTAGATATTGCCTCGCAACTGCTTCTTATGCTGCGACTCGAAGTCGAATTCTTCAATGCGGTTGCCGCGAACGACTACAACCCGCGTCTCCTCAGCGTGAGACGCGTCGATAAGCATCTTGTCTGCCATGTATCTGTAACTCCTCGGCAATCGAGGCTTTGGCGCAAGGGTCCGCCAGTAATGGGGAATGCCGGGCGCAGGCTGCGCCGATTGCCGGAAAATGTGTCCCGCCGGGAGACGTGTGAAACGATCTTGAAGGCGCGGCGGAGACGCGGCTGGACCGCATGATCTGTCGTTGCCGTCGAGAATAAGATCGCTTGCGTCAATGTCTTACCGAGCGAGAATGTCTAAGCCCAAGACCTTGCGGTCCAATGAATGTGCCCGAACTTCACGAGCGTGTGGCGGCCAACCGCCTGAAATTCCATGCGGATACGTCGCATGACCGGATAGAGCCTCGGCGAATGCGCAACGGCGGCAGATATTGCCTCTGGCCTGGCGCCATCCTCCTGGCAGCCTCCCGGGCAATGCGATCCCGCCTTCGCTATTCACGCAGATACCTTCTAGGGTTTATCCCTGCGAATATCAAGGGGTGACGCAAATCCGTCACATTATTGACCCATCGAATTCACTCTTTGGCGGAAATCATTGAATTTTCTTGCGGGCCTATCTTTGAGTGTTGGCGCGACGCGTTCGGAAAAACTATGTTTCGGCCGACCGAATCAGGGTTTCGTCAAGATATGCGTCCTATTTTGCAACAGATGACGCTGGGCGTTGAGGGCAGGACGGCACAAAGCATGCATAGACTTTTGATGGCATGGCTGGCGGTAATCGGCCTGATGATCGTATCCGGCGGTGGAGTAGCCGCCGAAGAACCGTCTGCGACTCCGCTGATTGCCTATGCCGCCCGCATCGCCGGCGACGAGTCCCGCGCGCGCATCGTGATCGATTTCGATCGCAAGCCCCAGTTCACCTTGCATTACACCGCCGCGCCCGCGCGGTTGATCGTGGATCTCGACGAGACGACCTTCGGCTTCGGCGACAGCGATCTCGCCCCGAAAGGGCTTTTCACCGATATCCGCTATGGGCGCATGGGCGCTGGCGCGTCGCGGTTGGTGCTGACCGCCAGGCGGCCGTTCAAGGCGGTTCTCGCCGAAGCGCGGGAAAACGAACCCGGCAAGGGCTTTCGGCTCATTCTCGACAGTGAAATGACCAGCGCCGATGAATTCGCCGCGCTGGTCAAGAACCAGACCTGGGACGCTGAAAAGGTGGCCGGCGGCAAAACCCCACGCGTGGCGCCGGCGGAAACTCCGCAAGCCGGGCCCGAAAGCGACGCCATCATCATCGCCATCGACGCCGGTCATGGCGGCATCGACACCGGCGCGCTTGGCGCATCGGGCAAGACGGTGGAAAAGGATGTGACGCTGGCATTCGCCAAGACGCTGGCCGACCAGTTGAACGCCAAGCCCGGCTTCCGCGCCTTCCTGACGCGCAGCGACGACACTTTCGTCTCGCTGCCCGAGCGCGTGACGATCGCCCGGCAGGGCAAGGCGCGATTGTTCATTTCCCTGCATGCTGACACGCTCAGGCAGAAAGGCATTCGCGGCGCCACCGTCTACACCATCTCCGACCGCGCCTCCGACAAGCTCGCGGAGGGGCTCGCGGAACGTGAAAACCTCTCCGACGACATTGCCGGGCTGGAAGTGAAGGATGAGCCGGAAGAGGTGGCCGACATTCTGATCGACCTGACGCGACGCGAGACCCAGGCATTTTCGATCCAGCTCGCCGAACATGTGGTGAAATCGTTCGAAGGCCAGATCGAACTCATCAACAATCCGCTCAGACATGCCGGCTTTCGGGTGCTGCAGGCGCCGGATGTGCCATCGGTTCTGCTTGAACTCGGCTTCATGTCCAATGCCGAGGATGAAAAACTGCTGACCAGCAAGGCCTGGCGCGACAAAGTTTCCACCTTGATCGCCGACGCCGCCGTCGCCTATTTCAAGGCCAACGGCGTATTGCGTGGCGGATAAGGCGCAGTCGACCGTAAAAATCTGTGTGTGGCTGGCTCGCAAGGCCGGGAATATCGGCGGAGCCCTATTTTCCTCACATTCACGACTGTAAGAGCCCATGCTGGCGTCGACGTCGCGCATCGGGTAAAACAGGTCCCGGCGCGTCGCGCGGTCGGCGGTCGATCACAGCGCGGAAAGAATTCCATGATCAGACTAATCGGCTATTTCTTCGGCTTGGGAACGATGCTTTTCCTCGCGGCGGCGATGGTGGCGTCTCTCTATCTCGACGAAGTGACCAGGGATCTGCCCGATTATGAGGTGCTGGCCAATTACCAGCCGCCGGTGACGACGCGCGTGCATGCCGACAACGGCGCGCTGATCGCCGAATATGCGCATGAACGCCGGCTGTTCCTGCCGATCCAGGCCATTCCCGACCGCGTCAAGGCGGCCTTCCTGTCGGCCGAAGACAAGAATTTCTACCAGCATGCCGGCGTGGATTTTCAGGGTCTGTTGCGCGCAATCGCAGTCAATATTCAGAATGTCGGTTCGGGGCGCAGATTCGTGGGCGCTTCGACGATTACCCAGCAGGTCGCCAAGAACTTCCTGCTAAGCGCCGACCAGACGATCGATCGCAAGGTGAAGGAAGCCATTCTGGCGTTTCGCATCGAGCAGGCCTATTCCAAGGACAAGATTCTCGAACTCTATCTCAACGAGATCTTTTTCGGCATGAATTCCTATGGTCTGGCCAGCGCCGCGCTGACATATTTCGACAAGCCGGTCACCGAACTGACCGTCGCGCAGGCCGCCTATCTCGCCGCCCTGCCGAAAGGCCCCGCCAATTATCATCCCTTCAGGGCCAGGGAGGCTGCGATCGAGCGCCGCAACTGGGTTATCGATCGCATGGTCGAAAACGGCTATGTTTCCCGCGACGACGGTGAGGCGGCCAAGAAAGAGGATCTCGGCGTCAGCGCCATGAAGAACAGCAGCTACCTGTTCGCCTCCGATTATTTCGCCAGCGAAGTGCGCCGCCAGCTGATCGAGAAATATGGCAAGGAAGAGTTGTATGAAGGCGGCCTGTCGGTGCGCACCTCGCTCGATCCCGCCATGCAGCTCTTTGCGCGCAAGGCGCTGCAGGATGGTCTGATCAGCTATGATCAGGTTCGCGGCTTCCATGGTCTCGTCGCCAAGATCGAGACCGGCGCCGACTGGGGCGTGCCTCTGTCCAAGATCGCTCCCCTGCGCGACATCCCCGAATGGCGTCTCGCCGTGGTGCTGGCGGCCGACAAATCCGGCGTCGATATCGGCGTCCGTCCCGAAGTCGACGCCGCCGGCCGTATCGAGGAAGCGCGCAAGACGGGTCGTATCGCTGCCGAAAACATGCGCTGGGCCTATCGCTCGGCGACCGGCGACCGCTCGACCGCGAAGAACCCGACCGGCGTGCTCAACACCGGCGATGTGGTCTATGTCGAGCCGCTCGACGGCAAGGACGGCGCCTATCGGCTCCGGCAGACGCCGAAAGTGCAGGGCGGTTTCGTGGCGATGGATCCCAATACCGGCCGCGTGCTCGCCATGGCCGGCGGCTTCTCCTTCGCGCAATCGGAATTCAACCGCGCCACCCAGGCGATGCGCCAGCCCGGCTCGTCCTTCAAGCCTTTCGTTTACGCCGCGGCGCTCGACAATGGCTATACGCCCGCCTCTGTGATCCTCGACGCCCCGATCGAGATAGTCTCGGGCGGCCAGGTTTGGCGGCCGCAGAATTACGGCGGCGGCTCGGCCGGCCCCTCCACGCTGCGTCTCGGCATTGAAAAGTCGCGCAATCTGATGACCGTGCGCCTCGCCAACGACATGGGCATGGGGCTGGTGGCCGAATATGCCGAACGTTTCGGCATCTATGACAAGATGAATCCGGTGCTGTCGATGTCGCTCGGCTCGGGCGAGACGACGGTGCTGAGGATGGTGTCGGCCTATTCCGTGCTCGCCAATGGCGGCAAACAGATCAAGCCGACGCTGATCGACCGCGTGCAGGACCGCTATGGCAAGACCATCTTCAAGCATGAGGAACGTTTCTGCCAGGCCTGCAACGCGCCGGAATGGGATGGTCAGAACGAGCCCGACGTGGTGGATAACCGCCAACAGGTGCTCGATCCGATGACGGCCTATCAGATCACCTCGATCATGCAGGGCGTGGTCCAGCGCGGCACCGCCGCCGGCAAGATCAAGCTGGACAGCGATGTGGCCGGCAAGACCGGCACGACCAATGACGAGAAGGACGCCTGGTTCGTGGGCTATACGCCCAATCTGGTGGCTGGCGTCTATATGGGCTTTGACGATCCCAAGCCGATGGGCCGCGGCGGCACCGGCGGCTCATTGTCCGCGCCGCTGTTCAACGAATTCATGCAGGCGGCGCTCAAAGGCCATAAGCCGGAAAAGTTCATCATGCCCGAAGGCATGAAGCTGATCCCCGTCAACCGCAAGACCGGCATGATGGCCATCGAGGGCGATCCCGACACGATTGTCGAGGCGTTCAAACCCGGCACCGGTCCCGCCGATGTCTATTCCGTCATCGGCGCCGAAGGCTACGCATCGCCCGAGGAAATCCTCAATTCCTCGCAACAGGCCAAGGACGCCATCGTCAACGGGGCCGGCGGGCTGTTCTGACGCGCAAGACCATCGCGTGACGGGGAGGCGGGTTTACAAGGCCCGCCGGGCGCTCTAAAGCACAGCCGCTCAATTGGTGGGAAGGAAGACATCCGCACATGCGCAATGAAACAATCAATGTCATCGACGAAATCAAGCAGGCCATAAGCCTGCTGAGGAGGCATCTTTGACTGGGATCAGGCTGTAAGACGTCTGGATTGGCTGAACAACAAGGCCGAAGATCCCAATCTCTGGAATGACCCGAGCGAAGCCCAGAAGCTGATGCGCGAGCGCCAGCAGCTGGACGACAGCATCACCAGCGTCCGCAAGTTCGAAGCGAGCTTGCAGGAGAACATCGACCTCATCGAGCTTGGCGAGATGGAAGACGATCAGGAGATCGTCGCGGTGGCGGAAGCCTCTCTCAAGGAGATGCTCAACGAAGCCAACCGGCGCCAGGTCGAGGCGATGCTGTCGGGCGAGGCGGACGGCAACGACACGTATCTGGAAGTCCATTCCGGCGCGGGCGGCACCGAAAGCCAGGACTGGGCCAACATGCTTCTACGCATGTACACCCGCTGGGCGGAGCGTCAGGGCTTCAAGGTCGAAGTGCTGGAAATGCATGACGGCGAAGAAGCCGGCATCAAATCCGCGACGATCATGGTCAAGGGCCACAACGCCTATGGCTGGCTGAAAACCGAATCGGGCGTGCACCGCCTCGTGCGGATTTCTCCTTATGATTCGAACGCGCGTCGCCATACCTCGTTCTCCTCGGTCTGGGTCTATCCGGTGGTCGACGATTCGATCAATATCGAGATCAACGAGAGCGATTGCCGAATCGACACCTATCGCGCCTCCGGTTCCGGCGGCCAGCACATCAACACCACCGATTCGGCCGTCCGCATCACGCATATTCCCTCGGGAATCGCGGTGGCCTGCCAGCAGGAGCGCTCGCAGCACAAGAACAAGGCCAAGGCCTGGGACATGCTGCGGTCGCGTCTTTATGAGGTGGAGCTCGAAAAGCGCGAAGCCGCCGCCAATGCCGAGGCGGCCTCCAAGACCGATATCGGCTGGGGCCACCAGATCCGCTCTTATGTGCTGCAGCCCTACCAGATGGTGAAGGACCTGCGCACCGGCGTCGAAAGCTCGGCGCCGTCGGACGTGCTGGACGGCGCAATCAGCCCGTTCATGGAAGCGGCGCTCGCCCACCGCATCAGCGGCAAGGGCAACGCCGTGGTCGACGACCTCGGCTGATCGGCCTGACGCCAATGACGAACAAGGCCCGGGCTGCGGTGACGCGCCCGGGCCTTTTCCATATCTCTCAAAGTCCTGAAGCGCTCGGGCAGGCCAGCGGCAATGTGAATTGTGGCCCTTGATCTGCAAAAAAGTACTTGTGTTTTCAGAGCGGATTGAATAACTAGCCGCTGTCCGAGACGACGGGCGCTTTGACAGCGAATGGCGTCGACGATGAATAGGGGTATAGCTCAGTTGGTAGAGCGACGGTCTCCAAAACCGTAGGCCGGGGGTTCGAGCCCCTCTGCCCCTGCCAGTCTCCATCGCGTTCTGGACGGCAAGAAGGCAAATTAAGAATGCGGAAACCGTCGTATTTTCCCTCTTGTGAAAAAGGGAATCGGTGGTTATGTAGGGTTCAAACAGACACGCGGCGCGTGGGGCTGACAAGTTCAGCTTTACGCGCCGAAATGGCGTGAGCAGTCAATGGCATCGAAAACCAATCCATTCACGTTTCTGCAGCAGGTCCGCTCCGAGACGGCGAAAGTAACTTGGCCCTCGCGGCGTGAGACGATGATCTCGACCATGATGGTGTTCATCATGGCCGGCGTCGCCGCCGTGTTCTTCTTTGCCGCCGACTGGTTGATGGGCTACGCCATCAGCCTCATTCTCGGCTGATCGGTTCGGAGATATCTGATGGCTGCTCGCTGGTACATTGTTCACGCTTATTCGAATTTCGAGAAGAAGGTCGCCGAATCGATCGAAGACAAGGCTCGCCAGAAGGGCTTGAGCCATCTCTTCGAGAAGATCGTCGTGCCGACTGAGAAGGTGGTTGAAGTGCGTCGCGGCCGCAAGGTCGATTCCGAGCGCAAGTTCTTCCCGGGCTATGTGATGGTTCGCGCGGACCTGACCGACGAAGCCTATCACCTGATCAAGAATACTCCGAAGGTCACTGGTTTCCTGGGTTCTGAATCCAAGCCGGTTCCGATCCCTGACTACGAGGCTGATCGCATTCTGAGTCAGGTGCAGGATGGCGTCGAGCATCCCAAGCCGACGGTCTCTTTCGAGATCGGCGAGCAGGTTCGGGTGGCCGATGGTCCGTTTGCCTCCTTCAATGGCGTCGTTCAGGATGTCGATGAGGAGCGTTCCCGCCTCAAGGTGGAGGTTTCTATTTTCGGGCGCGCCACTCCGGTGGAGCTCGAATATGGTCAGGTCGAAAAGGTCTGATCTCCGAGCGCCGGTTTTCCGGCGCTTCGCGTGGAAGGCGCGGATCTCTAGCCGGATCCATCATGCTCCGCACCACGCAACCGCAGCCGCCGGTTCTGACGAATCGGCAAACAGGCCGGGCAACCGGTTTCAGTCGGTTCATGATCGCATGTCGATCTGAACCTTGTGTGAAAAGGCAGAGAAATGGCTAAGAAAGTTGCAGGCCACCTCAAGCTGCAGGTCAAGGCTGGCTCGGCGAACCCGTCGCCGCCGATCGGTCCTGCGCTTGGTCAGCGCGGCATCAACATCATGGAATTCTGCAAGTCGTTCAACGCGGCTACGCAGGAAATGGAAAAGGGTATGCCGATCCCGGTCGTCATTACCTATTACCAGGACAAGTCCTTCACCTATGCGATGAAGCAGCCGCCGGTGTCTTATTTCCTCAAGAAGGAAGCCAAGATCACGTCGGGCTCCAAGACGCCGGGCAAGGCCAAGGCCGGTTCGATCACCGCCGATCAGGTGCGCAAGATCGCCGAAGCCAAGATGAAGGATCTGAACGCCGCCGATATCGACGGCGCCATGCGCATGATCGAGGGCTCCGCCCGCGCCATGGGCCTGGTAGTGGAGGGCTGATAGATGGCGAAGCTCGCAAAGCGTCTGCAGAAGATTTCCGAAGGCATCGACCCCAACAAGGCCTATGTCGTTACCGAAGCCATTTCGATGGTCAAGGAACGCGCTGTCGCCAAGTTCGACGAAACCATCGAAATCTCGATGAATCTCGGCGTCGACCCGCGCCATGCCGACCAGATGGTCCGCGGCGTGGTCAATCTGCCGAACGGCACGGGCAAGAATGTCCGCGTCGCCGTCTTCGCTCGCGGCGCCAAGGCTGATGAAGCCAAGGCCGCCGGCGCCGACATCGTCGGTGCGGAAGACCTGCTCGAAACCGTCATGGGCGGCAAGATCGATTTCGATCGCTGCATCGCGACCCCCGACATGATGCCGCTCGTCGGCCGTCTCGGTAAGGTTCTCGGCCCGCGCGGCATGATGCCGAACCCGAAGGTCGGCACCGTGACCGTCGACGTCGCCGGCGCCGTCAAGGCGTCCAAGGGCGGCGCGGTCGAATTCCGCGTTGAAAAGGCTGGCATCGTGCATGCCGGCGTTGGCAAGGCTTCCTTCGACGCCAAGGCGCTCGAAGAGAACATCAAGGCTTTCGCCGACGCAGTGGTCAAGGCCAAGCCGGCTGGCGCCAAAGGCAACTATGTCAAGAAGATCGCGATCTCCTCGACCCAGGGTGCTGGCGTCAAGGTCGATCCGTCGTCGCTGACAGCCTGATAGAAATTCCGGCGCCCGATCCATTCGGGCGCCGAGCATGGTTTCCGGCCTTCGGGCCGGAAATTGCCGGTTCGCCGGCAAAGTTCCTGTCCGAGATTGCAGGTGGGCCCTCCTTAATCACTTGGCCTGCATGAGACGGGTAAGATCCGGTTTCCGCGGATGAATGTCCGCAAAGAACGGTTCGAACCTTGGATGCCTTGTGCTGTGTTCCCCCGGGAATGCGCGCGAGGGGACAGGATCCTCAAGCGTCGCTTGGGATCGCTCCCATGCGGCAAAAGGCAACCCGGTGGCTCTGCATTCTCGCGGTGTCACCTACTGGAGTGAGACAGTGGATAGAGCGGAAAAACGCGAATTCGTCTCCGAACTGAACGAAGTCTTCAAGGCTTCGGGCTCAGTCGTCGTGGCGAGCTATTCCGGCGTCACGGTCGCGCAGATGAACGATCTTCGTTCAAAAATGCGCGCATCCGGCGGCACCGTAAAGGTCGCGAAGAACCGCCTGGCCAAGATCGCTCTTCAAGGCACTGAGTCCGAACAGATCGCTGATCTGTTCAAGGGTCAAACGCTGATTTGCTACAGCAACGACCCGATTGTGGCTCCGAAGATCGCGTCCGAATTCGCCAAGACCAACGACAAGCTGGTCATCATTGGCGGAGCGATGGGCGCGACTGCGCTGAACGCTGAAGGCGTCAAGGCGCTTGCGACGCTTCCGTCGCTTGATGAACTGCGTGCACGGTTGGTGGGTATGATTCAGACCCCGGCCACCCGCATCGCTGGCGTTCTTCAGGCCCCGGCCGCGCAGCTTGCCCGCGTTTTCAACGCATATGCCGAGAAGAGCGAAGCCGCATAAGGCGGTACTTCGCTGTCACTTGAACCAACCAAGATCGAACCTAAGTAAGGAATACAAAAATGGCTGATCTCGCAAAGATCGTTGAAGACCTCTCGGCCCTGACCGTCCTGGAAGCCGCCGAACTCTCCAAGCTTCTCGAAGAAAAGTGGGGCGTTTCCGCCGCTGCTCCGGTGGCTGTCGCCGCTGCTGCCGCTGCTCCGGCCGCTGCTGTCGAAGAAAAGACCGAGTTCGACGTGATCCTCGTGGATTCCGGCGCGAACAAGATCAACGTCATCAAGGAAGTCCGCGCCATCACCGGCCTGGGCCTCAAGGAAGCCAAGGACCTGGTCGACGGCGCTCCGAAGCCGGTCAAGGAAGCTGTTTCCAAGACCGAAGCCGAAGACCTGAAGAAGAAGCTCGAAGCGGCTGGCGCCAAGATCGAGCTGAAGTAATTCAGACGGTGAAGAGCGGCTCGGTTCGGGCCGCTCTTCTTTCCGTTGCCGTGAACCTGTTACCCAAAAGCCTGGACCAGGCTTTTGGGTATTGGGTTCTAAAGATTAGAGTTCCCCGATATATGACGGAGCCGTGTGGCCAGCGGCCCTCCGTCTGTTTAAGGCCCGAATGCTATAAGCGATAAGGAGCGACGATGGCTCAGACCCTGTCTTTCAATGGTCGTAGGCGCGTACGCAAGTTTTTCGGAAAGATCCCGGAAGTGGCGGAGATGCCGAACCTCATCGAGGTTCAGAAAGCGTCCTATGACCAGTTCCTGATGGTGGAAGAACCTGAAGGCGGACGTCCCGACGAGGGACTTAACGCCGTTTTCAAGTCCGTGTTCCCCATCACCGATTTTTCCGGCGCGGCTATGCTCGAATTCGTGTCCTACGAATTCGAGTCGCCGAAGTTTGACGTGGATGAATGCCGTCAGCGCGATCTGACCTATGCAGCGCCGCTCAAGGTGACGCTGCGCCTTATCGTGTTCGATATCGACGAGGATACCGGCTCCAAGTCGATCAAGGACATCAAGGAACAGTCCGTCTACATGGGCGACATGCCGCTCATGACCAACAACGGCACCTTTATCGTCAATGGCACCGAGCGCGTCATCGTCTCCCAGATGCACCGTTCGCCTGGCGTGTTCTTCGACCATGACAAGGGCAAGAGCCATTCCTCCGGCAAGCTGCTGTTCGCTGCCCGCGTGATCCCGTATCGCGGTTCCTGGCTCGACATCGAGTTTGACGCCAAGGACATCGTCTACGCCCGTATCGACCGTCGCCGCAAGATTCCCGTCAGCTCGCTGCTGATGGCGCTCGGCATGGACGGCGAAGACATGCTGTCGACCTTCTACACCAAGTCGCTCTACCAGCGCGACGGCAAGGGATGGCGCGTGCCGTTCCAGCCCGAAACGCTCAAGGGCCAGAAGATCATCGCTGACCTGATCGACGCCGATACCGGCGAAGTCGTGGTCGAAGGCGGCAAGAAGCTGACGCCGCGCCTGCTGCGCCAGTTGACCGAGAAGGGCCTGAAGGCGCTCCGGGCAACGGACGACGATCTCTATGGCAACTATCTCGCCGAAGACATCGTCAATCCGAACACCGGCGAAATCTATCTCGAAGCCGGCGGCGAAATTGACGAGAAGACGCTGCCGATCATTCTCGACAAGGGTTTCGACGAGATCCCGGTTCTCGACATCGACCATATCAATGTCGGCGCCTATATCCGCAACACGCTGCATGTCGACAAGAACCAGAACCGTCAGGACGCCCTGTTCGACATCTACCGCGTCATGCGTCCGGGTGAGCCGCCGACGATGGAATCGGCGGAAGCCATGTTCCAGTCGCTGTTCTTCGACGCCGAGCGCTACGATCTGTCGGCCGTTGGCCGCGTCAAGATGAACATGCGCCTCGACCTCGACGTCGCCGACACCGTGCGCGTTCTGCGCAAGGACGACATCCTGGCCGTGGTCAAGATGCTTGTCGACCTGCGCGACGGCAAGGGCGAAATCGACGACATCGACAACCTCGGCAACCGCCGTGTGCGTTCGGTCGGCGAATTGATGGAAAATCAGTATCGTCTCGGCCTGCTGCGCATGGAGCGCGCCATCAAGGAGCGTATGTCGTCGATCGAGATCGACACGGTCATGCCGCAGGATCTGATCAACGCCAAGCCGGCCGCCGCCGCCGTGCGTGAATTCTTCGGCTCCTCGCAGCTGTCGCAGTTCATGGACCAGGTGAACCCGCTGTCGGAAATCACCCACAAGCGTCGTCTTTCGGCGCTTGGCCCGGGCGGTCTGACCCGCGAACGCGCCGGTTTCGAAGTCCGCGACGTGCATCCGACCCATTACGGCCGCATCTGCCCGATCGAAACGCCGGAAGGCCCGAATATCGGTCTGATCAACTCGCTTGCGACCTTCGCCCGCGTCAACAAATACGGCTTCATCGAAAGCCCGTATCGTAAGATCGTCGATGGCAAGGTTACCAGCGAGGTGATTTATCTGTCGGCCATGGAAGAAGCGAAGTACTACATCGCCCAGGCGAATGCCGTTCTTGGCGAAGACCAGTCCTTCTCGGAAGAGTTTGTCGTCTGCCGTCACTCCGGCGACGTGATGCTCGCGCCGCGCGACACGATCAACCTGATGGACGTTTCGCCCAAGCAGGTCGTCTCGGTCGCCGCCGCGCTCATTCCGTTCCTTGAAAACGACGACGCCAACCGCGCGCTCATGGGCTCGAACATGCAGCGTCAGGCTGTGCCGTTGCTGCGCGCCGAAGCGCCGTTCGTCGGCACCGGCATGGAGCCGATCGTTGCCCGCGACTCCGGCGCCGCCATCGGCGCGCGCCGCGCCGGCGTGGTCGACCAGGTCGATGCGACGCGTATCGTTATCCGCGCCACCGAAGGCCTTGACGCCTCCAAGTCCGGCGTCGATATCTACCGTCTGCAGAAGTTCCAGCGCTCCAACCAGAACACCTGCGTCAACCAGCGTCCGCTGGTCACCGTGGGCGACGTGGTCAACCGCGGCGACATCATCGCTGATGGTCCGTCCACCGATCTCGGCGATCTGGCGCTCGGCCGCAACGCGCTCGTCGCGTTCATGCCCTGGAACGGTTACAACTACGAAGACTCGATCCTGCTGTCCGAGCGCATCGTGTCCGACGACGTGTTCACCTCCATTCACATCGAGGAATTCGAAGTGATGGCGCGCGACACCAAGCTTGGTCCGGAAGAAATCACCCGCGACATTCCGAACGTTTCGGAAGAAGCGCTGAAGAATCTCGACGAAGCCGGCATCGTCTATATCGGCGCCGAAGTTCAGCCGGGCGACATCCTGGTCGGCAAGATCACGCCGAAGGGCGAAAGCCCGATGACGCCGGAAGAAAAGCTCCTGCGCGCCATCTTCGGCGAAAAGGCTTCCGACGTTCGCGACACGTCCATGCGCATGCCTCCGGGCACCTACGGCACGGTCGTGGAAGTGCGCGTGTTCAACCGTCACGGCGTCGAGAAAGACGAACGCGCCATGGCGATCGAGCGTGAGGAAATCGAACGCCTCGCCAAGGACCGCGACGACGAACAGGCCATTCTTGACCGCAACGTCTATGGCCGTCTGATCGAGATGCTCAAGGGTCATGTGGCGATCGCCGGTCCCAAGAGCTTCAAGAAGGGCACTGAGCTGACCCATGCATTGATCGCGGACTATCCGCGTTCGCAGTGGTGGATGTTCGCCGTTGAAGACGAAAAGGTGCAGAGCGAACTCGAAGCGCTTCGCGGCCAGTACGACCATTCCAAGTCGCTGCTCGAACAGCGCTTCATGGATAAGGTCGAGAAGGTCCAGCGCGGCGATGAAATGCCCCCGGGCGTCATGAAGATGGTCAAGGTCTTCGTCGCTGTGAAGCGCAAGATCCAGCCGGGCGACAAGATGGCCGGCCGTCACGGCAACAAGGGCGTCGTGTCTCGCATCGTTCCGGTCGAAGACATGCCGTTCCTCGAAGACGGCACGTCTGTCGACGTGGTGCTCAACCCGCTCGGCGTGCCCTCGCGCATGAATGTCGGCCAGATCCTCGAAACCCATCTCGGCTGGGCTTGCGCCGGCATGGGCAGGAAGATCGGTGCGATGATCGACGCCTATCGCGAAGGCGGCAATATCGAACCGCTGCGTCTGACCATGAACGACCTGATGGGCCAGGGCCCGAAGGCCGAGCCGGTCCAGGATTATGACGACGAGTCGCTGATCCGCCTCGCCGAACAGTCCAAGAAGGGTGTTTCGATCGCCACTCCGGTGTTCGACGGCGCGCATGAAGCCGACATCAACGTGATGCTGAAGCAAGCAGGTCTTTCAGAGACCGGCCAGTCGCAGCTCTATGACGGCCGTACGGGCGAACCTTTCGACCGTCCCGTCACCGTCGGCTACATCTACATGCTGAAGCTGAACCACCTTGTGGACGACAAGATCCACGCCCGTTCGATCGGTCCGTATTCGCTCGTCACGCAGCAGCCGCTGGGCGGCAAGGCGCAGTTCGGCGGTCAGCGCTTCGGGGAAATGGAAGTCTGGGCGCTGGAAGCCTACGGCGCCGCCTACACCCTGCAGGAAATGCTGACGGTGAAGTCGGACGATGTGGCCGGCCGCACCAAGGTCTATGAGGCGATCGTGCGCGGCGACGACACGTTCGAAGCGGGCATTCCCGAGAGCTTCAACGTTCTCGTCAAGGAAATGCGCTCGCTCGGCCTGTCGGTGGAGCTGGAAAACTCGGTGGTCGAAGAGACGGCCGGGGAACTTCCAGACGCGGCGGAATAATATCCTATCGGCCGCGCGCGGGTTTCCCGCGCGCGGCGTCACGCTTTGGTCCGTTTCGCATGTCATAGCGTTGAGTCGGACAAGGGTGTGGAGCGCGGCGAAGGCCGCGGTTTTCCATTTTTAGGACGCGGCGGTTTTCGTCGACAAGAACCGGCAGCGCGTCCATTTCAGGGTTTGGCGCCCCCAAGGAGACAGGCATGAACCAAGAGGTCATGAATCTTTTCAACCCGCAGGCACCGGCACAGGTCTTCGATTCCATCAGGATTTCGATCGCCTCGCCCGAGAAGATTCTTTCCTGGTCCTACGGCGAAATCAAAAAGCCGGAGACCATCAACTACCGCACCTTCAAGCCTGAGCGCGACGGTCTGTTCTGCGCGCGCATCTTCGGGCCGATCAAGGATTACGAATGCTTGTGCGGCAAGTACAAGCGCATGAAGTATAAGGGCATTATCTGCGAAAAGTGCGGCGTTGAAGTGACGCTGTCGCGCGTTCGCCGCGAGCGCATGGGCCATATCGAGCTCGCCGCCCCGGTCGCCCATATCTGGTTCCTGAAGTCGCTTCCTTCGCGCATCTCGACGCTGCTCGACATGACGCTGAAGGATGTCGAACGCGTCCTCTATTTCGAACATTACATCGTCACCGAGCCGGGTCTCACCGCGCTCAAGGAGCGTCAGCTCCTGACGGAAGAAGACTATATGCTCGCCGTCGACGAATATGGCGAGGACCAGTTCACCGCCATGATCGGCGCGGAAGCCATCTATGAAATGCTCGCGAGCCTGGAGCTCGAGCGCATCGCCGGCGAACTGCGTTCGGAACTGGCCGACACGACCTCGGATCTCAAGCAGAAGAAGCTGATGAAGCGCTTGAAGATCGTCGAGAATTTCATCGAATCCGGCAACCGCCCGGAATGGATGATCATGAAGGTCGTGCCGGTGATCCCGCCGGATCTGCGTCCGCTCGTGCCGCTCGACGGCGGTCGTTTCGCGACGTCGGATCTGAACGATCTCTATCGCCGCGTCATCAACCGTAACAACCGTCTGAAGCGCCTGATCGAACTGCGCGCGCCGGGCATCATCATCCGCAACGAAAAGCGCATGCTGCAGGAAGCTGTGGACGCGCTGTTCGACAACGGCCGCCGCGGCCGCGTCATCACCGGCGCCAACAAGCGTCCGCTGAAGTCGCTGTCCGACATGCTCAAGGGCAAGCAGGGCCGCTTCCGCCAGAACCTTCTCGGCAAGCGCGTCGACTATTCCGGCCGTTCTGTCATCGTGACCGGTCCGGAACTGAAGCTGCATCAATGCGGCCTGCCGAAGAAGATGGCGCTCGAACTGTTCAAGCCGTTCATCTACGCCCGCCTCGACGCCAAGGGTTTCTCCTCGACCGTGAAGCAGGCCAAGAAGCTGGTCGAAAAGGAAAAGCCTGAAGTCTGGGATATCCTCGACGAGGTCATCCGCGAGCATCCGGTCCTGCTCAACCGCGCGCCGACGCTGCACCGCCTGGGCATCCAGGCCTTCGAACCGACCCTGGTCGAAGGCAAGGCCATCCAGCTGCATCCGCTCGTCTGCACCGCCTTCAACGCCGACTTCGACGGCGACCAGATGGCCGTGCACGTGCCGCTGTCGCTCGAAGCCCAGCTTGAAGCCCGCGTGCTGATGATGTCGACCAACAACATCCTGCATCCGGCCAACGGCGCGCCGATCATCGTTCCCTCGCAGGACATGGTGCTCGGTCTGTACTATCTCTCGATCGTGGCTGAAAACGAGCCGGGTCAGGGCATGGTGTTCTCCGACATGGGCGAGCTGCAGCATGCGCTCGAAACCAAGACGGTGACCCTGCACACCAAGATCAAGGGCCGCTTCAAGAGCGTCGACGCCGAAGGCAAGCCGACCTCCAAGATTTTTGAGACCACACCGGGTCGTATGATCGTCGGCGAACTGCTGCCGAAGAACCCGATGGTGCCCTTCGATGTCTGCAATCAGGAACTGACCAAGAAGAACATCTCCAAGATGATCGACACGGTCTACCGCCATTGCGGCCAGAAGGACACGGTGATTTTCTGCGACCGCATCATGCAGTTGGGCTTTGCTCATGCCTGCCGCGCCGGCATTTCGTTCGGCAAGGACGACATGGTCATCCCCGCGTCCAAGTATGTCATCGTTGATGAGACGGAAAGCCTCGTCAAGGAATACGAGCAGCAGTACAATGACGGCCTGATCACTCAGGGCGAAAAGTACAACAAGGTCGTCGACGCCTGGGGCAAGGCCACCGAAAAGGTCGCCGACGAGATGATGAAGCGCCTGAAGGCCGTCGAATTCAAGGACGACGGTCGCCAGAAGCAGATGAACTCGATCTATATGATGAGCCATTCGGGGGCCCGTGGGTCGCCCAAGCAGATGTCGCAGCTCGGCGGCATGCGCGGTCTGATGGCGCGTCCGGACGGTTCGATCATTGAGACGCCGATCACGTCGAACTTCAAGGAAGGCCTCACCGTCAACGAGTACTTCAACTCGACCCACGGCGCCCGCAAGGGTCTGGCAGACACCGCGCTCAAGACGGCGAACTCGGGTTACCTGACCCGCCGTCTCGTCGACGTAGCGCAGGATTGCATCGTGACGCATGTGGATTGCGGCACCGATACCGGTCTGACCATGACGGCGATCATCGACGCCGGTCAGGTCGTGGCCTCCATCGGCACGCGTATCCTCGGTCGTACGGCGCTCGACGACATCGATAATCCGTTGACCGGCGAACGCATCGTCGAAGCGGGTCGGATGATCAACGAGTATGACGTCATCGCGATCGAGAAGTGCGGCATCCAGTCGGTTCGCATCCGCTCGGCGCTGACCTGCGAAATCCGCACAGGCGTCTGCGGCGTCTGCTATGGCCGCGACCTGGCGCGCGGCACGCCCGTCAATATCGGCGAAGCTGTCGGCGTCATCGCCGCCCAGTCGATCGGTGAGCCGGGCACGCAGCTGACCATGCGCACCTTCCACCTTGGCGGCACCGCCACCGTGGTCGACAGTTCGTTCCTCGAAGCGTCGTATGAAGGCACGATCCAGATCAAGAACCGCAACCTTCTGCGCAATTCCGATGGCAACCTCGTCGCCATGGGCCGCAACATGTCCGTCATCATTCTCGATGAACGCGGCGTGGAGCGTTCGTCGCAGCGTGTCGCCTATGGTTCCAAGATCCTGGTCGACGACGGCGACAAGGTGAAGCGCGGACAGCGTCTCGCCGAGTGGGACCCCTATACCCGCCCGATGCTGACGGAATTGACCGGCCGGATCGAGTTCGAAGACGTGGTCGACGGTCTGTCGGTGACGGAATCGACCGACGAATCCACGGGCATCACCAAGCGTCAGGTTATCGACTGGCGTTCGACGCCGCGTGGTTCGGATCTGAAGCCTGCGATCGTCATCAAGGACGAAGCCGGCAATATCATGAAGCTCGCGCGTGGCGGCGACGCCCGTTACTTCCTGTCGGTCGAGGCCATTCTGTCGGTCGAGCCCGGCCAGAAGATCAGCCAGGGCGACGTGCTCGCCCGTTCGCCGATGGAAAGCGCCAAGACCAAGGACATCACCGGCGGTCTGCCGCGCGTGGCCGAACTGTTCGAAGCGCGTCGTCCGAAGGATCACGCCATCATCGCCGAGATCGATGGCACGATCCGTCTGGGTCGCGACTACAAGAACAAGCGCCGCGTCATCATCGAGCCGGCGGAAGACGGCGTCGAGCCGGTGGAATACCTGATCCCGAAGGGCAAGCCGTTCCATCTTCAGGACGGCGACTTCATCGAGAAGGGCGACTACATTCTCGACGGCAATCCCGCGCCGCATGACATCCTGGCCATCAAGGGCGTGGAGGCTCTCGCATCCTACCTCGTCAACGAAATCCAGGAAGTCTATCGTCTGCAGGGCGTGTTGATCAACGACAAGCACATCGAAGTGATCGTTCGCCAGATGCTGCAGAAGGTCGAGATCACCGAGCAGGGCGACACCACCTATATTCCGGGTGACAATGTCGACCGTATCGAGCTCGACGAGGTCAATGAGCGCCTGATCGAGGAAGGCAAGAAGCCCGCTTATGGCGATCCCGTGCTTCTCGGCATCACCAAGGCGTCGTTGCAGACTCCGTCCTTCATCTCGGCCGCGTCCTTCCAGGAAACGACCAAGGTGCTGACGGAAGCCGCCATCGCCGGCAAGCGCGACACGCTGCAGGGTCTGAAGGAAAACGTCATCGTCGGCCGTCTTATCCCGGCCGGCACCGGCGGTACCATGACCCAGATCCGCCGCATCGCCACGGCGCGCGACGAGATGATTCTCGAAGAGCGCAAGCGGAGCTCCGGCGCCGACGCCGCGACGCCGATGCTGCAGGATCTCGCCGGAGAGACGGCGCCTGCCGCAGAGTGAGGCGAGCGATAGGAAAATACAAAACGCCGGGCGAAAGCCCGGCGTTTTTTGTTGATAAACTTAAAAGTTGCGAGATAGTTGCTCTGACTTCCAGGGGGCAGCCATGCCAGTCTCGCGCGCTTTCAATGTCGATAGGATCGCCGCTGATATTCGCGAGCTGATCGATCATGTCATCACCGGGGAGGCGGATTGGCCCGACGTCGCCCGCAGCTTCGGCGAGCGGGTGCCAGGTAGTTTCGTGGCGATGATCGGCCAGAGTGAAAACCGGCCGACGCTCAATCATATGTCGACCTACAACCTTGATCCCGATTTCGGTCGGTCCTTCGCCGACTATTACGCCCAGATCAATCCGTGGGATCGGGTATGGGCGTCGATGAAGCCCATGGACATCCTGATTACCGAGGATACCGCGCCGGCGCGGCAGTTCAGCAACAGTCCATTCTACGAGGATTGGCTCAAGCCGCTCGGGCGGTTCGATGCGGGCGCCGGCTTGCAGATTCGGCATGGCGGCAGTGAGCGGATCTATCTTTCCGTCCATTATGATCCTGACGCGCACGACGCCTACGGACCGGCGCTGAACGAGATTTACCGAGGCATACGCGGCCATCTCGACCGTTCCGCATTGCTCGCCAAAAAGCTGGCGGGCAGCCATGAAACGGCGTTGAGCCAGGCGGCGCTTTCTGGGCATGGCGGCGACTGCGCCGTGGTGATCGATCAGGATATGCGCATCATGGACTGCAATGGCAGTGCGCAGACAGCCCTGTCGGTTGGCGCTGTCCTATCGAGCTTTTCGGGCAGGCTCCGTATCGGCCGGACGGCTGACACAGCCGCGCTCCGGCAGATGGTATCTGTGCTGGGCGGCGGCGGCGCGCTCGACAGCACCCGACGATTTATCCAGTTTGAGGACCGTTCTTATCTGGCGCGGCTATTTGTTCTTCCGCCGGTCCCGATGAGTTTCGCCAGCATGTTTGCCGCTCGGCGGCTATTTCTTGTGCTGGTCCGGGATTTGACCGCCGTGAACGATGGCCTCTCCGACAAAGAATTTTCCGCTGCGTTCGGATTGACTGCGGCTGAGTGGGCGATGTGCGAGATCCTTGTCGCCGGCGGCACGATCGAACGCGCAGCCGAGTTGCTCGGCATCGCGCGCGATACAGCGCGCCAGAGGCTGAAAAGCATATTTCGGAAGACTGACACCAATCGGCAAGCTCAACTGGTCGCCTTGTTGATCCGGGCCCACTGCTAGATCACTGTGTTACGATGAACGGAGAGGTCATGGTTCCGTCTCGCATGCTGGATGTCGCGAGTATCGCCGCTGAAATTCGCGAGCTTATCGATCTCGTCATCGTTGATCAGGTCAGTTGGGAAGATGTGGCGCGGCGTCTTGGCGAACGGGTCCCGGGCAGTTTCGTGGCGTTGATCGGCCAAAGTGAACGCCGGCAATCGCTCAATCATATGTCGACCTTTAATCTTGATCCACAGTCTCTGCGCTCGTTCGCCGAGAATTACGCCCAGATTAACCCGTGGAACCCCAATTGGTCGGCAATGAAATCCGGTGACATCCTGATTTCTGAAGACATGGCGCCGGCGCGTCTTTTTCACAAAGGCGCTTTCTACGAAGAGTGGTTGAAACCGCTCGGGCGTTTCGATGCCGGCGCCGGTCTGCAGATCCGTCATGGCGGCAGCGACCGCATCTACCTGACGGTCCATTACGATCCCGCCCTGCATGGCGATTACGGACCTGCGCTTGAAGGCATATACCGCGCCATCCGCGGGCATCTGGACCGTGCGGCGCTTTTGGCGGAGAAGCTTGCCGAGAGCAATGAGACGGTGGTGGCCAAAGCGGCGCTGCTGGGGCATGGCGTCGATTGCGCCTTCATCGTGGATGAAGACCTGCAGATCGAGGACGCCAATCCGCAGGCGCAATCGGCGCTTTCTCAAGGACGGTTTCTCTCCTCTCATGCCGGCAAATTGCGGATCGGCGGCACAGCGGATACGGCGTCGGTGCGGCAGATGCTTTCTGCTCTCGTGAGCGGCGGTCTCGACGATACGCGTCGTTACCTGCAATCTTCGGAGGGAGCCTGGCTGCTGCGGCTGTTTTGTCTACCCGCCGACGGTTTGAACTTCGCCAGCATCTTTCGCAGGCGGCGGCTTTTCCTCCTCATTGCCCGCGATCTCACGGCCTCGGCTGATAATCCGGCGGTTCAGGACTTTTCCGCAGCCTTCCGCCTGACCGCTGCTGAAAGAAGTCTTTGCGCCGTGCTCGTCGAGGGGGCGACGATTGAACGCGCCGCCGAAATTCTCGGCATTGCCCGCGATACCGCCCGCCAACGCCTGAAAACGATCTTTCGCAAGACCGACACACATCGGCAGTCCCAACTTATTTCGCTGTTGATCCGAGCCCATTGAGGCGCTGCCCCCCATTTGGGGGTTGTGACGGGTCGCGCCCCTCTCCACTCTTCGTAGGCGTATGAAGGGCGAGCCTGAACTTGCCCGCAGCCAATGCAGGGAGATTTTCATGGCGACGATTAAGATTGAAAGCGGCATGCCGGAATATGGCTGGTTTGAGGACTTCTACAACGCCGCCAGCCTGAAGTTGAAGACAAACTCCGCGACGAAAGCCGTATTCGAGGACAAGAACGGCGCGGAAATCGTGTTGACAGGCAGCAACCTCACTTATGCGTCCGGCAATATCAAGACAGGCGCGATTGCCGGGGTCCAATTCCGGGATGAGGACGGTCACAAGCTCATCACCGTGTCAAAGGACTCCTATTCGGGCAAAACCCTGTCCGATTATATCGCCGACGGTGAGCTGTGGGATCTGATGACCGAACTCACCAAAGGCAACGACACGTTCATCGGCGGCAAGCTGGGCGATAGTGTCGGCTTCGGCGACAATCATGGCAATGACACGATGACCGGCGGGGCGGGCGGCGACTATATCGCCGGCGCAAAGGGCAAGGACGTCCTTATTGGCGGCGATGGCGCCGATGACTGGGACACCGTCAGCTATGAAGAGACCTATTGGCGAGGCGACGACAAACAGGGCATCGTGCTTAATGCCAAAACCGGCGTGGTCACGGACAGTTGGGGCGACAAGGACACCATTCGAGGGTTTGAGGAGCTGCGCGGTTCTGTCTACGCGGACAAGATGACCGGCAGCGCAAAGGATGAAGCCTTCATGGGGATGAAGGGCGACGACGTGATCGACGGCGCCGGCGGTGAAGATACGCTTCGCTATCACCGCGACGACAAGTTCGACGGTCACAAGGGCATTGTCGCTGATCTGTCGAAGGGAACTGTCAAGGATGGCTTCGGCGACGTCGACACCGTCAAGAACATCGAACGGATCTATGGAACCTACCATAACGATGTTTTCATCGGGGATGGCCGAGACAGCACTTTCCGGGGCGTTTCGGGCAAGGACAGTTTCGACGGCAAGGGCGGGACCGACGCGGTCAGCTTTTCCTGGTGGGAAGACCTCAATCAACATGGGGCGAGCATCGATCTCTCGAAGTCCAAGAACCAGATTTCAGACGATGGATATGGCAATACGGAAACAACAGCCAATATCGAGGCGGTCGAAGGTTCCCAATTCGCCGACAAGATTACGCTCGGGACAAGCGATGGCTGGGCCTGGGGCGACGACGGCGATGACAGGATCACGGCCGGCGTCGGTCAGCAATGGTTCGGCGGCGGCGAGGGGGGCGACATATTCGTGTTCGCATCGATCAAGGCCCTCGGTAAGGGCGAGGACGCCCGCGATTACATCGACGACTTCTCTCGCGCCGAGGGCGATCGCATTAACCTCAGCGGCGTGGGCGACCTGGTCTTCAAGGGGAAAGGCGGCTTTTCCGGCGATGATGGCGAAATCCGCTATTCCGCATCTGGAGACGACACATTGATCTCCATCGATACGGATGGCGACAAGAAGACGGATCTGCAAATCCTGCTGGGCGGCGACATCGCGCTCACAGCCAGCGACTTCATACTCTGAACTAAGGGGGCGTCCCGGCCGGCCAGTGCAAACGGCCGGGACGCCAGTCTTGCGACAAGACTAAACTAGGCGAAACGGATGATCGACACGTCGCCTTCGAGCGCGCCCTGATAGGCGGAGGCGTGCGGCTCCTCGTCGGGTTCGCCCATGATGGTGCCGATCTGGTCGAGATCGGCCTCGTGGAAACCTTCCTCCGTCAGCGCGTTTAAGGCTTCGCGCACTGCGCTGTCGTCATCGGGCGCGCGCAGCATGATATGCACGTCGACGCCGTCCTCGTCGTCCTCCAGATAGGCTTTGCCGATGATGATAAAGACGAAGCCGTCCTTCGGCGCGTTGTCGTTGACGGGATCTTCCATATGAGACGCTTTCTTTGTTTGGGAGAGGGTGGGCCGACCCGGTTGCGGTGCCGATTCCAGTGGAATCACCTGAAGATGCAGAGCGCCGAGACAGCGCTGTTGGGGCGAATCTATCGGTTCCGAATGGCCGGCACAAATATAATGTGCCGCCTGGCCGGGTTTTTACCCTTGATTAAGGTTGCTGGAATCTTGCGCATACGTCCGATTTCGGCTCATATCGGGCTGAAACCCGCCGTTTCCACCCGGTTGCCGTAAAAAAACGGCGCCGCCCCTTGACTGTGGAGGGGAATGGTTTTAGTACGCCCACCATCAGAGCCGATGTGGGGCTGGCTGGTTCGGGACGACGCGTCCTGGAGTTCGTCCCAAACAAGGTTCATCATAGCACGTTGACTTGCGAATGCTGCACGCATGATTCCTCTTTTTGTGGGGGAATCCTCTGTTTCATCGGATCCATCGGCCCACTATGGCGATGCATCCGATTTTTGCGCATGAAACATCGATATGCTTGAGAGCCGGAGACGGCGTAACACGTGCCCGCAAGGGTTCAGGAAAACAGTTTCTAAAGGGATGGTTACATGCCTACCGTAAACCAGCTGATCCGCAAGCCGCGTCAGGCACAGGTCAAGCGCAACAAGGTTCCTGCTCTGCAGGAAAACCCCCAGAAGCGTGGTGTTTGCACCCGCGTGTACACGACCACGCCGAAGAAGCCGAACTCGGCTCTGCGTAAGGTTGCGAAGATCCGTCTGGTGAATGGCTTCGAAGTCATCGGCTACATTCCGGGCGAAGGTCACAACCTTCAGGAACACTCCGTGGTGATGATCCGCGGCGGCCGCGTCAAGGACTTGCCGGGCGTGCGTTACCACATCATCCGCGGCGTTCTCGACACCCAGGGCGTCAAGAACCGCAAGCAGCGCCGCTCCAAGTACGGCGCGAAGCGTCCGAAGTAATATTGGCCGCCTCCGCGCCACCTGCGCGGCGGCTCCCTGATCAAGTTGAGAGACGAAAAATATGTCCCGTCGTCATAGTGCAGAAAAGCGCGAGATCAACCCGGATCCGAAGTTCGGCGATCTGGTTGTGACAAAGTTCATGAACGCCATCATGTATGATGGCAAGAAGTCCACTGCTGAGCGCATCGTCTACGGCGCGTTCGACGCTGCCCAGGCCAAGGCGAAGGCTGAGCCGATCGCTCTGTTCCATCAGGCGCTCGACAACATCGCCCCGCATGTGGAAGTCCGTTCCCGCCGCGTCGGTGGCGCCACCTACCAGGTCCCGGTCGACGTTCGTCCGGAGCGCCGTCAGGCTCTCGCCATCCGTTGGCTGATCACTGCCGCCCGCAAGCGCAACGAGACGACCATGGTCGACCGTCTGTGCGGCGAGCTGCTCGACGCCGCCAACAACCGCGGCTCCGCCGTCAAGAAGCGCGAAGACACGCACAAGATGGCGGAAGCCAACCGCGCGTTCTCGCATTATCGCTGGTAATCATCGAGAGAAAGGCAGTCTGCTATGGCTCGCGAATATAAGATCGAAGACTACCGCAATTTCGGCATCATGGCCCACATTGACGCCGGCAAGACGACGACGACCGAACGTATCCTCTACTACACCGGTAAGTCCCACAAGATCGGCGAAGTCCATGACGGCGCTGCCACGATGGACTGGATGGAGCAGGAGCAGGAACGCGGCATCACCATCACGTCCGCCGCCACCACGACCTTCTGGAAGGGTCGCGACGGCAAGCTGCGCCGCTTCAACATCATCGACACCCCAGGCCACGTCGACTTCACCATCGAAGTCGAACGTTCGCTGCGCGTTCTCGACGGCGCTGTCGCGCTTCTCGACGCCAACGCCGGTGTTGAGCCGCAGACCGAAACTGTCTGGCGCCAGGCCGACAAGTACAACGTCCCGCGGATGATCTTCTGCAACAAGATGGACAAGACCGGCGCCGATTTCTATCGCTCGGTCGAGATGATCAAGACCCGTCTTGGCGCCACTGCCGTTGTCTGCCAGCTGCCGATCGGCGCTGAGTCGGAATTCAAGGGTGTTGTCGACCTGATCGAAATGAACGCCCTGGTGTGGCGCGACGAGTCTCTCGGCGCTCAGTGGGACGTCGTCGAGATCCCCGACGACCTCAAGGACGCCGCTGTCGAATGGCGCGAAAAGATGATCGAAACGATCGTCGAAATCGACGAAGCCGCGATGGAAGCCTATCTCGAAGGCAACATGCCCGACAACGACCAGATCCGCGCGCTGATCCGCCGCGGTACGATCGACGTCAAGTTCTTCCCGTTCTTCTGCGGTTCGGCCTTCAAGAACAAGGGCGTTCAGCCTCTGCTCGACGCCGTCGTCGAATTCCTGCCGTCGCCGATCGACATTCCGGCCATCAAGGGCATCGACGCCAAGACCGAAGCAGAAATCGAGCGTCACGCCGATGACAGCGAGCCGCTGTCGATGCTGGCCTTCAAGATCATGAACGACCCCTTCGTTGGTTCGCTCACCTTCTGCCGCATCTATTCGGGCAAGCTCGAAAAGGGCTCGTCGGTGATGAACACGGTCAAGGACAAGCGCGAGCGCGTCGGCCGCATGCTGCAGATGCATTCCAATTCGCGTGAAGACATCGAAGAAGCCTTCGCCGGCGACATCGTTGCTCTGGCCGGTCTCAAGGACGCAACCACGGGCGACACGCTCTGCGATCCGCTGAAGCCGGTTATTCTCGAGCGCATGGAATTCCCCGAGCCGGTCATCCAGATCGCGATCGAGCCGAAGTCCAAGGGCGACCAGGAAAAGATGGGCCTCGCGCTCAACCGTCTGGCTGCCGAAGACCCGTCCTTCCGCGTCAAGACCGACGAAGAATCCGGCCAGACCATCATTGCCGGCATGGGCGAACTGCATCTCGACATTCTCGTCGACCGCATGCGTCGCGAATTCAAGGTCGAAGCCACTGTCGGCGAGCCGCAGGTTGCCTATCGCGAAACCATCACTCGCGAGCACACTGAGGACTACACCCACAAGAAGCAGTCCGGCGGCACCGGTCAGTTCGCCCGCGTCAAGCTGGTGTTCAAGCCCAACCCGGATGGCGACGAGTTCAAGTTCGAGTCCAAGATCGTTGGCGGCGCTGTTCCGAAGGAATACATCCCCGGCGTTGAAAAGGGCATCCTGAGCGTTCTGAGCTCGGGCCCGCTGGCTGGCTTCCCGATGCTCGGCGTCCATGCGACGCTGATCGACGGCGCCTTCCACGACGTTGACTCCTCGGTCCTCGCCTTCGAAATCGCATCTCGCGCCTGCTTCCGCGAAGCCGCCAAGAAGGCCGGCGCGCAGTTGCTTGAGCCGATGATGAAGGTCGAAGTCGTTACCCCGGAAGACTATGTCGGCGATTGCATCGGCGACCTGAACGCGCGTCGCGGTCAGATCCAGGGTCAGGAAAGCCGCGGCGTGTCCGTGGTGATCAACGCCCACGTGCCGCTCGCCAACATGTTCAAATATGTCGACAAGCTGCGTTCGATGTCCCAGGGCCGCGCTCAGTACTCGATGGTCTTCGACCATTACTCGCCGGTTCCGGCCAACGTCGCCCAGGAAATCCAGGCTAAGTATTCCGGTCAGCGTTGACCGGAATACACCACCCGAATTTGAAGTTACGCCCTCGGGCGAGAGAATGGAGAGCCAACTATGGCAAAAGGTAAGTTTGAGCGGAATAAGCCGCACGTGAACATTGGCACGATCGGTCACGTCGACCACGGCAAGACGTCGCTGACGGCTGCGAT
>NZ_JARXVM010000020.1 GCF_029892285.1 Rhizobium sp. SG_E_25_P2
ATCTCGAGAGCCGTTTGTTCGGGAGCGGGTTTCTTCAACATGTCCCAGTGAATCACAAACCCCTGGATGTGGCCAGGGGTTTGTCAGCAGTCTGAAGGCCGGGTCGCCCCGGCCTTTTCCACATCCAATCTTTTCCTCACCGTTCCAGCATGGATTTGCCGAAATATCCCGTGAGCGGCTTGACCAGGTAGTCCCAGGGCGTGCGGTAGGTGGTGCGGATGAACACGTCCACCGGCATTCCGGGGCGGATCTGCTGGGCCTGGCCGAGGAATTTTTCCTCGCCGGGGAGAAGTTCGAGCGAGGCGGTGTAATAGCTCTGGCCGGTGCGTTCATTGGTGATGATGTCGGCGGCGACGCGGCGCACGCGGCCTCTGAGATCGGGCGTGTGGCGATGGTCGAAGCTCTGGAAGCGGATGATGGCGTCCTGGCCTTCATGCACCTGATCGATCTGGTTGGGCGGCAATTGCACGCTCACCACCAGCTTCACCTTTTCCGGCACGATTTCCATTATCGGCTCGGCGGCGCGCACCACGGCGCGGATGGCGTGGACCTGCAGGTTGAACACCTTGCCTTCCATCGGCGACTTCACCTCGATGCGCGACAGCGTCTCAAGCGTGGAGTTGCGGCGTTCCTTCAGTTCCGCCACCTTGGCGTCGGTGTCCGACAGTTCCTTGATCGCCTCTTCGCGCATCTGCGCCGAGACATTGATGATGGCGAGTTCCAGTTCCGCCACCCGCGCCCGGTTTTCGGCGATCGAGGCGTGCGATTCCGAAATGCTGCCGCGCGTTTGCGCCGCGTCGCGTTCATAGGAGCTGACCCGGGTCATCTCCGTCAGTCCCTTGGCGAGCAGCGCCTTTTGCCGTTCCACATCGCCGGTCAGCAGCGTGAACTGCTCCTGCAGCGCCGCGATGCGGGCGCGAAGACCGTCATTCTGGTTTTCGATCTGGGATTTCCGCTCCTGCAGCTGTTGGATCTGCTTGTCGCGGGTCAGCCGCCGCGCCACCAGCAATTCTTTCTGGCTGCGGACGATTTCAGCGGCCGTCGAGTCGGTCTTGGCGCGCTCGAGCAGATCGGCGTCGAACAAGGGTTCGGGCAATTCGTCCTGTTCGGCCACCAGCCGGGCCCGCACGCCGAGCAGCGGATAGAGCTGGCTCTCGGTCACGGCGAGTTCAGCGCGGTCGAACGTGTCGTCGAATTCGATCAGCGTCTGGCCGGCTTCCACCACCTGGCCGTCGCGCACCAGGATCTTGCCGATCACGCCGCCGGTGGCGTGCTGGATAACCTGCCGCTTGGTTTCGACCTCGATCACGCCCTGGCCGACCACGGCGCCGGCCATGGTGGTGAAGATCGACCAGGCGCCGAAGCCGAACACCAGGATGAACAGCGTCACAAAGCCCATGACCATGTAGCGCCGCGCGCTCCAGGATTGGGCAGCGGCCTGAGGGGCGCTCGGGGCGGCGCGGAGTTGCAATGCGTCAGGGCTCATTTCTGCTCCCCGTCCTTGGCGGTGGCGTCAGCGGCGTTGTCCGGGCTGGCGTCGCCGCCGTTTCCAGTCTGTTTGTCGGTCTCGCCGCTAGCAGAAGGCTGTGGCGGCATTGAGGCTGCGGCGTCCTGCGGTCCGGCTGGCCGCGGCTTGACCCCGCCAATGCCGGGCATGAGGCCGGTGCCGAGAATGCCCGGCAAGGCCGGGCGCGCGCCCGAAGGTGGAGCAGGAGCGGGGCGGGGCGGGGCGGGAGGCGTCGCGCCGGGCGCGGCCGCGCCGGGTTGACCGCCTTGCGCGGCGCCGCCGTTCGGCGCGGGCGGGCGCGGGCCCTGCGGCAGTTGCGCCGCGGCGCCAGGCTGGCCGCCGCCTTGCTGGCCGCCGCCTTGCTGGCCGCCGCCTTGCTGGTTGCCCGGCGTGATCGCCTGGTAATTCTTCAGATGCTGCTTGAGCACCTCGTCGCGCGGGCCAAAGGCCACGCGGTTGCCGCCTTCGAGGATCAGGATCAGGTCGCATTCCTCGATCGCCGCCGGCCGATGCGCCATGATGACCACCGAACGGCCTTCTTTCTTGGCGTTGCGGATGGCGATGTTCAGCGCCGCCGATCCCTCGGCGTCGAGATTGGCGTTGGGCTCGTCGAGCACCAACAGCACCGGATCGCCATAGAGCGCGCGGGCGAGGCCGATACGCTGCTTCTGTCCGCCCGAAAGCCGCTGGCCCTGCGCGGGCAGCTTGGTGTCGTAGCCCTGGCCGAGCTTGACGACGAGATCATGCGCCGCCGCCTTCTGCGCCGCAGCCACCACCTTTTCGGAATCGACGTCGAGCGACAGGCGCGCGATGTTTTCGGCGATCGTGCCTTCAAACAGCGCAACGTCCTGCGGCAGATAACCGACATAATTGGCGAGGTCATCGACATTGTACTGGTCGATCGCCGCCCCGTCGAGCCTGACCTTGCCGGCCTGGATCGGCCAGACGCCGGTCAGCACGCGGGCCAGCGTCGATTTGCCGGAACCGGACTGGCCGATCACGCCCAGCGCCTGGCCGGGCCGGAGTTCGAAGGACAGGTTGCGCAGCGTCGGCATCCGCTCGCCGGGCGGCACGACGGAAATGTTCTGCACGTCGAGAATGGCGCGCGGCTTCGGCAGCGTGGTGCGCTGCGATTCCGGCGGCACCTTGGACAATACGTCGGCCAAACTCTTCCAGCCCTGGATGGCGCGCTGGATCAGCGCCCACTGGCCGATCATGCCTTCGATCGGCGACAGCGCCCGGCCGATGATGATCGAGGAGGCCAGCATCGCGCCCGAGCTGATATGGCCCTGGATGGCGAGCCAGGCGCCGGCGCCGAGAATGGCCGACTGCAGGAAGATGCGGAAGGTCTTGGACGTGGTCGAATAAAAGCCGTTCTGGTCGCTATAGTCGATATTGGCGTTGAGCATGTCCTGGCGGAAACGCTGCCAGCGCACGGCGGTGGAGGTGCGCATGCCGAGCGCGCGCACGGTGTCGGCCTCGCGCTGCAGCGTGCCGGTCCATTCCTCCGAAAGGCGCGCGGTGTTCATCGCCTTTTCCTGGTTTTCCTTGGTGCCGTTCTGGTTGAGCCAGGTCAGCGCGATCAGGATCAGGCCGCCGATGACGCCGATGACGCCCATCAACGGATGGAAGATGAAGATGATCACCACGAACACAGGCGTCCACGGCACGTCGAACACCGAGAACGCCGCCGGCGACGCCAGCGCGCGCTGGATGGAATCGAGGTCGCGCATGGCGGTATTGGTGTTGACGCCCTGGGACGCCAGCATGGTGCGATCGGTGACGATGCGGAACACCCGCATTTCCAGCTTGGCGGCGAAGCGCGCGCCGATGCGCGCGGAAATACGCGCGCGCATATGGTCGAGCACGCCCATGATCATATAGAGGGCCACCAGCAGCATCGTCAGCACCACCAGCGTGGGCTCGGAACGGCTGGTCAGAACGCGGTCATAGACCTGCAAACTGTAGATCGAGCCGGTCAGCACCAGCATATTGACGAAAAAGGAAAAAATACCGATTGCGACGAATGCGGAGCGGCTTTCGGCGAGGGCCGCCCGAAGCTCCTCCACACCGTTTTTCTTAGGAGCTGCGCTCAAAATAAGCCTCACGTGAGATAATATGCGTTACTTTTGCGGTCTCTGCCTTGAATGCGCGAACGGATCGAATCCCGCCCTACATACGCCCCTTGGTTAATCGCCATTAACGCGCTTTGAAGGCGACAATCAATAGCGCGGGATACAAAGGATTGTGAAAAACCGGGCTTTATCTACTAGATTTTCCTAGAAGAATTCCAAGGTTGACAGTTCTTCGCGCCAGCGCCCAAGATTTGCGCTTCCTCGGACGTCATGCGTGGGGTTTGAGGAATGTCAATGCTTTCTCCCGGATTTCAAGCCAGGAAAAGGGCCTCGGTTTCACTCAAATTGCACCGGAGACGCCCATGACGATCCGCAATCTCGACAAGGCGCTTGATCCCAACTCCATCGCCGTGATCGGCGCCTCCGAACGGGCGGGTTCGGTCGGCGCCGTTGTCCTGTCGAATATTGTCTCGGGCGGCTATGCGGGCGACGTCTATCCGGTCAATCCGAAATATCGTCGGCTCAGCGGCCTCGTGTGCCACGCCCGCGTCGCCGATCTGCCCGAAGCGCCCGATCTCGCCGTCATCTGCACGCCGCCGGAAACGGTTCCCGGACTGATCGGCGAACTTGCCTCCAGGGGCTGCCGGGCGGCCGTGGTCATTACCGCCGGCGTCACCGGGGCGAGCGGGCTGAAACAGGCCATGCTGGCGGCGGCGCGGCCACATCTCTTCCGCATTTTCGGGCCCAATACGGTCGGGCTCATTCTGCCGCATGCCAAACTCAACGCCAGCTTCGCACATAGGGCCCCCGCGCCGGGCGGCGTGGGATTGATTTCGCAATCCGGCGCTATCGTCACCTCGCTGATCGATTGGGCGGCGGGCGAGGGGGTGGGGCTGTCGGCCGCCATCTCGCTCGGAGACATGGCCGATGTCGACGCCGCCGATTGCCTCGATATGCTCTCGGGCGATCCGAATACGCGCGTCATCGTCATGTATCTCGAATCCATCGCCCATCCGAAGAAATTCATGTCGGCGGCCCGCGCCGCCGCCCGGATCAAGCCGGTGATCGCCATCAAGCCAGGCCGTCACGCCGCCGCCGCCAAGGCCGCCGCCACCCATACCGGCGCGCTGTCGGGCGCCGATCGCGTCACCGAAGCGGCGTTGAAGCGCGCCGGCGTTCTCAGGGTGCGCGCTCTCGACCAGTTGTTCGACGCCGTCGAGGTTCTCGCGCGCTTTGAGCCGATGCCGCGCATTCGCGCCGGTCTCGTCACCAATGGCGGCGGCGCCGGCGTGCTGGCCGTTGACCGGCTGATGGACTGGAAGGGAGACCTCGCCGACCTCTCGGCCGAGACGATCGCGGCTCTAGACGCGACGCTGCCGCCCAACTGGTCGCGCGCCAATCCCGTCGACATCATCGGCGACGCTCCGCCCGAGCGCTATGTCGAGGCGGTGAAAGCCGTCGCCCGCGATCCCGGCGTCGATGCGATATTGGTGATGAACTGCCCGACTGCGCTTGCGTCGCCCTTGGAGGCGGCGCATGCCGTGGCGGCGCTGGCGGAAAACGGCCGCATCGGGGGCAAGCCGACGATCGCCTGCTGGCTGGGCGAAGAAACGGCGCGCGAGGGAAGAGCGGTGCTGCGCGCGGCGGGCCTTGCCGTCTATGCCGCGCCCGAGGCCGCCGCCGACGCGATCGGCTATCTCGGCGATTGGTCGCGCGCGCAAGCGGCATTGTCGCGCGTGCCGCAGGCGTCTCCCGACATCGCGCCGGACGCGCGCGCCAAGGTCGCCGAGATCCTTCGCTCCGTCGCAAATGATGGCCGCACGATGTTGAGCGAGGTCGAAGCCAAATCCGCGCTCTCGGCCTATGGGCTGCCGACGCCGGAGACGCGGATCGCTGCCACGCCGGAAGACGCCCGCGCCATCGCCGAACGCCTGCTCGCGGGCGGCGGGCGGCTTGTCGTCAAACTGCAGTCGAAGACCATCACCCACAAATCCGATGTCGGCGGCGTGATCCTCGGCGTCGACAGCGCCGACGCCGCTGTAGCCGCCTGCCGGGAAATCGAGCGGCGTCTGGCCTCGATCGGTCAGGCCGCCGCCATCGACGGCTACGCCATTCAGCCGATGATCGAGCGTCCGCATGCCCATGAACTGATCATCGGCGCGAGCCTCGATTCCGTCTTCGGTCCGGTGATCCTGTTTGGCGCCGGCGGCACAGCGGTCGAAGCGCTTGACGACGCGGCAATCGGCCTGCCGCCGCTCGACGCCGTTCTATCAGGCGATCTCATCGACGCCACCCGTATCTCCAGACTGCTCAAGGGCTATCGCGACCGCAAGCCCGCCGATCGCGACGCTATCATCGGCGCGATCCAGGCGGTCTCGGCGCTCACAGCCGATTTCGGCGCCATCCGCGCCCTCGACGTCAATCCGCTGCTCGCCGACGAGGATGGTGTCATCGCGCTCGACGCCCGCATCGAGATCGATCCCGCCAGGCTGGACCAGCCCGCGCCCAACCGGGCGCTCGCCATCCGTCCCTATCCCGGCGAATGGGCCGAAGACGTCGATCTCGGCCTGCTCAAGGTCCATATCCGCCCGATCCGCCCCGACGATCTCGCGCTTTACGGCCCATTCTTCGCCCGGATCAGCGACGAGGATCTTCGCCTGCGTTTCCTGTCGCCGCGCCGGCATTTCCCCGACCAGATGCTCAAGCGGTTGACGCAGCTCGATTACGACAGGGAAATCGCCTTCGTCGCGCTCGACCGCGACAAGGGCGACCTCATGGCGATCGGCCGCCTCAACGCCGATCCCGACAAGGACAAGGCCGAATATGCGCTGCTGGTCCGCAGCGACCTGCAGGGCCACGGCCTCGGCTGGACGCTTCTGCGCCGCCTGATCGATTACGCCCGCGCGGAGGGCGTGCGCAGCATCGAAGGCGTGATCCTGGCGGAAAACGACCGCATGCTGCAGATGGCCCGCGAATTCGGCTTCGCCATCACCCGCAATGCCGAGGATATGAGGCTGATGACGGCGGCTCTCACACTTTGACTGGAAGTTCCGTCAAATGACGCCTATATTGACGTCAAATGAAGGAGAGCGCCATGCTGCAAGCGCCACAAGCGCCATCTTCGGTCCCGCCGGCCAGCTTCGCCGATGAGGCCGACCGGACGCGCCTCAACAAGACTGCGCTCAAGGCTTATCGCCGGCTGGTGGATGAATGGGGGCTGACCGGCGCTGAGGCCGCAGCCCTGCTCGGCGTTTCCGTCAGCACCTGGGAGCGGCTGAAGCCGGAGGGGCGCGACCGTCCGCTCAGCCAGGACCAGATGACCCGGCTGTCGGCTCTGATCGGCATCTACAAGAGCCTGAAACTGATGTTTTCCGACGACATGGCGATCCGCTGGCCAACCCTTGGCAATCGCGGCCCGCTCTTCTTCAATCGCACCCCCATCGCGGCGATGATATCAGGCGGCATACCGCATATGCTCGAAGTCCGCCGTTTTCTCGACGCGGTGCGCGGAGGCCTCTAAGTGCGGATCGACGGCGTTCCCGTCGTCACCGAAGCCTATCCGAAAACGGTCAGGCTGGTGACCACGGCGCGATTGCGCGAGGCGGCGCTGGCAGCGCTCGCCGACACGGCTGAGGAACTGGCGGAACTCGCCGAGATCGAAGGCGCCACCAGCGCCCGACTGACGGCCCAATCCACCGGCATTTCCGGCCTCGCCGCCAACGAACTGGTCTATGACGTGCCGCATGCGCATTTCATCAACGCCAGCTTCGCCTATGCAAAGCCGCGCCAGCCCAACCGCTTCAATGGTGGGCATCGCGGCGCCTGGTATTCGGCGCTCGCCAGCGAAACCTGCCTCACTGAAATCGCCTTCCATATGGGCAATTTCCTGGCGGACGCCGGCGATTTCAACGCCGCAGTCGATTACGCCGAACTCTTCTCCAGCCTGTCCGGCGAACTGCTCGATCTACGCCAGAGCCCCGATCATCCCGCGCTGCATCTCGACAAGGCGATCGGCTATCCCGCCGGCAATGCGCTTGCCGACCACGTCCGCGCCGCTGCCCTCAACGGCATCGTCTACCCCTCGGTTCGCCATCCCGGCGGAACCTGCTTCGCCGTTCTCCGCCCCGCCGCCGTCCAATCCGTCCGTCAGGGCGGCGTCTTCAGGCTGGTCTGGTCGGGGGAGCGGGAGCCGAGGGTGGAGAGGGTGAAGTGAACGCTGCAGCAGGTGTTTAGAGGGTTGCGTGAAAACCCTTCATGGTTGCATAGACTCGCGCTATGAATTAGCCTTATCTCCTTCGAGAGCAGAAGCAGCACGCGCCGCGCCAGCCGGCGTATCGGGCGAGATGGGCTCGCCCGACTGCGGCATCAGCCTTGCTGTCGAACAGGAGGTGAAGCGATGTGGCGATGGCCAATAAGCATCACGGTTGAAGTGAAGCGGATGCGGACGTGCTGGCAAGTAACGATCCGCATCCGTTTCTAGACACTTTAGCAAAAGGGGAGTCGGCGAAAGCCGGCTTCCCGCTCCTGTAGAATAGAGCAGCGCCACCGATTTTTCAAGGATCACCCACCGGCCCTCGCCTCAAGAGGGTGCGCGCAAGGCAGGTCTCTATATGGTTGATGGTCGTCGCGTAGAATTATAACCTGCCGCCATTCGACAGCAGAAGCAGCGCGCGCCGAGCCAGCCGGCGCATCGGGCAAGATGGGCTCGCCCGACTGCGGCAACAGCCTTGCCGTCGAACAGGAGGTGAAGCGATGTGGCGATGGCCCGTTAGCATCACGTTAGAAGTGAAAAGGACGCGGACGTGCTGGCAAGTTACGATCCGCGTCCGATTCACGTGCATCTAACAAACAGGGGAGTCGGCGAGAGCCGGCTTCCCACTCCTGTAGAATAGGGCAGAATGCCGAGCTTTTCAAGGATCGCCGTCCTGCTCTCCCTCAATAGGGGTGCGTTTGATCTATAGCGCTTATGGGTTGATCACCGTCGCGTCCAGGCATAACATTTCAACCTTCGACAGCAGAAGCAGCGCGCGCCGAGCCAGCCGGCGCATCGGGCAAGATGGGCTCGCCCGACTGCGGCAACAGCCTTGCCGTCGAACAGGAGGTGAAGCGATGTGGCGATGGCCCGTTAGCATCACGCTAGAAGTGAAAAGGACGCGGACGTGCTGGCAAGTGACGATCCGCGTCCGTTTCACGGTAGCCTAGCAAAACGAGGGGTCGGCGAAAGCCGGTCCCTCACTCCTGTAAAATAGCCGAGAGCCGCCAAGCTTTCAAGTCTCGACAAGCGCGGCGTCCGCAGCGCTATCCCCGATTGAACCCCGTATCGATATACGGTTCCCAGAACGCCACCGATTCCCTTATCATGTCCACCACCAGATGGTCGGTCGGCTCGCGTTCCCGGAAGGAGAGTTCGAGGCAGATCTCGTTGTCGGTCCCGCCGCCGGAGCGCACGGCGTCGAGCAGTTTCTCCGGCTGGATGCGGCCGTCCTGGTTGTATTGGGCGGTGAAGGGCCAGTGGCCGCCTTTGTTCATCGAGGATTGCTTGATGTGGATGATCGGGCTCTGCTTGGGGAAGGCCGCAGCCCAGGCGTAGGGGTCGATATCGTCAGGGTTGGGCGAGGTCACGTCGCCATGGTCGATATCGACCATCATCTTCATCGGTATCGCCAAACCCTGTTCGGCCAGCCGCCGGTCGAGCGCCTGGCATTCGGCGATCGTGTGGCCGAATTCGCGGCCCACCGACATCGGCTCCCAGAAGAGATAGGTCAGGCCCGCCGCCTGCGCATGCTCGGCCACTTGAGCCCAGCAATCGATAGCGATCTTCATCAGGTCCTCGCGTCTGACCGGATCGTCATAGTCGCGATGGGTGAAGATGGCGAATTGCGTGCCCATGCCGGAAGCGCCGAGGCCTGCCGAGATATCCGCGAAAGTCTTGAACCAGTCGACATAATAGCGCCTGACATCGGCGTCGGGATGGCCGAAATGGTTGAGCCGGCCGTAAGGACCGGTCATGCCCGAGGTCACCTTGACGCCGGTGCGGTCGAGCGCGCGGGCGAAGGCGCGCTCCTGTTTGGAAATCGTCGCAGCCGGCCAGCCGGGATTGATGAATTCATGGGTGAGCTGCACATAACCGATGCGGATCTTCTCGGCGATCGTGTCGATGAGATCGTCGGCTTCGGCAAAGCGGTTGACCAGCGGATTGGTGTTGAGCGAGAGCGTAAACGCCATGAACGAGCCTTTCAGAGGCGGAAGTCGGGAAGGATGAAATCGGGCGCGGCCTCGTGCAACGCAAAAAGCGCCGCGCGCTCAGTCGCCGTCGCCTCGGCGTGTATGCCGGTTTCGACCAGAATGGAGGCGATGCCGGCCATCCGCGCGCCAGCGATGTCGTGCTCGACGCTGTCGCCGATGGCGCAGATGCGCCGGGGCGGGATGGCGCGGAGAAAGATCTTCGCCTGATCATAGATGTCCGGGAAGGGTTTGCCGATCCAGGTCACCGCGCCGCCGAGTTCCTCATAGAGATCGGCGATACGGCCGGCGCCGAAGGCTTTTCCGTTTGCGGTCAGCATCACCTTGTCGGGATTGGTACAGAGGCAGCGCAGGCCACGCTCCGCCGCCGGCTGCAGCAGCGTCTGGTAGTGGCCGAGATCGTAGCGGTCGCCTTCGCTTGCCGCGATCAGCACGATATCGGCGGTTTCGGCGTCTTCCGTCCGGTCGTAGTCCAACCCGTCGAGCGGCGAGGTGTCGCCGTCGCGGCTGATCAGCAGGCAGCGTTTGCGGGCGCCGCCATCCGTCTCCGCCGCCATCATCCGCCAGGCGGTTTCGCCCGAGGTCAGGAACCAGTCCCAACAGGCCTCGTCGAAGCCGAGGCTTGCGAGCCGCACCGAATTTTCCACCGATCGCTTGCCGGAATTGGAGAGGATGATGATCTTCTTGCCAAGCACGCGAAGTTTTTTGAGTTCCGCCGGCGCCTGCGGATAGGGGCCGGCGCCGTCGCGCAGCACACCGAACTGGTCGATGAGAAAAGCGTCGAACCGGTCGGCGATGTCACTGATCCCGGTGATCGTCTCTGTCATAACAATCCCTCCGCTATCGCTGCCTTCAGCGCGAGCCTCGCCGCGCCCGCCGCCGCTTCTTCGGATAACACCGGCGCGGCGGCGACGCGGAGCCGCCTCAGCCGGATTTTTGTCCACACATCGTTCTTCGCACCGCCGCCGACGCTGCGGATCGAGCCGAGCTTGGGGCCGCCAAGGCTTTCGAGCCGCTGATAGGCGAGCGCCTCGATCCCGGCAATGCCTTCGAAAATGCCCTTGAGGAACTCGGCGTCATCATCAGGCCGCGGGTTCATGCGCGGCGCGAGTTTTGGGTCGGAAATCGGAAAGCGCTCGCCCGGCTTCGGCAGCGGGTAATAATCGAGGCCGCTATCGGTTTCCGGATCGATGCGGGCCGAAAGCGCGGCAATCGCCTCGGGCTCGAAATGCTGCGCCAGCACCACGCCGCCTGAGTTGGAAGCGCCGCCGGCCAGCCAGATGTCGCCGATGCGATGGCTGTAGAGCCCATAGTCCGGCGCAAACAGCGGCGTGTCCGACAGGATCTTCACCGTCAGTGTGGTGCCCAGCGCACTGACGCCGTCGCCGGGCCGGTCGGCGCCGGTGGCGAGGAAGGAGGCGCAGCCATCCGTGGTGCCGGCCGCGATCAGCACCGTCGGGCTCAGCCCGTAGGTCTGCGCCGCCTGCGCCGAGATCCGCGCCATCGTCGCGCCCGCCGGCAACACATCGGGCAACAGCGCCGTCTTCGCGCCGGTCGCCTCGATCCAGTCAGGCCAGCGTCTTGCAATGGGGTCATAGCCCGTCTTCAGCGCATTGTTTTCGTCGCTGAGATCGAAGCGGCCGGTCAGCTGGCCCGCCAGCCAGTCCGCTTGGTGGATCACTCGCTCGACGCCCGCAATCCTCTGGAAGACCATCAGCTTGGTGAGGCCGGAGGTCGGCCCATGCGCGGCGCTGTCGCGCGGCGCATGTTCCGTCACCGCCTTGAGGATATCCGCATCTTCGACCGGATCGTTATACATCATCGGTCGCGCCAGCGGCCGCCCGCGCCCATCCACCGGCAACAGCGTGCCAGAGGTCCCGTCGACGGCGATGGCGACGACGGCGCCTCGATCGATCTCGGCCAGCGCGCCCGTCAGCGCCGACCGCATCGCCGCCCGCCATCCCTCTGGATCACGGTGATCGTCGCTGAAGCTCGTGAGCTTTGCGGCGGCGCTGGCGACCACACGCCCCTCGGCGTCCATCGCCACGGCGCGCGCGCCCGAAGTGCCCATATCCAGACCGATGACGAGGGCGCGCGATGTCATTGCAGGCTGGCCCCCCGCTTGTTGAGTTCCTGGCGGTATTTCTCTGCGTCCCAGCCCAGCAGTTCGGCATTCTGTTCCGGCGTGAAATAGCTGAGCCGCGCGCCCTGCGGGATGCGGCTCGCCACATCGATGAAGCAGCCGAGCAGAGCGAGCGGCCCCGGCTCGATCGCCTTCTTCACCAGCACGCCCTTGCCGGGAAACAAGAGAACCGGCGGCGGGTTGCTCAGCCGGTCTTCCATGTCCGCAGCGCTTTCGCCGGGCGCTGCGATCATGAAGCCGGGGCCGAGAAAGATCACATGGTCGGGATAGAGGCTGCCGCCAGCGGCGATCCGGCAGTTTTCGAGATCGGTGGCGGCGCCATGCAGGCTTTCATCCGGGGGCAGGGTGTAGGAACTGTCGAGCGCCAGCCGCGACAGCGCCGCAAGATCGGGGCCGGGCGCTTCGCGACGCGGCGAGGCTAGCCGGTTGCAGATGTCCTCAAGCAGCGCCTCGGCCTCCGCCACCGTCTCGCCCGCCACCACAAGGCCGTGATTACCGAGGATCAGCACGGAAATATCCGGCCGCATCCGCGCATGAATGGCGCGCGCCAAGGGCAGGCCGGGCCGGCAATAGGGCACGAAGGCATAGGCCACGCCCTTCAGCTTATCGGCCAGCAGCTGCTCGGCGTCCGTGCGGATGGCGAGGGCGATCGTCTCGACGCAATGCACATGCACCACCACCTTTTGCGGCATCAGCGCATGCACGGTGGTTTCGATCGAAGGACGCAATCCGTTTCTCGCCAGCGACTGGTCGACATGCACATGCGCCTTTTCCGCCGAGGGATCGTCCTTTGCGACCGCGTCGAGAATGGCGCCGAGCTTGACCGGCACCATCACGTCGCGCTCTTTGGCATGCGCCAGCCACAGGCCCGAGGCCTTGATCCACAATGTGTCGTCATCCTTGATCGACGTATTGCCACCCGCCGCCTGCACCAGCGCGGGGTCCGCGCCGATCTTGGCGGAGAGGTCGATCAGGGCCTGGTATTCGGTGCTGCTCATGGGATTGCCTTCTTCATCATTGTTCACTCAAGGCGTTGGCGTCGTGGGCAGCCCCTCATCCCCCTGCCGGGACCTTCTCCCCGTAATACGGGGAGAAGGAGGATGTGGCGCGGCCGGCGCTCCATCGCCCTTCGCCCCGCATGCGCGGGGAGAAGGTGGCGGCAGCCGGATGAGGGGCGGTGCACGCCGTCGCCTCAACCCTCACTCCGCCGCCCCCGCCTGCACGCGCCGCTGCTCCATCCACCCCGCAAACGCCGCCCGCTCGCTGTCGCTCAGCGCCAGCCCATGCTTCGTCCGTCGGTCGAGAATATCCTCCGCCGTCTCCGCCCATTCCTCGCTGATCAGGAAAAAGGCCTCGCGCTCGTAAAACACCCCGCCGAAACACTGGCCCAGATCGCCCATTCCGCACGCGTCGCCCAGAAGCCGCGTCAGCCGCGACCCATAGAGCCGCGCATAATGCTTGAGCACCGGAGCGGGCAGCCAGGGATAGACCCGTTTCATGTCGCCCAGGAACTGATCGAAATCGGCATTGGGCATCGCGCCCCCGGGCAGCGTTCCCGTCCGGGTCCACGCCTCGCCCATGGCGGGGAAGAACGGCTTGATCTTCTCCAGCGCATGTTCCGACAGCTTGCGGAAGGTGGTGATCTTGCCGCCGAAAACCGAGAGCAGCGGCGCCCGCTCGCCATCGCCGTCGACCTCGAAAATATAGTCGCGGGTGACAGCCGAGGGATTTTCCGCATTGTCGTCGTAAAGCGGCCTCACACCCGAGAAGGAATGGACGATGTCGTCGCGGGTCAGTTGCTGTTTGAAATAGCGGTTGACCGATTTGAGCAGGTAATCGATCTCGTTGCCGTCAGGCGCGACATCTTCCGGCCGGCCGTCATAGGGAATGTCGGTGGTGCCGATCAGCGTCAGGTCGTCCTGATAGGGATTGATGAAGATCACCCGCTTGTCGGGATTCTGCACCAGATAGGCCTGCCGCCCCTCCCAGAATTTGCGCGTGACGATATGGCTGCCCTTGACCAGCCGCACGCTGCGGGCGGAGTTCAGCCCCGCCACCCGGCCGATAACGTCATTGACCCAGGGGCCGGCGGTGTTGACCACGCAGCGCGCCCGATAGCGGCGCTTGGCGCCCGTGCGCTGGTCGGTGGTCTCGATGTCCCACAGCCTGCCGTCGCGGCGGATGGTGGTGCAGGCGGTGCGGGTGAGGATCTCCGCGCCCTTGTCCTTGGCGTCGAGCGCGTTGAGCAGCACCAGGCGGGCGTCGTCCACCCAACAGTCCGAATATTCGAAAGCCTTGGTGTATTCGGGCTTGATCGGCGCGCCCTCGGGCGCGGTGCGCAGGTTCAGGCTGCGGGTGCCGGGCAGGCGCTTGCGGCCGCCGAGATGGTCGTAGAGGACCAGGCCGAGCCGCACCAGCCAGGCCGGACGGTCGGCGGGGTTGTGCGGCAGCACGAAACGCATCGGCCAGATGATGTGCGGCGCACTGTTCAGCAGCACCTCGCGTTCGATCAAGGCTTCGCGCACCAGCCGGAATTCGTAATATTCGAGATAGCGAAGCCCGCCATGCACCAGCTTGCCGGAGCGCGAACTGGTGCCCTGGGCGAGATCGTCCTTCTCCACCATCACCACGCTCAGGCCCCGTCCGGCGGCGTCGCGGGCGATGCCGGCGCCATTGACGCCGCCGCCGATCACGAACAGGTCGATGATGCCCTTGTCAGCCGTCATACTCAGCTCTCCTTCAGTCCATAGCCCGAAAAGGCCGAGACGACGCCGGCGATCTCCTCGTCGGGCAGCAGCGCCGGCCCGCCGATCAGCAGGCTGTGATAATATTGCTTGGCGATGGTTTCGAGTTCGACGGCGCGCCACATCGCCTTCTTCAAGCTGTCGCCGCAGGCCAGCATTCCGTGATTGGCCATCAGGCAGGCGGTGCGGCCTTCGAGCGCCCGGAGCACGCTGTCGGACAGATCCTGGGTGCCGTAGCGGGCATAGTCCGCCACCCGCACGTCATTGCCGCCGAAAGCGGCAATCATATAGTGACAGGCCGGGATCGGCTTGCGGGCGATGGCGAGAATGGTCGAGAACGTGGCGTGCGTATGCACCACCGCATTCACATCCGGCCGCGAGCGCATGATGTCGAGATGAAACGGCCATTCCACCGAGGGCACCTTCGGCCCGTCATAGGCACCGCGCTCGCCTGTGATCGGCATCGAGGCGATCATGTCGGCTGTGACTTCATCATAGGGGATCGAGCTCGGCGAGATCAGCATGCTCTCGCCATAGCGCACCGAAATATTGCCCGACGTCCCCTGGTTCAGCCCCGACGCGTTCATCGCCCGGCAGCTTTCGATGATGGAGCGGCGGATGATGTCTTCCGTGCTCATATCAGCCTCAGCAGGGATTGACCGGGGGTAGCCCGGCGATGTAGCGGCGCACCTCTTCCGCCGCCATTTCGGCGGCATAGGTCACGGTGCGCACCGAGGCGCCGGCGATATGCGGCGTCAGCGTCACATTCGGCAGTTGCAGCAGCGGCCAATCGACAGGCACGGGCTCCACGGCGAAGGTTTCCAGCATGGCTGCGGACAGTTGCCCGCTGACCAGCGCCTCATAGAGCGCATCGTAATCGCAGAGCGGGCCGCGCGCGGTGTTCACGAAGATCGCACCCTTCTTCATCCTGGCGAAGCTGTCGGCGTTCATCATGCCCTTGGTTTCCTCGGTCACCCGGGGATGCAGGGTCACGATGTCGGCGCGCGACAGGAGATCGTCGAACGACACCTGTTCGACGCCGCCATTGAGATCGTCGACGGAGAGCTGCACATAGGGATCATGCACGATGACCTTGGTGCCAAAGGCGCGCAGGAGACGCACGACCTTGGTGCCGATATTGCCGTAGCCGATCACGCCTACGGTCATTTCCGAGAGTTCGCGGCCCGTCCGGTCGGCGCGGTAGAGGTCGCCGCGCCATTCGCCGGCGCGCAGGCTTTCATGTCCCATGCGGATCAGCCGTGTCTCGGCAAGGATCGCGCCGAGCGTGAATTCGGCCACGGCGGAGGCGTTGCGGCCGGGCGTGTTGACCACGCGCACGCCCGCAGCCCGCGCCGCCTGCATGTCGATATTCACAGGGCCGCCGCGCGACACCGCCACGCATTTGAGATTGGGCAATTGCGCGAACATGCCCGACGACAGCGGCGCAAGCTGCGTCACCAGGATTTCCGCATCATCGACAAACGAGACGATCTCTTCGGCAGAACCCATATATTCCTTGAGCCCGGCCATGCCTTCCACCGCATAGCCATGCTCCATCGGCTCATCCGGCCAGGGTTGTTCGAGCATGCGGATGTCCAAGTCCTCGCCGCAGGCGTCGACGATCTTGTCGCGAAACACGCTCGGCAGCATGAAACGATCGCCTATGATCGCAATCTTCTTCATTCTCTCAGTCCTTTCGAAGCGGGGCTTCGGGAGCCTCCGCGAGCATGTGCCAGATCGGGCGGAGCGCGGTCCGCGTCTGGCGGTAAGGGTCGAAGGCGCGGTCGAAACGCGCCGCAATCGCTGCATCCGGGGCTTCCACCGGCTTGAGGCAGGGGCTCACCCAGTCGGCGACGCAGGCCGCCATGTCGGGATAGACGCCGAGCGACACGCAGGCGATCATCGCGGCGCCGGCCGCGCCGGCTTCCTCGCGGGTCGAGGTCTGCACGCCGGCGTTCAGCGCGCCGCCGAGAATGGCGCGCAGCGACGCCGAGCGCGCGGCGCCGCCGGTCAGCCGCACCCGGTCGGGCGTCGGCCCCATCGCCGTGTAGCAATCGCGCGCCGCCATGGCGAGACCGTCGAACACGGCGCGGACGAGATCGCCGAAGCCGTGATTCATCGTCAGCCCCACCAGCGAGGCGCGCGCAGTCGCGTCCACGAACGGCCCGCGTTCACCGGCGTCGGAAATATAGGGATGGTAGAGGATCGGGTCCGACGTCGCGCCGGCGAGCCATGTGTCGAGATGGCCGAGCAACTCGCTCTTCGATTTCTCAACACCCATGCTTTTCAGAAGCCCCGAGGCCACCGAAATGATCCAGTCGATATTCAGCGTCGCCGCCATATTGGATTGCATCTGCGCATAGGCGCCGGGCACGGGCCAGCACATCGTGTAGCCGGTCTGGTCGGCGTTCAGCCAGACATCGTCCGGGCTTTCTGCGAAGCGCATATGCATGCCTGTGGAGCCGACGATCGAGCAGCCCGCCTGCACGCCCGGCTCGTAAAGCCCGGCGCCGAGCGCGGTGCAGACCACGTCGACATAGCCGAGCACGACAGGCGTGCCCACGGGCAGGCCCGTCAGACGCGCCGCCTCCTCGGTCAGCGGATGATGCTTGGTCGCGCCGTCGACGATCTCCGGCAACAGGCTGCGCTTGTGGCGGAGATCGAGAAAATCGATCACCTCTTCGCTATAGGCCCGTTTGCGGAAGTCGCCGAAGGTGAACACGGCTTCCGAAGGGTCGGTGGCGCGCTGGCCGGTCAGCTTGAAATAGAGCCAGTCCTTGCAGTGAAAGGTGGTGGTCACGCCGTCGAGCATGTCGGGGGCGTGTTCCAGCATCCATTTGAGCTGCGGTCCCTGCTGGCAGGCGGCGAGGCCCGAGCCGCAGGTCTGGTAGCGGGCGATGTCGCCGCTATCGCCACGCAGCCGGTCGACGATCGCGCCGGCGCGGGCATCGAGCCACAGCCAGCCCTTGCCGACAGGGTCGCCATCCGCATTGATCCGCCAGGTGCCGTCGCCTTGCGCTGTCACGGCAATGCCCGCCACGCGGTCTTTCAGATTGTCGATCTTGTTTGCGAGATCGGCGAGCGTGCGGGCCGTGTCCGCCCAGGTGCGGCTCATGTCCTGCACCCAGCCCGCACGCCCTTCCGCCTCGTAAACATTGGCGATCGACGCCACCGCCAGCTGGTTGCCGGCCAGATCGAAGGCGACGGATTTCAGCACCGACGTGCCTGCGTCGATGCCGATCACGATGTCGCGTCTCACCGCCCCGCCGCTCATGCCAACTGATCTCCATGCGAAATCGCCATACCCGTCTCGGCGTCGAACACATGCAGGCTTTTCGGCGCCAGATGGATGCGGATCGTTTCTCCCTGTTTCAGGCTCACCCGGTCATGTTCGACCAGCACCATGGTCCCGCCGGCGAAATCGGCGGCGATATGGGTCTGGTCGCCCAGCCATTGATTGACCGCCACTTTCGCCGCCACGCCGTCATCGGCGCGCTTGACCGCATAGGGACGGATGCCGATCGTGACGCGCTTGCGCTTGCCGAGCGCCGCAAGCACATCGGCCGAGAAGGCCGAGGCGGGATAATCGAGCCGCACCCCGTCGTCGAGCCCGAAGGACAGCACGCCGCCCTCGACCGCCACCGAGGCGGAAAACACATTCATCGGCGGCTCGCCGACAAAGGTGCCGGTGAACAGATTGGCGGGCCGCTCCTTGATCATCTCGGGCGTATCGAACTGCTGCAGCACGCCGCCTTCCATCACCGCGATCCGGTCGGCCAGCGCATTGGCTTCCGTCTGGTCATGGGTGACGAGGATGGCGGTCAGGCCGCGCTCCTTGATGTAATGCTTGATGCGGCCGCGCAGCACGGCGCGCAGCTGCGGCTCGAGCTGGCCCATCGGCTCGTCGAGCAGATGCAGGTCGGCGTCGCGGATCAGCGCCCGGCCGAGCGAGGCGCGTTGCTGCTGGCCGCCCGAAATCGAGCTTGGATAGCGGCCGAGAATATCCTCGATCTCCAGCAGCTTGGCGATATAGGCGACCTTCTTCTCGACCTCGGCATTGGAGAGCCTGGCGGCTTTCAGCGCAAAGGCCATGTTCTCCTTCACCGTCAGCGGCGGATAGAGCGAATAGCCTTCAAACGCCATGGCGACATTGCGCTTGACCGGCGCCAGCATATGCACTTGCCGTCCGCCCAGCGAAATCTGTCCGCGCGACACGGCCTCAAAGCCGGCTATCATCCGGAGCGTCGAAGTCTTGCCGCAGCCGGACGAGCCGAGCAGCGCGATGATCTCGCCCTTCTTCACATCCATCGTCAGTTTCTTGACGGCATGCACGCCGTAATCCACGGGGCCGTAGAATTTGTCGACGCCGTCGATCCTGAGAGCGGTCTCCATCATGCCGCGACTCCCTGATGCTTATGGGCTTTGTCATTGTCGGACAGGCGCGCGCCCGTCGCCTTGTCGAACAGGAAGGACTGGCCGCCGTCGATGGCGATCGCCGCGCTTCCATGTGTCGGTCCCGGCGTTCCCGCCGGCCGCGACACCAGGATTTCCCGGGCGCGCGCCGTCAGCGCCAGCGTCACGGTCTTCTCGTTGAGCGGCGTTTCCGCCTCCACCGTGACAGGCACGGCGTTGTCAGCCGAGGGGTCGATAAAGCGCAGCGTCTCGGGCCGGAGGCCGAGAATGGCGGGCTTGCCCGCAGCGCTCTGCGCCACATGCGGCAGCGCCACGCGCACATTGGAGATCTCGCAATAGACGCCGCCCGCATCGCTTTTCGGCGTGACGTCAAGCAGGTTGATCGTCGGGTCGCCGAACAGCCGGGCGATCTCGACATTGGCGGGCCGCAGATAGATGTCCTCGGGCGCGCCGATCTGCTGGATCTTGCCATGCGCCATCACCGCGATGCGGTCGCCGAGCGCCATGGCTTCCTTATAGTCCTGCGTCACATAGATGGTGGTCGCGCCCTGGCGGGCCAGCACGCGCGGCAGCTCCAGCCGCATCTCGAAGCGGAGTTTGGCGTCGACATTGCGCAGCGGATCGTCGAGCAGCAACACCGGCGGCGAGCCGGCCAGCGCACGCGCCAGCGCCGTGCGCTGCTTCTGACCGTTCGACAACGCCTTGGGCCTGTGGGTCAGCACATGGTCGATCTTGAGAAGCTTGGCGACCTTTTCGACGCCCGCCTTGATGGCGCCGTCCTTTTCGCCGCGCGCCTCGAGCGGCGTGGCGATATTGGCAAACGCATCCATATGCGGAAACAGCGCGAAATTCTGAAACGCCATGCCGATGCCGCGATATTCGGCGTCGAGATCGGTCACATCCTCGCCGCCGATCAGGATCTTGCCCTGATCGGGATCGATAACGCCGGCAATCAGCCTCAGCAGCACCGTCTTGCCGGCGCCGGAGGAGCCGAACAGCACGAGCCGTTCGCCCTCGGCAATGCTCAACGACAGATCGTCGATGACGGTATGCGTCTTGAAGCGCTTGGTGATGTTTTGAAGTTCGAGCGTGGCCATGATTTATCCTTTCACCGCGCCGAGCGACAGGCCTTCGACGAGGTAGCGCTGGGCGTAGAGCGCAAGCGCAAGCGTCGGCGCGATCGACAACACGATGGCTGCGGCGATCTGGCCGTATTGAATGCCGGAGGCGGTGACGAAGGCCAGCGCCCCCACCGTCACCGGCTGCTTGTCGGCGGACGCCAGCACCAGCGCAAAGACGAAATTGTTCCAGGCAAAGATGAAGGCGAGCAGGCCAGCCGCCGCAATGCCGGGACCTGCGAGCGGCAGCGCAATCTTGCGGAAGGTCGCGAACCAGCCGTGACCGGCGATGCGATAGGCGTATTCGACATCCGCCGAGATGTCCTCGAAATAACCGCGCACGATCCAGAGGATCAGCGGCAGGCAGATCAGCTGATAGACCCAGATCAGGCCGATATAGGTGTTGGCGAGCCCCATCCACTGGAAATACTGGGTCAGCGGCAAGAGCACGAGCAGCGGCGGCGCGAAGCGGAAGGACAGAAGCGTAAACGCGATGTCCTCCGAGCCCCGGAACTTGTGGCGCGCAAAGGCATAGGCCGCGGGCACGCCGAGCAGCAGCGCCACCGCCACCGAGGCGGTCGACAACAGCACGGAATTACCGAGATTGCGCATGAAGGCGATGTCGAGCGTGCCGGCGTTGGAGACCAGCTTGCCGGTGATCAGCGCCTGGTAATTCTCGAGCGTCGGCGAGAACACCACTTTCGGCGGGATCGACAGGATGGTCTCATTGGTCTGGAAGCTCATCATGAAGATCCACAGGATCGGGAACATGAAGAAGATCACGACGAGGGTGAGCGCAATGCCGCGCAAGATGCGTTCGATGGGGGAGGTGGTTTCCATGATCGAGCCTCACGCTTCGCCGCGCGCGCGTTCGCGCAGCCGCAGCCAGTTCTTGATGAAGAGGTTGGAGAGGAAATAGGTGATGGCCCAGAGGATGATCATCAGCGCCGCCGAGCGTCCGACATTGGTCGCCTGGAAGAAGTTGAGATAGGCCTCGACCTGGAACACCGTCAGCGTGTCGCCGGGCCCCCCTTGGGTCATCGCATAGATGATGTCGAATTGCTGGATGCTGTCGAGCAGCCGGAACAACGTCGCCGTCAGGATATAGGGCGTCAGCATCGGCAGCGTGATGCGGAAGAACACGAAGCTGCGCGGCACGCCGTCAAGCGCCGCCGCCTCGAAAGGCTGGGTCGGCAGCGAGCGCAGGCCGGCCAGAAGCAGGATCATGATGAAGGGCGTATAGACCCAGATATCGACGAGCACGACGGTGAACAGCGCCGTCGACGGCGAGGACGCCCAGCGGAAATCCGACAGTCCGATCAGGCTCGCGCCATAAGAGAGAATGCCGAAGCCCGGATTGGTCATCAGCTTCCACATCAGCGCGGCCAGCGCCGGCGCGGTCATCAGCGGCAGCAGCAGCATGATCGAGATGAAATTGTTCACGGTCGAACGCTTCTGCAACAGCAGCGCGATGGCGAGGCCGAGCAGCAGTTCAAGCACGACCGTCAGCCCGGCATAGACGAGCGAGATCTTCAGCGTGTTCCAGAAGCTCGGATCGGTGAAGAAATTGAGGTAATTTTCGCCCCAGTTGAATTTCCGCGCCCAGGGCTGCGACAGCCGGTAGCGCTGGAAGGAACTGACCACTGCGGTGAAAAAGGGAATGAGAATCCCGATGCAGACCAGCAGCGCGGGCAAGCTCAGCACATAGGGCAGGACGCGTTTTGAGATCCTGAAGCCCGATGGGGCCCGTTTTGCGGCGACTGTCTCGGCCATGTTTCGCTCCATTGTCTTGGAGTGTTTTCATCATTGGATGGACGGATTGCTCCGCCCATCGCGCATGTTCTGAAAGGGAAAGCGGCCGGGCCAGGGAGAACAACCCGGCCGCCTGCGGGGCGCGACGCTAGAGAAGATCTACGATCGCGAAAGGGCGCCCCGCTTTGGAGCCCTTCTGGGGTGCTTGTGATCAGCCGAGACCGGCTTCCTGCAGCTGCTTGTCGATCGACTGCGCCAGCTGATCGAGGCCTTCGTCGACAGGCACTTCCTTGGCCACCATCTTCTGCAGCGTCGCCGCCCATTCGGTCGTCACGTCGAAGAACAGCGGCTGGGCCGTGAACTTGATCGAGGCGCCCGGAGCCGACTTGTCATGCATTTCGACATAGCCGGGATAGGACTTGTTGAGCCGCTCGGTGAACATCGGGTCGGCCCAGACCTTCTTGCGGACGGGGTTGACGAAGTCCATTTTGGTCGCGCCGAAGATGGCGTGTTCCAGACCCGTCGCCCATTGCAGGAAGTACCAGGTGGCGTCCTTGTCCTTGGAGAAGTTGGACATGGCCAGCGACCAGATCCAGATGTTCGGCGTCGGACCTTCAGCCGCCGGATTGGCCGCAAACGGCGCATAAGCCAGCTGACCCTTCATCTTGTTGTCGCCGCCATTCATGAAGTAGCCGAGAATATCGGCGTCGTAGATCATGGCGGAGGCGCCGGCGCCGAGATCGGTGCCGACCTGATACCAGGTGTAGGTCGACCAGTCTTTCGGGCCGCTGTCCTGGATCATCTGCACCCATTTGGAGTGGAAATCCTTGGACTCCTTGGTGTTCATCGCCGCCGACAGCTTGCCGTCAGCCGAGACGTTCAGGTCCTTCTGGCCGAAATTGGCGTAGCCCGACAGGAAGCCCGGATGGATGGTCGCCCAGGAGCGCGAGCCGCGCACGCCGATGCCGTAGACGCCGCCGCCGATGTCCTTGCTCAGCTTGGCTGCGGTGTCGAGCATTTCGTCGATATTGGTCGGAACCTTGGCGCCGACCTTGTCGAACATCGCCTTGTTATAGGAGAGGTTGTTCTGCTCGTAGCCCCACGGAATGCACCACTGCTTGGCGTCGTCGGAGCCGAGCGCGCCGCCGGGCGTGCCGTTCCAGGCGCAGGAGTTCTTGACGCCGGGCAGGAAGTCGTCCCAGCCATAGTTCGGGTTGGTCTTGGCGGGATCGTTGATCCATTCCTTGAGATCGGTGATCCAGCCGGCCGGGCCATAGGTCCAGGTCATATAGGCGCCGGTCATGAAGGCGTCATATTCGCTGGAGCCCGACGACAGCGCCGCCGTGACCTTGTCGAAATAGACATCTTCCGGGAACACGTCATAGGTGACGTTGATGCCGGTCATGTCGGTGAAGGTCTTGAGGTTGGCGATCATCGCATCGGCGTAAGGATGCTTGTTGAGCAACAGCTTGAGCGACTTGCCCGAATGCGCCTTCCAGTCGAAGTCGGCGGCCAGCGCCTCGCTCTGCATCATGCCCATCAGCATGCCGGCGGTTCCCGCGGTCACGCCCAGTGCGCCCAAGCCCTTCAACAGGCCGCGACGGTCCACCTGGCCGCGCAGGAAGGCGTCGATCAGATCCTTTTCCTTCTCATGCATATCCGTATCTCCTCCACGAGTTGGGTGTCTCCTCGGCTCTGTCGAGCCATACCGGCCACCCTGACCGGTAATTCCTCCGTCCATCCGCCCCGCTCTCCTCAGCGGCGCGGACGAGAAACCTTAAGTCCCGTCGGCCATCAGTTCGACCGCAGTCCGCTCATCGGTGATGAGGCCGGACAGAAATCCGCTTTTGAGCACGGCGCGGGTCGCCCGCGCCTTGTGCTTGCCGCCCGCCACCGCCACGATGCGGCGGTTCTTCAGCGCCTCGCGCGACAAAGTGAAGGTGCGGTTCGACAGCATGGTCTCGACCGGACGCCCCTCGGCGTCAAAGAAATGGCCGAGCATTTCGCCCACCGCGCCGGCATGCTTGATTTCCTCGATCTCGCTCGTCTCGATCATGCCGGTGGAAACCAGCGACGCCTCGCGCTCGGCTGTGCCGATGCCGACCAGCAGCAGATCGGCGCTGTTGGCGAGGTTGAACACGTCGAGCACGCCGCGCTGTGAAAACAGCACGTCGCGGTCTTCCACCGTATTGGCGAAGAAGGGCACGGGCATGACATAGGCTTCCGCCGCCACGCGCTCGGCGAGCCTGTGGATCACATCATGCGGATTGGCCGAGAATTTGCGGGTGAGGCCGCCAAGCAGCGACACGAAGCGCGCTTTGGTATTGGCCATGCGCGGCAGGTAATCGACGCAGGCCGCCAGCGTCCGGCCATGGCCGACGCCGATCAGCTTGGTCTCGCCGCTTTCGATCTCGCGCTTGAGAAATTGCGCGCCTGAAATACCGAGCGCCTTGAGCGGCAGCTCGTCGCTGTCGAAATCGGGCGCGACTTCGCAATAACTGAGGCCGAAGCGTTCGCAAAGCTTCTGTTCAAGCTCGACGCATTCCGACACGTCGGAGTCGATATAGACCTTCACCAGACCTTCCTGGTTGGCCTTCATGATCAGCCGATGGGCTTTGAGAGAGGTGAGGCCCAGCCGTTTGGCGACTTCGGCCTGGGTCAGGCCGCCGGCGTAATGCAGCCAGGCGGCGCGTGTCGCCATGCTGGTCTCGTCGTCGCGAAAGCCGCCTGTCGCCGATAGGGCCATGCTGTCTGTCTCTCCTCCTGCCGGCCTTCCGATCGCTCGGTTTAGCTGCGCTGCATCTGCTGCAGTGCGTGATATTTTTTTATCTGGCCGAAAAAAATTTCACGAAAGAATTTTCACGTTCTGAAATTTTTGTCAATGGCGCTTTCGTCTCGTCACAGAGGAATGTTGTTTTGCGCTGCGTCAGGAAATGCGGCGCCGCAGCGAAAGAATGATCGTCAAATGGGTGAAAAACAGCGCTTCCCAGCCAGAGCGGTCAGCGCCGGTCTGTGTGATGTCGGCTTCAAATCTAACATTTCGAGCAATCAATATCACATCGTGATGTTGCATTGCCTGTTGCTGGTGTTATGTTCGCCGCGAAATCACGGAGGCATGCATGCGCACAGTCTGGGTCGGAACCAGCTTCAAGATGAACAAGACGCTCAGCGAGGCCCTGGCCTTCGCCGAGGCGCTGGCGGCAAGCGATGCGGCGCGTGATCCGCGCATCCAACGTTTCGTCATTCCGCCCTTTACCGCCGTCCGCGAGGTCAAGGCGCGGCTGAAAGACACGTCCGTCAAGGTCGGCGCGCAGAACATGCATTGGGACGATCACGGCGCCTGGACGGGAGAAATCTCGCCGCTGATGCTGAGTGATTGCGGCCTCGATCTCGTCGAGCTCGGCCATAGCGAGCGCCGTGAGCATTTCGGCGAAACCGACCGCACGGTCGGATTGAAAACCGCAGCCGCCGTCCGCCACGGCCTAACGCCACTCATTTGTATCGGCGAGACTTTATCCGAGCGCGAAGCCGGCCTTGCCGACGAAGTGCTGAAGCGCCAGGTCGAAGGTGCGCTGTCAGGCCTGGAAGGCGAGGGCAGGGCGGCGCCCGTGCTGCTCGCCTATGAGCCGGTCTGGGCCATCGGCGTCAACGGCATTCCCGCCACCGCCGATTACGCCGACGCCCGCCACGCCCGCATCGCCGAGGTCGCGCGCAACGCTTTGGGCCGCGACGTGCCCGTTCTCTATGGCGGCAGCGTCAATCCCGGCAATTGCGCCGAGCTGATCGCCCAGCCGCATATCGACGGCCTGTTCATCGGCCGCTCCGCCTGGGAGGCGGAGGGCTATCTCGACATTCTCGCCCGCGTCGCCAAAGCGCTCGACGCGGCCTGACGCTTCTCACCCCAACTCAATGGAGACCGCCATGAAAATCGCCCTCGGAGCCGACAGCGCCGGCAAGCCGCTTCTCGACGTCATCGAAGCCCATCTCAAGACCCGCCCTGACATCGAAGTCGTCAACCTGTCCAAATCCGGCTTCTACGCCGATCTCTCCCGCGATCTCGCCGATACCATCGTCAGCGGCGAAAACGAGCGCGGCATTCTCTGCTGCGGCACCGGCATCGGCGTCTGCATTTCGGCCAACAAGGTGCCCGGCATCCGCGCCGCCCTGACCCACGACACCTATTCCGCCGAACGCGCCGCCAAATCCAACAACGCCCAGATCATCACCATGGGCGCCCGCGTCATCGGCCCGGAACTGGCCAAGGCCATCGTCGATATGTGGCTAGCCTCCGATTTCGACCCGAACGGATCGTCAGCCGGCAATGTCGAGGCGATCAACCGGCTGGATGAGAAGAAGGGGTGAGGAGCGAGAGCCAGTCTGGTTCAGTTTGAACCTGACAGGTTTTCGGCAGGCAAAGCGTAACGCAGAATCCTGATCTCATCAGCCTCCGTTAGCGTGGCTTCAAGCACTTGGTTGACGAGATCGGCATTCTCGTCGACCTCATCCAGCAGGATATCGAAAAGCTCCAGTTGGACAGGTAGAGGCATGGCGCCAGCAGCGTTGAGGCAGATCAACCCAGCATGTATGGCGACATCGGCATATTGCCCCTTGACGCCGGGGGCATCGGCGGGCCCGCGAAAATCAACTGAGTTTTTGGTGACGAAGGTCCAGTCACCCGCAAGGATCAACGGCTTCAATTCCCAGTCCTTGAGGCCAGTTGCGCCGATCCATGTCACATGCGACGCATGTCCATATCCCCGTTCATGCGCACGTTTGGCGAGACGAGGGCTCAGACATTCGTCGATAAGCAGCTTCACGCGGCTGGCTTCCGTCGCGTGACCAGCTTGTCGGAAACAACGCGCCCCGCTGACGCTGCCTGGCGCGGCCGCCCGCGCAGTGGATTGGCTTCGGCATAGAGACGCGCGAGCGTGAGCATATCGGCGTTGATCTGCGGATGGTCCTGGAGAAGCTCTGCCTCAGCCAGGCCAGCATCAAGTGAAGCGGCGAGGTCATAAGGCGAAAGTCGCGTTCCCCGGATCACGGCTGCGCCGCTCAGGATATCGGGATCGTGGGTGATCAGCGCCCGCGCCGCATGAAGCAGGGCGAGGTTGCGCTGGGCCTTGCGCAGGAAGGGGCCGAGATCGATGCTGAGAAAGCCTTCGCGCAGCGTCCAGTCGGCGTCCGGCCTGTTTAACGTCAGACGTTTTGCTGCCCAGCCGATCGCTCCGATTCTCTCTTCCGCCGTCAGTCGCGCAGCGCTTTCGACATAGAACGAAATTAGGCCGCAACTCTCGGCCCAAACCTGCCGGCCGCCGTCCCTGTCGTGCAGTTGAGGCGGCAATATGCCCTCATCGATCATGCGATGAACATCGCGCAATCCCACCTCCGCCACCACGGCGGCTTCCGGCGTTTTCAGCATTTCCTTGCGCATGGTGCGGCTCAATATTCATTCCGATGCGCCGGAGTATATAATCTTCAGGAGCGCGCGTCAAAGAGTGGTGGCGCGAGCTTTCCCATAGTCTCGCTGCCTGACGTCTTGCTGACGCCATGCCTCAGCGCTTCGTCAGCAGCCTTGGCGCAGAGTGCCTCTCATGGGCGGCGAGGGCTGCCCGCGCCGGAAGAACCAGGGTCTTCCGGGCAACGGAGAGAGGGTCTTCATCATGAGCATCAACAGTCTTTCGCGCCGCGGCCTGCTTCTGGGCTCCGCCGTTGCGCTCGTCGCGCTGGTCAGCTGTCCCGTCCCCGCCTTGCTGGGGACCGGCGACGCATTCGCCAAGGGGAGCGATGACGGCCCGCGCACCGACGACAAGGGCGGTCGCCACGGCAAACATCACGACCAGACGTCCTCCGACGACGACAGCGACGACGACGCCGACGATAGTGCCGACGACAGCTCTGACGACGACCAGAGCGGCATCGACGATGATGACGACGTCAGCGACGATCACGGCGTGGACGACGATGACAGCGACGATGACGATGTCTCGACAGACACCCACGGCAAACATCACAGCCGCAACCGCAACAAAAGCCGCGATCGCGACCATCATGGCGGCCACGGCCATCACGGCCACCATGGCGGACGCGACGGCCGGCGCGGCTGAGGTATTTCCATGACCGGCGCCTTGTCCGCCGCACGCCGGTCTCCGGCGGGGCGACCCGCCGCCAGCCCCGCCGCGCCGTCCCGCGCGGCGGGGCCTGCGCGCCGATTGACCGCAGGTCGCCTCGCGGTCCATGATCGCGCCAAACTATCTCGCATTCTGGATCCGTCTCATGCTGGCCCGCCGCGATTTCCTGTTTCTCCTGTTCGGCATGGCGTCGATGGCGGCCGGCGCGGCGCGTGCCGATGACGGCGGCGGCGACGGCGGCGATGGTCACGACGGCGGAGACGATCACGGCGGTGACGACAAGGGTGGCGACGATAAAGGCGGCGACGACGATGGCGGCGACGACGATGGCGGCAACCCCAGCGGCCTCAGCCATGACGATGCGCGCCAGGAGCGGTTGAAGGGCGAGGTGATGCCGCTGTCGAAGGCGCTCATGCTGGTCGAGCGCAAGATCGATGGCGACGTGATCGACATCAGGCTCAGCAAGGGCGCGCGCGGCTATTACTACCGTTTCAAGATCCGCGACGGCGCAGGCGTCATCCGCACGCTGCGTCTCGACGCCCGCAGCGGCCGCATTCTGTCCTTCCTGGGGTCATGACCATCATGCGCATTCTCATCGCCGAAGACGACCTTTCTATCGCCGATCTCGTCACCGGCCAGCTTGCTGGCGCAGGCTTCGTGGTCGAGCGCCGCGCCACCGGCCCCGAAGTCTGGGAGGAGGGCGAGATCGGCGATTACGCCGCCATCATTCTCGATCTCGGCCTGCCGGGCATGGATGGCCTGTCGATCCTCAAGCGCTGGCGGGCGGCGGGGGTTGAGACGCCGGTGCTGGTGCTGACCGCGCGCGGCTCCTGGATGGAGCGCGTCGACGGTTTCGACGCCGGCGCCGATGATTATCTGCCCAAGCCTTTTCGCCCGGAAGAGCTGCTGGCCCGTCTGAGAGCGCTTTTGCGCCGCGCGGGAAAATCGAGCGCCGCCCCTGTGGCGCGTTGCGGCCGCTTCACACTCGACGAGGCGGCCCGCCGGGTGAGGTTCGACGGCAAGCCGGTCGAGGTCAGCGCCATGGAATATCGGCTGATCGCCTATCTGATGCAGCACAAGGGGCGGCCGGCGCCGGCGCTCGATCTCGCTTTGCATGTGCAGGGCCGTGACGATGACAGCGCCAAGAACGCCATTGAGGCCATGGTCGCCCGGCTCCGCCGCAAGACGGCGGCCGACGCGTTTGAGAACCGGCGCGGCTTCGGCTATCTCATCGCGGATGAACAGGCATGATCCGCAGCCTGCGCTTTCGGCTCGCCATCGGCGCCGTCATCGCGGTGCTGCTGTCGCTCGCCACCGTCTGGTGGTCGCTCAGCCAGCTGTTTACCGATTATGTCCGCGACCGCTACGTGGCCGAGATGACCGCGCTCGCCGACAGCGTCGCCGCCGCCGCCGTCTGGGACAAGACCCGCTTCACGCTCAACGCCGCCTGGTCCGACAGCCGTCTCGGCGCGCCGGCCGGCGGCCGCTACTGGCAGTTCGAGGCCAAGGGGCAACCGGCGCTGCGCTCGCGCTCTCTGTGGGACACGCGGCTGGGCGACGAGCCGCTCGCGCCCTCCGACATGGCGCCGTTCGAGACCACAGCCGGTCCAGATGGCGCGCCCGTTCTGGTGCTCACGCGCCGCTCGCGGCTTGCGGATGCGCCGGAGGCGGGCGAGTTCACCGTGCGCGTCGCCTTTTCGGAACGGGAAATGACGGCGGCTTTGGAAGCCTTTCATGCCCGTCTGCGCAGCATGCTCCTGCTTACGGCGGCGGTGCTGTCGGCCGCCGCCTTTATTCAGGCGGCGCTGGGGCTGACCCCGCTCGACCGGCTGCGCGGCGTCGTTGCCCGCATCCGCGCCGGCCAGGCCGCACGCCTTGATGATGAAGGCCCGCTTGAAGTGCGTCCGCTGGTGCGCGAGATCAATCTTTTGCTCGACGAGCGCGAAACGGCGGTCGAACGCGCCCGCCAGCGCGCCTCCGATCTCGCCCACGGGCTGAAGACGCCGCTGACCGTGCTCGCCCAGCTCACCAGCCGGCTCGATGCCGACGCCGCAGAGCTGGCGCTACGCCAGATCGATCTCATCCGCCAGCGCGCCGATCGTCAGTTGCAGGCCGCGAGGCTGGGCGTCGAACGCATGGCCACCAGTGATGTCGGCGCGCTGATCGGCAAGCTCGTGCAGGTGCTGCGGCCGCTGACCGAGGATCGCGGCATCGACTGGCGGCTGGACTGCCCCATGGGGCTCAGTCTGGAGGCCGATCCCGCCGATCTCGCCGAGGCCATCGGCAATCTGCTCGACAACGCCGCCAAATGGACCAGCCGCCTCATCGAGGCGAAGGTTCGGCGCGAGGAGGGCTGCGTGATCGTGATGATTGGCGACGACGGCCCCGGCCTGTCGGAACCCGACCGCGCCGCCATGCTGGCCCGCGGCGCAAGCGCCGACGCCGCCGGCTCCGGCCTCGGCCTCGCCATCACCGCCGATATCGCCCACGCCTATGGCGGCGATCTCACGCTGGGCGCTTCCCCGCTGGGCGGGCTGGAGGCGCGGCTCAGCTTTCCCGACCGGCGCGGCTGAGGGGCTCGGTTTTTGCTCCTTCAGAAAATGAAATCCGTCTTGTCCATCTGCGCCAGCGTCAGGCCCTCGACCGTCAGCACGTCCGCGCCGAATTTGATGACGACATCGCCGTCCACGAATTTGGCGTGCGCCTTCACGTCGGCGAAATTGTCCAGCCCGGTCCAGTTGTGAATGTCCATGCGATCCTGTCCGTTCTGGAAATCGCTGATCCGGTCACGGCCCTGGGTCGTGTAGAAGTCGAAAATATCCTTGCCCGCCCCGCCGGTCAGCGCGTCGTTGCCGCTATCGCCGAACAGCCGGTCATTGCCGGCCATACCCCTGAGGATATCGTTGCCGTCGTCGCCGGTGAGTATATTGTCAAGCGCGTTGCCGGTTCCGGTCAGGCCTTTCGTTCCTTCCAGCGACAGAGATTCGACATTGTCGTTGAGCGTGTAGTTTACGGTCGAGGTGATGAAATCGGAGCCTTGGCCAGCCTTTTCGATCAGCTTTGTGGCGGCGCTGTGCACGGTGAGCGAATCGTCGCCTGTCCCGCCATAGATGCCGCCCTGGACAGTCGATCCCGTCGCTTCGTTGATGAATGTGTCATTGCCGCCGCCCAGCCTGACATCGCCGACGATCCGGCCGAAATTGTCGACATGGTCGTCACCCTTGGATCCCTGGATGGCGACGCCGGCGCTTTTGATCAGGCCGAAATTCTCGAGGCTGAGCAGATGCGGGTCGCTGTCGGCATTGATGAGCACGCCGTAAGACGAGCCGGTGATCACGCCTCCTTCGGCATTGGTGACGTAATTGCTGCCGCGAAACGACTCGAGCCCCACCACGCCGGAGATCAGCCCGGAATTGTCGAGAGCTATGGTTGCGCCGACCTTGGTCGCCAGCACCACGCCGGAGCCGCCCTCTGCGGTAATCTTGCCGTCATTGATGATCTGGCAATTCGTCCCCGACGCGCCGCCATCGAAATAGACACCGTTATAGCCTGTAACCACGCCCAGAGAGCTGATGGACATGAGCCAGTTGGCGCCGGACAGCGCGATGGCGGATTCGAACTCGACAGTGGTCCGGATGGTCGAATGGATGGCGATCGTGTTCCCGAAGGTCCCGTCGAGCATCCGGATGGCCGGTCCGCTGTTCGCGGTGATTCCGCCCGGCTTGAACGTCCAGCTGTCGCCATCGACGGCGATGGTGACGGTGGCGTTGTCGATGGTGTAGGTATGCGCGACGCCGACCATGGGGCGCTCCTTTCAGATCCAGACGCCGTCACGGCGCGGGGGCGGTTATGTTGTCGAATTGGAGCCGCACATCGGTTTTGGTGCTCTCGCTCGCCATGCGATGCGGAAGTCCGTCGTCGGCGCCGATCCACACGCGCTGCGGGCCGGGATCGCCCACGCCTTGAACGGCGGGCGGTGTGTAATCATAGACATGCATGGCGGCGCCATCGAGCGTCTCGTCGCCGGCTGCCGCGCAATCCTTCAGGCTCGCGGCGTCCGGAACCATGCGCTTGGTCATCGCCGCCCTCTGGCCTTTTTCGAGCGAGGTCTTGGTCCAGCTCTCGCCGTCCTTGACATAGAGATCGTCGCCAACGGCGATACTGTCGAGCAGCGGCTTGCCGTCGAGGCTGGTCAACTGCCGATAGGCGGGCGCCTTGCTCAGGAGGTCATAGGCGTCGGCCACGGCGTCGCAGTCGCCGGCGAGAGCCGGGGTTGCCAGTATTGAAATCCCCGCCGCCAGCAACAGGAGGCTCCGCTCATGTCCAAGCCGCATGATCATCCGCCGGCTCACAGGATGAAATCCGTCTTGTTGATGTCCGAGCGCTCGACATCGGTGAGCCTCAGACTGTCGCCTCCCGCCGAAATGACGATGTCGTCGCCATCGACGCGCAGATGGGCGCGCACATCGGCAAACGTCTCCATCTCGGTCCAGCCGGAAAGGTTGATGAGATCCGAGCCGTTCTGGAAATCGGCGATGCGGTCGCGCCCGTCGCCTTCGGAAAAGACGAAGATGTCGCCATTGCCGCCGCCGATCAGCACATCCTTTCCGGCATGGCCCCACAGCGTGTCGGAGCCGGAAAAGCCCCGCAGCCGGTTTGCCCCGGTATTTCCGTCAAGCGTATTGCCCATCTCGTTGCCGTCGCCATTGATGTTCTTGCCGCCGGTCAGCAGCAATTGCTCGACATTGGCGTTCAGCGCATAATTGGCCGAGGAATAAACGGTGTCGTAGCCTCTGTTGGCGGATTCGATCATCCTGAGGCTGGAACTGGTCGTGGTCAGCGTGTCGTCGCCATCGCCGCCATAGAGATTGCCGATCAGTTTGCCGCCTTTGTTGAGGAAATAGTCGTTGCCGCCCGCCAGCACGACATCGCCCGCGATCGTGCCGCTATTGGTGATCCTGTCCGAGCCGATATCGCCGCTATAGGCGAGTTCCTCGCCCTTCAACGTTCCGCTGTTGACCAGCTTGAGATATTCGCCTGCGGCGCTATGTGTCTCCACCCCGGTGTCCAATCCATAGACCGTGCCGCTATTGGTCAAAACCGTCTCGCCGTCGGGCATGGATTGGTTGATTCCGGCAAACAGAAACACGGCGGTGTCGGCGGCGATGCCTCCGGAATTGTCGACGGTCGATCCCTTGTCGCCGCGCATATAGACGCCATAGCCCATGTCGTCGCCGCCATGGATCACCCCGCCATTGACGATGCGCTGATTGGAACCCGACAGCATGATCCCGAAATAGCCTTCGACATTGGCGTTGGCGGCCACGCCGATCGCTGTGCCGTTTCCCTGGGCCAGGATGGCGGTGGCCGAATTTTCCTTCAGCAGATTGGTGCGCACCTCGCCCTGGATTTCGATCGTGTTGTTGGATACGCCGACGGCCTCGACGATGCCGTCCTCAAGATTGGACAGGATCTTGCCGGCGGGTCGCACGATCCAGGTGTCTGCATCGCTGCCAATCGTCCAGGTGGTGGTTCTCGTTGTCAGCAGAAAATGCGTTTTCAGGGTCATGGCGCCTCTCCTTGCGGGTCGGCGGCATGTTTGGCGGCCCGGGGAATGAACGCAATTACCCTAAAAGAGTCCCGGTCGGACATTCGCGCCAACCTGGCGCGCCGACCCTTCATCCGTGCGGGCGCAATTCCTGCGGATGCTGCTTGAGATAGGACATCAGGCGCCGCCGCCGCTCTGCGCCGCGCACATGGGCGGCGCCCGCCTGCCTTGCGCCGATCACCTGCGGCGCGCGCTCCTCGACCCGCTCATAGACCAGTTTCCACATCCGCTTGACGGTGTTGATGGAGATCGCCATCGCCGAGGCGATGTCCTCGTCGGTCAGTCCTTCGCCGGCGAATTCGAGCAGCGTCCGCTGCGCCGGTGAAAAGCGGATGATCGGCGGCGTATGCGCGAAAATCTGGGCGGTGATGGAATCGGGGAAGATCGGCAGCGCATCGTCGCGGCGACGATGGGTCACGGCGAATTCGAGCCCGCCGAGCCGGTAGCGGCGAATCTCGCGCATGCCCGAGCTGATCAGCACGGTAGCGATCGGCTCCGGGTCCTCGCGCGCCGCCTGCTTGAGCAGGAAGCCGGAATGCGCCTCGACGAAATGGCCGATGGCGCGGGCCAGCAGCGCCCGGCAGCGTGGATCCTCGGGATTGTCATAGCGATGCGCAAAGCCGATCACGAGGAGGTTTAGTCCGTCGCCGGCATTGCCCTCGGCGATATCGGCCTCGCGCGCCAGAATGCCGCCTTCGCCGCGCCCGGCTTTCAGCAGCATGTCCAGGGCGCCCATCGGCCGCTCGCCAGTCAGGAATTCGGTGAGCGCGTCATCGGTCACAAAGGCGCTCGCGCCCACCGCCGACAGCACCAGCGCGTCGTCAGTCCGGTTGTGGACCTCTTCGATCATTCCGCCGCGCAGCGTCCCGGCCGAAAGATGTTCCGCGCAGAAATCGATCAGCGCCGGCGAAAGCGACGGCCTGACGCCAAAGATAGGATTCGAGAAAAGCAAGCATGGCCGCCGCATCCTGCGCCCGCGCCATTCGTCCGCGGACCGCCACTGGTTCCTGCATCATCACCCGCATTATCCGCAATTTATGAAACTGAAAATAGTAAAACCCGCTGTGATCCCATCCTGTCAACCATTCCAGCCGCGCTGAATGCTGATATTGACGCTGCGCGCCTGGAATTATGCTTGGTTCAACACGAGCAGACATGAAGGATGCTGTTTTAACGCGAGATTATGTGTGGTTAAACTTCCGGCGTGCGCGTGCATACCCTGAAACCCGCCCATGCTCCGGCAATCCCGTCCCCCGCGCGTGGGAACGCCGGTATGGTCGCGGGGGGCAAACGACGCTGCAAGAAAGGGAGAACACAATGACGACTGAAAAGCCCAAAGGCCCAGCCTCCTATTTTCCCTCGAACGAAAAGAAATACGGCCGCCCCATCGCCGAATGGCAGGCGCTGGTGCGCAAACATTATCCCGCCAAACATATGGAACTGGTGGCGATGCTGAAAACCGACCACGCCATGGGCCACGGCCACGCCAACGCCATCGTGGCGCAGACATTGGCGGAGGATAAGCGGGGGTGACGGGCAGGCTTGCGATCCATAAACCAGCGCGCTGGACAAGCAAATCGGGGAATTTGCTTGTCCAGCGTTGTTATATGTGACAACATGCAATCATGAAAGACGTTCTGTGGGTGAAAGCTGCTCGTAAGGAATTCGAGACATTTCCCGCTGGCGCACGCGAGATTATCCAATCCGCTCTCGTCATTGCTGCTGAAGGACGAAAGGCCGACATTGCAAAGCCGATGAAGGGTCTCGGGTCAGGCGTCTGGGAAATCGCCCTGCCTTACCGATCAGACGCTTACCGTGTCGTCTACGCCGTCCAGATCGGAGAGGCGGTCTGGGTGGTTCATGCATTCCAGAAGAAGTCCACAAAAGGCGTCGCCACACCTCTCAAGGAGGTGGAGATCATAAAAGCGCGTCTGAAGCGAATAAGGGAGATAGCTCTGTGAGCGACGACGATTTTGAGATTGTCAGCGGCGGCGGCAACATCTTTGCCGACTTCGGCGATCCTGACGCCGAAACCAAGCTGATGAAGGCAAAGCTCGCGGCTGAGATCATCGGCGTGCTCGACGCACGCAAGATCAGCGTGCGTGAAGCAGAGAAGATCACCGGCGTCGCCGCCGCCGACATTTCCCGCGTCCGCAATGCGGATCTTGCCAAATTCACGCTCGACCGCCTCTTGCGCATCCTGCGCCGGCTTGCCCCCTCCGTTGAGGTCAGTCTGACGTTTTCTACGCGGGTTGCGGTGGATGAAAGGGTTGTGGTCTGCTGAAAATCGCGCCGAATGCGAAGCGTTTTCGGCGCGCCGCCTCTTGTAAGTCACGGGAATTGATCTGCGCCGCGGTCACAGGCGCCATGAATGTCAGCTTTCCCCGCCAGACTTCATAAAACCGAGTTTTTGAGCGCGTTTCGTGGCCGCCGCATCCATGCTCGAAAGTCTTTGCGCATATTTTTCAATAAGCTCATATTCAGTCCCAGCCCTTTTCACCGCGGAAATGGCGCCGGCCGCTTCATTGAATATCGGTCGAGAGTTTTCGATCTGTCGGCGTGCAACGAGTGGATTCCAATCGTTTGCGCTGGCCGTTTTTCGATGCAGGCTTATCCGCTCGCCGATGAACTCCACAAACAAATCCATCTCCGCATCCGCAAGTTCATGATCGGCGCGCGCAATCCAGATCAATGCTGACAAACCGGCCTTCGCCTTGCTCATGACAGAGGCATAGTCTTTTCCCGGATCGAAGAGCTGAGTTTTCAGCTGTCGCGCATAGCGGGTGGGATTGTCTATGATTTCGCCTGTCTGCACTGCGATCATCTCGCCTATGCGGTCGGTCCGAAAGCTGCGGTCTCCACGCCGCAAATGACACCACGCCTCGATATAGATGTGGCCATTGAAATCGGAAAAGGCCTTAATTTCTATACGACGGATCGAATCGTCATCGTAGGCGTCCCTATAGGCGATATCGAAGGTTTGGGCTGTTATCGGCACGGACGGGTCGATAGGATGGGTGGGTTTTATCCGTGTCGTTCTTGAGTAAGTGCTTTGGGCAGGGGCCAGATCCAGCGTGGAGACCGGTCTTGGCGCGCCGGATCGGTACGAAGACCCCCGTTCATCTACGAGTGGTGGTATGCTGTTTTTGACGTGACGCCGACGCGAACGCCTTTTCGAACGCCAGACCCAGTAGCCGCAGCCAGCCAGAATGAGAATGAGCAAATAGACCATCGTCTATGCAATCCATTGGGGAATGTTGGTGCGTAATTCTATCTTCAGGATCTCGGCTTGTGAAGTGATTGGCTCGGTCAAACCGGCAGGTCGCTCTCTGTTCCTTGCCCGCTACGCCAGGCTGAAAGTTGCCGACGTTTTGCGTTTCTCCGATCGTCCAGCCAGGCCCTGCGCCGGGCATTTGCCGCCATTGAATATTGGCGGCAATGCCAGTGACCTGGGCAGATGTTCCAGACATTTGGCGACAGGCTCTGGGGCGACTGCTTCCGCAATCCCGTCCGCGATTGTCAGAGGGCATTCGCCACGCGGCCGCCCGTCATCCACTCGGGCGGGAATATCTCGTCGAGCGCCTGTCTGAGGATATTGGCCAGATGGTCCGCAATGGGGTTGGCGTGGCCCTGTGGTCGGTGCAGCTTGAGATGCAGCGAGGGCAGCGGCGGCAGGCCGTGCTCAGCCGGATCGAGAATGCGCACCGTGGATGGTCGGCCGATCGGCGTGCGCAGCGCAAGGCCCAGACCCGCCGCCGTCGCCGCCCACAGTCCGGCCAGGCTGGGCGTCACGAACGCGATGCGCCAGGCTATGCCATGCCGGTCCAGCTCGTCGCAGGCGATTCTGCGCAACAGGCAGGGCGCTTCGAGCGCCACCAGCGGCAGCGGTTCGCCTGCCTGCCTGCCCCAACCCGCCTGATCGTCTGTCGCGCCCAGCCAGCAAAGCGGCGCCGCGGCGATCGGCGGGGCAGGGGACGCGCCATCGTCCCAGGCAAGCGCCAGATCGAGATCGCCCGATGCGATCTTGGTCATCATCTCGCTGTTGCGCGCAATTCTCGCCTCGATCCGCACCTTGGGATGCGCCCGCGCAAAACGGCCAAGCACCTGCGGCAGCGCCGCCTCGCCAAAATCCTCCTGAATGCCGAGACGCACCCAGCCTTCAAGATCTGCGCCCCTGAGCGCTCCGACCGCCTCGTCATTGAGGCTCAGAAGTCTCCGCGCATAGGCGAGAAACCGCTCGCCGCTGTCGGTCAGCGCCAGGCCCCGGCCGGATTTGCGCAGCAGCGAAACGCCCGTCTGCTCCTCGAGCTTCTTGAGCTGCGCGCTGACGGCCGAGGTGGATCGGCCCAGCCGCTCGGCCGCCTCGGCAAATGATCCGGCGTCGATCCCGGTCACAAAACTCCTCAGCGCGTCCATGTCGAGATTGGTCCGTCGCATCTGTCTGTCCTGAATATCAGGATCATAGGTCCTGAATTATGCGATATTCAGGATGATGATGAAAGCGCATGATGCGTCTGTCAATCCTTTGCAGGCAAACGCGCATGACCCTTACGTTGATCACCCGCCGGCCAGACCGGCCGCCCACCCTCCTTATGGTCCCATCCAGCCGGCGGCGCCGTCCATGAGCAACCCGTTTGACATGCAATCGGCCTGCCCCTCGCAAATGAGGGTGCAGCGCGCCGGCGAGGGAATTGCGCCCGCGCCATCGGGCGTATCCTCAGGGCCGTTTCTGGTGCAGATGCTGCTGTCGAGCCGCACCGATGGCGAAATGACGGCGATGCGCATCTTTGCGCCGCCGGGCGTCGTCACCCATTGGCATTCCCATCCGCGCGGCCAGTTGCTGTTCGTGATCGATGGCGTCGGTTACGCCCAGCGCGATGGCGGCCAACGCGTCGAAATCCGCGCCGGCGATTGCGTCTGGTTCGCGCCCGGCGAACGCCACTGGCATGGGGCCGCGCCCTCAAGCCCCTTCAGCTATATCAGCATCCAGCCTGTTCTGGGCGACAGCGCCGTCGACTGGATGGAACCCCTCAACTCAGGAGACCGCTTGCCATGATCGCCATGCAATACAGCTTCACCATGCCGGCCGATTACGACATGGAGATCATCGACCGGCGCATTCGCGACAAGGGACCCTTGCTTGATGGCTTCCCGATGCTCGGCTTCAAGGCCTATCTCTCCGCCCGCGAACAGGGCGCGGACTATAAAAGTGCTGAAAACCTCTATGCGCCCTTTTATCTGTGGCGCGAGCCGGAGGGCATTGATCGCTTTTTGTCGAGCCCCGGCTTTGCGGCGCTGACGCGCGATTTCGGCTGGCCATCGGTCAAGACCTGGCTGATCTGGCATGCGGACCAGAGCGCCGATCTGCGATCGGCCAAATTCGCCACCCGCCAGATCACCGCAATCGCCCCCCACAGCGATCTCGCCGCCCGGCGCGATAGCGCAATCGCCGATGCGCGCGCCGCTGCAAAGGCCGGCGCGCTTGCCGCAATCGCGGGCTTCGATCCCACAGGCTGGAAGGCCGTGTCCTTCCGCCTCTGGTCATCGCCGCCCGATGACGTGTCGGAGGCAACCCAGATCTACAGCGTCGGCCACATCTCGCTGCCGTAAACGGCGTGGCTGCGCGCCCAAGCCACACTTAACCGTCCTGCTCGGCCCTGCGCCGAGCATTTGGGCGCGTCGAATTTTGCTCGCAACGCCAACGGGTTAGATGACGAGCATGGCTGCCTGCGCCGGTCCTGTCATCGACACTTGATATCGAGCCTTTTCTCACCGCGCCGGCAGATCCGTTCCACATGAAAGAGCGTGTTGTCCTCGTGAGACAATCAACATCGCGGCTATTGACAGTAAGCACGCATGAAAACTTCGGTGCCGCGCCAGACCCGCCGATTGATTTCCTCTTGGCTCACCGGTTCGGAAAGGCCAATCGCGGCTTTCACCATCAAGCCGCCTTCCCATAGGCTGATCAGGTCTTCGGCGGCCAGACGCGCGGAATCCGCTTTTACTGTTCCCTTCGCCATCGCCTCTTCGACGACCGCCGCCACCGCAGCATAGGCGCGACCCGGCGCAGCCTCATACAGTCGTTTCGATAGCTCCACATTTCCATGCAGCACAACTGACAATGTGCGAACCATCATTCGTCCATAGGGACCAAGGGCCGAAGTCAGAAACACAGCGCCAATTTGATTGAGCCGCTGCTTGAGAGGTTGTCCGGTTTCAGCCCAGGCAGGGTCGCCAACGACGCCTTCCATGATGGAATCAATCACGGTTTCAAACAGCGTGTCCTTGTCTTTGAAGCTGTTGTAGATGGTCACCTTGGATACGCCAGCCTTGGCGGCCACAGCTTCTACAGTCACGTCCTCATAAGCCTGTTCGGTAAACATCACCGTCGCAGCCGCCACAATGGCCTGTCTCTTGACAGGGTCTTTGGGGCGTCCAGAGCGGGGTTTCGGCGGCGCCTTCGCCATACGTGAACTCCTGTCTTTGCGTCTTGACTTAATGAACTGAATAGTTCATTAAGTCTTGCGCTTGTATCCCCCGATCCACACCGCTTTCATGGTCGAAAGAGGGGCTTTAGCGCCGATTGACCTCTAATTTGGCTAGGGCATACGACCAACCGATGGCGTTCATCGCAGGGATTGGCGGCATGTCAAACCACCTCAACCTATCGCGCAAGAGAGGTTGAGGCAAACAGACCGGATCCAGCCTGAAGCTGGAATACACCTCGATCCCAAAGGAAATGACTATATGAAATTCTTCAAAAATGTGATGCGCATCGTTGCAACCTTGGCTGTGACCATTGTCGCAGCAAGGGGCATTGCGCTTGCCGACACCACGGTGAGTGAGTTCTTTGTCGGCCAGATGCCCACCCAGATGTATGTTCAACACTGGAAAGATTCGACGACAGATGGAAAACCCAGCACGCCCGTAATCATGATTCACGGCGGAGCGCATTCCGGGATTTGCTGGACAAGCACACCTGACGGCAGACCTGGTTGGGCGAGCAATTTTGAAAAGGCCGGCCGGGATGTTTATGTCGTGGATTGGCCAGGCGTGGGGCGGTCCGGGTTCTGGCCAGGGTCGGTGAATATCGGGCCGAAGGAAAGTATCGACGCGATCATCAAGCTGCTGGAAAAAACCGGTCCTGGCGTCCTTGTTGGACATAGTATCGGCGGTTCTCTTGCGCTTAAGGTTGCTGAAGCCCGTCCCGATCTCGTCAAGGGTTTGGTCATTCTCTCCGTGGGCGCAGTTGAACTGCCGCTTCCGGATGCAAGATCTTTTCCGGCAGGCCAGATCGTCGTGTTTCCCAAGGAGCCCGCGCTGCAGCTTTTTGCATCATCCTCAAGCTTTCCACGCGACTATGCTGACGACTATTACAACTCCTTTCAGCCCATCAGCCCGCGTTTTGCCAATGCAGTCTCTACATTGAACGATGATCTCAAGCTGAACCGCAAGCTGCTGAGCGCATGGTCGCACATCCCCGTATTGTTTCTCGCAGCAGACGAAGACAGGGTCGCCTTGCCCGAGCGCACAGCCGTTACCGCCCAGGTCATCCATGCCAAGCAGATTATGCTTGGAAAGGACTGGGGTCTTCAGGGTCATGGCCATATGTCCATGATCGAAATAGGGTCCGAGCAGATTGCCGCCCGTGTGCTCCAATGGATGAGCTCGGCGGTGCAAGACTAGGTCGCGGGTCTGCTGGAAAGTCGCAGCTTGGAAAAGCGCTTGTCGACCCTAGTGTTTGTCAGGAAAAAGTGGAATCCGGCTTGGTCTTCCGTCCAAGCCATACACCGCCAGGGTTTCCAGATTGCAACTCGTCGAAGGCAGGCGCGACGCCTCTTTGGCGTGCTCCAGATGCTGGTGACGCAGGATCGCGCCGCATCGGCGCAGAATCCTCTCTATAGGGGCAAAGCACCTTCCCCTGGGCATGGCTCCCGCCGACGCTGATGCGCCAACCCGCCGCCTCGGCATAAGGCGGCTTCGATATCCTTCTTCGGATGCCGAGCGCGCAACAGCCTGCTCCAGAGAGGTAAGGAAATGCGAATGGTTATCAAGTGACAACCGTATTCTCTGTTTGAGCTATATGTTGGTTGCGCGTTTACTTAAAGTTGAATTCCGCATGAGGCGTCGCAATGAACGCGATTGGCGAGGCGGAAGGCTTTTCGTCATCCTTTGCGCCGGTCACTGAAAAATCACTTGCCCGCTGATGAGCGCGTCCAAAAACGCTCACCGTCGTCATGCTCGGCCTTGCGCCGAGCATCTGCCGCCGTTGAATATTTACTGCAACGTCAGTGGGTTGGACAGCTGTTGCAGACCCTAGGGACAAGCCCTAGGGTGACGTCCAACCACCCAAAACCAAAAAAAGCCGGAGGCCTCCCAGCCCCCGGCGCCTTGCTATCCAGCGTAAAACTCAGTTATCCCACCTTGGGCGCCAGGCTTCCGCTCTTGTAGCGTTTGGCCATGTCGCTCACCGAGATCGGCTTGATCTTGTCGGCATGGCCAGCCGTGCCGAATTCTTCAAAGCGCTGCGTGCAGAGCTTGCGCATCGCCGCCATGGCGGGCGCCAGATATTTGCGCGGGTCGAATTCGCTGGGGTTTTCAAACAGCACCTTGCGGATGGCGCCGGTCATGGCCATGCGGTTGTCGGTGTCAATATTGATCTTGCGCACGCCATGCTTGATGCCGCGCTGGATTTCCTCGACCGGCACGCCCCAGGTCGGCTTCATCTCGCCGCCGAACTTGTTGATGATCTCCTGCAGCTCTTCCGGCACGGAAGACGAGCCATGCATGACCAGATGCGTGTCGGGCAGTTTGGCGTGGATCGCCTCGATCACGCTCATGGCCAAAACTTCGCCATCCGGCTTGCGCGAGAATTTATAGGCGCCATGGCTGGTGCCCATCGCCACCGCCAGCGCATCCACCTGCGTGTCGCGCACGAATTGGGCGGCCTGTTCCGGGTCGGTCAGCAGCTGGTCGTGGGGGATTTCGCCTTCCAGACCATGTCCGTCTTCCTGTTCGCCGGCGCCATGTTCGAGCGAGCCGAGCACGCCGATCTCGCCTTCCACCGACACGCCGCCCCAATGGGCGATGTCGACGACGCGGCGGGTGATGCCGGCATTGTAATCGTAGTCGGCGGCGCTCTTGCCGTCCTCGAGCAGCGAGCCGTCCATCATCACCGAGGTGAAACCGTTTTGCATGGCGGTCACGCAGGTGGCTTCGTTATTGCCGTGGTCGAGATGCATACAGACCGGAATGTCGGGATGGATCTGCACGAGACCGTCGATCAGCTTGGCCAGCACCACGTCATTGGCGTAGGCGCGCGCGCCGCGGCTCGCCTGCAGGATCACCGGCGAACGCGTCGCCTGGGCCGCCTCCATGATCGCGAGCCCCTGCTCCATATTGTTGATGTTGAAGGCGGGGACGCCATAACCATATTCGGCTGCGTGATCGAGAAGCTGTCTGAGCGTGATGCGCGCCACGTGTGATCCTCCTGTTTCCCTGTGTCGGCGGTGTCTGAAGTCTAGCTCCATCCCTGACGTTTGCCATTTCAAACGTTTTAAATGGAATTAAACATTTAAGTCCCCGCCTAGGTGCAATCTCGGAAAATGAAAGTCAAGGCCGGAAACAAATTGAAATTTTGAAATGAAATCAGTCGTCCCGCGCTGGGGTCTTGCTGTGTGGGTTATATAAAATATTTAAATCGATTTGATGAACCCTTCGGCCCCATGCAGGGCTTGTTAAACATTTCTTCAGGAAAACGCTCGAGGGGCCCAAGCGTTCCCGCCCCTTGCCAGCCGCCGCCCGATCCGCCAAAACCGGATGTGGAAAAGCGGAGAGGGCGCGCATGAAATCGGAAGATCGCCGCGACGGCATCATGCAGTGGCTGCTGGCCGAGGGCCAGGCGAGCGTCGACGATCTCGCCGCCCGATTCAGCGTCTCCAAGATGACCATCCACCGCGATCTCGACGAGTTGGAGCAGAGCGGCTTTCTGCGCAAGGTGCGCGGCGGGGCCACCGTGCAATCCTCCGCCCGGTTTGAGAGCGATTATCGCTATCGCCAGAAAGTGGCCGCCGAAGAGAAGGAGCGCATCGCCCGCGCCGCAGCCGGTCTGATCGAGCCCGGCCAGACGGTGATCCTCGACGACGGCTCGACTTCGGGCCGCGTCGCCGCCCATCTCCTCGATCTCAAGCCGCTCACCGTCATCACCAACAATCTCGGCGTGATCTCCGCGCTCGCCGGCGAGACGGGCGTCAACCTCATCGCGCTCGGCGGCCAATATTCCAAGAAGTTCAACGGCTTCTTCGGCCTGGTCACGGATGCGGCGCTGGCCTCGCTCTCCGCCGACATCGCCTTTCTCACCGCCTCCGCCATCCAGGGCGCAGCCGCCTTCCATCAGGAGCAGGAGGTCGTCGTCACCAAGCGGGCGATGATGCACAGCGCCGAACGCAGCTATCTCCTGGTCGATCACGGCAAGTTCGACAAGCGCGCGCTGCATCTCTTCACCCCCCTCTCGGCCTTTTCCGGCGTCCTCACCGGCAAGCCGCTCGCCGCCGACGCCGGACGAGATCTGGCCGAATCCGGGGCGCGGGTGGTTGTGGCGGAATGAACTCCTGCGAAAACGGCCAATTCGGAAGACGATTGCCAAGGACGGCGTCCGGAATAGACCCGGAGTTTAGACCTATTGGTTGTTGTTTGCGACCAATAACGAAGAATTAATCAAGATATACAATCCTGAGTTTCGCATCGCATTCACAGAGTTGAAAATCAACATGCTGGCTTAGGGGATTTCCGGTAATGGACTTGCGCGCATTGGGTATTGGCGGTCGTTTGACCTTGTTGTCCGGAGTCGGCGTCGCCGTCATCGGTTTGTCCATTCTGGTGCAATCGGGATTTTCCGTCTCGATGAACCGCGCGATCGCCGACGGCGAGCGAGAGGCGGAAATCGCGCGAAATCTCGTCGACATGAAAGCCTCCATGCGCGGCATCGAGATCGGCGGTCAGCGTATGTTGCTGGCGCGCTCCGCCAAGGAGCGGGACGACGCCGAGGCCTATCTCGCCAAGCGGCTTCAATCGGTGAAGAAATATCTAGGTCTGGCCGAGACGGTGATGGTTTCTGACGTGGATCGGCAGAGAGCGGCGTCCCTCGGTCCGGATCTCCAGCGCTTTCACGATCTCTGGGCGTCCATGGCGGACGATGCCGGCGCCCAGCCATCCCGGGCCGATGACGTGACGGTTCTGCGCGACGCTTTGGCGCCCCGCGTCGACGAGGCGGTCGACGCCGCAAAGCAGGCGTCGGCCGAGGCTGGACGCGCCCGCGACCGCATCGTGGGCTATATGTATCTGACCAACATGATCACCTCGGCTCTGCTGATCGCGCTGATGACCGGCGCCGCACTGATCGGACGCCGGGCCATCGCTCAGCCCATCGTCCGCATCACCGGCTGCATGACGGCGCTCGCCGAAGGCGATCTGGCCCGAGACATACCCTATGCCGACAAACGCGACGAGATCGGCCAGATGGCCCGCGCCGTGGAGGTTTTCCGGCGCAATGCGATTGCGGTCAGGGATCTCAACGCCCGCGAAGCGGCGCTCCGGGTCGAAAACGCCGATCTGCAGGGCAATATCGCCGAAGTCGTCGCCGCCGCCGTCGCCGGCGATTTCACCGCCCGCATCGGCAGACGTTATGACGATCCCGATCTCGCCCGCTTCGCCAGCAGCGTCAATGATCTCGTCGTTTCCGTGGATACGGGCGTCGCCGAAACCAACCGGGTCGTCGCCGCGCTGGCCGTGGGCGATCTGACTGCGGCGATGCAAGGTCATTTCCGCGGCGTGTTTCTCGAACTGCAGACCAATGTCAACGCCACAATGGAGCGTCTGCGCCAGGTGATGGCCGAAGTCCGCTCCGCCATCGACATGATCGAAGCCGGCGCCGGCGAATTGCGCGTCGCCTCCAGCGATCTCGCGCGGCGCACCGAACGGCAGGCCGCCTCTATCGAGGAAACGGCTGCAGCTCTCGAGGAGATCACTGCCGCCGTTGGCGAATCCACCCGCCGTTCTTCCGATGTCGCGGTTCTGGTCGCCAACGCGCTGTCGAGCGCCGATCAGTCAAGCGACGTGGTCCGCAGCGCTGTGGCGGCGATGGGCCGCATCGAGCACGCCTCGGGCGAAATCAGCAATATCATCAATGTCATCGATGAAATCGCCTTCCAGACCAATCTGCTCGCGCTGAACGCCGGCGTCGAAGCCGCCCGCGCCGGCGAAAGCGGCAAGGGTTTCGCCGTCGTCGCCCAGGAAGTGCGCGAACTGGCGCAGCGCTCGGCCGGCGCCGCCAAGGGCATCAAGGAGCTGATCATCCGCTCGCGCAGCGAGGTCGACCAGGGCGTCGGTCTGGTGACGCTCGCCGGCGGCGCGCTCGACGCCATTCGAACCCAGGTCGTCGACATCAATGGACAGGTCGGCGCAATCGCCGCCTCGGCCAGCGAGCAGGCGGCCGGGCTCACTCAGGTCAACGCCGCCATCGGCGACATGGATCAATCCACCCAGAAAAACGCCGCGATGGTCGAGGAAGCCGCCGCAGCCACCAGTCGCCTGGCCGATGAAGCCGTGGTGCTCAACCGCCTGCTGGCGCGGTTCAATACCCGGGCGGATGCCAGCCGGGCTGGTTATGGCGCAAGCCGGGCGGCTTGACGCGCGGGGCCTGTTGAACGACGTTCCGCGTCCGGCATTTCTGCCGGACGCTGGAGATTGTGACGCCATGAGTTTTTCCAAAACTGTCGAGGCCTGTGTGCAGGCGCAACTCGACGCCTATAACGCCCGCGACATCGACGCCTTCATGCGCCATTGGGCGGAAGACTGCGGCTATTACGCCTTTCCCTCGACCTTGCTCGCCCGCGGCGCGGCGGAGATCCGCGCCCGCCATGTCGAGCGCTTCCGCGAGCCCGATCTGCATGGCCGGCTCGTCTCCCGCATCGCGCTGGACGATCTCGTCGTCGACCACGAGATCGTCACGCGCAATTTCGAGGAAGGCCGCGGCGAGGTGGAAGTGGTGGCGATCTACGAGATCCGCGACGGACTGATCGCCAATGCCTGGTTCAAGATGGGCGAGAAAAGGTTGGAGGGGGAGGGGTGAGATCGTCCGCTCGGGATCTGCGCAAACGATGCGTCCCGATATCGGATGACGCTGCTCGTCCGTCGTTGAGGCGTCCTATTGCCCATCCGCCAAGGGCTGTTCGGTTTCGACGATGAAGGCTTCGAGAAATACTTCCAGTTCCAACGCCTCTTTCTCACCCTCGATGACGGCGATGATCATCTCCGCCACGACAGGTTCTCCCGATGCTCCGATCACCTCGTCGAGGCGCTGGTCGAAGTCATAGCCGTGACGCTGCAGGAACAGCCGCGCGCAGTGAAAGGCGGTCCGCTTGTTTCCTTGGAGAAAAGCGTGCGCTCTGGCAATCGCCACGAGCGTGATAATTGCGAGGTGGAGAATGTCCTGCTCGCCGTCGTAAAAGGCTGCGTTCTCCGGGCGCGCAAGCGCGCCTTCGAGTTTGCCCGGATCGATGAGTTGATGTGGTTCACGGGTCGATGCGCAGTTGACGGCGTTGATCGCCACGGCGTCATCCGTCCCGATCCAAAGGAAAATCATTTGGCGAGCGCAGCGTTGATCCGTGGAAAGCGTTTCAGGGAATCCTGCGCAGACTGCTCTGCGTCCACTGTCTCCACGTTGCGGACCTGGAATTTCGCGGTTCTCTTGGTCGCGCCCTGTTCTTCTTCAGGGCCGCTTGTCTTGGTGAGCATCGCGTCGCTCTCCCTTCAGTGTCAAGCTTATGCTATATCCCGCACGTTGTATTTTGTATAATTAACACTTGGACACCGTCTATTCAAGCTGATGTTCTCCGGCGCTGGGCAATCGGTTGAGCGGCTGCCGATCACAACGGGGAAGCGGCCGCCATTCCGATCCTCCATCACCCCAACGCCTCCGTCACCAGTTCGGGAAACCGCGCGATCACCGTCACATAAGCGAGCGCGAAATCGGGCGGCGTGGCGCGGGCCTGCTCCCAGTCCCTCAGCGTGCCGACGGGCACGCGAAAGCGCGCGGCGAATTCCGCCTGCGTCAGTCCGAGATCTGAGCGCGTCCTGCGGAAGATGCGGGCGCGCTGTCCACGCTCCAGCGCTTCGGCGCTGACGTCGAAATCCTCGTCGTCGTCAGGCGCCGCCGTCAGCGCGATAGGCTTTTTCTTCACCGGAATTGCTCCTTCTCACGGATATGAAGCGGGGCCGATTTGGATATCCTGCAGCAATTCCGTCTTTGCGCAAGACGTTGGTCAAGCCGATCTCTCGCAATTGACGAATCGTCCCCGCCGTCGCACCTTGCTCACCGGCGCGGCCCGCGCCTCACCTTCATCGGCCATCCCCGGCATGGCCCTTGCGCGAAGGCAAAGGGAGTTTTCTCGGGTTCATCCTCTGTGGTTCGGTCTGCCGGATGCGGTTGCCGGGGAATACGCGTCTGGCGTCGAAAGGCCCAATCATGACCGACAACAGACGCTTCAAGCGCCTTGTGCGCGCCCGTGCGGCGAAAACCGGCGAGAGTTACACGACGGCGCTCCGCCATCTGCGCGCCCCCGAACCCGATGAACAGCAAAAGACGGCCCTGCGCATCGCCGTCTGCCAGACCGGCTATCGCGACGATCCCAGCGATGAACAGGCGCTCAGGACAGGCGGTGAAGAGATCCGCGCGCTGATGCGGCGGGCGAAAGCCGAGGGCGCGCGGCTCGCACATTTCCCCGAAGGCGCGCTGGTCGCGCCCAACAAGCGGGTGATGTCCTCGCTCGGAAGGCGCGAGATCGGCCCGTCCGACTGGAGCCGCTGCCGCTTCGATGTGATCGCTGTGGAACTCCGCGCCATCGCCGCCTTGTGCGCTGAACTCGGCCTTTTCACCGTGCTCGGCGCGCTGCATCGGCTTACGCCGCCGCATCGGCCGCATAACAGCCTCTATGCGATCTCCGACAAGGGCCGGCTGGTCACCCGCTATGACGAGCGCATGCTGTCGCACACCAAGCTGTCCTTCATGTATTCCCCGGGAGGCGCGCCGCAGGTCTTTACGGTCGACGGACTTCGGCTGGGCCTCGCCATGGGCATGGAGACGCATTACCCCGAACTGTTCATGGCGTACGAGGCGCAGGCGGTTGACGCCGTGCTGTTCTCCACCACGGGCGAGATCCCCGACACCGCGCCGCCCTTCGCCGCCAAGGCGCTCGGCCACGCCGCCAGCAATTCCTTCTGGGTGAGCTACAGCGCGCATGCGCCGCAAAGCCCCGGCGCGCCCGCCGGTCTCGCCGGGCCGGATGGGCGCTGGGCGGCGCTCTGCGGAAAGACGGGCGAGAGCGATCTCGCGGTGGCCGACATCACCCGCGATCCCGATCACCCGGCGCGGCCCTGGCGCAGGAAGGCGCGCGCTGATCTCTATGCGGCGGCCCATCCCGCCGATGATCCGCGCAGCGGCGTCCGCACTCGTTTCTGATCCGCAACAGTCGATGCAATTGTTGCTTGGTCCGGTCGCGTGTCGCGGTCGGGCCGATTTTTTTCGCGGCATACAGTTGCTGACTGCAGCAAAAGACCGGTCGCCCCCCTTTACAAAAATAGGTAGTAGACTAAATAGTAGCATGCTATCGAAAAGGCCGAAACCATGTCGCAGTCGCTCTACGACCAGATGAACCTGCTGACCCGCAAGGTCCGCAAGGTGTTTGACCATCACGCCCGCGCCCGCGGCATAACGCTGGCGCGCGGGCGGCTCCTGCGGCTGTTGGGCGCCGCATCCGAGGGCCTGCCGCAGAATGTCATCGCCCAGGAGATCGAGGTCGAAGGGCCCACTTTGGTGCGCATGCTCGATGGTCTCGAGGCGCAGGGCTATCTTTTCCGCGAAAGCGATCCCGGCGACCGCCGCGTCAAGCTGGTGCGGCTGACAGAGGAAGGCCGTCGCCAATCCGCCGAGGTCGAGGCGCTGGCTCAGGCGTTTCGCGCCCGCCTGCAGGAAGGGCTCGCGCCGGAGGATGTCGCCGCTTTCGAACGGGTCATTGTTATGATGTCGAAAAATGTCGAGGCGCTGGCATGAGCGAGGCCGCCGTGACAGCGCAGGCGCCGTCGGCGTCGCGGATCATCCATACGCCCAGGCCGTTCCTGGCCTATGTGCTGACGGCTGTGGCGCTGGGCCTCGCCCAGGGCTTCGGGCTGAATTTCATCGCCGCCAACATCACCCAGATCCAGGGCGAATTCGGCGTCACCACCAATGAATCCGCCTGGCTTTTAGCGGCCTATTACATCCCCAATGTCAGCCTCTCGATCATCCTCATCAAGGTGCGCAACCAGTTCGGGCTCAGGAATTTCGCCGAAATCGCCATCCTCGTCTTCCTTGCCGTCTCCGCCGTGCATCTGTTCATTGATGATTTCGGTTCGGCGCTGATCCTGCGTTTCTTTGCCGGCGCGGCCGGGGCGGCTTTGTCCTCGCTCGGCTTTCTCTACATGTTCGAACCTTTCGCGCCGGCGCGGAAGATGACGGTGGGCCTGTCGCTGGCGCTCGCCAATCAGGCGGTCGCGCTGCCGCTCGCCCGTATCATCTCGCCGGCGCTGCTCGATATCGGCGGCTGGCATGCGCTCTATCTGCTTGAAGTGGCGATGGCGCTGATCGCCTTTACGCTGGTCTACAAGGTGCCGCTCGGCCCCGTGCCGCGCACCATGACCATCCGGCTGATCGATCTCATCAGCTATGGTTTTCTCGCCACGGGCCTCGGCTGCCTTGCCGTGGCGCTCACGCTCGGCCGCTATTACTGGTGGCTGGAAGCGCCCTGGATCGGCGTGCTGCTCGCCGTCGCGGTGGCGGGCGTCGCCATGACCGTTGTCATCGAGCTCAACCGCAAGGAGCCGCTGCTCGACATCGCCTGGCTCACCTCGCCGCCCATGCTGCATTTCCTCGGCGTGCTCCTGCTGTTCCGCGTCGCGCTGTCGGAACAGGCTTCCGGCGCGCTGGCGTTGCTCACGCAATTGGGGCTCGCGCCCTATCAGCTCACCACGCTCTGGACCGTCATTCTCATCGCTTCTGTCGGCGCGTCCGCCTTTTGCACGCTGATCCTCAAGCCGGGGCGCGAACCGCTCATCCACGCCGTGGCGCTGGTGATGATCGGAACCGGCGCCTGGATGGACGCCTCCGCCACCAGCCTCACCCGACCCGGCGACATTCTGGTCAGCCAGGCGCTGATTGCGGCGGGCGGCGGGCTGTTTCTGCCGCCTGCGCTGTCGGCGGGCTTCATCAATGCGCTCAGCAAGGGGCCGAATTACATCACCGGCTTCATCATGGTGTTCATCTTCACCCAGACCATGGGCGGCCTGTTCGGATCAGCGCTGTTCGGCACATTCGCGACCATCCGCGAAAAGGTCCATTCGGTCGATCTCGTGGCGGGTCTTGCGCGCACCGATCCTCTGGTTGCCGCCCGCGTGGCCCAGCTCGGCCAGTCCTATGCCGGGGTGCTGACCGACAAGGCGCTGCTCACGGCCGAAGGCGGGCAATTGCTCGCCCAGCAGGTGACCCGCGAAGCCTGGGTGCTGGCCTATAACGATCTCTTCCTCGCCATCGCCGCCATCTGCGCGCTGGCGCTCATAGCCCTCATTGTCCACTCCGCCTGGCGGGCGGTCTTCGTCCGTCCCGCCGCCGCCTAAAATTCTGGAACCACGCTCATGTCTCGTCTCGTCCGCGCTATCGCCAGCCTTCTCGCCATCCTCGCCGGCATCGCCGGCGTGCTGCTGATCCTCTATGTCTGGCAATTACCGCCCTTCACCACCTCGGTCGAGACCACCGACAACGCCTATGTGCGCGGCCAGGTGACGTTCCTGGCGCCGCAGGTGTCGGGCTATGTGCTGCAGGCGCCGGTCACCGATTACCAGCGGGTGAAGAAAGGCGATGTGGTGCTGAAGATCGACGACCGCATCTATGTGCAGAAAGCCCGCCAGGCCGAGGCGACGCTCGCCGCCGATCAAGCCCAGCTCGCCACGCTCGAACAGGAGCGCGCCTCCGACGACGCCAAGCTCAAGGCCGCCAACGCCAAGGTCGACAGCGCCAATGTCGCGCTGGAGACCGCCCAGGCGACCTACGACCGCAACCTGTCGCTCGCCCGCCAGAACGCCATTTCCCAGACCGTGCTGGAACAGAGCGGCAGCGCGCTCGAAGCCGCGCGCGCCAGCCTCGTCTCCGCCCGCGCCGACGCCGATGTCGCCCAACAGGCGCTGGTGTCGATCGCCGTCTCCCGCAAGCAATATGAGGCGGCGATCGACGGCGCCCGCGCCGCGTTAGAACTCGCCCGTATCGACCTCGCCAACACGGTGATCCGCGCCCCCTCGGACGGCCGCCTCGGCGAAGTCTCCGCCCGCATCGGCGCCTATGTGACCACAGGCACGCAGCTGATGTCGCTGGTGCCCGACCGCATCTGGATCTCGGCCAATTTCAAGGAGACCCAGGTCGCCGCTATGCGCATCGGCATGCCCGTCACCTTCACCGCCGATCTCCTCAAAGGCCAGCGCTTCACCGGCCGCATCGAAAGCTTCTCGCCCGCCACCGGCAGCGAATTCTCCGTGATCAAATCCGACAACGCCACCGGCAATTTCACCAAAGTCACCCAACGCCTCCCCGTCCGCATCGCCATCGATGAGGGACAGCCGGCGGCGGACCGGCTCGCGCCAGGGCTTTCGGTGGAGGTGAGCGTGGATACGGCGGGGTGAGGGGGGCAGTGCTTCCACGGCGCGCCAACTCCGGTCGGGGATTTCCGCCCTTGCCATGTCCTGCGGCCTGAGCTCTACAGTCTTCATGGAAATTCTCAGAAGCACCCTCAATCGGTTCTCCCATCAAAGAGCCGCCCGGTGGTGGGTCGGCGGTCGACCGGATTGTCCTGAAGCCGAATTCCCGAGGATGATCGCGGCGAAGGTCGGTTATCCCACATCACTGGACGACCCTTTCGCAACTGGCGGCATGGTGCGCTTGAACCGGCGACAAGCCGCGCATGTTCTCGCTGTCGCGGCATCGACGAGTTTGGCTTACGATAGGCCGTGTCCGGCAAGATCTGAGGTTGACGCAGCCGCCGAGGCCATCGGAGAGCTGGCGGACGACGCTGCGTTCTTTGGCAACGGATTGTGGGATCCTGCTGCATTGTCAAGCTGGACGCCGCTGACCGCAGCCACATTCGATTGCGGATTGATTGGCTATGACGCAGAGCAAGCGTTCATCTTCTGGGTCGAGGAAGAAGATTAGGCAGGCTGAGGCGTTGCTCCGAGAAGAGTGCTGACGTTAATCCGCCGCAATATGCTGCCTCTGTTGGTCGCGGCAGATACATCTGGCCGAGGGGTTGAATGCGCGTTTGGCAACGCCGCTGGAGCGGGAAAAAAACAATCGGGATCATCGCTTTAGCCGCCTTGACGGTCATGGCGCTGAACATTCTGTTTGATTATGGCAGGGCCATGTTAATGGGCGAATTCGAATGGCCAAAATCCGCCTATATCAAGATCGAAGACATGGCCTTAATTCTCAGACGAATTCGAGCTCCCGCGAGATGGTGTTATCCGTCCGAAAATTCCGCCAACATCTATGTTCTCGACCCGAAAGAGGAGGAACGGGAATTTGGGCGCTGCATGTCCTCGATCAAACCTGTCAGCGATTTCTACGAAACAGACCCGGGATATTACGTCAAGCGCTTCTACCGGGGCGAGGTCCAGGGCAAATTCTGTGAGGTCACTCTGTCGACCGTAAACAGCGATGACAGGATAGTCGGATCGAACTGCTACTTCGGGCTTTTCCCCAAGGAAAGGGATACAGGTGTCGGCATGACGGACGACAAATTTGGTTAAAACGACAAAGACCGCATACCCGAGCGCACTATACTTCTTGCATGGGTGAGGGCTTTACTACAATGCGCTCACGTTCAGCGGCATGGCGCACCATGGGCAGAAGCCGATCACGAGCCCATTCGTTCGCGTCTCATCCAGATGCAATGTGAAAACGCCATGCGACCTGCCGATGACGGATTTCGCTTTTGAGCTCATTGCGTAGGCGATGTGGATGCAGGGGAAGTCTTCGATATCGAGTTCATGCCGGATCTCGACGTACCACCAGATATCGGTTTGCAAATCGGGATTGTCAGCAATCGAAAGCCTGAGGTCTGGCGGGATATGAATGAGTACAGAGAAGTCTTCGGTGGCGATCGCCTGTTTTATGTCCGCGTCGGAATGCTGATCGAGAAGACGACGATGTGCTCTGAGCCATTGATCGGAGTTATCTTGTAGAACGAGATCCATGTCTGAAATACGCTCGACGGCGCGCTTTGTTGCCTTCTGCTTGGAGGCTATCCTATTGCTGGTTGCGGTTATAGTAGGAAATTGGAACTCGCGCTGGTTGGTCGTAACAAACAATCGCTGTTCCGAGCCGTGACGAGCAATGTATGGAAAGCGGAACGATGACCACTGAGACATACGATAGCGTCTGGGACGCCCTCTCCGACACCCCGGAGGAAGCCGCCAATCTCAAGGCGCGCTCGACGCTGCTTTATGAAATCCGCAAGGCGGTCCTGAAATGGGATCTGCCGCAAGATGAGGCCGCAAAACGCCTCGGTCTCACCCGTCCGCGCGCCAATGATCTCTTGCGCGGCAAACTCGCGAAATTCTCGCTCGACGCCCTCGTAAACATCGCCGCCGCCGCGCGGCTCGACATCGAGATCCGGGCGCGGGACGCGGCGTAGCCGTCACCCGCCCCAAGCCCGCCGCCGTCTCCCAGCGACGGGCCCACTTTCTGTGACGCAATCGCCCCCCGCCTCACGCTGCGTGGCGCATCTCCGCCTTGTACTGCCCGGCCGCGCTGGCCGCGCCGCTCAGCCTGAAGGCGCCCACCAGGTCCGCCAGTTCGCGGGAGCGGGCCTGCATCGTGGCGGTGGCGGCGTTGGTTTCTTCCACCATCGCGGCGTTCTGCTGGGTCACGCGATCCATGTCGGTCACGGCGCTGTTGATTTCCTGGATGCCGGTGGCCTGTTCGCGGGCCGAGGCGGCGATCGCGGCGATGACCTCGTCGATCTCGGCGACCTTGTTGACGATGCCGCTCAGCGTCTTGCTGGTGCTTTCCACCAGCGCCACGCCATGCTTGACCTGGTCGGAGCTGGTGGTGATCAGGTTGCGGATTTCCTTCGCCGCTTCGGCGGAGCGCTGCGCCAGCGCCCGCACTTCCGAGGCCACCACGGCAAAGCCCTTGCCGGCGTCGCCGGCGCGCGCGGCTTCCACGCCGGCGTTCAGCGCGAGCAGGTTGGTCTGGAAGGCGATTTCGTCGATCACCGACACGATCCGGGCGATTTCCTGCGAGCTTTGCGCGATGCGGCCCATGGCGGTCTCCGCCTGATGCATGATCTCGCCGGTGCGGCCCACTTCCTCGCGGGTCGAGGAGGCGACGCGGTTGGCGGCGGCGGCGCCGTCGGATGTGCGGCTCACCGTCGTGGTCAGTTCATGCAGCGCCGCCGCCGTCTCTTCCAGCGCCTGCGCCTGCTGTTCGGTGCGGCGGGACAATTCCTTGCTCGCGCCGGTCACTTCGTCCATGCCCTGGCTGAGGTCGTCCACGGTGCGGGCGATCTTTTGCATCGTGTCGTTCAGGGCGTCGGTGGCGCGGTTGAAATCGCGCCGGGCGCTTTCGTTTTTCTCCGGCAGCGTCTGCGTGATGCGGGCCGAGAGGTCGCCGGCGGCCAGCGCGTTGAGCGCGTCGCCCAGCGCCGTCATCGCCAGCGCATCAGCCTCGGCGTCCGTGGCGCGGGTCTGTTCGAATTGGGCGCGCTGCCGGCTGGTCTCTGTCTCCTGATCGGCCATCAGCACATGCACCGCCGTGGCGATATCGGTGAAGATCGCTTCCATCATGCTGCGCAGATAGGCTTCGCGTTTGCGCGGCGAAAATGTCGTTTCCTTGAGCACCACCAGCGACCATTCCGCCGCATAGATCGACGCCGCCTTGACGATGAAATTGGTGAAGCCGGTCTTCTCGGCGATCGAGCGGATCACCGGCGCCTGCGCCGTGAAATATGCCGCGTTGAAATTTCCCTCGCACAAATGCCGGAACTTCACCCGCTCTCTCGCCACAACGTCTTCGGAAAGCGTGGTCGTCGAGGGGTCGAAATGCTTGAAGCATCTCGTGCTGACCTCACGAATATGTTTGTCCAGTTTCGTGAAAAGCTCTTCTCCCATGCGACGTTTCTCGCCGGACCAGGGCTGAATATCGTTTTCGATCGAATGCATGATGTCCCCTCTGCAATATAGAGGAATCTATCCCATAATAGATTTAATGCGGGATGAATAAAATCTGGATTTAGTTGGTGCTTATATTGTATCTCTACTTATTAATATAAGCAATAAGCAATTTAAATTACAAAACCCTGTCGCGGCCGCGCGCTCGCCGCAGCGGATCTGTCCTTGTCCGACATCGCGTCATCCGCCGGTCGCCGCGATCCCCTGCCAGCCATGCAGGCAGGTATAGATCCCCACCGCCAGGATCAGCAGGCTCGACAGATAAGGCGCGCGGGCCGCGATGTCGCTCACGCCGCGCCAGCGTTTGCCGGCCTGCCGGAGGCTCAGCGCCGCGAGCACGCCCACCGACACCAGCGTCAGCGCCAGCCCGATCGAGAAGCACAGGACCAGTGTGAAGCCGAGCGAGAATTCCTTGAGCTGCAGACACAGGAGCAACACGGTGATGGCGGCGGGGCAGGGGATCAGCCCGCCGGTCAGGCCGAACAGAATGATCTGGCCGGTGGTGGCGCGGCCGTTGGAAAAACGCTTTCGGATGTCGTTGGCATGCGCCAGTTCATGGGCGTCCTGATGGGCGTCGATGGCGCTCGCGAACCCGCGCATGTCGGCATGCGGCGCATCCTTACCGGGCGCGTCGACAAAAGCCAGATCATAGACATGGCTATGGCCGCCATGGCGGAGCGTCAACCGCGCCGTGAAGTCATGCGGCTCATCGACCGTGTCGACCGATTGCAGCCCGTCGCCGCGCTGGATGAACACGAACACGCTGAGCGTCCCGTCCGGCCGCTCGGTGGTCAGCTTGACGTCATAGGCCGACCAGCGCGGCCCGCTTTCCGTTCTCAGCCGCCACACCGCTGGCCCTTCGCCCTCATACAGTTCGAGCGCCACGACGCCATGGCCGGTGTCGATGCGCCGGATGTCCGCAGGCGCAACGGAATGCCCGTGTCGATGCGAATGGCCATGGGCGTGATGCCCGTCATGCCCATGATGGTGGGAATGCCCATGCCCTGCCGCCTGCAGCGCCATCTGGTGGTCGCGCCGCACCCGCCACACCATCCACATGGCGATGGCGATGATGATGAGGCCCGACGCGAGCTGGAAATAGGGTTCGATCGCCTCGGCGTTTATCCCGCGCCACAGCGTCATGCCTACAAGCGCAATGCCCCAGACCACGGCGGTATGCGACAGCGTCGCCGCCAGCCCCAACAGCACCGCCTGCAGCACGGTGCCGCGCACCGCCACGATGAAGGCCGCCATCATCGTCTTGGAATGGCCGGGCTCCAGCCCATGCAGCGCCCCGAGCAAGATGGCGCTGGGGATGAACAGCCAGGCATGCGCCGAACCTTGCTGCAGTAACGCGTCGAAACCGGGCATGGGCGCTCCTCAGAGATAACGGGCGATGGCTTTGAACTCTCGTCGATGTCGTTACGTCTTCCCGGAAGATCGACGGCATCGCCATGGTCGCGGTCCTCCGCCCGCGACCATGGCGATGCCGCTGCGCGGACACGCCTCGGCCCGCATGAGCCGCTTGACGATCCCAGGATGGCTTTCGAGGAAATGTTGCGTCATGCCGCATGCTATCCTTGCTTCAGAGCATCATGCAAGACGCTCCAGCCCGCCGCAGCGGAGAAACCGGGCAAGAAAAAGCCCTTGCGACGCAGGGTGTTCGCAAGGGCTTCGACTGGAGTTCGGTGTGCGGGGCGGCCTATTCGATGATCCTCACCACGGTATGGGTGCGGGGATCGACGATCACCCGCTGTTGGTTGACCACGGTATAGGCATAGGCCTCGTCGCCGGGAATGGGCGTGAGCGCGATGTCGGCGGGCAGCGGCTCGCCGACCACGATCGGCTGTTCCACCACGACGCGTCGGTCGGGTACCGGCTGTTCCTGCACATAGGTCACCACCCGTTCGGACGGCGGATCGAGCGCCGCGCCGGCGGCGAGGCCCACCGCCCCGCCCACAACGGCCCCGACGGGACCGCCGACGATCGCGCCGGTGGCCGCGCCGCCGGCCGCGCCGGTCAGCGCGCCGTTATTGTCGTCATCGGCGTAAGCGGGAGCGGCGGCGAGTGTGGCCAGCGCCAGGCAGCCTGCCGTCAACAGCGTAAGTTTCATGACAATCTCCTTTGCATCGATGTCTCGATGCCCCCTTAACGCCCCTCTCGCGGCCTGGGTTCCGCGTGGATCTCAGCCTGATCAGCTCAGGCGCGGAAGGATGATTGTCACCGTCAGGCCGCCTTCGGGATTGGCGAGCGCCTCCACCGAGCCGCCATGCGCCTCAACGGCCCGCCTTGTAATGGCGAGGCCGAGGCCATAGCCGGATTCGCTTTCCTGCAGCCGGGTGAACGGGTGGAAGATCTTTTCGATATCCTCCTGAGGCACGATCGGGCCGGGGTTGCGAATGGCGAGTTCCAGCGTCTCGCCATCGCTGCTGCGCGCTGCCGAGATGGCGATCCGGCTGCCGTCGGGGGAATATTTCACCGCATTGCGCGCGACATTCTCGATGGCGCGATAGATCAGCTCGCCGTTGACGCGGGTTACGAAGCTTTGAATGCCGGCATAGTCCATCGCCACGCCCTTGGCCTGCGCCTCGAAGGCGGCGTCGTCGATGATCGCCGAGACGAGATCGATGATGTCGATCGTTTCCCGTTCGAGCGTCGCCGCCGCATTGGGGCCCAGCCGCGCAAGCGTGAGGATCTCCTCCACCAGCCCGTCCTGCCGCTTGATCTCGCGCTCCATGCGCGGCAGCAGCGTCTCGAGCCGGGCGGGGTTCTTGCGCAACAGGCCGACGGCCGCCTGTAGTCGCGACAGCGGTGAGCGCAACTCGTGCGACACGTCGTGGAACAGTCGTTTTTGCGCGGCGTCCATTTGCTCGAGCTTGGCGGCGGTGGTGTCGAAATCCCGGCCCAGCGTGGCGATTTCGTCGCGCCGTTTGCCCAGTTGCGCGCCGATGCGGACATTGAAAGCGCCGCCCGCCAGCGTCTTCAGCCCCTCGCGCAGTTTCATGATTGGCGACACCAGATAATTGGCGAGCAGGAAGGACGAGATGACGCTGGCGAGCAGTCCGGCCAGCAGCGGCAGTACGGTCGGCGCGATGCGATCAAACAGCGAAAGCCGTTCCTTCTGGAGATTGATGCGATAACAGGCCGCCAGGCCTGGAACGGTAACGCTGACCAGTCCGTTTCGGTCAGGCGTCATCTGCGGCCCGTGGGGTGGGGGCGGCGCGTCGGGCTGCTGCTCGCGGGCATGCCGGGCCAGAGGTCCTGGGCCTACCAGATCCTGGCAGGCCTCCGGCGCGGTCCCGGCTTCGACATGAAAGCGGATGCGCATGGTCGGCGTTTGCCGGCCCATCATTGTGACGAAAGTGTCGGCCTCGACGGTCTCGTCTGCGCGCAGAAAACCGGCCAGCGCCTCAAGCGTATATTTTTCCTGAAGATCGATGAACCCGTCCTTCGGCGGCAACACCTCCAGATAGGCGTTGACCGCGATGATGATGGCGATGGCGCCCGCCATGGTCAGCCAGATCGTCAGGAACGAATGCCAGAAGGTCCGTCCCATCAGCCGTCCGTCACCAGCTGATAGCCCTGGCCCCGCACGGTGCGGATGCAGGATTGCCCGTTTTCGGCGATGCCGAGCTTCTGGCGGATCGAACTGACATGCACGTCGATGCGGCGATCGAACGGCGCCAGCGGCTGGCCGAACACCCGCTTGGCCATGTCCTGCTTGGACACCAGCTGACCGGCATTGCGGGCCAGCACTTCGAGAATGGAATATTCGGCCCCGGTCAGTTCCAGCACGCGTCCGCGCCATTCGGCGCGCCGCGCTCCCGTGTTCAGTTGCAGCGAGCCGGCCTCCACCAGCCGCGCGCCGCCGTCTCCGGCCATATGCCGGCGCGACCGGCGCAGGATGGCGCGCAGACGCGCCACGAGTTCATCGGGCGAGCAGGGTTTGGGCACATAGTCGTCGGCCCCCAGATTGAGTCCGGTGATGCGATCGACATTGTCGCCGCGCGCCGTCAGCATCAGCACCGGCACGTCGCTTGTCCGGCGGATGCGCTGCAGCACCTCGATGCCGTTCATCTTGGGCATCATGATATCGAGGACGATGATGTCGAACTGGTTGGAGAGGCTTTCGTCCACGCCCTGTCGGCCATCATGCACGGCGCGCGCGTCAAATCCTTCCTCGACCAGATATTCGGTGAGAAGCGATGTCAATTCGACGTCGTCGTCAATGAGCAGAACCTTGGTCATGCGTCCGGGATACACCCTCAGATCGGCTTTGCCAGCGCTTTTACCTAACTTTACACTGCCTTAACAGCACTTAACGCAGGGCTCGCTACGGTGAATTCTGGCCAGGATGACGCCGAGCCGCAGGATGCGCGAACGGGCAGCGAAATGCAAGATCTCCAGGGGTGGGGATCGCCCGCCGCATCGGGTCGGCGCGTTCTGTGGTCAAGGGGTGAGCATGACGCGAAAGCGGAGCCGCCGAACATCTGAGCCGCTTGAACCTGCGGATCAGGTTCGGTCTGGCTGCCGAAAAAGATAGGAGCCCGACTTTGACACTGGAATCGACATCTTACGCAGCGCCCCAGGCCTTGGACCGCATCCCGACCGACACCGTCGAGAGCGGGGACGAGGCATCCCTGCCGAAGCGGGGGCGGGGTCGGCCCAAGGTGCGCAGCGATGAAGAGCAACGCGACATCATTGTCGAGCGCGCCGCCAACATCTATTTGCGCACCGGCTATATCGCCATGCGGATGGACGACATATCCGCCGCCTGCCGCGTGTCCAAGCGCACGCTATACCGGCTTTTCCCGAGTAAGCTGTACCTGTTCCGCTCCATTGTCGGGCTGATGAACACCCAGTTGTTCGATTTCGACGATGTCGAGCCAGGCGACTCCGTGGAGCGGGCCCTGTCGGCCATTTTCCGCGTCGATGTCGACGAAGACACCGATCAGAAGCGGCAGGCCTTTCTGCGTCAGGCCCGGCAGGACGCCGTCCTTGCGCCGGAAATCGGCGAGGTTCTCCGCGAAGATTGCCTCGACCGCGCCCGCCGGCGCTTGACGGAATGGTTCGAACGCTGGAGCGAGGCGGGCTTGCTCAGCGCCACCAATCCGCAGGCCGCCGCCTATATGCTGATGGACATGACCTTCGGCGCGGCCGACAGCGAACAACGCAAGGGCGTCACCGGGCGCGCTTTTATCCGCACCTGCATTCAATACTTCGTCAACGGCGTCCGCTGACGATAGAAAATTCGGCGTCGACGCGCCGCCGCCTTGCGCCGGGGGCCAATCCCGGCGCCTGAAGAATGCGACTTTCCGCCCGCGCCGTTTGCGTCGGAAATGCGCTGTTCGGGGCCCCGCCCAGGCGGAGGCCGTGAAAAGTCCCGCCGCTTCTGCGCGCGGGATTTTTTTTGGCCGCGCGGATATCTGCGACACGAACGACCCGCCCGCGCACACCCATTCCGTCCGCCCAGACGGCGCATCGCTGCGTCGCATCCGGAAAATACTCGGCAACATCAGGAATTATTCCAAATTCACCCATTTGGGGGAGGTGGTTCGTTTCGGGTTACGTTATCAAACGCAATAGACGCCTCGGGATGCGACTCGGATTTTCGGATCGGTCCCGCGTCTGCTGAACCTTGCGGCCCGGATGGGGGCAATGGGCGGGGCTTTGGATCGAAGCGATTGGTATTATAATGTTTGACAGCGAACCGACCAACACAATCCTTCTCATTTTCGCAGCGCTGCTCTACGGCGCCGTGGCGTCCGGCTGTGTGTTGCGAACCCTGTTCGAAGGCTATGCCGTTCGGGCGCCCTGGGATGCATGGCGCGTGCTGGGGCTGATCCTCTGCTTCATCTGGCCGATCTTGCTTCTCGCCCCACTGGCGCAGCTGTGGCGCGGCTCCCGCAAGCCCGGGACGGAACCTCGCGGCCTCGGATCCCTGCGCGGCGGCCCTGACCGCGCCGAGGACGATCGCGTCCGGTCAAAGGGATAATCCCATAACGAGTTTGCCTCGTCGCGGCGGGAGACCATCCGACCGGCGCGCCAGGCTGGGCAACGGTTGCGCGACGGCGACGAAACGTCCGACGATTACGGCGTCCACACAGAACCAGCGCAATGCAAGGGAAGTGGCGAGATCCGCCTCATCGTAGCTCGCCAAGCCTGAGCTTGCGACACTGATTAGGCCGTATCCATGAAGGGCTGAAGAAGTCGGGAAACTATAACTTGGTCGGAGTGGCAAGATTCGAACTTGCGACCCCCTCGTCCCGAACGAGGTGCGCTACCAGGCTGCGCTACACTCCGTAACTCAAGTTGAGGGTCGTATAGACCGCTCTTTTTGTTTCCGCAAGTCATTTCGTCAAAAAAAGTTCAAGGAAATGTGGATACGGATCATCCTGTTGATAGTTATGGTTTATTCACCCGGAAGGACGGCGTCTCGCGCGCGGTTTGGCGCTCAGACATAGACCTTGTTGATCTCGTTGAACGCTTTGGCGGCGTCGTTCAAATCGTCGAAAAACGTCAGTTTTCCCTGATGCAACACGCTCGCCGACTTGCACATTTTCGCCGCGTAGTCCGGATCGCTCGTCGCCAGCAACACGGTGAACTTGTCGCTGTTGTCGATAATGTAGTTCATGCATTTCCGGCGGAATTTCTGGTCGCCCAGCGAGATCGTGTCATCGATCAGGATATGGTTGAAGCCGAGCGAAAGAAGGGCGCTGACGGCAAAGCGGGCGCGGGCCTGATTTTGGATGTTCTTCAGCGGCAGATCGAGTTGTCGATCCATCGCCGAAAATGCCGCGCAGAAATCCAGCGCTTCGGGATAGTTGCGCCCGTAAATATCGGTGAGGAAGCGCAGGTTCTGCCGCCCCGTCAGTTTCTGCGAGATATTGGCGCGGAAATCCATCGGATAGGAAACGCGTCCGCGCCTGTGGATCTCGCCCTGGGACAAGGTGTCGTTGCCGCAGATGACGTTGAGCAGCGTCGTCTTTCCCTGGCCCCGGGGCGCCAGCACCGCGTGATTGTCCCCGTCGTGGAAAACTGCGTTCAGGTTCTGAAAGACCCATTGGATGCCGTTGCGGCGGTCCCGATAGGCTTTGCCAGCATTTTCAAGGGTGATCATACCATCTCGTCTTCGTCTTCATCGCCTTTCGCGCGGATGATCTCTTTGCGGAACAACCGCTCCATCGCCAGCGAGAAAAGAAGGACCACGGTGGAGAAGCAGAGCAGATAACTCGGCGAATACACCGTCAGGTAATCGAGATAGGAATGCGATCGCAATCCCTCGACACAATGCAGGAACGGGTTCCAGATGATGATCGCGAGAATCTCCGGCGGCATTTGCGCCGGTACGAACAGCACGCCCGACGTCATCATCAGCGGCAAAGACATCATTTTCCACATGCTGCGCCAGACCGGCACCAGCGCCCCGACCGTGGCGTTGAACATCGCCATCGACAGGCTGAAATAGAGAACCAGCAGCATGGACAGCACGAATCCCTGGAAATCCGTGATGACCTCGGTCTGGAGAATGCGTCCGACGGCGGCGAAGAAGACCGTGAGAATCACGATCCAGATCACGAATTCGACGATGGAGCGCGCCACGACAGTGTCGAGCGGCTTGACCAGGCCGAATTCGAACAGCGCCCGGTTCGCCTGAATCGCCCTGCCGCCGGTGTTGATGACGGCGCGGACCGCCCGGAAGGCCACGACGCCGGTCAGAAGGAACATCACCGAGCTTTCGCCGAAAGCGGGGCTGACCGTCTTGAAGTAGACGCGCGCCAACAGCAGGATGCCGACAAGGATCGCGGGCTCCACGATGGTCCAGACATAGGCCACCGGCGAGGCGCCGAATCGATTGGCGGCCTCGCGGAAGATCATGGCGACGATGACGCGCAGATTGTTCTGCGCGCCATTCAGCACGCTGATCTCTCGTTCTCGCCGGTTGGCGTTCAACGTGCTCACGTTATCCTCCTGCGCAACGATCCCGGCGGATCAGATCGCATGGTCCTTGAACGAGCGGTAGAAGAACTGCGCCAGCAGCCAGATCGCCATGAAAACCAGCAGCGATATGAATGTGTCGAGGATCCGCATCGGATAAAGCGCGATTTCCGGTCTCACGGGTTCGACGAACAGCGCGAAATAGCGGTCCTGCTTCTGGGCCTCGGTGAGCGAGGTTTCGAACGCCGCGAGCGCCGTGGTGTAGGCCTGGGTGGCGAAGGTCTGCTGCACCGTCAGGTCTTCGAACTTGGTGAGGACGCCGGGAATATTGCCTTCTTCATTGACGCGGCCCGCTTTCATCGGCTGACTGGACACTTTCTGCGTGTCTGGCAGCGACATTTTTTGCTTGAGCACGGCGAGCTGTTCTTCCAGGCCCTTGATCGTGCGCTTCAGCACCACAACCTGCGGCGCATCGCCCGCCACGCTTTGAAGGGCGGTGTTCAGCCGTGTCCGCGTCGCCTGCAGTTCCGATTCCAGCTTTTGCGTCAGTGAGAAGTCAAGCTGTGACAACTGGGCCGGATCGATGATCTTTTCGGTCGATCGCAACTGACGAATTTCGTCACGCACATTCTCGAGCCGGGCTTCGGCCCGTTCGACCTGCAGGTTGGCGACGCGCGTCATCTGCTGCCGCGAGCTTTCGCTCAGCGAGTTGACCAGCTTTTCCGACACTTTCAGAACGGCGTCGGTAATCGCCTTGGAGTCTTCCGCCGTGAAGGCGTAGATATACAGGGTCGTATTGCCGGTGGTGGAATTGAAGCTGATCTCCACCATGTCGCGCCAATATTCGGTGAACCTTTCCAGCGGCATGTCGGGCGAAATGCGGTAGAGCAGGTCTATGTTGGGGCGGGAATAATACTGACGCAGATCGACGCCGAATTGATCGCGCACGTCGCGGACCAATTGCTGGGATTCGATATAGGCCGCAACGATGTAGGAATCGTTGGATTGCACGGAGGTGCCGAACAGGCTTCCCAGACCCAGGCTCGCCATAGACGAGGCGTTGGAGCCGCGGACTGAGAATTGCGACTCCACCACATATTGCGGGCTGGCCAGCACCGTAAAGTACAGGGCCGAACACAATCCCGGAATGATGACGAACAGCAGAAACGAGACATTGGTCCAGGACGCCCGGAACAGGCGCTTGCTCGGGGCCTTGAAGTCTTCGTTGTCTTCGCTCTCCGCCTCTTGAGCCGCCTGTTTGCGTTGCAGCGGCGGCGCCATCGGACTGTCCGCGATGACCGAGATGATCCTGCCTTTGGCCGTCGCCGTGTCCGCGCCTTTGCCGGCGCTCATATCCGCTTCGGCCGCGTCGACGTTTTCCGCTTGTCTTTCACGCTCGGCGCGTTTGCGAAGCTGTTTCTCGCGTCGTTCTTCTTTGGTGAGCGGAAACTGGATGGTTTCGGCATTCTCATCCGTCGTCTTCGGAACTGTCATATCTCATTCCAATTTTACCGGTTGGCCGGGGGGAATTCCCGCCAAAGCCGAGCAATGGGGAGGAAACGCGCGATGCAGAGGCGCACGTCGCCAGTTTCCAGTATTCAACACGCCGTCGGCCCCGACCAACGGCTGAGAGTGGCGGGCAGGTTAGTATATTTTCATTGCGCCAACAATATGGTTGCGTCGCCGCGGAGACGGTTCGCCGTCTCGGATGCTTGGCCAGTATGGTGAATTCTCCTTTACCATTGGTGAACGCGACATGACAGGGCTTTGCCTTTGCCTTCCGGCGTTCTATGACGCAACGGCGCCGTCGGCGAGGATCGGAGCGAAACAGAGAGCCAACTGCGGCATGATGAAGATTACCCTGATCATTCCCCTTCGCCTGACGGCGGAAACCCATGAAGGCGAATTGCGTCTCCGGCGGCTTGCCGCTGTGGTGCCCAGGGACCTGTTCGACATCCAGATCGCCGATTACGGCACCAGCGACAGCCATGCCAAACCTCTGCGCCTGTTGGAAGCGGGCGGCGTCGAGGTCGTGCGCCATCCGCGTCCGGAAAAGCTGTTTTCGATCGGCAAGGTGCGCGATTTCGGCGCGGCCATGGCCCGCAATCCCGTCATCATGTTCAATGACATCGATTTCTACGGCACGCCCGCCATGTACCGCGCCATTCACGCCGAAGCCATGCGGCGGGACATGGCCCGCAATCGGTTCGAATTCTTCACCGCGCCGGTGCTGTTCCTGACCGAGGCCGGCGTGAACAGATGGTTCGCCGACATGGCCGACGATCTGCCGTTCATCAAGCAATTCACTCCGGAATGGCTCGACGCCCAATCCGACCTCATCCAGTTCACGGCCTTCGGCAGTTCGGCCATGGTGGTCAACCGCGAACATTATCTTTCGCTCGGAGGCCATGCGCCCGGTTTTTCCGGCCATGGCGCCGAGGATTACGACCTTCTCCACAGATTGTCGTCGCTGTCGCCAAGAGGTCCGCGCCCGCACGCCTATCTCACCGATTTCAAGGACAATGGCGTCCGCCATTATTGCGGCTTCCGGTCCTTCTTCGCCCTCAATGGGCTCGAGGCTTTCGCAGCCGGCATCCATCTCGTGCATCTCTGGCATCCGCGGCGGCGGGAAAAGGGCTATTTCAGGCCGGGACCCAATTTCCGCCTGTTGCGCCGCCTGATGCTGTCCTTCGATAAATCCGGCGCCATGCCGTTGCCCCTGTCGGATCCGGGGCGCCGCGGTGTCTGGCTGGTCTATTGCCGAGACAAGGCCGACATCCAGCTGATGCGGCAGATCCTTCCCCATGCGGGCCGCTACCGGATCGCGATCCGCAGGCGCGCGCCGGGGCCGTCGGCTCTGGTTTCCGAGGCTGGCCGGATGGGCGCGGACACGGTGGTGATTGCGCCGGGCGTCGCCGGCTCGGCCGCCGCGCCCGGGGATGCGGGCCTGGCGGTCTATCAATTCGTCCGCAGCGCGGGCGAAGGCGCTTTCCGCGTTGTCCAGCTGGCGGGCGACGCCGTGACCGCCGCCGCGGAGTTCGGTGGAGAGGCGCGCGAAATCCGCTCCGAGCGCGGCGTGGTCCTGTTCCGCTACTGGACGCGCTTCGACGGCGGACCGCTCGGCCGGATCGAAAGCGGCGATATTGCGCCGCCGCACTCCTATGATGCGCCGATCTTCGCGTCATTCGGCGGCGCGGATGCGCCGGCGCGGGTTCGCCGCGCGCGCGTCAGGCCCAAGCGGAAGTCCAACTGGCTGGTCCGTTTGAAGCGCTTCCTGACCGGATTTTAGCGCCGGCGGCCATGATAACGGCGGCGCGGCGCCGGGCTGGTTTTCCCGAAAAGCCGATCTCGACACGAAACCGACAAACTTGTTTCGGATTGCGGGGCGCGGCGGCAGGCGAGGCCTTGTGTCTTCATCTGGGCCGCACTAATGTTCGCGCTGATTGCAACGCGTTGGTTTGTCACGAAAGCGCGAATGCGAACGTCCATTCAATGGACTGCGACCCAATCAAGAGGTATAATAATGGCGACGACCGACGCGGCAGAGAAGAAACCTGGCCCGAGAAAACAGATCCAGGCGATCAACAAGGAAATCGCCGCGCTGAGGGACCGCGTGAAAGCTCTCAAGGAGCAGCGCGCGACCTTGAAGGAAAAGGTCAAGGCGAATGATGCGGCCCGCGCCGCCAAGAAGGCCGCGCGCGAAGCAAAGGAAGCTGGAAATCCAGGTTCGGCGAGCTAATAAACGTAATGCTGGAAACGGCGGTATCCAGTAGTCCTGGCGGCCGTTTCCCTTTATAAACAATAGTCCTTCATGGCGCATGACGATGTAAGCCCCGGTATGGCAGGCCTCCTGGCCAGCGAGACGCAGGCTCCTTCACGAGCGACCGAGTATTCCGGGTTTGCGCCGATGCGCGTCAATGTTCATCTCGGCGTCCACAAGACCGCCACCACTTTCATCCAGGCGCAGTTGCACGATCACCGTTCGATGCTCACGGATGGCGGCATTCGCTATGCGCCGATTTCCACCGTGCGACGGGGATTCACCTCGCTGTTTGATGTACTCGCCTGGACCGATGCGCTTGGCGGGGCGATCACGCGCCCATTCTTGGCTCGCCGGCTGGACGCGTTGATCCGCAGCCAGGGGGGTGGCGACACCTTCATTCTCTCGGATGAAAATCTGCTCGGGCTGATCTCGGCCAATTACTGGACGGGCCGGCTCTATCCCGGCGCGCGCCGCAGGCTGCGCATTCTCGATTCTCTTTTGAAGGGCAATGAGACGCGCTATTTCCTGTCGATCCGCCGCTATCCCGATTATCTGACCTCGTCCTGGCTGCAGCTCGCCTCGCGCGGCAAGGCGCCCGCCTTCGATCGCTATCTCGCGAAGTTCAAGCCTGAGGGGCGCGGCTGGGCAGAGATCGTCGCCGACATGGCGGCGGCCTGCGGCGCCGACAGGCTCACCGTCTGGACCTATGACTGGCTGTCGGCAGACCCAGGCAGGGTGTTCGGGCTGCTCGCGCCGGGCGTCGCCTTCACCGTGCCGGACGAGGAATTGCGCCGCGACGTCCTGCCGTCCTTGACCATCAAGGGCCTGAAGGTGCTCAACGAACTCAAGCCGCATCTGTCGGCCAACGAGATGAAGAACGTCGCCCGCCTGATGCGCGGTTTTCCGTTCGATGAACCCAATCCACGCCTCGAAATCGCCGATCCCAGCCTCATCGGCGCCTATGAGGAAAAATATCAGACGGATCTCGCCCGCATCCGGGCGCTTGGCGTCGAGCTCCTTGACTGATCGCGGTTGCCGCTCCTCCACTTGATGTTGATCAATGCCCGTCACGCGCGTGACGCGCATGATGCCTCCAAGAAGTTTCACTCACAGGAGGCGCGACATGTACAAGAAAATCCTCGTTCCCGTGGATATCGGCCAACTCGACAAGGGCGAAAAGATCCTCCTCAAGGCGATGGAGATCGTTGATGACGGCGGCGCGATTCTGCTTCTCAATGTCGCCGAGGACATTCCCGGCTACATCACCATCGAACTGCCGGTGGATTTCATCGAAGCCAGCATCAAGGAAGCCGGCGAGCAGCTCAGCACGCTCAACGAAAAGACCGGAGCCAAAGCGCTGATCCTGACGCGCATCGGCTCGCCGGCGCGGGAAATCCTGGCGGCGGCGGAAGAAAACGGCGCCGACCTCGTGATCATCGCCTCGCATAGGCCGGACTTTTCCAATTACCTGCTCGGCTCTACTGCCGATCGGGTGGTGCGTCACGCCAAATGCTCGGTGCTCGTCGACCGTTGACGCATAAGAAATATAAGAAAAACAATATTCTACGGAGGAAAATCCATGCTGGATATGAGTGTCTTCGCAGCCCGTCTCAACACGCGCAAGACCGAACTTGAAGGCCGCCTGCGCGCCATCGAAACCGAACTCGAGGCCCCCGGCAGCACCGACGCCGCCGAGTATGCGCTTGAGGTCGAGGGCGATGAGGTTCTGGAGGGCGTCGGCCGGGCCGGTCTCGACGAGCTGCGCGCCGTCAACGCCGCGCTCGATCGCCTCACGCGAGGCGTTTTCGGCCTGTGCGCCAAATGCGGCCAGCCGATTTCCAAGGCGCGGCTCGACGCAGCGCCGCAGGCGGCGCTGTGCGAGGAATGCATTCATTGAAACGTGCTATGAGACGCCGCTTGCAGGCGGTCAGCCGCCTGCGGCGACCGAATAGCGGGTGACCGGCGACAGCCTGCGGACGAAATCGGTCTGGCCGGTGCTGCCGGTCTTGCGATAGATCGCCTTGGCGGTGCTGCGGGCGGTTTCATAGGCCACGCCCAGCCGCTTGGCGATCTCGGGCAGCGCTTCGCCCTCGAGCATCAGCGCCGCCACGCGCGCTTCGGCGCGGGTGAAATCATACAATGTCTTGAGGAGCGGAAACAGCGTGTGGTCGCCTTTGGTGGGAAAGGCGGCCATCACGATCGCTTCGGCGCTGGGCCCGAGATCGCGCGCCATGCGCCGGAGCGGCAGGATGTGCAGCACGCCCGGCGTCACCGTCGCGTCGGCCGAGGGCAGCGGCAATGATTGCACCCGCACGCCGCCGAGCGACGCCAGCGCTTCGGAAAACAACTGTTGGGCGGCGGCGTCGCGCAGCGCCAGCCGGCCATGGGCGAGAAAGGCGATATAGTCGTCCAGCTTTTCAAATTCGGAATTGGCGGCGACGATGCGGCCCTGTTCGGTGATCAGCGCCGCCGCCACCCCGGCCAGCGACAATCCGTTCAGCAAGACCTGCCGCCGCTGCCGGCGCACCTCGCTCGCCAGATTGAGCGCGCGGGCCATATGCGGCCTCAGCCCGTTGAGCGCCGCCAGCAGCTCCGGCCCCACGGCTCCCTGCTCCAGCCGCCGTTCGAAAATGATCGACATGCGCCGGCCGTCGGCGGCTTCCACGATGGTGGCCGCGCCCATCCCGAAGCCGCGCGGCAGGAGGAAATCGCGATAGATCGGGATCCGCGCCTTGTCGTCGGCGCTGTAGAGCTGGCTGTCGGACACGAAGTCGAGATCGCCCGATTTCACCAGGCCGTAGAGCCGGTCGTTGCGCGGCTGCCAGCCGCCATGAAGGAATTCCTCAAACAGCGGCGTGACGCTTGGCGTCAGCACCCAGTCGGCTCCGGTCACGTCGTCTATGGCCACCATTCCGCCGAAAAAGTCGCCCCATCGGCAGATATCTTCCATCACCCCGACCCAGGCTTCGGGCAGCACCGCAGCTTCATAGATCCTGTCAATGATGTGGATGTGGTCAGCGGAACCGGGAGAGAACATGACGTCCGTTTCATGAAGAAACTCTTATGAAACGATCATTACCCCTTTTCGCCAAATGTCAAACGCCGCCGCCGTGTGGATGGATGGTCTGCAACCGGACGGCGCTACAAGGCGCCGATGGATTTCAGCTTTTTCAGCACGGCTTCCGACGGTTCGCCGGTCACCGGCATGCGATAGGCTTTCTCGAAGGAGCGGATGGCCGCCTTGGTCGCCGCGCCGGGCTTGCCGTCGACGGCGATATCGCCATAGGCCAGACCCACCAGCGCTTTCTGGATCAGCATCACGCGCTTGACCGGCGCGTCGCCGGACGGCGCCTTGGAGGCGTCGGCATGGGCGGTTTTCTTGGCCGGCTCGGGATAGGGGGAGGCGGGAATGGGCGTCGAGCCGGTCTCGTCCATGGCGCGGATCAGTTCGGCCACGTCGTCGCTCTTTTTCACGCTCGCGGTCTTGGCCTGGTCGGGCGGCTGAGCAGCGTCTGTCTGCGCGATGGCGGCGCGGGCGGCCTTCATCCGGTCCAGCAGCGCCTGGGAGGGTTCGCCGGTGGCCTCCAGCCCCTCGGTCTCCTGGTAGAACTGGATGGCGGCCACCGTCTTGGGTCCGCTGACGCCATCGGCCGGTCCATCATAAAGGTTGAGCGTGGTCAGCGCCTTCTGGATCTCGGCGACCACGGGCGAGGGCGCCGGTTTCGGCTGGGCGGCGAGATCCTCCTCGCGCTCGATGCGGAAGGTGGTGACGCCGGGTTCGGCGGCTGAAGCATGCGCCTCCGCATGGGTTGCGGGCGCATCGCCCCGCGTCGCCATGAACGGCGAAGGATGATGCCGCGGCTGATACCACAGCGCGTTAGCCGCCACAAAACTGAACACCACGGAAAAGATCGCCACCCCCGAGATCAGCCGGGGGTAGCGGGCAATGAAAGTTACGCCCGACAGCCAGGCGCTCTGCTTGCGTCTGGCCGGCGCCTTGCGGGCGGGGGCTTTTTTCTTCTCAGGCGATTTTCGCTTCGGCGGCGCCATTGAGCGTCTCCTCTATCGTCTGTGTCCGGGCGCGCTCATGCAGGCGCGGCGGAAATTCGATGGCGTTTTCGCAGCCGTCCTCGCCGTTGAACGGCAGGGTGACGGTGACTTTGGTGCCGGCGCCTTTTTCGCTTTCGATCGAAAAGGAGCCGCCATGCAGGGCCACGAGACCCTTGACCAGCGCGAGCCCCAGGCCCGCGCCTTCATATTGGCGCGCATAAGCGCTGTCGGCCTGTACGAAAGGCTGGCCGAGCTTGCCGATCTTGTCGGCGGCAATGCCGATGCCGGTGTCGGCGACGGTAAGCACCAGCGTCTCGCCGTCGCGGGCGGCGTCGATCGTCACCACACCGCCTGATTCGGTGAATTTGATGGCGTTGCTGGCGAGATTGATCAGAACCTGCTGGATGGCGCGGCGATCGGCCGAGACGTCGCCGAGATGGCGGGCCACCCGGCTGGTCAGCACCACGCCCTTGGCATGGGCGGCGAGCGACAGCATTTCCTCGGTGGCGGCCACGGCGTCGCCGATGTCGAAGGGCTCCTTGAGCAGGTCGTAGCGGCCGGCCTCGATCTTGCTCATGTCGAGCATGGCGTTGACCACGGCGAGCAGATGCTTGCCCGAGCGGTTGATCAGCTCGCAATATTCCTTCTGTTTGTCGTTTTCGAAACGGCCGAAATATTCGCCCGTCAGAATGTCGGAAAAACCGAGAATGGCGTTGAGCGGCGTGCGCAGCTCATGGCTGACGGCGGCGAGAAAACGGGTCTTGGCTTCATTGGCGCCGAGCGCCTCGTCGCGGGCGCGGGCCGCGTCCTCTTCGAGCGCCGCCTCCTGGCCGCGATCGGTGATCTGGGTCAGAAAGCCAGAAAGCGCGTCGTCCTCGTCGAATTCGGCGACGAATTCGATTCGGACCGGGCGATAGTGGTTTTCGAAACCGCCGACTGCAAACAGCACGTCGGCGCGGGCGCGGGCCGCGCCGCGACGGAGATCGTCGAATGCCTGCAGATAAGCGATGCGGCCGGCCACATGCACGCGGTCGATCACCGCATTGGGCTGGATGCGCTCGGGGGAGAAGCCGAAAGCCTGCGCATCGGCGCCCGAGATCGACACCAGCGCGCCGTAGCGATCATGACGGGTCACCAGGCCCGGCAGGCGCGACACCGAGGACGGCGCCGGGATGGCGGCGGCGAGCGGGGCTGTCGCGGCGGCGGCGGGACGGATCTCGCGAAACGCCAGAGCCAATGTCATGGAAGCGGCAAATAGCGCAGCCGAGGCCGGCAGCGACGCGGCGAGCGCGACGCCCGCCATCTGCATGCCGGACAGGCACAGAAGGCCGACCGCGCTCGAGGCAGCGAGCCGCAGGCCAGGCGAGGGCATCGCCCCTTCGCCTGTGTCGGATGCGCGTCCTATCATGTGACGCGCCTTGCCGCCGATGTTGCTCAATACTCTCAACGCTTGTGGCCTTCGATTAGCCCTTGGGAACTCTCAGTCCGGAAAATGGCAGCGCGGACTTAAGGAATGGATAAAAACGAACCCGGAACAGCCGCAGCAAGGGGCGAAAAGTCCAGAAAAGGCACAGATGCGGGCAACTTCGAAAATCGTGGTTAACAGCGCGTAATTGCTGGTGTTTTTAAACTTACCCGGGGTGAGTTAACCTTTGTGGCGGCGTCAGGCGCCGCAATCGCCTGATTTGGCGGGGGCGGCTGCCTTGTTGGTTAACGGCGATAGGTCGAATTTGAGCAAAATGCAGTTCAAGATTGCATAAACTCCAAGAAATTCAAATTCGCGGCAAATTCGAGTCGAATCCTCCTCTTTGCCGCAATGGGACGTCAGCATCGCCCGGCTAGTGTTTGCTCATCGCCGGACAACAAGCGCCGGACCAAGACAAGAGAGCGACAAGCTCCTGATGGAAACAGGCCGGGTCAACCGGCGATGAGCGACACACCGGCGAAAGCCGGCGGACACGACGGAACCGGACGCGAAAAGATCTGGTCCGAAAGACAGGGCAAGGAATACGGATATGTGGTTTCTCTTGAGAACCGCCTTCTGGTTTTCGATGGTGCTGGTCATGCTGCCGATCTTCGATCAGGACGCGACCGACCGGTTGAAGAATGAGGAAGGCGTCGAACTCACCGATGCTTTCGGCGCCGCCGCCGGCGCCATCACCTATATGGGCTCGCTCTGCGCAGAAAAGCCCGATGTCTGCGTCAAGGGCGCCGAGACCGTCTCGACGCTCGGAGCGCGGGCCAGGGAAGGGGCGCGGGTCGCCTATTCCTATCTCGATGAAAAATTCGCCGACCCCGCCGAACTCGCCGCCGCCGACGGCGTGACGACCGGAACCGTGACAACAGCCGCAGCCGCCCCCGAGGCCGGCGCGCAAGACGAGACTGCCCGCCACATCCCCATCCCGACCCCGCGCCCCACGCGCTGACCCGACTGCCTACTGGCTACTGCCTGCTGGCTCCCATCCAATTCCCCTTCGCGGCCGCGCCCTGACCGGCGCCGCCGCGCCGCCTGAAGCGTCTCGCTTCTTTTCATGCCCCGCCTCGTCATCTTGACGCCGCCGCGAAGCCCTGCGCTTCGCGGCTTTTTCTTTGGCAGCGTCCATGCCCGGAAAGTCCCTCCAGCCGTCGCGCAATCCGTCGCAGCGGCTTTTCAAGCCCGCCCCGAGCGCCTATATCGGGCGGCAAAGACAGGGATCAGCATCATGGCCGCCATTGACGACATCATCAGCGACTTCGCCTTTCTCGACGACTGGGAGGATCGCTACCGCTATGTGATCGAACTTGGCAAGGCGCTGCCCGATCTGCCCGAAGAAGACCGCACGGCGGACAACAAAGTGCGCGGCTGCGCAAGCCAGGTCTGGCTAGTCAGCGAACCGGGCGAGGGCCAGGACCCCGTGATGACCTTCCGCGGCGACAGCGACGCCCATATCGTCCGCGGCCTCGTCGCCATCGTGCTCGCCATCTACACGGGCAAACACGCCTCCACTGTGGCCCGCCTCGACGCGCTCGACACATTCAGGGAGATCGGCATGATCGAACATCTCTCGGCCCAGCGGGCCAACGGGTTGAGGTCGATGGTGAACCGGATCCGGGAAGAGGGCGTGAAGGCGGTGGGGTGAGGGGGCGTCAACGAACTTCCGCCCGATCAGCAGCGCGAATTCCATTAAAGCGCGCTCCGTGCTACAACGGCCCACATGACCGGCAAATTCAATCAGCGGGAGACCAGCGGATGAATGCTCATGCGATTACAGTGCGCGCCGCCTGGGATGGCGAGGCCGACGTCTGGTTCGCCACGAGCGACGACATCGACGGCCTCGTTGTCGAGGCGGCGACCATGGAAGAGCTGGAAACCAAGGTCCTCGCTGCCGTCGTCGATCTTCTCGAACTCAATGGCTCCGCCTCCGACCAGCCGGAAATCCCCGTGCACATCCTCTCCGAGCACGCCGTCAAAATCCCCAATCCTTGCCTCTGATTCCGCCATGGCGGGCTATCTTCGCGAATTGAAAGAGCTTTTGGTCAAGGCCGGCTGCGTCTATGTCCGACCCGGTCGCGGCGATCACGAAATCTGGTTCAGCCCCATAACCAACCGCCACTTCACCGTCGATCACGGCGTCAAGTCCCGTCATACGGCCAATGAAACCTTGAAGCAGGCGGGACTGCCGAAGGCGTTTTGATTGCACCGTCTTGACACCAAGCGCGATCACTGTCTCGGATTGCGCGAACCGGAACAGGCGCCTGTTCCCATATGATCTCGACCAATGAGGCCTCAATTGGCGATCAAGCTTTTGGACATCATCAGAGGCAGCGAACCTCACGGCCTGATGCCCGGCGCGACGCTCAATAAAATCGCCCCACGCTTCGGCCCGCCGGATGGCTGGACATTCCCCTGGACCGACCCGTTCGGCGGTTCGATCCAGTACGGCGACCTGAGGCTCGGCGTGGTCGTGCGCAACCGCAATGTCCTGATCTCCGATTTCTCGATCGCCCTTTGGGAAACGCATGTCCCGGAGGAGGGCGAAACCCACCGGGCACCGAAAGCAAAACCCCGTTTCAGGCGCCACGCGCCCCCCGAAAAAGGGCCATGACGCGTCCGGAGCCAACCCGAAAACGAACGAAAATGCCGCCAACAACCACCAAGCCGCCATGCCAGTGACCAATTCGACGGTAATTCGAGAAGTCCGATGGATTTTGCCCGGAAAACGGTCGTGCCGGCATGCCGCGAAAATTCAGCGCGATCTGTCTTTACATCTCGTGAGATCAAGTCTTGATTATAAATACTGCGCGAAGGCGTGATGTTAACGGTTGTGCGCGCTTGAATTGCGTGTAAGAAGACGCCCATAGGAGAGTTTCGGATGCGCCACTTTTTCCTTTACCTCGCACTGAGCATTAGCACTATGCTATGGAGCCCAGCGTACGCGAATTTTATTCCCTCCAACGTAGGAACCTCGCCTGAAAGCTTTGCGGAGTCGTTAATAATAACGCAAAGAATTGAAGGCCAATTTTTTCTATGTCTCTCAGACATAAGGATTTTCAATAAGGCGGATAGCAAAAACTGCAAATACACTATAGAAAAACTTAATATTCATTCATATTCAATGCAAATGGGGGATATTAATAATTTAACATTAGATTCGCTAAAGAATATTCTTGTCATTATTGAGGAAAAATCGGAAAAATGATACTACAAGAGATGGTTGAGAAATATATATAAATATATTATCTAATATAGAAAAAACAATATGAACGGTTTTGACCGCTGTATATGATGAATCTTGATTGGGTCGCGGCATGCTGGCAAAGTTATAGACTGGAATATCAGCGCCGACGGAGCCTCAAGTGGCGATCACGCTTTTGCACATCATCAGAGGCAGCGAACCTCATGGCCTGATGCCCGGCGCGACGCTCAACAAAATCGCCCCTCATTTCGGCCCACCGGATGGCTGGACATTCCCCTGGACCGACCCGTTCGGCGGTTCGATCGAGTAGGGCGACCTGAGGCTCGGCGTGATCGCGCGCAACCGCAATGTCCTGATCTCCGATTTCTCGATCGCCCTTTGGGAAACGCGTGTCGAGGAGAAGGGCGAACCCGTCCGGGCGCCGAAGGCAAAACCCCGTTTCAGTCGCCACGCGCGCATCGATCTCCAGGGCATTCGCGGCGGCATGTCGATCGACGACATCAGATCCTGGCTCCGCCATCACGGCCTACGCTTTTCGGAGTTCGAACAACCAAGTTTCGCCTCTGAGGAAGGGCGGCAGCTCGTCGCCAACGGCAACACCCTGTTTTCCTTCTGCCGAGGAGGCGGGTCGCCGTGGCTGATGGATGTCGTGGTCTTCGACAAATGTCATCCCTTGTGGCCGGTGAGGAATGGGGTGGGTGTTGTAGAGAGGGTCTGATTGCCAGCTACAATGAAGCCACATGCCCTTTCAGTATATCTACCGTCTTCACAAGCCCAGCCGCCTCGAAATCCAGAAGCAGCGCGTCGGCGTCCTTCTCTGGACGCTTCAGCCGCAACCTCATGGTCCGAACTGCGGATATCGCCCTGCCGATGTCGAGGTCGATCGTATCCGCAATGAACGCATCGGCGGAGCGCACCTCGATGCCGTAGCGACGGAGCGTGTCGGGCGGAAAGTCCCTCAGGTTTTCTGTCACGATCACAGACGCTTGCGCCTTGATCGCGGCCGCCAACACATGTCTGTCTTTCGGATCGGGCAAGTCGTTGCCGCATTGAAGGAACTGCTCATAGTCGGCGACTCTGGCCTCATCGAACGCTGCCGACATGGCGGCAATCGCGCGCCGCGCATGTGCGTCCGGGTGGTCCTTGCCTTTGGCTCTCGCCATTTTCTCGATCGCCGCAGACGTCTCTCTCAAAACCTCATCGGACCACCGGACCCTGAAAAATTCCGCCTCGGCAAGCGACAGCAGGAGATTGCGCCTGACAACGCTTGCCAAGCTGCACGCATCGACCAGAGCGGTGAACCGGTTGGCGAACACGTCAGAGCAATTCTCCATCCAGTTCGCCGAGCCTGTCCAAAGCTTCGCTACGGGCTTTGTCACGGGCCCGCTTGTAGTCAAACAGGTGATCCGCCTGAATGCGTCTGTGTCGCCCGGTCAGCGAATAGGGGATGTCGCCGCGATCGAGCCGCGAGATCAGATAGGGCCTGGACACATTGAGAATATCGGCGGCCTGCTGGGTGGTCAGCAGCTGCGTCACCGGCACCAGCGTGACGGCGTCTCCTTTGCCGATATGGCGCAGGACATCCATCAACAGGCCCGACAATCCCGGCGTCAGGACGATTTCCGCCGGCGGCTGTCCGTCGTTGACGACCCGCAGCGTCGCATTGGCTTTGGATTGCGCGGCGATGATCTTGCGCAACTGGTTCGCCGCTGCGCGTTCCTGTTCGGACGGCAAGCGTCCACCCAGTTCCTGGGCGTTTGCGGGAAGGGTCATGTCTCTCTCCGGTGCGCCATGATCAGCCATCATAACGTAATCTCTATTCGAAATATTCGCAACGACGCAATCGATCTGACAGTTGCGCGCTCCTCGCTGCTCCCTATTGGCTACTCGCTACTCGCTACTCGCTACTCGCTATTCGCCCGCCCCCTCCCACCCGGCCGATAATGCCGATCCAGCGCCATCAGCGCCGTCTTCAGCATCAGCTTGGCCGATCTTGCCGGCCATTGGCGTTCGCGCTCCACCGTCTCAAGCCCTTTTTCGAAGCAGCAGATATCGAGCGCCACGCCCGAAAGTTCGGGGCCAATGGCGGTCAGCGCGCGGGCGACCCGCAGCCGGGCAGCCACGACATTGTCCTTGAGTTCGACGCCCGCGCCGGGGGCGGATCTGACGCGGTCGCCGAGACGCGGCGCGTAGTTGGGGGTGATTTTCGGTTGCAGTCCGGCGAAGTGGAAATCGCGCGCCAGCCGCTCGCCGGCGGCGAGCGCCTCGTCGGCAAACCACGGCGCGCCGGATTTGTCCTTCATGCGGGCAAATTGCGCGAGCGGGCTTTCGCTCGCATTGATGCGCACCGGCTCGGACGCGTCGCCCTCGACGATATAGCCGATCTCAATGGCGCGATGCTGGTCGAGCATCGCTTCGTCACGGGCGGCGCGCTGGCGGCGCAGGAAGGAGCGGGCCTCGCGCGTCGGCGCCACCAGCCCGTTGCGATCGACCAGCAGGCCAAGGCTGGCCGCCTCCGCCGCCACAGGCTTCTGGACATCCGTCGTCCGGCCGTCGGGATGGGTCAGCCTCAGCATGGCGTGTTTGCGGTCGGGGGCGAGCTCAGCGCGGCAGCCGGAATTGCCGAGAAAGCGCAGTAGCTTTTCGATCTCCTTGCGGGTCTCTCTGTCGGGCATCATCGTGAAGTCTGGCGTCACAGTCATCTCCGCCATCGGCCTCAGCCCTTGCGGCCGATGGGCGTGAACACGCCTGATGTCACCGTCTCGATCGCCGCCACCAGCCGGTCGAAGCCGGCCTCGTCGCGGCGGTCCTCCACACGGGCGCAGGCATGTCCCACCGTGCTGCGGTCGCGGCCGAAACCGCGGCCCACCTCACTCATGGTCATCTGCAGCACCACATGGCAGACATACATGGCGATCTGCTGCACATGGCTCATGATGAAGCGGCGGTTGTGCCCCCGCTGCGGTTCGTCGGAGGTCAGGAACATCATCTCGGCGGCGATTTTTGCGACCACGGTCGAGACGCTGCGCGGCGAGATTTCGGCCCTCTGCCGGCGGCGGCGGGCGCGGCGGCTGAGTTTGCCCGGGTTCGGGCGGGGGGAAGGATCGAGGCTGAAGACGTCGCCGCCGCGTCGGCTCCAGTCGGCCACGCGCTGTTCCAGGCGCAGGGCCACATGCGGTTCGCAAAACAGGCTGGTCAGTCCGTGGTCGTCGGAATGGGTCATCAGTATCGCTCCGGTATGAATAGGTTAATTTTCCTATTCATACGCCGCAATCCTGACGTTGAAAAGATGGCTGCGCAACCGCTTCAGCGGTATTTGGCGAAGATGCAGGTTAAGTCGTTGAAATCAAATGTAGGAAAAATTTCCTGTGTGTGAAAAAACAAAAGCGGCCCCGCAGGACCGCCCTGTTTTCATGCGATTGCGGCTCAAACCCGCTTCTTGCGGCCCTGGCCGAGGCCCATTTCCTTGGCGAGGCGCGAACGCGCTTCGGCATAGGCCGGCGCCACCATCGGGTAGTCGGACGGAAGCTCCCACTTTTCGCGGTAGTCTTCCGGCGTCATGCCGTAATGGGTCATGAGGTGGCGCTTGAGCGACTTGAACTTCATGCCGTCTTCGAGGCAGATGATATAGTCGTTATGCACCGACTTCTTGATCGGCACCGGCGGCTTCGGCTTTTCCGCCACCGGAGCGACGACTTCCGCCGTCGCGGTGTTGGACAGCGCCGTATGCACGTCGGCGATGAGGGATGCGAGGTCGTTGGCCGGCACTACGTGATTGCCGACATAGGCGGCCACGATTTCCGCGGTCAATTCGACCAGCAATTCCTTGTTTCCCGCATTTACTGCATCGTTCATATTATTCTCCTGATCGATCCACTTGCCCTGCTTCAGTTTCTTTCGAACCAGAAGCGCTGAACAGAGTCATCTCCGGCGAAGTATATAGTTGATGGCCTCGGCGCTACCCCTAGCGCTTGTGCCTATATGCCTCGCCGATTTCTATTCTTGCGACGGATAATTCCGCCTTTCGGTCTTTCCCGTCATGCAGCGCCTCGATTGAACGCGGCGTCCCCCATGACCGATCGACTGAATTGAATCGAAATATGACTCTTGTGTTGCGGATTAACATCTTTTCTTTGCATTTCCAATATATTTTTACATACTTTACACAATTGGAAAAAACTTGCCGTTACGTGACGTATCCTGCTGAAAACCAATCTTAATAAAGGCTTACATAAGCTGTAAAAACAACTCGTCTTGCAGTTTCATCAAGGAACCTTTGCGCTTGTTCTTCGTTCTTGCGGTTGAGGAGAATTTTAATCGCTTCTGATCCGGTTTTGCAATTCAAACGCTAATACTGCGGATTTGCTGACGCGCCGAGACTGACATGTCTCACGGCCATCCGCAGCGTTACTCTGCGTCGCCAAACGCCGCCTTGGCCTTTTCGTCGAGAACGGGCGGGCGAAATCCTGCCTTGATGGCGGCGCGGGCGAGCAGATGGGCGGAGATCGGCGCGGTCAGGAAAAAGAACAGGATGGTGGCCGCCGCCTTGATCCAGATCGCGCTGTCGTCGGCCCTCAGCGCCACGGCCAGCAGAAGCAGGCTGGAGCCCGCCGCCCCCGCCTTGGAGGCGGCGTGCATGCGCGCGAACACATCCGGAAGCCGCAACAGGCCGATGGCCGAGATCAGCGCAATCAGCGAGCCGATGATCAGCAGCGCGGCCGCGCCGAGCGTGAGAAGCGTGTCGATCATGGCGCGGTCTTCTTTTCGGTTTTGTCGCTCGCCGTGTCGCCGCGCAGTCCCTCCGGATCGCCCGCCAGAGCCAGATAGCGGGCGAAGGCGGCGGTGGTCAGAAAGCCCGTCAGGCCGAGCGCGAGCGCGATGTCGATATAGAGCTCAAAGCCGGTTTTCACCGCGATCACCGCAATGAAGCCGATCGCCACGCCCACCAGTTGGTCCAGCGCCAGCGCCCGGTCGGCTAGCGTCGGGCCGCGCAGCACGCGTATAGCGATCAGCGCCATGGCGGCGATCAGCGCGGCCAGCGCGAAATGCACGGAAGAGAGCAGGATGTCGGCAGGCGTCATGGCTCGAATGCCTCCTTGATCAGCCGCTGGAAGCCGTTGACGATGTCGTCGCGGGTGGCGTCGGGATCGGGCGCATCCACTGCATGCACCAGAAGATAGCTGCGATCTTCTGCAACATCCACCGTCAGCGTGCCCGGCGTCAGCGTTATAAGATTGGCAAGCAGGGTGATTTCGGCGTCGCGCGTCAAGGTCAGCGGCACGGTCAGCAGGCCGGGCCGGAACTGCATGCGCGGCGAGGTCACCAGCCGCGCCACCCGCCACACCGACAGCGTAAATTCCTTGAGAAACACCAGGATCAGTTTGCCGATGCGCCACAGCCTGACGCCATAGCGCAGCGAGCCGGAGGCGCGCGGCAGAAGCGTCAGCACGATTGCGCCGACGACGAAGCCGAGCAGCAGCGACAGCCCGCTCGGCAGGTCGGAAAAGCTCATGGCGGCGAGAATGATGGCGAGATGGGCGAGCGCGGCCTTCATGGGCGGCTCCCCATCAGCGCCGAGCCGATATAGGCGGCGGGATCGACAAAGCCGCGCGCGGCGAGATCGGCGATCCCGGCCATCGCCGCCGGCCACAGCCCAATCGCCAGGCTGATCCCCGCCATCCCCGCCGCCGCCGCGATCATCGCGCGTCCGGCCGGGGGCGCGGGCAGGGGCGTCGCCGCCGGCCGCCAGAAAGCGAGCAGGATCACCCGTCCCGCAGCGAATGTCATCAGGAAACCCGAGACGAGAATGGCGGCGGCCAGCCCGTCATGATCGCTGGCGATCGCCGCCTTGATCAGCACCGCCTTGGGCCAGAAGCCCGACAGTGGCGGCAGGCCGGCGAGCGCAAGCAGCAGCAATCCGGTGATCACCGTCAGCCCCGGCGCGGCCGCATAGAGCCCGCCGAGTTTCGTAAGCGAGGAGGTTCCCGCCCGCGCCGCAATCACGCCGACGGCGAAATACAGCCCGGACATCGCCAGCATCGAATGAAGTAGATAGAAATAGGCGCCCGACAATCCGGCCTCACCGCCGATCGCCAGACCCGCCAGCGCCACGCCGATGCCGGCGATCACCCAATGGCCGAGCGCGCGCTTGAGATCGTCGCTGCCGATGGCGCCGATCGCGCCGACGAGCATGGTCAAGGCCGCCACCGCGCCGATCACCGGCGACAGCGCCGCGCCTTCAGCCGGCATCAGCATCACCAAGACCCGGATCAGCGCATAGACGCCGACCTTGGTCAGAAGCCCGGCAAACAGCGCCGCCGCCGCCATGCGCGGCGTGTGATAGGAGGCGGGCAGCCAGGCATTGAGCGGAAAGGCGGCCGCCTTCATGCCGAAAGCGGTGAGATAGAGCGCCGCCAGCGTGCCCAAAGGCAGATCGCCTTGATCCTCGGACACTTTCACGGCGATGTCGGCCATGTTGAGCGTGCCGAAGATCGCATAGAGATAGCCGGTGGCGATCAGAAACAGCGTCGTGCCGACGAGGTTCAGCAGCCCGTATTTCAGCGCCCCGTCGATCTGCTCCTTCTCCCCACCCAGCACCAGCAGCCCGAAGGACGAGATCAGCAGCACCTCGAACCAGACATAGAGGTTGAACACGTCGCCGGTCAGAAACGCCCCGGACACGCCGGCGATCAGGAACAGGAGAAAAGGATAGAAGCCGTAGCGCCGGTGGTTGAGGTCGATCTCCGCAAGCGCGAACACGCCTGCCGCCAATGTGACGACGCCCGCGACCAGCGCCAGTGCCGCCCCGCCGACATCGACGGTGAAGGCGATGCCGAACGGCGGCAGCCAGCGCCCGAGCGCCAGCGTCACCGGGCCATTGACGGCCACATGCGCCAGAAGCGCGATTTCCGCGAGGATCATCAGCGAAAGTGTCACGAGCGCGATTGGCGCATGCCAGTCGATGCGACGGCGGATGGCGGCGAGAACAGCGCCAGCGGCCAGCGGCAGGGCCACCGGCAGAATGGTCAGCCAGGCCTCGGGCGCTACGTCGGGCGCATAGACTTTGGCGAGGTCGATGCCTGTGGCGGCGGCGATGAGCGTCTGCATGTCAGTAGTCCCTCGGCGGCGCGGGCGCATCCGCCGGCTCGGAAAAGCGCAGCGAGGTCGTGTCGTCACTCTCGAGCGTCTGCCGGGCGCGATAGGCCAGCACCATCAGGAAGGCGAAGAAGGAGAAGGAAATCACGATCGCCGTGAGAATCAGCGCCTGCGGCAGCGGATTGGCCGATGTCGAAGCCAGCACGTCGCCGGAGGTGATCACCGGCGGGATCTCGCGCGTCATCCGGCCGGCGATGAACAGCGTCAGATTGACAGCATTGCCGAGCAAGGACACGCCGAGCATGATGCGGATGATGCGGCTCGACAGCATCAGATAGATGGCGGCGGCGAAAAACAGGCCGGCGAGCAGGATGAAGGGCGCTTCGGTCATGGGTCCTCCCGCTCCTCAAGCGCGAGCAGAATGGTGGAAAACGCCCCGAGCACCACCAGATAGACGCCGAGATCAAAGCTCATCACCGTGGAGAGATCGACGCCCGCGACCTTGAACCACAGCCCGGTCATGAACGGCATGCCCGCCAGCCAGGAGACGAGCCCCGACAGGGTCGACAACAGCAGCCCGCCGCCGGCGATCGCCATCGGATGCGCCTTGAGCGCCCGCCGCGTCGCTTCCACCCCGAAAGCCAGCGCGTAAAGCGCGATCGCCGAAGCCGCCAGCAACCCGCCGATAAAGCCGCCGCCCGGCGCATTATGCCCGCGCAGCAGCACGAAGACCGAGAAGACCAGCATCAGCACGGTCAGGAAGGGCGCCATGGTCTTGAGGATCACGGAGTTCATGCGCGCTCCTCCTCGCGGTCGGGATCATTGTCGGCAGGCGCGGCGCGGCTGGTCCGGAGACGGATCAGCGCCAGAATGGCCAGACCAGTGATGGTGACCACGGCGATTTCGCCGAGCGTATCCGAGCCGCGGAAATCGACGATGATGACATTGACGACATTGGCCCCATGCGCGAGCGTCTTGGAATAATCCCCGAAAAAGGCCGACAGCGTGTTGTCGAACGGCGTCTCCAGCACTTTGAGCAGATAGAGCGCAAAGCCGAGGCCGCAGGCCACCGCGATCACCGTATCGAGAACGATCTGGCTGACCGGCCGGTGATCGCTGACATCGAGCCTCAGCCGCGTCATGATCAGCGCCAGGATCACCACCGACAGCGTCTCGACCATGAACTGGGTGAAAGCGAGATCCGGCGCGCCGAACAGCAGATAGAGCACCGCCACCGCAAAGCCTTGAATGCCCAAGGAAACGATCGCCGTCAGCCGGCTTTTCGCCGCCAGCACCGCAAACAGGCCGAAAATGGCGATGGCGATAAAACCCGCCTCATGCGGCTGCAGGTCGCGCGGCCAGGCGGGAATGTCAGGCCATTCGCCATGAATGCCCATGGGCAGCAACAGGCTCGCGGCGATGAAGGCGAAGACGGTGGTGAGATAAAGCTCCAGCCGCCCGCTCTGCAGCCGGTTGAGGCCGGCATGGCTCACTGTCACCAGAAGCGAGACGAACTGGTCGAAGCCGCGATCCGGCCCCCAGCCGATCATCGTCAGCAGCCGCGCCATCAGCCCGCGCAGACCGGCCAGACCCAAGAGCATCACCGCCGCCAGCGCAAGCGTCAGCACCGACAGCGCAAAAGCCAGGCTGACATGCGGCAAAGGCGAGGCATGCACGTCAAGCGCCGTCCCCGCCGCCGCTGACGCCATCGGGCTCGACAGCAGATGATGGAACGGCCCGGACGCCAGCCCCGCGACCAGCCCGAGCGCGGCAAGCGCCACCGGCCCGGCCATCAACAGGAGAGGCCCGTCATGGGCGTGTTTCGGCGTCTTCGTCTCCGCGCCGAGGAAGGGCAGCAGCGCAATCGCAAAGCCGATCGCCCCCATCATCGCATTGCCGGCGATTGCCGCGAGGAGCGGCAGCGCCCGCCAGCCGCCCTCGGTCAGCGCCGCATATATCTCTTCTTTCGCCATGAAGCCGGCAAACAAGGGAATGCCGGCCATCGAGCAGGCGGCGAAGAGCGCCGCAGCGAAGGTGAGGGGCATCTTGCCCCGGAGGCCTGAAAGCTTGGTGACGTCGCGCGTGCCCGCCTCATGGTCGATCACGCCAGCGATCATGAACAGCGCGCCTTTGAACAGCGCATGCGCGATCAGATAGAGCACCGCCGCCTCGATCGCCTTGTCCGAGCCGATGCCGGTCATCATGGTGATCAGCCCGAGCGAGGCGACCGTGGTATAGGCCAGCATCAGCTTGAGATCGGTCTGTTTCAGCGCCAGCGCCGCCCCGATCACGAGCGTGACGCCGCCGAACAGCGGCAGCGCGATCTGCCAGATCACCGTGTCGCCGAACACCGGATTGAGCCTGAGCAGCAGATAGACGCCGGCTTTCACCATGGTGGCCGAGTGCAGAAACGCCGACACCGGCGTCGGCGCCTCCATGGCGTTGGGCAGCCAGAAATGGAAGGGAAACTGCGCCGATTTGGTGAAGGCGCCGATCAAAACCAGCACAAGCGCCGCGCTCGCCCAGGGATGCGCCGTCACCTCTGCCGCCTTGACGACCAGCCCCGACAGCGTCGTCTCGCCGCTCATCACCGTCAGCGTCATCACGCCGGCCAAGAGCGCCAGCCCGCCGCCGCCGGTCACCAGCAGCGCCTGCAGCGCGCCGCGCCTCGAGGCCGCCCGCTGATGGTCAAAGCCGATCAGCAGGAAGGAGGAGATCGAGGTCAGCTCCCAATAGACAAACAGCATCAACAGATTGTCGGAGACGACGACGCCGAGCATCGCAAACGAGAACAGCAGGATAAAGGCGAAGAACCGCCCCTGCTGCTCATGCCCCTTCAGATAGCCGCCGGAATAGAGCACGATCAGCACGCCGATTCCGGAAATCAGCAGCGCAAATGTCAGCCCCAGCCCATCGAGCCGCCAGGCGTAATCGAGCCCGAGCATGGGCGCCCAGGCAAACCCGCCCGCCACCGCCGCCCTGCCCGCCACCTCGGGCAGATGGCTCGCAAAGATCACAAACGGCGCCGCCAAGAACAGCGTGAGCACCCAAGCCGCCTTCTCCTGCAACCGCCGCGTCAAAGCGGGCGCAACGAAAGCGCCGAGCAAGGGCAGGAACAAAGCAGCGGTGGTCATCCCGGTCGCTGACACTCTCTCGACGCCTCCAAACTTCATCGGTCGCGGCTAGAAATAGGGGGGAATAGCCAGGGGCGCCAGCAAAAACGGGCATTTGCGCCGGTAAACTCGGTCTGACGGGAATGTGATGAGGGGTTTGTCCACAGGGGGAGGGATCGATGGTGCTTCGATGGAATGAGCGAAGGCGTTGAGGTGCGGCCTCCGGCTTCAGGCGATTGCGATGACGGGCCGCTTTGGGGCTGGGAGTGGACCGTTGGATGACGAGTGCCTAACGGTGAAAGCCGAAATAATACATGTGGCGCGGCTGTCCGAGCCCGCCTATTGCCGCCATCCGCGTTCGCAACGTAATGGGTAAGGTCAAGAACTCGCAGTACGATTGTTAGTAGCAATGGAAAACGCGGCATTCCAAAAGGGGCCAAGTCGCTCGCCCTTAACCAAAGGGGAATGGATGATGAAAAAGCAATTACTGACATTCCGATGGACTGTGGTGTGTTTATCGTATCGATCGTTACCGGCTTCGGCATTTATCTATTCGGCAGCTTCTTATCCCGTCAGGATTGCCGGTTTGCATGATGAGTTGAAGTGAACTGGACCTTTGTGCATATAGGGGAGATTCCCGGTAGTCCTGTTACAAGCCCTATTGGTGCGGAATACATCAGGTGCGACAATTACGATTAGGATAATGTCCAACGAAGCAGATTCGAATAAGAAGTGGCAGAGACCCAATAGCTGCCGCAAGTGATCAGATTTCGTCTCAGGTGAAGGCTCGTTATCATATCATTTCGTGGAAGATGGCGGCGATGGATGTGCCGGAAGGGTGGGGCAGTATGTGGCGCAAGATAGAGCGGTGGAGGATGTCAGCCTGCGGGTGGATAAAGCACCTGCCGAAATGCGCCTACTGGTGGTTACGCAAGCATTTCGAGGCCTTTTTGGAGCCTGCCAATGAAAACTCCAAGTCCAATCTATTCCACTTATTCCTGATTGCCGGCGCATTCTGTGTCGTCATCGTGTGCACAGCATTTGCCATCGTTTATTTCGAGGCGGAATCGTCTGGCGGAACCTTCGGCGATTTCATCGGTGGTACGCTTAACCCCATCCTGACATTCCTGACCTTCATGGCGCTGCTCATCACCATTGTCCTGCAGCAGAAGGAACTGGCCGAGACGCGCAACGAGCTGGCGGCATCGGCCCGCGCCCTTCAAGATCAGCACATCTCGCTCGACCGCCAGAACTTCGAAACGACGTTTTTCCAGATGCTGACGCTGCACAATACCATTGTCAATTCGATTGACCTTGAATGGAAGAACCGGCGGCCCAACAGCTATGATGCTATGTCAGGCGACATCAATCGTCGCGCCGCGGGAAGGGATTGTTTCAAGCAGTTCTTTGCCAATTACAAGCAGTATTACGACGATGTCGGAGAACTGGACGACAAAGAGCGTCTGCAGAGGGCTTACGATCAGTTTTGGGACTGGAGACAGCAAGACCTCGCCCACTACTACCGCTACCTCTATAACGTCCTGAGGTTCGTCCATGACTACAAAGGCATCAGCGATAAGCTGCGGTATGTGAAGTTGCTGCGGGCTCAGCTTTCCGATTACGAATTGCTGATGCTGTTTTACACTGCGCTCAACAAAAATGGTCTAAACTACTGGATTTATATCCATGACTACGGGTTGTTCGACAATTTGCCGCCCAGCATGCTCATCAAGCCGGAACATAAGGACTTATATTCAGCCAAGTCGTTCGGGGAGCCCAAAAATCCGCCGCTTGAGATATGGCCTCCCAGCCAGTTAGCGGCTACGTGGGAGCGCGAAGCGGCGTTAGACGCGGAAGCTACAACAGACGAAAATGAAATTTGATAGGATCGTAGCGCATGATAGATGACAGTGATGACGAAGTGGTAATGAGAGCATCTTCCACGAGCCGCGAGGCTCTTGAGCATCTATGCAGGGCATGTCCGTTCATTGACCTGCCGGAAGATTGCGAAGACGATATTCGGAAGGATGAAACCGGCCGATACAGCTTCGTTTATTGGAATGGGGAAGACCAGCGGATGCAGATCAAGTCATGGGCCGAACGGTTTTATCCATCGAACCTCTATTATGGCATTCATCTAGATGACGTATCGGACCAGTATAATCTGAGCAATTAGTTTTTGCTTCCGGAGATTGCGGGCCTAACCCGTAAAACGGCATAAGACACTCGTGATAATAAGATACTAAAATATTTTGATAAATAATCATGGTTGAAGACCCGTTTAAAGTAGTTAGGGCACCTGTGATACCTTCTCTTGGTGACCTGGAAATCTAGCGATCGGTGCCCGTCGCCCGCACTTCACCCGGTTGCCCGAACGCAGTCTTCGCGCGCTCTCATAGGATGGAGGGCCGCGTTATGCGCAAATGCGGCGTGACGCTGCCATCGTTAGGTTCCCTCTTTCGAGCGCCTCAGGGGGCGGCCCCTATGACCGACTTGGAGGCGCGAATCGGAGATCACCATCGGCCTAGTGCTCGCTGCCGTGGGAGCCAGTCCTCGATCTCCCTCCGCGCCGCACGCAACACATTCCTACGCTGTCGCAGTTGCCACCATGATCAAGCCCCAACACCACTCACCACAACACCTCCAACCCCTTCCTCTCCACCAGATCCAGGATCTTCACCGCTGGCCCGCTGGGCTTCTTCACGCCTTGCTCCCAGGCGGCGACCGTCGATGTCTTGACATTGAGATGGGCGGCGAAAACGGCTTGGCTGACCTTGGACTTGGCGCGGATCGTCTTGATGTCTTCAGGCGAATAATCCCGCAGCGGCGGAAGACGCAGTGCGTCGAAATCGCGCATGGTCACATCGTCCATATACCCGGCCTCATGCAGCCGCGTCGCAGATCTGTGAACATTGGTCAGAATGCCGGACGTCATAGGCATGTCTTTCGAGTGAAGGTGAGTTGCGGCAGCCGCCTTTTATGGCGATGGTTCTACCATAGATGGCGGCCATCCGCCAGCGCCCCCTACCTCCACCGCCCCGCTGCCACATGCCCCCGCCGCACCGCAATCGCCATCAAAATCACCCCCGCCGAGGTGCAGAACACCAGCGCAAACACCGAGGATTCCAGCCCGAAGGCGCCGCCGGTCAGCACATCAGGCCCTGTGATCACCGCCTTGATCAGGCCGGGATCGCTGTCGCCGCCGGAGACGATGCCGGAAAAGATGCCTGAGAGGGTGTAGTTCCAGGCCATATGCAGGCCGATGCCGATCCATAGCCGCCGGGTGATCAGATAGGCGGCGGCCAGCAGCAGGCCCGCCTCGATGCTGATATAGACGGCGCCCGCCAGCGTGCCGGCCGGATTGAGAAGATGCACCAGCCCGAACAGCAGCGCCGACGCCGCCACCGCGATCCAGGAGCCGAACAGATCCTCGATCGAGCGGAACAGCACGCCGCGAAAGAACAGTTCCTCGAATGTGCCCGAACTCAGCGCCATCGATACCGCCGGCAGCAGGAAGATCAGCGAATTGAGCCCTTCGACCCGGTACATGCCGAGTGCTGCGAGCGCCAGCACGCAAGCCGTGATCAGCCCCGCGCCGATCGCCGCCCCCATCGCCCATTCCCGCCCCGCGCCGGCGAGCGACAATTCGCTGACCGCCCGGCGTTCGACAAACCTCGCCCAGCCCGCATAGACCGCCATGGCAGCCAGGCCCATGCCGAGGGTGACGAGGATCGACACAAGCGGCGTCTGCTTGAACACCAGCATGAAGCTGTTGTTGAGCATCATCATGAAGAAGATGATCCCGCCGAGAGCTGCGATGCGGATGACGGGAAATTGCAGGATCCTCAGCCATAGCGGCTTTGCGGCAATGGTTGCTTCACTCATGCGTCCCCTCTCTCCACGCCGCAAGAAAGCTGCGGTCCCGGATGTTTCCCGATTGTATTGTTTCAATAATTCCTATTAGAGACTGCAAGAAATCTACATTAGCGTCAAGTAATTTGCTGGGTCGTGCCGTCACGGAGCCGACATTGTCGGCGTGAGTGGCCATCCTTGCCATCTCCGCCCATCCACCCCATTTATGCCCTGGATACAAGGAGATCGCCATGACCGACGCCAAGACGACACCTGCCGAGGCCGATTGGACCCATTGCCTGACGCCGGAGCAATACCGGGTCACGCGCGAGGGCGGCACCGAGCGGCCGTTTACCGGGCCCTATTGGGACAATCACGAAACGGGGATCTATCGCTGCGTCTGTTGCAAGACGCCGCTGTTCTCATCCGACACCAAATTCGAATCCGGCACCGGCTGGCCGAGCTATTTCCAGCCGGTCGACAAGGACGCCATCAAGAATATCCGTGATATCAGCCATGGCATGGTGCGCGTGGAAGTGCGTTGCGCCGAATGCGAGGCGCATCTGGGCCATGTCTTCCCCGATGGCCCTGCGCCGACCGGCTTGCGCTATTGCATCAATGGCCATGCGCTGGATTTTGAAAAGACCGCCTGATCAGGCGCTCTGCCAGATCACGCAAGTCAGCACGGCGGCGTAATGCACCCCCGCCGCCGTCACCACGAAGCCATGCCAGATGGCGTTCTGGAAGCGCAGCTTCTCCCAGACATGGAAGATCACGCCCAGCGAATAGATGATGCCGCCGATCAGGATCAGGATCATCGTGGCCGCCGACAGCACCGACAGCAACCGGCTCACCAGCATCACGCCCGACCAGCCCATCGCCAGATACAGCAGGATGGTGAGCCTGTCGAAGCGGCCCGGCCAGCCGCATTTGAGCACGATGCCGAACACGGCCACGCCCCAGAGACCGACGAGATTGGCAAGAATCAACGGATCCGGCAGCGCCGCCACCAGAAACGGCGTATAGGTGCCGGCGATCAGAACGAAGATCGCCGAATGGTCAAACCGCCTGAGAATCCACTTCGCCGGCGTCACCGGCCAGATATTGTAGGCGAAGGAAATGCCGAGCGAGGCGATCAACCCGAGCCCGTAGATCCAGGCGGACGCGGCAAGGCCGGGCGAGGCCCAGACGGTAGCGTAGAAGATCAGCACCGTCACCGCCACCAGCGCCGCAACCACGCCCACCCCATGGACGATGCCGTCGGCGATGATTTCGGAACGGTCGTAGCGCCATTCGATGATCGGCAGTCTGCTCATGCGAAAATCCCCTGCGTCGCGTCCATTTCATCATGCCGCTGTGACCGTATCAAGATGGTAAACACGGCATTTGGACGCGGGGAAAAGATCACGCCGCCGATTTTGTTCCCGCGAGCATCTCCCGCTTGCCCGCAAAGCCCGGCCGTCGCTCCACCGCAAAGCCTGCGGCCATGAGGTTGCGCCGCACGAAGCCGGCGGCGGCGTATGTGGCGAATGTGCCGCCGGGGCTGGTGTGATCACACACCGCCGCCATCAGCTCCTCAGACCACATGGCCGGATTGCGCGATGGGGCGAAACCATCGAGATACCAGGCGTCGAACAGGTTTTTGCGCGCGGAAAGCCGGTCCAGCGCATCGCCGACGATCACCCGCAGCGTCACATCCGGCTCGAAAGTCAGCGTCACATCGCTGTCGGGTTTCTCCGGCCACAGCGCCAGGAGATCGCCGCGCTCGCGCGTCAGTTCCGGCCAGCGGCTGAGCGCCTTGGCGATCGCCTCCCGCTCCATCGGATAAAGTTCGAAAGAGGTGAAGCTGAGCGTCCCCGGCGCTTGTCCCGCCGCGCGCGGGGCCCGCCAGATCCTCAGCGTCTCGCAGAAATTCAGTCCCGTGCCGAAGCCGAGTTCGCCGATCGCAAAGGCGCCGCCATCCGCCCAGCGGCCCGGCAGGCCATTGGCGCCGACAAACACATGGCCGCATTCGGCGCGGCCATCGCTGCGGCAATAAAAATGGTCGCCAAACAGGGTCGAATAAGGCATATCGCCGTCGATCCAGTCCAGCTTCGCGTCTTCAGCAGTTTTCGTGGTGTCCATGTCGAAAGCCGATAATCCGCCCGCCGCTCCCGGTCAATTCACAACCGACATTCTGGTCGTCGGCGGCGGCGTGATGGGGCTTTGGGCGGCGGTGAAGGCGACCGAGGCCGGCTATGGCGTCACGCTTGTCGATCGCGCCAGGCCGGGCGCCGGCGCGTCCGGCGGGCTGTTGGGCGCGCTGTTTCCCTGGATGCCCAATCGCTTCGACGACAAGAAGAAATTCCAGTACGACGCGCTGCTGTCTTTGCCTGTGGAGCTTTCGGCGCTGGAGGCGGAAACCGGGCTTTCGGCCGGCTATGCCCGCGTCGGCCGCATCATTCCGCTGCCCAAGCCGCATCTCCGCGTCATCGCCGAGCGCCATCAGCAGGACGCCATATCCGCCTGGCGCTCGCCCGCCGGCGCCTTTGACTGGCGCGTGACGGAGACGCCGCCGGTCGAATCCTATATCGACCCTGCCTTCGCCGCAGCCGGCTATGTGCATGACACGCTCGCCGCCCGCATGAGCCCGCGCGGCCTCTGCGCCCTGTTGACCGCCTGGCTCCAACATCGGCCCAATGCGCGCATCTTCATGGGGACCGAGCTCGAAAGCATCGACGCCGCAGCTGGCCGCGCCCGGTTCCGCGCCACGGGCGCCTCCCAGCCGGGTCAGGACGGCGAAACCTTTTGCGGCGACATTCTCTTTGATCGTCTGGTGCTTGCAATGGGCGTCGACGCTTTCGCGCCGATCGAGGCGCTGGCGCCGCCGTTGCAAAAGCCGCTGGGGCAGGGGGTCAAGGGCCAGGCGGCGCTCATGGCCGCCGATCTCGACCCAGGCCTGCCGGTGGCCTTTCTCGACGGCGTCTATGTCGTGCCGCATGCGGGGGGGCGTGTCGCGGTCGGCTCGACCTCGGAAAACAGCTATGACGCGCCTTTCGCCACCGACGCCCAGCTCGACGATGTGATTGAAAAAGCCCGCGCGCTCATCCCCGCGCTGGCGAATGCCCCGGTCATCGAACGCTGGGCGGGCCTGCGCCCCAAGGCGATCGCCCGCGACCCCATGCTCGGCCCGCTGCCCGACCACCCCAACATTCTGGCCATGACCGGCGGCTTCAAGATCTCCTTCGGCGTCGCCCATGCGCTGGCCGATGCGCTGATCGACATGATCGAAGGCCGCGACCCCGTCCGCCTGCCCGACGGCTTCCGGCTCGCGGCGCATCTGGCCGAGGCGGGGTGATTGCCTAGAGCGTGTCTCAGCTTATCAGCCTCATTCTGTTGGTCCAAACCGGGATGATCCGCGAGGAGAAGGGCGCAGGTCGTAGCTGCAGGTCGTAGCTAATGCTACGGCCAAGCCCTACGACGATGCGGGCGCCCGGTTTCGACCAACCCTTCGGGCCGGATGAATTTCGGCCACTATCTTCGGCTTTTGGCTCCGCCGTACATCTGGGTACGCCCTCGCCAAAAGCCTTGACCCTGACCGAAATTGATCCGGCAGAATGAGGCTGATAAGCTGAAACACGCTCTAGGCGGCCAGTCGAAAGACCCCGATGCGCCCCGATTGAGCTTATTCCTCTGCATCGTTCTTGCGCCGTCAAGACGATCAACTTTCCGCGCCGCCGCTCTCAGGATCCGATTGACGCGGCCTGCGCTTCGCCGATACTTGCGGCCATCGGAATGGGGAACACCATATGGGATTTGTCAAAGCTGCGGTCCGGTTCTTGGCGGGCCTGTTTTTTGGCGCGCTGACCGCCTTTGCGCTTGCGCCGGCGGTGGCCGCATTCAGTGCGTCGGACGCCGATCCATCGCCGTTGCTCGTCCCGGCCATCGTCCTGGTCTCAGCGATCCTTTGCACTCTCGCTCCGACGATCAGGAAAGCCTTCGGGCGCGGCTTTCTGATCGCGGGCGTGAGCTTTTTCTCCCTGCCGGTCTCCACCATCCTGCTCACCGGCCAGGCGCTCCTTGACGTGATCATCCCGGGCGAGGCCGCTGCGTCAGGCGAGGCTGCGCTGTTGACGGGCGTCGCGGGCCTTGCGGTCAGCGGCTTCGTCACGCTGGTCAGCCTCATCGCCGGCGCGATCTTCGTCATCATCGGTCTGGTCCTGATTTTGGGCGGACGTCGCCGTGAGGACGCGGTCGATCTGCCCCGGCGGTAAAGCGGCAAGGGTCGTTGACGCGCATCTTGCCGCTGCTCGATCTGACAATCCTCATTTGGCCAAACAGACTCGGGGGCGTCAGAATAGAAACATGCTGTCGTCGAGGTTGTCGCTGTTGACGCCGTCAAGCGTGATTGAGCCTTCGTCCAGTGTGATCGTCACATGCCGATGGTTGCCGTCCATGTGTTTCTCGACGTCGGAAAAGGATTTCACGGACGCCACACCGGAGAGATCGATGACGTCGTGGTTGGGCCCAAATGCAAAATCATGAATCCGGTCGACGCCGAAGTCATTTCTGAACACGAAACGATCGACGCCGTCGCCGCCGGTCAGCTTGTCATCACCTGCCCCACCGGCAATAACGTCATTGCCCTTGCCGCCGCCGATCGACAGGTTCTGGTCGCTGTCGGCGTCCTGGTGAATATTGTCGTCGCCCTTTGAGCCGGCAATCCGGTAAATATTTCCTCCGCCAAATTCGACCTTGGAGACATCCAGTTCCCCTTCCTCTGTTATGCCGAGCGTTCCACTCTTGCCGCGGAGCCGAATGACATCAAAGGCGCTCAATTGTTTCGCTGTTGCAAAAACGTTATAGACATCAAGGATTTCAGCTTGGATTTTGTCGTTCGACTTCAGTGTTCCCTCATTAAACTTCAGCGTATCCACTCCGGATCCACCCTTGTAATTCAAGGATATATCGTCAAATATTGAATATCCTTTCGAAACGGCCAAAACGTCGGCGCCTTCTCCACCGGAAATGATGCCGGTAAATGGCTTCTCATTCCGCAACACGAAGATTGTGTCATCCCCATCCCCGCCGTAGACGACGTCCGTTCTGTTGTGCGTCGAAATTTGATCGTCGCCCTCGCCGGCGTAAACAGTGTCGGCGTCTGCCGTATCTCCGGTAGAGAGCTTGTCGTTCAGTCTCGTTCCGTAAATGGTGTCGAAGCCTTCACCCCCAATTACGTTTCGGCCCTGAAGCACATCGTCGCCGTAGCCGCCCTGCAGGGTCAAACCTTCGGTCTCGCCCAGCTTGATGATGTCATCGCTGTCAGAACCGAAGATGTTGAAGTTAAGACGTTCGAAAATTTCCGGAGATCGGAAATCCGTCCGGTTGGAAAAGTAGAGATCAAACGGCTTTCCCTTGAAGCCAATCCTATCAAATTTATCAAGGAACTCGTCCGTCGTTCTGAGATCGACATTCCAGGAATAGGGGTTGTTAAAAGTCACGCGCTCGACCGTATCCACTTTCAGATCGTTTAAAGTGAAAAGAGTGGGCGCGATCAGGGTGAGCGTATCGTCTCCCTGGCCGCCACTTATTGTTCCGGCCTCGACAGGTTCCTTGATGATGATCGTGTCGCTGCCTTTGCCGCCATAGGCATTGCCGCATTCGCGGATTTCGATTGTGTCGTTGCCGGCGCCGCCGATCGCCGTCGCCAGTTCCTGCGTGTCAAGATCCCCATAAAGATAGATATAATCGTTTCCGGCGTCTCCGTAGAGAGCGTCGGGCGAAGAGCCGCCATAAAGGCTGTCATCGCCGCTTCCGCCACGCACGGACATGTAATAGTTGCCGAACCAGCCATCGTCTTCGTAGTCTCGCAGGACATCATTGCCGTCGCCGAGATCCGCGAAGACGAAGGCGGAATCGATGGGCCGTTTGGCGAGGTTGACCCTGTCGTCGCCAGTTGAGCCGGTGATCGTGTTGCCGTCGATGGTGACCATCTGAGAGATGTATCTCGACATGGTTTGAATCCGTTTTGCTGAGAGCCGCGTAAAATCGTGAAAAGTTCAGAAAATCAGGTTGTTGGCGTCCAGCGTCCAAGTGTAGCTGTCAAATTCGACCCGAAGTTCGGATTTGCCCATGTGGACGATCAGGACATGATAGAGATCATCGACGATAATGTCGGAATGCGTGTTGAGGTCGTCGATATCCCGGATGATTTTGGAGTTCGAGAAATCGAGGCGATCTTCCTCCTTTGCATTCGTGGAAAAATCCGTGATCGTATCGTGCCCGATCCGGTCGCTGAGATAGATCGTATCGACGCCGCTTCCACCGTCTATCGTCTCGTTCCCGGCTGTACCGCGGAATTGATCGTCGCCGCCTTGCAAATAAACGCCGAGGTTTCGACCGTCTATGCGGGTGTGTAAGAGATCGATGGCATTGTCTTCGTCGCTGCCGCTGACGTGGTATTTTCCGTTGATGCGCTTTGGCGCCAGCAATTCGCCGTCGGTCACCTGCACGTAGCCGTTTCTTGTCACGTCCAGCAGATCGACGGCGTTCAGCGCCGCGGCGGGGCCGGAGAGATCACGACCTCTGAGGATCTCGACATCGAGCACCGTCTTGTCGCCCAGCCCATACTCGATCTCGAGGATGTCTTTGCCGGCGCCTCCGACGACCGTACCGTTGACGCGTTCCATCTCGAAGAGATCGTTGCCGCCACCGCCGTAAAATGATCCTTCGATATCATGCAAATAAGTTGTTTCGGCTATGAAGACGTCATTGCCGGCGCCGCCCCAGCCGGACCCGTAATTGCCGATGAAAATGAGCCGGTCGTCTCCGGCGTCGCCATACAGCTTGTTGAGATCGCCCTCCTTGAACATGGTGTTGGAAGACGTATCCTCGGAATACAACTTATCGTCGCCCCCGCCGCCATAAAGCGTATCGACCCCGATTCCTCCGACCATGATATTGTCGAGATCGTTGCCGTAAAGGAGGTCGTCGCCATCGTCGCCCGCCAGCCGAAAATCGTTTTGGGTGCCGCGCAGATTGATGACGTCGTCGGCAATGCTGCCCACAATGGTTCCGCCAAAGTCGCCGGAGAGAAATCCCTTGCCGATCTGCGCGTCGTCGCCGGTAAGATGGATAATGATATCGTCATTGTGGAAAGACGAAATAGAGCCGAGCAGGCTCATGATGTTCTTGGACAGATGGATCGATCCCTGAACGGCGAAATGCTCAACGTCAGTGAACGATCGCGAGAAGAGCAACGTTTTTTCGAAGGACAATTCATAGCGGCTGCTGATGACCATCGTATCGTCGCCTGCGCCGCCGTTAACGGTGGCGTTGTCTTGCAGGTTTCGAAACAGAATGTCGTTCCCGTCTCCGCCTTCTATATAGGCAGCTGCGGAAACCCGGATAATGTCATCGCCATCGCCGCCGTAAAGGGATGCGTTAGCGCCGCGAGCCGTGATCTGGTCATTTCCGGCTCCTCCTATGAGAATATCGCGGCCCTTCGAGCCCTCGATGACATCGCGTCCATCGCCGCCATCGATGACGACTCCCTTCGCTTTGGTGTTGATGACGGAAATCTCGTCATTTCCGCCATAGCCCAAAATCGTCACCTGTTTGCTCTCCTGGCCCGGAGCCTGGAGAATGTTGAACAAAATGACGTCTTTTGATTGCGAGCCGACAACTGTTGTCTGATCCCAAGTATACATGAAGCACCGCCAGGATATTGAGGGGCGGCTCCTCAGCCGCCGTTCACAATGGAATTGTTTAGAAAATGAAGTATTTCGCTTGCAGAAGGTCGTCCGCCGCACCGATGTGCAATTGGTTTCCGTCCCCGAAATCGATCGTGAGGTCGGAAGCCGGGCCAGTCAGATGGCGCTTCAGATCAGTGAAATTGTCGATGCCTTTCACGTGGGAAAGATCGATCAGGTCGTGATCGCTCCCGGATATGTCCATGATGAATTCGTCCTTGCCCATGATTGAGCGGACCACGAATACATCTCTTCCATCTTCACCGAAAAAGCTGTCGTTGCCTTTGCCGCTAACAAAAGTGTCATGTCCATCACTGCCAGCGACGAAGGACCCACCTGATCCTGCAACGATTATGTCGTCACCTTCGCCGGCAAAAATTCTCGTCCGGTTGGTTACGCGCCCCATGTCGAATTGAGTGTCTTTGTCGGATCCATAGAGATCGGCATTCTGTTCGCTGCCGCGCCAAGTCAATTCGCCTCCGTCGGACAGGGTTATGTGACCGCGAACAGTCATCGGGTCACTCCTGACTTGTAGGTCAATGATTGTGCCGAGGAATTCAGTAGTAACGATGAGGTCGCCTTTGAAGATGAGTTTGTCGACGTTCCCGACTATGCCGGAAAGATCGCCGCTTGCGGCCAGACGGTCATACCCCCCGCCACCCTGAACGATCAGTTCGGTTTTCCGAGTTAGCGTACCGATGTCGAAGCGATCGTCGCCTGCGTCGCCATAGAGAGCCACATTTCCGCTTTTCGCCGTGAAGTTTACGACAAACATATCGCTGCCGTTACCCCCATGCGCCTCATCGCCGCCATTGTTGAGAATGAGCTTATCGTCGCCGCTATCGGCGCGAATGAGATCGGATCCGGTCTCGCCTCCGATGACATCGTCGCCGTCACCGCCGATCAGCGTGTCGTCGCCGCGTCCGCCCCAAATCATGGAGTCTTTGTCGCTGCTGCGCAGATAGTCGTTGCCTTCTTTCCCGTCGAAGTGAAATTCTGCACCTTTGCCGGACATGTCGAGACGGTCGTCGCCGTCTGAGCCTTTCAGTTGGTAATGGCCGATCACAACATCGAAAGTGATGGAAGACAAATCAAGGGGCGATCCAAGTTGAATGGTCGCGCCGGAGCCTGCAGCTCCGATCGACGTCACCGCAGACAGATCCAGACCGGTCAGGTTTACCGAGCCTCCAATGATAATCTTTTCAAAGCCCGACGATTTCGCGTCGATGCGGCCGGAAAATTTCAGCGTGTCGTAACCGTCGCCGCCGTCAACAATATCAAGCTTGTCCTTCTGACCCCGAATGCCATGGTCCACGACCGAGGAGATGTAATCGTCTCCAGCGCCGCCGCTCAATGTATCGCGCGCTTTGGAATCGAAGATGTAATCGTCACCGCCTTCGCCATAGAACGCGGAGCCTGTTTCATTCGCAACCAGGTTGTTTGAACGAATAATATCGCTGCCGTCGCCGGCCATGACAACGTTATAAAGATGAAGTTCGTTGTCTTCGTATTTGTAAAGTGCGCTCAAACTATTGTCGCCAGCATCGCCTTGGACCACGAGTCCTTTTGTGAAATTTGTCATATTACGTCATCCATGTCAGAAATTTCATGTCGTGAGAGGATAACCCTCTATCAAAAGGTGACATATCGTACGGACAGATCCCGCGCGGTCATATTCTTGGACTCGAGCACATTGCCGCCGCCATAGATCGTGCTGTGCACGTCCACCACGTCGCCGTCGACTGTATAGGTCGGCGAAAGCGCGTCATCGGCATCGGAACCATAAAGCGTGGAATAAGTGACACTCATCAAAATCGCCTTGAGTAATCTGATTAACACTCAAGTACAGTGAGTTGCATGATTTTCAATCACCCGCAACCGGTTTTAAAAACCGCGCGCAGCTGCGGCGCCACCCTCTTTCCGCCCCTCGACAAATCCGCCACACCGCTCTAGCCTTGCCGCACTGCAAAAGGCAAAACAATGAGGCGGAACAGATGATTGTCGATGTCAAGACCAGCCGGGATCTCGTGGGTTACGGGCGCAATATCCCCGATCCGCAATGGCCGGGCGCAGCCAAGGTGGCGGTGCAATTCGTGCTGAATTACGAGGAGGGCGGCGAGAGCTGCATTCTCGATGGCGACCCGGCGTCGGAGAACTTGCTGTCGGAAATCGTCGGCGGCGCGGCCTGGCCGGGGCAGCGCAATCTCAACATGGAATCGATCTACGAATATGGCTCGCGCGCCGGCTTCTGGCGGCTGCATCGGCTGTTCACCGAGCTTGAGGTGCCCGTCACCGTCTATGGCGTCACGCTCGCCATGGCCCGCAATCCCGACGCCGTCGCCGCCATGAACGAAGCCGGCTGGGAAATCGCCAGCCACGGCTATCGCTGGCATGAATACAAGGATTATCCCGAAGAGGTCGAGCGCCAGCACATTCTCGAAGCCGTCAGGCTGCACACGGACGTGGCTGGCGAGCGGCCCTATGGCATGTATCAGGGCAAGCCGTCGCTCAACACGCTGAAGCTGGTGATGGAGGAGGGCGGTTTCCTCTATTCCTCCGACAATTATTCCGACGATCTGCCCTTCTGGGTGCCCGATCTTGAAGGCAAACCCTTCTTGATCATCCCCTACACGCTCGACACCAACGACATGCGGTTCGCCACGCCGCAGGGCTTCAATTCCGGCGACCAGTTCTTCACCTATCTGAAGGACGCCTTCGACGAGCTCTATCGCGAGGGCCAGGCCGGCTCGCCCAAGATGATGTCGGTCGGTCTCCACTGCCGCCTCGTCGGCCGCCCAGCGCGCGTGGCGGCGCTGCGCCGTTTCGTGGAGTATGTGAAGGGTCACAAGGACGCCTGGACGCCGACGCGTCTCGATATCGCCCGGCATTGGCACGCGCATCACAAGCCGACTTGGTGAGGATGGAGGGGCGGCTGCGGTTGTGGCCACCCCCCTCTGGTCTGCCGACCATCTCCCCCTCAAGGGGGGAGATCGGATGCGGCGATGGCTTCCCCGATCTCAACGTTCGTGGCTAGGCGATGGTCGAGCCTCTGGCCAATCTCCCCCCTTGAGGGGGAGATGCCCGGCAGGGCAGAGGGGGGTAAACCCCAGCCTCAAACCCTAAACGCCGCCTCAAACCCTCAACGCCTCACGCCCCCACCGCGCCGCCGTCCTGCTTGCGGATCGCCACCACCGAAGGACGCGGCAGCGTCCCCTTGAAGTCGGGCCACAGCGTCGTCGCCTTGTCCAGCGTTTCGGCGTCCTCGGCCGGATGCTGCACCGAGACGAACAGCGTCTTGCCGTCGGGGGTGAAGCAGGGGCCGGTGGCCTCGGCGCCGGCTGGGCAGGTGAACAGCAGTTTCGGCAGGCCGCGCGCTGGGCCTTCGGTGTCGACGCCATAGATGCCGTCGGGCAGGCCGAAATCATTGGCGCCGTCGGTCGCCACCCACAGCCGGCCCTCGGGATCGAAGCTGATGTTGTCGGGGCAGACGAACCAGCCGTTGTCGGATGTTTCCGGATGGAAGTTGGCCTTGGTCGCGGCGTCCTTGGGATTGCCGGCCAGCACGAACAGATCCCATTGATAGACATCGGCCGTGTGGTCGGCCTCAGCCCCGCGCCCGCCGGGCGGGATCATCTCGACGATATGGCCCCAGAGATTTTCCGGCCGCGTATTGGCCGGGTTGAGCTTGTCCTGCTCGCGCTTCTTGTTCTTGGTCATCACGGCATAGACGCGGCCGGTCACCGGATTGGTCTCGAAATCCTCCGGCCGGTCCATCGGCGTCGCGCCCACCGCATCGGCCGCAAGACGGGTCTTCAACAGCACGTCTGCCTGCGAGGCGAAACCGTTTTCCGCCGTCAACTTGCCCTCGCCATGGACGAGCGGCAGCCAGTGCAGGCTGCCGTCGGCATCGAAGCGGGCGACCGACAGCACGCCCTCGTCGAGAATGTCCTTGCCGGTTTCGGGCCGGGCAGGGTCGTAGGCCGCCTTGGTGACAAAGCGATAGGTGTATTCGAAATAGTCGTCGTCGCCCATATAGACCACGATGCGGCCGTCCTTGTTGCGCACCACGGTCGAGGCTTCGTGGCTCATGCGGCCGAGCGCGGTGCGCTTGATCGGCGTGGACGCGGGGTCATAGGGGTCGATCTCCACCACCCAGTCGAAGCGGTTGGGCTCGTTGGGCTCCTTGTCCATGTCGAAACGGTCGTGGAAGCGGGCGCGGCCATAGATGTCGGAGCCGTCGAAGCCGTAACGGTCGAGCACGGCGGCGATGGGCGAGGCGGAGGTCTTGCCGCCGAATGTGTCGGAAGCGCCTTCCTCGCAGGTCAGCACCGTGCCCCAGGGCGTCACGCCGCCGCCGCAATTGTAATTGGTGCCCTTGACGATGCGGCCCTCCGGATCGGCCTTGGTCTTGACGAGGTCGTGGCCGGCGACAGGACCGGAGAGATGCATCTCGGTTTCCACCGTCAGGCGACGGTTATAGGGACTGTCCGTGACGATCGCCCAGCGCCCGCCGTCCATCTTCACCTCGACGATCGAATGGCCCATGGCGGCCATGCCGAAATCCACCTGGTCCTTGGTCATCTTCTGGCCGGCGTCGTCTTCGGTCATGCCGGCGAAGATCACATTGGGCGAGATATATTCGTTGTTGACGCAGAGCAGGCCGTGATCGGCCGAGCTCGACCCCTTCGGCAGCGACATGAAGGCGATATAGTCGCAATTATAGCCGAAGCGCAGGAGCTGCTCGGCGGCAGAGGGAACCGCGCCGGCGAACTCCGCGACATCCTTGGCCATCGGATCGCCCCAGCGGGCCACGACCTCGGCCGTGTAGCCCGGCGCCACCGCCATGTCCTTGTCATAGACGCGCTTCAATTCGGTGAAGCCGAGCGAGGAGGCGGCGGACGCCGCAAAACTCTCACCGGCAAACAGCGAGCCGACGAAACCGCCGCCCGCCGCCACCGCGCCGAACGTCGCCACGCCCGACAGGAAAGAACGCCGCGACACGCGCTCCGCGATGATGTCGCGAATAACCGGGGAAGATGTATTGGGACAGTCCGTCATGGCTTTGCTCCTTGAAAAAAGCGGGTCATCATGACCTCGCGCCTGTCTAGCAGCGGCGTGTGACAGCCATTCCGTCGCTTTGCCGGCGGTGCGTTCGGAGTTTCGCAGTGCCCGTCTTCTATCTCCAGCGTCTCGACCCTGCGACCGGATCCGCCCTGGCGGAAGCGCGCTTCGAGATCGAGGACACCGCCCGCCTCGCCGCCGCCCTCGGGATGGAGGGCGATGACGGGCTCTCGCATCTGCGGCCACCCCCCTCTGGTCTGCCGACCATCTCCCCCTCAAGGGGGGAGATCGGCTAGAAGCTCCCCCATCGCCCAGCCACTGCCGTCGAGATTGGCGAAGCCGGCGCCCCATCCAATCTCCCCCTTGAGGGGGAGATGCCCGGCAGGGCAGAGGGGGGTAGCCACAGCCGCAAACGCCCGCCGACCTTGGAGCCTCAGTGGATTGGCGCCTCGACCGAAAGACTTTGTCACTTCATAGGTGTCATATCTCCGGATCATGCTTTTCGTTTTTAAACGAAGGTGATATATGTTTGTCATACGCCATTATCTGACCAAAGGCGGGGCGGATCTTGTTGCCGAATGGCTTCGAGACCTGCGCGATCTCAGGGCGCAGGCGGCGATTATCCGTCGCATCAACCGTCTCGAACTTGGGAATTTCGGCGATCACAAGGCTCTTCGTGAAGGCGTAAGCGAATTGCGGATCGATCTTGGTCCCGGCTATCGCCTCTATTTTGGCCGTGCTGGCGACACCGTGATCCTGCTGCTCTGCGGCGGCGACAAGCGCAGCCAGGAAGCGGATATCGATCGCGCCTGCGCCTTTTGGCGAGACTGGAAGAGCAGGGGACACTGACGAGGAGTTTATGCCGTGAAAGACCGCAGCCATGACGACGCGATGTCGGAGATGTTCAGGGAAAACCCGGCGCTCGCCGCAGAGACCCTCGATCAGATCTTTGCAGATGGCGACCAAGCTGAACTGATGATCGCGCTCAGGCAAATGACGTCAGCATTCGGCGGTGTCCCGGTCGTCGCGCAGGCGGCCGAACTCAATGCCACGCAGCTCTATCGCACCCTGTCCGCCAAGGGCAATCCGGAGCTTCGCGGCCTCAGCGCAATTTTGAAGGCGATGGGTTTACGGCTCTCCGTGCGCCCAATCGACGCCGGCTGAGACACTCTAAAAGCGCTTCGCCCTCATCCCCCTGCCGGGTCCGTCTCCCCGCGCGGAGCGGGGAGACGGTGGATGCGCCAATGCCGGCGCTCCATATCCCTTTGCGCCGTTTTGCGCGCAGAGAAGTTTCCCGCCAAGCGGGAGGGGCCGTCCGACAGCCGCGATGGATTACGCCTTCACGCCCAGCAATCTCAGCCGCATCACGCCGCCATCGGGATGCATGGCGAAGCGGACATGGGTGACGGGGCCGATGGCTGCGACGGCGTCGCTCGTGAAATCGTGGATATGGTCCATGGCGAGCTTGGTCTTCGGCAGGATCGGCGTCCAGGTCTCCGACGCGGCGATTTGTTCCGGCGTCAGCGTGTCGCCGAGATCGGGCAGATAGGCGCCCAGGAGTTCGCAGGTGTCGGGGAAATTGCCCTTGTAGAAATGCGTGTCGACGGTGACCTTGCGGATGGCGCCGGCATGGCCGAGACGGATGATCGCCCAGTCATGGCCGGGGCCGCGGCGGCGCTTGGTTTCCCAGCCGTCGCCCATATTCTTGCCGCGGCCGGGCTCGAGCATCTTGTCGGGATGGCCGTAATGGGCGTCCGACCAGGCGAGCGATTTGGCGCCATGGAAGATGTAAGCGAGGTCGATCTCCTGATCGGCCCCGACCTTGGACCAGTCGAAGGCCGCAGTTCCATAGACGCGCAACCGCGCCACGCCGCCATCGGGATAGATATGCAGGCGCAGATGCGTCCAGATCCGGTCCTTGTCGGCATTCTCAAAGAAGTGATGCGCGGAGGGGCCGAGCGGGCTTTTCGCCACCAGTTCGGTCCACTGGGCGTCGTCATTCGGATCGGGCTCGCCATCGGGCGAAAACGCCGCCTCAATGGCGGCAAATGGCGGGTAGTTGCCGGTGAACCAATGCGTGTCGACATCGAAGCCTGAAATGCGGCCGGCCATGGCCAGCTGGATCACCGCGTGATCATGACCGGCCACGCGCTTGCGGCGGCTTTCCCAGCCGTCCATCCACTTGCCATTGTCGTCATAGAGATCGGGATCCCAGAGCGGTGGCTCGTCGGCGAGCATGCGGCTGAGAGGCGCGAAGAATTCGTCGGTGGAAAAGACCGCCGTCGCGCCCAGGCGGGCGGAGGCGAGATTGACGGCGCCCGCGGCGAAAGCGGGCATGTCGAGCGTTCCGTATGAGACTGGCAAGGCGTTCCTCTTTGTTCTCTTGGCTTGCTGCTTCGGCTAGCTATAGCGCGGGGAGAGAGGGATGGGAACGGGACTTGTGACGGTCAGGCGCCGAGGCTCAGAGGGCGGGAAAGCGTCTGCTCCAATTGCCGCAGGATTTCCCGCGACACCAGTCCCGCCACGTCGCGCGGAAGGCCGTCCAGAAAATCGTTTTGCGCATCAAGCCGGGCGGCGCCGACAACCCTCGCCAGTTCGATGGTGCTGATCGCCTGCCAGGCTCCGGCGATGGTGAGATGGGAGGCAGCCATATAGATGCGGTCACTGTCGGCGCCGCCATCGGAAGGCGTCTTGTCCAGCATCTCGGCTATTCCACTCAGCACGTCGCGCTTGTCCGTATCCGACCAGGGACGGCTCGACAAATCCTCGATCTGCGACGGTCTGAGAACCGCGACATCAATCATGCTGCTCTCCTCTCAGCCTCTCCATTCGATAAAGAATGGCCGCACCTGAATGTCGTAAGACGCGAAAACGTCTCTCACATTGTTGATGTGGCTCCTCGTTATGCCTTCTCGTTTGCCATATCTGCCGGAATTGTTGGAGATGACCCAACTCACAGGAGAATATCGCACCGGATCGTAAAACAATTCGCCACCAATTCTCGCCTCCTTCACCATTCCCGGCTCGACGGGATCGAGCAAAGCGGGATGGCCAAGTCGGACATGATGCGCCTCCATGGGCGGACCATTACGCGGCAGTATATAGCGCAATGCGCCCGTGTCACGCAGGACGACTTCTTCCATGGCAATCCTGATAGCGCCATCCTCATCCACCAGCCACAGGATGGGGGCGGTTTCATGGAATACTGCAGGAATCGCCAGATCGCCGGCGCACTCCAAATAAGTCTTCAAAACGGCAGCGACGTCTGCAAGCCTCTGCAGGCTGCGCGGCTGAATGTGCTGTTCCACTTCCGCTACCGGTCGCGCGGCGGGCCGGCATTGACCAAAACGCTCGTCCAAATCCATTCTCGCCTCCGGACGCATCGGCCAGAAGATAACTAGAACATATCGATTTGCAATCAGGAGTCGAGCAGTATCGACATGCCAGGCAACACCTTCAGCGACAGCCGACCTGCTTTCGGTCGACATAAGCGCGAATGGATTCGGATTGCCCCTGCTCGATCCGATCTCCCCTCACCACCCCATCGCCTCCAGCCGCAGCCTCGCGATCTTCTCCACCTCATGCGCCGCCGTGTCGAATTCCGTCAGGCGGGAATTGTGGATGCGGCGTTCGAAGGCGGCGAGGATGTCGTCCTTGTCGAGGCCCTTCACTGCGATGATGAAGGGGAAGCCGAATTTCGACTGGTAGCGGGTGTTGAGATCGGTGAAGCGGGCGAATTCCGTCTCGGTCAGCCGGTCGAGGCCAGCGCCCTTCTGCTCGGCGCGCGAGTCTTCTGTGAGCTGTCCGGCCACCGCCAGTTTGCCGGCGAGATCGGGATGGGCGCGCAGCACGCCAAGCCGCTCCTCGTCGCTGGCGGCGCGGAATTCGGCCGCAAGCGCGGCATGCACCGCCTGCGCCGTCAGGGGCGAAGGCGTCCCGGATGCGTCGAAGGCGCGTTCGGCGATCCACGGCGAATGTTCGAAAACCCCGCCGAAACGGGCCACGAAAGCGTTTCGATCCATTGTCTTCCCTCTGTTCGACCGCAAATCACGATGGCGACCATATAGGTCCGGCCGGCCTGCAAACAAGCGCAAAGCCAACCAAACCGTTAATCCCGACCAATCAGTCAGTAGAACTTACAGATGAGTTTATCGGGTATTCAATTTAATCTTTATCAACTTTACCGCTGCATTTTATTCCCAATTCCTTATTGACCGAGGTCTTACGTGAAAAATTTTTCAGTTCTGATCCGCATATCGATCCTGACCGGCTTCTGCCTCGCCGTTCTCGCTGCCGCCCTGTTCTTTCGCAACGAGGAGAGTTATGGCGACGTGGTGGCCGAGCGCAAGGCGATGCTCGCGCAGATGAACGAGAACGCCGCCTCGATCTTCAAGCGGTATCATGCGCTTGAAACCGAAGGGAAAATGACCAGGGAAGCCGCCCAGGCCGACGCCATCGCCCAGATCATGGCGATGCGCTACGGCGCCGACGGCTATTTCTGGATCAACGATCTCGACGCCCGCATGATCGCGCATGCCACCAAGCCCAAGCTCAACGGGACCGATGTATCAGGCCTCAAGGATCCTGACGGCGTCTATATTTTCCGGGAATTCGTCCGCACGGCGAGAGACAATGGCCAGGGTTTCGTCGATTACATGTGGCCGAAGCCCGGCTCGGACGCGCCGGTCGGCAAGAATTCGCATGTGATGCTGTTTCAGCCCTGGGGCTGGATCGTCGGCACCGGCGTCTATAACGACGATATCCAAGCCATTCACACCAATGGTTTGATCAAGACCACCGGCATTCTCGCGCTGGCGGGTCTGCTCACCATCCTGTTTTCGGTGATGATCGGCCGCTCGATTTCCGCGCCGCTCGGCGCCTTGAAGGCGGCGATGACCAAGATCGCCGCCGGCGACGTCTCCGAAGAGGTCTCCCATACCGATCGCCGCGACGAGATCGGCCAGATGGCCGCAGCCCTGGTCGAACTGCGCCGGTCGGTGGTCGAACGCCGCACGCTGGAAGATGGTCGCGCCGCCCAGCAACAGGCGATCGAGGACGCCCGAGCTCGCCAGGAGGCCGCCGATCGCGGCCAGTCCGAAAAGCAGCAGGCGGTGATGGCCGAATTCGAACGGGCGCTGGCGCTGATGTCGTCGGGCGATCTCACTGTGCGGCTGAGCGGTCTGCCCGCCGATTACGCCCGGCTGGAACAGGATTTCAACGGCGCGATCGGCAATCTCGCCGAGGCGCTCAGCGACATCGCCTACTCCACCGGCACGGTCACGCGCACGGCGGCCGAAATCGAGGCGGCCGTGGCGCAACTGTCATCGCGCACCGAGGGACAGGCGGCCAGCCTCGAAGAGACAGCCGCCGCGATCGAGGAAATCAGCCGCACCATCCAGTCCTCGGCGCGCAGCATCGACCAGGCCAAGTCCATGGCGGCGGCGGCCAAGACCGACGCGGCGACGTCCGGCGGCATCGTCGGCTCCGCCATCTCAGCCATGGGCCGCATCGAGGAGTCGTCGCGCAAGATCGGCGAGATCATCGGCGTCATCGACGAGATCGCCTTCCAGACCAATCTCTTGGCGCTGAACGCCGGCGTCGAGGCGGCGCGCGCCGGCGAGGCCGGCAAGGGATTTGCGGTCGTGGCGCAGGAAGTGCGGGAACTGGCGCAGCGTTCCGCCAACGCCGCCAAGGAAATCAAGGCGCTGATCACCGCTTCCAGCCAACAGGTGGGCGAGGGCGTGCATCTGGTCGAGGAAACCGGCAAGTCGCTGTCGGGCATCGACCGCCGGGTGGCGACGATCGACGCCAGCATCGGCGACGTCTCGACGCTCGCCCGCGAGCAGTCTTCCGGTATTTCCGAAATCAACGGCGCGATCAGCCAGATCGATCACATGACACAGCAAAACGCCGCGATGGTGGAGGAAACCACCGCCGCGACCGCAACGCTCAGGCAGGAAACCGAAAATCTCGCGCGTCTGCTCGCCCGGTTCAAGGTGGAGCAAGAGCGCCGTCGCGCAGCGGCGTGACGGCTGGTCTCGGGGGCGGCGCGGCGCCGGCGCTTATTTGTTCTGCAGCAACCACATCTTGCCGGCCATGGTGATTTCATGGGCGGTTGTCTCGACGGCGGCGTCCGCGTCGATGGTTTTGATCAGGCCGTGTTCGCGCAATTGCGTGATCGTGGCGGTGGTGACGGTCTTGATCGGCTGCGGGCGCTCCTTGAAGCGATCGCGCTTCAGATAGGTGATTTCCGCGTTCAGATGCGTCCACTTGTTCCCCTCGCTCGGATAAAGCCCGCCCTCCTTGGCGAGTTTCAGGCCCTTGATCTGCGTCGGGGTGAGTTCGATGGTCATGATGGTCCTTGGTGTGAGGAATAAAGGGGGCGGCAAAGGCCAGGATATGCGACCGGCCGCGCCCGGGAACGCGCGGAGACCGTTCCACGTGGGCCAAGGTGACGTTCGCCATGCGCGCTTTCGGCGCGCGCGGCTGCGCCGGTGGCGTCCTTATGACCCCACGAGACCCTTATGGCAAGCCCGACCACGTCAAACGCCTGAGATTCGCGGCTCTTGACTGGCTGACAGGCGCGGGGCGCCGCGTTTCTCATACTTCAAAGCCTTTGACAGCGGCATTGGTTTCCCAAATATCCGCCCCTTGGTGATTCCAGTCTAAAGGAGCAGGCGGCACATGGCGCGGGTTGAAAAGCGGACGATCGACGACGGCAACAATGCGTTCCTGGAAAGCATTCTCTGGAAAAAAGTGGACTCCGACACGATCTCCGCCTGGAATGACGAGCCGGTCTGGGTCTATTTCAAGGACACCGCCGCCAATAGCTGGACCTGGGCCGACAAGACTTTCTTCAAGTCGGTGTTCGACCAGTGGACGGATGTGGCCAGGGTCAATTATCGCCTGACCAATGACGTCAACAAGGCCGATATGGTCGAGACGATCGTGCCCCAGAAATTCTTCGGCGGCAATGGCGTCACGCTCGGCGCGCATGAAACGCCTTATTCGGAGATGAAGAACGGCGTCTCGCGCGGCTGGTACTGGAACGACATGCTCGAGAGCGGGTCGACGCGCCAGGGATCGATGATCTATTCCACCGTGCTGCACGAACTCGGCCATGCGCTCGGCCTTGCCCATCCGCATGACAATGGCGGCGGCTCCTCCCTGTTCGCCAACAAGCGCTATGACCATTCCGCCTATACGATCATGTCCTATAACGAAGCCTATAGCTTCGGCGCCAATGGCAAGATCACCCTGCGGGAAGGTCCGCTGGGCGGGATCGACCTGTCTTTCGGCCTGCGCATCGATCCGGCCGCCTTCGATATCGAGGCGATCCAGGCGATCTACGGCGTCAAGCAGGCGGCGCGCGGCGACAATGTCTATCACCTCTCCGACAAGAACGGCTATTGGACGACGCCCTGGGACACCGGCGGCACGGATGAGCTGCGCTATGACGGCGCCGGCCGCGCGGTGATCGACCTGCGCCCGGCCTCGATGAAACAGGGCGCGGCCGATGCCGGCGGCGGTCTCTCCTATGTCGCGGGCGTCTATGGCGGCGTGACCATGGCGTCCGACCGCACCGTCGAAACCGCCGTGATCGAGCGCGCCACCGGCGGCAGCGGCGACGACAGGATTACCGGCAATGACGCCGACAACCGGATTGTCGGTCGCGGCGGCGATGACATCATCGATGGCGGCGGGGGCAAATTCGATCTGGTCAATTATCGCGGCGAATACGCCGATTATTGGGTCCGCATTTTCGCCAGCGGCACGCTTGTCGAACACGAAAGTAACACCGCGAAGTTCGATGATGGCTTCGACCGTTTGAAAAACGTCGAATATCTTCATTTCGCCAATGGCTATATTTCGCTGGTCGGTGGCCGCGAAGGCGCCCACGCGCGCGCCGGAGGGCTGACGTTCGAAGTCGACGGCGTGGACCCCGGCAAGAGGTTCTCGATGCTTGTCGGCTTCACCTCCGGTGAAGACACGATCGTGTTGAAGGACGCGCTGTTCGACGGTCTCGACAAGGGCCGGTTCGACGCGGATCAGTTCACGCTCGGCCAGCAGGCGCTCGACGCCGATGATCACCTGATCTTCGACCGCGACGCCCGCGCGCTTTATTACGACGCCGATGGCGCAGGCGGCGACGACCAGGCGCTGGTCGCAGTCTTCGGCACGATCGTCGATGTCGCGGCCAGCGATATTCTCGTCGTCTGACGAAGCCAGATCCTTGCACTCGGCGCGCCAGCCCGTCCGGCGCGTCTTTTTCTGGGTGGATAGGCCGGCGCCGCCGTTTGCAATATGTAAAACCTTTGACAGCGCCGCAGGTTTCTTAACTATTCAACCGCAGATCGGCTGATTCACGGAACGACAGCGGGAGGACACAAGCAATGGCCACAGTCATCAAGCGGACGGTCAAAGACGACGACAACGCATTTCTCGAAGGCATCATGTGGAAGGGCGCAAGCTCCACCACGATCAAGGCCTGGAGCACGGATGAGCCGCTGCAACTGTTCTTCCAGAATACCGCCAATCATACCTGGACCGTGGCGCAGAAGAATTTCTACCAAAACGTGCTCGGCGAATGGACGTCCGTCAGCAGGCTCACTTTCGAGGTGACCAACAGCCTCTCGCAGGCCGATCTGGTCGAAAAGATCGTGCCGCAAAGCGCCTGGGGCGGCGGCGGCATCACTTTCGCCGATCATGAAGTGCCCGGCGACGCCTTGCTGTATGGCAACGCCATCGGCCGTTTCTGGAACAAGCTCGTCGATCCCTCCGATCTCACAGCCGGATCCTTCGCCTATGAGACGCTGTTGCATGAACTCGGTCACTCGATCGGGCTTGCCCATCCGCATGACAATGGCGGCGGCTCCAGCATCTATTCCGACAAGACCTATGACCATGTCCTCTATACGATCATGTCGTATAACGATAATTACAGCTTCAAGTCGGACGGCTCGATCAAGGTGCAGAAAGGCGAACTCGGCCCGCACAGCCAGACCTACGGCTTCCGCATCGATCCCGCCGCCTTCGACATCGAGGCGATCCAGGCGATCTATGGGGTCAAGCAGTCCAATACCGGCGACAATGTCTACACGCTGTCCGACAAGAACGGCTATTGGACGACGCCCTGGGACACCGGCGGCAAGGACACTCTGAGCTATGACGGCGACAGGCGCGCCTTCATCGATCTTCGCCCGGCCTCGATGAAGGAAGGCGCGAGCGACGCCGGCGGCGGCGTCAGCTATATCTCCGGCGTGTTTGGCGGCGTCACCATGGCCTCCAACCGCACGGTCAAATCGGCCGTGATCGAAAACGCCATCGGCGGCGACGGCAATGACACGATCACCGGCAACAGCGTCAACAACCGCATCACCGGCGATGACGGCAATGACACGATCAATGGCGGCGGCGGCTCCGGCGACATCGCGGTGTATCGCGCCAATCTGGACGACTATACCATCACCTATCCAGGCGCGGCCGTGGTCCTCACCCAGAAGGCGGGGACGGGCTCCTTCGACGACGGAACCGACCGCGTCACCAATTTCGAATATTTCAAATTCAAGGATGGCCTGTTCGCCTATGAGCGCGCCAGTGAGACAGCCCGCAGCGACGGCCACGCCTATCTGCTCGATGACAGCCTGACCGACAAGGTCGCCTCGCTGATCGCCGGCTTCGTCGTCGGCGAGGATCTGCTCGAACTCGACGCGTCGGTGTTCACGGGACTCGGCAAGGGCGTGGTCGACGACGGCGTCTTCACGCTCGGGTCGGCGGCGAAGGACGCCGACGACCGGCTGATCTACAACGCCGCCCGCGATGCGCTGTTCTATGACGCCGACGGTTCGGGAGAGGGAGAAAAACTGCTCGTCGCCCGCTTCGCCGACGATGTCGATCTCGGCGCGCGCGACATTCTGGTGGTGTAATCCGCCTTCGGTTTCAAGCAAATGCGCCGGGTCTCATGGCCCCGGCGCATTTTTATGGCGGTGTCCTTATTTTTGAACCGGCCTTGCAGCCTGATTTTCGCGACCTATATCGTTTTCGCTCTCCTTTCGCCCGCCATGTTTTCCGTCGCGGGCGTTTTCTTTCCATCCGCCGAAAATGAGGTTTCCCATGCCGATCGCCAAAGGCTACGCCGCCACCGATGCGAACAGCCCGCTTGCGCCCTTCACCTTCGAGCGCCGCGCCCCCAATGACGACGATGTCGTCATTTCCATCAAATATTCCGGCATCTGCCATTCCGACATCCACCAGGCCCGCAACGAATGGGGCGGCTCGATCTATCCGATGGTGCCCGGCCATGAAATCGCCGGCGTGGTGACCGAAGTCGGCGCCAATGTGACCAAGTTCAAGGTCGGCGACCATGTCGGCGTCGGCTGCTTCGTCGATTCCTGCACCCAATGCGCCATCCGCGATCTCGACAATGAGCAATACATGCCGGGCCTGATCGGCACATACAACGCCTATGAAGCCGACGGCAAGACGCCGACCTATGGCGGCTATTCCGACACGATCGTGGTCAAGGAAGGCTATGTGCTTTCCATTCCCGCAAACCTGCCGCTCGACGCAGCCGCTCCGCTGCTCTGCGCCGGCATCACGCTCTATTCGCCGCTCAAGCACTGGAACGCCGGCCCCGGCAAGAAGGTCGCCATCGTCGGCATGGGCGGCCTCGGCCATATGGGCGTCAAGCTCGGCGCGGCCATGGGCGCTGACGTCACCGTGCTCAGCCAGACGCTGTCGAAGAAGGAAGACGGCCTGAAGCTCGGCGCCAAACACTACTACGCCACCTCAGACGCCGAGACCTTCAAGACACTCGCCGGAAGCTTCGACCTGATCCTCTGCACGGTCAGCGCCGATATCGACTGGAACGCCTATCTGTCGCTCTTGAAGGTCGACGGCGCCATGGTGCTGCTCGGCGTGCCGGAAAAGGCGGTGCCGGTGCACGCCTTCTCGCTGATCGGCGGCCGCCGCACTCTGGCCGGCTCGATGATCGGCTCGATCAAGGAAACCCAGGACATGCTGGATTTCTGCGGCCAGCACGACATCGTCTCCGAAATCGAGACGATCTCGATGGACCAGGTCAACGAGGCCTATGAGCGCGTGATGAAAAGCGACGTGCGCTACCGCTTCGTCATCGACATGGCGACGCTGGCGTAACACGGTTGCGGCGCGGCGCTCCTTCGGGAGACGCCGCGCCTGCCTTGTCGACCGCTCTTGGACCGTCCGGGATGTCGTCATCTGACGGTCAATGTCGGCGATCTCTGCTCTCTCTCCGTCTCGGCATGGGATCGCGTGGTTTTGGCGCCGCGTTGAAGACAACCGGACTCCATGCTATATATCTCTTCTCACGGTGAGGTGATCGAGATGACGACGGCGATAGTGCGTGAAAACCCTGCCGACGGTCAGGATGAAAAAGAAACACAAACCGACCGCTTGCTTCGGATCGCCGAAGGCGCCAAACACGCCAAGCGCGATGGCGGGATCGACATCACGCGGATGACGACGGAAGAGCGTAGAAAAATCCTTTTCGGGCGCTGAATGCGACCATGGATGGGGTTTTGAAGCTTCCCCGCATCCAGAGGAGGCCGTTGGAGGTGATTGTTTCTCCTCTCTTCAAGGCGGATTCCTATTATCGCGGAAAGCCGGACCTTCAGCAGCATGTCCTGGACCTTGTCGAGGCGATCGTCGACGGAGATCCCTTCCCCGATTGGGCCTATAGAAGCGGGATCGATCACGACGACCCGCCGGATCGCCTTCTTTCCCGTTACGGCGTCATGCATCTGCATCTGGGTGCGAAAAACTCGAACGACCTTCTGTTTCTCATGCAATTTCAGGATCATGTCGTCATTCTCGCCATCGGAAATCACCGGCATTTCGCCGAAGAGCCGCCTGGAAAGCTGCTCTATCAGTTTCACGAGGCCAAGGTCGCCGAGTTAAACCGGCTGCGCGAGGAACAACAGCGTCAGGCGGATGCCAAAGCCGCGCTCAAGGCCGCCAAGGAGTTGGAGACCAAAAAGAAAGCCGTCAAAAGCGGCTTCTTGCCTCGCAAGCGTTGAGATAAGAACAATCCCCATCGCGTCCGGCTTCCGTCAGCCCCGTTTGACCGTTTCAGGCAATGTGGGACAAGGCGGATCCCGCCATCGCCAATGAAAGGACCTATCATGAGCGTCGCCTTCCTGAAGGAGGAGAGCGCCGAAGCCGCTTCGGAAACGCAGTTGCCGCCGCGCGAGATCTCGCCGCATGCCAATCTCGTCACCGAAACCGGGCTGAAAGCGCTGGAGACCGCGCTGGCCGCCGCGCGCGAGGCCTATCAGGCGGCCAACGCCATCGAGGATGTCAACGAGCGCCGCCGCCAGCAGGCCGGGCCGCTGCGCGACGCCCGCTATTTCGCCGAGCGCCTGGCCAGCGCCCAGCTGACGCCGCCGCCGGCCGGCTCTGACGTGATCGCCTTCGGCTCCACCGTCACCTTCCGCCGCGAGGATGGTCGCGTCGAAACGTACCGCATCGTCGGCGAGGACGAGGCCGACCCCAAATTAGGCGCCATCTCCTATGTCTCGCCCATCGCCCGCCTGCTCAACGGCAAATCCGCCGGCGACGTCATCGTGATGGCGGGGAAAGAGATCGAGATCGAGGCGGTGGGGTAGGGTCGAGCTTGCCGCCACACCCCCCCCCTCTGTCCTGCCGGACATCTCCCCCTCAAGGGGGGAGATTGAGGGATGCGCCGGCTTCCCCAAGTCTCGTCGTTCGTGGCTGGGCGATGGTCGCGCCCCCAGCCAATCTCCCCCCTTGAGGGGGCGATGGTCTGCAGACCAGAGGGGGGTAGCCCCACCGAACCCAACCAATCAACCCCTTACACGCTCCCGCCTCGCGCCGCCTCGATCAGTCCGTCCAGCCATTCCTGGTGGCCGTTGATCATCGGATTGGGCCGGGCGGTGGCCAGCGCGCGCGCCGGGGCGCCGTTCTGGGTTTCCTGGGTGAGAATGCGGACGCGGCCGGCGGAGAGATCCTCGATCAGCCAGGCGTGATGCACGTCGAGCCGGTCGTCGCCGTCGCCCGCCCAGCCATGCCAGGCGATGCGCGCCGCCTGGCATGGCGCGGGCGCGCGGAATTCCACCACTTCGGCGTCGACCGGAAAGCCGAAGGTGCGGAAGAAAAAGCGGCTGCCAAGCGCCAGCTCCTCGCCGCCGCCATGAATCTCGACATCCGAGGAATTCTTGTAATAGCCGGGCCAGGCATGCGGCCGCGCCAGCAGAGGCCAGATTTCGGCGCTGGTCAGCCCCGCCGCGATCACTTCGTTGGAGCAGAAATTGTCGGTGAAGCCCGGGATATAGTGGTCGGGCCAGAGGATGTCGCTCATCGGTATTGTCCTTGTCTTCATTTCGATGCTGGCGTCATGCCTTGAGCTAAGATATAAATCAAATCGGCATTCTTTATCCTTGGTATATCGATGGCTGATATCAGGACTCTCGATCTCAATCTGCTGAAGGCGCTCGACGCGCTTCTGGAAACGCGTTCGGCCACGCGCGCCGCCGAAAAGCTTGGCCTGACCCAGCCCGCCGTCAGCGGCATGCTGGCGCGGCTGCGCGAAGTGTTCGGCGATCCGCTCTTCGTGCGCAGCCAGCGTGGATTGATCCCGACGCCGCGCGCCGAAAGCCTTGCGGGTCCCTTGCGGCAGGCTCTCGGCGAGATCAACAGGCTGGTGTCGCCGGCGCTGTTTGATCCGGCGACGGCCGAGATAACGGTTAGCATTGCCGCCACCGATTATGCGCAGCGCGCCGTGATCCTGCCGTTTCTGGCCGATCTCCGCCGGCTGGCCCCCGGCATCCGTATCGCTGTGCGTCCCGTCGACCTTGCCGATCTGCCGCGGCATTTGGAGAGCGGCGGCCTCGACATGGCCCTGGTGACGCCGGATATGGCGGCAGAAAACCTCCGCATCCGCCGCCTGTTCGAGGAGAGCTATGTTCTGGCGATGCGGCAGGGGCATCCGGCTGCGGATGCGAGGATGGATCTCGACCTGTTCCTTCGTTGCGAACATGCGATCATGTCGCATGACGGGGCGCGCTTTACCGGCGCGACCGATCACGCGCTGGCCGAACTCGGCCTCGCCCGGCGCGTCGTCGCGGCCCTGCCGAGTTTCATGGCGCTGATCGACCTTCTGCGCATGAGCGATGTGATCGCTCTTCTGCCGCGCCGGCTCGTGGCCGGACAGACGGGACTGGCGCTCTGCGAGCCGCCGCTCGCGGTGGCCGGCTTCACCAAGGTTCTTGCCTGGCACGAACGCCTGCAGCGCGACCCCGCCCAATCCTGGCTGCGCGACCGCATCGCGGCGGCGGCGGGAGGGTGAGGGTGAGGGGTCGGAGTTCGCGGCCACCCCCCTCTGGTCTGCCGACCATCTCCCCCTCAAGGGGGGAGATCGGCAAGCTGCTAAACAATCGCCCAGCCACCAACGCCGAGATTTGGGTATGCCCGCGCCCCATCCAATCTCCCCCCTTGAGGGGGAGATGTCCGGCAGGACAGAGGGGGGTGGCCACAACTGCCTATGCCTGCCGATCCCAAACCTGCCGCCGTGGATCCTGGTGATTCATCGTCCCAGACCAGAGGGGGGTAAACCCCAGCCGCCGCTCTCACTTCTTCCAGATCAACGCCGAGCTCACCGCGTAATTGAACACCGCGCCCATCACCGCGCCAGCCAGCCCGGCCAGCCAGGCGGTGGCGCTGAAGGAGTAGATCCAGCTGGCGACCCCGACATTGCCGATCGAGCCGATCGAACAGGCGAGATAGAATTTCACCAGCCCGGTCATGAAGCCCCAACCTGTCAGCCGCGCATCGCGATAGGTCAGGCGGTTGTTGAGCACGAAATTCCAGGTCATGGCGGTGATGACCGCGAGCGCCTGCGCCCAGCCGAAGGCGAGGCCGAGATGACTGATCCCGAATTGCAGCATCATCAGATGCACGGCCACGCCGGAGGCGCCGACGGCGGCGAACATCAGGAAGCGCACGGGCAGCGCCCCGCCGAGCAGTTTGGAGAAGATCAGCCCGAGATAATCCAGCGTCACCAGCGCGTCGAGCTTGCTCTCGCCATGCTGGCGCGCCCTGAAGCGATAGGTCAGCTCGACGATGCGCTTGTCGCGGCCCGCACTCCACAGGAGATCAGCGAGCAGCTTGTAGCCCTGGCTGGAAAGCTCAGGCGCATGCGCCTCGACGATCTCGCGCCTCAGCATGAAGAAGCCCGACATCGGATCGGTGACGGAGACGCCCATCAGCCCGCGGGCAAGCCTCGTCGCCATCTCGCTTCCCCAGCGGCGGATGCCGGAAAAGCCGTCGCTGGCGGATCCGCCCTCGGCGTAGCGGCTGGCGATGGCGATGTCGGCGCCGGCGCGGATCTCTTTCAGCATGTTCGGCAACAGCGTTTCGTCATGTTGGAGATCGGCGTCGATCACCGCCACGACGGGCGCGGACGACGACAGCATCCCCTCGATCACCGCCCCCGACAGCCCGCGCCGCCCGACCCGGCGAATGCAGCGCAGCCTGGGATCGCGACCGCCGATCGATTTGGCAAGCGCGGCGGTGCCGTCCGGACTGTCGTCATCCACCACCACCGCCTCCCAGGCCACGCCCGCGAGCGCGGCGTCGATACGGCGGAAGAGCTCGGCGATGTTGTCGCGCTCGCAATAGCTCGGGATCACCACGGTCAGCTCGATCGCGGCGCGGGGCAGGGGGCGTGCGTCTTTCCCGGCCTCACGGGCCAAAGGCGGCGCAACCCTGGCGTCCGCGCCGGTCTGAAGTCTCGGAAGAAGGTCGAAATCGCTCATGGCTCAGCTGTCTTTCCGTGATTGCAGGAGAAAGGTCGCGTCAGTCGAAGAGTTCCACCTTGGCCAGCGAATTGCCGTAAAAGCGCACGAAGCGGCGCTGATCGGCAATCGCCGAACGGATGATCGATTTGGGGTCGTAGAGCGAAATCGACACCTGCACGAGCCAGACGCGACGGTGGCTTTTGAGAGCCGCCTCGACGATCGTCCGGTCCTCGGGCGCGATCTCAGGCGCGCCGAGATTGCTCATATAAATGCGGTCGAGCCCGCGCTGCGGATAGGGGCCGGGGACATAGATAACGGGCGGGAACTTGGCGTGACGCCGGGCGTAATACTCCACCGCCACGCTGCCCTCGGCGGGCGCGGCGATCACCACATCGCCGGGCTGGGCATTGTCGGCGATCACTTGCGCGATCATCTTCCAGTCGTCGATCGGTCTTTCGAAATCCTCGACCACCTTCTGCACGGACAGGCCGATCACCAGCGCGGCAAGCGCGGCCTTGATCCAGAGCCGACCCGGCAGCGACACTATCCCATAGGCCGCGACCAAAAGAGCCAAGGGAACCATCCAGTCGAACAATCGCTGGATATAAATCGGCTTGACCGCAAAACTCACCGCCAGCAGCGCGTAAAGCGGCAGAACCAGAGTCACGCCCGCCACGATCGCCTGCCGCGGCGCCGCCTGCGCCATGCGGATCACCCCGAGGATCAAGAGCGTGGCGGCGAGACAGAGCGCGATCCCATCGCCGCCGATCACCAGTTCCCAGGCGCTCCAGAGATCCCGGGGTTTTGGGGTCAGCCAGAAGGCGAGGTTCATGAAGGCCTTGGATTGGGCGAAGAAGATCGGCGCATAGGGCGCCCAGACCAACAGCGCCAGCACGCCCGCGCCCGTGAGCACGCCGAATGCCATCAGCCGCCGACCTGCGGGAACGAGCGGCAGCGTCGCAAAGAGCCCGGTCCAGAGCCCGAAGGCGACGAAAAAAGAGGTGTTGTGAAACAGCAGCGACGCCCCCGCCGTCAGCCCCATCATCAGCGCCGGCCCGATCCAGTCGCCGCGCGGCGCCGTGTCATCGGTGCGCGCCAGTCGCTCCACCAGCGCAAGCGCGGCGAGAATGGCGAGCGTGAGAAGCAGCGTCTGCAGCGCATAGGGCCGGACATTCTGCGCATCGCGGATATTGGCGGCGTTTACGGCGACAAACAGCGCGGCCATGAGCCCCGCCGCTTCGAACCGGGACGACGGCGCGATGAACCGGCCCGAGACCGCCACCGCCGCAATCGTCGCGAGACTGGCGACCAGCGACAGCGCGCGCAGCCCCGCTTCATTGTCGCCGAATAGGCCGGACCACGCCTTCAGCAGCGTGTAATAAACCGGCGGATGGGTCTCGTATTGCGGCACGTCGCGCCAGAGGTCGACAAAGCTCTGGCTGGCGAACCACTGACTGTAGAGCTCGTCGATCCATAGCGAGCGCGCGCCGATCTCGGGCAGCCGAAAGCCCAGCCCGATCATCATGACCAGCAATGCCGCCAGCCAGAACCAGCCGCTTTTCCGCTCCGCCGTCATGGTGTCGTTCGTCATCTTCACCTTTGGCCGCCCCGCCGCGCGAGCGCAGCAAGCCTTTGATCGCCGTCGATCAAACCTGTGCTGCGGCGCATAACGTTTCAAGGGGAATTTTGTTGCAGTTGCGTGATCGGCGCGGACCATTTGCGGGAGAGGCCGGCAGGGGCGTCGAGCGCGCCGCCGCCTGCAATTGCCATCACCCGCCAGAGATGTTCCGGCGGGAACAGCCTGCGAAGATGAAGGCCGGCATAGTCTTTTCATGAGCGGCGCGGAGGGCGCGCCGCCGAACCCCGGGGGGACACGCCATGACGCCGGCAGCCAATGCAATCCTGATCAAGCGCATCAACAGCTTCGAATTCACCGGCGTCATCAATCTCGGCGAGGACGCCGCCAGAACCGGCTTCAACAATTTGACCCTGGGTTCCGACAGTTTCGTCCTCAACCCGCGTTTCGACTTCTCGACCGATTACCGGATCAACGCCCGTTCCGGCCATGATGTGATCGGCACCAGCGCCGGCGACGACATCATTTATGGCGGCTCCGGCAATGACCGTCTCAATGCCGGCAAGGGCGCCGACGATGTGTTCGGCGGCTCGGGCAATGACACCATTTTTGGCGGCGCCCATCAGGACGACATTCAGGGCGGCTCGGGCGTCGACGTGATCGATGGCGGCGCCGATCGCGATATGATCAGCGGCGGCCGCGGCGACGACGCGCTGACCGGTGGTTCTGGCTCGGATGTCTTTATTTTCCACACCGGCGACGGCGTCGATCGGATCACCGATTTCACTCAGGGCCAGGACCTGATCGCGCTCGGCGCCGAAATCCTGCGCGTTCTGCCGGATACGTTCCAGGGCGCCTATGACGTGGCCGCCGCGCTGATCAATGTCGATCACCAGGGCGATTTCACCATCATCAGCGGCCAGTTTAACTCCACCGAACAACTGATCTTCGATATCGACACCCGCATCCTCTCCTTCGATGCCGACGGTTCCGCAGGACCGGGCGAGGCGGTGGACCTGATGCATCTGGAATCGGTCGCTCGCCTGCAGGCCTCGGACTTCTGGGCCCCGGCGGCGTTTTGAGGGGCGGTAAAGAAGGGCGTGCGCCATCGCTTGGCGCAGGCGGAGAGGGCGTGCATCGCCCCTTGCATGTTGGATTTGCGCTTGGTGATGTATCTTGCGCTCGATCACCCGGGGGTGGCCACCCCCGGGTGATCGACGGGCGGGACCGTATG
>NZ_JARXVM010000021.1 GCF_029892285.1 Rhizobium sp. SG_E_25_P2
CCGCACAATCTAACGGTCCAAGCCAGAGGTCTCTCAACTACTATGTAGAACTCGTCCAGTCCTCCACCGTAGGTGGAGGTTTATTTACTTCATAATAAAAAAGGGCCATACACGGCCCTTTTGTCTTTGACGACATCTGTGAGCCGCCTCACGGCGCGAAGGCCATCACTTCATAACCCGGCATGAAATTGCCAATACGCTTGATTTCCCATTCCAGCAGCACGCCGGAATTCTCATAGACGCGCTGGCGGACGATTTCGCCGAGCTTTTCGAGATCGTGGGCGGTCGCCTGACCGATATTGATCATGAAATTGCAGTGCAACGGCGACATCTGCGCGCCGCCGATCTGCAGTCCGCGGCAGCCTGCTTCGTCGATCAGCTTCCAGGCCGAATGGCCCTCCGGGTTCTTGAAGGTCGAGCCGCCGGTCTTTTCCTGCACCGGCTGCACCGTTTCGCGGTGATGGCGCACGGCGTCCATGTCGGCGCGGATCTTGGTCTTGTCCTCGGCATAGCCTTGAAAGACCCCATGGGTGAAGATCAGCCCTTCCGGCGGCGCAGAATGGCGATAGCTGTAATTCATCTCGGCATTGGAGAGCGTCACGCGCTCGCCCTTGCGGGTCACAGCCTCGATCTCGACCAGGCGTTCGCGCGTTTCCGCCCCATTGGCGCCGGCGTTCATGCGCAACGCCCCGCCGATAGAGCCGGGAATGCCGTAATAGAAGGCAAACCCGCCAATGCCGTGATCGAGCGCCATGGCGGCGAGATTCTTGTCCGGGCAGATCGCGCCGGCGCGGATGCGGTTCTCGCCCGCCAGTTCGACATCGCCGAAACCCTTGGCCGACAGACGCAGCACCACGCCCCTGACCCCGCCATCGCGGACCAGAAGATTGGAGCCGACGCCGACCACCGTCAGCGGCACCTCATCCGGCAGCGCCTTGAGAAAAGTGACGAGATCGTCCACGTCATGCGGCTGGAACATCAGTTCCGCCAGACCGCCGGCGCGGAACCACGTCACCCGGTCCATCGGCGCGTCTGGGGTCAGCCTACCCCGGACATCCTGGATCGCGCTGCCGAGTTCGGCCAGCAGCTTCTTGCCATCTACCTGCTTCATGCCTTCTTTCCTGACAGGGACGCGAGTTCCTTGGGGAGCGCCGCGGCCCAATTTGTGATGCTTCCGGCCCCGAGCAGGACGACGAAATCGCCAGGCTCGGCCAGCGACGCCACGAAAGGCGCGAGCGCATCCGGAGAAGACAGGAAGCGCGCGTCGCGGTGGCCGCCGGATTTGATGCGAGACACCAGCTCTTCAGCCGTGACTCCATCGATTGGATCTTCGCCCGCCGAATAAATCGGCGCAATGAAAATCGTGTCGGCATCGTTGAAACAGGCGGCAAAATCCTCGAAAAGACTGTGGACTCGGCTATAGCGATGCGGCTGATGGATGGCGATGATGCGGCCCTTGCAGGTGTCGCGGGCGGCTTTCAGCACCGCCTTGATCTCGACCGGGTGATGTCCGTAATCGTCGAACACCTGCACGCCGTTCCATTCGCCGGTATGTGTGAAGCGACGCTTGACGCCGCCGAAGCTCGCGAGCCCCCTGGCGATCGCCTCTTCGCTCATGCCCAGACGGTGGGCGACAGCGATCGCGGCGGTGGCGTTGGACACATTGTGCCGGCCCGGCATCGGCAGCCTCAGCCCGTTCATCTCGATCACCTGGCCGGTGCGGCGGCGGCGAATGACCACGTCGAAGATCGAGATCGCGCCTTCGTAGCGCAGATTGAGGAAGCGCACATCGGCCTGCGGGTTTTCGCCATAGGTGATGACCTTGCGGTCCTCGATCTTGGAGACCATGGTCTGCACTTCGGGATGGTCGAGGCACATGACGCCGAAGCCGTAGAACGGCACATTCTCCACGAACTGCCGGAAGGCGGCGCGGGCATTGTCGAAGGTTCCGTAATGGTCGAGATGTTCCGGATCGATATTGGTGACCACGGCGACGTCGGCAGGCAGCTTGAGGAAGGTGCCGTCGGATTCGTCAGCCTCCACCACCATCCACTCGCCCGCGCCCATGCGGGCATTGGTGCCGTAAGCGTTGATGATGCCGCCATTGATCACGGTCGGGTCCAGCCCGCCGGCCTCGAGCAGCGTGCCGACCATCGAGGTGGTCGTCGTCTTGCCATGCGTGCCGCCAATGGCGATGGCGTTGCGGAAGCGCATGAGTTCGGCCAGCATTTCGGCGCGGCGGACGACCGGCAGCAGCTTCTCGCGCGCGGCGATCAGTTCAGGATTGTTTTTCTTGATGGCGGTCGACACCACCACCACCTCGGCCTCGCCGAGATTGTCGGCCTTGTGGCCGACAAAGACATCGATGCCCTTGGCGCGAAGGCGCTGCACATTGGCGCTGTCAGCCTGGTCCGATCCCTGCACCTTGTGGCCGAGATTATGCAGCACCTCGGCGATGCCGCTCATGCCGATGCCGCCGATGCCGATGAAGTGGACGAGCCCGATGCTCTTGGGCATTTTCATGCGTGAACCCCTTTGAAGTCTGAAACCGTCTCGCCCTTCGCGATCGCTTCGACCAGATCGGCGAGCGTGTCAGCGGCTTGCGGCTTGCCCGTCTGGCGGGCGGCGCTCGCCATGGCGGCGAGCCTGTCCGGCTCGGCCATGGCGGCAGTGATGATTTGCGCAATGCGCTCCGGCGTCAGTTCCGCCTGCGCGATCACCTCGGCGCCGCCCTTGGCCTTCAGCGCTGCGGCATTGGCGGCCTGGTCATGGTCGAGTGCATAGGGATAAGGCACAAGCACGGCCGGACGGCCGATGACGGCGAGTTCCGAGACGGTGGAGGCGCCGGAACGGCAGAACACCAGATGCGCCCTGGAGATCTTTTCCGGCATGTCACTGAAGAAGGGCGCAACCTCGGCCGGCAAATTGAGCTTGGCGTAGGCTGCCGCAACCGCGTCCTTATCCTCTGGCCGGGCCTGCTGAACGATGCGAAGCCGCGCGCGCTGCGCCTCATCGATCAGGCAGATGGCCGAGGGAATGGCCTTGGAGAAGAACTGCGCGCCCTGGCTGCCGCCGAAAACCAGCAGTTCGAACGGATCGTCGCCATAGGACGGCTGATAGGATTGGGACGCCGCAGCAATGACGCCCGGCCGCACCGGATTGCCAGTCACCAGCGTCTTGGCGGCATAAGCGCCGTTATTCTCCGGCAGAAAGCCGCCGGCGATGGCGTCGACACGCGGCGCGAGCTTCTTGTTGGCGCGGCCCATGACCGCGTTCTGCTCGTGGATGAGCGTGGGAATGCCGAGGCCGGAGGCCGCCATCAGAGGCGGCGCGGTCGGATAGCCGCCGAAGCCGACAACCGCCAGCGGCTTGATGCGCTGAAACAGCGCTTTCGCCTTGCGCATGCCCGTCCACAGCGTCCAACCGGTCTTCAGGATCGCATAAGGCGTCTTGGAGGCGAAGGTGGCCGAAGGCACGACATGGATCTCGTCGGCGGGAAACTTGCCGGCAAAGCGTTCGGCGCGGCTGTCGGTGACCAGATGCACGGAATAGCCGCGCGCCCGAAGCGCATGGCCCAACGCTTCGGCCGGAAACAGATGGCCGCCGGTTCCCCCGGCAGCCAGAGCGATAATGCCCTTGCTCATCATTTTACTCCGCAGGCGCCAAAGTCGGTACGCGGAACAGGCTGCGCTCCTGCGCGCGCTTTTCCGGCCGTTGGCGCGTCAAGGCGAGAACGAAACCGGCGGTCACGCATATGGCAATCTGCGAGGAACCGCCATAGGAAATCAGCGGCAGCGTCATGCCTTTCGCGGGCAGGAGCTGAAGATTGACGCCGATATTGATGATCGACTGGAAACCGATCTGCAGCACGAGGCCCGCCACGGCGAAACGAGTGAAATCATTGCGGTCGCCGCGGGCATGGGAAAGCCCGCGCATGACCACAAACATGTAGAGCGACACCAGCGCGATGCAGAACACCACGCCGAATTCTTCCGCCGCCACCGAAAACACGAAGTCGGTATGGCTGTCGGGCAGGATGCGCTTGACGACACCTTCGCCCGGACCCATGCCGAACCAGCCGCCGCGCACGATGGCGTCATGGGCGGTGTCGACCTGGAACGTGTTGCCCTCGCCGGTCAGGAACTGGTTGATGCGCTGGGCGGCATGCGGCAGCACCGTATAAGCGACGAACAGGCCGCCCGCCGCGCCAATCGCCATCAGTGCGATCCAGAACCAAGGCATGCCCGCCATGAAAAACATCGAACCCCAGACGGCCGAGGTCAGAATGGTCTGACCGAGGTCTGGCTCGGACACCAGCAGCGCCGCCACAATCACGAACAGCATCATGGCGAACAAATTTCCCGGAATGTCGGGCTGTTTCTGGTTTTCCGCGAACAGCCAGGCGCAGACCACCACGAATGCCGGCTTCATGAATTCCGATGGCTGGATCGACAGAAACGAAATGCTGATCCAGCGCCGCGAGCCCTTCACTTCCATGCCGATGAACAGCACCAGCACCATGGCCACCAAAGCGCCGATCAGCATGATCATGGCGACGCGGCGCACCTGGCGCGGCGACAGGAAGGACAGGCCAAACATCACCGCCAGCGACGGCAGCATGAACAGGCCGTGACGCTCGACGAAATGGAACTGGTCGAGCCCGATGCGCTCGGCAACCGCCGGAGACGCGGCGAAGGACAGCATGAAGCCGATGCCGAGCAACAGCACGAACACCGCGAGGAACAAGCGATCGATCGTCCAGAACCATTCGGCCAAGGGCCCGCGCTCAGCTCTGCTCACCATCAAATCACCTCTTCGTGCCGCAATGGATTTTTCCCGCGAGAATGCAGGCGAATCTCTTAATTTGTCATTAACCACGCGCTGCGGATCAACAAGGATCGGAGCTTACGCCCCGAACCCTGTGAGAGGCTGAAGGTTTCAGCCGCCGGAGACCGGCACCAGCATTTCGACGCCGTCGAGTTCGGAGACGAGCGTGACGAAGCGATCGCCGCGCACCTCGAAATTCTTGAACTGGTCGAAACTCGCGCAGGCCGGCGACAGCATCACCACGGCGCCGTCAACAGCCGCAGCATCCTGGGCGGCATGCGTCACCGCCCGTTCGAGCGTTCCTGAAATCTCGTAGGCCACGTCATTGCCGAGCGTGGCGGCGAATTGCGGCGCGGCCTCGCCGATCAGATAGGCCTTGGCGACCCGCGAAAACAGCGGCTTCAAGGCGGCGATGCCGCCCTCCTTGGGCAGGCCGCCGGCGATCCAGTAGATCTTCTCATAGCTGGACAATGCCGGCGCGGCGGCTTCCGCATTCGTCGCCTTGGAGTCGTTGACGAAGGTGACGCCGCCTTTGCGGGCGATGGGCTGCATGCGATGCTTGAGACCCGGGAAAGATCGGAGCCCTTCGCGGATTTCATCTTCGCTGACGCCGACCGCCAGGCAGGCGCCGATGGCCGCGGCCGCATTCTGGGCGTTGTGGCCGCCGCGTAGCGTCTGGATACCGTCGAGATCGGCGATGAGACGCGCGCCGCTGTTGTCGGCGGCCATGATCGCCGAGCCCTCGGCATAGAGACCATGCTCCAGCGCCTGACGACGGGAAATGCGGGTGACCGCCACGCCCGCCATCTCAACCCGGTCGGAGATCAGGCTGCAAAAACTGTCATCGACGCCGACAATAGCGTTGCGGGCGCCGGCGACCAGCCTCTCCTTGACGTCGGCGTAATGCTGCATCGTTCCGTGACGGTCGAGATGATCTGGCGTCAGGTTGAGCAGGATGCCGGCGGTGGGATTGATCGTCGGGGCGAGATCGATCTGATAGGACGAGCATTCGATCACGAAAAAGCGGTTGGCAGCCGGCGGATCGAGCGTCAGCACCGCCGTGCCGATATTGCCGCCAAGCTGCGTATCGCGGCCCGACGCGCGAAGAATATGGGCGATCAGCGCTGTGGTGGTCGATTTTCCATTCGTGCCGGTGATAGCGATGAACGGGCAATCCGGCGCATCCGCCCGACGCTGGCGCACGAAAAGTTCAACATCGCCGATCACCTCGACGCCAGCGGCGCGGGCGAGTTCCACCGTCCAATGCGGCTTGGGATGGGTGAGCGGCACGCCCGGCGACAGCACAAAGGTTGTGAATTTCGACCAGTCGGCCTGGCGCAGATCGCCAGTTCCAACGCCGCGGCTCCGCGCCTTGTCGACACTGTCGGGATTGTCGTCCCAAGCGGTGACGTCTGCGCCGCCAGCGATCAGGGCTTCGGCGGTGGCGAGGCCCGAGCCGCCGAGGCCGAACAAAGCGACGCGACGGTTCTTGAAGGTGGTGACCGGGATCATGACGGCCTCAGCGGATTTTCAGCGTGGACAGACCAACCAGCGCCAGGATCACCGAAATGATCCAGAAGCGGATCACCACCTGGCTCTCCGTCCAGCCCTTCTTCTCAAAATGGTGGTGGATCGGCGCCATCAGGAACACGCGCTTGCCGGTGAGCTTGAAGCTGCCGACCTGAATGATCACCGACAGGGTTTCCATGACGAAGACGCCGCCGATGATCGCCATGACGATCTCATGCTTGGTGGCGACGGCGATCGAGCCGATCAGGCCGCCCAGAGAGAGCGAGCCGGTGTCGCCCATGAAGATCGCGGCCGGCGGCGCGTTGAACCATAGAAAGCCGAGGCCCGCGCCAATGACGGTTGCGACCACCACGGTCAATTCACCCGTGCCCGGCACGAAATTGACCTGCAGGTAATTGGCGAATACGGCGTTGCCGACCAGATAGGCGATGGCGCCGAAGGACGCCGAGGCGATCATCACCGGCACGATGGCGAGACCGTCGAGACCATCGGTGAAGTTGACCGCGTTGCCCGCCGCGACAATGACGAAAGCGCCGAAGACGATGAAGAACCAGCCGAGATCGATCAGCAGATCCTTGAAGAACGGAAAGGCGATCGCAGAGGCGATATCGCTACCGCTCGGGCCAGCCGCTTTCGCCGCCAGCATCATGAAAAACACCGCGATGCCGGCGATCACGAATTCCGCCAGCAGGCGCATGCGGCCGGAAAAGCCCGCCGTCGACTGCTTGGTGACCTTGAGATAGTCGTCATAAAAGCCGATCAGTCCGAAGCCGAGCATCACCAAAAGGCAGCTGACCACATAGACATTGCCGAGATCGGCCCAGAGCAGCGACGAGGCGACGACGGAGGCGAGGATCATCAACCCGCCCATCGTGGGCGTGCCGGCCTTCTTGAAATGGGTCTGCGGCCCGTCGGCGCGGATCGGCTGGCCCTTGCCCTGACGGACGCGCAGCGAGTCGATGATCTTCGGCCCGAAGAAGAACACAATCAGCGCCGAGGTGAAGAGCGCGGCTCCCGCCCTGAAGGTGATGTACCGAAACAGGTTGAACACCTGCAGGTGATCCGAGAGCTCCACCAGCCACAACAGCATCCGCGCTTTTCCTTCTGTCCTTAAGCCGACGCCGACGCCGGATATTGTTCCATCAGCGCAGCGACGATCCGCCCGCATCCCGAGCCATTCGACGACTTGATCATCACCACGTCGCCCGGCCTGACATTATCGACCACATGGGCCTTCATTTCATCCACCGTGGGCCAATAGAGCACCGCGCGGTCATCGCCAAGAGCGTCGCGCAAATAGGCCATGTCGGGACCGGCGAGCCATACCGCATCGATCGGCTCGGCGCCAATGGGCAGGGCGAGATCGGCATGCACCTGCGCAGAATAGTCCCCCATCTCCAACATGTCGCCGAGCACGGCGATACGGCGACCGGCCTCCTCGGGCCTGGCCGCGCCCAGAAGCGCGATCGCCGCCCGCATCGAGGCCGGGTTGGCGTTGTAGCTTTCGTCGATCAGGGTGAAGGCGCCGCCGGGCAGCATCAACCGGCTGCGGGCGCCGCGGCCCTTGCCGGCGGAAACGCCCGAAAAAGCCGAGACGACTGTGTCGAGATCGGCGCCGGCGAGATAGGAGGCGGCAAGCACGGCAAGCGCGTTTTCGGCGATATGCCGGCCCGGCGCCTGAAGCACGACTTCAATGGTCCGGCCGGCGATGATGGCCCAGAACACGCCATGATCATCTTCCTGCTGATAATCGACCAAACGGAAATCCGCCTTGGGGTGGGCGCCGAAGGAATAGCTGTGGGCCACATGGGCCTCGGCCGCCAACTGGTCGAGCAGTTCGAACTGCTCGATGTCGCGATTGATCAGCGCAGCCCCGTTTTCCGTCACCCCCTCAAAGATTTCCGCCTTGGCGCGGGCGATCTCGTCGAGGCCGGAGAAATTGCCGAGATGGGCGGCGGCGATCGTGGTGACGATCGCCACATGCGGCCGCACCATTTTCACCAGAGGCCGGATCTCATCGGGATGGTTCATGCCGATTTCGAAGACGCCATAGTCGACATCCGCCGGCATGCGGGCAAGCGTCAGCGGCACGCCCCAGTGATTGTTGAAGGAAGCAGGCGAATAATGCACCTTGCCTGCCGCGCTCAGCACCTGGCGCAGCATGTCCTTGGTCGTGGTCTTGCCGACCGAGCCGGTGACGGCGATGATGCGCGCAGCCGAACGGTCGCGCGCGGCCCGGCCCAGCTTTTCCATGGCTTCCAGCACATCGGGCACCACCAGCATTGGCGCACTGACCGCGCCCAGCGCCGGCAACCTGCCTTCACTCACAACCAGCAGCGCCGCGCCATGGGCGGCGGCGATATTGGCGTAGTCATGCCCGTCGACGCGATCGCCCTTGATGGCGAAGAAGGCTTCGCCCGGCTGGATCGCCCTGGAGTCGATTGAAATTCCGGTGATGCCTGCGGGCATGGTCCCGCGCGGCCGGCCATTGGTGGCGGCGATCAGGGCTTCGCTGGTCCAGAGATAGGCCATGGATTATCCTTTGAGCGCGTTGCGGATTTCCTCGTGATCGGAAAAGGGCAGCACGACATTGCCGATCTTCTGCCCTTCCTCATGCCCCTTGCCGGCGACGATCAGCGTGTCGCCCGCAGCCAGCAACGAGACGGCGTGGCGGATCGCTTCATGCCGGTCGCCGATCTCGATCGCGCCGGGGGCCGCGGCCATGATCTCAGAACGGATCGTAGCCGGGTCTTCGCTGCGCGGATTGTCGTCGGTGACGATCACCACATCCGACAGTCGCGTCGCCACCTCGCCCATGATCGGGCGCTTGCCCTTGTCGCGGTCGCCGCCGCAGCCGACCACGGTCACGACGCGGCCGGTGGTGAAGGGACGCACCGAGGTCAGGACATTGGCCAGCGCATCCGGCTTATGGGCGTAATCGACATAGCACAGCGCGCCATCTGTGGTCTTGCCGACCAGTTCCAGCCGTCCCGGCGCGCCTTTCAGATGATCGAGCGCGTCGAAGGCCTTTTCCTGATCCGCCCCCGTCGACAACGCAAGCCCCAGCGACACCAGCGCATTGGCGATCTGGAAATCGCCGGCCAGCGGCAGATGGATCTCGTAGATGGCGTCGCCGAAATGGATTTCAGCCACCTGCTTGTCCCGATAGTGTTCGACCCGCTTCAGCACCAGATAATCGCCAAAACGGCCAACCTTGCGCACATCGAGACCCGCCTTGCGCGCCGCTGTCGCGGCTTTGTCCGACCATTCGTCGTCGGAAAAGATCACCGCCGGCGCGCCCTTGGCCATCAGCGTATCAAACAGGCGCATCTTGCAGGCGAAATATTCCTCCATCGTCGGATGATAATCGAGATGGTCGCGGCCGAGATTGGTGAAGGCTGCGGCGGAAAGCGTGACGCCATCAAGACGACGCTGGTCAAGGCCGTGGCTGGACGCTTCCATGGCGGCATGGGTCACGCCCTCGCCCTTCAATTCCGCCAGCAGTTTCTGCAGCGTCACCGGATCGGGCGTGGTCAGCGACCCCTCGTCGATACGGCCCGGAGCGATGACGCCTGTGGTGCCGATCTGCGCGGCGGCAAGACCGGCATGCGCCCAGATCTGACGGGTGAAGGATGCCACGGAGGTCTTGCCGGCGGTTCCGGTCACGGCGACCATGGTGTCCGGCTGGCCGGGATGAAGTGCAGCCGCAGCCAATGCCAGGGCGCGACGAGGATCGTCCGAGACGATCACCGGCAGCGTCGAAGAGGCCGAAGCGCCCGTTTGCACGAGAATGGCGGCGGCGCCCTTCGCCTCGGCGTCGCCGATGAACTTTCCGCCATCGGTCTTGACGCCCGACAGCGCCACGAACAGATCACCCGGCTTCACCTGCCGGCTGTCGGACGTCACGCCGGTAATGTCGATTTGAGCCGCAGCGCCGTCTATGCGCACGCCTGCGCTGTGAAGCACATCGCCGAGTTTCATGTCGCCCCCTCGCTTTTCTTTATCGAAACGATTCCTTGGGTTCGTTTATGCCGCTCAATAAGACACAAGCAAGGCATTTCCGTCAGGGCCGAACTTGGGCTTGACGCCCAGAAGCGCGCCGGCCCGGCGGATGATGTTGCCAGCGATCACACCGGCATTGCAGCCTGCGGTGACGCCACAGCCTTTATAGGGCTTTTTGGGCTCGTCGACGATGGACAACACCACATATTTCGGATTGTCGACCGGGAAAGCGGACAGAAACGCATTGAAACGCACATTGCCCGCATATCGGCCATTAACGACCTTTTCCGCCGTGCCGGTCTTGCCGCCGACATTGAAGCCGGCAATGTTGGCGCGGCGGCCGGAACCATCGAGCACATTGGCGCGGAACAGAGTGCGCATGTTTTCCACCGTGCGCTCGTTGACCACCACCTTGGCGATCTCGTTGGCCTTTTCCTGGTCTCGCAGCAGAAAGGTCGGCGGCAGCAGCTTGCCGCCATTCATCAGCGCCGCGCCCGCCACCGCCGTCTGCAAGGGCGTGGTCGACACACCATGGCCGAAAGCCACCGTCATCGACGTGATCTTCTTCCAGGTTTTGGGCTGCGACGGCGGGACCACTTCCGGCAATTCGGTGTCCATACGGGTCAGCAGGCCGAGCCGGGTCAGGAACTCTCTATGCCCCTCCACGCCCACGGCGTCGGCCATGCGGGCCGAGCCGATATTGGAGGAATGGAGGAAGACGTCGCGCACCGACAGGATGCGGCGCGTGGCGTGGAAATCGTGAATGGTGAAGCCGCCGATATAGAGCGGCTTGCGCGCATCGAACGTGTCGTTCATCGACACTTTGCCGGAATCGAGCGCCATGGCCGTGGTAAAGGCCTTGAAGGTCGAGCCCATTTCAAACACTCCGCCAGACATGCGGTTCATACCGCTCTTGGTCTTGAGATCGATGGTTTCGCCGGGATTGTTGGGATCGAAATCGGGGGCGGAGGCCATGCCCAGCACTTCGCCGGTATTGACGTCGAGCACGACGGCGCCCGCGGCGATGGCGTCGAAATCAGCAAGACCGCGCTTGATTTCGTCATGCACGATGTTTTGCACACGAAGATCGATCGACAGCTTGACCGGCTCCAATTCCGAGGTGCTGGTCATGCCGATGGCGGCAAGATCGGCCAGACCCTGATTGTCGAGATATTTCTCCATGCCCGCGACGCCGCGATTGTCGATATTGACATAGCCGACCACATGGGCCGCAGCATCGCCCGCCGGATAGAAACGCCGCTTGGCGGGACGGAAGCCAACGCCGGGAATGCCAAGCGACAGGATTTCGCTTTGCTGCTTGGGCGTCAGCTGACGCTGTAGCCACTGGAAGCGGGAATTGCCGGTCAGCTTCTTATAGATCGCCTTGCGGTCGAGATTGGGCAATACGGTGGACAGCAACTCCACCGCCTCGTCGGGATCGACGATCTTGTGCGGCTCGGCGAACAGCGACACGGTGCGGACATCGGTCGCGAGAATTTCGCCGTTGCGGTCGAGAATGTCGGGCCGCGACGCGACCTGATTGTCGGCGGGACGGATCGACGACACCATTTCGGGCGGCGTCATGCCGTAATAGACCAGACGGCCGCCGATAATGGCGTAGACCAGCGTGAAGGCGCCGATCATGATGGCGATGCGGCTTCTGGCCTGTTGACCGGTGGTCTTGCGCACCCCCTGGAAAATCTGGCCATTCTCGGCCTCGAAACCGCGCGACCCGGCGCTGAAATGCGCCTTGCTTTTCAATACCATAATGCGGGAAAGGAAGGACATTAGCGCGCCACCGATCCTGTCTTGATGTCGTCCGTCTTCGACTTCGAGGCGGAGGCCGCCTTGTCGCCGGTCTTCTTGTCGTCCTTGGCGTCGGCCTCCTCGACGGGCGGCAGATCCGCCTTCAACATCGGCAGCTCCACCGGCTGCACCATCTGCGTCGTGTCGGTCGGCTGCAGCTTCAGCTCTTCCTGATAGAGCGCGATGAGTTTTTCAAGCCGGGCGGGCTGGGTCAGCAGCGCCCAATCGGCGCGCAACAGGTCGATCGTATCTTTTTCCAGCCGGATATTGGCCTCAAGTTTGCGCACTTCCTCAAGCTTTTCCTCGGCGCGATGCTTGATCGTATAGGTGATGGTCGCCACCGCCGTCATGATCACGATCAACAGAATATCCAGCGTGCGCAGCATGTCAGCCCCTCAGTCGTTCGATGTCGGCGAGTTGCGGCAGATCAAAGATCGAGGCGTCCGGCTTGCCGGCTTTGGCCTCGGTGCGGACGCCGCAGCGCAGCTTGGCGGAGCGGGCGCGCGGATTGACCTCCGCCTCGGCCTCGCTCGCCTGCACCGCCTGTTTCGGCTCGGGCTTGAAGATCACCGGCGCCGCCGCAATCTCGGGCAGATGCCGCGATCCCGACGCCTTGCCGGCGCGATCGGCAAAGAAGCGCTTGGCGATGCGGTCCTCCAGCGAATGGAAGGTGACGACGACCAGCCGGCCGCCGGGTTTCAGCGCGCGTTCGGCGGCAAACAGCGCCGAGACCAGTTCGCCGAGCTCGTTGTTGACGAAGACGCGCAACGCCTGGAAGACGCGGGTCGCCGGATGGATCTTGTCGGTCATCTTGCGGGGCGTGACGATTTCGATAAGGCCCGCGAGATCGCGCGTGGTCTCGAACGGCTTATCCAGCCGCTTCTTGTCGATGGCGTGGGCGATGCGGCCCGCCTGGCGCTCTTCGCCGAGGAAGGAGAAAATGCGGATGAGGTCGTTGACCTTGGCGCGATTGACCACATCGGCGGCGCTGACGCCCGCGCCCGACATGCGCATGTCGAGCGGACCATTCCGCTGGAAGGAAAAGCCGCGATCGGCCTCGTCGATCTGCATCGAGGAGACGCCGATATCGAGTACGACGCCGTCGAGCCCGCCTTCGGGCGCGAAGTTGTCGAGCTTGCCGAAATTGGTGTGATGCAGGCTGAAGCGGTCAGGATATTCCGCGAGCAACCCCTGCCCCCCGGCGATCGCCGAGGGGTCGCGATCGAGCGCGATCACCGTCGCGCCCGTCCCTAGAATGGCCCGGCTATAGCCGCCGGCCCCGAATGTGCCGTCGAGAATGGCGCGTCCTTGCTCCGCCCCGAGATGCGCGAGCACCTCGGACAACATGACCGGGATATGACGCATCGGTCCGCCAATGGCATCGTCCGCTCCGTTGCCATGATCCGTCATCGTCCTGTCACCCCGCACCATCAGGAGCCGCGGCTTTCGCCCCGCAACTCCAGTCTCGCCGCATTCTGCGCGGCCAGGAACTGATCCGGCCGCCACAGCTGAAAGAAATCCGCCCGACCGACGAACGTCGCCTCGTTTTCGATCCCCGTATAGGCCCGGATGAAATCCGTGACCATCAGGCGACCCTCCGTATCGAGCTTCATATGAACGCCGCCGCCATGAATGAGCAGCGACATCCGGTTTGCTTCCGGCGCAAAGGGATCCATGTCCTGAAGACGCCTTTCTAAGCGCGCCAGCAGGTCGGGTCCCCCGACATTGATCGCCGGATAGTGGAAATCCTGAAAGCCGTAGAGCTCCTCCACGCCCTGCGCGGCAAGCACGGCGCGAAAGGAGGATGGCACAGAGACCCGCCCCTTGGCGTCGACCTTGTTCGTCGCATTGGAAAGGAACCGGCTCATGACGCAATACTTCCGCTTCCAGAAAACGAGCAACGTTGAGCGAAGCCGTCATCCACTTGATTTTGAACGCGAAAGAGAGGTCCTGTCTCGCTTTTGCGCCCAGGCCGGAAGGATGATCCCACCGGTCTGCACCAGTCTTGAAGCGGGCTGTCTGTCGCCCTTTTTCAGTGCGCTTTTGGGATAGCATGGGACCATATGGGCGTCAATGGGACTGGGTCGCCCGCGAACGGGAGGCCGGTCTCCCATTCATAAGCTGTTAAGTTTAACGAAAGGTTGAGAAATGCCCTGAGGAAGGGGATGGCGTCCCCTTCCTCGAACGTGAAATATTTTTCAACTTTTGGAAAATTAATCGCCAGTCGGCCTGTAAGCCGGGTTCTGTAAGGCTCCGGATTTCTCCGGAACGTGGCAGCCATTCATCTGGGACGCCGCTTGCGCGACGCCTCTCGCAACCCACCCGGACGACTGGCCCAGAAACAGGCCTGCCGCATGAAGCGGACGCGTCGTCCCTATTCGGTCTTGCTCCCGGCGGGGCTTGCCATGCCGTCTCCGTTGCCGGATCCGCGGTGGGCTCTTACCCCACCTTTTCACCCTGACCCGGCATGCCGGGCGGTCTGTTTTCTGTGGCGCTATCCCTGGGGTCGCCCCCGCCGGACGTTATCCGGCGCCGTGTTTCCGTGGAGCCCGGACTTTCCTCACCTCACGGCCTTTCGACAATGTGAAGCGCGGCTGCCCGGCCGACTGGCGAGGCGGTCCTTAAAGCAAGGATGCGGTTATGGGAAGGTTTTATTTCGGGAGCGTTCATGTCGACCAACCTCGATGGTGGAGACCGGAAGCAATCAGACCTCTTGGCGACGGCGCGGTTCGGAAACGAGATTTCGACCGCGATTTCCAAGACTGTCAGCTACAGTGCCAGGCACCCGGACCAGAGCCGACTGGAAACTCCTGCAGACTTTCATCGATAGACCGGGAAAGAATGCCGGGCCGACACCCAAAAACTGAGAGAAGAGGCGCAAACAAGCAGACAAAAACAGGCTTCAATGCAACCTGAAATCCACGCCGCCTGAATCCGCTTCAAAGCATGGCGCCGTCAGGTGAATACCGCCTTTGTACGGGCGGAACATATGCATGAAGAGGTATCGATGCGTACAGAAATTGAGCAAAAGCAATTTGAATTGGTTTTGGATATATCCGAGCGGAGGGGGGTTGAAGGCGTTAAAATATTACACTTCGTCATAGAGGAGTGTTTGAGATTTTATCAAAAAAAATACGGGATCGATTTTTACGAAGAAATATTACAATTGCTTGAACTTAAGGGAGCGATGGAGAGCAGGATTCGACACCTCCCAAGACCCGTAAAAAGTTTATACTATCAATTACACGCAAATAAATTTCAAATAACCGAAACTTGCGACTTCGATGAAGAAATGCAGGAAAGTATTACATTTCAAATAGACGAAATATTTTTATGTGACGGCGTTTCGGCATCAGACGTTTTACATATCTTTGAAACAGGCCTAAAGAGAAGCAACACAGAGAAACTACCAGAATTTTACAAGCTTAACGAACACGCTATCAATGAAAAAATTGACGCTGCCAACGACACAACAAAACTCTGATAGATCTGGTTAAGCGTGATCTACACTAGCCACGCTGGGCGCGCCGCTCCGCCTTCAGCTCGTTGAGGAATTGGATCGGGTTAATTTCTTGCGGCTCGCCGCTGGCCTTGCCATCCGCATATTCGCGTTTGAGAAATTCCAGTTCGAGCGCCCGCGCTTTCTCATGTTCTTCGAGCAGGCGGAGGCTATCGCGCATGACTTCACTGACGCTCTCATAGCGCCCGCTTTCGACGAGTTCGCGCACGAAGCCTTCGAAGTGATCTCCGATATTGTAAGCGGATGTCATGGCTGTACCTCTCGATCAGCAGACACTACCAGTTTTTGCTTGAAGAGCCAAACGGAACCGCCCGACAGGGTCCTCACACAAACCTCGGCCTGAAATCCGCCGCCGGATAGGCCGGATCAATGATCTGACCATGAACGAGCAGTTCCGCCCCCAGCCGGCCGATTTCGTCCGAGCTCTTGGCGGCGGCGCCGCAGCCGCCGGCCATGACGAAGATCGACGGCGCGCTGGTTGGCCCGATCGCCGGGTATTTGGTGGGCTTGCCCTGGTCATGCGGATAGGAGGTGACGCAGGTTACGGGGCGAGCGTCCTTGATATCCAGCGAGGGAACGAGGCGCTTCATCATGGCGACGAGATGATCGAAATTGCGCGGGCTGCCGCCGCCCTTGAACCAGTCGCGCACGGCGTCGGTGTTTTCGAGCAGGATATCGGTCATATCGCCGCCGATTTTCAGATAATATTTGCCGTCCGGATAGAGGATCGGCGGCAGCATGTAGACGCCGAGTTCTTCCGGCTCGTCCTCGAAAATCAGCGACGGCATGGAGGCGAGCCTGAGAGCCTCGGCCTCGGAGACTTCAAACAGGCTGATCGTGCGGCCATAGACCTGCATGTCGAGAACGTCAGGCAAAAGCCCCGGCTGATTGGTGAAGCCGCCGGCTGCGACCAGCACGCGGGCGGCGCTCACCGTCTCGCCGCCATCGAGCGAAATCTCGGCGTAACCGTGCTTCTGGGCGATCGACAGCGCCCGCTTGCGGATGACATTTGCTCCGGCTTTCTCCGCCGCGATCGTCTGCGCCGCCACCAGCCTGCGCGGGCTGACATAGCCGGCATTCACAGGCTCGAACACAGCGTCGGAGCCGTCGGGGAAACTGAAATAGGGAAATGTCGACTTGAGGCCCTCATCGTCCAGCAGCACGGGCTCGACGCCCACCCGCGCGGCGGCGGCGCGGATATTGGCCATATAGCTTTGGCTGCGGCCGGTCTTGAGGCCGGAGATCAGGCAACCCTTTTCGCCGTAGAATGTCACGCCGCTTTTCGCCTCGATCTCCCGGTAGCGCGCGATCGAGCGGTTGGCGAGCCGCGCCCAGACTTCGTTGGGATCGATGGTGCGGGTGATGCGGCCCTCGTCGTAATGGCTGGCGAACACACCCTGATGGCTGGCCCAATCGACAGGCTCATCCGGCCCGATCAGCACGACGCCGGGAAACTGTTCGGCGAAATGGCGGGCGGCGGCGGAACCGGTCAGGCCGCGTCCGACCACGGCGTATTGGAACTGGGGCACGGGAAATCTCCGGACTCGAAAATGGCGAATGGCGCTCAAGTTTTATTGCAGAACAAGGCGCAGGAAAACAGCGGCGAGCAAAATGAAAATGCCGAGCGCCATTTTGGTTCTGTCGGGCGACCCGAAGGCGGCGGCGGCCTCTTTCAGTTCATCGAAAGGCGCGCCTTTGGCTTTCAGCGGCGCGAGATGTTCGCTGAGCGCCGCAAGCCTCAATTTACGCCAGTTGAAGGCGGTCGACAGCGCCACGACGATATAGATGACGCTGACCACGCCCGAGAGGCCCGCCGCGCTCGGAAAATTTTCCCGGATCGACGGCGCGCGCAAAACGGCGCTGAGGATCGACAGAACAGCGGCGAAAGCCGCCAGTTTGCCGAGCCGGTAATAAAAGGCGAAGGGAACCGGAAACAGCAGCCCGACCACGGAGAACGCCCAAGGGTAGCCGCGTTCGCGAATGGCGCGCTCGAAATAGGCGATCATTTTCGGATCGCTCGCGAAGGCGCGCGCCACCAGGGTCGGATCGAGATCATCGACGCCGTCAAGCGTTTGCGGTTGTGCGCCGCCTTCAGCCGGCCCACGCCGGTCGGTGGCGTCCGACAGCGCGTCGATGAGATATTCCGCATCTTCGGGCCGCATATGGCGGAGCATTCGGCGATCGTTCGACAGGAGATCGAAGCGATGATCGAGCTCGCGCAACACCGCCGGCTGGTCATGCGGCTTGAGATCATTGGACTGGATCTGATCGAGAAGATCGCGGAGCGCCACGCCGAGGGCATCGTCGAATTCGCCGAGCGGCAGGTTTTCAAGCGCGTCGAAAACTCTCTCCCAGGCATCCAGCGGTCGCCGCCAGGGTTGGGTCTTGCGCGTCTCCTCGAGCAGTTCCCAGATCTCGGGCTCTTCGTCGAAGTCGTCATAGGCGTCCGCCGGCGACTCGCCAGCCGATGCGTCAGGAGCAGGCGTGGGATAGGATAGGTCGACAACCACCCGTTCAGCGTCGGACGGATGAGACGGCGTGAGAGCGGGCGCATCTTTCGCCTCGACCGTCACCGCCTCAGCCAGATCAAGACCGGACAGATCTGCCGCCAGGCCATCCGCCTCGACTGAAGGGACAACCGGCGCGACCGCCGCATCCTCCGGCGAGGCATTCAAGGCAGCGCCCTCTTCCTCGCTGGTGACCCAATGGCTTTCCTCCAAGGCCGCATCGCGCGCTTCGACCAGCGCCTGGAAGCCGGCGGGGTCCTCATCCGGACGCGTCACTTTGAGCTTGCGCGCATAGGCCTTGCGGATCTGCTTCTGGTCGGAGGTCGCATCGATATCAAGAATGGTCCAGGGATAGCGACGGGTCATGGCTGGGGTCCATAAACGGCGGCGCGGATGCCCGCGGCGAGCACAAACAGGAATATTGTACCAAGCCAAGGATTCTGCGGAGACGCCACGCCGAGCTCGGCCAGACGCCGCAAGGCATAAGCAGGCGATCTTCTACGCCTTTTCAACACATCCACCCATAGCCGAAGTTGGAAAACACGCAATTGATCCGCCTTGATACCCACACACAGGCATTGGACCACATACAGCAAGATGAGCCCGCTCTGTAATGCACCGCCAAGAGGGATCATCTCCTTTGGAGTAAGGCTCAGATAGAGAACCGGTGGAAGCCCAATCAGGGCCGCAAGCCAGTAAATCCGGTGATAAAGAGCGAAGAAATACGGAAAAAACAGTCCAAAAAGATCTACGTTGAGTGGGAAGCGGCCCGTGGTCTTCGCAATATCGCAGATCCGCAGCATGCGCTTGCTCGAGGCGAAAGTCGTCAGGATGAAAATGTCATCGACATAGAGCGGCGGCCTTTCTCGGGAAGCGGAACCGCCCGGTCCTTGTCCAATCGCAAACGCAAGGAGAGAGGCGAAATGCAGCGCTGCATCGGAACCAAAATAGTTAAGCAGGATCCGCTCGTCGCCGAAAATCTTGAAGCGACGATCAAGCTCGATCAGGACCTGTTCGTAAGGCCCGAGTATGTCGCGTGGCTCTTGGAGCGTAACGTCCTGGAACGCGCGAGGCTGACGATGCGCCAGCCCTTCTGCAATATGGCGAATGACCCGACCCAAAAACTGCCCCACCTCTTGTAGGGGCGCGTTCTCTACAACGTCAAAAGCGTCAGAATAAGCCGCCACGACATCGCCATTCTTCTCAAAAGCAACATCTACCTGCTCTAGCGCCTTAAATAATCGCCAGATATCAGTGGCGTCGGTCTCTTGTGGTAGTTGCGTGCCAAGCTCGGGCTGAAGCACCTGGATAACTGGGCGGAATTTTGTGTTGGCTTCGTTCTCGTCTGCCGTCGCCGACAGGATTGCGCCGCCATGGGGAGCGGTGACCGCCAGCCGTAGCGCCTCGTTCCGCGCCGTCAAGAGCCGTTGAAACGCTTCTGGATCCTCGTCCGGCCGCGCAGATTTCAACGCGATGGCGTAGGCCTTGCGGATGACCGCAGCGTCGGTCGTCCGTGCAATCCCGAGCGTCGACCATGGATAGTCCGAGGTCTCCATGCCCGCCTCAATCGCGGTTGAAGACGAATTTGTCGAACTGGTTCAGGAACGCGCGGAATTCGTCGCGCACCGCCTCGATATCGCGCAGCCGCTGGTCCTCGATCTCGGCGGTGAATTGCATCAGCCCGTCGGCGATCACCTGGCGGTCCTGTTCGAGCGCTTCGGCATAGATGCGTTCGGCGCGGGCGATGAGTTCGCGGTTTTCCTGCTGGTCGCGCGGCGCGAGCTTGATCTTGGACAATTGCTCGAAACGCTTGGCCAACTCCTTCTCGTCGAGACCGGACTCGTTGGAAAACAATGTCTTGAACACTTCCTTGGTCGATTGCACCGTCGCCTCGACTTCGAGCGCGCCGTTGATGTCATAGGTGAAGCGCACATCCACGCTTTCATGGCCGGCCGGTCGGCGCGGGATCTTCACATTCAGCGTGCCGATATGGACATTGTGCTCGGGGCGGATGTTTTCGCCCTGATAGATGCGCAGCGCAATTTCGGTCTGGTTGTCTGACACGGTGGTGAACGGCTCGACGCGGCTGATCGGCACGGTGGCGTTGCGCTCGATCAGGGGCGAGACGACTTCCTCCCGCTTGCCGTCAGGCCGCGTGCGCATCGAGGCGACGCCGAGCGTGAAGGGGCAGACATCGGTCAGCAAAACATCCTCAACGGCGGCGTCGCGGCTTTTCAACGCCGACTGGATCACTGCGCCCATAGCCACCACTTCGTCGGGATTGATGGTGACGAAAGGCAGCTTGCCGAACAGGCGCGCGATCATCTGCCGGATCGCCGGCATGCGGGTGGCGCCGCCCACCAGCACGATCGCGTCGAGTTCGTCAGGCGAGATGGAGGAATCGCGCAGCGCCCGTTCGAGCGGATGCCGGAGCCGCCGCATCAGATCGGACGCCTCCGCTTCGAATTCTTCGCGCGTGACGACGCCTTCGAGGACAGCTTTTTCAAGCGTGATGCGGTAATCGAGGCTCGCTTTGCCCGACAGATCGATCTTGATCGTGTCGGCGGCGCGCAGGATGCGCGCCTGGTCGATCTTGCCGAGGCTGACGCGGTCGATATTGCTCTTGCGGAGCAGAAGACCGGCCAGCGCTTCGGTGAAATCGTCGCCGCCGAGGAAATTGTCGCCGGCGGAGGCGCGGATTTCGAACACGCCGTCATATTTGTGCATGATCGACACGTCGAATGTGCCGCCGCCGAGATCGAAAACCAGGAACTGGCCGTCGTCGCGAGTCTCCAGACCATAGGCCAGCACCGCCGCCGTCGGCTCGTTGATCAACCGCTCCACTTTCAGGCCCGCAAGCTTGGCCGCATTGATGGTCGCCTTGCGCTGGCCGTCATTGAAATAGGCCGGGCAGGAAATCACCGCTTCGGTGATCTCCTCGGCATATCTGGATTTGTAGTCATCGATCAGCGATCTGAGAATGAAGGAAGACAGCTCTTCGGCGCGAAAGCTGCGCTTGCCGAGCGACACGACGCGGTCGGTGCCCATCCAGCGCTTGAACGACATTACCGCGGCGTCGGGATTGGTCAGCGCCATTTCCCTGGCGGCCGCGCCGACGACGATCTCGCCATTCTGATCGACATAGACGGCCGACGGCGTGAGAAAGCCGCCATTGGCGTTTTCGATCAATCTGGCCTTGCCGTCCTCGAACACGCCGATCAGGGAGTTGGTCGTTCCAAGGTCGATGCCGACAATTGCCATATTGAACCCGCGCACTGATTTTCGTCTTTGAATTTATTAGTCAGTGTCCGATGACCGGACAACAGAAAGTTGCTTAGCCGTCCGGCAACGCCCTCAGCAATCTGTGCAACGTGTCGATGGTGGAGGCGTCCGCGACGCCATCGATGCGTTCGGGGCGGAAATGCCGCTGGAAGGCTTCGACCACGCCGGCCGTGCGGTCGCAGAATTCGCCGCTGACCGGCGCATGATAGCCGTAGAGCGCCAGCATCGCCTGCAGCGCTTCGACCGGAGGCCCGGCGTCGCCGCGTTGGAAAAACCGCCCGCCCGAGATGACGGCGGGTTCGACATGATGGCCGACGCCGGCTTCGGCCAGCGCCTCCCAGGGAAATTTTTCACCCGGATCGACCTTGCGCACCGGCGCGACATCGGAATGGCCGAGCACGCGCTCGGGGGCGATGTCATGACGGGCGGCGATGTCACGGCAGAGCGCGATCACCGCCTCGATCTGCGCGGCGGGAAATGCCGGCAGGCCGCCGGGATGGCCGGCATTGGCGATTTCCACGCCAACAGAGTGGGAATTGATGTCGGCCTCGCCTTTCCAGAAGCTTTTGCCGGCATGCCAGGCGCGCTTGTCCTCGGCCACCAACTGGCTGACGCGCCCGTCTTCCCAGACGAAATAATGGCTGGAGACTTCGCTTTCGGGCCGGCGCAGCCAGTCGAAGGCCGCCGCCGCCGTGGGCATGCCGGTGTAATGCAGGATGATCATGTCGGGGCGCGACACGTCCTTGCGATCGCCGAAATTGGGAGACGCGGCCACATCGGCTTGCGCAAAATCAGGAAGGAATTGGGTCATCAACAGACTCGAATGCTGGCGTCAGGCCGCGCGAAGCTCGCGCTCGATGGCGGCATAGGCGGCGTTATACTTGGCCATGCGCTCATGCGCCACCGCCTGGAACGAGGTCGGCAGCCCCCGCGCGATCATCCGATCTGGATGATGCTCCCGCACCAGCGCCCGATACTGCTGGCGGATGGTCTGGAAATCATCCTTCCGCGACACGCCGAGCACGCTGTAGGGGTCGGCGCCCTCGACATAGACATGCCGGGCCAGGATCTGGGCGAAGCGGTCCTCCGAGATCTGGAAGATCGCAGCGACATTTTCGAGAAAGGACAATTCGCGCTCATGCACCGCGCCGTCGGCCTTGGCGATGTGGAACAGGCCGTCCATGACGTTTTCGAGCATGGCGCATTCGGGTTGGCCGGATCGGCAGAGGCCGGAGAGCTTTTCGGCATAGGCTTCGAAGCCCGCGACGTCCTGTTTGGCGAGATTGTAGAGACGGGCGACATTGCGCGCCTCTTCGGCCGGGTAGTCAAAGATTTCCTGGAACGCCTCGATCTCATTGGGGGTGACGACGCCATCGGCCTTGGCCATCTTGGCCGACAAGGCGATGACGGCGACAGAGAACGCCACCTTGCGTCGCGTCTCGGGATCGCCCTCGAACACGGTCCGGATCGCTTCGATCAGGCTCGACAAGGCGTTGGTCGCGGTGTCGGCGACTGCGCTGAAGAGCTTTTCCCAAAAAGACATGATCGCGCCCGGCCGGAGAGGAGTTTCAGAAAAAGGGTGAACAATTGTCGGCTCAAAAGCAAGCCACGGCGAGAATGAAATTTCCGTAATGGAATTTGATCGGAAACGATCTTGTCGTCGATTTAGCGTGACGAAGCACGAATGCGCGCAGGAAAGCGGGGGACGAATCGAAAACGGTCCCGCCGGCTGACGGAACCGTTGAAATGGCCTGCGCACAAGGGCGCCGGCCTTACGGGCAGACGCGCGATTTGGTGATCACCGTCTTGTTGTTGGTGATCTTCTTCACCGTCTTGGTGTAGCAGGGCTGGCGCACCACGACTTTCTTGACCACCGGCGGGCGAACGATCACGCGCTGGGCGGGGTTGTTGGGCGCCACGCGAATGGTGAGACTGTCGGCGAAGGCCGGCGCGGTAAACGCGGAGGCCAGACCCAGCGCCGAAGCGGCGATCACCATCTTGAACGAAGTCTTCATCGGTCTTCTCCTTATGAAGCAAATCCTGTCATCGCCGTAAAAACGCGCCGTCAAACAGAAGGTTCCGGCCGCTGGCCCCGCCGGGACCGCTCGACTGATTATCCACAAGCCCCAAGGCGGGCTTTTCATATTGAATCGTTTAAGTCAGGCGCAGCCCCCCGGGAGCGCGCAACGGGCCTGTTCTTCATCATCTCTTCACTTTACAGAAGGCACAGGCTGGCCCATCGATGCCGGCTGCAAAGGCTAACGCCGCATGGGAGATTTCAATCATGGCCAAACAAAAAGCCGCAATGCTGACAGCGGGCGGGCTCGCCCCTTGCTTGTCTTCCGCCGTGGGCGGACTGATCGAACGCTATAGCGACGTCGCGCCCGAAGTGGAGCTGATCGCCTATCGCTCGGGCTATCAGGGCGTGCTTCTCGGCGACAGCATCCAGATCACCAAGGACATGCGCGAACGCGCCCATCTCCTGCATTATCATGGCGGCTCGCCGATCGGGAACAGCCGCGTCAAGCTGACCAATGCCGCCGATTGCGTCAAGCGCGGCCTGGTGAAGGAAGGCGAGAACCCGCTGCGCGTGGCGGCGGAACGGCTGACGCGCGATGGCGTCACCATTCTCCACACGATCGGCGGCGACGACACAAACACCACTGCAGCCGATCTCGCGGCCTATCTCGAGGCCAACGGCTACAAGCTCACCGTCGTCGGCCTGCCCAAGACCGTCGACAACGACGTGGTGCCGATCAAGCAGTCGCTCGGGGCCTGGACGGCGGCCGAAGTCGGCGCGCATTTCTTCGACCATGTGTCGAACGAGCAGAGCGCCGCGCCCAAGACGCTGGTGGTGCATGAGGTGATGGGACGCCATTGCGGCTGGCTGACCGCCGCCACCGCGCGCGCCTATATCCAGGACACCAAGGGCCGCGACTATGTCGAAGGCCTGATGATGAACACCCAGCTCAAGAACATCGACGGCATGTATCTGCCGGAAGTCGCTTTCGATCTCGAACAGGAAGGCGCCCGCCTCCGGCAGATCATGGAGACGACAGGCTTCGTGACCATCTTCGTCTCGGAAGGCGCGGCCCTCGACACGATCGTCGCCGAACGCGAGGCCTCCGGCGATCACGTCAAGCGCGACGCCTTCGGCCATGTGAAAATCGACACGATCAATGTCGGCAACTGGTTCTCCAAGCATATCGGCCATATGATCGGCGCCGAGCGCGCGATGGTGCAGAAGTCGGGCTATTACGCCCGCTCGGCTCCGGCCAACCGCGACGATCTCCGGTTGATCCAGAGCATGGTGGACCTCGCCGTCGAAAGCGCGCTCAACCGCGTCTCCGGCGTGACAGGCCATGATGAAGACCAGAACGGCAAACTGCGCACGATCGAATTCTCGCGCATCAAGGGCGGCAAGCATTTCGACACCGACCAGCCGTGGTTCTCCGAAGTCATGGACTATATCGGCCAGCCCTGGCGGGCAGTCTGACATCAATAACAACCGGCGCGGAAGGCTCTCTCCGCGCCGGTTTGTCAAATTTCTTAATTTAGTTTTTCTTACGGTTAACCGTTCTCATTTCAACAGATCTGATTGTCGGATCCGGCGCCCGGCGCGACCGTGGAAGGATTTTCTCGCCATCGGCATTGGCGTCCACCCCGGCTTTGCAGTTACGCCCGCGCTTCACAACAATGTGAGTTTTCAGCAGCTTCCCGCCCGCCCGCGTCGAGAGCCGCATGTATTCACGAAGGGCGCGACGAAGACGCAAATCGCGAATTAAGCCTTGGTTAACCATGATCATTCATAATCCATTAACTCTGGAAGAGGCGAAGGCGATGAAATCACTGGTTTTATTTTAACCTTGAAAATCTTCCTATGCGCGAAAGATCAAGGCGAGCGGCTTGTCGGCTGCCGTTTAATCGAGTATCAGGACGTAACGATTTGTGAAGACTCTCCCCCTTCGAAGGGAGGGCGGACCTCAACAAAGCGGACGGGGTTAATGAAAAAATATGTGACGCATGCCACACGGATCGCGCTGATTTCAGGCGCGGTGGGACTGACGGCGTCCTGCCAGTCCGCCAAAGTGAGCGCGGCCAAGGTGGATGTGAAGCCGGCGGCCCAGCAAGTGGCCATGACCACGCAACTTCAGACGGTCAACACATCCAGCACGGCGATGCTGACCACCGCGCCGGCTCCGATTTCGCCGGTCGACCTCGCGACCGACAAGACCATATCCATGGCCTACGCCATCCCCTCGCCCAAGCCGATTACCGACGCAGCCCAGGCGTTCAACGCCGTGGAGGTCGCATCTGTCGATCCCGCCGCGATGGGATTGCCGACCCCGACCTCTGTGCCAACTCCGATTCTGCAGCAGCAGGCGACAGTCGGCGAAGCGACCGTTCAGCCTGTCACCGCCGCCAACCCAGCCGCCCCCCAGACCGCCGCTGCGCCAGCAGCCGCACAGCCCCTGGCGACGCAGCCGCGCAAGACAGCCGTGATGGCCGACAGTTTCGGGCAGCCCGACGTCGCCGCCGTCTTCGCGATCCGGATGGGCGGGCCTGCGGCTCCGACAGCAAAAGCCGCGACCAGCGTTCAGGTCGCCAGCGCCGATCCGTCCGCAGCAACGGCGTTTGCCGCGCAACCGGCGGCCAGCGCCTTCGAGCCGGTTGTCACATCGAGCAAGAATACCGACCTCAACCAACTGATTTCCAAATATGCCGCGCTTTACGAAGTGCCGGAACATCTGGTGCACAAGGTGGTTCGCCGCGAAAGCAATTACAATCCCGGCGCCGTGCATCGCGGCAATTGGGGCCTGATGCAAATCCGCTATCGCACCGCCAAGGGAATGGGCTATGCCGGCTCGCCCAACGGCCTTCTGGACGCCGAAACCAACCTGAAATACGCCGTCAAATATCTGCGCGGCGCCTGGCTGACCGCCGACAAGGACGTGGCGAAGGCCGACTGGCTCTATCGCACCGGCTATTATTACCAGGCCAAGCGGAAGCAGCTTTTGGAAGTCATTCACGCGGATTGATCCGGGCGCGCGCGATCGATGATTTGACAGGGCAAGCTCTGTTAAGAGTTATATACTCGACCTGACTTGGTCGGAATTTCAATCAATTCATTACTTGCTGATTTCGGACAGGCGGCATGAAGATTGTTCTTACCGGAAGCTCTGGTAGAGTCGGACGATCGATTTACACCGCCCTTTCCAATCGACATGAAGTGGCTGGCGTTGATCGAACGCCTTTCTCAACGACGAGCCTTCTCGGCGATCTCAACGATGCATCCTTGCTTCGTGGGGCCTTGCAAGACGCGGACGCAGTTATTCACACTGCGGCGCTTCACGCGCCACATGTGGACCTGATCGCGGATGAGGAGTTTTATCGCGTCAATGTCGAGGCGACACGCAACCTTGCTGGCCTCGCCGCCGAGGCCGGCGTGAGGCGATTTGTGTTCACGAGCACAACCGCGCTCTATGGGCAGGCGGTCGAGGACGGAAAATGCGCTTGGCTTGACGAGGACACGCTGCCCCAGCCGAGAACAATCTATCACAGGACCAAACTCGACGCGGAGCGGGCGCTCGCGGATTTTGCAAGCCCCACATTCGACGTGCGCGTGCTGCGCATGGCGCGGAGTTTTCCCGAACCCGCCGACCAGATGGCTGCTTATCGACTGCATCGCGGCATTGACATACGCGACGTCGCCGACGCCCATCTGCTGGCGCTCGACAATCCAGGCGATCCATTTCAGATGTTTGTCATCTCCGCCGCCACACCTTTTCTGGTCGAGGACCGGGGCGCCCTCGCCTCTGACGCGCCCTCTCTCATACGCCTGCGCGCGCCGGATGTCGCCGCAGCGTTTGAAGAGCGCGGATGGCGGCTGCCGAAAACCATCGACCGCGTCTACGATTCGGGCAAAGCACGGCGGTTGCTCGGCTTCGCGCCGAAATATGGTTTTGGCGAAGTCCTGGCGCAATTGGATCGTCGCAGCATGGAAACGCTTCCATGCCGACCAAGCTCGAACACGCTCTGAGGCTGCATCTCATCCGGACGCCCGCTTGTCATCCGGCTGCCTGAGGCGGGACAAAAATGTCTCCACAAGCAGGATGAGTGCAGCTCGAATGAAGCCGTCACTCAACTGTCCCCGCCGCGCGGCATTGTGAATGACCCCGTCCACAGCGTCCGACAGGACCATGGCGTCAGCCCGCGACTTTTCGTCAAGCGCCCGCCCTGCGAAGATGCCGAGCGCATGGGCATAGATGCCGATATATTCAGTTTCAAAGGCGCTGGCGGGATCCAGATGGCCGCCGCTCGGAACCTCGTCGAGGAGCACTCGATGCAAACCGGGATGCCGACCATGGGCGGAAATAAGGGCGTCTACCAGGGCGGCGGCGAAATCCTCGATACGCACGGCGTCCATCGGCAACCCGCGCAAGGCGATCAAACAGTCTTGGAGATGCTGGTCCCGGATCGCGTCGATCAGCGCCAGTTTGTCAGGAAAATACTGATAAAGCGAGCCGATGCTGACGCCGGCCAGTTCTGCCACGGCATTTGTGTTGAAACCGGCCCAACCTGACCCGCTCAGAATGCGAGCCCCGGCTTCAAGGATTGCCTCGACCATCCGCCGAGACCTGGCCTGTCGAGGCTGTTTGCGCATCTGAGTTGCGGCGACTGCAATGCGAGTAGACAAATCGTCGCTCCCGACAAGAATGTGAGCATTGTACTCACATTTTTTTCAGAGAGGAAACAGATCATGTCCAACCCGTTCCCCACTATATTCGCCTATCACGCCTGGGCCAATGCCGACCTCATCAACAAACTGGCTGAACTCGAAGAGAAGGCCCCAGCCGCCGCCTATCTCGACGCCCTACGCCTGGCGAGCCACAGCCATGTCGTAGCCCGCATTTTCTCGGGGCATCTCACAGGCGCGCAGCATGGCTATGTGAACGATAATGTCGATCCCTTACCTTTGCTTGAGACGCTGCGGACACAGATGGCGGCGATCGACACTTGGTACAACAATTATGTCGCGGAGGTCTCTGAGCAAGATCTACTCGAACCTATCCGCTTCACCTTCACCGACGGCGATCGGGGATGCATGACGCGTCAGGAGATGTTGATGCACGTGGCGCTGCATGGCGGCTATCACCGTGGCGAGATTGGCCAGATGTTACGGCGAGCGAACATCGCCCCGCTCTGGGACACTGTCGCAGTCCATCTCCATCAGGCCGATCCCGCACGCCGAAAATCGGCATCCGCGGCCCCGGCATAAGAAGCGGCTATCGATCCAGGCCGAGCGCCTGCCTGATATCGGTCCGCAGCCTGCCCACGTCCTTAGCCTCCGGCTCCTGATAAAATCCGTGCTCCTGCCCCTCATAGATGCGCGACGATGTCGGCATGGAGGCGCGCCAGGTTTCGTCGGGAATATTCGGGTCGTTCCCGCCCCAGAAAGTATGGGCTGGGATCGACAGCCTGCTGGTCTCCTGCCTCAACCGCGTCGAGGACACGCAGACGAGCGCCCGCAGAGGCATGCCCTTCGCCACGGCCCGCCACAACGCCGTGCCGCCCGCGCTGAAGCCGATGCCAGCGGTCTCGCCGTCTCCGAACGAAGCGAGATGGGCTACGGCAGCGTCCATACCGCCGTCGCTGAACAGATAATGATGTAGCGCCTCGCCTGTGAGATGACCGGCGCCGGCGGCGGCGCTCAGCCTGATGATCTCGACCTCCAAGTCTTCCCCGAGCCAGTCGGCGTCAGCAGGCAAGCCGTGAATGTCGGATGCGAGGATGATTCGCATTTTCTGCTCCCATCGACGTGAAAATCAGCCTTTACGGCTGCGCCGGTTCCGGTTCGGGCTCCGGCAGCGGCTCCATGGTCGCGCCAAGCAGCGCCTTGACGAGCGGCGCGGGATCATAGTTCAGCTTGGAGGGCGTCAGGCCCAGGCGCACCACAACGAGATTGGCCGAGGGAATCATCGCGATCGACTGCCCGTCATGGCCAAGCGCCCAGAAGGCGTCAGGCGGAAGGCCCGTCTGTTCGGCAGTTTGCTCGCCCGTGCCGCTTTTCCAGGCCAGCGCCTCGGTATAGAGGCCGCCGGAGACGGCGCTGGCGCGGCCGACGCGCTCGATATAATCGACCGGCAGGATCTGGTCGCCGTTCCAGTCGCCGCCATTGGCAAGCAGCAGGCCGAAGCGGGCCCAATCGCGCCCAGTGGCGTAGAGCAGCGAACCGCCGGAGAATGTGCCGGTTTCATCCGTCTCGAAAATCGCCGACCGCATACCGATGCGCGAAAACAGCGCCTGGCGCGGATAAGCGAGCCCGGCGTCGCGATCGGCGAGCGTGTCTTGCACGGCGCGCGCCAGGAGCACGGCCGTGCCGGTGGTGTATTCGAATTTTTCGCCCGGTTTGGCTTCGAGCGGCTTGTCGCGCACGAATTTCGCCTGGTCGGGCTCTAGAAACAGCATGCGCGTGACATCGTCGACATCGCCATAGCTCTCGTTGAGCGACAGGCCGCTGGTCATGGCCATCAACGCGGCGATGGTGATGCCGGCGCGATCATCGGTCCATTCGGAAAACAGTTTGGCCTTGTCCCAGGAGAACGCGCCGTCCTGGATGCGCAGGGCAGCGAGCGCCCCGGTCACGGTCTTGGTCATCGACCAGCCGAGCAGCGGCGTCTCGGCGTTGAAACCCGGCGCATAGGCCTCAGCGACGATGCGTCCGTCCTTGACCACGACCAGCGCCCGCGCGCCCGGGCCGATCAGCTTGGGATCGGCGAGCAGCGCTTCGGCGCGGAGATCGGCCTTGCGGCTGACCGTGTCGCCGAGCGGCCATTCAAAATCAGAGACGGGAGGGATGACCGGCGGCGATGTCAGCGCGACCGCGCGCACAGCGTCGAGATCTCCATTCGGCGCCGAAGCGCAGCCGAGACCCGGACGATAGACGGCCGATTCGGCGGCAAGGAAGCCGAACAGCTTCGCCGTCACCACATCCTCGCCGCGCGCGATCGACACATATTTCAGCAGCCAGTGGCCGGGGGCCTGCACATCGTCGGCGAGAACTTCCTCCGCCTTGCGGCCGGAAACGAACACGCTCGAACAGATGATCTTGGCCGAATAGGCGTTGGCGACGCGAAACTCCTCGGGCGGATTGAGATAGAGCCAGCCGACGGCGCCGAAAGTGACGACGACAATAAGGGCGACCAGCCAGGCCAGAATCCGGGCGATGAGTTTCATGAGCAGTCTCCAGAATAAAATGAACTGCGTTGACATCGAAGGAAAGCAGTGGGGGCGAACGCTTTCCAAAGATGTCAACGCAGTTCAGGTTTCCTGACTTGAGCAGGAAATCGGTTGTTGGGGAAGAGCGAAGGGGCGCGCCTTCCCCAACTTCCGAGCGCGGTTCAGGCGCTTGCGAAGTGGGCGGGTCCTAGGGGCGATGGACCCGCGGCCACAATAAGCGACTGAACCGTATCTGCGGGAATCGGGCGAGAGATCATGTAGCCCTGGAGAGAAGTCGCTCCCAGTCCCACCGCCAGATCCAATTGAGTTTGTGTTTCCAGGCCTTCGATCGTCGCGCCGATATTGAAAGCCTTTCCGAGCCGCACCATGATATCGACGAGTTCGCGGTCTGGCCCGCCATCGCCCATGCCGCGGGCGAAGGAGCGGTCGACTTTCAACTGATCGAGCGGAAACTGCCTCAGATGGTTGATCGACGAACAACCGACGCCGAAATCGTCGAGCGCGATGCGCACGCCCATATCCTTGAGCGCCAGAAGCGCGACCCGGATACTGTCGTGATCAACCAGAAAGGCTTCTTCCTTCACCTCGATCATCAGCCGGCGCGGATTGACGCGATGCTGATCGAGGCATTGACGCACATGGCGCACGAGCCCGGGATCGCGGAATTCGTCGCCGCTGACATTGACAGACACGCCGATTTCGTCGGGCCAGTCAGCCGCGTTGGCGATCGCCTTGGAGAACACCATCCGGCCTATCCGCATGATGTGTCCCGAACGACGGGCGACATCGAGAAACGCGTCTGGACGCAACACGCCGCGGCGCGGATGCCTCCATCTCAGGAGCGCCTCAAAGGCGTTCACCCGACGCTGCTCGGCGTGCATGATCGGTTGATATTCAAGGAAAAACTCGTCATTGCGCACGCCGTTGGCGATCTCTTCCTCAAGACGGGCATGTTCGCTCAATGCGCGTCCAAGCGCCTGCGTGTGAAAGATATGTTTCGAGCCGGGCATGTCCTTGGCGACGTAGAGAGCGGCGTCGGCGCGGCGCAGCAGATCGCCGATATGTTCATCGCCGTCCTCGACATAACAAATGCCGATCGAAATGCCGCAACCGATGCGGCCGTCGCCGAGTTCATAGGGCTCCGCCGCTGTCGTCTCGATCAGCCGGCACAGCCGCTCGATATCGCTGTCCCTGGGTTCACCGGCCACCGTCACCACGAATTCATCGCCGCCGAGCCGGAAGATCCGCGCCAGCGGGCCAAGCACGGCGTTGAGACGGGTTGCGAAGACGCGCAGCAGCGTATCGCCGGCGTCATGGCCGAACATGTCATTGATGTGTTTGAACTTGTCGAGATCCATCAGAAGGATCGCGGGACGGAAGCTGCCATAGCGCTTGGCGTCGATGAAGCGTTCGATTTCAAGTTCGAGCGCACGACGATTCGCAACACCGGTCAGGCGGTCCTTGAGGGACAGCTCGAACAGTTGCCGCGCCGCCCGGTCGCGCTGTTCGAGACGACGCTCGAGCGCTTCCTTCAGCGAACCAATACGATGAAAGGCCAGCCCACACAGAATGGGCGCCGTCAACATGAGGGCCTGCGTCGGCGTCAGTCCTGCTGACGCCGCCCCGGTCCCCGGGTCATTGATCACGGCTTCCGCCGTCATTCCGATTATGGGCAATAACGCCCCTATTGCCGAGCCAGCGAAAGCATATCGCTGAGATATCCTCGGCAGAAACGTTCGCAACATCATGTTCGCCGCTCCTGGTGTTGAGTCGTAACCTAGCGACGATGTCTTAACTTGTGGTAAACGCGATCTGCGTCCGACGCCCCATATCGATGCAAATACCCACAATCTCCGTCATCAAACCGTCGCGCATTTGCAATATTCGCTACGCATCTGTTGGATCGAGGAAATGCACATGATCGACGCCATCATCCGCAAGCGACGCATCGGCCTGGACGAGAGATTGAAAGGCGCGCTGCTCCAGCATCGGGCGCTCAGCCTGGACGGAATCTCGGAGCGGATTTTCGGCCTGTTGTTCTCCGGTCTTGTCTATCCGCAGATCTGGGAAGACCCGGAAGTCGATCTGGCCGCCATGGAGCTTCAGCCGCATCACCATGTGCTGACCATCGCCTCGGGCGGCTGCAACATGTTGAGCTATCTGGCGAAAGGCCCTGAAAGCATCGACGTCGCCGATCTCAACGCCAGCCATATCGCGCTCAACAGATTGAAGATCGCCGCTTTCCGGCATCTGCCCGCCCATGCCGATGTGATGCGCTTCTTCGGCGTCGCCAATGAACGCGCCAACAGCGACGCCTATGACCGCTTCATCGCGCCGCATCTGGACGGCAGGAGCCGCCGCTATTGGGAAGGCCGCCGCCTGACCGGCAAACGCCGCATCGAAGTGTTCAACGGCAATTTCTACCGCACCGGCCTGCTCGGGCGCTTCATCGGCGCAAGCCACATCGCCGCCCGCCTCTACGGCGTCGACCTGAATGAACTGATGCAGGCCCGTAGCCTGGAAGAACAGCGCGAGGTCTTCGACCGCCGCATCGCGCCGATCTTCGACCGCAAGGCGGTGCGCTGGATCACCGCGCGCAAGAGCTCGCTGTTCGGCCTGGGCATTCCGCCGCGGCAATTCGACGAACTCGCCAGCCTGACCGAGGAGAAGACGTTGGCGGGCGTGTTGCGCGAGCGGGTGGAGAAACTGGCCTGCCATTTTCCCCTTCAGGACAATTATTTCGCCTGGCAGGCTTTTGCCCGCCGGTATCCGTCGCCCGCCGAAGGCAAGCTGCCGCCCTATCTCGCTCATGACAATTACCATGCGATCCGCGACAATCTCGACCACGTGACGCTGCATCATGACAACATCGTCCATATTCTCGAAGGCAAGGCGGCCGGCAGCATGGACCGCTACGTGCTGCTCGACGCGCAGGACTGGATGACCGATGAGCAGGTCAATGCGCTCTGGCGCGAAATCACCCGCACCGCCCGGCCCGGCGCGCGCGTGATTTTCCGGACAGCCGCAGAAAAGAGCATCGTCGCCGGACGTCTCGCGCCCGAGCTCGACGCCGCCTGGGGCTATCTCGAAGAAAAGTCGCTGGCGCTTGGCCGCGCCGATCGCTCCGCCATCTATGGCGGCTTCCACATCTATGAGAAGACGCCATGACCGACCAGACGCTTGATAGAAGCAGCCATTCGAGCCTGATGGATGACATCTATCGCCATCAGCGCCACATCTATGACCTGACGCGCAAATATTATCTGCTCGGCCGCGACGAGACAATCCGGGGCTTGACGATGACCGCGCGCCAGAGCCTGCTGGAAGTGGGCTGCGGCACGGGGCGCAATCTCGTTGTCGCCGGACGTCTGTTTCCCGGCATCCGTCCGTTCGGACTCGACATCTCCGCCGAAATGCTGGCGAGCGCGCAAAAGCGGCTGACGATCGAAGGCATGCCTGCGCCGGTGTTGAAACTCGCGGACGCGACAAGTTTCGCGCCGAATGAATTTGGAGTGGCCGGCTTCGATCGCATCCTGATTTCCTACGCCTTGTCGATGATCCCGGATTGGCAACAGACCATCGAGCAATGCGTCAACGCCTTGAAACCGGGCGGTTCGCTGCATGTCGTCGACTTCGGCCAGCAGGAAGGCCTCCCCTCCCCGTTCCGCGCCGTCCTGTTCGCCTGGCTCGGACGTTTCCATGTCGCGCCCCGCGCCAAACTGCGCATGGCAATGGAAAAGACCGCCGCGTTGCATGACTGCGATTTCGAATTTCATCCGATCAAGCGCGGCTATGCCTGGCGGGCGATCATCCGGCGCACGCGCGGCTGACGCGGAAATCCCGGCCGACAAAAGCGCGGCGCAAGCAGAAAGCTGCAATTTTCGCTTGGAAGCTAACCGATTCTTTACGATGATGTCGCAGGATCGGCGCTTACGCCCTGTGCTGACGTGGGAAACGGCAGGCGGCAGGGACCCATGTATTGCGTCCTATCGGGGGAAAAATGCGTCGCTTCGCGCTTTTCGTCATGCCCTTGCTGATTGCGATGGCGTCATGCTCGTCTGTCGAGTACGACCTCGTGGAAACGGCCTCCGTGCCGCCGCGCTTTCAAGACATGGACCCACAGGACTTCGGGCCGAAGACGCCGCATCATCACCCCGTTCACGGCATCGACGTGTCGAAATGGAACGGCGACATCGATTGGCGCCAGGTGCGCGCCTCCGGCGTCGCCTTCGCCTTCATCAAGGCGACCGAGGGCAAGGACAATATCGACAACCGCTTCCATGAGAACTGGCGCGCCGCGAAATCGGCGGGCGTGCCGCCTGCGCCCTATCACTTCTACTATTTCTGCTCGACGGCCGATCAACAGGCCGACTGGTTTATCTCGAATGTGCCGAAGGCCGCCATGGTGCTGCCGCCGGTGCTTGATGTGGAATGGAACGGCGAATCCAAGAATTGCCGCTATCGGCCGTCCAAACTGACGGCGGTGCAGGAATTGCAGCGCTTCCTGAATCGGCTGGAAGCGCATTACGGCAAGCGCCCGATTATCTACACGACCGTCGACTTCCATCGCGACATGCTGGTGGGCGAGTTCAAGAACTATCATTTCTGGCTGCGCGCGGTGGCCGATCACCCCAGCAATATCTATACCGATCGTCGCTGGGCCTTCTGGCAATACACCAGCACGGGCCGCATTCCCGGCATCAAGGGCGACACCGACATCAATGTCTTCGCTGGCTCCGCCAAGAATTGGCGCAACTGGCTGACCGCCGTCGCCGAAATGTGATCTGATCGGCAAGACCGATGGTCCACCCCTCGGCCTTGCCTCGGTCCCTGCGCCCGGATTGGGCTTGCATCCGCCATAATTCTCTGAAAAACCTTTGGCCGATTTAGCTCTTTCGGAAGGTTCATCATGCAGCGTTCGCTGGCCGCTTCCCTCTTCTGCGCCCTGACGGCGCTTGCACCTTTGTCCGCCACCGCCCAGACGGCGGAGCCGGCAACGCCAGCGGTGGCCTGCGGCGGCGATCTCGCAGCGTTTCTTGACGGTGTGAAGGCAGAGGCCGTGGCGCAGGGAATACCGGCCGCAGCCGTCGATCAGGCGCTCGCGACGGCGCGGATCGACAAGAAAGTTCTGTCGATGGACCGCGGCCAGGGCGTATTTCGCCAGACTTTTCTTGAATTCTCCAAGCGCGTCGTCAGCCAGGCTCGCCTCGATATCGGCCGCAGCAAGATGAAGACCCACGCCGCGACCTTCGCCAAGGCGGAAGCCGATTATGGCGTGCCCGCCCCCGTCATCACCGCCTTCTGGGCGCTGGAAACCGATTTCGGCGCCGTTCAGGGCGATTTCAACACCCGCAATGCGCTGGTGTCTCTCGCCCATGATTGCCGTCGCCCCGAGCTTTTCCGGCCGCAACTGATCGCGTTGATCAAAATGGTCGCCGATGGCGACCTCGATCCCGAGACCAATACCGGCGCCTGGGCGGGCGAAATCGGCATGGTGCAGATGCTGCCCAAGGACATCATCGCCTATGGCACGGATGGCGATGGCGACGGCCATGTGAACCTCAAGAAGAGCGACGACGACGTCATTCTCACCGCCGCCCGCTTCATCCAGAGCCTGGGTTTCCGCCGTGGCGAACCCTGGATCCAGGAAGTGACCTTGCCCGAGAACCTGCCGTTCGAGAAGAGCGGCCTTGGCGGCAGCCTGAAGGCGCAGGACTGGTTCGCGCTCGGCGTCACGCCGCGCGACGGCAATACCGGTTTCGGCCAGTTGAATGCGGCGCTGGTGCTGCCTCAGGGCCGTCTTGGCCCGGCCTTTCTGACCTATCCGAACTTCGCCATCTATCTGGAATGGAACAAGTCCTTCATCTACACGACATCAGCGGCCTATTTCGCCACGCGGCTCGCCGGCGCTCCGCCTTATGTGAAGGGCAATCCCGAGCCGGGCCTCGACACCGACTCGATGAAGACGCTGCAGACGAAGTTGCAGGCGCTCGGCCATGATGTCGGCAAGATCGACGGCATTCTCGGCGGCGGCACCCGCATCGCCATCCAGAAGGAACAGCAGAGGCTGGGCATGCCGGCCGATGGCTGGGCGACGCCCGCGCTTCTGAACGCGCTCTGATTTTTCGGGTGGCGGATCATCCCGCCCTCGCCTAGACCTGTCCCACAATCATTGCCGGGAGAGGACGCATGGCGAAGGCCGCCGACCAACCGAAATCCGCCATATCGCCCCTCGCCTGGGCGCTTCTGATCCTGTTGGGATTGCTCTGGGGCGGATCGTTCTTCTTCGCCCGCGTGGCGGTGCAGCATGTGCCGCCGCTCACGCTGGCGCTGTCGCGCTTCGTGATCGCGGCCATCGCGCTGCACATCTATCTGCGCGGCAGGAACGGTTTTTACCAAACACTCCGCAGCCGCGCCGGATCCTTCTTGCTGCTCGGCCTGCTCAACAACGCCATTCCCCACAGCTTCATCTTCATCGGCCAGACCCATATCGGCGCGGGCCTCGCCTCGATCCTCAACGCCACGACGCCGGTCTGGACGGTGCTGATCGCACATGCGCTGACGCGCGACGAAAAACTGACCGGCGCCAAACTTGTCGGCGTCGCCCTCGGGCTATCAGGCGCGGTGCTGCTGTTCTCGCCGCATCTCGGCGCGGGCGCCGACGCGCCGCTCTGGGCGATCGCTTTGCCGTTGCTGGCGGCGGTCTCCTATGGTTTCGCCGCCATCTTCAGCAAGCGCTTCCGCGGCGTCGAGCCGACCGCTATCGCCGCCGGCCAATTGACAGCCTCCACGCTGATCATGACGCCCGTGGCGCTGATCGTCGACCAGCCGTGGAGCCTGCCCTTGCCGCCGCCTGGGGCGCTCGCCGCCATGCTGGCGCTGGCGCTGGTCTCCACCGCCTTCGCCTATATCCTGTTTTTCCGGATCATCGCACTGGCAGGCGCCACCAACGCCTCTCTGGTGACGCTTCTGGTGCCGCCGAGCGCCATCCTGCTCGGCATGATGTTTCTCGACGAAAGGCTGGAAATGGTGGAATGGGCCGGGATGGGTGTAATCGCGCTCGGCCTCGTAGTGCTCGACGGCAGACTCGCTTCGCTTGTGCGACGCAGTGCGGTCCGCGCCCGAACCCCTTAAAAAGCATGGTGAAGCGACGGTTTATGTTCAGTTTTCAGTCATCTCTGTGAAAAAAATGTGAAATCGTGAAAATCTATGAATTTCATAGAGTTGTGCCTGTGGATTACCGATGGCGCGCCTTATTTCGCCGCACTGCGTCATAATTTCCGCTTTTCAGACACCGAAAAAAGCGCTTAACTTCAGCCGTCAACACGAGCAGGAGGTTCGAGCATGGGAATTACTCAATCCCTCAATATGGTGTTGGTTGGCGCGGCATTTTTGTTCGTCGGCGTAATGCTGTTCATCTGACAAGACGCGCCGGTAAAGGCCTGAGCCATAGGTCTTGACGGAATTTCAGGCGCCGGATCTTTCGATCCGGCGCCTTTTTCATGTCGCATTTTTCAGTCAGGCGGCGATGGTGAGCGCCGGCGTTTCGAACCGGGCAGGCTCGAAGCCGGACAGGCGCAGCACCTCGGAGGTCAAAGCCGAACGGTTCATCGTATAGACATGGAACTGGTCGACGCCGCGACGGATGAGATCGAGCACCTGGGTCGCAGCGAGCTCGGCGGCGCGACGGAAGCGCTCTTCGGGGTGATCTTCGACCGAACCGAGAGTCTGTTCCACAAAATCAGGCACGCTCGCGCCGCACATGCCCGCAAAGCGCTGCACCTGGGTGAGGTTCGGGATTGGCAGGATGCCGGGCACGATCGGGATCGTGACGCCAGCGGCCAGCGCCTTGTCGACATAACGTTCATAGAGATCGTTATCGAAGAAGAATTGCGTCAGCGCGCGTGCGGCGCCGGCATCGGCCTTGCGCTTGAGATTGTCGATCTCGGCGGCCCAATCCCGGCTTTCCGGATGCCGTTCGGGATAGGCCGAGACGGAAATGTCCAGACCGCCGATGTCGGCGAGCCCCGCCACCAGATCGGACGCATAGGCATAGCCCTCCGGATGCGGAACATAGGCATTGCCGAGCCCGCCCTGCGGATCGCCGCGCAGCGCCACGATGCGGCGAACGCCGGCTCGCTTGAGATCGGCCACCACCTGGCGCACCTCGTCGCGGCTCGAGCCGACGCAAGTCAGATGCGAGGCGGCGTCGAGGCCGTGTTGGGAGAGAATGGTCGACACCGCGCCGAGCGTGGTGTCGCGGGTCGTGCCGCCCGCGCCATAGGTGACGGAGACGAACTCCGGCTGCCATTTCTTGAGATCGTCGACCGTGTCCCACAGCTGAGAGGCGGCGTCGGCGTTTTTCGGCGGGAAGAATTCGAAGGACAGGGCAATGTCGCGGCAATATTTGGTCATGTCAGGATCTCCTGCTCGTGGCCGTCAGCGCAGGCGCGCTTTCGGCGGCGATTTCAATGCGGCGGTCGCGGGCAAGCCATAGGGTTACGGTCAACGCCTCGCCCGCCGTTTGCGGGGTCAGGTCCTTGACCTCGACCAGGTCGAGGCCAATTTCTTCGAGCCAATCGGACATCTGCTGATGCGAGAAACCGAGGCGGGCGTGGTGATGTTCGCTGCGGAGACTGTCGAGGCCGTGAGGGGCGAAGTCGACCACGACGAGCCGCCCCCCCGGCCTGAGCATTCGGGCGGCCTCCGCCAGCGCCAATTCGGGATTCTCAAGGAAGTGCAGCACCTGATGGATCGAGACGAGATCATAGCTCTCGCTTTCCAGCGGCAGGTTGAAAATGTCGCCCAGCCGGATGGTCGCCTTGGCGAGACCGGCTTTTTCGAGATTGGCGCGGGCCACCGACAGCATTTCGCGGCTGGCGTCGACGCCGGTCGCGGTGCGATAGATGCCTTCAAACAGTTGCAGCAGCCGGCCGGTGCCGGTGCCGAGATCAAGAAAAGCGTTGACGGGGCGCGTCCCCACCATGGCGCGCAATGCCGCTTCCACCTTTTCCTCGGCGACATGCAGCTTGCGCAACTGGTCCCAGCCTTCGGCGTTCTGGCTGAAATATTCACTGGCCTTCTGCGCCCGGCCGACCCTGACCTGGGCGAGACGCGCCTGATCCCGCGTGATGACGGCGTCGGCGCCCGAGGCGCTTTCGATGATCTTGCGGGTGAGCGTGGCGCTTTCGCCGTCGCGACGCAGCCGAAACCAGGCCCAGGCGCCTTCCTGATAGCGCTCGATCAGGCCTGCTTCGGCAAGCAATTTCAAATGCCGGGAAATGCGCGGCTGCGACTGGCCGAGGATTTCGGTAAGATCGCTGACGGTGAGATCGCCCGACGACAGTAGAACCAGCAGCCTGAGCCGCGTCGGCTCGGCCGAGGCTTTGAGAATTTCCACCAGACTGTTCAGCGAGAAACCGCTATTATTGGCCATGCATCACCCAATCAAGACATAAACATATCTTTATATGTTTTGAGCGATGGCGCAAGCGGAAAATCAAACGGCGCGGGCAGAAAACTATCCGTATAATTTGCGCGACCGCGCAAAAAGGAACCCCCGGCGCGAGCCGGGGGTTCCAAACCGTATTGAAGGTTAGGTCAGCGCGTCAGGCGCTTATAGGTCACGCGGCTCGGATTGAGCGCATCGGGGCCGAGACGACGAACCTTGTCCTGCTCGTAATCCTCGAAATTGCCCTCGAACCATTCGACATGGCTGTCGCCTTCAAAGGCTAGGATATGCGTGGCGAGACGGTCGAGGAACATGCGATCATGGCTGATGATCACCGCGCAGCCCGCGAAATTTTCGAGCGCGATTTCCAGCGCCGCCAGCGTTTCGGTGTCCAGGTCGTTGGTCGGTTCGTCGAGCAGCAGCACATTGCCGCCGGACTTCAGCATCTTGGCGAGGTGGACGCGATTGCGCTGGCCGCCCGAGAGATTGCCGACCTTCTGCTGCTGGTCGCCGCCGCGGAAATTGAACGTCGAGCAATAGGCGCGCGAATTCATCTCGTGCTTGCCGAGCTTGATCACTTCGGCGCCGCCGGAGATTTCTTCCCAGACGGTCTTGTTGGCGTCGAGCGCGTCGCGGCTCTGGTCGACATAACCGAGATGCACGGTCTCGCCGATGCGGATGGAGCCGGCATCCGGCGTTTCCTGGCCGGTGATCATGCGAAACAGCGTCGTCTTGCCGGCGCCGTTGGGGCCGATCACGCCGACAATGCCGCCCGGCGGCAATTTCAGCGACAGGCCGTCGATCAGCAACCGTTCGCCATAGCCCTTGGAGACGCCATCCATCTCGATGACCACCTGGCCAAGGCGTTCACCCACCGGAATGATGATCTGCGCGTCGCCGGGGCGCTGATTTTCTGCTGCGTCCACCAGTTCGTCATAGGAGCGGATACGCGCCTTGGACTTGGCCTGACGGGCCTTGGGGCTGGACGAAATCCATTCCTGTTCGCGGGCGATCGCCTTCTGACGGGTGGCTTCTTCGCGATTTTCCTGCAGCATGCGCTTGGCCTTGGCCTGCAGATAGGCCGAGTAATTGCCCTCATAGGGGATCGACCGGCCGCGATCGAGTTCGAGAATCCAGCCCGTGACATTGTCGAGGAAGTAGCGGTCGTGGGTGATCATCAGCACGGCGCCGGGATATTGGCGCAGATGCTTTTCGAGCCAGGCGATCGTCTCGGCGTCCAAATGGTTGGTCGGCTCATCGAGCAGAAGCAGGTCGGGCTGCGACAGCAGAAGCTTGCACAGCGCGATACGACGGCGTTCACCGCCCGAAAGGCTGGTGACGTCAGCATCCGGAGGCGGGCAACGCAGCGCGTCCATGGCCATTTCGACCTGCTGCTCCAGATCCCACAGGTTCTGGGCGTCGATGATGTCCTGGAGTGCGGCGCCTTCGTCGGCGGTCTCGTCGGAATAGTTCATCATCAGTTCGTTATAGCGCTCGAGAATGGCCGTCTTCTTGGCCACGCCTTCCATCACATTTTCAAGCGCCGTCTTGTTGGGATCGAGTTGCGGCTCCTGCGGCAGATAGCCGATGGTTGCGCCGTCGGCGATCCAGGCCTCGCCGGTATATTCCTTGTCGAGGCCGGCCATGATCTTGAGGATCGTCGACTTGCCGGCGCCGTTAGGGCCGAGGATGCCGATCTTGGCGTCCGGGTAAAAGGAGAGATGAACATTCTCCAGAACCTTCTTGGCGCCGTAGGCCTTGGTCAGCCCCGACATATGATAGATGAATTGACGCGCCATGCCATAACCTCGACAAACCGATTTAGGGAATTGCCGGCTATGTAGGGCAAATCCGTTTCTGGGGCAATGTTCGATTTGCCGTCTCCCCCAGGCTTGGGCGCTGCTGTCGCCCCCTATTGCAAACCCGCTGCGTCAACGATTCCGGAAGCACAGCCGAACTTGGTCGGCTTCGCCCGCGCCAGAAGCGCGGCCAGACCGAGCCCCTTCTCGCCCTCTTTTTCCGCGCCGAGACCGACGGACAGGCCGGAGATCAACCGCCGTCCGCCATCCTTGCGGCAGCGCATCCTCACTTTGTCGCCGCTCCCCGGACCAAAGGCTTGGTCGAACGCCGCCTTGATCTGAGCCTCATCCAGCGTTTTGCCGATATTGGCGGAAAACAGCGCCCCCACGGCCGAGCGGTTGACCTCGTCGGTCAGGCCGAGCGCCCGGCGGAAATAGTCGTCCGCCAGCCCGCCCGAGCACAGCCCATGCTTCACCCATTCATGCCGGTCTAGACCGGACGCGACGCCGGGCATGGCGCGAGACAGATCCGCCGCAAGACGCGGATCCAACGCCAGCGCCGGCATTTTCAGCCAATCGCCGGCCTTGTCGGCCGTCTTCAGGCTGTCTGGGGCGCCGCAATAGCTCTTGCGCAAGATCCATAGCCCGTGCAACGAAAGTTGGCGCGCCGATTGCGCCTCCGCCGAAGGGTGGGCGCATTCCGGCCGATTGCGCTGGCCTTCACAGAAGGCGGGATGCCAGGATAGACCCAGCGCCATCACGGTTTTTCCCGGCGAACCGGTTTCCATCGCCAGAACCGGACCTGCCGCCAGCCAGACGAGGAGCATGACTATATTAGCGATTCTTGAAGATATTTTGCGCCCGCACATCACAGTTTCCTAAAATCAAAGTGAACGCCTAGTGAACATAATGAATACATACGGGATATTTGCAATCATTAACTTCATATAAATTCATACACAACCATTAACGATTTGACTCGGTTCAGGAATTTTTTCGCACCGAAACAGATCGCCGCATGGCGTCCGGCGCGGCGATGAAGGGGAGAGAGGATGTTCGAGAAGACAGAAATCGTCGAACGCGACGGCGCCAGAATTTGCCTGCGCCACCACGCGGCGAAAGAGCCCGCCCGGGGCGTAGTGATGATCTGCCACGGACTGGCCGAACATGCAGGACGGTATCGACGCTTCGCCGCGTTTCTCGCCGACCGCGGCTACCATGTCTACGCCCATGATCATCGCGGCCATGGCTCAACCACCGCTTCCGACGCGCCAATCGGGCGTTTCGCTCGGATCGACGGCGCGACCATCGTCCTGGCCGATGTCGCCGCCGTCCGGGCGCTGGTCGCGGCGCGGCATCCGGGCGTGCCGGTGGCGTTGTTCGGCCATTCCATGGGCGGAATGATCGCGATGAACGCGGCGCAGGAGCGCCCTGAGGATTACGCCGCGCTCGCCGTGTTCAACAGCAAGCTCAATCCCGGCGCGGCCGGCGCCGTGGGCGCGCTGGCGATCAAGGCGGAACGCTTTTTCAAGGGCTCGGACGTGCCGAGCATGATCGGGCCCAAGGCCACCTTCGAGGCCTGGGCAAAGAGCATTCCCTACGCCCGCACCGATTTCGACTGGCTGAGCCATGACAAGGCCGAGGTCGACGCCTATGTCGCCGATCCACTCTGCGGCTTTTCAGCCACTGTGTCGATGTGGCTCGACCTGATGGTGCTGTCGCGTCGGGGCGGCGACGGCGAGCGGTTGGCCCGTCTCCCCAAGGATCTGCCGATTTATCTGGTCGGCGGCGGGGAAGATCCGGCCACAGCCAATGGCGAGGATATGCTCTGGCTGGAAAAACGTCTGGGCAAAGCCGGCGCGCGTCGCGTCACGACCATCATCTATCGCAACATGCGGCATGAAACGCTGAACGAGATCGGCCGCAACGAGGCCATGCTGAATTTCGCGGCCTGGCTTGACGCCGCGCTCGAACGAAACGTCAGACGCGCGTCATAAAGTGACGGCAGCTCAGCCCGGTGGATGGCGGGTTCATGCCTCAATCCGCCGGAGCGTGGACACATCCTCATCAATCTTGCGCATCATGCCGCGCTGAGAGGCGATCATGTTTTCCACCTCCGACATGGCGCTGTCGATCTTGCTGAAGCTCGAAAAAATGCTGACCAATTGCTGCGAGATCTCACCATAGCCGTCATGCGCCGTGGCCAGACGGGTTTCCGAGATCTTGATGTTTTCACCGAGAATGCCGATGCTCGCCTCCACCTGCGCAATCGCTTCCCGGCTGTTGTCGAGCGTGGATTTCGTGGTGTTGGCGAGGTTGCGGACCTCATTGGCGACCACCGCGAAAGAGCGGCCGGCCTCGCCTGCGCGGGCAGCCTCGATCGTGGCGTTGAGCGAGAGCAGGTTGGTCTGCATGGTGATCTTGTCGATCACTTCGACGATGTCGTTGAGTTGCCGCGTCGTGCGCGCCACCTTGAGGAACTCTTCCTCCAGAATGCCGGTTTCGGCGTTCTGCGTCACCTCAGCCATGCGCCGCTCCATGTCGCTGCGAATGCCCTGGACGCTCAGGCGCACGTCATCGGTTCGTCCGACGACCTCGTCGAGCTGGCTCGCAAGCGTGGCGGTCTTGCCGATGAAGCCGGTCAGCCGGCCGATCAGCTTTTGACGCATGTCGTTGACGAGCTGCTGCTGGCGCAGCCGGCACTGGGTGAAATACCGGGCGAACCGCGCATAGTGAACCGGAAATTCATCGATATAGTGATCGGCGAATGCTTCGCCGCCTGACACGTCGAAAAACACCAGCGCCGTCAGCGTCTGGTTGACATTGATCCCGAGGAGTTCCCCGAAGGTGGAGAAACCCGCCGCAGGAATGGTCCAGGCGCCGTTCATGTCTTTCAGGCGTCCTGCATTGCCCAGGCGGCGCAATATGCAGTCGTTGAGAACGGCGCCCAGCGCTTTCGGCTTGCCGCGGAAAAACGCCTGCATATCGGCGCGCGTCTGGCCGGCGAAATCGGTCGCCTTGACGAGATGCAGTTCATCGCCCGGATTGACGTCGCAATAGAAGTTCACCGCGCCTGCGGCGAGATCGATGGAGGCGATCGAGCGGACGAACAGCTCGTCGTCCATCTTGATCGCGAAAGTATAGCCTTCAAGCCTGCGGGTGAGATCGCCGGGTTGGCATTGCATCATCCGGCAAAGGGCGTCGACAATCGGCACGAGTTCGACCGTGCCGGTATCGACCGCCGCCGTCACTTTGCGCATTTCCGGACAGGCTTCCATGATCACCAGTGATTTGCCGGTCGCGACGAAGTTCTGGCTTTTCAACACGCCGAACCGGGTTTGCGACGGAGTCTTGGCGAAGATGATCACCGCATGGTTCTGGATCGGCCGCTGTCCGTCGAAGATATAGCTGTGCTGGAAATCGAGTTTTCCGCCCGATGAGCCGCCGATGAACAGGCACGGAAACCGACCGCATTCGTAGATGGCTTCCATAAGGTAGTTTTCTGACGCCGACAGACCGTCGACCAGGGTGATGGCAAGCGTGTCATCGGCGCGGATGCGAAACGGCAGCCGCAGCCGGCTCAAATGGCCGACCAGTTCGGACACCCGCTGCGCCTGCGGCTTGCCAGGCGCGCCGGACCGGATATCCTCATTGCAGAGCGGCACGGTCTGGATCGAGACCATCTCAAGCAGATCGGCGCCGAAAACCTGAATCACGACATTGTCCCAGGTTCCGGAGGCGGCGCAGTAAAGGGCGCCGTCGACTGCGTCCTCCACATTGCACAATTCGCCGGCCGTGGTGGTGGCAACAAACGGCGTCGTCCCACAGCGCATCTGAATCTGGCGGCACACAGCCTGAAAATCCACATGCGGCGATATGTAGGCCATGATCAGTCTGGAGGGCGCCCCATCGATTTCCGCGAGCGACGGGGGTAACGTCGACAAACGGGAATCGGTCTTGAACACCAGCATGGGTCGCTTCGGCCTGGCGGCATTGGCCTGAGGATCAGACTCGACGGATATCGCTTCCGGCGCGCCGCCAACGTCGGTTTCCAGAGGAGACGTCTCGATCACTGGCTGGGGGATGCGCGCCTTCTTGATACCAAACACCGAGTCTGCCCTCCAATACGAAGCGGCCTATAAATATATGTATTTTCGTAACTTCTAATTAATAACATTTATCAAGTTCTGGGCAACGTCCGGCGGCCCTGCGCTGCTGCACGAGCATTGTGGACGTCACTTTGGATTGTTGCAGTCCAAAAAACGGAACCCAAGAGCCTGCATAGTCTTTTCCTTCCACCGCGCCTTGCCATCACCGGCAGGACCGTTATCAATGGCCGCGACAAAATGGCCGATGGGGACCCTTTGCCGATGTTCGAAAACCTCTTCACCTTCGAAAGCCTGATCACCTTCCTGATCCTGACCGCGCTCGAGACCGTGCTCGGCTTCGACAATCTTCTCTACATCTCGATCGAGGCCAAGAAGGTCGATCCCGCCCGTGAGGCCTATGTCCGCCGCACCGGCATCATTCTGGCGATCGGCTTGCGCATCGTGTTGCTGTTCGTGGTGCTGAAGCTGATCGACACGTTCCAGGCTCCGCTCTGGGAAGCGCATACGAGCGTCTTCACCGCCGCCGTCAGCGGCCATTCGCTGATCGTGCTGTTCGGCGGCGTCTTCCTCATCTACACCGCCATCAAGGAAATCTTTCACATGATCGGCGCGCCGCATGAGGAACAGAACGCCACGCGCGCCGCCCGCCGCAGCGTCGCCTCGGCGCTGACGATGATTCTCATCATGAACATAGTCTTCTCCTTTGACACAGTGCTGTCGGCGGTGGCGCTGACGCATAATTTCATCGTCATGGCCGCCGCCATCATCGTCTCCGGCGTCTTGATGGTGGTGATGGCCGACACGGTGTCGAACTTCCTCAAGAAAAACCGCATGTATGAAGTGCTCGGCCTCTTCGTACTGCTGTTGGTCGGCTATATGCTGATGTCGGAAGGCGGCCACCTCGCCCATCTGTCCTTCTTCGGCTATCCGGTCGAGCCCATGGCGAAGTCGACATTCTACTTCGTGCTGGTGACTTTGATCATTGTCGAAATCATCCAGGGCCGCTATCAGAAGCGCATCCTGGCCGAGCAGGAGCGCAACAACCATTGACGGCGTCGCGCGCGCCTTCTCGGCTTCCCTAAAGCTGACAAAGAGTGTGCGCGATGACCAAGAAGACCGGCGGCCAACTGATCGTGGAGGCGCTTGTCGCCAATGGCGTCAAGCGTATCGCCTGCGTGCCGGGCGAGAGCTATCTGGCAGTGCTGGATGCCCTGCATGACACAGAAATCGACGTGATGGTGTGCCGCCAGGAAGGCGGCGCAGCGATGATGGCCGATTGCTGGGGCCGGCTGACCGGCGAGCCCGGCATCTGCATGGTCACCCGCGGCCCCGGCGCCACCAATGCCACCGCCGGCCTGCATGTGGCCCGGCAGGATTCCGTGCCGATGATCCTGTTTATCGGCCAGGTGCAGCGCGACGCCCGCGAGCGCGAAGCCTTCCAGGAAGTCGAATATCGCCGCGCCTTCACCGAATTCGCCAAATGGGTCGGCGAGATCGACGACGCCCGCCGCATTCCGGAATTCGTCACCCGCGCTTTTGCGGTGGCGACCTCTGGCCGCCCCGGCCCGGTCGTGCTGTCGCTGCCGGAAGATATGCTGACCGATCTGGTTGAGGCGGCGGACGCCCGCCCCTATCAGCCGGTGGCCACCCATCCCGCGCCGAGCCAGATCGCCGATCTCAAGGCGCGGCTCGAAAAGGCCGAGCGTCCGCTGGTCATTCTCGGCGGCACGCGCTGGAGCGAGGCCTCCGTCGCCGCCTTTCAGTCCTTCGCCGAAGCCTGGGATCTGCCTGTCACGGTGTCCTTCCGCCGCCAGATGCTGTTTGATCACGCCCATCTGAACTATGCCGGCGATGTCGGCATCGGCGTCAATCCGAAGCTCGGCGAAGCGGTGAAGAACGCCGATCTGCTGATCATGCTCGGCGGACGTTTCTCGGAAATGCCGTCCTCGGGCTATACGCTGGTCGATATTCCCTACCCGCGCCAATCGCTCGTCCACATTCATCCCGATTCGTCCGAACTCGGCCGCGTCTACCGTCCCGACGTCGCAATCAACGCCGATCCCTCGAGCTTCGTCGCGGCACTTGCGGGCGTCACCCCGAGCGCGCCAGTCGCCTGGTCCGAGCGCACCAAGTCCATGCGCGCCGATTACCTGGCCTGGTCTACACCGCCGATGGAAGGTCCCGGCGAGGTCGCCATGGGTCCGATCATGTCCTGGCTTGAGGATAATCTGCCGAAGACGGCGATCATGACCAATGGCGCCGGCAATTACGCCACCTGGCTGCACCGCTTCCACCGCTTCCAGGCCTATGCGACGCAAGCCGCGCCGGCCTCGGGCTCGATGGGTTATGGTCTGCCCGCCGCCGTAGCCGCCAAGGCCGCCTTCCCCGAGCGGGAAGTCGTGTGCTTCGCCGGCGATGGCTGCTTCATGATGCATGGCCAGGAATTCGCCACCGCCGTGCGCTACAATCTTCCCATCATCGTGGTGCTGGTGAACAACGGCATCTACGGCACGATCCGCATGCATCAGGAGCGGGAATATCCGGGCCGCGTCTCGGCCACCGGTCTCACCAACCCGGATTTTTGCGACTACGCCCGCGCTTTCGGCGGCCATGGCGAGAAAGTGACGAAGACCTCGGATTTCGCCGCCGCCTATCTGCGCGCAAGAGAGAGCGGCAAGCCGGCGATCATCGAGGTCATCCTCGATCCGGAGGCCATCACGCCCACCCGTACGTTGACCCAGATCCGCGAAGCCGCCAAGGGCTGATCAATCCAGACAAAGTTGCGCGCCGCGCTTTCGCCGCGTGGCGCGCGACATCAATCGTCGCCGAACTTGCAGGGCCAGTTCTTCGACGGCTTCAAGCCCTCAGGCAGCTTGGTGTCCTTGTCGCCGCAGGCCATGTCGAGCTGCCATTGGTTGAGACCGGTCGCCCCCGACAGATCCACGCCCTCGATCCGGGTGAGGAAGAAAAAGGCGCGGTCGAAATCCGCCGGACGGCTGAACTTGGCGTCGCGGAAATCAGCCCGGGCGAGATTGGTCAGCGCAAAGCGGCTGCCGCTGACATCGGCCTTGTCGAATTGCGACCGTCCCATATCCGCCTTGGTGAAATCGACATCGGTCAAAATCGCCGCATGGAAGTTCGACCGCTGCAATTCGCCGCTGCGAAAGATCGCGCCCGGCGCGTTGATCTCGCTGAAATCGGTGCGATAGGCTTCCACGCGGGCAAACCGCGCCCCCGACGCCGATGCGCCGGCAAGGCTGGCCCTGACCAGCGTGGCCTTTTCGAAAATCGCCGAAACCAGATCGGAGCCGGCGAGATCGGTGCCGCTGAAATCGACATCGGTGAGATTGGCGCCGCGCAACTCGCCGTTTGGCAGCATGAGATTGCGCTTGTTGCATTCGCGCCAATCGATGCCGGCGCGCGGCGAATCATGGCAATCGTCGGCGGCGAGAGCTGCGGCACCCGCCGATAGCGCGACGACCAGTGCGATCAAGCTCGAAACGGCAAAATGTCTTACGCGCATGATCGGCTCCGCGATTGCGATGACTGGCGGCGTCGCACGACGCGCGCCGCGCCTATATTAGGCGCGCGACGCGCGAAGGAAAAGGGCCTGTATCAGTGCAAAGTCGCGCTGGCGGCCTCGCGTTCCGCCTTGTCATGCAAGGCGAACTGGTCGACCATATCAGCGCTCGCCGCGTTGAAGCCGACAATCTCGACCTCGACGCCTGCCCGCCGGAACTTCACCACGACCTTATCGAGCGCGCCAACGGCTGTGATGTCCCATAAATGCGCCTGCGACACATCGATGAGCACTTTCTGGACGCTTTCGCTGAAATCGAATGCGCCGACGAAATTTTCCGCCGAAGCAAAGAAGATCTGCCCTTCGACCTTATAGACGACTTCGCCTTCGCCTGGCGCGTCGAGACGCGTGACGCGGAACAGCCGCGCCACCTTTCCGGCGAAGAAGACGCCGGACAACAGCACGCCGACCAGCACGCCCTTGGCGAGATCATGCGTGCCCACCACCGTGACGACGGTGGCGAGCATCACCACCGAGGACGGCAGCGGATTGCGGCGGAGATCGAGGATGGAACGCCAGGAGAAGGTGCCGATTGACACCATGATCATCACCGCCACCAGCGCCGCCATGGGGATAATCCGCACGAGATCGTCGAGCGCCACGATCAGCACCAGCAGAAAAGCGCCGGCGACGAAGGTCGACAGGCGCCCGCGGCCGCCCGAGGAGACGTTGATCACCGACTGGCCAATCATGGCGCAGCCACCCATGCCGCCGATCAGCGCCGAGGCGATATTGCCGGCCCCCTGCCCCAGGCATTCCTGGCTCTTGTTGCTCGGCGTGTCGGTCATGTCGTCGACGATCTGCGCCGTCAGCAGCGATTCCAGCAGACCGACGGCGGCGAGCGTCACCGAATAGGGAAAGATGATCTTCAGCGTCTCGAGGGTCAGCGGCACATCCGGCAGGATGAAGGAGGGAAGCGCCGAGGGCAATTCGCCGAGATCGCCGACTGTGCGCAGGTCCATTCCCGTCCACCAGGCGACCAGCGTCAGCGCGGCGATCGCCACCAGCGGCGACGGCACTGCTTTGGTCACATAGGGAAACAGGTAGATGATTCCGAGCCCGGCGGCGATCATCACATAGGTGAGCGACGGCACGCCGATCAGTTCCGGCAGCTGCGCCATGAAGATCAGGATGGCCAGCGCATTGACAAAGCCGGTTATCACCGAGCGCGACACGAAGCGCATGACCCGCCCGAGCTTGAGGAAGCCCGCGAGAATCTGGATGAGCCCCATCAGGATGGTGGCGGCGAACAGATATTGCAGGCCATGCTCCTTGACGAGCGTGACCATCACCACGGCGGTGGCCGCCGTGGCGGCCGAAATCATGCCGGGGCGTCCGCCGACCACGGCCGCGACGCAGGCGATGGCGAAGGAGGCGTAGAGGCCGACCTTGGGATCGACGCCGGCGATCACCGAAAAGCCGATCGCCTCGGGAATGAGCGCCAACGCGACGACGACGCCGGAGAGGATGTCGCCGCGAATATTATGAAACCACTCGTGGCGGTAACGAGAAAAAGTCGTTTGCATATCTGGAAAACCACAGTTGAAGGCAACGGGCCGAGAGTATCAGGCCCAGGGAAGGTTGCGTTGCTGTGTTGTCTGGCGGATCGGCGGCCAGAAGAGCCACCCGGAATTACACCGGGTCCTTGTGGATACCTGTCCGTAATCAAGTTTTTGACGAAGGGCAAGGTTCTATCAGGGATCATAAACGCAGAAACGTCGAAGGCCGGCTTGCGCCGGCCTCCTTGTGTCTACGAGACGATTTTCCGCTCAGGCGGCGTAGCGTCGCTGCGCGCCTGCCTTTTCTTCCAGCTGGAAGCGGCTGATCAGCTGCACCAGACGGTCGGCTTCGCTCGCCAGCTTCATCGTGGCGGCGGAGGTTTCCTCCACCATCGCGGCGTTCTGCTGCGTCACATTGTCGATCTGGTTCACGGCCTGGTTGATCTCGTGCAGGCTGGTGGCCTGTTCACTGGCCGAGTGGGCGATCGAATGAATGTGGCTGTTGATCGAATAAACGCGCTGTTCGATTTCGGACAGGGCCGAACCGGTCGCCTGGACGAGCTGCACGCCGGTTTGCACTTCCCCGCCTGACTTGGTGATCAGCGTCTTGATGTCCTTGGCGGCATTGGCCGAGCGTTGCGCCAGTTCGCGCACTTCCTGGGCGACGACTGCGAAGCCCTTGCCGGCATCGCCGGCGCGGGCGGCTTCGACGCCAGCGTTCAGCGCCAGCAGGTTGGTCTGGAAGGCGATCTCGTCGATCACGTTGATGATCTGGCTGATCTCCTGCGAAGCCTGTTCGATGCGGCCCATGGCGTCGATCGCCTGTCCCACGACCTGGCCGGCGCGCGCGGCGTTGTCCTTGGCCTGGGTCACCATGCTGGCGGCTTCCTGGGCCTTGTCGGTGGCGGTCCGGACGACGCCGGTGATTTCCTTCAGCGCCGTCGAGGTTTCCTGAAGAGCGGCGGCCTGCTGTTCGGTGCGGCGCGACAGGTCGTTGGTCGAAGAGCCCAGCTCGTTGATGTTGCCGTTGATCGAGTCGGAGGTGGCGAGCACTTCGCGGATGGTGCGCTTGAGGCTGTCCATCGTCCCGTTGACGTTGCCCTGAAGTTCGGCGAAGGCGCCGGTGTAGCGACCGTTCATAGAGCGGGTGAGCACACCCTCGGCGAGATTAGCCATCACGGCGCGCATTTCGGTGATGCCGGCGTCGACGCTGGCGAGCAGCTGGTCAATATTGTTGGCGACGGCGTTCAGATTGGCGTCGCCGAAGTCCTGGTCGATGCGGCGGCTGAAATCGCCCGCGGCGGCGGCGGCGACGACTTCCGACATGCGGGTTTGCAAGTCGTCATTGCGGGCGCGGCGGGCGGCTTCGAGGCTGTTCATCTGCACGACGGCGCGCCCGTTGTCCTTGAACACCCCGACGGCCTGCGCCATCTCGCCGATTTCGTCCTTGTGGCCGAGGAACGGTACGGCAATCTCGAAATTGTTGGCGGCGACGGCGCGGATCGTGTCGGTGATCCGCTTGATCGGCGCGCTCAGATGGAAGCGGGCAATATAGAAACCGAGGCCTGCGCCAGCGATGATGCCGAGCGCTGCGGTCGCCATGACCACTGTGAAGATCCAGGTTTTGAAACTGCTGATCGACTCGTCGATCGCCGTCAGAGCCGCCTGGTCGGTTTCAACGATGGCGTCGATCTGCTTCTGGAACGCCTTGCGGTTTTCGCGGTTGGCCTCGTTGTTGCCCTGCGCGTCGGCATCCTTCGGGCTGACCTCGGTGCCGAGACGAACGGTTTCGCTGCGGAACTTGCGGAATTCCGCCGACTTCGCGGACATAGCCTCGAACTGCGCCTTCTGCTCAGCCGGAACCTGCGGCGCCCACTTGGCCATGACGGCGTCCATTTCAGCCAGATGCTCCATCAGGCCGTCGCCGAACTTTTTCGCTTTTTCCGTAGAAGCCGCATGATAGATCCCGCGCGCTTCCATGACAACGGCGGTGACATAGCGGTTCAGGCGTTCACCGTAATAGGCGCGTTCGGAAACGTTCTTGTATTCCTGCAGCTTCTCGTCATATTTCGAAATCGCGAAAAGCGACACGCTGCCAATCACCAGCGAAGCGGCGCACATTACGCCGACAAGACTGTAGATTTTACCGGAAATCCTCACAATGCACCCCATTAACGACGAACGGAGCCTTTCTCCGCCGGAATTTCGTTAATTGGATCACAGGGCGCTTAATTAAGGGTTAAACGAAAAACCCCTGAAAATCAGGAGTAATTCCCAAAAACAACCTGGCGATGTCTCTGAACTGGGTAAAAATATTGCTTAAATAGTTAATTGCCGGTCCAAATCTTAAAAAGGGCGGAGCGACGGTTTCCGCCCTCCGCCCCGGCATTCATCGGATATGCAGCGTCTGCTGATAAATCACCGTGGAGCGATTTCCCGAGCGGCAATAGCCCAACATCGGTTTCGGCAACTCGTCGAGCGCGTCAACCATGGCGCGCACGGCCTCGACCGGAATTTGTCCCACCACAGGAATATGGGCAGTTTCCAGGCCGAGTTCGGCGGCCTTGGCGGCAATCTCGTCGAAAGACGGCTGGCCGGGATCTTCGTCATCGGGACGATGGCAGACAATCGACTTGTAGCCCATGTCCTTCAGCGTCTGGACGTCTTCGAGGGAAATCTGCGGTGAAACCGAATATTCCTCGGTCAACTGGCGAATCTGCATGGCGTGTCCTTTCATGCGGCGTCGGGCCTGTCTCTAATCCATTCGAGGCGGCAGGAAAACCGCTTTCCTCCGCCCGCGCGCTCAAACGAATCGGAACCCCAGGCGAAAATGCCGGGCGTCGCCGGGATGAAGCGCGGGCATCAGGCCGCTTTGCGCAAGTTCGGTGCGCTTCTTCAGCGGATGGCTGGCGGGTTCTATGCCGATGACGTTGCAGTGACCCGCCTCGTTGCGCCACATCTGCAGATGCGGCATGGCGTCGGCGTCGAACCAGACGTCGAGCGCGCCGCCCTCCGCCCCTGGGATCGGCCCCAGCGACACATGCGCCTTGCCGGCGTCGTCAAGCATGGCCGGAGAGCAGATCACCGCCCCCTCGCCGTCGCCGAAGCGCCACCCGATCCGACCTTCGGGAAATGACGCTCCCGAAAAGCCGGTATCATCGTCAAAATGACGGGCGCCGACATTCATGTGATACATCATCATCGGCGCAAACGGCGAAGACCCGACATTCTGCACCGTATCCTCCAGGGTGAAAGCGCCCGTGGCGGCGTCGAAATGCCAGAGCCTGAGAATTTCGGCGATGCCGCCATCGGCGAGCGCCACCTTGATTCGCGCCTCGACCGACAGGCCGGTCTCATTGGCGCTCTTGCTGGTGATGACGGCGCTATTGCCGCTCATCGATCCATGCAGGGGGAAAAACAGGCCGTCGGCATTTTCAACGGGCTCGGGATGGCGAATATGATCGGGACCGCAGGTGAAGAGGAAACCGTGAACCGCCCGGAAAATCCGGGGATCGCCGTCATCCGGCACCGCGCCGCCGGGGGCGAGATCGACGCCGCGAGCCGTCGCCGACAGCACATCCAGCGCCGATAGTTCATCGAGTTCGAGTTCGAACCGCCCGTCACCCAGTCTCATTCCATACCCCTCAATTGGATCCTCACGCGCAATTTACATGAAACCACTTGAACGAAGGGATGAAATTCAGCATTTGTTCACCGCGTTTGTTGAAATTCCACAATAGAGTCAAATTCGGCATGTTTGGCTCTTGAAGCGCCGCACTGGCGGAAGCGCCGCCGGAACCCTAGGATCATGTTAACAAGAACGATCGCATTTTCTCTTTTGACGCTGCTCTCGGTCATGCCCGCATCGGCACAGAGCGTGAATGACGGACAAATCATCCTCGTGACGCCCGAGGGCGATGTGCTCGATTACGTGCCCGATGCGGCCGATGTGATCGTGCGCACCAACAAGCGCGGCCAACGCGTGCTCATCGATCACTACGGCAATCTGGTCGCCACGGAAATGCGCCCCTCCGATCTCGGTGGTCGGCGCAGCCCTCGCGATGGACTGCCGGGCGTGGAGGATTACGCCCGCGCCGGTGGCAACAATGCCGAAGAGGATCCCGGCTATTTCCCGCGAGCTCCGCAGCCGGATTCTCAGGAATCGACCGGATCGCTGCCGACCTATCCTGATAACAATGAGGGCTATCAGGACCAGCCGCTGCCCGGCGACGGAATTGCCCGCGACAATACCGGCGACACCGACATGGCCTCGCTCGATCCCAATCTACCGGCCGTAGAACAGCGGCAGCCCGATCCGGTCATCACGCTGGACGGCAAGAAATCCCAATATGAAATCACCGCGCTTCAGGTTTTCCTCGATCGCGCCGGCGCGTCGCCCGGCGTCATCGACGGCAAGATGGGCATGAATGTCTCCAAGGCCGTCGCGGCCTATGACAGGATCACCGGCGAGACGCTCGACCCCAACAATATCGAAGAACTCATGACCCGGCTCGGCTATACTGGCGGCCTGCCGATCATGGAGTATCAGATCACCGCCGCCGACGCCGCCGGCCCCTATGTGGCGGCGATCCCCGAGGACTATGCCCATAAGGCCGCGCTGCCGGGCATGAATTACACCTCGGTGACCGAGGCGTTGGCCGAACGGTTCCATATGGACGAAGGCTATCTCAAGACGCTGAACCCCGGCGTCGACTTCACCATTCCCGGAACCATCGTCAAGGTCGTCAATCCAGGCCAGCCGAAGAAGGCGGAAGTCGCGCGTATCGTCGCCGACAAATTCCGCAAGCAGGTTTATGCCTATGACGCGGCAGACCAGCTGGTGGCTGCCTATCCGGCTTCTATCGGCTCCAGTGACACGCCCTCGCCATCCGGCCTGCACACGGTCGAACGCGTCGCGCTGAACCCGAATTACACCTATAATCCGAAGATCAATTTCCAGCAGGGCAACAACACCAAGGTGCTGACCATTCCGCCCGGCCCGAACGGACCCGTCGGCACGGTATGGATCGCATTGTCGAAGCCGACCTACGGCATTCACGGCACGCCGGACCCGTCGCGCATCGGCCGGAGCCAGAGCCATGGCTGCATCCGCCTGACCAATTGGGACGCCACGGAACTCGCGAAAATGGTTAAACCTGGAGTTACGGTCGAGTTCATCGATTAAAGGCGTTGAATCCCCTTTTACATCAGGCCCGGCGAATATAACGCCGGGCCTTTTGCGTTAACCAAGTATCCAGAGATATTCCCGTTTTGACGCATGTCTCATTCTGGACCAATTGACTAATGTTTATCATTCGTTAATCTTTCTAAATGGTTACGGCGGAGTGTTGAGAACCGCTGGAAAGAGCGGGCGCCAGCAACTCTCGATCTGAACCGGATGCCTCGATAGTTCAGCGCGTATTGGCAAAGGTGACGTTATGTTCGAAAACATTCCCGGACAATTGAGAACAAGTCTTCCAGCAGTCGAGAAATACAACCAGCCGACCAATCTTCTGGACCGCTGGTCGGAATCCGGAGCCTGGTGGGAAAGCCGCGTGCAACACAAGCTCGATCCCTACCAGAAATACTCTACCAGCCGCGTCGGCAACTATATCGAAGGCGCGCACCGCGACGGCACGGCCTTCGCGGGTCATAACTTCGCCAGCCAGGATTACCTGTCGCTGGCCTCGCATCCGATGCTGATCCAGCGCGCAAAAGACGCGATCGATCAATATGGCCTGCATAGCGCCGGCTCCGCTGCGCTGATGGGCAACACCGCCCTCTCCGTCGAACTCGAACGCCGCCTCGCCGCCTTCACCGGCTTTGAAGATGTCGTCGTCTTCCCAATCGGCTGGGCCGCCGGCTACGGCTCCGTCAAGACGCTGGTCAAGCCGACCGACCATGTCGTCATCGATATTCTCGCCCATGCCTGCCTGCAGGAAGCCGCCCGCGACGCCACCGAAAATGTCCACGTCCATTCGCACCTGAACGTCAAGGCGATCGAAAGCCGTCTGGCGCGCATCCGCCGCGAAGACGAGGACTGCGGCATCCTAGTGGTGACCGAGACCCTGTTCTCCATGGACAGCGACGTCCCCAACATTCCGGAAATCCAGGAGGTCTGCCGCCGCCACAACGCCACCCTGCTGGTCGATTGCGCCCATGACCTCGGCGCACTCGGCGAGAACGGCCGCGGCAAACTCGAAGACTTCGGCATCGTCGGCGGCGTCGACATTCTCGTCGGCGCCTTTTCGAAGAGCTTCGGCTCCATGGGCGGCTTCGTCGCCTCCAACAGCCGCGGTCTTCGCTTCGGCCTGCGCGGCCAGTGCGGCCCCTCCACCTTCACCAACGCGATGTCGCCGATCCAGGCCGCCGTCGTGCTCGGCTCGCTCGACATCATCGAGGGCGAGGAAGGCCGCGAGCGCCGCGAACGGCTGATGCGCAACAGCCTGCGCTTGCGCGCCGGCCTCGAGGAAGAAGGCTTCGAAGTGCTGGGCAAGCCGAGCGCCGTGGTGCCGATGCTGATCGGCGACGTGCTGCTCGCCCGGCTGATGACACGTTACGCGGTGGAGATGGGCGGCATCGTCAATCTCGTCGAACATCCGGCCGTCGCGAAAAACGCCTGCCGCTGGCGCCTGCAGGTGATGGCCGACCACACCGAGGAACAGATCGACGCGATGATCGAGATCGCCGTCAAGGCCCGCGACATGGCCGAGGCGCATGTCGAATGGCTCTCCGCCAACGACAATGACGAAGGCGAACGCCGTCTGGTGGCCGCCAACGATGCGAGCGCCGCGACCGCAGCGGCGGCCGAATAACGTCCGCCCCAAGGCGAGAGGAGCACCGCCCGCTCCTCTCGCACACGGGCGCAAGCGGCGCCCCAGCGGCGCCATGCGCTTTGCCGCAACAAATCCTGTTCTGCCAGCCTGACTCGCGTTTCGCGCAGGCGCCGGCTTTGGTGCGCGTTTGTTTCCCTTTCGCCGGAACTCCTTGCCTCACGTAACGTTAAGTGGCTCACGGCGCTCTCATGAATTAACAAACGCATCTACTGTAATTTTACCCCTAAATTTTACTGGACTCCGATAGCGCCGCAAATGAATACTAGCGCCCAATGAACCAACGCGACAATAATAATAGGCCCCTGGACGTGCAAAAGACCGAGGACGCGGCACATACGATTTTTGAGATTTACAGCAGAACAGATTATTCGACTTGTGTTGAAGTATTTTTGGAATTTATCTCGGCTTTCGGCATCAAGAATTTCACAATTTTGGAAACCGATCTCGGTTGCCGTCAACGCGATGTGATGCTGGCCCATTCCTGGGACGACCGCTGGCGGAGCTTCTGTCTCCAATCGAGGCATTTGCATCACGACCCCCTGCTAGCGATGATTGAGCGCGACCACGGCGCTTTCACCTTGAGCGAAAGGATGGATGCGCCCAGGGTCTGCGCCGACACCACCCAGATCCTGCAACGATTTTCAGCCTTCGGCTGGAAGGACGCGCTGTGCGTGCCCATCCATCGGGGCGGACTGCGCTACGGCGTGGCGAGCCTGATTTCGGCGCGACGGATTTCCGCTGAAGACAAGGCGCAATTGACGGCGGCCGCCTTCGCCTTTCACCAGCGCCTGCGCTGTCTGGCGCCGAAAGAGGGCTTCAGGACGCCGCCCGCCGGGCTTGGCGCGGACGAGATCGACTGTCTGCGGCTGCTCGCCACGGGCCTGTCCGATGTCAAGGCAGGCGAGATGCTGGGGCTCGGCGGCGGCGCTGTTCACGCCCATATCGAAAGCGCCAAGCAGAAGCTAGCCGCGCAGAACCGCGCCGAACTGGTGAGCCTTGCTCATTCCCTGGCGATCATCGCCTGAACGAAGAAGCCCGGCGCGATGGCCGGGCTCCCTGTTTGATCTCAGCTGACGTTATCAGATGCACTGCGCAAACAGCGTCTTGGCCGCATCCAGCGTCAATTCCACCGGATTGCCGCCGGCGGTCGGGTCGACGATGGCCATGGCGGCCATTTCATCGATGCGATCCGTGCCGACGCCGAGCGCCGACAACTTGTCCGGCACGCCAAGTTCCTCGCGCAGCTTCAGCACATAATCATAGAAGCCATTGAAACCGCCGGAAATTCCGAGATAAGCGGCGGCCGCAGTGATCTTGTCTTCGATCGCCGGGCGGTTGAAAGCGAGCACCGGCGGCATCACCACAGCGTTCGTCATGCCGTGATGAGTGTTGTAGATCGCGCCCACAGGATGGCTAAGCGAATGGATTGCGCCCAAACCCTTCTGGAAGGCGACAGCGCCCATGGCGGCGGCGCTCATCATATGCGTGCGCGCTTCAATATCGGTCCCGTCCTTGAAGGCGCGGGGCAGATATTCCTTCACCAGACGCAGACCTTCAAGCGCAATGCCCTGGCTCATCGGGTGGTAGAAGGGCGAGGAATAGGCTTCCAGGCAATGCGCGAACGCATCCATGCCGGTGCCGACGGTGATGACCTTGGGCATGCCCACGGTGAGTTCCGGATCGCAGATGGTCACGGCCGGCAGGAACTTCGGATGGAAGATGACCTTTTTGGTGTGCGTCGCCGAATTGGTGATGACTGAGGCGCGTCCGACTTCCGAGCCGGTGCCGGCGGTGGTCGGCACGGCGACGATCGGCGCAATGCCTTCGACCGAAGCGCGGGTCCACCAGTCGCCGATATCCTCGAAATCCCAGACCGGACGGCTCTGGCCGGCCATGAAGGCCACGCATTTGCCGAGATCGAGGCCCGAGCCGCCGCCGAAGGCGACGACGCCGTCATGGCCGCCATCTTTGAAGGCTTTGACGCCGGCTTCGAGATTGATGTCGTTCGGATTGGGATCGACATCGGCAAAGATCGCGCGACCGAGGCCGGCGGCTTCCAGAATATCAAGCGCGTTCTGGGTGATCGCCATCGGCGCCAGACCGCGGTCGGTGATCAGCAGCGGCTTCTTCATGCCGACCGCCTTGCAATGATCGGCGAGTTCCTTGATCCGGCCCGCGCCCATCTTGATGGCGGTCGGATAGCTCCAGTTTGCGGTGATCGACATATTAGAACGACTTTCTGAGGTGGTAGGATTTCGGACGGGTGAGGTTCTGGAAGCCAATGACGGAGAGCGAGCCGCCGCGGCCCGTTTCCTTCACGCCGGTCCAGCACAGAGCGGGATCGAGATAATCTGCGCGGTTCATGAACACGGTGCCGGTTTCCAGCTCATCGCCGATGCGGGCGGCGCGTTCGACATCTCCAGTCCAGACCGAGGCGGTGAGACCGTATTTGCAATCGTTCATCAGCGCGATGGCTTCTTCGTCGGACTTCACCTTCATGATGCCCACGGCCGGGCCGAAGGTCTCTTCATTCATGAAGGACATGGAGTGATCGACATCGACGAGGATCTGCGGTGCGATATAGGCGCCGCCGTCATCGGCCGGGAACAGTTTGGGATCGACCAGCGCCTTGGCGCCCTTGGCGACGGCTTCCTCGATCTGGGCGCGCACGGTCGCGGCGAAACGCTTATGCGCCATCGGCCCCAGCGTGGTGTCGGGATCAAGCGGATTGCCGAGCTTGTAGTTTGACACCCAGGCGACCGACTTTTCGACAAAGGCGTCGTAGAGGTTCTCGTTCACATAGATGCGCTCGATGCCGCAGCAGCACTGGCCGGAATTATAGGTCGCGCCATCCATCAGCGTATCGACGGCGGCGTCGAGATCGGCGTCCTCCATCACATAGCCGGGGTCCTTGCCGCCAAGCTCCAGGCCGATGCCGGTGAAGGTGCCGGCGGCGGCGCGTTCGATCGAGCGTCCGCCTTCGACCGAGCCGGTGAAGTTGATGAAATTGAACGAACCGGCCGCAATGAGCTTCGAGGTCGTGTCATGGTCGAGGAAGACATTCAGGAACACGTCTTCCGGCACGCCCGCTTCGTTGAAGGCGCGCACCATGCGCTCGCCGACCAGCAGCGTCTGGCTGGCATGCTTCAGCACCACGGTATTGCCCGCCATCAGCGCCGGCGCGACCGTGTTGATTGCGGTCATATAAGGATAGTTCCACGGCGCGATCACGAAGACCACGCCATGGGCCTCGCGCTTGATATAGCGCTCGAATTTGTCGCTCTTCTCGATGAGCAGCGGCGCCAGCGCATCATGGGCGATCGAGGCGACATAGTTGGAGCGCTCGTTGAAACCCTTGAACTCGCCGCCATAGCGCACCGGCCGGCCCATCTGCCAGGCCAGTTCCTGAACGACCTCGTCGGACATTTCGTTGAGACGGGCCACGCCCTTCATCACCAGCGACACGCGCTCTTCGAGCGGACGCTTGGCCCAGGACTTCTGCGCCTTGCGCGCGCGCGCCACGGCCTGAGCCGCATCGTCAAAACTCATGGCCGGACGCTCGGCATAGACCGAGCCGTCAACCGGCGATATGCATCGGATCATCGTCATCTTTCTTCACTCCAGTTCAACAGGCCAGCACTCTCACATGGCCCGCCGCGCCATAGGCCAATATGGCCTGGTCGCGGGTAATGATGGTCAAATCGTGTTCGCGCGCGGTGGCGATGAGGATGCGGTCGGCGGGGTCATTATGCAGCGGCTGCGGCAGGAATGACGATGCGACCAGAACCTCCGGCGTCACATCAAGCACACGGGTATTGCGGTCGTCTACAAAACTCCTGAACCACTCGATCGGGGTCTGTGTGAGATGAACGCGACCGCGCGACACCAACAAACCAATCTCCCACGCGCTGATGGCCGAAACGAAATAGTCGCAGCCATCCATAACAAGGACATCACGAACAGCCGGCGCGATCCTTTCCTCAGGGCGAGCCAGAAAAAGGAGCAGACAAGTGTCAAAGATGAATCGGGTATTCATGGCCATCTTCATACACCCGACCCCATTCGGGGTCTGCCGGCTGCGTCACATCAACGCCAGGCAAAACCGTGACCGTTCCCTGCATTTTGCTGCGAATACGGTCAAGGTAGCTGGCGGACGTCGATCCTGCTCCACGCTCTCCCACCGCATGATCATCCTCATGCTTGAATACCTCTTGTCCGCGCTCGCTCATACCATGCGCTTGACCTCGACGTCGCGCCGCGATTTCACTCAGCGGCACGCCAAGATAGTCCGCTATCTCATCCTGTTCGTCGGCGCTCATCTTCCGCTCTCCCCTGAGCATTCGCGACACCGCGCTCGGATCCAGCCCCATGGCGCGGCCAAGGCTCCGAATTGACTGCCCATTGGCCTCAAGCTGGCGATAGAACCACTCGCTGTCGATCATCGTGCGCCTCCATTGATTGTGATTTTAGCAAACCAATGCCAAAATCACAACATGGGCGATTTACGCACGCTCGAAGCCGCGCGCCACCTCCCAGTCCGTCACGCGACGATCATACTCCTCCTGCTCCCAGCGCGCCGCGCGGGTGTAATGATCCACCACGTCGTCGCCGAAGGCTTCCCGCAGCAGGGTCGAATTGGTGAACATGTCGGTGGCGTCGCGCAGCGTTTTTGGCACTTCGCGCACGCCGGCTGCGCCATAGGCGTCGCCGCTGAACGGATCTTCGAGCTCCATCTTCTTCTCGATCCCGTCGATGCCGGCCGCAAGCAGCGCCGCAAAGGCGATATAGGGATTGAGGTCAGAGCCGCCGACGCGGCATTCGATGCGGATGCCTTTGCCGCCGTCGCCGCACAGGCGGTAGCCGGCGGTGCGGTTGTCCTTGGACCATACCGCCTTGGTCGGCGCGAAGGTGCCAGCCACGAAGCGCTTGTAGGAATTGATATAGGGCGCGAGCGCCAGGGTGATCTCACCGGCATGCGCCAGCAGGCCCGCCACATAATGCTCCATCAGCTTGGACATGCCGTAGCGGCCATTGGGATCAAAGAACAGCGGCTTGCCGTCGAGCGACCACAGCGACTGATGCACATGCGAGGACGAACCGGCGGCGGTGTAATTCCACTTGGCGAGGAAAGTGATCGCCTTGCCGCGGCTCCAGGCGATTTCCTTGCAGCCATTTTTGATGATGGCGTGCCGGTCGGCCATGGTCAGCGCTTCGGCATAGCGGACATTGATTTCTTCCTGGCCGGCGGAGGCCTCGCCCTTGGAATTCTCGACCGGAATGCCCGCCCCCTGCAATCCGTTGCGGATCGCCCGCATCACGTCTTCTTCCTTGGTGGTCTGGAAGATGTGGTAGTCCTCATTATAGGCAGAGACGAGTTGCAGATCGCGATAGCCGCTCTGGCGGGCGTCGTCATAGGTCTGGTCGAACAGGAAGAATTCGAGTTCGGTGGCCATGAAGGCCTTCATGCCCATGGCTTCAAGACGCTTGACCTGTTTTTTGAGGATGGCGCGCGGCGAATGCGGCACTTCCTCGTGGGTGTGATGGTCGAGCATGTCGCACAGCACCATGGCTGTGCCTTCGAGCCAGGGAATACGACGCAGCGTCGAAAGATCCGGCTTCATCGTATAGTCGCCATAACCCTTTTCCCAGGACGTCGACTTGTAGCCGGAAACGGTCTCCATCTCCATGTCGGTGGCGAGCAGATAGTTGCAGCTATGGGTTTCCTCATAAGCGCTTTCGACGAAATACTGCGCCTGGAACCGCTTGCCCATCAAGCGGCCCTGCATATCGACCTGAACGGCCAGAACCGTGTCGATACGGCCCTCGGCCACGTCCTTCTTGAGGTCGTCGAATGAATAGGCGGTGCTCATGAGGAAATCCATTCTTGTTCTGTCCGGGCCGTCCGGCCCGTTGTTCCCGTTATTTATGGAAAGAGAAAGCCGCCTCCGGCCCACCATGACCGGAGGCGGCTCACATTCTTGGATCAGCCTTCGCCCACCGCCCGTTCGGCAGCAGCGATTTCCGCCTGACGCTTGGCGACTTCGTCACCGATCGGCGGGCCCTTGAAGCGGCGTTGCTCAAAGGCGAACCAGATCACCACGGCCAGCACGATGAAGCCGAGCGTGATTTCGCCGACCGCGTCGTTCGGCGGCTGGATGGCGACGAAAATGATGATCGCCATGCCGATGACGGTGAGAACCGAGATCAGCTTGAACAGTCCCGCGCCGAGATTCCACGGGCCGGGAGCCGGCCATTTCGGCGTACCGTAAGCGAAGAAGCCGAGCACGATCGGGATCGCGAAGGACAGGAACAGGAAGATCAGCGTCGCGTTGACGACGGTGACATACAATGAGGCCTCGCCGATCTTGATTTTGAGCGCCAGGAAGACGAAGGCAACCGCGAGCGCGGCGGCGGTCCAGATGGCGGTCACAGGCGAGCGCAGCTTCGGATGGACGCTCGCGAGCGACTTCGAACCAACAGGCATGCCGCCGTCGCGCGAGAAGGCGAAGATCATGCGCGACGCCGACGTCACCGTGGCCAGACCGCACAGGAACTGGGCGATGAAGATGGCGATATAGATGATCTTGGTGAGCCAGACCGGCATGATGGCGGACATGGTTCCGAAGAACACGCCCCAACCGGAAGCGGCGCCGGCATTCATGTCCGGAATGGCGATGACGAAGGCGGAAAGCATGATCCAGCCGGCAAGCGACGACCAGAAAACCGACATCACGATGGATTTCGGCACCGAATGCGCAGCCTTGTGCGTTTCTTCCGACGTATGGGCGGACGCGTCATAACCGGTGATCGTGTAGACCGGCAGCAACAGGCCGAGCATGAACACATAGAGCATGCTGTCGGATTGCGGCCAGACCGAGCCGCCCGTTTCGCCCGAATAGTTGGTGAAGGTCCACAGACGCGAGAAATCATGCGTCGGCGCGAGCACCAGGCACAGCACCGTGATGACCGCTGCCGTGATCATGATCAGCGTGCCCGAAAAATCGGTCAGCTTGGCGGTCAGGCCGATGCCGAAATGATTGATCAGCGCCTGAATGGCGGTAATCACCAGGACGATGACCATCTGCTCGTTTTCAGAGCCGGTCAGCCCGAGCTCAGGAAATGCGCCGGCCGCAAACAGGGCGGTGCCGATATTGATGGCGCCGAGCACGGTGATCAGGCCAAGCAGATTGAGCCAGGCGGTGAACCAGCCGGTGAAGCGGTTGCCGAGGATCGACGCCCAGTGATAGAGCCCGCCCGCCGTCGGATAGGCCGAAGCGATCTGCGCCATGCCGAGCGCGAACACCGCCGACACCAGGCAGCCAACCGGCCAGCCGATGCCGATGCCGGCGCCGCCGACGCCCGAGGTCGCTTGGGCAAGCGAATTGATGCCGCCCGAAAGAATGCAGATGATGGAAAAGGAGATGGCGAAATTGGAAAATCCGCTCATCCGTCGCTCGAGTTCCTGGGCGTAACCCATGGAATGCAGGATCTTAAGATCCTGTTGTTTATCTGTATCAGTATAACCGTCAGACATTGTCGTGTTCCCCAGTGACCCTTTTGGGCCGGTTGTTCATGCCTCATGCTTGAACCCGGGTCTTGGCGCCCGGTTGTTCAGGTCATTTCCTAACCGAGCGCGGCGAGGCTTTCGCCCAGCAAGCCCGACAGATAGCCGGCGGCGCGCGCCTGGCCGACTTCATCCCGCACAAGATCATTGCGGATCTCGATCATGACATTGACGAGCCCGTTTTCAAGACCATGCCGTTTCAGCGTATGGGTCACGCCGTCGGCGGGGCCATAGGGATCGTTGCGCCGGACCACGAAACGACCATCGGCCCGCGCCAGCATTTCATCGGCGAGCCGGGAATCCTCGTCATGCAACACGCCGATTTCGACATCGCGGGCGACGCCTTTGTAGACAGGCGTGAAGCTGTGCATCGTGACGATGACGGTGCGGCGACCGGCTTTGGCGCGGCTTTCGATTTCTCGGGCCAGCGCGCCCTCGAAGGGCCGGTAGATCTCGTCGATCCGCGCCTGACGCGCCTCATCCGACACATTGCGGTTACCCGGGATCTCATAGACCTCGCTGACCTCTGGCATCGCATCAGGCGCTTCCGGCGGACGATTGCAATCATAGGCGAGCCGGGAGAAATTCTGCTGGATCAGCGCCGCGTCCATGCTTTCTGAGATCAGCCTGGACACCGCAAGCGCGCCAGGATCCCAGGCGATATGCGCAACCAGCGCGGCCTCGTCGAGCCCGAGCGTGCCGAGCTTCTCCGGCAGACGTCGGGAAGCGTGCTCGCAAACGAGCAGGATGGCGCTCGATCCGCCCTGATTGATCACGGTGACGGGTTGCCCGTCCTGATCGGTCAAAAGATGCACGGCAATTTCGCCTCTGGTTCCCCGTTCTGAAAAGAATTCTTCAAAATTAATTTTCTGTCAATCCACATCATGAACAGGCTGATACAAAAAATCTGTTGACTCTGTTTCAGCTTTGCCCTTCATATTTTGCAAAACTCCAGCAAAGACTGGAAGGGGAACATCACTGGTGACAACCACCGCCGCCACGGTCTCGGACATTATCACCGCGGGCTATGACGCCATGACCCGCGCCGAAAAGCAGCTAGCGAATAGCCTGTTGGACAACTATCCCGTGTCGGGCCTGGGATCCATCACCACGGTGGCGGAAGCCGCGCGGGTATCGACGCCCACGGTCGTCCGCATGGTGCAGAAACTGGGCTTCAAGGGTTTCACCGAGTTCCAGTCGCGGCTGCATCAGGAGTTGGAAGAGACCATTTCCAACCCGATCACCAAGCATGAGCGGATGGCGCCCAACGCGCCGGGCGCGCATATCCTAAACCGTTTCGCCGAAGCCGTGATGGCCAATATGCGCCAGTCGCTCGGCGGCCTCGATCCGCAGGATTTCGACGCAGCGGCGCGACTGATCGGCGACAGGAAGCGCTCGGTCTATCTTGCGGGCGGCCGCATCACCGGCGCGATCGCGGAATATTTCTTTACCCATCTGCAGGTCATCCGCCCTGGCGTCGCCCGTATTTCGTCGAATGCGTCGAGCTGGCCGCACTACGTGCTGAATATGAGCCGCGGCGACGTGCTGATCCTGTTCGACATCAGGCGTTACGAAAGCCAGCTCGAGGCGCTGGCGCGCACCGCGGCCGACCACGGCGCCGAGATCGTGCTGTTCACCGATCAATGGGGCTCACCCATCGTCAAGCACGCCCGCCACAGCTTCCGCCTCAATATCGAGGCGCCGTCGGCATGGGATTCCTCGGTGGTCACGCTGTTCGTGGTCGAGGCGCTGATCGAGGCGATCCAGGGCTCGCATTGGGAAAAGACCCGGGAACGCATGGCGATGCTGGAAGGCCTCTTTGAGTCCACGCCGCTGTTTCGCAAGCCGACGGCCGGTAAATAGGAGGGGAAACTGAAATGAATATTACAGAGCAGCCGAAAGGCAGCTCCGAAGCGTAACGAAACTGTCACACAGTCGTCATCAAAGAAAACTAACAGGGCGAGCAACGCTGCCCCACCACAGAGGAGAAAGCCAGTGTCCAAGAAGCTCAACACATTCATCGCGGCAAGCTGCGCCGCGCTGATGGCCACCACCGCCATCGCTCGCGCCGAAGCCCCGGCGGAACTGATCGCCGCCGCAAAGGCCGAAGGCGAACTGACCGTCATCGCCCTTCCCCACGACTGGTGCGGCTATGGCGCCGTGATCGAAGGCTTCAAGGCCAAGTACGGCCTGAAGGTCAACGAGCTCAACCCCGACGCCGGCTCGGCCGACGAAGTGGAAGCCATCAAGGCGAACAAGGACAACAAGGGCCCGCAGGCTCCTGACGTCGTCGACGTCGGCCTTGCTTTCGGCCCGCAGATGAAGGCCGAAGGCCTGGTCCAGCCTTACAAGGTGTCGACCTGGGACGAAATCCCGGCGAACGTCAAGGACGCCGACGGCTACTGGTATGGCGATTATTACGGCGTCATGTCGATGATCGTGAACAAGGATCTCGTGTCCAACACGCCGAAGGACTGGGCCGACCTGAAGAAGGCGGAATATTCCGGTCAGGTCGCTCTCGCCGGCGATCCGCGCGCGTCCAACCAGGCCATTCTCGGCGTTCTCGCCGCTGGTCTCTCCACCGGCGCCAAGGCTGGCAAGGAAGCCGGCGAAGCCGGTCTCGGCTACTTCGCCGAGCTGAACAAGGCTGGCAGCTTCGTCCCCGTCATCGGCAAGGCCGGCACGCTGGCTCAGGGCTCGACCCCGATCGTCATCGCCTGGGACTACAACGCCCTGTCCTGGCGCGACACGCTGGCCGGCAACCCGCCGGTTGACGTCATCGTTCCGGAAACCGGCGTTCTCGCCGGCGTCTATGTCCAGGCCATCTCGGCTTACGCTCCGCATCCGAACGCTGCCAAGCTCTGGATGGAATATCTCTATTCGGACGAAGGTCAGCTCGGCTGGCTGAAGGGCTATTGCCACCCGGCTCGCTTCAACGCGATGTCGGCTGCCGGCAAGATCCCGAAGGATCTGCTCGACAAGCTGCCGCCGGCTGCGTCCTATGAAAAGGCCTACTTCCCGACGCTCGAGGAGGTCGACGCCAACAAGGCCGCCGTCACTGGCGGTTGGGACAAGGTCGTCGGCGCCAACGTTCAGTAAGCGCCTGATGTCATGAAATGCCGCCCCGGCGTCCGCGCCGGGGCGTTTTATGCTTGATAATTGCTAAATTTCATGCGGCGACGCTTTGCCGCTTTCAGCCAAAGCCGTTATTCTGCATTTTTGACAAACCATCCCTCGGGGCACGGGACTGATTTGATGGACACATCCAACGCCGGGGCGAAATCCGCTCCGATGAAATGGCCGACGCATTGGTTGGGGGTCGCGCCCTTTTTCCTGTTTGCGTTTTTGTTTCTCATTCTGCCAACGTTCAAGATCGTGTTCGGCGCGTTTCAGACGCCCGAAGGCGGCTTCACGCTCGACAACATCGCCGCGCTGTTTACGCCATCGATCCTTGCGGCCTACTGGATCTCGATCAAGATCAGCATGGCGTCGGCCCTGCTCGGCTGCCTGATCGGCTTTGGCATGGCGGCGGCGGTGACCGTGGGCGGCCTGCCGCGCGGCATCCGCGATCCGCTGCTGACCTTCTCCGGCGTAGCGTCGAATTTTGCCGGCGTGCCGCTGGCTTTCGCCTTTCTGGCGACGCTCGGTCCGGCCGGCATGATCACCCTCTATCTGAAGACCGAACTGGGCATCAATCTGCGCGCGCTTGGCTTCAATCTCCTGTCTTTCTGGGGCCTGACCGTCACCTATCTGTTCTTCCAGATCCCGCTGATGGTGCTGATCATCACGCCGGCGCTCGAAGGCCTCAAGAAGGAATGGCGCGAAGCCGCTTCCATTCTCGGCGCCACACCCGGCCAATATTGGCGCATGGTTGCCTTCCCGATCCTGCTGCCGTCTCTGCTCGGCACGTTTGCGCTGCTGTTCGCCAACGCCTTCGGCGCCGTGGCCACCGCGATCGCGTTGACCGGCTCGTCGCTCAGCATCGTGCCGATCCTGCTGTTTGCGCAGATCCGCGGCGACGTGCTTGGCAATCCGCATCTCGGCTACGCCATCGCCTTCGGCATGATCGTCATCACCGCGACCGCCAACACTCTTTACATCTGGCTGCGCGCCCGCAGCGAAAGGTGGCTTAAATGAAGAAGCTCTGGGCCTGGGGCGCGCTGGCGTTCGGCATCCTGTATTTCGCCCTGCCGTTGATCGGCATGACCAACTTTTCGCTCAAGATGCGCCGCGGCGTCTATTCCTTCGACGCCTATGCAAAGGTCCTCGCCGATCCAAGCTTCCAGGCGACCTTTTCCTATTCTGTGGCGCAGGCGCTGGCGACGATCGTGTTCGGCGTGCTGCTGGTGGTGCCCACCGCCTATGTCGTGCGGCTGAAGCTGCCGCATATCAGGCCTTATATCGAGTTCATCACGCTTCTGCCGCTGGTCATTCCGGCCATCGTCATCGTCTTCGGCTATATCCGGCTCTACAATACATCGAGCTGGCTGCCGCTGACCGGCACGACATTCGGCACCAATCTGCTGCTGATGTTCGGCTATGCGACGCTGGCGCTGCCCTATATGTATCGCGCCGTCGACACCGGCCTGCGCACGATCGACGTGGGAACGCTGACCGAAGCCGCCCAGAGCCTGGGCGCTGGCTGGGTGACCATTCTCGGCCGGATCATCCTGCCCAATGTGATGATCGCGGTGCTGTCGGGCGCCTTCCTGACCTTCGCCATCGTCATCGGCGAATTCACCATGGCCGCGCTGCTAAACCGTCCGGCTTTCGGTCCTTACATGCAGCTGCTGGGCGCCAACCGCGCCTATGAACCGGCCGCGCTCGCCGTGATCGCCTTCGGGATCACCTGGGCATGCCTCGGCGTCATCCAGCTGCTGTCCCGCTTCCAGAAAACGCCCTCCCGCCAGGTCTGAGGATTTTTGTACATGAGCTTTCTCACCCTCTCCAATATTCAGAAATCCTACGGCGCGCAGAACGTCGTCATCGACTTCAACATGGCGATCGAAAAGGGCGAATTCGTCTCCTTCCTCGGCCCGTCGGGCTGCGGCAAAACCACGACATTGCGCATGGTCGCGGGCTTTGAGACGCCTTCGTCCGGTGAGATCAGAATCGGCGGCGCGTTGCAGAACAATCTCAAGCCGAACCAGCGCAATATCGGCATGGTGTTCCAGGCCTATGCGCTGTTTCCCAATATGACGGCGGCTGAAAATGTCGGCTTCGGCCTCAAGGTGCGCGGCATCAATCGCGCCGACCGCGACAAGACGGTCGCCGACATGCTGAAGCTTGTCGGCCTCGATCATCTCTCCGACCGCTTTCCCTTCCAGCTGTCGGGCGGCCAGCAGCAGCGCGTGGCGCTCGCCCGCGCGCTCGCCATCAAGCCGCAGGTGCTGCTGCTCGATGAACCGCTGTCGGCGCTCGACGCCAAGATCCGCGTGTCGCTGCGCGAAGAAATTCGCGACATCCAGCGCAAGATGGGCATCACCACCATCTTCGTGACTCATGACCAGGAAGAGGCGCTGTCGATCTCCGACCGCATCGTCGTCATGCATCAGGGCAAGGCCGACCAGATTGGCACGCCGCATGAGATCTACAACCGCCCGACCACGCGCTTTGTCGCGAGCTTTGTCGGCACGCTGTCGATGATCGAGGCTGTGGTCGCCGATCCTGCCGCCGGCACGGTGACGGTCAATGGCGCCACCGTTGCGGTGTTGCAGCCGCTGACCGGCAAGAAGGCCGGCGACAAGGTCACGCTGGCCGTACGCCCCGAAGCGCTGTCGCTCGACCAGAGCCGCGGCCGCGATCTGTCAATGACCGGCGTGGTCGATGGCGTGCATTTCCTGGGGTCTGTGGTCCGCACCAGGCTCAAGGTCGATGGTTCAACACTGTCCTTCGACGCCTTCAACGACCCCTCACAGCCGCCGCCGGCGATCGGCGACACGGTCGCGGCCTTTTACGCGCCACGCGACCTGTTGGTGATCGGCGACTGAAGCCCGGTTACCGGAGATGAAAAAAGGCCGCTGGAGCGATCCGGCGGCCTTTTGCTTGTCAGGTCTTCTTGGTGAGCATCGACCAGAGGCCGATCGGCGAGAAGGCGCAGCCGGCGGGGCTGCCCGAGCGCGCTGTCAATGCAGCGAGCGCCCAAGCGTCAATGAGCGTTTTTTCGGCAATGCTCTTGTCTTCGGCGGCAGTGGTTGCGGCATTGTTGAGCATGGCGTCTCTCCTGATGATGTCACGAGAGACGCTGCAATGCGCATGCCAAACCGCTCTGTTAGCCCTTCGTGCCGCTTGGCAGCCGATTGTTCTTGAGCAGCAGCGCGGCGATGAAGCCGATGGCGATGGTCAGCGACATGGTCAGGAACACATGGTGGAAAGCGCCGGCATAGAGATCGGCCACCAGCAGGCGGCTGCTTTCCGGCAGCGAGGCGAGCGCCGACGGCGTCAATTCGGCGATGTTTCCGACGCCTGGAATGGTCGAGACATGCCGCTCCACCCCCGCCGAAAGAACCGCGCCATAGACGGAAATGGCGATGGAGGCGCCGGCCATGCGAGTCAGCGTCACCGCCCCCGTCGCCGCCCCGACATCGCGGGGATCTGCGGCGTTCTGCACGCCGATCACCGGCACCTGCTGGCCGAAGCCAACGCTCATGCCCTGCAGCAGCATCATGAAGCCGATCAGCGGAATGGGCGTGCCGGCATGCAGGAAGGAGAACAGGAAGAAGATGATCATGCTGCCGGCGGTGCTGATCAACGAGAAGATCTTGTAGCGCCCGGTCTTCGAGATCAGCCGCCCCGCTGTCAGTGATCCCAGTGCGATGCCGCCGGTCAGCGCGATGAACAACAGGCCGGCAAGCGAGGGCGAAAGCCCGGTCGTGGTCTGCAGGAACAGCGCCACATAATTCACCGAACCAATGCCGACGGCGCCGCTGGTCAGCGAGATGATCAGCAGAAAACTGACGGTGGGATTGCGGAACAGGCCCAGCGGCACGATGGGTTCCGGCGCGCGGCGCTCCACCATGATCCAGGCGATCAGCGACACTAGCCCGAACAGCACCACGGCCAGGCTTTCCTTGGCGACCAACGACCCGAAGATCTCGCTGGAGTCGGCCCAGAGCACCACGCTCGACACTGCCCCCGCCAACAACAGCGCGCCGGCATAGTCGATCTTCGGCCGACGCGTCGGCCTGCGATAGGGCAACAGGATCGCCATGCCGATCAGCACCGCGATGCCGACGGGCAGATTGACCAGAAAGATTGAGCGCCAGCCGAACAGATCCGACAGCGCGCCGCCGAGGGTCGGCCCGATCGCGCCAGACGCCATCAGCACCAGGCTGGAATAGCTCTGATAGCGGGCCCGCACGCGCGGCTCGAACAGATCGGCGTTGATCGAAAACAGCGACACCATGATGCCGCCGCCGCCCAGCCCCTGCAGCACGCGCGCGGCGATCAGCGTGTTCATCGACACCGCCAGGCCGCAGACCAGCGAGCCCAGAGTGAAGATGAAGATCGCCGTCATGATCACATATTTGCGCCCGAACAGATCGCCCAGCTTGCCGTAAACAGGCATGACCGCGCTGGTGGCGAGAAGATAGGCGGAGCCGACCCAGCCGAACCGCTCCAGCGCGCCGAACTCGCCGACGATCGTGGGCAGCGCCGTGGAGACGATCTGATTGTCCAGCGTCGCCATGAACATGCCCATCAAGAGAATGAGGAACACCAGCATGCGGCGCTTCGGATCGGGCACCAGCGACGTGAAGGCGGAAGAGGCTTGTTCGGCGGTTTCGACGCGGGCGTCCATAGCTGCACCAGTCCTGACAATGTTCAAGTGCGCAATTCATGTGCTTTTAGCATATATATGTCAACAGCACATATGTGACAAAGACACGAAATATCTTGGCGGCGCTGATTTTTCTGATAAACAGACACTATGAGCGATACCGAACCTAAATACTCCGACACCCGCAAAGACGACGCCATCCATCGCGTCGGCGAAGCCATGGCCAAGATGCGGCTGATGACCGGTCGCCGCTATATCGGCCGTGTCGCGCTGGCGCGCCTGGGCACGGGCATGGAGCTTTCGGATCTCGACGTGATGAGCCTGGTCAGCCGCCTGGGCGTGAGGCAGGACATCACCATCGGCGCCATCGCCGACAATATGCGCATCGATCATTCCCGCGCCAGCCGCATGGTGGCCGATCTCGTCAAGCGCGATCTCCTCCGCCGCGAAGCCTCCCAACAGGACGCCCGCCGCACCATCGTGACGCTGACCGACAATGGCCGCGCCATGATCGACAGCGTCCACGACACCAAGCGCGACGTGCTGACGACAGCTCTGGCCGGCTGGCCGGAGGAGGATATCGCCGCCTTCGCCGCGCTGTTCAACCGCTTTACGGAGCGGATGGAGGAACAGGCCAATGCGTTTGAGGCTGTGCAGGCGCGCAACAGCAAGGCAGACGATTAGGCTTCGTCCCGATAGACATGCGTCTCGCCATGCCGATCAAAGATCTCGTAGGCCCCCTCGCCCACGGCCATGACAGGGCTTTCCGTCAGCGACGCTTTCCCCGATCCGCCCGGCACGTCGAGGATATAGGCGGGCATGCACAGGCCCGAAACACGGCGGCGTAGCGCCTCGACCAGCGCCCTGCCCTCGTCGATCCCCAGCCGGAAATGGCTGGTGCCGGGCGCGAGATCGGGATGGTGGAGATAATAGGGCTTCACCCGCATCTCGACGAAGCCGCGCATCAGCGCTTCCAGCGCCTCGACGCTGTCATTGACGCCCCTCAGCAGCACCGACTGGCTGACCATCGTCACGCCGCCCGCGATCAGTGTATCGACGGCGGACCGGGCCCCGGGCGTGAATTCGTGAGCGTGATTGGCGTGCAGCGCCACATAGACGGTTTTTCCGGAAGCCTTGAGCGCGTCGATGAGCGCGCCGTCGATCCTGCCGGGGTCGACCACCGGCACCCGGCTGTGGAAGCGAATGATCTTCACATGATTGATCGCGCCCAGCCGCTGCATCAGCGAAGCCAGCCTCCGGGGCGACAGCACCAGCGGATCGCCGCCGGTGATGATTACTTCCCAGATTTCGGGATGGTGGGCGATATAATCGAGCGCTCCGTCGAGCGCTTCCCCCGCCAGCATGCCGTCTCCCGAGGGACCCACCATTTCGCGGCGAAAGCAGAAGCGGCAATAGACCGGACAGACATGCACGGCCTTCAACAGCACGCGATCGGGATAACGATGCACGATGCCGGCCACCGGTGCATGGGCGTGATCGCCGATCGGATCCTCGCGCTCGCCAGGCAGGATAGTCAGTTCCTCCGGGCGCGGCAGATATTGCCGGGCGATGGGGTCATGGACGTCTGCGGGGTTGATGAGACGAGCGACGTCGTCGGTGAGCGAGATGGCGTAGCGGGCGGCCACCCTTTCGGCGGATTCCAACGCGGTTTCGTCGATCAGGCCGGCGGAGACGAGGTCTTTGGGCGTGGTGAGCGCGGTCATGAGGGACGGCTCCGCGCGGGTAGAAGATTTTGAATGAAGGCGACGCTGGAGCCAGTATTACCCCCCTCTGTCCTGCCGGACATCTCCCCCTCAGGGGGGGAGATTGGCTGGCGGCGCCCGCTCGCTTCAATCTCAACGCCCAAGGTGGGGCGAAGGGCTAGCCTCCTTCGTTCTCCCCCCTTGAGGGGGAGATGTCCGGCAGGACAGAGGGGGGTGAGCCAGGGGCGCGGCGAGAGGACAGGGGGTGCACAGCCCCTCATCCCCCTGCCGGGACCTTCTCCCCGCGCGAGCGGAGAGAAGGAGGATGTGGCACGGACGGCGCTCCATTGCCCTTCTCCCCGCAGCTGCGGGGAGAAGGTGGCGGCAGCCGGATGAGGGGCGGAGCACAGCCTTGCCTTAAAAACATTCCCCATCACGCCCCCCACGCCACGGGTGCCCACATCACCTGATCAATGCGCCGGGCGCCGCTCGCCAGCATCGCCAACCGATCGAAACCGAGGGCTGCGCCGGACGCCTCCGGCATGATCGCGAGCGCGGCGAGAAAATCCTCGTCGAGCGGATAGGTCTCGCCATAGATCCGTTGCTTCTCCGCCATTTCCATCTCGAAGCGGCGGCGCTGCTCCACTGGGTCAGTCAGTTCGCCGAAAGCGTTGGCAAGTTCGACGCCGCAGGCGTAAAGCTCGAACCGGTCCGAGACGCGGCCGTCCTCAGGCGAGCGGCGGGCGAGCGCGGCTTCGGCGGCGGGATAGTCACAGAGAATGGTTGCGCGCCCCTCGCCCAGATGCGGCTCGACCTTCTCCACCAGAATGCGCGAGAAAATGTCGGACCATGTGTCGTCTTCGGCAATGCGGATTCCCGCCCCCGAGGCTCGCGCCGCCAGTCCGTCGCGATCCGTTTCGCCGTCCATAGCGATGGTGGCGAGAAGATCGATGCCAGAATGGCGCGAGAACGCCTCGGCCACCGACAGCCGCTCGGGCGCTGCGAACGGATCGCAGGTCATGCCGCGATAGGTGAAGCTCTTGGTTCCACCCGCTTCGGCCGCGAGCGCCAGCATGCGCCCGCAATCTTCCATCAGCGCCGCGTAGCTTTCGCCCACCCGATACCATTCAAGCATGGTGAACTCAGGCTGGTGGGTCGGGGAGGTCTCGCGATTGCGATAGACATGCGCGAAGGTGAAGATGCGCTTTTCCCCTGCTGACAGCAGCTTCTTGCAGGCGAATTCCGGCGAGGTGTGGAGATAATAGTCGTTTGCGACGCCATCAGAGCCGATCAGCTCCGTCTTGAAAGCGTGCAGATGCGTCTCGTTTCCGGGCGAGATCTGCAGCGCCGGCGTGTCGACCTCAAGAAAATCATCGCCAGCGAAGAAAGCGCGCAGGGCCGCCTGCACGCGATTGCGGGCGAGAAGAAAGGGGCGCCGGTCGGCATGCACATCGGGCGTCCACCAACGGGACGGCGTCGTCGCGGCCATGTTTCTCATCTTCGTGTTCGATTCAGACTGGCAATTTGCCCGTTTTCGGGTTATTGGCGCGCCACATCCTGAAAAAGGCGGGCAGTTGGCCGGTTTCGACCGTCCTTTAATGCGCGTTCAAACAAGTTACAAGGAAGTCCTATGGCAAAGGTCATCGCTTCTCAGCTCCGCAAGGGCAATGTCCTCGACATCGACGGCAGGCTCTACGTGGTTCTGACCGCGCAGAATTTTCATCCGGGCAAGGGCACGCCGGTCACGCAGATCGATATGCGTCGCATTTCCGACGGCGTGAAAGTGTCCGAACGCTGGAAGACCACCGAACAGGTCGAACGCGCCATCGTGGAAGACATCAACTTCCAGTTCCTTTACCAGGACGGCGAAGGCTACCACTTCATGAACCCGGAAAACTACGACCAGGTCGTGGCGACCGTCGACATGATCGGCGACGACAAGGCCTATCTCGCCGAAGGCATGACCGTGATCCTGTCGATCCATGACGGCAACCCGATCGCCATGGAGCTTCCGCGCCATGTGGTGCTCGAAGTCATGGAAACCGAACCGGTGGTCAAGGGCCAGACGGCCTCGTCTTCCTACAAGCCCGCCATGCTGTCGAACGGCATTCGCTCCATGGTTCCGCCGCATATCGACGCCGGCACCAAGATCGTGGTGTTGACCGAAGACGGCTCCTATGTCGAGCGCGCCAAGGGCTGATCGCTCTGCGGTTACCGATAATCTGAAAGGCTCGCGCCCGTCGCGGGCCTTTTGTTTTTGCGGGATCATCCGAAGGATTCGCGCGTTACCTCCAGACACGGCGTCCGGACAAGGAGGCGCCGCCAAGACCGAGGTGACGCCAATGATCCGAGTTTCTCGAAATCCGTTTCACCGCTCATTCCATGGCGCTGGCGTCACAACGCTTGGGATGCTCGCGGTCGCCGTGATCATGGTCCTATTGCCAGCGGGAGCGTCGCCCGTTCTTGCCGGCAGCCCTTCCTTCGACTGCGCGAAGGCGGATGGCCGCGCGGAAAAAACCATCTGCGGCGACCGAGAATTGTCTCAGCTCGACCACGAATCCAACCGGCTCTACGCCATGGCGCTCAAGACTGTCGAGCCAAAGCGAGCCGCCGCGATGAAGGCGGACGCGGCGGGCTGGAAACGCATGCGCAACGACTGCTGGCTGGCTCAGGAGACGCGCGGCTGCATCATCGCCGCCTATGCCCGCCGCATCCATCGCCTTCTGGAACGGCATGAGCAAATTCGGCGCGTCGAAAACCCCCTCGCGCGTGGCCCCTTGGTTCTGAAATGCCGCAAGATCGACCAGCCGGTGACGGCGACCCTGATCGACAGCAATCCGCGCGTCGGCGCGATCGAATGGCGCAATGCCGTGCATATTGGCGTGGCCGAAGGCGATCGGTTTGTCGAAAAGTCGGATTATGGCGTCAATGGCGTGACGTTTTCGATCCGTGACGATGCAGCGCGCATCACGCTGCCGGACGGACGACAGATTTTCTGCCTGCGCGCGCGGTAGAAACAGCCGCAGTTGCACAAACTAGTAGGTCGGCGGAAAGACTTTCTTAACCACGATTGGCAAAGATCGTAAAAGAGCTTCAGCCGCGGGATCGGGCTGGCGCAAGCAATGTTGTTTCAGGACGTCAAGCAATGCCGGTCATCACTTTCGCAAACACCAAAGGCGGCGCGGGCAAAACCACCGCCGTACTGCTTCTCGCCACCGAACTCGCCCGCCAGGGTGAACGCGTCACCATTCTTGACGCCGATCCGCAGCGCTGGATCAGCCGCTGGCATGAGACCGGAACGCCGCTCGCCAACATCCAGGTCGTGTCCTACGTCACCGTGTCCAATCTGCAGTCGCAAATGACGCTGTATCGCGACAGGACAGACTACTTCCTGCTCGACCTGCCCGGCGCCTGCTCGCCGATGATCGCCACCGCTCTAGGCGTGTCCGACCATGTATTGATCCCTATCCAGGGCTGCGCCATGGACGCCAAGGGCGGCGCCCAGGTGCTGGAACTGCTGCAATATCTTGAAGAAAAAGCCAGCATCCGCATTCCCCATTCGGTGGTCCTGACCCGCGTTAACTCCATGGTGACCACTCGCGCTTTGCAGGTGGTCAAGCAGATGCTCGCGGAAAGAAAGGTGCGCGTGCTCGACACGCCGATCATCGAACGCGCGGCCTATCGCGACCTGTTCGACTATGGCTGCAGCCTCCACGACATGAACCCGGAACGGGTCAGCAATCTCGACAAGGCCAAGGAAAACGCCGCCGCCTTCGCCGAGGAGGTGCTGGGTTATGTGCCAAACCGCAATCGCGTGCGCCCGGCCCAGCCCGCCGTCGCCATGGCCCGTCCCCGCGCGGTCGCGTGACGAAGGACACGACATCTCTCTGCTTCGTGACCACATCGGAACGGCCGGATCTGACGGCCGTTACCGGCGCCTGGCGCTGGGACGCCTTCTTCTGTGACGGCGATGCATCTTTTGAGGAATTGATGGCGCGTGAGCGCGCAGCGGCAGCCGATGACGCTTTGCTGCCGACGGTCTTCGTATTGCTGGATGGCGGTGACCCTGTCGGCATGGTCGCGCTCTGCAACGACGATCTCGACGATCGTTGCGATCTCAATCCCTGGCTCGCAGGCCTCTATGTCGCGCCCACCCATCGCGGCAAGGGCCATGCCCGACGGCTCATTGAGAAAACAGAGACCGCAGCACATCGGGCAGGCATCCGTAGCCTGTCTCTTTATACAGCCAGCGCCGCCGATCTCTACCGGTCCTCAGGCTGGACGACCATTGAGACTTTCAATCGGGACAACACCATCTTTCATATCATGCACAAAGCTCTCTGAAAGAGCCCATGCAAACGCCCTCCCGGGCCTCCGTCTCGAGATGCTCAGAACAACGCGTCGTCGAACAGATCCTCGTCGCTGACCGGCGCCTTGGCGGCCGGCTGGTCGGCAACGTCATTCACAGCCATGAATTCCCGGTGCAGGTCGCGTTCGGAAGCCATCGTGTAGATCTTGTAGATGCGCGCGCTCAGGGCGTCGGTTGACGATCCGAGAATGGCGGCGTCCCCCGCAGCCTGCGCGCCGAGATCATAAGCCACCGCGACGCAATCGCGCAGCACGTCGCCGAGTTCGCTTTCGAAATCCAGCGTGGAGAGCGCGGCGCTGACCTTGGTGAAAACCTCCTCGCCCTCCCGCTCGAATTGGGCGATACTTTCTTCCATGCGCTTGGACATGGCGCGGATGTCCTCCAGCGCCTCGCGCAACGGCGCGCTGAGATCGGAGCCCGTGGCTTCGGCGCATTGCGAAAAGGCGTCGGCGGCGCTTTCGAAATGCTGCAGCTCGTCGACCACGTTGTTGGCCGGTTCTTCGAGCTTCTCGGCGAACACACGCAGTTCGGCGCTGACGACATTGACCGAACGTCCCTCGTCGCCCAGCTTCGAGCAGCGAAGATTGGAGTTCAGCGCCATATAGTGAATATCGGTCTTGATCCCACGGATGATGGAGATGCCGTCGACGAGGCTATGCGCCGTCTCGCCGGTGGATTGCGCCACCCTGTTGGCATTGGCGCTGGTTTCGGCGACATTGGCGACGAGGCCGCTGGCTGCGGCCACGCCGCGCTCAAGCGTCGCGAGGAAATTGTTGCCGCCCCGATCGCCGCTCTGATGCATCGTCTCGCGCAGCGACATGATCGAATGAGCGTCGTCGACGAAGCTCTGCATCAGCTGCATGATCTTGCGGCAGTCGCGCTCGAAGTCGTCGACCATGCTTTCGACCTGCGCGGCGGCCAGCCGATCGATCACACCGTCAAGCGCCTCGTTCATCTCCTCCGTCAGCGCCGCGCCGTCGGCGGACGCCCTGAACTCATCAAGGAATTCGAAGCTCGACCGCACATGCTCAAGCCGCTGGCGGGTGATGTCGCCGATCTGCAGGGCAGATAGCACCTGGGCGATCTTGGATTGAATGGCGCGCGCCAGCGACTTTACATCATTGGCGATGGCGGAAAGTTTCCGGTGGTGGTCGGCGATGACGCTGGCGTCCCGCTCAAGATCGCGGACGACGCCGGGGACGACATCGCCATATTCGCGGGAAATGCGGGCCGAGAATTTGGTTGCGGTGGCAAGTTGAGCCGCCATGGCCGACAACTGATCGCCGAACCTGTCGACTTCCTGAGCGCCGGACTGGATGCGCTCACGGATTTCGTCGGCAAAGCCGGCGAATTCGGCGATCCCGGCTCCGGTGATTTTAACTGTGATCGCGAAAGTGCGCAGATAGCGCATGGTTTCGCGCATGTCTTCGACATTCGACTGCATCGTCTGGCAGGCCGCCTTCAGCGTCTCGAAGCCGCCGAGCCGCGCCTTCTCGAACTTCGGCAGTTCGGCCAGTTCCTTCGCCGTGGACAGGATGCGCTGCATCGTGGCGTTCGAACCTTCCGCGTCGAGCACGCCGGTCAAACCGTCAAGGGATCCGATAAGCCGCTTCAAAATATCGGAGATCGCAATCAGGACCGCCCCGCCTTCGAGGAATTTTTTCTCGAGTTTTCCATGTGCAACGGCGAGCTTCGCGTCAAGGTCGCCACGACCGACGCGATATGAGACGACGTTACTCTGTTTTACTTGCAACAACGTTTTGTCCCCAAACGTATTTCATATGTGAGCGAAGCTTAAGGCAAATCGGCAAACGATGCGTAAACTCGTGCAGGAGTTGTCCCACAATTCCACGCACTGGTTACCGAATTGTCTCCATCGACTGCCTTCAATGCAATTTTAGGACTCGTTAAATTTAACCAATCGCAAGTAATTTCAACGACCTGCAAATTTAAACAAATCGTTATCGTCTATTAAAAATCCGTTTAGCATTCTCCCTTAAAACTAGCATATCATTAGATGCTATGAACTTTTGCTTCTATAAATTTACCGCTCGTTAGCCATTCCCTGTGATGCTCCCCCAATAGATGTATTCGCAAAAGCACCAGTAAAAAGGTGGGGACATGACCTATTTAGCGCCTTCAAAAGCCAATATTCGAAATATCCGCGATATTCACGCGGCGCTTTTGGACTATGCCAGCTCGTCCACGCGGATCGAACTGGATCTCAGGAATTGCGAGGACGTCGATTTGTCCTTCCTGCAACTGATTGAATCGGTTCGGAAAAGCGCCTCTGCGGGTGGCAAGCCCGTCACTCTTACACGCCCCGTCAACGACGCTGTGAAGACGGCGCTCAAGCGGGCGGGTTTTCTGGATGTCCTCACGTCCGAGGACGCAAAATTTTGGCTGCACGAGGGAATGCAATAATGGCTGCGAATATTCTGACCGTCGACGACTCCGCCAGCATTCGGCTGACCACGAATGTGGCGCTTTCCAATGCCGGATACACCGTCACAGAAGCGATCAACGGCGCCGAGGGAATCTCCAAGGCGACCTCGGGTCACTACGATCTGATTGTCACCGATCTCAACATGCCCGTCATGGACGGGTTGACGATGATTCGTGAGCTTCGGAAGATTCCGAGCCAGATGGGCGTGCCGATCATCTTCCTCACCACGGAATCGGATGGATCGATCAAGGAGCAGGCAAAGGCCGCTGGCGCGACCGGCTGGCTCACCAAACCATTCGACCCTGACAATCTCGTCAAAATCGTGCGCAAGGTGCTCGGCAAATGAGCCATCCAGATCCCATAGCCGTCTTCCGAACGGAAGCGGCGGAACTGTTAGAATTGATCGAAGCGGGTCTGCTCGATCTGCTCGACGATATGAGCAACAAGGACCAGGTCGACGCGGTATTCCGCAGTCTGCACACGCTCAAGGGCTCCGGCGCCATGTTTGGCTTCGAAGCCCTTGCTGCATTCACCCATCATTGCGAAACAGCCTTTGACAGGGTGCGCAAGGGTGAAGTGCCGGCGACCGAGGATCTGATTTCGGCCGTTCTCGACACCAAGGATCACATGCGCGTTCTCGTTGAAGAGCCGGGCGCGGATCATTCGGTCGTCAGCGAACACCTGCTCGGCCGCCTGCATCGCGCCGTCGAGGCCGCAGCGGGCGGCGAAGCGCCCGCTCCGGTCGTCGAAACGCCAAAAGGCAATTGGCGCATCCGCTTCTCCCTGCCGTCCAACGCAATGACCAATGGCACCAATCCTCTGCCGCTGATCGACGAATTGCGCGAACTCGGCACATGCGAGGTGCGCATCGACACCACCGCGACGCCTCCCCTTGATGGACTGGAGCCGACCGAACTTTACCTGGCTTGGTCCGTGACGCTCGATGGCGCGGCGACGAAGGCGTCGATCGAAGACGTGTTCATTTTCGTCATGGACGAGATGAAGCTGGAGATTTCCCGGGACGAACCGCCCGCGCAGGCCGCCGCCCCCGAGACGAAGGCTGTCGCTGCTCGCGCCGCCCCGGCGCCCAGGCCCATCCAACCGGTGGAGGCGCGTCCCGCCGCCATTGAGGTGAAGCAGGCGAACAAGTCGGCGGAAAACGTTCGCGTTCCCGCCGAACGGCTCGACGAATTGATGGACCGCGTCGGCGAACTCGTTATCGCCCAGTCGCGCCTGTCGCAGATCGCCTCCAGCGGCGCCGACCTGCAACTGCGCGCCGTCTCCGAAGACATCGAACGCCTGTCCGGCGAATTGCGCGACACGATGATGGTGCTGCGCATGGTGCCGGTGACGCAGTTGTTCGGCCGTTTCCGGCGCCTGATCCACGATCTCGCCCATGAGACGGGCAAGCAGATCGAACTCGTCACCGAAGGCGAAACCACCGAGGTCGACAAGAGCGTCATCGAGCGTCTCGCCGATCCCATGGTGCATCTGGTGCGCAATTCCTGCGATCATGGCCTTGAAACAGCCGATGAACGCGTCGCCACCGGCAAGCCGGCTGCGGGCAAGGTGCGGCTCATGGCCCGCCAGACCGGCGGCGAGGTGAAAATCATCATCAGCGACGACGGCCGCGGCATGGATCGCGACCGCATCCGCGCCAAAGCCGAGCAGAACGGACTCATCCAGCCCAATCAGCAACTTCCCGACCAGGAACTGTTGCAGATGATTTTCCAGCCGGGCTTCTCCACAGCCCAGACCGTGACCAATCTCTCGGGCCGCGGCGTGGGCATGGATGTGGTCAAGCGCACCATCGACGCGCTGCGCGGTTCGATCAACATCGTCAGCACGCCCGGCAAGGGCTCCGACATCACCCTGAACATTCCGCTGACGCTCGCCATCATCGACGGCCTGCTCGTCCGCGTCGGATCGGGTCGTTATGTCATCCCGCTGTCGGCGGTGGAAGAATGCCTCGAACTGTCGCTCGAGGACGATATGCGCTCGCGCGGCCGCAGCTTCATTTCGCTGCGCGACAGTCTGGTGCCGTTCATCCGGCTCCGCGATCTGTTCAAGACCGGCACGAAACCCGATCCGTTCCAGAAGGTGGTGGTGATTTCCACCGGCGCCGAGCGCGTCGGCCTGGTCGTCGACCAGATCATCGGCGACCACCAGACGGTGATCAAGTCGATGTCGAAGCTGCATCACGACGTGGCGACCTTCTCGGGCGCGACAATCCTCGGCGACGGCTCGGTCGCGCTGATCCTGGACGTCGCCCATCTCGTCGCCGCCGGCCAGTTAGAGGAGGCGCAGTTGCGCGCAGCAGGTTGATGGAAGCACAACGCAAGATCGAAAGCACCTTCTGGGACCGCGCAAGCGAACTCGAAGTCCTGACCTACGACATCGCCGGTGAAACTTTGGCCATAGAAGCCATCCGGGTCCGGGAAATTCTGGATCTGGTGCCGGAAACGCCGGTGCCCGGCGCAAGGCCACACGTGGCCAGCGTCATCAATTTCCGCGGCCGGGTGATCCCGCTGGCGGATATTACCCTCGCCTTCGGCATGGAGTCGAGCAAGACGACCAACGACACGCGGATCATCGTGATGGAGCTGGACCTCGATCTCGACAGCGCGCCGGTCCTGATCGGCATCCGCACCGACAAGGTCTACGAGGTCACCACTTTGACCAAGACCGCCAGCGAGCCGCCGCCTTCGGTGGGCATGCGCTGGCGTCCGGATTTCATTGACTGCCTGGTGAAGCGGGGCAACGACTTCATCATCGTGCCGAATATGAGAGCGATCTTCAAGTAACACTGCAGGGAGCGGGGGCTCCGGAATTTACCTAAAAGGGGTTGGGTTATGTCTTTGACAATTAAAACGAAACTGGGGGTAGCCTTCGGCTTCCTCATCATTCTCATGATAGCGACGGCCGGCTATGCGATCTTTACGCTGGCATCGTTCAACACCACGATCAGCGACGTGCTGAATGGACCCGCTGAGCGGCTGAAGACCGCGCAGGCCATCGACATCGAACTGTTGCAGATGATCCGCCAGCAGAAGAACCTGCTTCTGGCGACCGACGCCGAAGAACGCGCAAGCACCATCGAGAAGGGCAACGCGGCGCGCAAGCATTTTGAAGAACTGTTGATCGTCGCCGAAGGCCTGGCCACCGAGAAGGGACGTCCGCTCTGGGCCTCCATCCGTGAAAACAGCGATAAATTCATCAAGGGCGACGACTATTCGCGTCAACGTCTCGCCGCAGGCGACCTCGCCGGCGCAACCCAGGCCACGGTCGACCTGCGCGCCGTGATCGGCGACATCGACAAGGTCATCTATGATCTGATTGAAATCGAAAGCGGCCGCATGCAGGACGCCGAGACCGATGCCGAGGCGCAATATGTCTCCTCGCGCAGCGTCATGATCGGCATCAGCGCCGTGGCGCTTCTCATTTCGCTCGCAGCCGCCTTCTGGATCTCCAAGACCATTTCCTCCGGCCTCAACCGCGCCAACACCGCCGTGCGCAGCGTCGCCGAAGGTGATCTGACAAGGCTCGCCGAGATCGGCGGCAAGGACGAGATCGGCGAATTGCTGGGCCATGTCAACACAATGGTCGAACGCCTGCGCGGCGTGGTCGGCGACGCTCTGTCGGCCTCGAGCAATGTCTCCTCGGGCAGCCAGGAGCTTTCGGCGTCTTCTGAACAGGTTTCCCAGGGCGCAACAGAACAGGCCGCCGCCGCCGAGGAAGCTTCGGCGTCGATGGAGCAGATGGCCGCCAACATCAAGCAGAACGCCGACAACGCCGCCCAGACCGAAAAGATCGCCCGCCAATCGGCCAAGGACGCCGAACTCTCGGGCGACGCGGTCAACCGCGCCGTCGTCGCCATGCGCACGATCGCCGAAAAGATCGGCATCGTGCAGGAAATCGCCCGCCAGACAGATCTTCTGGCGCTGAACGCAGCGGTGGAAGCCGCCCGCGCCGGCGAACATGGCAAGGGCTTCGCCGTCGTCGCTTCGGAAGTGCGCAAGCTCGCCGAGCGCAGCCAGTCGGCCGCCGCCGAAATCAGCTCCATGTCCTCCAACACGGTGGTCGCAGCGCAGGAAGCCGGCGAAATGCTGTCGCGCCTGGTTCCCGACATCCGCAAAACCGCTGAACTGGTTTCGGAAATCTCCGCCGCCTGCCGCGAGCAGGACATCGGCGCCTCCCAGATCAACGAAGCGATCCAGCAGCTCGACAAGGTGACGCAGCAGAACGCGTCCGCCTCGGAAGAAATGGCCTCGACCTCGGAAGAGCTCGCCGCCCAGTCGGAAGAACTACAAACCTCGATCTCCTATTTCCGCGTCGAGAGCTCGCGGGAAAACAACAAGGCGTCCGCCGTCCGCAAGTCCCCTGCGGCGATCGCCCGACCAGTCGCTAAACCGGCAGCGAAACGGAATTCGCTGGGCGTGGCGGAACAGCAGGCTCGTCTGCGCGGCTTCGCGCTCGACATGAACCATGGTGGTCCCGACAGCGCCGACGAAGAATTCCGCGCCGCAGGCTGAGGCTGCGCAAGTCCGGGGCCGCCCCAGGCGGCCCCGGGCACTGGATTTTGGGACGACAACCAACGCATTCAAGGATGCAAGACCAATGCGCTTTACGATCAAAGCAAAACTAGCAACCGCCTTCTCGCTGGTGATCCTCCTGACGGGCGTCATGGCCTTCATGGCGATCGTCAATCTGTCGTCGCTCAACACAGCCATCACGGACATCATCCAGGGCCCTGCCGCCAATCTTCGCAATTCCAGCGATCTCTCGGACGCGGTTCTCTACAGCATCCGCGCCGAGAAGAATGCGATCATCAACACTGACCCCGCCAAGATCCAGGGCTATGTCGCGGATGTGAAAGAGCGCCGCGCCACGATGGAACGCTTGCTGAAAGAGCTCGACAAGGAGCAGAATCCGAACATTCGCGAGAAAATCGCGGAATTCCGCGCCCTTGCCGCTGCATGGTACCCAATCCAGGATCAGGTCATCGCGCTTGCCGTCGAAAACACCACCGAGAGCAACGCGCGCGCCGGCGATATCTCCATGGGCGAAGGCGCCGCCAACAACGCTAAGCTTCTGACGACGCTATCGGGCCTGAACGAGGAAATCGCCACCGATCTCAAGCAGACAGACGAAGCCACAAACGCCCAATACGACAATTCCCGCAACCTGCTGATCGGCATTGTCAGCTTCGTGCTGCTGTTTTCCCTCGCGGTCGCGGTCTGGATCGGCATGGGCATCAACACCGGCCTCAAGAAAATCAAATCCGTCGCTGACGCCGTCGCCATCGGCGATCTCGACCAGGACATCGACATCAAGACCAATGACGAAATCAAGGATGTCGTCGACACGATCAATGTGATGGTCGGCAATCTCCGCAACACCGCCCAGATCGCCAACCAGATCGCCAATGGCGACCTGACGGTGACGCCGAAGCCGCTGTCCGACAAGGATACGCTGGGCCTGTCGCTGGAGAGCATGGTTGAACGCCTGCGCGGCGTCGTCGCCGATGCGATCGCCGCTTCCGTCAACGTGTCATCGGGCAGCCAGGAGCTGTCTGCATCGTCCGAACAGGTGTCGCAGGGCGCGACCGAACAGGCCTCCGCCGCCGAAGAAGCCTCGGCTTCGATGGAGGAAATGGCCGCCAACATCAAGCAGAACGCCGACAACGCCTCCCAGACCGAGAAGATTGCTCGTCAATCCGCCAAGGACGCGGAGATCTCCGGTGACGCCGTCAATCGCGCCGTGGCCGCCATGCAGACCATCGCCCAGAAGATCGGCATCGTGCAGGAAATCGCCCGCCAGACCGATCTGCTGGCGCTGAACGCAGCGGTGGAAGCCGCCCGCGCCGGCGAGCACGGCAAGGGTTTCGCGGTCGTCGCTTCGGAAGTGCGCAAGCTCGCCGAGCGCAGCCAGTCCGCCGCAGCCGAAATTTCCGAAATGTCGTCAGACACGGTCAAGGCCGCCCAGCAGGCTGGCGAGATGCTCGCCCGCCTGGTGCCGGACATCCGCAAGACAGCGGAACTGGTGTCGGAAATCTCCGCCGCCTGCCGCGAGCAGGATATCGGGGCCTCCCAGATCAATGAGGCGATCCAGCAGCTCGACAAGGTCACCCAGCAGAACTCGTCGGCATCGGAAGAGATGGCGGCGACGTCGGAGGAACTGGCCGCCCAGTCCGAAGAGCTGCAGACCTCCATCGCCTTCTTCAAGGTCGAACAGAACCACCGAGGCGCGCCTGCGCCGATCAAGCGCGCTGCGGCTCACGCCCCGGCTCACAAAGCCCAGACACGGCGCCCCTCGGCGCCCGCGCATGGCGTGAAGGCGCAGCAGGAACGGGTCAAGGGCTTCGCACTCAACCTGGACCAGGGCGGGCCTGACGAAAACGACGACGACTTCCGGGCAAGCGCCTGATTTCAATCGGGCGACGCGACAGAGTTTTGCGTCGCCCGTTCAATGAACAACGGGGAATATTTTTCATGCGGTTTACAATCAAATCTAAACTGGCTGTCGCGTTTAGCGCCATCGTTGTGATGGTTGCGGCGATGGCGATTTTGAGCATCAACAATCTTTCTTCTTTGAACACAGCGATCACAGATATGGTCAAGGGTCCCGTGAGTGGGCTTTCGGAATCCAAATCGCTCGCTGACGCCATTGCCGACGGAATCCGCGCCGAGAAGAACGCGATCATGAACCTCGATCCAAAGGCGATCGAAGGATATCGCTCGCAATTGGTCGAGAGCAGAAAGCAGGCCGAAACGGCGCTTTCAGGTTTGGAAGCTCAAGCCAGCGAAGCCCTGAAAGCTCCGATCTCCGCCATCAAGAAGAATTATGCGATCATGACTCAGACACAAGATCGCATTGTGGAACTCGCCACGCTCAACACGACCGAAAGCAATGCCGAAGCGGCGAGGCTTTCGATGGCCGAAGGCGCTCAAGCCACCGATGTGGTCCTCACGGGAATCGACAAAGTCACGCAGGTGATAGAAGAGGACCTGAAGGCCACCGACGAGGCGACCAATCAACAATATGCGCAATCTTTCAACGCTCTTGCCGGGATGGCCGGCATGTTGGTGGTCCTGTCCATCGCCATCGCGCTGTGGATCGCCATGGGCATCGCCCGAGGGCTGAAGACCGCGTCTGCGGCTGTCAATGCCGTCGCGCTCGGCGACCTCAATCCTGAGATCAACATCAAGACCAACGACGAGATCAAAGATCTTGTCGACGTCCTCAATATGATGACCGCCAATCTGCGTGGCACGGCGGCGATGGCGGACGAAATTTCGAAGGGCAATCTCGCCGTTGACGTCAAAATCCTGTCGGACAAAGACACGCTCGGCCATTCCATGCGCAACATGGTCGACAACCTCAATGCCTCTGCAAAGGTGGCTGAGGAAATCGCCAACGGCAATCTGACGATCAACATCACGCCGCAATCGGACAAGGATCGCCTGGGCATATCGCTCCACAACATGGTCGGACGCCTGCGCGGCGTCGTCGCCGATGCGATCGCCGCCTCCGTCAACGTGTCGTCGGGCAGCCAGGAACTGTCGGCCTCCTCCGAGCAAGTCTCGCAGGGCGCGACCGAACAGGCCGCCGCCGCCGAGGAAGCCTCGGCTTCGATGGAGGAAATGGCCGCCAACATCAAGCAGAACGCCGACAACGCCGCCCAGACCGAAAAGATCGCCCGCCAGTCGGCCCAGGACGCGGAAAGCTCGGGTGACGCGGTCAACCGCGCCGTCGCCGCCATGCAGACCATCGCCCAGAAGATCGGCATCGTCCAGGAAATCGCCCGACAGACCGATCTGCTGGCGCTGAACGCCGCCGTCGAAGCCGCCCGCGCCGGCGAGCATGGCAAGGGGTTCGCCGTCGTCGCTTCGGAAGTGCGCAAGCTCGCCGAACGCAGCCAGTCCGCTGCCGCCGAAATTTCGGAAATGTCGTCAGATACGGTCAAGGCCGCCCAGCAGGCTGGCGAGATGCTGTCGCGCCTGGTGCCGGATATCCGCAAGACGGCGGAACTGGTCTCCGAAATCTCCGCCGCCTGCCGCGAGCAGGATATCGGCGCAAGCCAGATCAACGAGGCGATCCAGCAACTCGACAAGGTCACCCAGCAGAACTCGTCGGCGTCGGAGGAAATGGCCGCAACGTCAGAGGAACTGGCCGCCCAGTCCGAGGAACTCCAGACCTCCATCGCCTTCTTCAAGGTGGAGCAGAACCACCGAGGCGCGCCCGCGAAGAGCGGCGCGGTTCAGGCTCCAAATGCCCAACAGCGCCGCGCATCAGCGTCTCAGGGCGTCAAGGCGCAGCAACAACGCATAAAAGGCTTCACGCTCAATCTAAACCAGGGCGGACCTGACGAAACCGACGAGGACTTCAGGGCCAGCGCTTAACTTCAACATGGCGGCGACGCGCCAGGGACGCGCGTCGCCGCCCTACTATCGGGGACAAATTCATGCGATTTACGATCAAGGCAAAACTTGCCGCAGCGTTTGGCGCTATCATCGTCATGGTTTCGACGATGGCGTATCTGAGCATCAGCAATCTGTCCTCGTTGAACACCGCGATCACCCACATGGTGGCCGGTCCGGTTCAGGATCTCGAAATCTCAAAAGTCCTGGCGGACGCCGTCGCCGACGGCATACGCGCCGAAAAGAATGCGATCATGAACCTCGATCCGGCCGCCATCGCCGGCTACCGAGCGCAAATCGCCGAAAGCCGCAAGCAGATCGAGGCTTCCATCGCGAAAATGGAGCAGCTTGCGACAGAAGAACTGAAGGGCGGGGTCGAACACGTCAAGCAAAACTACGGCGACATGGCGCGGCTGCAGGACCGGATTGTCGAACTTGCCACGATGAACACCACGGAAAGCAACGCCGAAGCGGCCAGGCTCTCGATGGGAGACGGCGCACGCGCCACCGACGCGGTTCTCAAGGGCATCGACGACATCACCGAACTGGTCGACCATGATCTCAAGGCGACCGACGCGGCGACCAATGATCAATATGCGCGGGCCTTCAACACGCTCACAGCTATGACTGGACTGCTTTTGCTGATGTCCATCGCCATCGGGCTATGGATCGCCATGGGCATCGCCCGAGGCCTGAAGACCGCGTCGGCGGCTGTTAATGCCGTCGCGCTCGGCGACCTCAATCCCGAGATCAACGTCAAGACCAATGACGAGATCAAGGACCTCGTCGACGTCCTCAATATGATGACCGCCAATCTGCGCGGCACGGCGGCGATGGCGGACGAAATTTCCAAGGGCAATCTCGCTGTCGAGATCAAGATCCTGTCCGACAAGGACACGCTCGGCCATTCCATGCGCAACATGGTCCAGAACCTCAACGCCTCCGCCAAAGTGGCTGAGGAAATCGCCAACGGCAACCTCACGATCAACATCACGCCGCAGTCCGAAAAGGATCGTCTGGGCGTATCCCTGCGCAACATGGTCGATCGCCTGCGCGGCGTCGTCTCCGATGCAATCTCCGCTTCGTTCAACGTGTCGTCGGGCAGCCAGGAGCTGTCCGCATCATCAGAACAAGTGTCTCAGGGCGCGACCGAACAGGCCGCCGCCGCCGAGGAAGCCTCGGCTTCGATGGAGGAGATGGCCGCCAACATCAAGCAAAACGCCGACAACGCCGCCCAGACCGAAAAGATCGCCCGCCAGTCGGCCAAGGATGCAGAAACGTCCGGCAACGCGGTCAATCGCGCCGTAGACGCCATGCAGATCATTGCCCAGAAGATCGGCATCGTCCAGGAAATCGCCCGCCAGACCGACCTTCTCGCGCTCAACGCGGCCGTCGAGGCAGCACGGGCCGGCGAACATGGCAAGGGTTTCGCCGTCGTCGCCTCCGAAGTGCGCAAGCTCGCCGAACGCAGCCAATCCGCTGCCGCCGAAATTTCGGAAATGTCGACGGACACGGTGAAGGCCGCCCAGCAAGCTGGCGAGATGCTGTCGCGCCTGGTGCCCGACATCCGCAGAACGGCTGAGCTCGTCGCGGAAATCTCCGCCGCCTGCCGCGAGCAGGATATCGGCGCCTCCCAGATCAACGAGGCGATCCAGCAGCTCGACAAGGTGACCCAGCAGAACTCGTCGGCGTCGGAGGAAATGGCCGCAACGTCAGAGGAACTGGCCGCCCAGTCCGAAGAGCTTCAAACTTCGATCGCTTTCTTCCGCGTCGAAACCTCGCCGCGCGACGACCGCCGTCCGAAGCCGGCGCCGGCGACTGCGAACAAGAAGGCGCGCGCGAAAAGCGACAACAGCGTGTCGTCCCAGCAGGCGCGCGCGCGCGGTTTCGCGCTCGACATGCGGCAGGGCGGCGCGGATGCCGATGACGAGGATTTTCGCGAGACCGCGTGAAGACCAATAAGGAGGGCCTCGGCCGCGATCGACATTTGTTGCCGATCGCGCCCGATCCGCCCGGAATGCAGGCCCGGAAACTTCCAGAACGGAAGACCGGTGAAACAGGCAGACAGGGAAAACGGGTGGAGTAGGAACATGAGATTCACGATCAAGGCGAAACTGGCACTGGCCTTCACATTAACGATCCTCTTGAGCTGCGCGATGGCGGCCGTGGCGGTCGTCAACCTTTCAGCGCTCAATCACTCGGTGGTCGACATCGTCGAAGGACCAGCGACCAATCTCAGAATGTCCTCCCATTTGAAGGAAGACGTTTACGCCTCGATCCGGGATGAAAAGAACGCCATTCTCACCACCAATCTCGAAAAACTCCGCGACTATGTCGCCGGCATCAAGCAGAAGCGCGCGGACATCGACAAGTATCTGCGCACTCTCGATGCGGAGAACAATCCGATGATCCGCGAGGCGGTGGCGGAGTTCCGCACCGCCCTGCCGAACTGGATCGCCATGCAGGACGAGATCCTGTTGCTGGCGACCCAGAACACGCCGGTCAGCAAGGGCCGCGCGGCCGAAATGTCCATGGCCGGCGGCTATGAGGCGACGCTGAGAGTGCTTGAGGTGATGGAGTCGCTCGACGAGCATATCGCTGCGGATCTCAAGAGCACGGAAGTCGCTGCCAATGACCGCTATGATATGTCGAGACTCATCTTGATGGCCGCAGTGGCGGCTGGCGTGTTGCTGTCGGTCGGCATCGCCCTATGGATCGCGCTCGGCGTCAGCCGCGGTCTCTCCCGCGTCAAGCATGCGGCAGACGCCGTGGCGATCGGCGATCTCGACAATACGGTCGCGGTCGGCGCGAATGACGAGATCAGGGACGTGGTCGAAACGATCAACGTGATGACCGCCAATCTACGCGGCACCGCCGCCATCGCCGACCGGATCGCCGCAGGCGATCTCTCGGTCGAGCCGAAGCCGCTGTCGGACAAGGATACGCTCGGCTTCGCAATGAAGAATATGGTCGACAATCTGTCGCAAACCGCCGAAGCCGCAACCCTGATCGGCCAGGGCGATCTCTCCGTCGAGGTCAAACCGTTGTCCAACGCCGACACGCTCGGCATCGCCATGCGCAGCATGGTGCGCAATCTGCGCCAGACGGCGCGCATCGCCGACCAGATCGCCAATGGCGACCTGACGGTGAAGCCCCAGCCCTTGTCGGACCGCGACCTGCTCGGCTTGGCGCTCGAAAGCATGGTCGACAGGCTGCGGGGCGTCGTCGCCGACTCTCTCTCCGCCTCTCTCAACGTCTCCTCGGGCAGTCAGCAGCTTTCGGCGTCCTCCGAACAGGTTTCCCAGGGCGCGACCGAACAGGCCGCCGCCGCCGAAGAAGCGTCTGCTTCGATGGAGCAGATGGCCGCCAACATCAAGCAGAACGCCGACAACGCCGCCCAGACCGAGAAGATCGCCCGCCAGTCGGCGAAAGACGCCGAAATCTCGGGCGACGCCGTCAACCGCGCCGTCGCCGCCATGCAGACCATCGCCCAGAAGATTTCCATCGTCCAGGAAATCGCCCGCCAGACCGATCTTCTGGCGCTGAATGCGGCTGTCGAGGCTGCTCGCGCCGGCGAGCACGGCAAGGGTTTCGCCGTGGTGGCGTCCGAAGTGCGCAAGCTCGCCGAACGCAGCCAGTCCGCCGCCGCCGAGATCTCCAACATGTCGGTGGACACCGTCAAGGCGGCCCAGCAGGCCGGGGAAATGCTGTCGCGCCTGGTGCCAGACATCCGCAAAACCGCAGAACTCGTGACGGAAATCTCCGCCGCCTGCCGCGAGCAGGATATCGGCGCAAGCCAGATCAACGAGGCGATCCAGCAACTCGACATGGTGACGCAACAGAATTCGTCGGCCGCAGAAGAGATGGCAGCAACATCTGAAGAGCTCGCGGCCCAATCGGAAGAATTGCAGTCCTCGATCGCCTTCTTCCAGGTTGAACAAACGAAGGCGGACGACGACAAGGCTCAAAAACACCGCGCCAAGCAGCCGGTCGGCAAGTCGGCTCGACGCTCGGACAACAGCATAAAGGCGCAGCAGAGCCGCGCCAAAGGTTTCGCGCTGGATCTGAGCCACGGCGCGGCCGATCATTTTGATGACGATTTCAAGGAGAGCGCATAACCATGACGACACAACAGAGCGAATCCCAGTTCGTAACGTTCAGCCTCGGTGAGGAAGCGTTTGCGGTTCCCGTCGAGGTGGTTCGGGAAATCCTGGATCATGAGGACGCCTTCAAGATCCCCAATGGACCCGACTATCTGCTGGGGCTGCGCAATGTGCGCGGCCAGGCGGTTCCCACCATCGATCTCCGGCTGAAGCTCGGCCTCAGCCGCACGGTGGCGACGCCACACACCCGCGTTCTCGTGCTCGACGTGCCCCTGAACGACCGTATGTTGACCCTCGGTCTGGTGGCTGACCGCGTCCATGAGGTCACGCCGTTCCGCACCGCCCAGATCGAGCAGGCGCCTGATATCGGCATCCGCTGGAACTCGGATTACATCGCCGGCGTGGTGCGCAAGGAAACGGGCTTCGTGGTGGTGATAGATCTGGCCCGGCTTCTGTCATCGGACGACACCGCTTTTCTTTCCCAGAGAAATGTCGCCGCCTGACGTTAGTGTGAATGCGTGGAGTAACCGGAATGCAGACCGCCCCTCGTATTGCTGCGCCATCGGAAGACGGCATCAGCAAACGGAATTTCGAACGGCTGGCCGCCTATATCTACAATTATAGCGGCATCAAGATGCCGCCGAGCAAACAGACGATGCTGGAGGGACGCCTGCGGCGACGGCTGCGCGCCACCGGCCACACCAGTTTCGAGCATTATTGCAACTATCTCTTCAGCCAGGGGGGATTGGAGAAGGAATCGATCTTCCTGATCGATGCGGTCACGACCAACAAGACTGATTTCTTTCGTGAGCCCAATCACTTCCATTATATGACACAGCGCGCGCTGCCCGCTCTCCTGCAAGCGGGCGTCAAGCGCCTGAGAGTTTGGAGCTCAGCCTGCTCTGTAGGAGCCGAACCCTATACGATCGCCATGGTGCTCGACGACATGTTTGGCGATCGTCCCGATATCGCCTGGAACGTCCTGGCCACGGACTTGTCGACCGAAGTGCTACAAACCGCACGCCGCGGCATTTACGCCCAGGATATCGTCGATCCCGTGCCCGCGGACATGCGCAGGCGCTATGTGATGACCGCGATCGCCCGCGACCGTCGTGAGGTGCGCATCACGCCCAAGCTGCGTTCCAAGGTAGGCTTTGCCCGGTTGAACCTGATGGATGACGCCTATCCGGTCGGGGATCCCATGCATATGATCTTCTGCCGCAATGTCATGATCTATTTCGACAAGCCAACGCAGGAAAAAGTCCTGACCCGGCTTTGCGACTGCCTGGAGCCAGGCGGTTATTTGTTTATCGGCCATTCTGAAACGATCAGCGGCTTCGATCTGCCCCTGAAAACCGTCGCGAATACAGTTTTCCAGAAAGTATGATTATGAAAAAGAAGGTGCGCGTCCTCATCATCGACGATTCCGCCAGTGTCCGACAGACACTGACCAGCATCTTCGAGGAAGACCCGGATTTCGAAGTCATCGGGGCCGCGCAGGACCCGTTCGTCGCGGCGCGACGGCTGCGCGAGGATATTCCCGATGTCATCACGCTCGATGTCGAAATGCCGCAAATGGACGGCATCACTTTTCTGCGCAAACTGATGAGCCAGCATCCGCTGCCGGTGGTCATGTGCTCGTCACTCACCGAGGCCGGGTCCCAGACGCTGTTGCAAGCCATGGAGGCCGGCGCGGTCGATGTCATCCTGAAGCCCAAGATCGGCGCCGCCGACCATCTCGCGGAAACCGCAGACCATATCCGCGCCGTCGTCAAGGGCGCGGCCCGGGCGCGGATCGGCAATCACAGGCGTTTCCGCTCGGCTTCGGCCCCGGCCTCGCTCAATCCTCAGGAAAAACTGACGGCGGACGCCGTGCTCCCTCCCCCGACGGGCAAGGCGATGGCTAAGACGACCGAAATGGTGGTCTGCGTCGGCGCCTCCACCGGCGGCACCGAGGCGCTGCGCGAAATGCTGGAGAAACTGCCGGCCAATGCGCCAGGCATGGTGATCGTCCAGCATATGCCCGAAAAATTCACCGCCGCCTTCGCAAGCCGGCTGAATTCACTCTGCGAAGTCGAGGTCAAGGAAGCCGCCGATGGCGATCCGGTGCTGCGCGGCCATGTGCTGATCGCCCCCGGCGGGCTGCACACCATGCTGGAGCGCCGTGGGGCGCGTTATCAGGTGTCTGTCCGCAACGGACCGCTTGTGTCGCGCCACAGGCCCTCGGTGGACGTGCTGTTCCGCTCGGCCGCCCGCAACGCCGGCGCCAACGCCATGGGCGTAATCATGACCGGCATGGGCGACGACGGCGCGCGCGGCATGGAAGAGATGCACAATGCCGGCGCCTTTACGGTGGCTCAGGACGAGGCGACGTCGGTGGTGTTCGGCATGCCGAAGGAAGCCATCGGACGCGGCGGCGTCGACCGCATCTCGCCGCTCGAAAACATCGCCCGCGAGATCATGGCGGCGCAGGGGCGGTTCTGAAACCGCCCCGCCTGTCTCAAGCCGGTTTCGGCGTCAGGCGCGCGCCGCCCGGCCGCGCGATCAGGAAAACGCTCATGGCGGCGACGAGGCACATGCCGCCGGCGATCTGCAGCGCCGGCATATAGGATTCGTAGTCGGTGCGCAGAGCGCCGGCGCCCAAAGCGGCTGTCGCCGCGCCGAGCTGGTGACCCGCGAAAATCCAGCCGAAAACGATATTGGATTTTTCCCGGCCGAAATTCTCCGCCGACAACCTGACCGTCGGCGGGACCGTCGCCACCCAGTCCAGCCCATAGAATGCGGCAAACAACGTCAGCGAATAGATGTCGAAGCCCGACAGCGACAGATAGATCAACGACAAGCCGCGCAGGCTGTAGAACCAGAACAGCAGCCATCTGTTGTCGTAGCGGTCCGACAGCCAGCCCGATAGCAACGTCCCGCCGAAATCGAAGATGCCGATCATCGCAAGCAGGCTGGCGGCAGTCACCGCAGGCATCATGAAATCGCCGCAGATCGAAATCCAATGCGTCTGGATCAGGCCATTGGTGCTCAGCCCACAGACGAAAAACGTGAAGAACAGCACCAGAAACACCGGATTGGCGCGCACGTCCCACAAGGTCTTGACCGGCAGCGCCAACAGTTCCAGCAAACGTCTGTCTTGAGCCGGCGGCGGCGCAATCTTGTCGTCGCCATAGGGCGCCAACCCGACATCGGCGGGGTAATCGCGCAGGATCGCCAAAACCAGAACCATGGCCAAGACAAGGGCTGCCACCACCACCATCAGCGCCGGCCGCCAGCCGATCTGTTCGGTGAGATAGGCGAGCAACGGCAAAAACACCAGCTGGCCGGTCGCCGTGGAGACGGTCATCATCGCCACCACCACGCCCCTGCGGGCCGAGAACCAGCGGGTGGCCACCGTGGCGCCGAGGACCAGCGCCGTCATGCCCGTACCCACGCCGATCACCACGCCCCACAGCAACAGCAATTGCCAGAGCTCGGTCATGAAGAAAGAGCCGACCAGGCCCGAGGAAATCATCAACAGCGCCGTCACCACCACCTTGCGGATGCCGAACTGGTTCATGAAAGCGGCGGCGAAGGGACCGAACAGGCCAAACAGCGCGAGCCGCACCGCCATCGCCGTGGAAATCTCGGCATTCGTCCAGCCGAATTCCGTCTGCAGCGGACCGATCAGCACGCCCGCAGAACCCATGGCGCCGGCGGTGGAAAGCATGGTGAGAAAGGTGACCCCGGCCACCGCCCAGCCATAATGGATATTGCGGGCCTGTAACCAGGCTGCGAGCGCGCGCGACGCCAAGGGTGCCTCCGATCCAGCCCGCGGGCCGTGTCCCAACTTCTGTGACCTGGCATAGCCCCAAGCCCACAGGGCGACAATCCTGGCTCCGGTCAAATCTTCTGATATCAGCTGTCAGCGACGTGAATGGACGCGCGGACGCCCGTTACCAGAGGTCGTCGCCAGACGTCCATTTGCCGAGTTCCAACTTGGCGAGGTCGGTCAGGTCATATTCCTTGATAACGTAATCGCCGTCGCTGTCTTGCTTGCCGTTTCCGACCAATAGGGTCTCGATGCGGTATTTCGCGCCTTCAAAGAAATAGGAGAAGGATGTGTATTGGCGATTGCCATCGACACGCACCAGCAGATCAGAGCCATCCCGGAGAAATTCGAGTTCGTCCAGTTCGGCGAGCGTGCTGTCGGAAGAGCCGGTCGTCGCATGAAATTCGATTTCGTCGTCGCCGCCCGCAGTGTCGAAGATCCAGGCCCGGCTTTCCGGATTTTCGATGACATAGATGTCCGATCCGTTCTTGTCGGTGATCTCAGGGCGCGAACGCGATCCGAGAATGTGGAATTCATCAGAGCCGGAATTATCTGAAATAATGTCGTTGCCGGTTTGCGTGTTGTAGGTGTCGTTTCCCGCGCCGCCTTTCATCACGTCGGCGCCGGCGCCGCCAAACAGTGCGTCGTTTCCGATGCCGCCGATCAGCGTATCGACCCCATCGCCTCCCGACAGATAGTCGTCGCCGTCCTCGCCCCAGAGACGATCAGCGCCCTTGTCCCCAATAAGGATATCGTTGTCGTCGTCACCCCAGATCCGATCGTCTCCATTCTCTCCATACAGAAAGTCTGCGCCAGAACCGCCATCCAGACGATCCGCGCCGGCTCGACCATACAACTTGTCGGCGCCAGCCCCGCCGATGATCTCATCGGCCTGCGATCCACCTGTGAGCGTATCGTCGTCGCCCGTTCCAGTCTGTTTGGCCATGTCCACAATCCCTCAACGCTGCCCAAGGCGACATAGGCCTGCTTGCAAACGAGCCGTCGCTGATCCTTTTTTAGTTGTACGCCATGGCGGGAGCAACGAAAGCGAGCCCGCCGAACCGGAGCGAGGCTTGCCACGCAAGCTCCGGGAAAGGCTGCGCCCGCCGACCCTTGAAAAATCCCACCTGTTCCCTAAATAGACACGACAGCGTAGTCGGATGTCCCACACTGTCCTGAACACCGTGAGATTCACGTCTTTGCACGATTTTTGCGCCGAAATGCTTGACGTGACACAAAATAGCAGGAATCACCGTCTCAGGCAGACATCATGAACAAGACACCGAGCAGGACGCGGCCAGACGGGAAAATGATCGCAAACCGAGCCAACCGCCGGAAATCTAAGGCGGATCTCGATGCGGTTAATCGCCCGTTAAACCGTGATCCTGTTAGCTCGTAGCTGCTGATTCGCGTTGCGGCCTGCAATGCGGGTCGAACATTGTGCGGCAGCGCGAAGTTTAAGGCTTAATGCGTCAGAGAGAGCAATAGACTATGGCAACCAAGGTCAAAGAAAACGAAGAAGCGGAATCTGAACGCGACGCAGCGCCGGATGGTCCTCTTCTCGATCTTTCCGATGACGCCGTCAAGAAGATGATCAAAGCCGCCAAGAAGCGCGGTTATGTCACCATGGACGAGCTGAACGCCGTGTTGCCCTCCGAGGAAGTGACCTCCGAGCAGATCGAGGACACGATGGCGATGCTGTCCGACATGGGCATCAACGTCGTCGAGGACGAAGACATCGAGGAGCAGGCGCAGGAAGACGACGGCGAAGCCGAGTCCGATGGCGAATCCGAGGGCGGCGAAATCGCACCTGCCGCCGGCACCGCCGTGGCCACGGCCAAGAAGCGCGAGCCCACCGACCGCACCGATGACCCCGTCCGCATGTATCTGCGCGAAATGGGTTCCGTCGAGCTTCTGTCGCGCGAAGGCGAAATCGCCATCGCCAAGCGCATTGAGGCCGGCCGCGAGACGATGATCCAGGGGCTGTGCGAAAGCCCCCTCACCTTCCAGGCGCTGATCATCTGGCGCGACGAACTCAACGAAGGCACCACCCTGCTGCGCGAGATCATCGATCTCGAAACCACCTATTCCGGCCCAGAGGCCAAGGCGGCGCCGCAGTTCCAGAGCCCTGAGAAGATCGAAGCTGACCGCAAGGCGGCCGAGGAAAAGGAAAAGGCCCGCAAAGCGCGCGGCGGCCCCGGCTCCGGTGACGACGACGACATTACCGATGTCGGCGAAACCATGGTGTTTGAGGAAGAGGAGGAGGACGAAGACGAGTCCAGCCTTTCGCTCGCCGCCATGGAAGCGGAACTGCGTCCGCAGGTCATGGAGACGCTGGACCAGATCGCCGAAACCTACAAGAAGCTGCGCAAGCTGCAGGACCAACAGGTGGAAGCTCGCCTCGCGGCATCCGCCACGCTGTCGCCCGCCCAGGAGCGCCGCTACAAGGAACTCAAGGACGAGCTGATCACGGCGGTCAAGTCGCTGTCGCTCAACCAGAACCGCATCGACAGCCTCGTCGAGCAGCTCTACGAGATCAACAAGCGCCTCGTGCAGAACGAAGGCAAGCTCTTGCGTCTGGCCGAGAGCTTCGGCGTCAGCCGCGACGAATTCCTCAACCAGTATATGGGCGCCGAACTCGATCCGAACTGGATGAAGTCGATCGGCAATCTCTCCGCCCGCGGCTGGAAGGAATTCTCCCGCTCGGAAAACCAGACGATCAAGGACCTGCGCCAGGAAATCCAGAACCTTGCCAGCGAAACCGGCATCTCGATCACCGAATTCCGCCGCATCGTGCAGATGGTGCAGAAGGGTGAGCGCGAAGCCCGCATCGCCAAGAAGGAGATGGTGGAAGCCAATCTTCGTCTCGTGATCTCGATCGCCAAGAAGTATACGAACCGCGGTCTGCAGTTCCTCGACCTGATCCAGGAAGGCAATATCGGCCTGATGAAGGCGGTCGACAAGTTCGAATATCGTCGCGGCTACAAGTTCTCGACCTACGCCACCTGGTGGATCCGTCAGGCGATCACCCGCTCGATCGCCGACCAGGCCCGCACGATCCGCATTCCGGTGCATATGATCGAGACGATCAACAAGATCGTCCGCACATCGCGCCAGATGCTGCATGAAATCGGCCGTGAGCCGACGCCGGAAGAACTGGCCGAAAAGCTGGCCATGCCGCTCGAAAAGGTCCGCAAGGTCCTGAAAATCGCCAAGGAGCCGATCTCGCTCGAAACGCCTGTCGGCGATGAAGAAGACAGCCATCTCGGCGACTTCATCGAAGACAAGAACGCGTTGCTCCCGATCGACGCCGCCATCCAGGCGAACTTGCGCGAAACCACCACCCGCGTGCTGGCCTCGCTCACGCCGCGCGAGGAGCGCGTGCTGCGCATGCGCTTCGGCATCGGCATGAACACCGACCACACGCTCGAAGAAGTCGGCCAGCAGTTCTCGGTCACCCGCGAACGCATCCGCCAGATCGAAGCCAAGGCGCTGCGCAAGCTGAAGCACCCGAGCCGGAGCCGGAAGCTGCGGAGCTTTTTGGATAGCTGAGATGGCGTTAGTCCGAGACTTTAAAAGAAAAGAAATGGGGCGCAATTCCCTGCATAAAGAAATTGACGCAACGTTTTCTGTTTTCGGAGACGGCGACGCCAAAGTCTTGCAAATAGATACCTACGGGTCTGAGACCCGTGAAATGCCGGGAAAAAAGAGCCAATCAATACAACTCGACCGCTTGGGAGCAGAACGTCTTTTGAAAATACTTCGAACTGAGTTCTCACTCTGAAATGAAAAACCCGGTTGGAGCGATCCAGCCGGGTTTTTCATGTGATCACACCGGCTCAGTCACCGCCCTAACCACCCTTCGCGCCGCCGGCATTGCGACGAGCAGCGTGGGAAAAGCGATCAGCCAGGAAACGCCCCAGGCGGACATCCAGTGACTGAGGAGATCGGCGCTGAGGCCGATGACCTTGAGGGTGGAGACGCCGGAGACCACGAAGGTCATCAGAAGCGAGAGAACCAGCGGCAGGAGAAGGCCCGCATAGCGGGCTGGCAGACGCGTAAACTTCATGATCATGCTTTCTTGGATCAGGATCATCATGGCGCGCCTATCATTGCCGCCCGTGCGACGATCCAGGTTGATACGCGTAGCCTGACGTCAGACGCTTACGGCCCGCCAAGCGGCGGACGATTTTCCTTAGACATTCCGAAGTCCGCTGTCCAGAGCTTGCGTTCAGCGACAATCACCCCTCCCCGCACACCTCCCGGATCGCCGCTTTCAGCATCGCCTGGTCATAGGGCTTGCCGATCACCACGGCGCGGATGAGATCATGGATCACCGATTTCGGGCGCTCGCCGGTCGCGATCACCACGGCGATATCAGGCTTTCGCGTTCTCAACCGGCGCGCCAGATCCAGCCCATGTCCATCCGGCAGGTGGAGATCGACGACCAGCAGATCGACCGACGCGTCGAAGGCCGCCTCCGCCTGGACGACCGTGCCGGCCTCCACCACCTCAAGGCCGAGATCCTCCAGCATGTCGGCGGTGGCCATGCGGATCAACGCCTCGTCGTCCACCAGAAGCGCGCGTTTGGGCCATGCCGCCGCCGCAGCAGCCGGCGCGACATCATCTGCGGGAAGCAGGGCGCGGCGTTGCGGCTCATGCGCCGCATCCAGCACCTGGCGCACCTTGCGGGCGATCTGGTCGCGTCCATAGGGTTTTGAGATGAAATCGATGCCGCTATCAAGCTTGCCGTCGTGAACGATGGAATTCTGCGTATAGCCGGAGGTGAACAGCACCGCCAGTCCTGGCAGCATCGCCTGGGCGCGGCGGGCGAGTTCGGTGCTCTTCATCGGCCCCGGCATCACCACATCGGTGAACAGCAGATCGATCGTCGCCCCGCTCTCGATGACGGCAAGGCCGCTCGCCGCATCCCGCGCGGTCAGCACGCTATAGCCGAGATCGCGCAACAGCGCGACCCCTGTTTCCCGCACCGCGTCGTCATCTTCCACCAGCAGGATGGTCTCATGGCCTCCCTGAAGCGGCGCAAGCGAAAGGGCTGACATTTCCTCCGAAGCCTCGCTGCGCGGCAGATACATGCGGATCGTCGTGCCGACGCCCACCTCGCTATAGATGCGGATATGCCCGTTGGACTGGCGCACGAAGCCATAGACCATCGACAGGCCGAGCCCTGTGCCCTTGCCTTCCGGTTTCGTCGAAAAAAACGGCTCGAACACCCTGTCGAGGATCTCTGGCGGCATGCCGGCGCCGGTGTCGGTGATGGCGAGCATGACATAATCGCCGGGCGTGATGTCGGCCCCTTGCGCATAGGACGCGTCCAGCACGGCGTTGCCGATCTCGATCGTCAATTTACCGTGGCCATCCATGGCGTCGCGCGCATTGATGGCCAGATTGAGCAGCGCCGTCTCGACATTGGTCGGATCAACGATGGTGTTCCAGAGGCCTGCCGCCACCACCGTATCGACCTCGACGCCCTCGCCGATGCTGCGCCGGATGAGCCCATCCATGTCGCGCACCATGCGGTCGAGATTGACCACCTTGGGCGCCAGCGGCTGGCGGCGACCGAAGGCCAGCAATTGCGCCGCGAGCTGTGCGCCGCGATCGGTGGCGGAAAGCGCGTTGGCCACATAGCGCGCGCCCTTTTCGTCGAGCCGCGCATGCCGGCCGAGAAGCTGGAGACTGCCGGTGATCACCTGCAGCAGATTGTTGAAATCATGGGCGATACCGCCCGCGAGATTGCCGACCGCCTCCATTTTCTGGCTTTGCCGAAGAGCCACTTCGGTCCGCTCCAGTTCTGCGGTGCGCTCATTGACACGCTGCTCCAGCGTCTCGGCGAGATATTCCAGTTGCGCCTCGGTGGTCTTCTGGTCCTCGATATCGGTGTTGGTGCCGACCCAGCGCAGGATCGCGCCATTCTCGTCCTTGCTCGGGATCGCGCGGGTGATGTGCCAGCGATAGGCGCCGTCGCGCCGTCGCAGCCGGATTTCCGCCTGGAATGGTTCGCCCGCCATCCGCGCCGCCGCCCAGGCGGCTTGCGCCCGCTGCTGGTCGTCGGGATGCAATGTGGCGCCGATCGGCCGTCCCATCATCTCGGCCAGGGACAAGCCGGAATAATCGGTGACGCGCTCGTTGCACCATTCAAGCCGGCCGTCGCGATCGGTTGTCCAGGCATGGTTGGGAATGGACTGGGCCAACGATCGGAACCGCGCCTCGCTTTCCAGCGCCGCGTCCTGGGCGAGTTTCTGCTCGGTAATATCGTGGCCCTGCACGAAGATGCCGATCGTTTCGCCGTCGTTGTCCCGGATCGGGTGATAGATGAAATCGAGATAGGCCTCGCGCCGCGCTGGGCCGGTTCCCAGAACCAACCGGGCGCCATGGGCGACAAAGGGTTGACCCGATGTGTAGACCTGATCGAGCAGGGAGATAAAGCCCTGCTCCTCGACCTCCGGCAGGGCGTCAAGCACACTTCGCCCGACGATGTCGCCACGGCCGACCACATCGAGATAGGCGGCGTTGGCCATGTCGAACACATGATCCGGGCCCAGAAGCACCGCCATGAAGCTCGGCGCCTGCTCAAACAGGCTACGCAGATAGTGCCGCTCCTCGGCCAGCGCCAGATTCTGATGCGCGACGCGATCGGCGCGGGTCAGCACGTCCGTCTCGACCTTCCAGTCGCGCGCCGCCTCCTGACGCAGGCGATGCAGTTCCGTCACGTCCACCGTATGTTGAAGAATGAAACGCAGGTCCCCCGACGGCGATTTGATCGGCTTGTGGGTGGCGCTCCAGAAACGATCCTCATAGGCGCCGTCCGGTCGGGCGATGGGATAGGGAATAAGCGCGATCGCATCCTCCTCGCCGGTCCGCACGACTTTCTCGAGCGACGCGCGCAACAGACGATGCGAGGCGGATTCTGGATCGCTCGGAAAGGCCTCGAACATATTCAGGCCGAGAATGCTCTCACGGCTGCGCATGGTGACGGCAAGATAGGCGTCGTTCATCGCGCGAATGCGAAACTCACGATCGAGGATGACATAAGGATTGGGCGCCTTGTTAAAAAGCTGCGCCAGATCGGCAACGTCCAATGTCTCGATGAAATTCATAGCGCCGGAATCCAGATGATGCGAAGGACGCGAAATCCGAAAGCAACGACCACGCGCGATCCGACGGTCGTCCTTCCTCCGGAGGCCGTCGCTTCGCGCGATGTCCCCCCATCGCGAAGCTGATACAGCGCGCATGCGCGGTGTCAACGCGCATGCGGTTTATTTTACTAATTCATACGGTTCGACTGTTTCGCGACGCCGAGCGACGCAAGACTTCGCATCGCGGCCATCCCGTTGTTCAGCCGGCCATGCTTCCCGTTTCCACGAAACGCTGATGCCATCCGAGCGCCTCGCCGAGCAACGACGGCGCATGCAGCCCATAGGAGCCAGACAGCGCGCGGGCGAAATAATCCTCGAGCGCCGGGCGAAAATCCGGATGGGCGCACCGGGCGATGATCGTTCGCGCCCTTTGCTTGGGCGACAGGCCGCGCAGATCGGCGAGCCCCTGCTCCGTCACCAGCACCTGCACGTCCTGGGAGATATGGTCGACATGCGGAACCTGCGGCACGATGGCCGAGATCTTGCCGCCCTTGGCGGTCGATGGCGTCATGAAAATCGAGAGATAGGCGTTGCGGGCGAAATCGCCGGAGCCGCCGATGCCGTTCTGGATGCGCGAGCCCATCACGCAGGTGGAATTGACATTGCCATAGATGTCGGCCTCGATCAGACCGTTCATGGCGATGCAGCCGAGACGCCGAACCAGCTCCGGATGATTGGAGATTTCCTGCGGGCGCAGGATCATCCGGTCGCGATAGCGGCCCATATCGGCGTTCAGCCGCTCGGCCGCGTCCGGGCTGAGCGAAAAGGCCGTCGCCGAGGCCATGCGCAGCTTGCCCGCGTCGATCAGGTCGAGCATGCCGTCCTGGATGACTTCGGTAAAGGCGGTCATATTCTCGAACGGCGCCGTCATCAGGCCGGAGAGAACCGCATTGGCGATATTGCCGACGCCCGATTGCAGCGGCAACAGCGAGACCGGCAGCCGGCCCTGGCGCACTTCATGGGTGAGGAACTCGATCAGATGGCCGGCGATCGCCTGCGCGGTCTCATCCGGCGGCGAGAACGGCAGGTTGCGATCCGGCGTTTCGGTCTCGACGATCGCGACGATCTTGTCGGGATCGACGCGAAAGCCGGTTTCGCCAATGCGGTCATCGGGCCTGACGAGCGGAATCGGCACCCGCGCCGGCGGCAGCGCCGTGCCGTAATAGATGTCATGCATGCCGTCGAGCGCTTCGCTTTGCCAGCTGTTGACTTCGAGGATCACCTTGTCGGCGCGGTCGAGCCAGGTCTTGTTGTTGCCGACCGAGGAGGACGGAACCAGCGAGCCATCGGGCCGCACGCCCGAGACCTCCACCACCGCCACATCGAGCCGTCCGAGAAAGCCTTCCCAGACCATCGGCGCCACCTGGCTGAGATGCATGTCGAAATAGTCGATCTCGCCGCGATTGATCTTGTCGCGGGCGATCGGATCGGAATTGTAGGGCGCGCGGAATTCGATGCCGTCGGCGCGGGCCAGCGCCCCATCGAGTTCCGGTCCTGTGGAGGCGCCTGTCAGCACCCGCACCTGAAACGGCTCTCCAGCCGCATGCGCCGCGGTCATCCGCTCGGCCAGCGCCATCGGCACGGCCTTGGGATAGCCAGAGCCGGTAAATCCGCTCATGCCGATGGTCGAGCCCGGCGCGATCATCGCCGCCGCCTTTTCCGCACTGGTGATCTTGGCCTTGAACCGGGCCGGCGCAATTCGAGTGGACGTCATTCTGGTTCCTTCGTCGCTAATATATGCGGTTGCCGCAAAGATCGATGGATAGATCCGCAACAAATGCATGACTATGCGACGAAAGCCTTATTCCCAGCGGGCTTTCCTTGATATGCGTCAAGTCGCACGCTGATGATCAGCCCGCCATGGGCCGCCCGCCACATTGAAACCGGCGTCCTCGCGCCCGCGCGCTGTCATCGAAAGCCGCTGACCGGCCCGGCCAAAACATGATCAACAAACCGTAAACCTCTTCTTCATCATCCTGAACGATAACTGAACGGCAAATTCCGAAACCATTCAGAGAACCAGAGATAAGGTCGTCTCATCGCTCGGCAAGCAAGCAAGGATCCGAGTAAAGGACCAAGGAGAGCATCAATGACCAGTTTCATCACCAAGGCGGCGCTTGCCGTTACCCTCGCGCTCGGCGCACTCGGCGCCGCAGGTCAGGCCAATGCCGGCGGCGTCGACGTGGACGTCCATATCGGCGGCCCGCGCCATTATCGTCCGCCAGTCGTCATCCGTCCGGCGCCTGTGGTGGTGATCCGCCCGGCCCCCATCGTGGTTCGACCCGCCCCGGTGGTGGTGGTCCGCCCCGGAGTGGGACGCTGCTCGCAGAACCTCGCGCTGCAGAAAGCCTATAAAAACGGTCTCAACCGCGTCTATGTCTCGCATACGGGCCCCAACCGCGTGACCGTGACCGGCAAGACGCGCGGCGTCTGGGCCAAGATGGTTTTCGCCAATGTGCGCGGCTGCCCGCGCCTGTGACCTCATAACGATCAGCAACTGATAGGCCGGTCTTCGCGCTCAACCCTGTCATCGCGCGAAGGCCGCCTAAACGCCCTCCCCGGCTTGCGCCGCGGAGGGCTTTTGTTGTGGCTTTGTATGTCAAATCCGTAAAAACGCAGTCATCCGAGCGAAGCCCATGTCAGCAGGATTCGGCGCGCGCGAAAGCAAAAGCCTTTCCGGCGAGCGCCGGATCACCGGAAACCCCAGCGTCTTGATTTGACATATGGTCTAGAGCGTGTTTCAGCTTATCCGCCTCATTCTGCCGGATCAATTTCGGTCAGGATCAAGGCTTTTGGCGAGGGCGTACCCAGATGTACGGCGGA
>NZ_JARXVM010000022.1 GCF_029892285.1 Rhizobium sp. SG_E_25_P2
CCGTCCACGTCTCTCTTTCTTCTTAACCAACAATGTCAAAGATCCGACGGCCAAAACCGTCACCGGACAACCAAAGCTGACCACCCGGTCGAAACCTACCCCACATATCCGTGAAAGCCAGTCTCTCTGCTATCCTAAACCCAACACCAAAACCGAAGTTTCGATCCGAATTCAGAGACGAGCGCGCCTGCCGCTAGAAGCAACCGCCGCCCCCGTCGATGTCCCGGCTTATACAAACCGACCCCCTTATCGTCAATAACAAAATTCCATGACAATGAAGAAAGATGATAAGTGATTGATATTTATATGAAGTTTCCGTGACGGTTCTATGAATGCTCAAAATTCGATCCGAAGCTGCCGAAATATCAGGCGGCTCAGACATCGCCCTCCCACTTTTCGGCGGTGAAAGCAGGCGCGCCCAGTGCTATTGGACGTCAGGATATAAAAGGCCGCCGCAAGCGGCATAGGAATGAGGCTGATATGCTGGTTCTCGATAGCGCCGAAACGCGCAATGCTCTCCCCCTCCCGCAACTGATCGACGCGCTCAGGAGCATGTTCAAGGGCGGAGGCCACGCCCCTCCCCGTCATCATCATGACATAGAGGTTCCCGGAGAGGCTGCCGCAACGCTGCTGCTGATGCCGGCCTGGGTGTCCGGACGCTATTTCGGCGTCAAGATGGTGTCGGTATTTCCGGGCAATGGCGCGCGCGGGCTTCCGGCCATCTTCGGTTCCTATCTTCTGTCTTCGGGACTGACCGGCGAATTGCTGGCGGTCATGGATGGCGGCGAACTGACGGCGCGGCGGACGGCGGCGGCCTCGGCGCTCGCATCCTCTTATCTGTCGCGCCCTGACGCCTCCACCATGCTGATGGTTGGAACCGGTCGTCTGTCGCTCAATCTGATCGAGGCGCATGCGGTCATCCGTCCCTTGAGCCGTGTGCTGATCTGGGGCCGGGACCGCGCCAAGGCGGAAGTCGCCGCCCATGACGCCGCAGGCCTCGGGCTTTGCGTGGAGGCTGTGGACAATCTCGAAAGCGCGGCGCGTCAGGCCGACATCATCTCTTGTGCGACCCTGTCGGAGGAACCGCTGATCCGGGGAGACTGGCTGAAGCCAGGCGCGCATCTCGATCTCGTCGGCGCTTTCAAGCCGGGCATGCGCGAAAGCGACGATCAGGCCGTGCTTCGCGCCAGCCTGTTCGTCGACACCTATGAAGGAGCGCTTGCGGAAGCTGGCGACATCCTGCAGCCGCTCAAGGCGGGCGTCATCAATAGAGCAGCGCTCAAAGCCGATCTGGCCGACCTGTGCGCGGGCCAGCATTCCGGTCGCACAGATAACGATGACATCACGCTGTTCAAATCGGTGGGCGCGAGCATCGAGGATCTGGCGGGCGCGATCCTGGCGCTCGAACAGATCCAGCGCAAGGCCGCCGAGGAATTGTGATCGCCGCCATGCCGTTCAGCCTGCCGCATTATCCGGTCTCCGAGGTTCTCGACGATATTTCAGCTGCGCTCGATCAAGCGGGCCGCGCAGTGGTGTCGGCGCCGCCGGGGGCCGGCAAGACGACACTGGTTCCGCTCCATCTGCTCGACGCGGCCTGGCGCGGCGACGGCCGGATCATCCTGCTCGAACCGCGACGGCTCGCGGCGCGGGCCGCCGCCCGGCGCATGGCCTCGCTGATCGGCGAGGAGGTCGGCGGTCTCGTCGGCTATCGCATGCGCCTCGACCAGAAGGTTTCGGCGCGGACGCGGATCGAGGTGGTCACCGAAGGCGTGTTCGCCCGGATGATCCTCGACGATCCCGAACTGTCAGGCACGGCTTGCGTGATCTTCGACGAATTCCACGAACGCTCGCTCGACGCCGATCTCGGTCTGGCGCTGGCGCTGGATGTACAGGGCGCGCTGCGCGAAGATCTGCGCATTCTGGTGATGTCGGCGACGCTGGACATCGCGCGCATCGCCGGGTTGATGGGCGATGCGCCGATGATCGAGAGCCTGGGCCGCGGCTTTCCGATCGACATCCGCCATCAGGTCCGCGACTCGTCCTTGCCGATCGAAGATGTCATGGCGCGGGTGATCACGGAGGCGCATCGGTCCGAAACGGGCTCGATCCTCGCCTTTCTGCCCGGCCAGCGCGAGATCATCCGCACCGCCGAGCGGCTCACGGACCGGTTCGGGCCGGAGACGATCCTCGCGCCGCTCTATGGCGCGCTCAGCCAGAGCGAGCAGGATCTCGCCATCAAGCCGGCGCCCGCCGGCCAGCGCAAGATCGTGCTGGCCACCTCGATCGCCGAGACGGCGATTACCATTGACGGCGTGCGCATTGTGGTCGATTCCGGCCTGCAGCGGCTGCCGGTGTTCGAGCCGGCCACGCAGATCACCCGGCTGGAAACCCGGCGGGTCAGCCGCGCCTCGGCCGATCAGCGCGCCGGCCGCGCCGGCCGCACCGAGCCGGGCATCGCCATCCGGCTGTGGCTCGCCGGCCAGAATGCGGCGCTGGAGGCCTTCACGCCGCCGGAGATTCTCGCCAGCGATCTTGCCGGGCTGGCGCTCGATCTCGCCGCCTGGGGCGTCAAGGATCCCGCCACGCTCGCTTTTCTCGATGCGCCGCCCGAGGCGGCGTTTGCCGAGGCCAAGACGCTGCTTGTCAGGCTCGGCGCGCTGGATCGCCAGGGCGACCTGACCGTAACAGGCCGGATGATGCGCCGGCTGGCGCTGCCGCCGCGACTGGCGGCCATGACCGCGAGCGCCGCGTCCCAGGGCCTGGGCCGTCAGGCGGCGGAGCTCGCCGTGCTGATCACCGAACAGGGGCTCGGCGGCAATGCCGTGGATCTCGACGCGCGGCTGTCGCGGTTCCGCTCGGAACGCTCCGAACGGGCGCAGGCGGCGCGGGGTCTGGCCCGGCGAATCGCCGAGGCTCTTCCCAAGACGGCGGCGTCGGATCAGCCCGTCACGGCCGGTCGGCTGCTGCTGCACGCCTTTCCAGATCGCATCGCCGCTCAGCGCGGCGCGCGCGGCCGTTATGTCATGGCCAATGGCCGGGGCGGCGAACTGGCCGACACCGAGGCCTTGGCGCGCTCGGACATGCTGGTGATCGCCGATCTCACCGGCCGCGCTGCGGCGCAACGCATTCTCTCGGCCGCCAGCATCAGCCGGGCGGAGATCGAGGAGGAACTGCCGGATGCGATCACAACCGGCGCCCAGTGTTTCTTCGACATGGCGTCGCGGCAGGTCCGCGCCCGCAAGGCGACGCGGCTCGGCGCGATCGTTCTGGAAGAACAGCCCTTGCCGCGGCCGAGCGGGGAAGAGGCGGCGAAAGCGCTGGCCGAAGGCATTCGCGCGCTCGGGCTCGACGCCCTGCCGTTTTCGAAAGCGGCGCGGCAATTGCGCGATCGCATCGGCTTTCTTCATCGCATGCTCGGCGCGCCCTGGCCTGACATGACGGAGGAGGCGCTGCTCGCCGGACTCGACGACTGGCTGATGCCCTTCGTCCTCGAGCCACGCGGCGTCGATTCGATCGGGGCCGACACGCTCTATGAAGGATTGATGAGCCTCGTGCCGCACGACCTCAGACGCGATCTCGACAAAGCCGCCCCCACCCATTTCGATTCGCCCGCCGGCAACCGTCATCCGATCGACTATACGGGTGAAGAGCCGATGCTGACCATTCGGGTGCAGGAATTGTTCGGCATGAAGAACCATCCCGCCATCGGCAACGGCCGTATACCGCTTGTGTTGGAATTGACCTCGCCGGCGCACCGGCCGATACAGACGACGCGGGACCTGCCGGGTTTCTGGAAAGGCTCGTGGAAGGATGTGCGCGCCGATATGCGCGGGCGCTATCCAAAACATCCGTGGCCGGAGGATCCGGCGGAGGCGGCTCCGACCGCGCGGGCCAAGCCGCGAGGCACATGAGGCGCGAAAGGAGAGAGAATGGCGATCGAAGCTTTTTCCCAAGGCGATGACAGCCGCCGGCTGCGGCTGGAAACGCTGGTGCGGCTGCGCTGGCTGTCGGTGGTCGGCCAGACCGCCGCTGTGCTGATCGTCGCGCTGGTGCTGCAATTCTCGCTGCCGCTGAAAATCAGTGCGGCGCTGATCGCGCTTCTGGCCGTGGTCAACGCTTTCCTGCAGATCCGCTATCCCTCGACCCAGCGGCTGGCGCCGGAGCCGGCGCTGGCGCTGCTCGCCTTCGACCTCCTGCAGCTTGCCGCGCTGCTTTATGTGACGGGGGGCCTGTCCAATCCCTTTGCGCCGCTGATTTCGGTGCCGGTGATCATTTCCAGCGCCTCGCAGCCGCTGCGCTACAGCCTGGCGCTGGTGGCGGTGGCGATCCTCTGCATCACTGCGCTCGCTTTTACGCCCTATCCGCTGCCCTGGTATCAGGGCGTCACCGTGCCGTTCGAGCCGCTGTTTCTCGCCGGCATGTGGTTCGCCATCGTGCTGACCACGTCGTTCGCCGCCTTCTATTCCTATCGCGTGTCGCTCGAGGCCAGCCAGTTGTCGGAAGCGCTCGCCGCCACCGAACTGGTGCTGCAGCGGGAAATGCACCTGTCGGAACTGGATGGGCTGGCGGCGGCGGCGGCGCATGAACTCGGCACGCCGCTCGCCACCATCGCGCTGGTCGCCAAGGAAATGAGCCGCGAGATCGGCCAGGGCGAGCGCTTCCATGACGATGTGCATCTGTTGATCTCGCAAAGCGAGCGCTGCCGCGACATCATGAAGAGGCTGACAACCCTCTCCTCCGGCAGTGAGGAGCATATGCGCAACATGCCGCTGTCGTCGCTAATCGAGGAGGTGATCGCGCCGCATCGCGAGTTCGGCATCGACATCAAGGTCATCGAGGAAAGCCCGCGCGCCGAGGAGCCGCTCGGTCGCCGCAATGCCGGGGTGGTCTATGGGCTCGGCAATCTCATCGAGAACGCCGTCGACTACGCCCGCTCCGAAGTGGTGGTGCGGGTCTATCACGACAAGGATTTCGTGCGGCTGTCGATCGAGGACAATGGCGAGGGTTTTGCGCCCGACATTCTCCAGCGCATCGGCGAACCCTATGTCACCAGGCGTTCGCCGCATGACAAGGCCGGCGGCCTCGGCCTCGGCCTGTTCATCGCCAAGACGCTGCTTGAGCGCTCGGGGGCCGAATTGACATTCGAGAATGCGCCGGGCGCCCGCATCACGGTGATCTGGAAACGTGAATTCATGGATCAGAAGGCGTGATTCACCCCCTGAGACCATTTGGCAAATCCCAAAGCGCATTATATTCGTAGAGATAGTGCGCGACCGAGATTGAAAAAAGGCAAGAACAATGGACGCAGCATCCAAAACGGCTCCACAGGACGTCATCGGCGCCGACGCGTCGCTCCTGATCGTGGAAGACGACGCGCCGTTCCTCAAGCGCCTGGCCCGCGCCATGGAAACGCGGGGCTTCAAGGTCGAAACCGCAGAAACCGTGACCGAAGGCATCGCCAAGGCCAAGGCCCGGCCGCCGAAATACGCGGTGGTCGATCTTCGCCTCGCCGACGGTTCCGGTCTCGACGTGATCGAGGCGATCCGCGCCAAGCGTGACGACAGCAATATGATCGTGCTGACCGGCTACGGCAATATCGCCACGGCCGTGACTGCGGTGAAGCTCGGCGCGGTCGATTATCTCGCCAAGCCCGCCGACGCCGACGAGGTCTATGCAGCGCTGACGCGCCGGGCGGGCGAAAAGGTCGAACTGCCGGAAAACCCGATGTCGGCCGATCGCGTCCGCTGGGAGCATATCCAGCGCGTCTATGAAATCTGCGAGCGCAACGTGTCGGAAACGGCGCGCCGGCTCAACATGCATCGCCGCACGCTGCAGCGCATCCTCGCCAAGCGCGCGCCGAAGTAAGCGGGCGTTCAGGCGAAGTCTTCTCCCATGGCTTGCGGATCGGCGAGTCCCAGCCGTTCGGCCGCCCATTCCGCCTGCATCAGCCTGTGAGAAGCGATGCGGGCGATCGACAGCGTCATGGCCTTGCGCTGCGGCGGCGACAGCCGATGTTCGGGCGCTTCGCGCAGCATATGCGCGCCATAGGCGTCGGAGACGAACAGACCACAGTCTTCCGGAAAGATCTCCGAGGGCACATCCGGCAGGGTGGCGAAGAACAACCGGTCGCAAAAGGCGCGGTAGTCGCCCCATTTGCGGTCGACGCGGAAATCCTCGATCGACGACTTGATCTCGATGATCCAGATCTCGCCCTTCGGCGTCAGCGAGACGAGATCGGCGCGGCGTCCGCTCGCCAATCCAAGCTCGGGCAAGGTCGAGTGCCTCATATCCATGAGCAGGCGCTGCATGCCGCGTCGAACCGACAGCGCGCGCTGAGACTGCCTCCCATCCTTCAGCGGATTATCCCCATGCACGGATATGATCGACATCGACGTTTCCTGGTCCAGATCCTGCGGAATGTTGCAAAAAAACCATTCTGTTTCTATTTGCCCGCCAGCGTAGGGGACAGGGGTTTGGGGCCGCTTGCAATGCCCGGATTTATCGAAAATAACACGCCCACAGAGATGGTGGGCGTAACGCCATCCTTCCTCCGAGAACCGACACAAGAGACAAAGATGCGCTTTCGCACTGCGACTACGGCTTTTGGCTTGCTCCTCGCCATGGGCCTTGCTTCCTGCACCACCACCTCCGAAACCAAGACGGCCGGAAATGCGCCCGCCACGGTCGAAACCGCAGAGATCTTCACCGACTCCTACGGCAAGACCACCGACTCAGGTTATGCGCTGCCGGCCATCCCGATCAACCGCGTCGACAAGAAGTTCCATCGTCAGGTCGTGAGTTACGATACCGACCGCAAGCGTGGCACCGTCATCGTCGACACCAAGAATCGCTTCCTCTACTATGTTCTGGGCAATGGCAAGGCGATGCGCTACGGCATCGGCGTCGGCAAGCAGGGCTTCTCCTGGAAGGGTGAAGCCTATGTGGCCTGGAAGCAGGAATGGCCAACCTGGCATCCGCCGGCCGAGATGGCCGAGCGCAAGCCGGAAGTCGCCAAATATGTCGAAAAGGGCATGGGGCCTGGCCTGACCAACCCGCTCGGCGCGCGCGCCATGTATCTGTTCAACGATGAAGGCCGGGACACGATGTTCCGTCTGCATGGCACGCCGGAATGGAGCTCCATCGGCACCGCCGCATCGTCGGGCTGCATCCGCCTGATGAACCAGGACGTGATCGACCTCTACAATCGCGTCCGTCCCGGCAAGGGCACCCGCGTGGTGGTTCTATAGCAGGATATGAAGATCCATCGCCCGCGATGGATCGAAGGCATTGAAAAAGCCGCTTCGGGAAACCGAGGCGGCTTTTTCGTTTGGTGACCCGTGTGGCGCGCAGCTTACGCCGCGCTTTTCGCCTTCAGTTCCAGCCTACGGCGATGAAGAACCGGCTCGGTATAGCCATTCGGCTGAGCGCGGCCCTTGAACACCAGTTCGAGCGCCGCCTGGAAGGCGATCGAGCCGTCGAAATCGGCGGCCATCGGCTGATAGAGCGGATCGCCGGCGTTCTGTCCGTCGACAACCGCCGCCATGCGCTTCATCGTTTCAGTCACCTGCGCTTCGGTGATGATGCCATGATGCAGCCAGTTGGCCATGTGCTGGGCGGAGATGCGCAGCGTGGCGCGGTCTTCCATCAGGCCGACATTATTGATGTCGGGCACTTTCGAGCAGCCGACGCCCTGATCGACCCAGCGCACGACATAGCCGAGAATGCCCTGGCAATTGTTGTCGATCTCGCGTTGGATTTCCTCGGCCGTCCAGTTGGGCCGCACCGCGACCGGCACGGAGAGAATATCCGACAGTTTCGCCTTGGGGCGGGATTTCAGATCGGACTGGACCCTGATCACATCGACCTTGTGATAATGGGTGGCGTGCAGCGTCGCCGCTGTCGGCGAGGGAACCCAGGCGGTGTTGGCGCCGGCCTTGGGATGGGCGATCTTCTGGTCCAGCATCGCCGCCATCAGATCGGGCATGGCCCACATGCCCTTGCCGATCTGGGCGCGGCCGGACAGGCCGCATTCGAGGCCCGTGTCGACATTCCAGTTCTCGTAGGCCGCAATCCAGGCGGCCTGCTTCATGTCGCCCTTGCGGATCATCGGGCCGGCTTCCATCGAGGTGTGGATCTCGTCGCCGGTGCGATCGAGGAAGCCGGTATTGATGAAGACGACGCGCGAACGGGCGGCGCGGATGCATTCCTTGAGGTTGACCGTTGTGCGGCGCTCCTCGTCCATGATGCCCATCTTGATCGTGTTGGCGCGCATGCCGAGCGCCTGCTCGACGCGATCAAAAATCTTCACCGCGAAGGCGACTTCCTCGGGTCCATGCATCTTCGGCTTGACCACATACATCGAGCCTGCGGGCGAGTTCATGCGGCGGCCATCAGGACCGACATCGTGCAGCGCAATCAGCGCGGTGACCAGCGCATCCATGATTCCCTCGGGAACCTCATCGCCATTCTTGTCGAGAATGGCCGGATTGGTCATAAGGTGGCCGACATTGCGGATGAGCATCAGCGAGCGGCCGCGCACGCGCACCGGCTCGCCATCGGGACCGGTAAACTCCATGTCCGGATTAAGCCTTCGCGTGAAACTCTTGCCGCCTTTGCTGACCTCTTCGGTCAGATCGCCCTTCATCAGGCCGAGCCAGTTGCGATAGACGGTGATCTTGTCCTCTGAATCGACGGCGGCGACCGAATCCTCGCAGTCCATGATGGTGGTGATGGCCGATTCGAGCCTGACATCGGCGATATGGGCCGGATCGGAGCCGCCGATCTGGCTTTGGCTGTCGATGACGATCTCGATCAACAGGCCATTGTGCCGCAGCAGGATGCGCGGCTCGCTTGTCTTGCCCAGAGAGGAGCCGGCGAATTGCGAGGGATCCTTGAGCCCGGTGACGCCGATGTCGTTTTCGACGAACAGACCGCCATCGGCAATGCTCAGCGAGGTCGCCATGCTCCAGCTGCCGCCGGCGAGCGGCACGGCGTCATCGAGAAGGGCTTTGGCCCAGGCGATGACCTGGGTCCCGCGCACCGGGTTGTAGCCTTTGCCCTTTTCCGCGCCGTCGGTTTCCGGAATGGCGTCGGTGCCGTAAAGCGCATCATAAAGCGAGCCCCAGCGGGCATTGGCGGCGTTCAGCGCGTAACGGGCGTTCATCACCGGCACGACGAGCTGCGGCCCGGCGATGGAGGCGATTTCGGCATCGACATCGCTGGTGACGACCGAGAAGGCGCCGCCTTCGGCAACGATATAGCCGATCTCACGCAGGAAACTTTCATAAGCGGCGAGATCGCTGGGCGCGCGGTTTTCCCGATGCCAGGCGTCTATCTCAGCCTGGATGGCGTCTCGCTTGGCGAGCAGCGTGCGATTTTCGGGCGCGAGATCATGAACAATCGCGGCAAAGGCGGCGAAGAACGCGTCCACATCCACGCCCGTCCCCGGCGCCGCCTCGTTGCGGATGAAATCATGGAGGTCGGCGGCCATCTTCAGGCCGTGAATGTCGATCCGGTCGGTCATGCGCATGCTCCCGCGTCAAAAACTGGCGCGGCAACAGTGCTGTAACAGCAGCCCAGCGTCAATCGGATCGGGCGAGACAGGATTATTTCCTTTTATGGAAATAATCTCAGGTGATTTTGGGTCGACCGGACGCGGTGGCGATGAAGCGGGCTTCCACGAGCTTGGGGCTGCCCTCGATGTCTGGCCGGTCGATCTCCTCGATCATCCGCACAACGGGTTCGTCCGCGCCGCTGTCGATAGCGGCCTGGATGGCGGCAGCGCGGGCCCGGTCGCGGGCGTAATCGAGCGTGGCGGCCTCATTGGTGCGCCGCTCCGTTTGGCCGCCGCCGGACACCATGAACACGCCCTCCTCAGGCGCGGTCACCGTCACCTGCACCGTCTGGCTGATTTCGCCCGCCACCGCGCCGATGGCGTTGGCGACGCCGGCGTCAGAAGGGATCACCGATTCGGCCGAGAGCATCTCGGCTATAGCGGGATAATAGACATGCGCCGAAGCGCCGAGACCGATCAGCGGACGGTCAAGGCTGACGGCGAAGCGGACGACGCCGGGCTTGCGCTTCAGCGCCCGGTCAACGGCAGCCGACTGGGTTGGATCCACGCCGTCAACGCCGTCTTCGCTGAGGGCTGCGGCGAGAATCACGTCTGAAGACTGTCGCGTCATACGGTCGGCGATCAGTTCGGCGAAGGCTTCGGCTGACTCGGCGATGGGCTTGCCGGCCCCGGTGCGGGCGCGAGCGCCGAGTTCCAGACCCAGCCGCGCGGCGTCCGCATCCCACTGACCCTGGCGGCCCAGCACATGCATGGCGTCGGAGGGCGTGACGCCGCAGACATGCACGAGACCACGACTGACCAGCCGGTCGAGCGAGGCGCGCTGCATCGAAGACAGCAGCAGATCGTTGAGCGCCTGCGGCTTTCCGGTGATTCGTTCATACAGGCCAGCGTCGGCAGCCGAGAGCCCGCTGGCAAACCGGTCCGGCAGGCCGGAGCGCAATGCGAAACGTCCGTCATGCCGGCCCGCATGCGTGGCTTTCAGCTGGCGATCGAGCATCTCCTTGATCTCGGGACCATGCAGATGCGCCGCCAGACTGAGCGGCACAATGCGGCGGGGGCCGAGCGTCAAGGCGCCCTCAAGGCCGCGCGTGGAGACATGCACTTCCGAATCGCCCCCGAGGCCAAAGGTGCGCATCGCCACGGCCTGCACCATGGTGCGATAGCCGCCGACCACGGCGCCCTCGCCGTCCAGCCGCGGCTTGCCCTTGTCGAGAATGGCGACATCGGTGGTGGTGCCGCCGATATCGGAGACCACCGCATCATCGAGCCCCGTGAGGAATCGCGCGCCGACAAGACTGGCGGCAGGGCCGGACAGAATGGTCTCGATCGGCCTGAGCCGCGCTTCCGCCGCCGAGATCAGCGCGCCGTCGCCGCGCACCACCATCAAGGGAGCTTCCACGCCGCGCGCTTTCAGGAAATCCTCCGACGAGCCGATCAGCCGGTCGATCATCGACACCAGACGCGCATTCAGCAGCGTCGTCAGCGCCCGGCGCGGGCCGCCGAGCTTGGAGGAGAGTTCATGGCTGCAGGTGACGGGGAGATGGGTGTGATCGCGCAGGAAATCGCGCACCCGAATTTCATGCGCCGGATTCCGGACGGCGAAATAGCCGGCCACGGCAAAAGCCGTCACGTTTGAGCCGAGCGTCTCGATCGCCTCTTCAAGCGCGGTCATGTCGAGCGGCGTCTCATGGCCATGCACATTATGGCCGCCGGGCAGGAAGAGCACCGGATCGGCGCCGAGCGCCGCCTTCAAGCCGTCGCGCTCGAGATCCTCCGGGCCGAAGCCGATCATGATCAGGCCGACGCGGCCGCCCTGTCCCTCGACCAGCGCATTGGTGGCCAGCGTGGTCGACAGCGAGGCGAGCCGGATGGCGGAAACGTCGACACCGGTTTCGGCCAGCACGCGGTCGACGGCGCCGCGAATGCCTTCGGCGAGATCGTGCCGCGTGGTCAGCGCCTTGGCGCGGGCCTTCACCCCGTCGCCGGGGCTGAAGATGACCGCATCCGTGTAAGTGCCGCCGGTATCGATGCCGAGAAGAAATTGCGAGGTCACGCCGTTACATCCCCATAAGCAGGCGAAGGTCGCCTGAAGCCGAGTTGCGCCGAGCCTTCGATTATGGGATTTCATCCGTCAACGAAAGGTCAGGCTGCGGCAGATCCGCGGTGAATTTGAGCAAAATCAAGCGAGGACCAATCATTGCGCCCTTCCCTTCTCCGTCTTTCGCTCATGGCGACGCTTGTCTCTGTCGCCGTATCCTCTTACGCGCAGGACCAGAGCGAGGACGAATTCGCCCCGAAATTACCCGAGCGCAGCATCTATGTGGCGATGCTGGAGGCCAACAAGCCGAGCGGCTGGGTGCAGTTCCGCAATTTCGCTGGCGGCCAGTATCTCTATTTCACCATGCTGCAGGTGATGCGCTGCCGCCTGTCGGAGGTGCGCTATTCGATCAATTCCACCGCGCTCGACCAGCGCTTTCCGCTCGGCCCCTGCAATCCGCAGCAACCCTTCAACGTGCCGGATGATCCCGACAACAGATATGTCTATCTCAAGCTCAAGCCGGGCGAAGCCGAAACGGTGACAGTGCAGGCGGTGTGGGACGACGGCGCGGGCAGCGAGATCATCACCTATCGTCCCTGCGACAATGTCGGCGAAAGCGCCTGCGCCCGCATCAAGGCCATCGACCGGCCCGAGGTCAAGCCGGGCGCGCCGAAACCCGCATCGCAATCCCGTTGAGCGGCTGGGTGGTCAGCCGCTGAACGGGCCAGGGTCTTTCGCCGGCTAACACATCGAAGCGGAACCGCTTCATCAGCACGGCGAGCGCAATCACCGCCTCCTGCAGCGCAAAGGTCGCGCCGATGCAGATGCGCGGCCCCGCCCCGAACGGCAAATACTGAAATCGTCCGATGCGGTCGCGATGTTCGGGCAGGAAGCGCTCGGGCATGAAATGCCGGGGTTTTTCCCAATAGAGCACATGGCGATGCAGCGTCCAGGGCATGATCAGCACCGATGTGCCTTTAGGCAGCGTGATGGTGCGGCCGTTTTCATCCGTCCACTGGTCGTCTTCGATGGGCGCGCGGTTGATCGACGGCGCCGGCGGATAAAGCCGCAGCGCTTCTTCAAAGGCGGCGCGGACATGCGGCATCGCCTCCAGCCATTCGACGGGATCGCGGCCTTCGGCCATGACCCGGTCGATCTCCTCTTCCATCAGCAAGCGGAAATGCGGACTTTCCGACACGCAATAAAGCGTCCAGGCCAGCGCCCGGGCCGTGGTTTCGTGGCCAGCCCCGATGAAGGTGAGGATATTGTCCTCGATCTCGTCGCGCGTCAGACCCTCAGGGCCTTCGAGCCGCAACAAGAGCGTCAGGAAATCGTCGGGCACGCCGTCCGGATCGGCCGTCATCCGGGCGCGGCGGGCGTTCATAGTGTCGGAGACGATCTTGCGGAAGGCCGATAGCGCCCGCTTTCCCGGGATGCGGGTCAGGCGCGGGATCCAGGCCGGGGCCTGTAGCAGATCGAGCGGATCGATCCGGCCCATATTATGAAGCAGCGAATCGACGCGATCGGCGAAACCTTCGGTTCCCGTGGCGATCTCGCCTGAAAACAGCGTGTCGGCGAGGATTTCATAGGTGAGTTCGGTCATGCCGACGGCGATGTTGACCGGCTCACCCGTTCGCGCCGCCGCATCATAGCGTTCGGCGAAAGTTTCGGAGATCCGCAACATCTTGCCGGCGAAGCCGCGGGCATGGCGGGGCGTGAAGACCGGGGCCATGGCCTTGCGCGACCGTTTCCACACCGCGCCTTCGGCGGTCAGCAGCCCGTCGCGCAGGATCGGCCTGAGCACCAGCTGCCGGATCGGCTGCATGGCGTAATTGGCGGCGTTTTCGACCAGCACATGGCGGATGAGGCCGGGGTGATTGGCGATGGTGGTGAGCCGGCCGAAGAATTTCACCTGGATATAGGGCAGCGAATAGCTCGGCGCGCCCCAGAGTTCCAGCGGATTGCGGAACATCACCTTGATGATCTCGAGCCGCGAGGGCGGCACGGTGCGCGGGAACGGGGCCGGCGGCTCGAAGGGTTCGGGGCGGATGTCCATGATCGTCTCCTCGCCCCCGCCGCGCAATCGTCAGAGGAGGCTTTCGAGTTCCGCCAGCTTGTCGTTGACCAGCCAGCCGTAATAATTCTCTTCCGGCAGTATGGGCGCAACGCCCTCGCCGCGCGAGCGGTTCCTGGCGGCGAGCCTTGCGGCCCGTTCGTCGGAATTGCCCACATTATACAGTGTCGCGGTCACGCCTGGATTTTTGGAAATGTCCATTTTTGCAATTCGCCGGTAGTCGTCGATCGACATGCGGATCGAGGCGGCCATATAGGCGAGCGATTTGTCCGGATCCATGATCGCTTCATAGACCGCGTTGGCGTCGTTTTCGTCGAGCTTGGGATAGCCCGAGGTCTTGCTCACCATGTCGGACAGTTCCAGCGCGGTCAGCGGATTGATCTGGCCCAGGCCAAAGGTCTGGCCGGCATAGAAGGGCTGGAAGAACACCGCCGAAAAGCGGTTGTTCGGATAATCGACGCCATCGACCGTCTTGCCGCGGAAGCTTTTTTCCCAGACGCGCTCGCGGCAGGTCCAGAGATCATAGGACCCCTTCTCATCGGCGCAGGCCGAAAATTCGGCGCGGGAGACGAATTCGTCCACCTTGACGCCGTCATAGGCGAAACGAAACGTGTTGCCGGCATAGGCTGCGGCCTTCACATAATAGGACTGCAGCCGATCATAGGCGTCGACATTGTAAGTGTGCTCGCCGACGATGGCGCCGACCATATGGATCGGATCGATGCGATATTCGCGCGCCGTCGCCTTGATCTTGTCCATCAGCTTGCGATCATTGGCCAGCAGATCGCGCACTTTCTCATATTTGTCGTCGAATGTGGTGCGACCGGCCTTGGTGCGGCGCTTGGAAGCGCCGGGAATGTCCGGCTGCTCTGCATTGCGGTTGCCTTTGGGCACCAGCGTCACATCATCGGCATAGGCCGACGCGGCGAAGGTAAAGCTCAAGGCAGTGGTGAGAGAGAGCAGCAACAGGCGCAAGGTCACGGTTCCGCAGTGTGTATGATGGAAATATCACATGCCGATGGCCTGCAATCGTGTCAAAATCAAGTGCCGGGCGCGAGGCCCGGCTCCGATTTCTCCCAACCCCTTGCCAGGCTTCAGAGAATATAACGCGACAAATCGGCGTTCTGGGCCAGTTCGCCAACATGCTTCTGCACATAGGCCGAATCCACGGTGAGCTCGCGATTCGGCTGATCCGGCGCTTCGAACGACAATTCGTCCAACACTCGCTCCATCACCGTCTGCAGGCGGCGCGCGCCGATATTCTCGACGGTGGAGTTGAGCTGTACGGCAACGTCGGCCAGCGCGTCGAGGGCGTCTTCGGTGAAATTGAGCGTCACCTCTTCGGTGGCCATCAGCGCGATATACTGGCGGATGAGGCTGGCTTCGGTCTCCGTCAGGATCCGGCGGAAGTCTTCCTTGGTCAGCGCCTTGAGTTCAACGCGGATCGGCAGACGGCCCTGAAGCTCCGGCAGGAGATCCGACGGCTTGGAAACATGAAAGGCGCCCGAGGCGATGAACAGCACATGGTCGGTTTTGACCGGCCCATATTTGGTCGCCACCGTTGTCCCTTCCACCAGCGGCAAGAGATCGCGCTGCACGCCTTCGCGGGATACGCCCGCGCCGACGCCGCCGTCACGGGCAGCGATCTTGTCGATTTCGTCGAGGAAGACGATGCCGTCGTTTTCCACCGCCTTCACCGCTTCCCGCGCGATCTGGTCATTGTCGAGCAGTTTGTCGGATTCGTCGGCGACCAGCAGGTCGTAGGAGTCCTTGACAGTCGTCTTGACCTTCTTGGAGCGGCTGCCCATCGCTTTGCCGAGTATGTCGGAAAGATTGAACACGCCGACATTGGCGCCCGGCATGCCCGGCATTTCGAGCGTCGGGCCGGAGGATGAGGCGTCTGCAACCTCGACCTCGATTTCCTTGTCGTCGAGTTCGTTGTTGCGCAGCTTCTTGCGGAAGGAATCACGTGTGCCGGGCGAGGCGGTTGCGCCGACCAATGCGTCGAGCACCCGCTCCTCGGCATTCTGATGCGCCTTGGCCTTGACCTCGGCGCGCTTCTTTTCGCGCACCAGACCGATGCCGACTTCGACGAGATCGCGGATGATCTGTTCGACATCGCGGCCGACATAGCCGACTTCGGTGAATTTGGTCGCTTCGACCTTGATGAAGGGCGCGCCGGCGAGCTTGGCGAGGCGACGGGAGATCTCCGTCTTGCCGACGCCGGTCGGGCCGATCATCAGAATGTTCTTGGGCATGACCTCGTCGCGCAGATCATCCGACAGTTGCTGGCGGCGCCAGCGATTGCGCAGCGCGATTGCGACCGCGCGCTTGGCCTCTTTCTGGCCGATGATGTAGCGGTCCAGTTCGGAGACGATTTCCCTGGGGGTGAATGTCGTCATTGTCTTTCCGTTTCCTGTTGGGCGTCGAGATGCATCAGAAGCACCACGCCATATTCTGTGTCTCTCTGGTCGAGCCGCGAGAAGCCGGCCTTTTCATACATGCGGATGGCGCCCGCGTTTTCCGCGTCAGGGTCGGCGATGATACGGCGCGCGCCATTCGTGAACAGCATCTGGCAGAAGGCCCGCGTCATCGCCGTGCCATGGCCAAGGCCTGTCAGCTCGGAAGCGCCGATGAACTGGTCGATCCCGAAGGTTCCCATCGGCTGGTCGGCATAGGGATGGCCGTAGTCCTCATGAGGATCGTAAGCCTGGAAGTATCCGGCCGGACGCCCCAGAAACTCGCCGATATAGGGCCTGACCAATCCGAGATCGAGAATCTCGGAAATCTCCTCCAGCGCCGTCGCCGCCTCGCCCCACCACTGGCTGACATGCGGAGCCAGCAGCCAGCCGCCGACCAGCGCGAGATCGGCGCGTTCCATTGGGCGGAAGCGATAGACCTTGTCAGGCGGCTTCAAGGGTTTCCACCACGAAATTGTGGTTGGTGTAGACGCAGATGTCGCCGGCGATGGTCATGGCGCGGCGGGCGACCTCTTCGGCCGAATGTTCGCTATCCATCAACGCCCGCGCCGCCGCATAGGCGTAATTGCCGCCCGAACCGATGGCGATGGTTCCATGTTCCGGCTCCAGCACGTCGCCCTGGCCGGTGACGGCGAGCGTGATCGATTTGTCGGCGACCAGCATCATGGCCTCCAGCCGGCGCAGATATTTGTCGGTGCGCCAGTCCTTGGCGAGTTCGACACAGGCGCGCATCAGCTGGCCCGGATACTGCTCTAGCTTGGCTTCAAGCCGTTCAAGCAGGGTGAAGGCGTCGGCTGTGGCGCCGGCGAAGCCCGCGATGACCTCGCCCTTGGCAAGGCGGCGCACCTTGCGGGCGTTGCTCTTCATCACGGTCTGGCCCAGCGAGACCTGGCCGTCGCCCGCCATGACCACCTGGCCGCCCTTGCGAACGGTGATGATGGTGGTGGCGTGCATGGACTGATAGGGATTGTCTTCACGCATAACTGTCTCTTGTTCTTCTTCTCTCCGGCGCGAATTTGCGCCGCTTGTCCGGCTTTATGTAATCGAGAGGCTTTGAAATACAATCCCGGCGGGTCGGGCGGTCGCCAAGGGCGTTATCGGCTGGATTCTTGGCCAGCGGACTGTTATGGAGCCGGCAAGGCAAACGGGTGGCGGCGAGTAGAACCATGTCCCAGCAACAATCCCAACGCATCGGCAGCGTGTCGCGCAAGACCAACGAGACCTCGGTCTCCGTCTCGGTCAATCTCGATGGAACCGGCGCCAACACGATTTCCACCGGCGTCGGCTTTTTCGACCATATGCTCGACCAGTTGTCGCGCCATTCGCTGATCGACATGGAGATCGAGACCAAAGGCGATCTGCATGTGGACGACCACCATGCGGTCGAGGATACCGGCATCGCCATCGGGCTGGCCATTTCCAAGGCGCTGGGCGATCGTCGCGGCATCACCCGCTACGCCTCGCTCGATCTCGCCATGGACGAGACGATGACCAAGGCCGCCATCGACGTGTCGGGGCGTCCCTTCCTGGTCTGGAACGTCGCCTTCAGCGCGCCGAAGATCGGAACCTTCGACACCGAACTGGTGCGCGAATTCTTCCAGGCGCTGGCCATGAATGCCGGCATCACCCTGCATATCCAGAATATCTACGGCGCCAACAACCATCATATCGCCGAGACCTGCTTCAAATCCGTCGCCCGCACGCTCCGGACGGCGCTCGAAATCGATCCGCGCCAGGCGGGACGCATTCCCTCCACCAAGGGCGCTCTCTGAGGTTCCATGGCCAGTTTCTACGCCTTGACGCCGAAAACCTGCCGCGACCCGGCAGTGGAGACACTGTTCATCCGCGACGGCTTTTCCTGGGGCGCTTTTTTGTTGCCCCTGCCCTGGATGCTCTATCGCCGGCTCTGGCTTATCGCCGCCCTCTCCGTCGCAGCGCTTTTTGCGGCGGGACTCGCGGCGGAAGAGTTCGAGCTGGAGGGATTGTCGGTCGCTTTCGGGCTGATCCTGTCCCTGTGGACCGGGTTCGAGGGCGGTCATCTCCGCGCCATGCATCTGGAAAAGAAAGGCTGGCGGATCGAGGACGTGATCAACGCCCCTGATCTCGACACCGCCGAAGCCATCTATTTCGAAGCCCGCGCCGACAAGACGCCGGCACAGCCGGCGCCTCGCCCCATGATGCCGACAGCGAAGTCCGACGCGCCCAGACCCAGCGTGGCGCTCGGCCTCATCGAACCCTATGGAGGACGCTGATGCGCGTCGCGATCATCGACTACGGTTCCGGAAATCTCCGCTCGGCGGTGAAAGCCTTTGAGCGCGCTTCACGTGAAACAGGCGTCAACGCCGAGATCGAACTGACCGACAAGGCTGACCGCGTCGCCAGCGCCGACCGCATCGTGCTGCCGGGCGTCGGCGCTTACGCCGATTGCCGCCGCGGCCTCGACGCCGTGCCCGGCATGGTCGACGCCCTGCGCGACAGCGTGGAGACCAAGGGCAAGCCCTTTCTCGGCATCTGCGTCGGCATGCAGCTGATGTCGTCGCGCGGGCTGGAAAAGACGGTCACCGAAGGTCTTGGCTGGATCAAGGGCGACGTCACGCTGATGACACCTGCCGATCCCGCGCTCAAGATCCCGCAGATCGGCTGGAACACGCTGACGCTGCATCGCGACCATGCGCTGTTTGACGGCATCCCCACCGGCGAAGACGGGCTGCACGCCTATTTCGTCCATTCCTATCACTTAGCGGCCGAGCGCGCCGACGACGTCGTGTCGACAACGGATTATGGTGGTCCGATGACCGCCTTCGTCGCCCGCGACAACATGGCCGGCGCGCAGTTCCATCCGGAAAAGAGCCAGACTCTCGGCCTGCGCCTGATCGGAAACTTTTTGAGCTGGAACCCCTGACATGATTCTTTTCCCGGCTATCGATCTCAAGGACGGTCAATGCGTGCGCCTGAAGCTCGGCGACATGGAGCAGGCCACCGTCTATAATCCCGACCCGGCCGCCCAGGCCCGCGCCTTCGAAGACCAGGGATTCGAATGGCTGCATGTGGTCGATCTCAATGGCGCCTTCGCCGGCGAAAGCGTCAATGGCGCAGCCGTCGAGGCGATCCTGAAGGCGACGAAGAATCCGGTGCAGCTCGGCGGCGGCATCCGCACGCTCGCCCATATCGAAGCCTGGCTTGCGAAAGGGCTCTCCCGCGTCATCCTCGGCACCATCGCCGTGCGCGATCCGGCGCTGGTCAAGGAAGCCTGCCAGCTCTTTCCCGGCAAGGTCGCCGTCGGCATCGACGCCAAGGGCGGCAAGGTCGCCGTCGAAGGCTGGGCCGAGGCCTCCGAACTCGGCGTGATCGAACTCGCTGAGCGCTTCGAAGGCGCGGGCGTGGCGGCGATCATCTATACCGACATCGACCGCGACGGCATTCTCGCCGGCATCAATTGGGCCTCGACGCTGGAACTGGCCCGCGCCGTCTCCATCCCGGTCATCGCCTCGGGAGGCCTCGCCTCGCTCGACGACATCAGGCGGTTGGCCCTACCGGACGCCGCCATTCTCGAAGGCGCGATCTCCGGCCGGGCGCTTTATGACGGCCGGATCGATCCGGCGGCGGCGCTGGAGATTTTGAGTAAGGCGTAAGGCGACATAAAAAATCCAACGAAACGAATCACTTGCGGGGGCTTGAGTTACCACATTGATTCGTCAGTGGATTTTCTCCCAAACAAGTTCTATATATAAGGACATGGATTGGGGGTTCCCGGTCGGCGTCTGGCCTCGGCATTGTCCGGGGCCTTTCGTTTTCATATCTCGGACAGCACGCCGCTTCTCAATCGCCTGACGTCCTTGTGCTTGTGAATTTTATCTCGAATGGTGTCGAAAGACCGATTTGGCTGAAAGGGGCGCAAATAGTGCATTCCTATCGGTCGTGCGGTTAAATCAGCGAGTTGCATTCCTGTCGAATTCGATTTCTTATTTGCAAATCTAATTTGAAATCCGGGAAGCGCTCACGCAGCGCCCTATCCGACAAGAGAACGAAATCACCTGTCTGCTTGCGGATTTCTCGCTCATGCAGGACGACCATATCGTGCCCGAAATACCGGAACTTCAACTGCTGGAAGGCCGGCACAACCTTTCGGCAATAGTCGGGAATTCGAAACCCACATATGGAAAGCACGAAAATCGGGAAACCCCGATCAACCGTCGTCAGCGAATGGTCGCCGCTTTCATCCGCATAAAAAATATACTCGCCATTTTCCATTCGAGTGCGTATGAACCCCTCAGCTAGCGCAACCATATGAGGATGTCGGGTGACTCTCAAGGCTCGTGTCATTCCCTGTCTCGACGTCAAGGACGGCCGTGTCGTCAAGGGCGTGTCCTTTGTCGATCTCATCGACGCCGGCGATCCGGTCGAGGCGGCGATCGCCTATGACGCGGCGGGCGCCGACGAACTCTGCTTCCTCGACATCACCGCCTCTTCGGACAATCGCGATACGATTTTCGACGTGGTGGCGCGCACCTCCGATCACTGCTTCATGCCGGTAACGGTGGGCGGCGGCGTCCGCGCGCTCTCCGACATCCGCAAGCTGCTGCTTTGCGGCGCTGACAAGGTGTCGATCAATTCGGCGGCGGTGAAGACGCCCGACTTCGTGGCTGAGGCCGCCGACAAATTTGGCGAGCAGTGCATCGTCGTCTCGCTCGATTGCAAGAAGGTCTCCGGCGAAGGCGAGGCCGACCGCTGGGAAATTTTCACCCATGGCGGCCGCAACCCGACCGGCATCGACGCGCTGGAATTCGCCACCGCCATGGTCAAGCGCGGCGCCGGCGAATTGCTGGTGACCTCGATGGACCAGGACGGCCGCAAGACCGGCTATGACATCGCGCTGACCCGCGCCATTGCCGATAGCGTGCATGTGCCGGTGATCGCGTCTGGCGGGGTCGGCACGCTCGATCATCTGGTCGAAGGGGTGCGCGACGGGCATGCCACCGCCGTGCTGGCCGCCTCGATCTTTCATTTCGGCACCTATACGGTCGGCGAAGCCAAGCGTTACATGGCCGAACGCGGCGTGCCGATGCGGCTCGATCGCGCCTGACGGGGGACTCCTCATGAGCAACTTCACGCTGTCGGATCTCGAAGCCATCGTGGCGCGCCGGGCGCTTGCCGCGCCCGAGGAATCCTGGACCGCCAAACTGTTCGCCGCCGGCCAGAACAAGGCCGCCAAGAAGCTGGGCGAAGAGGCGGTGGAAGCGGTGATCGCAGCGATCTCAGGCGACCGAAAAAACCTCACCGATGAGGCCGCCGATCTGCTGTACCACCTGCTGGTGGTGCTGAAGATCGCCGATATTCCGCTTTCGGCGGTGATGGCGGTGCTGGAAGCCCGCACCGGCCAATCCGGCCTCACGGAAAAAGCGAGCCGGCCTGCATGAGCCCGGCGGAGAAGCAGGCGCTCGCCGCGCTCGACCATATGGCTGACGACGCCTACTCGCCCTATCGCTTCTTTACGGCCGAGGAATGGTCGCGTTTCCGCGCCGCCACGCCGCTGACGCTGACCGAGGACGAAGTGGCGCGGCTGCGATCGCTCAACGACCCGATCGATCTCGACGAAGTCCGGCGGATTTACCTCTCGCTGTCGCGGCTTTTGTCGGCGCATGTTGAATCCTCGCAAATGCTGTTTGCCCAGCGCAAGCGCTTCCTCAATCTGGCCGGCGACCAGAAGACGCCGTTTATCATCGGCGTCGCAGGCTCAGTGGCGGTGGGCAAATCCACCACCGCCCGCATTCTGAAAGAGCTGTTGTCGCGCTGGCCCTCCAGCCCCAAGGTCGATCTCGTCACCACCGACGGCTTTCTTTATCCCAATGCGCGGCTCCAGAAGGACAAGCTGATGGAGCGCAAGGGATTTCCGGAAAGCTACGACATGCCGGCGCTGCTGAAATTCCTTTCGGCGATCAAGGCGGGTATGAGCCATGTGCCGGCGCCGCTCTATTCGCATCTGACCTATGACGTGCTGGCTGACCAGCATCAGGATATCGACCGGCCCGACATCCTGATCTTCGAGGGCATCAATGTGCTGCAATCGCGCGACCTGCCCGCCGATGGACGGATCGTGCCGATGGTGTCGGATTTCTTCGACTTCTCGATCTATATCGACGCCCAGGAAGACATGATCCATCGCTGGTATGTGAACCGCTTCATGCGGCTGCGCGAGACTGCCTTCCGCAATCCCTCCTCCTTCTTCCACCGCTACGCGACGATCTCGGAAGAAGCGGCGCTGGAGATCGCCGAGGGTCTCTGGGCCAATATCAATCTCAAGAATTTGCGGCAGAACATTCTGCCGACCCGTCCCAGGGCGGATCTCATCCTGCAGAAGGGCGAGAATCACCTGGTGGAGAAAGTGTCGCTTCGGCGGCTGTGACGTCATTCCCGCCATGGCGTCACGCGCCGCAGGGTGAGATTGATACGGCCCTCTCGTTTCAGAAGCGTTGACGTGCCGCGATAGAGGCGGTCGACGCCATGAAAGGCCAGGCGGCTTTCGCCGCCGATCAGCACGAGATCGCCGCTGTCGAGCCGGAAGGATACGGTGCGATCTTCGCGCCGGAGGCCGCCAACCCTGAAGAGGCAGGCGTCGCCCAGTGAAATCGACAGGACGGGGGCGGCGAGTTCCTGTTCGTCGCGGTCCTGATGCAGGCCCATTTTCGCGTCCGGGCCGTAATAATTGACAAGGCAGGCTTCGGGCGGCCCAGAAAATCCGGACATGTCCCGCCAGAGATCGAGCAGCAGGGCGGGAATGGCGGGCCAGGGACGGCCGGTGACCGGATGAACAGGCTGATAACGATAGCCTCGCTCCTTATCCGTCACCCAGCCGAGCGGACCGCAATTGGTCATGCGCACGCTCATCGGCTTGCCGGTGCGAGGCATTTCGGGGGTGAACAGCGGGGCCTCGGCCACGATCAGCCGGATCGCTTCAACGAGGTCTTCCTGCGCGCTTCGGGACAGAAAGCCGGGAATATGGCGAATGCCTTTTGGCAGAACGAGCATCAGAATCAGTCTCCTCTCGGCCATGATACGCGGCTTGGCGGGAGCGAGGCCACAAGACGCGCCAAAACCCTCCGCCGCGTTATCACGCCCGGAGTTCCGCCTCATTGTCTCGCTTCGCCCATAAGGGCTCGGCCGGGGCGCGAAGAACGCCTCGTTTGTTTAGTTTTAGTATGACGCTCATCGCGCCCCGCATTCGGCGGTTTGTGCTTCGAACTTGACGCTCGTCGCCGCAGGTCGAGCCTGCGGGTAATCCGCCTCTAAAGCGGGCCTTACTGTAACGTCCATTTCGAGACGCCACCCTGGGGGACGCTTTCACGCCAAGTCCCCAGTCTTCGGGGGTCGTCGTTTCTCGAAGCCCCGGAGAAAGAGAGTTCACGTCGTCCCCCTTTCCCCAGCGCCGGCCCCATCTCGCCGCGACGCCTCGCGGTGTAGCCGATGATGGGACGAGATGAGGATAAGCGGCGTGGGATGGTGGGGGATGAAATAAGGGGAAATTTTTTTGCGGGTTGTTTTGGGTGATGATTGACGGCGTGCGCGGCCCCTCATCCGGCTGCCGCCACCTTCTCCCCGCGGCTGCGGGGAGAAGGGCGATGGAGCGCCGGCATTGCCACATCCTCCTTCTCCCCGCAGGCGCGGGGAGAAGGTCCCGGCAGGGGGATGAGGGGCGGAGCAAGACGTCAACCGAATAGGACTCGGCCATCCGCCGTTATCTTCGGCCCTGTGCCGAGGATCGGAACCATCGAGCAAAATCAGAGCGTTGCAGATGCTCGGGACAAGCCCGAGCATGACGGACGAGAGAGTGACGGAGGCAGGATACGGACTGCGAGTTGGGGTCTGTCGGGGACGGCAGGCGTGTATCAATGACACGAAGGTAAAAGCCAATGGCGCAGTCATCGGCGCGCCGATCGGCTATGCGACGGCCTGGATGATGCAGCGCATGGGCAGCGCGCAGGCGTGACAGGCGTCAATCCGAATCGATCTTGCCCCTGCCCTTCTTGACCTCTGAACGGCCGGCCTTGGCCTTGAGACGGCGTTCGATCGAGCCTTTGGTGGGGCGGGTCTTGCGGCGCGGCGGCGGCGGGGGCTGGTTGGCCTCGAGGATCAGCGCCTTGAGACGTTCACGGGCTTCCTCGCGATTGCGGTCCTGCGAGCGATAGGCGTCGACGAAAAGGATGACGTCGCCATCCTTGGTCAGCTTGCGGCCGAAAACACTGCGAGCATTGGCCTTGACCCGATCCGGCAGCGAAGGCGAACTCATCAGATTGAGGCGCAGTTCGACGGCGGTGGCGACCTTGTTAACATTCTGGCCACCCGGACCGGAGGCGAGGACGAAACTTTCCGTCAGCTCCCAGCCGGCGATTACAATCCGGTCATCAATATAAAGCGGTTCGGCGGCCATGGCTGTCAATCTCCTGGCTTCGCTTTGCCACGGGAGGCAGGCCCAGACAAGCAAAACCCGGCGGAGGGGCGCCGCCGGGTTTCACGTGAATCCAAACCGTTGACTATTCAGCGGCGAGACGGATGCCGGGTGCGGCGTCGCGCACGGCGCCGTCGACATGGCTCTCGAACTTGGCGAAATTGGCGACGAACATGTCGACCAGCTTCTGCGCCTGGGCGTCATAGGCCGCGCCATCGATCCAGGTCGAGCGGGGATCGAGGATCTTGGTCGGCACGCCGTCGACCGCAACCGGGACTTCGAAGCCGAAATTGGCGTCGCGACGGAAGATCGCGTCATTGAGCTTGCCCGACAGCGCCGCCGTCAGCAGCGCGCGCGTCGCCTTGATCGGCATGCGCGAGCCCTGGCCATAGGCGCCGCCGGTCCAGCCGGTGTTGACCAGCCAGCAAGTCACGCCGTGACGCGCGATCAGTTCCTTCAGCAGATTGCCGTATTCCGCCGGATGACGCGGCATGAAAGGCGCGCCGAAGCAGGTCGAGAAGGTGGCTTCCGGCTCGGTGACGCCCTTTTCGGTGCCGGCGACCTTGGCGGTGTAGCCAGACAGAAAGTGATACATGGCCTGATCCGGCGTCAGGCGCGCAATCGGCGGCATCACGCCGAAGGCGTCGGCGGTGAGCATGATGATGGTGCGCGGATGATTGCCGAGACCGGTGTCCGACGCATTCGGAATGAAATGCAGCGGATAGGCGCAACGGGTGTTTTCGGTGAGCGAGGCGTCGTTGAAATCCGGCAGGCGGTTTTCATCAAGCGGCACGTTTTCGAGCACAGTGCCGAAACGCTCGGTCGTGGCGTAGATCTCAGGCTCAGCCTCGCGCGACAGGCGGATGGTCTTGGCGTAGCAGCCGCCCTCGAAATTGAAGACGCCGTTTTCGCCCCAGCCATGCTCGTCGTCGCCGATCAGCGTGCGATTGGGATCGGCCGACAGCGTGGTCTTGCCGGTGCCCGACAGGCCGAAGAACACGGCGGTGTCGCCCTCCGGACCCATATTGGCCGAGCAATGCATGGGCATGACGCCCTTTTCCGGCAGCAGGTAGTTGAGCACGGTGAACACCGACTTCTTCATCTCGCCAGCGTAAGAGGTGCCGGCGATCAGCACGAGGCCGTTGGTCAGATCGCAGGCGATCACCGTTTCCGAGCGGCAGCCATGGCGGTCCGGATCGGCCTTGAAATCCGGCAGATCGATGATCGTGAGTTTGGGGACGAAGCTTTCCAAAGCCTCGCGCTCCGGACGGATCAAGAGATTGCGGATGAACAGCGAATGCCAGGCGAGCTGGGTGACAACGCGGGTCGGAAGCGCATTGGCGCTGTCGGCGCCGCCGATCAGATCCTGGACATAGAGCGACTTGCCGGCGGCGAAAGCCAGCATGTCGGCCTTCAACAGTGCGAAATGCTCTGGCGACAGCGGCTTATTGTTGTCCCACCAGATCTTGTCATGGGTGGAGGCGTCGTCAACGACGAACTTGTCCTTGGCGGAGCGGCCGGTGTGCTGGCCAGTGAGCGCCCGGAGCGCGCCGTGGGCGGTGAGCACAGCCTCGCCGTTGCGCAGGGCGTCCTCAACCAGTTCGGGCTCGGAATAGTTATACCGGACGGAAACGAGACCTTCAAAACCGAGGGCGGCGAGGCGATTGTCCGGATTGGTTGTTCCGAGCTCTTGCATGACGATGTCCTTTCCCAGTGAGACAGAGCGTAGATGAGCTGGACATAGACATAAATGTTTTAAATCCACAAGTGGAAATGTTCGAATTAAGCCAATAGGATCAATGCATTAATCGATTTAAAAAATTGTCATACGATTTAAATCGTTTGAATTTTTGCCCTAAATCGGTTCGCAGAAACGCGGGCTACTCCACACCTTCTCGTAGAAAACAGGATGTGAAAAAGCCTTTGCCACAATTTGTTCCACCTTTATACTCATGAGAGGCGAGGCCGCCACAATTGGCGTCTGGAACTGGAGACATTCATGGCGACAATCGCTCTGGTCGACGACGACCGCAACATCCTGACCTCGGTGTCCATCGCGCTCGAAGCCGAAGGCTACAAGGTGGAAACCTATACCGACGGCGCGTCTGCGCTGGACGGGCTGTTGCAGCGCCCGCCGCATCTGGCGATCTTCGACATCAAGATGCCGCGCATGGACGGCATGGAATTGTTGCGCCGGCTGAGGCAGAAATCCGACCTGCCGGTGATCTTCCTCACCTCCAAGGATGACGAAATCGACGAATTGTTCGGGCTCAAGATGGGCGCTGACGATTTCATCACCAAACCGTTTTCGCAGCGGCTGTTGGTTGAGCGCGTCAAGGCGGTGCTGCGCCGCGTGGCGAGCCGGGAAGCCGCAGCGGCCGCCGGCCCGGTCGCCGTGGCCAAACCGGGCGCCGTCCAGACCAAATCGCTCGAACGCGGCCTGCTGTCGATGGACCAGGAGCGCCACACCTGCACCTGGAAAGGCCTGCCGGTCACGCTGACGGTGACGGAGTTCCTCATCCTGCATGCGCTGGCGCTGCGCCCCGGCGTGGTCAAAAGCCGCGACGCGCTGATGGACGCCGCCTATGACGAGCAGGTCTATGTCGACGACCGCACCATCGACAGCCACATCAAGCGGCTGCGCAAGAAGTTCAAGGCGGTCGACGACGATTTCGACATGATCGAAACGCTGTATGGCGTCGGCTACCGCTTCCGCGAATCTGCGGGCGCGTGAACTTGCGGCCATGGCCGAATGCTGGCATAGCGCGGCCGAACGGCACAGCGGCGGGAAGACCAGGCGATGACCGCTGAGGACATCGGCAGCGACAAGACAAGGACGCAGGCGGCGGCGAAGCCTCGGCAGCGCAAGCGGCTGCGCCTGTCCCGCCCATTTGTCTATCTGCGCAAGCTGCTCGGGCATGCGGTCTTCTCCTCGCTGACCCGGCAGATCCTGTTCTTCAATCTCGTGGCGCTGGTGGTGCTGGTAGGGGGCATCCTCTATCTCAACCAGTTCCGCGAAGGACTGATCGACGCCAAGGTCGAGAGCCTGTTGACCCAGGGCGAAATCATCTCGGCGGCGATTTCGGCGTCGGCCCAAGTCGACACCAATTCGATCACCATCGATCCGGAAAAACTGCTCGAACTGCAGGCCGGCCAATCGATCACGCCGGTGCCGAACGACGAAGATCTCGAATTTCCGATCGATCCCGAACGCGTCGCGCCGGTGTTGCGCCGGCTGATCTCGCCCACCCATACGCGGGCGCGCATTTTCGATCCCGACGCCAATCTCATTCTCGATTCGCGCTTTCTCTATTCGCGCGGCCAGGTGCTGCGCTTCGACCTCGCCCCTGTCGAAGGCGAATCGACCGGGCTTTCAGACCGTTTCGCCTCCTGGATCAACCGGCTGCTGCAGCCGTCCAACCTGCCTGTCTATAAAGAGAGCCCCGGCGGCGACGGCATGATCTATCCCGAAGTCAAGAACGCGCTGACCGGCGTGCGCGGCGCGGTGGTGCGGGTGACCGAAAAGGGCGAGTTGATCGTGTCCGTTGCGGTGCCAGTGCAGCGGTTTCGCGCCGTGGTCGGCGTGCTGCTTCTCTCCACCCAGGCCGGAGATATCGACCAGATCGTCCATAGCGAGCGCCTCGCCATCATGCGGGTGTTCGGCGTGGCGACCATGGTCAATGTCATCCTGTCGCTGCTTCTGTCCTCCACCATCGCCAATCCTCTCAGGCGGCTGTCGGCGGCGGCGATCCGTGTCCGGCGCGGGGTGAAATCGCGCGAGGAGATTCCGGACTTCTCCTTCCGGCAGGACGAGATCGGCAATCTCTCGGCGGCGATCCGCGACATGACCAATTCGCTCTATGACCGCATCGCCGCGATCGAAAGCTTCGCCGCCGATGTCAGCCATGAGCTCAAGAATCCGCTGACCTCGCTCAGAAGCGCGGTGGAGACGCTGCCGCTCGCCAAGAGCGACGACTCCAAGAAGCGGCTGATGGACGTCATCCAGCATGATGTCCGCCGCCTCGACCGGCTGATCTCGGATATTTCCGACGCTTCTCGGCTGGACGCCGAACTGGCCCGCGCCGATTCCAAGCCGGTGGATCTCGTCAAGCTGCTCGAAAGCCTGGTGGATGTGTCCCGGCAGGTGCGCGCCCGCGGCAAGCAGGTGGAGATCGCGCTTGATGTGGATCTCAAAAGCGCCGGCAAGGGCAAGTTCAGCGTTACCGGCCATGAATTGCGGCTGGGCCAGATCATCAGCAATCTCATTGAGAACGCCCGCTCCTTCGTGCCCGACAAAGGCGGCCGCATCGGCGTCAAGATGCGCAAGGCCGGCGGCGTATGCGTGATTCTGGTGGAGGACAACGGCCCCGGCATCGAGGCGGAGAATATCGACCGCATCTTCGAACGCTTCTACACCGATCGTCCGGGCGCGGAAGCCTTCGGGCAGAATTCCGGCCTGGGCCTGTCGATCAGCCGCCAGATCGCCGAGGCGCATGGCGGCTCGCTGACGGCCGAGAATATTCTCGACGGCGACGGTAACAGGATCGGAGCGCGCTTCATCCTAACACTGCCGGAAAAAGGCCCATCATGAGCGGCGAACTCGTCCACGCCACATCGCTGGTGGTCGGGTCGACCGGCATTTTGATCATCGGCCCTTCAGGGTCCGGCAAGAGCGCTCTGGCGCTTCGGTTGATCGACGGCGCCCTGCTCAGAGGCCGGTTTGCGCGCCTGGTCAGCGACGACCAGACACGCATCGAGGCGGTTCACGGACGATTGATCGCAAGTGGCCCGAGCGTGATCCGCGGCCTGATCGAATCGCGGGGCGCGGGCGTCCTGAGGATGGACGCTCTCGACGCGGCGGTGATGGACATCGCGCTCAACCCGGTGACGGTGAACGCAGAAAACCGGATTCCGGAGGAGAACCGCCGCTGGACAAGCTCGGGCGGGGCGTCGCTGCCGCTGTTTTCGCTCGATCGGACACTGGCCGATCCGTTCGGAGTGCTGATGCGTCTGTTCGAGACAACAGACCCGGCTCGGGACAGGGCTTCGGCGTGTGATTGTCTCAAATCGTAATTTGGGGCTTGAACTTCCGGCTTTCCTTGCCATGATGGCGCGCTGACGGTGGACGGGCGCGGGATTATTCGGTAACAGCACCGCCCTACGATCCACGATTAGGAGCTGTACCGAGTATGATCGGACTGGTGCTTGTGACGCATGGCCGCTTGGCGGAAGAATTCCGCTCAGCGCTGGAGCATGTGGTCGGCCCCCAAAAAGCCCTCGCAACGATCTGTATTGGCCCCGATGACGACATGGATCTGCGGCGGCAGGACATCATGGACGCCGTCGCCGACAATGACGACGGCCATGGCGTCATCATCCTCACCGACATGTTCGGCGGCACGCCGTCCAATCTCTCGATCTCGGCCATGGCGCGCGGCAACACCGAAGTGATCGCCGGCATGAACCTGCCGATGCTGATCAAGCTCGCCGGCGTGCGCGCCGAAAACAACATGCAGAAGGCGCTGGTGGAAGCATCCGACGCCGGACGAAAATACATCTATGTCGCCAGCCGCGTGCTGAACGGTAAATAAGAGCGGTCTGGGGGGAGAATGCTCGAACGCGAAATCCTGATCATCAATAAACGCGGCCTGCATGCGCGCGCCTCGGCCAAATTCGTGCAGACCGTCGAAGGTTTCGACGCCGAGATCCGCGTCAGCAAGGATGGCATGACCGTCGGCGGAACCTCGATCATGGGCCTGATGATGCTGGCGGCCGGACCTGGCTCCACCATTCATGTGGCGGCCAGCGGCGCGCAGGCGGATGAGGCGCTGGCCACGATCGAAGCGCTGATCGCCGACAAATTCGGCGAAGAGATGTGACGAAGTGGTAACCACCGCTTCATAAACATATAAAGATTTGTTTATGTCATTCTTGCCTTGCGCGGCCGCGGGTGCTACACCACGCGCCATGCAATCCTGGGCGCGCGCCGCGCGACCCGGCCGCCAGAGCGCGGCATGTCCCTCATTCATCTGGAGACGCACAGAATGACCGCCAAGCAAGACTATCTGGTCGCCGATTACGGGCTCGCCGATTTCGGCCGCAAGGAAATCTCGATCGCCGAAACCGAAATGCCCGGCCTGATGGCCGCCCGCGCCGAATATGGCGAGAGCAAGCCTCTGAAGGGCGCCCGCATCAGCGGCTCGCTGCATATGACGATCCAGACCGCCGTGCTGATCGAAACGCTGGTGGCGCTCGGCGCCGATGTCCGCTGGGCGTCATGCAACATTTTCTCGACCCAGGACCATGCCGCCGCCGCGATCGCAGCGGCCGGCATTCCGGTCTTCGCCGTCAAGGGCGAGACGCTTGAGGAATACTGGACCTATACCGACCAGATCTTCCAGTGGACCGATGGCGGCCTGTCCAACATGATCCTGGACGACGGCGGCGACGCCACCATGTATATCCTGCTCGGCGCCCGCGCCGAAGCCGGCGAGGACGTGCTGTCCATGCCCGGCTCCGAGGAAGAAGAAATCCTGTTCGCGCAGATCAAGAAGCGCCTGGCCGCCTCGCCGGGCTGGTTCACCAAGCAGCGCGACGCCATCAAGGGCGTGACGGAAGAGACCACCACCGGCGTGCATCGCCTGTACCAGTTGGCTGAAAAGGGCCTGCTGCCCTTCCCGGCGATCAATGTGAACGATTCCGTCACCAAGTCGAAGTTCGACAACAAATATGGCTGCAAGGAATCGCTGGTCGACGGCATTCGCCGCGGCACCGACGTGATGATGGCCGGCAAAGTGGCCGTGGTCTGCGGCTATGGCGATGTCGGCAAGGGCTCTGCGGCCTCGCTCTCCGGCGCCGGCGCCCGCGTCAAGGTCACAGAAATCGATCCGATCTGCGCACTGCAGGCGGCGATGGACGGCTTTGAAGTCGTGAAACTCGAAGACGTCGTCTCCTCGGCGGACATCTTCATCACCGCGACCGGCAACAAGGACGTCATCCGCATCGAGCATATGCGCGAAATGAAGGACATGGCCATCGTCGGCAATATCGGCCATTTCGACAATGAAATTCAGGTGGCTGCGCTGCGCAACCTGCGCTGGACCAACATCAAGCCGCAGGTCGACATGGTCGAGTTCCCCAAGGGCAACCGCATGATCCTGCTGTCGGAAGGCCGCCTGCTCAATCTCGGCAACGCCACCGGCCATCCCTCCTTCGTAATGAGCGCCTCGTTCACCAACCAGGTTCTCGGCCAGATCGAACTGTTCAACAACAAGGGCCAGTACGAAAACCAGGTCTATGTGTTGCCGAAACACCTGGACGAGAAGGTCGCCCGTTTGCACCTCGACAAGCTCGGCGTAAGGCTCACGGAGCTTTCCGACGAGCAGGCAGGCTATATCAGCGTCGAAAAGACCGGTCCGTTCAAGGCCGAACACTACCGCTATTGATAAGACGCCGTTAACCACACAAGATGTTGAAGCCGCGCGGTTAAAAAGCCGCGCGGCTTCTTTTTTGGTCAAATCTATTTGCGAGGAAACTGCAAGATTGTATTGTTTTTGAACATGATTCGAATGTCACGGAACGGCTGGTCGAGCGGCGGCGAACCGAAACGTGACGGAAACGGCGCTTTGCGGCGGGCGGTTTCCATCATGGGTCCCGAATGACTCCGGGGTCGATCCGCTTTGCGCATGCGCGGCGGACTTCACGATCCATTTGGATCGGGCTCAATGCCGAGCTCCATGACAATGACGGAACAGGTGACGGGGACTTGTCTAGATCATGATGGAATACGACAGGCTATTCGAGCGCGCTCCGCGGGCCAGAACCAATCCTGGCATGGGCAAGAAACGCATACGGCTGCGCACCAAAAGCCTGTTCTATTCGGCGACAAGCCTTTTTCCGGCCGCCGCCCAGGCGGCGGAAGCCCCCGGCCATGCTTTGACCAGCGGTCATGTCGTGGCCCTTTCGTCGGTCGGCGGGCTGGTTTCGGCGCTGCTGATCGGCGCTTTCGCGCTCCTCCGGCGCCGGGCCACCGTGGAACATGAAAATCGCCAGATCAAATCCGCGTTGTCGGACGCCCATGGCAAGATTTCGCGCTATGAGGCGCTGATCGCTGACAAGAACCGGCGTATCGTGATCTGGGACGGCATGACCGGCCAGGCGGAAGTGCTCGGCGAATTGCCGATTGAAACCGGCGCGCCGCGCGACGATCGCGATTTCCTCGCCTTCGGCCGCTGGCTGAAGCCGCGTTCGGCCGGCGAACTGGAGCGCGCCGTCGAAGCGCTGCGCGGCGAAGCGACGAGCTTTGACATCGTGGTCGAAACCGCCCGCGACGAGGTGCTGGAAGCGCAGGGCCGGGTGTCCGGCGGCCGCGCCTTCGTGCGTTTCCTGGCGCTCAACAATCTTCGCGCCGAACTGGCCGAATTGCAGATCGAGCGCGAGAGGCTGCAAAGCTCGATCCGCTCTTTCCAGACCCTGCTCGACGCCGTGGACATGCCGAGCTGGCAGCGCGACAAAACCGGCGCCCTGACCTGGGTGAACGAAGCCTATGGCGAAGCTGTCGCCGCGCCCTCCCCCGACATCGCCGTGCGCGAAAGCCGCGAATTGCTGGAAACGCTGACGCGCGAAAAGATCAAGGCCACGACCACCCCCGACAATCCATTCCGGGACAAAGTGGCGACCATCGTCAATGGCAACCGCACATTCTACGACGTGGTGGATGTGGCCAGCCGCGAGGGATCGGCCGGCATCGCTGTTGACGTGTCGCGCTCGGAAGCGGCGCGCGACGAACTGCGCCGCACCATCAAGAGCCATGCCGAAACGCTGGACATGCTGGCGACGCCAGTGGCGATTTTCGACGAGCGGCAAAAACTGCAATATTACAATCAGGCGTTCCGCCAGCTGTGGAATCTCGACATTCCCTTCCTCGAATCGACGCCTGACCATGCCGAATTGCTGGACCGGCTGCGGGCGGCCGGGCGGCTGCCGGAACAGTTGAACTGGAAGGCCTGGAAGGACACGATCCTGTCGGTCTACCGCGCCATCGATCCGCATACCGATCTCTGGCACATGCCGAACGGTCAGACGCTGCGCGTCTTCGCCACGGCGCGGCCGCAGGGCGGCGCGACCTGGGTGTTCGAGAACCTCACCGAACAGGTGGATCTCGAAACCCGTTACAACACGCTGCTGAAAGTCCAGGGCGAAACCATCGACCATCTGGCCGAAGGCGTGGCGGTGTTTGCGCCAGACGGACGCATCACGCTGTCGAACCCGGCTTTCCGGGCGTTGTGGAACATTACCGGCGAAGAGGCGGTCCCGGGCACGCATATCAAGGATATCGAAAAGGCCTGTCTGCCGTCCTACGACCAGACCGACGGCTGGAAGAATTTCAGCCGGATCATCACCAGCTTCAACGACCAGCGCATGCAGGCATCCGGCAAGCTCGAATTGAAGACTGGTCTGGTGCTCGATTACGCGGTCATTCCGTTGCCCAACGCCCAGACCATGCTCACATTCGTGAACGTGACGGCGAGCGAACTGGCGGAACGGGCGCTCAAGGAAAAGAACGAGGCGCTGCACAAGGCCGACGAAATCAAGAACGCCTTCGTCCAGCATGTCTCCTACGAGTTGCGCTCGCCGCTGACCAATATCATCGGCTTCACCGATCTGCTGCGCACCCAGGGCATGGACCCGCTGACATCGCGCCAGGCCGAATATCTCGACCACATCTCCAACTCCTCCTCGGTGCTGCTGACGCTGGTCAACGATATTCTCGACCTCGCCACCGTCGACGCCGGCATCATGGAGCTGCATTACGAGCCGGTGACGATCAACGATCTGCTCGACGAGGTGGCGCTGCAGGTGGCGCACAAACTGCAGGAAAACCAGGTTACGCTGAAGATCACCGCCGATCACGATCTCGGCGTCGTCCATGCCGATCACCAGCGGCTCAAGCAGATCTTCATCAAGCTTTTGACCAACGCCGCCAATTTCGCCCCTGAACGCAGCTCCATCGGGCTGAAATGCTGGCGCGACGGCGAGGATTTCCTGTTCACCGTTAGCGATCCCGGTCCAGGCATGAGCGCGGAAGCCGTGGAAAAGATTTTCAATCGCTTTGAATCCACCAATCATGGCGGACGCAAATCCGGCGCCGGCCTCGGCCTCGCCATTGTCGACAGTTTCGTCAGCCTGCATCACGGCGGTATCAGCGTCGATAGCGCACCGGGTGCGGGAACGCGCATCACCTGCCGGATTCCGGCCGGCAGGGCGACAGCGGCGCGGCTCGACAAGGTCGCTCTATGACGTTGATCAGCCTGTTCCTGCCCGATGAGGCCGCCACCCGGCGGCTTGGCGAAGACCTTGCCCTGACCGTGAAGCCGGGCGATTGCCTGGCGCTATCAGGCGATCTGGGCGCGGGAAAGAGCGCGCTCAGCCGTGCGCTGATTCGCGCCGTCGCCGATGACGATGAGCTGGAAGCGCCAAGTCCGACATTCACGCTGGTGCAGAGCTATGAGCTTAGGTTTCCCATCCATCATTTCGATCTCTACCGGCTCGGCGACGAAAGCGAACTGGACGAACTCGGCCTCGATGAAGCGCTGAGCGATGGCGTGGCGCTGATCGAATGGCCTGACCGCGCCGGCGCGCGCCTGCCGAAGAACGCCATCCGCATTGCAATCATCCATGAGGGCGATGGGCGGCGGCTGACGATCGAGACGACCAATGAACGATTCGCCACGCGTCTCGAGCGTGTTCTGGCAATCCGGCATTTTCTCGAAGACCAGCGCGGCGAAGTGGCCCGTCGTCGCTTCTTGACCGGTGATTCCTCCTTCCGCGCCTATGAACGGGTGACGACGCCGGCAGGAGAAGCGCTGGTGCTGATGGACGCGCCCCGGCGCTCCAACGGTCCGCCGATCCGCGACGGCAAGCCTTATTCGCAGCTCGTGCATCTGGCCGAGGATGTGAAGCCCTTCGTGGCGGTGGCGCGCTATCTGCGCTCGCTCGGCGTCTCGGCGCCGGAGATCTTTGGCGCCGATATGGATGCCGGTCTGTTGCTGATCGAGGATCTCGGCTCGCAAGGCGTGCTCGACGACAATGGCCGACCGATCGCCGAGCGCTATGTCGAGGCGGTCAAGCTGCTGGCGGATTACCACCGGCATCCGACGCCCGAACGGCTGGAGATCCAGCCGGGCGAATGGCATCAGCTGCCTGAATTTTCACGTGAAACACTGAAATTCGAAGCCGAGGTGTTGATCGACTGGCATATTCCCTGGCGGCGGGGCACAGCAGTCGACGAGACCGAGAAGGCTGACTATCTCGCCATCTGGGATCATCTGATCGATGAACTGGCCACTGTCGAAAAGCGGCTTGCGCTGCGCGACTACCATTCGCCCAATCTTCTGTGGCTTCCGGAGCGCCAGGGTTTCCAGCGCATCGGCGTGATCGACTTCCAGGACGCCATCATCGGGCCTTCGGCCTATGACGTGGTGTCGCTGTCCCAGGACGCGCGGGTGACGGTAAAACGACCGCTGATGGAAAAGCTGATCGAGACCTATATGGACGATCGCGCAGCTCAAGGCGATTTCGACTGCGACAGTTTCCTCAAGGCCTTCGCCATCATGTCGGCGCAGCGCGCCTGCCGGCTGAACGGGCTCTGGGTGCGGCTGCTCAAGCGCGACGGTATGGCTCATTACATGCGGCATATGCCGCGCACGCTCTGGCATTTGAGCATGGCGCTCGAACATCCTGTGTGCGCCCCCTTGCGCGACTGGATCAGGAAGGCTGGAATCCCCGCAGCCGAATCACCCGAAGATTGAGATCATGACGATCGAAAACGCCATGGTGCTGGCGGCGGGGCTTGGAACCCGCATGCGCCCGATCACCGACACGATGCCGAAGCCGCTGGTGCCGATCGCCGGCAAGCCGCTGATCGACTATGCGCTCGATGCGCTGAAAGAGGCCGGCGTGCGCCGGACCGTCGTCAATGTGCATTATCTCGCCGAGCAGATGGAAGCGCATCTCAGCGCCTATTCCGAGCTGGAGATCCTGATCTCGGACGAACGCGCGGCGCTGCTGAATTCCGGCGGCGGGCTGGTCAAGGGCTTGAGATTGCTGCCCGAAGGGCCTGTCTATGTGATGAACGCCGATCTGTTCTGGGCAGGTGACGGCAAGGGCGAGGCGGGCAATCTCGCCAGGCTGGCGCGCTTCTTTGATCCCGCAACCATGGATATGGCGATGCTGCTGGCGCCGACCGAAAAGGCCACCGGCCATGACGGCGGCGACGACTTCCGGCTGGTCGAGAATGGCGATCTGATCCGCGCCCGCGAGGCGACCGCAGAGACGGGCGGGCAAGGCGTGATCTATGCCGGCGCGATCGTGCTGGACTCCAGACTGTTTGCCGATGCGCCGGAGGGCGCTTTCAATCTCAACATCTATTTCGACCGGGCGATCAAGGCGGGCAGGCTAAAGGGCCTGCTGCTCGACGGCGACTGGGCGACCGCCGGCACGCCCGAGGCGATTGCGCCCGCCGAAGCTGTGGTGCGCCGCCATCGCGCGGGCCAGTGAGATGAGCGACCCCCGCGTCTTCACCATTCCGCCCGGCGCACCGTTTCTGAAGACGCTGGCGCGGGCGCTCGTCGAAGGGCTACTCGTCTCCTCCTTCCGCCTGACGCCTGAGGATCCGCTGTCTTTGTCGCGGGCGACGATCTATCTGCCGACGCGGCGGGCGGCGCGCGCGCTTCGGTCGGAATTCGTCGACCTGATGGCGGGACGCGCGGCGATCCTGCCGGTCATCCGTCCGCTCGGCGAGATCGACGACGACGCCGGCTATTTCGACGAGACGCCGGATGCGGCGCTCGATCTCTTGCCGCCGATCTCGCCTGTTCGCCGGCTCATTGAATTGTCTCGCCTGATTCTCGCCTGGCGAAACAAGCTGCCGGCCATGCTGCGCGACATCCATACGGATTCGCCGCTGGTGGCGCCGGCAAGCCCGGCCGACGCCATCTGGCTAGCCCGCAGCCTGGTGGAGCTGATCGATGCGATCGAGACCGAGGAGACCGGCTGGGATGGGCTCGATCGGATCGATCTCGGCGACCGCGCCATCTGGCAGCAGCTAACCGGGGAATTCCTGAAGATCGCCCGCGCCTTCTGGCCGGAGCGGCTGTCTGAACTCAATCGCTCCTCGCCCGCCGCCCACCGCGCCGAGGCGATCCGCGCCGAAGCCCGGCGCTATATGCGCGAACAGACGCCGCATCCGGTGATCGTGGCCGGCTCGACCGGCTCGATCCCTGCGACCGCCGAGCTGATCGAGGCGATACACGGGCTCGATTGCGGACGCGTGGTGCTGCCGGGGCTCGATCTCGACATGCCCGAGACCCATTGGCGGCTGGCGGGCGCCCTTGCCGCCGACGGCAAAAAGGACGGCGATCCGGCCAGCCGCAGCCATCCACAATATGGGCTTTATCATCTGCTCGCCCGGCTGAAGACCGAGCGGCGCGACGTCGCGCCGCTGGCGCTGGAGCAAGACGGACTGCGCCTGCGCGGCCGCGCCGTCAGCCAGGCTTTCACGCCTGCGGAAGCCGAAGCCAATCACCGCGCCTGGCGCGACGAGACCGGCGAGCCGGCGCTGGCCGAGGCCTTTGAGGACATGGCGCTGATCGAGGCCGCCAATGAGCGCGAAGAGGCGCTGGCCGCGGCGATCGCGCTCAAGTTGGCGCTGAACGCCACCGACGGCGCGGCCCGGACAAGGGCGGCGCTGGTGACGCCGGACCGCAATCTCGCCCGTCGCGTCGCCTCTGAACTCAAGCGCTTCGGCATCGAGGCCGATGATTCGGCGGGCGCGCCGTTGATGACCGCGCCGCAGGGAGCGCTGGCGCGGCTGGTGCTGGAAGCCACTCTCAGGCCCGGCGACCCCGCAGCGCTGATCAGCCTGCTCAAACATCCGATCATCCGGCTGGGCATGGACCGCGCCGCGCTCACCACGCAGGTCAACCGGCTGGAACTGCTGACATTGCGCGGCGGCACGGCGCCCGCCAATCCCTCGGCGCTGACGCCCCGAGTGACCGAAGCCATCGCCCGGCTGAAGGACAATCCGCACAAGACCCATTGGCAGCAGCTTCTGCTGATCGAGGATCAGCTGGAGATGCTGATCACCCTGTCGCGGCGGATCGAACAGGCGGTCGAGCCGCTGACCAAGATGGCGACGCGCGACCACTTTGGTCGGCCGATCCAGCGTTATTCCCTGCCCGCCTGGGCTCAGGCGACGGGACAGGCGCTGGAAGCTTTCTGCCTGGATGAACGCGACAGTCTCGAAAGCCTGTGGTCGAGCGAAGCGGGCGTGACCTTGGCGCGGCTGTTGCGCGAGTTGCAGGAGACCGGCGATGTGCTGGAGGCCGACGGGCCGCAATGGATCGACGCGCTGACGGCCTTGATCGCCGGGGTCGGGGTGAAGCCGAAATCCAACGACCATCCGCGCGTGATGATCTGGGGCACGCTGGAAGCGCGTCTTCTGGAGGTGGACACGCTCGTGCTCGGCGGTCTCAATGAGGGGATCTGGCCGGCGCAGACGGCCAACAATCCCTTCCTCTCACGCATGATGAAGACCGAGATCGGGCTTGAGCCGCCGGAGCGGCGCATCGGGCAAGCGGCGCATGATTTCGTGATGGGACTGGGGGCGCAGAAGGTGATCCTGACCCGCGCGCTCCGCCAGGGCGGCGCGCCCTCGGTCGCCTCGCGCTTCCTGCAACGCTTGCAATCCGCTGCAGGCCAAAGCGTGACGGAGGCGATGCGACAGCGCGGCGACGCGTATCGGGCGCTGGCGGAATCGCTTGATTATGGCGACGAACAGCCGTTTTCGCCGCGTCCCGAACCTTTTCCGCCGGCGGAGAAACAGCCGGAGCGCTATTCCTTCAGCGAAGCGGGCCGACTGCGCCGCGATCCCTACCAGATCTATGCCCGGCGCATTCTCAAGCTCGATCCGCTGGAGCCGTTCAACCGCGAGCCGGCGGCGCTGGAGCGCGGCAATCTCTATCACGCCGTGGTCGAGCGCTTCATCAAGGCCGGACATGATGCGCGCGCGCCCGGCGCATTCGAGGTGATCGCGCGGATCACGACCGAGGTCTTTGCGGAAGCTGCCCTGCCCCCGCATGTCGAAGCCGTCTGGCGACCACGCTTTCTGGAAGTGGCGCGGGAATTTCTCACCCACGAGGCCGAGCGTCGGCCGCTGATCGATAAGTCCTTCGTGGAAATCCGCGGCGAGCATAGGCTTCCGGGGCTGACCGTGTCGGGCCGCGCCGACCGTATCGATCTGCGCAAGGACGGCCGCGCCGACATTATCGACTACAAAACCGGGCTCGGCCCCTCGCCCAAGGAAGCGCGCACGCTGCTTGAGCCGCAGCTTGCGCTGGAGGCGGCGGTGCTGAAAGCGGGCGGTTTTGCCGATCTCAAGGCGCGTCAGGCCGAGGATCTGCTGTATGTGCGGCTGAGGCCGGGCCGCAATTTCAAGGTCGATTGCGTCAACAACGAGAAATCCACCAAGACCAAGCCGGAAGACCGGCGCACGGCCGATGAGCTGGCCACCGAAGCGCTGTTGCAGCTCGCCAAGCTGACGGCGGCGCTGAAGACGGGCAAAGCCGGATTCAAATCCCGCGTCGCGCCGTTCCGCGACAGCGATCATGGCGGCGATTACGACCATCTCGCCCGGGTGGCCGAATGGTCCTCCGCCGACAGCGACGAGGAGGCCGGCGATGAGTGAGGCTATTGCCAAGACGCCGCTTAGCGAAACGACGCTTCTCCAGAACGCCGCATCCTCGCCCGGAATGTCGGTCTGGGTGTCGGCCAATGCTGGCTCCGGCAAGACGCATGTGCTGACCCAGCGCGTCATCCGGCTGATGCTAAACGGCACCAGGCCCTCGGCCATTCTCTGCCTGACCTACACCAAGGCGGCGGCGTCGGAAATGTCGAACCGCGTGTTCGAGAAACTGTCGCGCTGGACGGCGCTCGACGACGAGCAGCTGGCGCGCGATATCGCGGCGATGGAGGGCGAAACGCCCTCCGCCTTCAAGCTGGCGGAGGCGCGCAAGCTCTTCGCCCGGGCGCTGGAATCGCCGGGCGGGCTGAAGATCCAGACCATTCACGCCTTTTGCGAATCACTGCTGCACCAGTTTCCGCTGGAGGCCAATGTCGCCGGCCATTTCAGCGTGCTTGATGACAAGGCGGCGGCGAGCCTGCTGTCGGAAGCCCGGCGCTTGCTGTTGACGGCGACGCAGGCCGAGGGCGATGAGGCGCTGGCGCGGGCCTTTCACGACGCTTTGTCGATCGGCGATGAAAGCGGCCTCGACCGGCTGCTGAACGACCTGATCCAAAACCGCACGGCCATCCGGCGATTTCTTGCTTATAGCCGCGACCGGGGCGGCTTTGAATCTGTCCTCGCTGAGGCGCTGGGGTTGGAGCCGGGCGCAACGCTCGCGTCAACCGCAGCCCGCGCATGGCCGTTAGCCGGATTCTCGCCCGCAGATGTCATGGCCTATATCAATCTCGCCAATGACAAAGGCGGGTCCAAGGCGCAAGGCTGCGCCTATGCGCTGGGCCTTGCCGACCGCGAGGACGATCCGGTCAAGCGGCTGATCATGCTGCGCGAGGGGCTGCTGAAGGCGACGGATGAAGCGCCCTATGCCGAAAGCACCTATGCCAACAAGGATATGCGCAACCGCGACGCAGACCTCATCGACCGGCTGCTGGGCGCGACAGGATGGCTGGCGCGTATCTGGCAGGACTACAAGACCGCCCGTCTCTATGAGGCGACGCTGTCGGCCTTGATCCTCGGCGAAAGGCTGATCGACAATTACGAGGTGCTCAAAAAAGAGCGCAGCTTCCTCGATTTCGAAGATTTCATCACCCGCACCGAAGCGCTGCTGAAGAAAGAGGGCATTGGCCCCTGGGTGCATTACAAGCTCGACCAGGGCATCGACCATATTCTGGTGGATGAAGCGCAGGACACCAGCCCGGCGCAATGGGAAATCATCCGCTCGCTGACCGAGGATTTCTTCGCCGGCGAAAGCGCGCGGGCGCTGAACCGCACCATCTTCGTGGTCGGCGACGAAAAGCAGTCGATCTATTCCTTCCAGGGCGCGCGTCCCGAGCGCTTCGCCGAAGAGCGCAGCCTGACCGAGCGCCGCGCCGCAGCAGGAGGACGTGATTTCAGGCCGATCAATCTGCGCGTCTCCTTCCGCTCGACAGAGGATGTGCTGACGGCGGTCGACCAGGTGTTCACCGACCCCGCCAATGCAAAGGGCCTGAGCGCGCTCGGCGATGCGATCGTGCATGTCTCCAACCGCATCGGCCAGGCCGGCCGCGTCGATCTCTGGGAAACCATCGCCGAGGAGACGAGCGCGGACGAAGATGATGACTGGCTGGCGCCCTTCGACCGGGTGGCCGAACGCTCGGCGGCGGCGGAGCTCGCCCGGCGCGTGGCGGCCTCGATCGAGGCCATGGCCGGCAAACAGAGCGTGGTCGAGCGCGATGGCAGCGTGCGTCTCATTCGGCCGGGCGACATCTTGGTGCTGGTGCGCAAGCGCGACGCCTTTGCGCTGACTTTGTCGCGCGAATTGAAGAAGGGCGGCCGCGTGGCGGTGGCCGGCGCCGACCGGCTGGTGCTCTCCAGCCATATCGCCATCCAGGATCTGATGGCGCTCGGCCGCTTCCTCATTCTCACCGAAGACGATCTGTCGCTGGCGGCGCTGATCAAATCGCCGCTGATCAATGAGAACGAAGACGCGCTCTATGAACTGGCAGCGGATCGCGGCCCGGCGGAAAGCCTATGGCAGAGACTGAACGCGCTGGCTGCGGCGTCCGCGCGCTGGCGGACAGCGCGCGACCGGCTGGAAAGCTGGCGCAAGATGGCCTGTTCGCTGCGCCCGCATGATTTCTATGCCCGTCTCCTGGGCGCGGAAGGCGGACGGCGGCTGTTTCTGGCCCGCTTCGGCGCCGAAGTCAGCGACGTGCTGGATGAATTCCTGAGCTTCGCGCTCGATCACGAACAGGCGGGACTGCCGGGGCTCGCCACCTTCCTCGCGACGATGGAGGAGGATTCCCCCGAGATCAAGCGCGAGCAGGACAAGGGCCGCGACGAAGTCCGCATCATGACCGTGCATGCCTCCAAGGGGCTAGAGGCGCCAGTGGTGTTTCTGGTCGATAGCGGCGGCAAGCCGTTCGACAAGACGCTGTTGCCGCGCATGCGGATCGTCGATCCCGCAACGGCTTCGCCTCGCCTGCCGCTCTGGTATCCCAATCGCGATTTCCAATGCCCCGTGATCACCGCCGACGAAGCCAGACTGGGCGCGAGCGCCGAGGAGGAATATCGGCGGCTGCTCTATGTCGGCATGACGCGCGCGTCGGACCGGCTGGTGCTGGCGAGCTACCGGAAGAAGCGGGAGAATGCCGGCACCTGGTCGGAGATCGTTCGCACCGCGCTGACAGCGGATGAGAACCATTGCCAGCCCGAGACCTTTCGCGCCGGGGCGCAGGAATGGAAGGGCTGGACCTGGCGGCGCCACGCAGGAGCCGAAGCCGAGGCTGCTGTCGCGGAGGAAAAGCCTGAGACGCGACCGCTGGCGCCGAGAGAGCCGCCGCCGGGGCTTTATGCTCCCCTGCCGCCGCTCGCCGATTTGCCGCGACCACTCGCGCCCTCGGGCGCGCATGCGGTGATCGATGACAGCGCCGGCGACGAAAAGGTGACATCGCTGCTGTTTGACCCGAAGCGCTCGGGATCGGGCGCGCAAACGCGCGGCAAGATCATGCACCGGCTGCTGCAGACGCTGCCCGAGCTTGACGAGATGGAGAGAGACGAGGCTGCGGAGCGCTATCTGTCGCGGGCGGCGCCGGATTGGAGCGAGCCGGAACGGATGCGGATCGCCGTCCAAGCGCTCGACATTCTGGATGATCCCGAACTTGCCTTCCTGCATCGCGCCGACACCAAGGCCGAGGTCTCGATCATGGGTGAGATCAGCCTTGGGGGACGAACTTTCGCCGTCTCGGGCCGGATTGACCGGATGGGACGCAATGCCGACGGCGTGTTTATCCTCGACTACAAGACCAATCTGTCGCCGCCGGAGCGCCGAGAGGACATTCCCTTTGCCCATCGCGCCCAGCTCGCGCTCTATCGCTCGGTATTGGAATCCATTTTTCCGGGGGAAACCGTCCGCTGCCTGCTGCTCTACACCGAAGGACCACAGCTTTATTCTCTCACCGAGGCCGAAGTTGAAAAAGCCCTGCTTGATATTTCGGCCCGATGATTTACCTCATTGAACCGATCCCGGCGCATGACCACATATGTGTCGAACCAGCCTGGGCGGCCACACATGATCCGCCCCAAGAAGGAGATTTCCGATGGCCACCGTCAAAGTCGACGTGAACAATTTCCAGGAAGAAGTGCTCAATTCCGCCGAGCCTGTCGTGGTGGACTTCTGGGCCGAATGGTGCGGCCCGTGCAAGATGATCGCGCCAGCGCTTGAGGAACTCTCCTCGGAATTTGCCGGCAAGGTGAAGATCGCCAAGCTGAACATCGACGAAAATCCGCAGCTCGCCGCCCAGTTTGGCGTTCGCTCGATCCCGACGCTCGCGCTGTTCAAGGCAGGCGAAGTGGCCGACATCAAGGTTGGCGCATCGCCCAAGACCGCATTGACGGCCTGGATCTCCGGCGCCGCCTGAAAACTGTTTTGCAGATGTGACGATGAAGCCCGGCCTCGCGCCGGGCTTTGTCATTCCGGCAGCGTGCCGTTGTCTTCGAGCACCGTGCCGGCGAAATAGAGCGAGCCGCCGATGAGAATGCGCGGCGGGACCGGATCGGTTTCCGTCTCGACGGCAATCTGGCTCAGCGCGGCTGCAGTGGAAGCGGCAGGCTCGGCGCGAAGACCGGCTTCGGCGGCGTCATGGGCGAGCGCAGCGGGATCGAGGCCCGCATCGGAACTGCGGATCGCCACCGTATAGACCTTGTGGGCAAGACCGTCGAAGGCCTCGAAATAGCCCTTGGGATCCTTGGTGTTGATCATGCCGGTGACGAGATAGAGCGGGCGCGGCTCGCGCTCCTCGAAGGAGACCATGGCCTCGGCGACCGCGCGGCCGCCATGCGGATTATGGCCGCCATCCAGCCAGATCTCGGCGCCCGGCGGGGCGAAAGCAATGAGATTGCCGTTTCTGAGGCGCTGCAGGCGCGCCGGCCAGCTGACCGACTTCATCGCCCTGGCCACCACCTCTTCGCTCAGCGCAAAGCCCGCACTTTTGACGGCGCGAATGGCGGCGGCGGCATTGGCGAACTGGTGACGGCCCGGCAGAGCCGGCAGCGGCAGATCCATCAGCCCGTCCTCGTCCTGATAGACGAGGCGGCCATTTTCTTCATAGGCCAGATAATCCTGGCCATAGATGGCCGGTTCGACGCCGGCGCGCTCGGCCTTGCCGACGAGAACGTCGAGCGCGGCGGCGTCTTCTTGCTTGCCGATCACCACTGGGCGGCGCTTGATGATGCCGGCCTTGGCGGCGGCGATCTGTTCGATCGTGTCGCCGAGCCAGGCCTGATGATCAAGCGCGATCGGCATAATCAGCGACACGGCGGGATGATCGAAGACATTGGTGGCGTCGAATTCGCCGCCCAGACCCACTTCGATCACGGCGGCGTCGGCCGGATGTTCGGAAAACAGGATGAAGATCACCGCCGTCAGCAATTCGAACACGGTGATCGGCTGGCCGGCATTGACTTGCTCAGCGCGGAGAACCGCCTCCAGCAGTTTCTCGTCGGAAACGAGACGACCGCCGCCCGGCGCGCCGAGCCTGTAACGCTCATGCCAGCGCACCAGATGCGGCGAGGTGTGGACGTGGCAGCTCAGGCCGGCGGCCTCGATCAGGGCGCGGGAAAACGCGGTGGCGGAGCCCTTGCCGTTGGTGCCGGCGATGTGGATCACCGGCGGCAGCCGGTCCTGCGGGCGACCGAGATCGTCGAGAAGCCGGCGGATGCGATCCAGCGACAGATCGAAGCCGCGCGGATAAATGCCGAGGAGGCGTTCGATCTCCTGCTCGGCGCGGCTTGGTTGCGTCGCGTTCATCAGCCCTCCCCGGCCTTATCGATCAGGCGGCTTCGGCGATGTCGGGCAGATTGAGCATCATGCGGGTCATCCGCGCCAGCGTCTCGGGAATGTCGTGACGGCGGATAACCATGTCGACCATGCCGTGTTCGAGCAGATATTCCGAGGTCTGGAAGCCTTCCGGCAGCTTTTCGCGGATGGTCTGCTCGATGACGCGCTTGCCGGCGAAGCAGATTTCCGCGCCGGGTTCGGCAAGATGCACATCGCCGAGCATGGCGTAGGAGGCGGTGACGCCGCCGGTGGTCGGATTGGTCAGCACGACGAAATAGGGCAGACCGGCTTCCTTCAGCATCTCCACCGCCACCGTGGTGCGGGGCAGCTGCATCAGCGATAGAATGCCTTCCTGCATGCGGGCTCCGCCCGAGGCCGGGAAGATCACCAGCGGGCAGCGCTCGGCGATGGCGCGCTCAAACGCCTTGATGATGGCTTCGCCGGCGGCGAGGCCGAGCGAACCGCCCATGAAGGCGAATTCATGCACGACGCCGACCATCTTGACGCCGCGCACCTGGCCGACGCCGGCCAGGATCGTGTCTTCCTGGCTGGTCTTGGCGCGACCGTCCTTGAGGCGGTCGGCATATTTCTTGGAATCGCGGAATTTCAACGGATCCTGCGGCACCTTGGGCTGCGGCAGCGCCTCGTAGCGACCATCGTCGAACAGGTCGACCAGACGTTCCTTAGCCGGCATCTTCATGTGATAGCCGGAATTGGGAATGACCCATTTGTTGGCTTCGAGATCCTTGTGGAAGACCATTTCGCCCGTCTCCGGGCATTTGATCCAGAGATTCTCTGGCACGTCGGCGGTGGGCCGGCCGAGCATGGAATTGATCTTCGGACGGACGAAATTGGTGATCCAGTTCATGGCTCAAACTCCTGACCGGGGGCGTTTCCGCCCCGATATGGCTGTTTTACTCGGCGGCTGCAAGACGAGCGGCGCGCACGCCGGTGGACAAGCCGTTGACGAAGGTGACGACTGCCTGGACCGTATCGGCCGTGGCGTGGCCTTCTTTGTCAAGCGAGGTCGCGACCTGGTTGATGATGGCGGTGCCGACCACGACGCCGTCGGCGGCCGCGCCGATCAGGCGGGCGTGTTCGGCGGTCTTGACGCCGAAGCCGACGCAAACCGGCAGATCGGTGTGGCTCTTGATGCGGCGCACGGCGCCGGCGATCAGCGATGGATCGGGCAACGCAGACCCCGTGATGCCGTTCATCGAGACGTAATAGACGAAGCCCGACGTATTGGTGAGCACCTTGGGCAGGCGGCGGTCATCGGTGGTGGGCGTGGTCAGGCGGATGAAGTTGACGCCCTTGCGGATAGCAGGGATGCAGAGCTCGTCATCCATCTCGACCGGCAGATCGACGATGATCAGCCCGTCGATGCCGGCGTCCACCGCGTCATCGAGGAAACGTTCGACGCCATAGATATAGATGGGATTGTAATAGCCCATCAGCACGATCGGCGTGGTCTGGTCACCCTCACGGAATTCGCGCGCCATCTGAATGGTTTTGGCGAGCGAATGACCGTTTTTCAGCGCCCGCTGGCCGGCGAGCTGGATGGCCGGACCATCGGCCATCGGATCGGAAAAGGGCGCGCCGAGCTCGATAATGTCGGCGCCGGCGCCCGGTAGAGCCTTCATGATCTCGAGCGAGGTCTGGTAATCCGGATCACCCGCCATGAAATAGGTGACGAGCGCGGGCCGGCCTTCAGCCTTGAGGTCGGCGAATTTCTTGTCCATGCGTGCGGTCATCGCGATCAGAGCCCCATTCCCAAAATCTTGCCGACGGTAAAGATGTCCTTGTCGCCGCGGCCGCAAAGATTCATCAGAATGATCTCGTCCTTGCCCATTTTCGGCGCCCGCTTGATCACCTCGGCCAAAGCATGGCTGGGCTCAAGCGCCGGAATGATGCCTTCGGTGCGGGTCAACATCTGGAAGGCGGCGAGCGCCTCGTCATCCATGATCGGCACATATTCGGCGCGGCCCATATCTTTCAGCCAGGAATGTTCGGGGCCGATGCCGGGATAATCGAGGCCAGCGGAGATGGAATGGCCCTCCTTGATCTGGCCGTCGCCATCCTGCAGCAAATAGGTGCGGTTGCCATGCAGCACGCCGGGCGAACCGGCGGTGAGCGAGGCGCAATGTTCTTCGCCGTCGAGGCCCTTGCCGCCGGCTTCGACGCCGACGATGCGGACCGACTCGTCATCCAGGAAGGGATGGAAGAGACCGATGGCGTTGGAGCCGCCGCCGACGGCCGCAACCAGCATGTCGGGCAGGCGGCCTTCGGCGGCCATCATCTGCTCGCGCGCCTCGCGGCCGATGACCGACTGGAATTCGCGCACCATTTCCGGATAGGGATGCGGACCGGCCGCCGTGCCGATCATGTAATAGGTGTCGTCGACATTGGTGACCCAGTCGCGCAACGCCTCGTTCATGGCGTCCTTCAGCGTGCCGTTGCCGGCGGTGACCGGGATCACTTCGGCGCCGAGCAGCTTCATGCGGAAGACGTTGGGCGCCTGACGCTCGACATCGGTCGCGCCCATATAAACGACGCAAGGCAGGCCGAAGCGGGCCGCAACCGTGGCCGAGGCGACCCCATGCTGGCCGGCGCCGGTTTCAGCGATGATACGGGTCTTGCCCATGCGCTTGGCAAGCAGGATCTGGCCGACGCAGTTGTTGATCTTGTGGCTGCCGGTGTGATTGAGTTCGTCGCGCTTGAAATAGACCTTGGCGCCGCCGAGTTCGGCGGTCAGGCGTTCGGCGAAATAGAGCGGGCTGGGGCGACCGATATAATGCGTGCCGAGATTGGCGAGTTCAGCCTGAAATTCGGGATCGGTCTTGGCCTTGTTCCAATCCGCCTGCAGATCGAGGATCAGCGGCATCAGGGTTTCGGCCACGAAGCGGCCGCCAAAAATGCCGAAGCGACCATCTTCGTCCGGTCCGGCGCGGTAGGAATTGGGCTTTGCGATCTCGTTCACGCGTTCTCTCCTCAGGCCGCCTGCGTCGCGCGACGCACAGCGGCGAAAAATTCGTCCATTTTCGCCAGGTCCTTGACGCCGGGCGCGGATTCGACGCCGGACGACAAATCGATGCCCCTGGGACGGGCGATGCGGATGGCGTCGCCGACATTGTCTTTCGTCAAGCCGCCGGACAGCATATAATCCACCGAGGGATCAAGCGCCGCGAGAAGCGACCAATCGAAGCTCACGCCATTGCCGCCCGGCAGATCGGAATCCTTGGGCGGCTTGGCGTCCAACAGATAGCGATTGGCAAGACCGTCATAGGCCTCGATCCGGGCAAGATCCTCCGACGTCGACACCGACAATGCCTTCATCACCGGCAGGCCCGTCATGGCTTTTACGGTGAGAACCCGGTCGGGGCTCTCCGTTCCATGCAATTGCAAAATGTCGGGCTTGATCATGGCGATCAGTTCGTCGAGATCATCGTCATCGGCATTGACCGAGACGGAGACAATCTTGGCGCGGCCACGGACGCGATCGGCCAGACGGCCGGCGTCGGCGGGCTCGATATGGCGCGGGCTCTTTTCGAAAAAGATGAAACCGATATGGGTCGCGCCCAGACGGACGGCGTGATCCACAGCCTCTTCGGTCTTCAATCCGCAGATTTTGATGTCGAGTTTCATCCGGCCCAACTCGCATGAAATGGAGTAAGAGTCGAGCCGTTTTTACGCCATCCCCGCGCCGGAAATGCGGCGCAATCAGCCGAAATCATGCACATGCAGCATGGCGCCGTTGCGCTTCAGCCAATGACGCGCCTCGTCCATACGGGGGCAAAGGCGGGCGCAAACCGCCCAGAAGCGATCCGAATGGTTCATCTCCTTGAGATGGGCGACTTCATGGGCGGCCAGGTAATCGAGCACGTAAGGCGGCGCCATGATGATGCGCCAGGAAAAGCTGAGCGCGCCGTCATGCGAGCAAGAACCCCAGCGGCTCTTGGTGTCTTTGAGCGTGATGCTCTTGATCGTCGCGCCGACTGTGGCGGCATGCGCCTCGGCGCGGGCTTCCAGATCCTTGCGCGCCTCGGCCTTGAAATAGTCGCGCAGCCGGCGGGCGAGATGATCCTCCGCGCCGCCGACCAGGATGACCGCTTCGCCGTCGATCGCGGATGTTTCGGTGAGGCCGCGCAGCTTTCCGGTGCGCTTGATGCGATGGGCGACGCCGCGCAGATGCAGATAGCGGCCTTCGGTCAAGGCGTTGGAGCTCGGAAAGCGGGCAAGCCGCGTCATCAGCCAGCCTTCATGGCGGGCGAGGAAATCGTCGATCTCGCGCGACTTCAAGCCAAAGGGCACAGTCAGCTTAAGCGCCTGACCACCCGGCTCGATGCGCAGCGTGATGCGGCGGGCGCGACGATCAGGCTTGACAGTGAGCGGCAGCGACCGGCCCGCGACTTCATGGGTGCGGGTGGACGGCGCATTGGGCCGCTCGGGTTTTTGCAGGAAGGACAGCCGCGACAACATGCAATGACGTCTAGCAGATTCACGCGTCAAAGCAAAAGCCGGCGCGAGGGGCGCCGGCTCGATTTATCGAGATGTTCACGGGTTAGGCGGGAAAGCCCTGATCCGGCGTATCGACCTGGTTACGGCGCGCCTCACGGTCGCGCATGAAACGGTCGAACTCTTCCTGATCCCGGGCCCGGCGCAATTCGCGCATATAGGAGTCGAATTCCTCGCGCATCTCGTCGAGCTTGCGGCGCTCTTCCTCGATACGGTCCAGTTCGGCCTTGCGCCAGTCGTCAAAGGCCATATTGCCGGAGGCGAACTGGAAGCCCTTTTCGCGCCAGCGGCCGGAGCGGCAGGCGCTCGTGAAACCGTCAAAACGCTGAGTGGCGTCGCGCTTGAAGGCGCTCAGACGATCGCCGAACAGGATATATGCCAGCATGGCCAATCCAAGCGGCCAGAAAAGAACAAAACCGAGGACCATCAGTGCGATGGTGGCCGGCGTCCATTCGGGCCGTATGAGAGGGGCGGTGCGGTACATGATGTCGTTTCCTCACGATTGCCTGGCCCGCAAAAGCGCGGACCATTGCAATCGATGTGGGAAAGCGTGTGACGCATTCAAGCAGAATTGCGTCGAAATCGGACAAGAGCCTGAAACGTCTTGCGTTTTTCAACAGTCGCTTAAACACGCAAGACGCGAGGATCAGACCTTCGCAGATGAAGACGGCGCACGCCGCGGCAATTTCAACCGGGGCGCGGCGGATTTCGCCGGCGTATTGGAGTTGACCGCCTCCGTCTTCACGCCGTGTTCGCGCATGAAGGCGACAATGCGGGGCACGATTTCCTTGCGGAAACGCGAACCGTTGAAGACGCCATAATGGCCGACATCCGGCTGGACGTAATGGGCGCGCTTGGCGTCCGTCAGCGACGAGCAGAGCGTCTGAGCGGCATGCGTCTGGCCGACGCCGGAGATATCGTCGTTTTCCCCTTCGACAGTGAGGAGCGCGGTGCGGCGGATCTTGGAGCAATCAACGCGGGAGCCGCGATGCATCATCTCGCCCTTGGGCAGGGAATGTTTGATGAAAACGGTGTCGACCGTCTGCAGATAGAATTCCGCCGTCAAATCCATCACCGCCAGATATTCGTCATAGAAATCGCGATGCTTGTCGGCGGAATCGCCGTCATTCTTGACGAGATGGAAGAAGAAATCCTTGTGCGCGATCATATGGCGATCGAGATTCATCGACATGAAGCCCGACAGCTGCAGGAAGCCGGGATAGACGGTGCGCATGAAACCCGGCTGCGGCCATGGCACCTGCATGACGACATTGTCTGCGAACCAGCTGAGCGGCCTGTCCTGGGCGAGCTGGTTGACGGCTGTGGGATTGATGCGGGTGTCGATCGGCCCGCCCATCAGCGTCATCGAGGCGGGAGCCAGGGGATCATTGTCTTCTTCCATGCGGGCCACCGCGGCGAGCACGGGCACCGAGGGCTGGCAGACAGCGAGCACATGTGTGTCTTCGCCGAGGAACCTGATCATCTCGATGACGTAATCAATATAGTCGTCGAGATCGAAGGAGCCCTCGCTCAGGGGCACCATGCGGGCGTCTTTCCAGTCGGTGATATAAATGTCCGCCTGAGGAAGCAGGGCTTCCACAGTGCCGCGCAACAAAGTGGCGTAGTGGCCGGACATCGGCGCGACGATCAACAGCTTGGGATCGCGACCATGGCCTGATGGCACAACGCGCTCGAAATGCAGAAGGTCGCAAAAGGGTTTGGACAGAACCACATGCTCGTGAACCGATACTGACCGGCCCGAAATCATCGTGGTCGGCAGATCGAAGGACGGTTTGCCATAGCGCCGGGTGGCGCGTTCGAAGACTTCGAGACCAGCCGCCATGGACCGCCCCATGGCGGTGTAGGAGAGCGGGTTGAAGGGATTGGAACAAGCGATCCGCATTGACTCGGCCGTCGCCCGGGCGGGCGCCATGGCCGCATGGCCAAACTCATAGATGTGATAGAACATGTAAAACCTGCACCTCTTCCTGGGCCGGACCGCCGGTCACGCATCCTAATTCGTGATCGACACTAACAGTTCCGACTTAATGGACAAGAAACGCGATTACGCCAAGTGGATCGAATTCATCACATCTGGTGACGAATTGCGGAAAACAGGCCATCCGCGTGATGAGTGTCGCCCATCAGCCTTGCGCCTGGATGACCGCCTTGATCAGCCCGGATTTCTGATGCGCCCAGCGCGGCAGGTCGGTGATCGCGCCGGAAAAATCGGTGCGATGGGTGATCAGTTGCTCGGTGTCGATGGCTCCGCTGCGGATTGAGGCGATGACGTGGTCGAAATCGGCCTTCTGGGCGTTGCGGCTGCCGATGATCGACATTTCCCGCTTGTGGAATTCCGGATCGGCGAAGCTGATATCGTCCTTGACGACGCTGACATAGACGAGGACGCCGCCATGGGCGACAAACGGCAGCGCCGCCATCATCGAGACCGCATTGCCGGTGGCGTCGAACACCGCCTCAAAGCCTTCGCCATCGGTGATGGTCTTGGCCTGATCGAGCGCAGACGCGCCGACCATGATCGACGACGCAAGGCCGAAACGACCATTTGCTTCCGCGAGGCGTTCCTCGCTCAGATCCATCAACGTCACCTGGAAGCCGGCGATGCGGGCGAAAAGCGCAGTTCCCAGACCAATGGGGCCGGCGCCGACCACCAAAGCCCGAGCGCCCGGTTCGACCGCGCCGGCGCGGCGCACGGCATGAGCGCCAATGGCGAGGAATTCGACCGTCGCCGCCTGCTCCGGAGACAGGCCCTTCGCCGGATAAACATTGACTGACGGCACGACGATCTCTTCGCAAAAGGCGCCGTCGCGATGAACGCCGAGCACCTCGATCGCCATGCAGCAATTGGGCTTTCCGCGCCGGCAGGCGATGCAGCGGCCGCATGCGATATAGGGATTGACGGCGACGAGATCGCCAGGCTCGAGGCCGGAGCCAGCAGGCGCCTCCACCACATGCGCGGAAATCTCGTGACCCATGACGCGGGGATAAGCGAGGAAAGGATGCTTGCCCTCATAGATGTGGTAATCGGTGCCGCAGATGCCGATATGGCTGACCTTCAGCCTGACCTCGTCGGCCTTGGCGGCTGCTGGCTCGGCGCGCTCCACGAGTTCGAGACGGCCCGGCTCGGCGCACAGGATCGCTTTCATGATCATTCCTCCCCTCGCCGCTGCTTGCGGCGTCATGCGATTTGCTTTTGTCTTTTATCTACAATATACAGATTGCGCAATGGGAGGACAGGTCGCCGCTTGCGGCGACGATCGCAGACGGGAGAGCGCATGGCGCGGCAGAACACGCTGTTCAAGGAAGCCTATAACCGATGCCTGAGTGACATCGAGGAGCAGGCAAACCTGCCATCAGAGCCGGAACTCGGCGAAAAATACGGCATCAGCCGCACCACGGTCAGGGCAATTCTCGGCCGTATGCGCGACAATGGGCTGATCGTCTGGGACAAGCGCAACAAGATCGTGCTGCGGCCGCCCAAGGACGACGATTTCTTTCCCGACGAAGAGACCAACTCGCTCAACCAAATCATCGAACGCGCTTTCATGAAGCGCATTCTGACCGGCGAGGCCAGCCCGGGAGCTCAGATCAGCGAAGCGGAAATCGCTCGCGACGTGGGCGCCGGCACGACCAGCGTGCGGGAATTCCTCATCCGCTTCTCCCGGTTCGGGTTGATCGAAAAGCGACCCAACAGCCATTGGGTTCTCAAAGGCTTCACCCTGAATTTCGCTCTTGAACTTAGCGAGGTGCGCGAGATGTTCGAGGTCAAATCGGCGGCGGCCTTTGTGACGCTGCCGGACGACCACCCCGCCTGGGCCGAGCTCGACGCGATTGAGGCCGAACATCACACGCTTCTCGGTGACATCGAAAAGCGGTTTCTGGATTTTTCCGCGCTCGACGAACGGTTTCATCTGCTCGTGCATCGCGCGTCAGGCAACCGCTTCGTCATCGATTTTCACGACGTAATCGCCTTCATTTTCCACTATCACTATCAGTGGAACAAGACGCATGCTCGCGCGCGCAACGAACGGGCGCTGCTCGAACATCTCGATTATATCGCCGCGCTGCGCTCTCGCGATTGCGCCCGGATCGAGGCCGCTTGCCGCATCCATCTTGCTTCAGCGCGTGAAACGCTGATCGCCTCCGTTCCCCATTGAGACCATCCATGACCACACCCATTCTTCAATTTGGCACCAGCCGTTTTCTGCAGGCCCATGCCGATCTCTTCGTCAGCGAGGCGCTGGAGCGCGGCGAGGCGCTCGGGTCGATCACCATCGTTCAGACCACGCGCTCCGGCGAACGCAGCCGGCGGCTGACGGCGCTTGCCGCGCCAGAGGGTTTTCCGGTGCGCATTCGCGGACTAAGCAAGGGGGAAACGGTCGACGACATCAGGCGCGTGACCTCGGTGAGGCGGGCGCTGTCGATCCATGACGACTGGACGGAGACGGCGCGGATTTTCTCGGATGAGGCGCTGGTGGTGATCTGCAACACCGGCGACGCCGGCTATGACATCGGCGCCGAAGCCAACGGGCTGCCGGACGGAGTTCCAGAGAGCTTTCCCGGCAAGCTGACAAAATTGCTGCTCGACCGTTTTGAGAAAGGCGGCGCGGCCCTGACGATCCTTCCCGCCGAACTGATCTCGCGCAACGGCGATGCGTTGAAAACAATCGTTATCGGGCTGGCGCGGCGCTGGCGTCTTCCCCAGGCCTTTCGCGACTGGCTGGACCAAGATGTGGTGTTTTCCAACACGCTGGTCGATCGCATCGTCTCCGAACCAATCGAGCCGGCGGGCGCGGTGGCCGAGCCCTATGCTCTCTGGGCTATCGAGACCCGGCCCGGCCAGACCCTTCCATGCCTTCATCCGGACATCGTGGCGGCCGCAGACATTTCGTCCTATGAGCGACTGAAACTGTTCATCCTTAATCTCGGCCACACGGTGTTGACCGAGACATGGTTGGCTTCGGATTTGCCGCGCGACATGGTGGTGCGCGAACTTCTGGCCCGACCCGACTATCTCGATTTCCTCGAAGATTTCTATGCCCAAGAGATTATTCCGGGCTTCGCCCATCGCGGTATGAAAGAGGCGGCGGAGGCCTATGCACTGCAAACGATCGAGCGCTTCCGCAATCCGTTCCTCGATCACAGGCTTTCCGATATCGCACAGAATCACCTGGAAAAGATCCGACGGCGTGCCGGTGGTTTTCTGGATTGGACGGGCGCAAGCGCCCCCACTCTCGAAAATATGATCCGAAAAGCCGACCAAAACGTTCAATAAATGCTGCGTCCTCCGTTCCGGCTGTTGAAGTTTTTCGCCGGCTCGACTCTTATCGCAGCCGCATCCGGGACATTCCTCGCCTTCAGTTTTCAACGAGGCTGAGGACTGTCGTATTTGCCCGCGCGTCATCCTCCCAGGGATCCAACCCCGACGCATGGGCCTCACGACGCCAGGCCCGGTGCGAGTGTCAACGCTTCACTGCGCCCCGGAACGGGCGCGGAAGAATATATTGATAAGGAAATAGACATGTCCGATAGCCGCCACGCCGACCATCCCGCAGCTTCGATGTTCGTCGAACGTTGGTCGCCCCGCTCTTTCACCGGCGACGCTTTGCCGGAATCCGCTTTGATGACCATACTCGAAGCTGCGCGCTGGACCCCTTCGGCCAGCAATACCCAGCCCTGGCGCTTCGTCTACGGCCTGAACGGCACGCCTGAATTCGACAAACTGGTTTCGGTGCTGATGGGCTTCAACCAGGTCTGGGCGCCCAAGGCCGGCGCGCTGCTGCTGGTGGTGTCGAAGACCCAGGCGGTGAACGCCGACGGCGCCGTCAGCCCGCTGCGCTGGCATTCCTATGACGCTGGCGCCGCCGCTCTCGCCATCGCGCTGCAGGCCGAAGCGCTTGGCTATCACGCCCATTCGATGGGGGGCGTCGAGGGCGAAAAGGCGATGGACGTGTTTTCCATTCCCGAAGGCTACAAGGTCGAGAGCGCGATCGCGATCGGCAAGCTCGGTCCCAAGGACGCTCTGCCGGAAAAACTCCAGGAACGCGAAGTCAAGAGCGATCGCCTGCCCATCTCCGAATTTGCCTTCAAGGGCGAATTCAAGGCTTAAGAAAGCCTGAATGTTTCACGTGAATCACGAGAAAACGCCGGGGATAACCCGGCGTTTTCTGCATTTGTGAAGAGCGCCGGCATGGGAAACGCTGCCTTATGCGTGAACCAGTGCGACCGCCTGGCTCGACAGCCAATTCATCTTTCCGCTGGCGCTCGGTTGCACCAATTATGTCCAGCGTCGATCAACACCTCTACGGGCTCTCCTCTCGGAAAGCTTACGACCTTCCCCGGCAAAGACCAGTCGGTAACGGATCGCGGTTCCCCAACACCGGCGACATGCGCATTTGTAAGCCGTGCGGCAAGCTGGTCGAGAGTCTTGTGCGCCTCTTGCGGCCACGAGCGAGAATCCCGGGAAAGATCGGCAGACAGACCCCAATAGTCCCATGGTTTCAGCTCCAATTTGCGTAGCGCCGCCATCTGCCGAAACAAGCTGCCCGCGACGAACCACTCACCGGCAAGACCAAGACTCGCCACCCCCAACTGCAAGGCAATCCCCGGCTCGCCTTTCAATCGGAGCCATGCCTCATCCGCAGTCATGAACCGCTCGCCCGGCACGTCCTGGGCATCGAATGGAATTCCCTCAAGACCGGCGAATTCAACGTCGAGGCGCTTCCACCGCCCGCCGTCGCGCCATTCGCAAAGCCAATGATCCTCCCAGTAGCCGGGCGCAAGATAATCGGCAAACCCGACGCACAAGCGAGCCGGCACGCCGCCGAGACGGAATCTGCTCACGGCTAGAAGGGCGAAATCGCGGCATAAGCCACCGACTTTTGCGCTGCGGTGCTGCGGCCCGTCCAGCAGTTCTCTGCTCACAGCGGCAGACAGTAATTCCGCCACAGAGCGAAGTTCCAGATCCGCAAACTGTTCTGGCTGGAAACCCCACCGCCTGGATTCGGGGCCGCGCGGATGTTGCATCCAAGAATTGATCCACCGGGCGACCGCATTTGGCTCATCGCCGGCTCGACTCAGTGTTTCACGATGGGGCCCGGGATCCGAGTAGAGGCTCTGGGACGCATAGAAGGATGTGTGCATGGATGTCTCTTTCCAGTTGAGGTCGAGACACGACAAGGAGGGCAAATTTTCAAAATTTGTCAATTGGGGCTTGCCGCCGATTTCCACGTTTTCGAGGTTATCGGGCACGGGGATTCCCCGAAGAACGAGCGTGCGTGGTGTTCGATCTTAGCAACCGCTGAAAGAAAAACCGCCCGCGACATTCCTGTCGCGGGCGGCTTGATTTCGGTCGTCAGGGGCGTTCGTTAACGCACCACATGACAGTGGAGGGGTCAAATGTCGAGATTGGCGACGCTGAGGGCGTTTTCCTGGATGAAATCGCGACGCGGCTCCACCTCGTCTCCCATCAGACGGGAGAATAGTCCATCAGCGTCCGTCGCATCATTGACCCTGACCTGGAGCAGCGAGCGCACATTCGGATCAAGCGTGGTTTCCCAGAGTTGCTCGGCGTTCATCTCGCCAAGACCCTTGTATCGCTGCATCGACAGGCCCTTGCGGCCAAACGTAAACACCGATTCGAGCAGCATGCGCGGCCCGGCAATTTCGGTCTCGCCTTCACGACGGACCAGCGCCGGCGGCACGCCATAGATTTCGCCGAGACGCGACGACATCTGGTCGATCATGCGCGCGTCCTGAGAACCGATCAGCGCCATGTCGATCACCAGCGATTCCTTGACCCCGCGCACCATGCGCTCAAAACGCAGAGCGCCGGCATCACTCATCTCGCCAGTCCAGCCGCGCTCGGTTTCCTCGGCAATGACATTCATCCGTCGGGCGATCTCGGTGGAGACCGCCTCGGCGCGATCGCGATCGCTCATCAGTTCGGCGTTCAAGCCGCCGGCGATCGCCGCCTGTTCGACGAGCGACCTGTTATAGCGGGAATGAAGGCCGTCGATCAGCGCGCGCACACGCAACGCATCGTGAATCACGTCGCGAAGATCGGCGCCGATGCGCACTTCGCCGCCGCCGAGACGCAACGACACATCTTCAAGTCCAGCGTCGATGAGATAGTCGTCCAGCGCCTTCTCGTCCTTGAGATAGGTCGAGGACTTACCGCGGCTGACTTTGTAGAGCGGCGGCTGGGCGATGAACAAATGACCGCGCTCGATCAGTTCCGGCATCTGCCGGAAGAAGAAGGTAAGCAGCAGAGTGCGAATATGGGCACCGTCGACATCGGCGTCCGTCATGATGATGATCTTGTGGTAGCGCAGCTTGTCGGCGTTGAACTCGTCCTTGCCGATGCCGGTGCCCAGTGCAGTGATCAGCGTGCCGATTTCCTGGCTCGACAACATCTTGTCGAAGCGAGCGCGCTCGACATTGAGGATCTTGCCGCGCAGCGGCAGGATCGCCTGGTTTTCGCGCGAGCGGCCCTGCTTGGCGGAACCGCCTGCCGAATCACCCTCGACCAGGAACAATTCGGATTTTGACGGATCGCGTTCGGAGCAATCGGCGAGTTTGCCCGGCAGCGAGGCGATGTCGAGCGCGCCCTTGCGGCGCGTGAGTTCCCGCGCCTTGCGGGCGGCTTCGCGCGCGGCGGCGGCTTCGACCACCTTGCCGACAAGAATCTTGGATTCGGCCGGGTGTTCCTCAAGCCAGCGGCTGAGCGCCTCGTTGACGAGATTCTCCACGACCGGACGAACTTCCGAGGACACCAGCTTGTCTTTGGTCTGCGACGAGAATTTGGGATCCGGCACTTTCACCGAGAGAACGGCGGTCAGGCCTTCGCGGCAATCATCGCCGGTCAAGGACACTTTTTCCTTCTTGAGCACGCCGGAGCTATCGGCATAGCTGGTGATCTGGCGAGTCAGCGAAGCGCGGAAGCCGGCGAGATGGGTGCCGCCATCGCGCTGGGGGATGTTGTTGGTGAAGCACAGCATGTTTTCGTGATAGCTGTCATTCCACCACATCGCGACTTCGACGGTAATGCCGTCCTTCTCGCTCACAATAGAGATCGGCTTCTGGACCAGCGGCTTCTTGGCGCGATCGAGATAAGCCACGAAGGCTTCAAGGCCACCGCTATAGAGCAGTTCTTCCTGGCGCACATCGGAATGGCGCTTGTCGGTCAGCAGGATGCGGACACCGGAATTCAGGAAAGCGAGTTCGCGCAGGCGGTGTTCGAGCGTCGCAAAATCAAACACAGTCTTGGTGAAGGTTTCGGGGCTGGGAAGGAAGGTCACCTCCGTGCCCGTCTCCTTCGGGGAGTCGCCGATCACCGCGAGCGGCGCATCCGCAACGCCGCGGCTGAAGCTCATTTCATGGACTTTCCCTTCACGGCGGATCTTCAGCTTGAGCCAGATCGACAGCGCGTTGACGACAGAGACGCCGACTCCATGCAGACCGCCGGAAACCTTATAGGAATTCTGGTCGAACTTTCCGCCGGCATGCAGCTGGGTCATGATTACTTCGGCGGCGGAGACGCCTTCTTCGTGATGAATGCCGGTCGGGATGCCGCGACCATTGTCCGTCACTGTGCATGAGCCATCGGGGTTGAGCGTCACGGTCACCAGATCGGCATGACCGGCCAGCGCCTCGTCGATGGCGTTGTCTACGACTTCATACACCATGTGGTGAAGACCCGAGCCATCGTCGGTGTCGCCGATATACATGCCCGGACGTTTTCTCACCGCGTCCAGGCCCTTGAGAACCTTGATGCTGTCGGCGCCATATTCGCCGGCGGAGGCCGGTGCGTCGTCTTCGGTGGGTCCGGTCATGGATGGCTTTCTCTTGGCTGTCTTGTAAAATCGTCGAAGGCGAAAAATCAGCCTTGCGAATCACTTTTCAGAAGGTGACCGACTATAGGATTTTTCCCCGAAAGGCCAAAGCTTGCCCATGGAATTCAGGCGGAAAACGGGCTGTTACCGGGCTTTTTCCCTGAGAAAAACGAGCTGGTCGAGCGATTGCGCCAGTTCCGCCAGTCCCTCGGGTGAAAGGCTGCGAATTTCGCAGGCCAGCCGGTTTGCGAAGGCGGTATATTCCGCAGGCAAACCGGTGGTGTCGACCACGACGCGGGGATGGGACTGGGCGGCCAACCGGAAGAGATCGTCAGCCTCGTCCCAGATAATGTTGAAATAGCCCGCCACCCGCTGAAGAAAATCAAAGCTTGGCCGGCCGCGATGGCCGTTTTCCAAGGCCGAGAGATAGGCGGGCGTCACGCTCAGCGCCGCCGCCATCTGCTTCTGGCTGACGCCACGCTGCCGGCGGAGCCGGCGCACCGCTTCGCCGAACGGCGTCATGCGCGCTCCCCACGGCTCCGCGCCAAGCGGACATACAGCGCGCCGTCGCCGCCATGATTGGCCGCGGCCGGCTCATAGGACGATATCAGCGGACGAAAATCCGGCTTGGAAAACCACATCGGCACGGCGCGCCTGAGCGCGCCGTCACTGCCGATCGAGCCGCCTTTGCCTGTAATCACCAACACATGCCTGAGGCCGCGCTCATAGGCGCGAATCAAAAAGGAGTGCAGAATGGCGTGGGCCTCGGATTGGAAAAGGCCGTGCAGGTCGATCCGCGCCTCGAGCTCCAACCGTCCCTTGGCGAGCTTTCGCTTGACCGGTTTTTCCAGCGGATGATGCCGGGCTGGCTGAAGACGGGGCGGAGGCGCGGCTTCACCACCGCCTGAAGGAGCCGAAATCAAGACCGGAGGAGCGTTGGCTTCGTTCGATTCCTGCTCGCGCATCAACGCCTCGAACGCGTCGATTTCCTGGATGCGTCCGGGGAGAGCGCGGGTGGTCCGGGCGACCTTTCCCCAGAGAATGCGATCCTCCGTGGAGAGCTTCTTGTCAGTCGCCATGGCCGAGCTCCCGCGCAGCCTCGACAGGAAGCAGGATGAAGAAATCGGCGTCATTGCGAACATTTCCCGCCAACTCCCCCGCCTCATCGCCGGAGCCGGTGAAAATATCCGCCCGCGCCGGTCCGACTATGGCGGTGCCGGTGTCCAGCGCCATCATCAACCGGCGAAAGGGCCTGCCGCCGCTGAGATGGGTGAGACTGTCCGAGGAGAGATAGAACAGCGACGAGAACGTATGCAGCAGCCTGTCCACCGCGATCGACCGCATCGGTTGCAATGGGATCTTGGCGGCCGCCACCGGCCCCAATGTCGGATCGCTGACCTCCGCGTCACGAAAGAAGATATAGGAGCGGTTGGTCCAAAGGATCTCGTCCTGACGCTCCTCATGCGCGGCGAGCCAGGCGCGAATCGATTGCATGGAAACATCCGCCTCGGCGATCTCTCCGAGATCGATCAGACGCCGGCCAATACCGGTGAAGGGATGCCCGGCCTTGGCGGCATATGTAATGCGCCGAATGGCGCCATCCGGATAGCGCAGCCGCGCCGCGCCCTGGACATGGACGAAGAAAACATCGACGCGCGACCGCGCCCAGGCGATTTCGAGCCCCCTGCCCGCGAGCGCGCCGCGGTCGATGTCGGCGCGATCGAAATAGGAGCCAATACCGCCCTCCGGCAGTCGACGACCGAAGGCGTAGGAGGAATCGAGTTCGAACGGACGGTTGGACTCATCAAGATCGACGAGATCGTCGGGTCTGCGGTGGAAGGGAAACCGGAAAAGCTCATCCGGCTGGTCCGAGACATCCACGATCGGCTCGTAATATGCGGTGACGAAGCCGGCGCCCTTGTGCGGGTCGATCCGGAATGGCCTGAAACGGGATTCGAAAAACCGCCGCGCTTCGGCGGCGGTCTTCGGCTGTACGGCCAGGGACTCTTCGAAAGCCGAGGCCAGATGCTCGGACCGCAGGCCAAGCGCCCCGGTTCGATAGGGCTTGACCTTGCTGATATGGTCCAGACAACGCCGCATCGGCGAAAACAGATCGGTGGGATCGTCTTCGGCCCAACCGGGCAGATCGGAATACGCCGCCGGGGTCAGGCCGAAATTCATCGCGCTCAGCCTTCTGACTGGGTCGAGACCAGCTTCCAGTTGGGGTCGCGCGATCGGGTGTCGCGCAAGAAGGTCCAACGATCCTTCACTTCCGAGACATCGTCCGCATTGCCATCCACCAGGGTTCCGGCCTTGTCATAGGTGGCGGATATCAATTGACTGACGATCTTCATGGTGATCGTCACTTCGGCGCCCTCGATGCTTGCGCCGACCATTTCAGCCTTGTCGATGCCGACAAAGCTGAACTTCACCTTCTCGCCCGCCTTTTCCCGTTCGGCAATGGCGGCGTTGAAGCCCTCATAGACCTCGCTGGAGAGCAGATTTTTCAGCGTCTTGCGATCGCCCTCGGCGTAAGCCGTCACAATCATCTCATAGGCGGCTTGAGCCCCTTGAGCGAATTGTTGCGGATCGAAAGACGGGTCGGCGTCGAAAACGCGACGCAGCGTTTCGTTCAACGGCGAACCCGGCGGCGCAAAGGCGTCGATGGCATGGTAGCGATTTTCAGGTTCGGCCGCGCCGCGTCGGGGCAGCGTGACGACCTTGCCATCCTCAGCCGACGACTGCGGCTTTTGCGTCTCGCGAGCAGTTTCGCGCGGAGAAAGCGGATCATAGGGCGGCTTCTCATGCCCGGTGCGTTTTCCGAGAACGCTACGGAGATTTAGAAAAATCAACGCCGCGACGATCAGGAAAAACAGGGTGATGATACTGTCTGTGCCCATGGCTGGCTGTGCCCTCGGTTCTTAAATTGCCTGCTTCGCTTCCCATATAGTCGTCCTATGAATATCATTCAAACGGAGGAGACAAGGGAATTACAATGCGCACCACTCTGCCGCTTCTGGCGTTTCTCGCCACGCCGATCCTGGAGATCGCCACTTTCATTCTGGTCGGACAACGAATCGGCGTCGGCCTGACGCTTGTTCTGGTGCTGATTTCCGGTTTCACCGGCCTATTGATTCTGCGGCGGCAGGGCCTGGGGGCACTGAAGAAACTCAACCGAAATCTGCGCCGGGAGAGCCTGTCCGGAGAGGGATTGGCGGATGGTTTCCTGATCGCGATGGCGGCCATGCTGCTGATCATCCCCGGCTTCCTGACTGACATCGTCGCGCTGTTTCTGCTTCTGCCGCCGATCCGGAAACTTATCTGGCGACGTTGGGCAAGCTCCATCCAGATGCGGACCTATTACACCTCTGGCCAACAATCCGATCCGAACAGAAGCGGCAGGCGGTCGAAAGGCGATTTCGTCGATCTTTCTCCGGACGATTTTCATCGCGACGATCACCCCGACGTCACCCGGCTCGACCGACCCGACTGAGGCGCCGAGGGTTGTAAGCATCCGGGCTAAATGCTAGATGGCAAGCCCCGGGGCTCAGCGCCCTATGCTTCGGTCAAAGAAGTCGAACTTCACCGCCGGCCCGTCGCCGTGAACCCCGGACAATGGAATCTGTGACGGCGAGGCCATGCGTTTCGCCCTGGCGATGAGGAAAAAATTATGTCGAATGAAAACGCGAATGGCGCCGAAGCTCAGCCCGCGATCAACATTCTCGCGCAATATGTGAAGGATTTTTCCTTCGAAAACCCGGGCGCGCCCCGTTCGCTGCAGGCCCGCGACAAGGCGCCGGCGATCAACATTTCGGTGAATGTAAACGCCAACCCGATGTCTGACACCGATTTCGACGTGGTGCTGACGCTCGATGCTTCCGCTAAAGAAGGCGACAAGGTGGTGTTTCATGCCGAGCTTGCCTATGGCGGGCTGTTCCGCGTCCAGGGTTTCGCGCAGGAACATATGCTGCCGGTGCTGTTCATCGAATGCCCGCGCCTGCTGTTCCCCTTCGCTCGCCAGATCATTGCCGACGCCACCCGTAATGGCGGCTTCCCGCCGTTGATGATCGACCCGATCGATTTCGCAGTGATGTTCCATCAGCGCATGGCCGAAGAACAAGCCAAGGCGCGCGTGGCCGCCAACAACTGATCGTCGAGAACTCAGAGATCTTCGTAACAGCTAGCGCCCGGTTTAGACCGGGCGTTTTGTTATTGTCCTCCCGGCTCCCCGCCGAGGCCATATTTCATCCAGATCGCCCTGTCGCCCATCTTTTTGACCAGCGCCTTGTGGGCCTCGGCTTCCTGCGTCGAGAGACGCGACGGCAGGGGCTGAGACCGGGTAAGCGCGACGATGTCGGATTGATCCGCGACTTCGAGAGCGCGCGATCTTTCAGGGCCGGCAAGACCAAGCGCGGTCTGTCGTCCGCCGATCAACTCAATATAGACTTCAGCGAGAAGTTCGGAGTCGAGCAAAGCGCCATGCTTCAGACGATGGGAATTGTCCACTCCGTAGCGTCTGCACAGCGCGTCGAGCGTATTCGGACCCATCGGATGCTTGCGGCGGGCGATCTGGAGCGTGTCGACCACTCTTTCCGCAGGAATAGCCGGCCGGCCGATCCGCGCCAGTTCAGCATTGATGAAGCCCATGTCGAAATTGGCGTTGTGGGCGATCCAATGCGCACCCTCGAAGAATTCGAGAATTTCGTCGACGAGGGAGGCGAAAACTGGCTTGTCAACGAGGAACTGATCGGTGATGCCGTGAACCGCGAGCGCATCGGGATGAACCTTGCGGCCATCCGGATTGATATAGAGATGGATGGTGCGCCCGGTGGGGAAGTGATCCCTCAACTCGACGCCGCCAATTTCAATGATGCGATCTTCGCGCGAATCGAGGCCGGTGGTTTCCGTATCGAAAATGATTTCCCGCATGATCACTGATCTCCCATTCGCAACGTCGACAGGACACGCCTGACCTCGGCGCGAGCATGATCCAGGCCGAGTCCGGTGTCGATGATGAAATCCGCCCGCTTGCGCTTCTCCGCATCGGGCGTCTGGCGGGACAGGATGAGTTCGAATTTTTCTTCGCTCATGCCCGGTCGGGCAAGAACCCGCGCGCGCTGGATATCGGCATTGCAGGTCACCACCACCACCTTGTCTGCTCTTGCCTCAGCCCCGTTCTCGAACAGCAGGGGTATATCGATGACGACAAGTGTTTCGCCGGATTCCGAGTATGCGTCGAGAAGAGCCTTTTCCTTTTTCCAGACCATCGGATGCACGATCGATTCCAGTTCGCGGAACCGGTCAGGATTCCCAGCCAGCGCGGCGGACAGTTTTTGGCGGTCGACCCGGCCATCGATCACGCAACCTGGAAAGGCCGCCGCGAGTGGAGCGACCGCCTCACCCTGATAGAGATCGTGCACGATCGCATCAGCGTCGATGACAGGAACCCCCTCGGCGCGGAACATATCCGCCGTGGTCGACTTGCCCATGCCGATCGATCCGGTCAAACCGAGCCTTAGCATCAATGTTTCTCCAGATCGGCGATCACCAGGGCGCGCAATTCATCGGTCACCTCTGGCCGGCGGCCAAACCACTTCTCAAAGCCCGGCACGGCCTGGTGCAGCAGCATGCCAAGTCCATCGCAGATCGGCCGTCCCTGCGCCTGGGCCATTTGGAGGATCGGCGTGATCAGCGGCGCATAAACGATATCTGTGACCAAGCCGCTTCCGGCCATCATGGAGAAATCGATCTCGATCGCTTCCGCCCCATCCATGCCGAGCGACGTCGTGTTGACGAAGAGATCGGCGCCGACAAGCCGTTCAGCCAGGGCCTCCATCGGAGCCGCATGGATCCTTGCGCCGAAGCGATCGGCCAACTCCTGGGCGCGGGCCAAAGTTCGGTTCAACACATGGATTTCGGCAAAGCCTCGGTTGCGCAATGCCTGAAGGATGGCGCGGCTCGCGCCGCCGGCGCCAAGCACGACGGCCCGATCACGCTTTGCGTCCCAGGCCTGAGCCCGCTGGTCGAGATTGGCCAGAAAGCCATAACCGTCCGTATTGGTCGCCTTCAGGCGCCCCTCTTCCCGATAGAGCGTGTTGGCCGCGCCGAGTTCCCGCGCCAATTCGTCCGGCGCATCGGAGAGCGCATAGGCGGCTTCCTTGTGCGGAATGGTGACATTTCCACCTCGATAGCCGGATTCTCCCGATTTCAAAGTGGAGATGAAGTCGGCGAATGATTCCGGCGCAACCTCAACCGCTTGATAGGATCCATCCAGTGCCAGCATCTTCAGCCAATGGCTGTGGATCATCGGCGAGCGCGAATGCTTAATTGGGAAGCCACAGACGAAAGCTTTGTTTAACGATGTTTCACGTGAATCAGCCATCGATCGCTCCCAGATTTCGAAGTCCCGTCAACAGCCTCAGCATCGGCAGGCCGAGAATCGTGAAATAGTCGCCTTCGATCGCGTCGAACAATTGAACGCCCGGCCCTTCGAATTGATAGGCTCCGACGCTCTGCAGAATGGCGTCACCGGACATCGTCAGGTAGCGGCGCAGAAAGTCCTCGGAAATTGGGCGCATCGTCATCCGTGCAATCGAGACGTCAGACCAGACAACCTCACCGGCGTGCGCCACCGCCACGCCGCAATTCAAATGATGCGTCGCGCCCGAAAACGCCCTGATATGATCGGCGGCTTCAGCCATGTCTCTCGGCTTGTGGAAAATCCGTTCGCCGAGCGACAAGGTCTGGTCGGAACCGATCACATAGGCGTCGGGATGACGCGCCGATACATAAACCGCTTTTGCCTCAGCAAGACCACGCGCGACATCCTCCGGTCGCGCGCCTTGCGTCAGCAAAGGTTCTTCCACGGCGCGCTCATCGATATCGGCGCTGATTGCCTGGAAATCGAGTCCCGCGCCGGACATCAGCGACTGCCGCGATGCGCTTTTGGACGCCAGTATCAGTTTGGCCATCACATCATCTCCCTCTGTCCGCCAGAGGGTTAGCGAAGCTTCGGCCGAAGAGCAACAATGGCTGCGGCTGTCTCCTCGATCGATTTGCGCGTCACGTCGATCAGCGGCCAGCTATTGCGGGCGCAAAGTTGCCGCGCGTATTTGATTTCCTCTGAGATGGTCGCCCGGTCGGTGTAGCTGTCCTGATAGCCGGAGGTGGATCCAAGAATTCGGTTTTCACGCACCTGGCTGATATGATCAACGCTGGCCACGAGACAGACGATCAGCGGTCGTTTTGCGGCGAACAGTTTCTCCGGCAGTTTGGCGCCAACCACCAGCGGAATATTGGCGGTCTTGATACCCCGATTGGCGAGATAGATTGCGGTGGGAGTCTTGGAAGTCCGGCTCACGCCGAGAAGGATGACATCCGCCTCGTCGATATTGTGCGGCAACTGACCGTCGTCGTGATCCATGGTGAAGTTGAGCGCCTCGATACGGGCGAAATAGCCGGCGTTCAGCTGATGCTGCGCGCCGACCCGACGACGATTGGGGGCGCCGAGATAAGATTGGAACATCTCAAGCACCGGCTCGATGACCGAAACGCAGGGAACCCCCATCTCTCGGCAGGCCTCATCTATGACGGCCGCGATCTCCCGATCAATAATCGTGTGAAGCACGATGCCCGGTTCCTGATCGATGGCCGCGAGCACATCGCTGACCTGCTTGCGGCTGCGCACCAGTGGATAGACATGCTCCACGGCGAGGCAATCGCCGAATTGAGCCGCCGCGGCCCGACCAGCGGCGATCAATGTTTCTCCGGTCGAATCGGAGATCAGGTGCAAGTGAAAGAATTTCTTCTTGTTTTCCACTGTTTTGAGGCCCCCTGTTGATCAGTGTGGACAAAGGGCCTGTTTCGGCCGGGCGTGATTAGCTGTCTGGGAAAACCCCCGATTTGTCCACAGAGAAAGCCTGAGCGGACAGCGGAATTGGCTGGGTGTGGAAAAGACTCATGACTTGACGGTTACCCGATCTTCTCCATCCGTCATCCACAGACCCGATTTCGCAAGATCGATCGCAACATATTGGAATCACGTTTGGAATCGGTCTTCAATCAATTTATCCACAACAAAGGCTCCATGAGCTCGCATCCAGCTGTGCGCTTGGGTCGCGGGATGAAAAAGCTGTTGAGCTTTGATAATCCTTGAAACCCACCGACTCTTAAGAAATAGCAATCTCTATCTATCTATTCTTTTATGGGGCGGGATGTGGAAAAGACGGCGCGCAAAGTGATGGACGTTCTGTCGGGCAAAACCGTCAGCCCGCCTCCGGTGTGGTTGATGCGGCAAGCGGGACGATACCTGCCGGAGTATCGGCAGACCCGACAGCAAGCGAAAGGCTTTCTCGATCTCTGTTATTCGCCTGATCTCGCTGTGGAAGTGACAATGCAGCCGATACGGCGGTATGGCTTCGATGCTGCGATCTTGTTTTCGGATATTCTCGTCATCCCCGACGCCATGGAACGAAACGTGCGTTTCGTGGAGGGTGAAGGCCCGCAAATGGACCCGATTTCAGTTGAGGAAATCGAGGCTCTGGACGTCCCGGATCTTGCCCTGCGCCTCGCTCCGGTTTTCGAGGCTGTCAGCCGATTGCGGAGAGACCTGCCGGGATCAACGACGCTGCTCGGCTTTTGCGGAGCGCCGTGGACGATCGCGACCTACATGATCGCGGGTCACGGCACGCCGGACCAAGCGCCGGCGCGGCTTTTTGCCTATCGTTACCCCCAAGCCTTCGAACGGCTTTTGGCGGTGATCGCCGAAGCCTCCGCTGATTACCTGATCCGCCAGATCGACGCCGGCGCCGACGCCGTGCAGATTTTCGATTCCTGGGCGGGCGTGCTCGGCGATGAGGAATTCCAGCGCTATGCAGTACAGCCAGTTCGTCGTATCGTGAATACGCTGAGAGCTGCGCGCCCTTCGGCGAAAGTCATCGCCTTCGCGAAAGGCGCAGGGGCCAATCTCCGCACCTATCGTCGCGGCGTCGACGCTGACGCGATCGGGCTCGATTGGACATTGCCGCTGGATTTCGCAGCGGAATTGCAGAAGGATGGGGCCGTTCAGGGCAATCTCGACCCGCTGTTGATGGTTGCCGGCGGGGATGCGCTGGACAGTCGCGTGAAGAGGATCCTGGATCGTTTGGGCAATGGACCGCTGATCTTCAATCTCGGCCATGGCATCACGCCACAAGCCGACCCGGAAAATGTTACGCGGCTGCTGGCGATCATCCGCGGCGGCTCTGGAGAAAACGATGGCTGAGGCGAAAAGGAATTCGGGAACCGGGGCGGGGCGGCGGGCGGCCGTGGCGCTCGCGGTATTCCTGCTTCTGGTTGGCGCGGTTTTCTTTTTCGCACCCGACAACGCCTATCTCTGGATCAAAGCGATGCATGTGATCGCGGTGATCTCCTGGATGGCCGGGCTGTTGTATTTGCCGCGGTTGTTTATCTATCATCATCAGTCTCAGCCCGGTTCCGGCACGTCCGAGACGCTGAAGACCATGGAGCGGCGTCTGTTTCGGGTGATTATGAACCCCGCGATGATGATATCCTGGGGACTCGGCCTCTATCTCGCCTGGGATGGTTTCGGCTTTACCGGCGGCTGGTTGCATACCAAAATCGCCGCCGTCGCGGCGATGACGGGGGTGCATGTCTATTTCGGCCGCGCCATGCGGGCGTTCGGTCGAGATGAACGGCCGATGACCGAGCGCGGCTGGCGATTTCTCAACGAGGCTCCGGCGCTGTTGATGATCGCCATCGTTTTGCTGGTAATCGTAAAGCCCTTCTGATTTGACTTGAAAAAGCGCTTCGAGTCTGGCAGAGCACTAATCGCACGCTCAATGACGCGACAACTCTGCTTCATTCTGCATCGCGGCATGCTTTCTCCCTCCCACATGCCGATCCCCTGACCGCTCCGGTTATTCTTTTCCCAACGCTCTGATGGTTCCCTTCATGGACGAGATGAAACTCCAAGACCTCAAGAACAAGACCGCCACAGATCTTCTGGCATTCGCCGAATCCGTGGCTGTCGAAAACGCCAGCGTCATGCGCAAGCAGGAACTGATGTTCGCGATCTTGAAGAATCTCGCAGCGCAAGAGGTCGAGATCATCGGCGAGGGCGTCGTCGAGCTCCTTCAGGACGGCTTTGGATTTTTGCGATCCGCCAATGCCAACTACCTTCCTGGCCCTGATGACATCTACATTTCACCTTCGCAGATCCGTCGTTTCTCGTTGAAAACCGGCGATACGGTGGAAGGTCCAATTCGCAGCCCGAAGGAAGGCGAACGCTATTTCGCGTTGCTGAAAGTCAACACGATCAATTTCGATGATCCGGAAAAGATTCGCCACAAGGTCCACTTCGACAATCTGACGCCGCTCTACCCCAATGAACGGTTCAAGATGGAGCTCGACATTCCTACCACCAAGGATATGTCGCCCCGTGTGATCGATCTGGTGGCTCCACTCGGCAAAGGCCAGCGCGGTCTGATCGTCGCGCCGCCGCGCACCGGTAAAACCGTGCTGCTACAAAACATTGCCCATTCGATCACCGCCAATCATCCGGAATGCTATCTGATCGTGCTGTTGATCGATGAACGTCCGGAAGAAGTCACGGACATGCAGCGTTCGGTCCGCGGTGAAGTCGTCTCCTCGACGTTCGACGAACCGGCGGTGCGCCACGTTCAGGTTGCCGAAATGGTGATCGAGAAGGCAAAGCGGCTGGTCGAACATGGTCGCGATGTGGTGATCTTGCTCGACTCTATCACCCGTCTTGGCCGCGCCTATAACACGGTGGTGCCCTCTTCCGGCAAGGTTCTGACTGGCGGCGTCGACGCGAATGCGTTGCAAAGGCCGAAGCGCTTCTTCGGCGCAGCCCGCAATATTGAGGAGGGTGGATCCCTCACCATTATCGCGACTGCTCTGATCGATACCGGCAGCCGCATGGACGAAGTGATCTTCGAAGAGTTCAAGGGCACCGGCAACTCGGAAATCGTGCTGGATCGCAAGGTGGCGGACAAGCGCATTTTTCCGGCTATGGATATCCTCAAGTCCGGCACCCGCAAGGAAGACCTTCTTGTGCCGCGCCAGGACCTGCAAAAAGTCTTCGTGCTTCGTCGTATTCTCGCCCCGATGGGCACCACCGACGCGATCGAATTCCTTATCGACAAACTCAAGCAGACGAAGAACAACGGCGACTTCTTCGATTCGATGAACACCTGAGCAAGCCCAGCGGGGCACGCTTGCCTGCCCGTGCTTGAGCAACATTGAAAAATACAGTATGGCAACCGCCGGGCGCGCCCGGCGGTTTTTATTTGCGCCCCTATTTTTCTACACAGGCTGGATATGACGTCGTCCCACGATACGATCTTCGCTCTCTCTTCCGGGTCGCTTCCCAGCGGCGTCGCGGTGGTGCGTGTCAGCGGGCCTGGCGTGGATCGGGTACGTGATCACTTTTGCCTGGACGATCTCGAAGCGAGACGGGCTCTGGTTCGGCCGGTAAAGCGGCCTGGCGGCGATCTCATTGACGCTGCGGTCATTCTCTACTTTGTCGGTCCACGATCCTTTACGGGGCAAGACGTGCTGGAACTGCAGTTGCATGGCGGCCGCGCCGTCGTGCGCGCGGTTCTCGATGAACTGTCGGCTATCCCAGGATGTCGGCATGCGGAGCCGGGTGAATTTTCTCGCCGGGCATTCGAAAACAACAGGCTTGATCTGAGCGAGGCCGAAGGACTTGCCGATCTGATTGCCGCTGAGACCGAGATGCAGCGCAGGCTTGCCTTGTCCCAGGCAAGAGGGGACCAATCACGGCTGTATCGTGACTGGATGGAGCGGTTGACCCGGGCAAGGGCATTGATCGAGGCCGAACTCGATTTTCCGGATGAAGATGACATCCCGGGTGCGATCAGCGATCAGGTTTGGCGTGACGTAAATCAAATCGGAACCGAAATAAAATCCCTTCTGGCGAGGGGAAAATCTGCGGAAATGGTGCGGGATGGCTTCCACGTCACCATCATTGGCAGACCAAATGCCGGAAAATCGAGCTTGCTCAATGCGTTGGCAAAACGCCCAGCCGCGATTGTTACTGATATCGCTGGAACGACGCGGGATCTGATTACGGTTGATCTCGATGTTGAGGGCTATCTGGTGCGCTTGACCGATACAGCGGGATTGCGTGAAGCTCCAGATGTGGTGGAAGCGGAGGGGATCAAGCGCGCCCGGGAATCTGCACAACAGGCTGATCTGGTGTTAAGCCTTCGGGAACATGCCGATCAAGGCGCTTATGAACATGTCGATTCGGATGTGGAACATTTAAACATTCGAACGAAGGCTGACGATAATTCGAACGACCCCGAGGCGCTGTCGATCTCTGTCGTGACGGGATACGGACTGGACCGTTTGACCAATGTCATTGCTGAACGCATCAGGAACTTTGCGGGCGATGGTGGGTTTGATCTTGCTCCAGCGCGGGCGCGGCATCGTAGTCTCCTTGCTTCGGCGCTGTCTCAAATCGACCTGGCATGGGCATCGGTAGATCTTCCACTGGAGATCCGTTCTGAAGCTTTACGGCTCGCAGCAAGAGAGCTTGGGCGAATAACTGGTTTTGTAGATCCCGATGATCTGCTAGGTGTAATCTTCTCGGAATTTTGCATTGGTAAGTGAAAGGTGATTCTCGCATTGCGAGTCTCACGTTTCACGTGAAACACTGACGCGCAACCGATTCGGAGGCGCAATGAACGGAGACTCACATGCATCGCCGATATGATGTCATCGTGGTTGGTGGCGGACATGCGGGTGTCGAAGCTGCTTCGGCCTCGGCCAGACAGGGTGCTCAAACCGCCCTGGTAACGCACAAATTCGAAACGATTGGGGCCATGTCCTGCAATCCGGCGATCGGTGGCCTTGGAAAAGGGCATCTCGTCCGAGAAGTCGATGCCTTGGACGGTTTGATGGGTCGCGTCGCCGACAAAGGCGGCATTCAATTTCGGATGCTGAACCGGCGTAAAGGCCCGGCTGTACGTGGGCCCAGAACTCAGGCCGATCGCCGGCTCTACAGGGAGGCGATGCAAGCAGAGATAGTGAATCACGCCAATCTCGAAGTTATCGAGGGCGATGTCGTTGATCTCACTTATGACGCGAGCGGCGTGTCCTCTATTTCTCTGGCCACGGGAGAAACGTTGGCTTGCGGGTCCGTCGTCCTGACAACAGGTACATTCCTGAGGGGGCTCATCCATATTGGCGATCGAAAGATCCCCGCCGGACGAGTGGGCGAAGATCCGTCTATCGGTCTTTCGGGGACGCTCGCCAAATTGGGGTTGTCATTGGGGCGATTGAAGACTGGCACGCCGGCGCGACTTGACGGCCGGACAATCGATTGGACGGGTCTGGAGCGGCAAGGCCCCGATGAAGACCCGTCGCCATTTTCTTTCATGACTGATGACATCACCAATCCGCAGATTGACTGCGGGGTGACTCGGACAACGCCGCAAACGCACAAAATCATTCAAGACAATATTCATCTGTCGGCAATGTATTCGGGTCAGATTGAAGGCGTTGGTCCGCGCTATTGCCCGTCGATCGAAGACAAGATCGTTCGTTTCGGGGAACGTGATGGTCATCAGATCTTCCTGGAGCCCGAGGGCCTGGATGATCCGACTGTTTATCCCAACGGGATTTCGACCTCCCTGCCGGAACATGTTCAAGACGCCTTTATCAGGAGCATTCCCGGGTTGGAGTCGGTGAAAATCATTCAGCCCGGTTATGCAATTGAATATGACCATGTTGATCCGCGCGAATTGTTGCCGAGCCTGGAAGTGAAGCGGTTGCCAGGCCTGTTCCTGGCGGGGCAAATCAACGGAACCACCGGCTATGAAGAAGCTGCCGCACAAGGTCTTGTTGCGGGACTGAACGCAGCACGACGGGTCGGCGGTCGGGAAGCCTATATCTTCAGTCGTACGGAGTCCTATATCGGCGTCATGATTGACGATCTGACGTCGCGCGGTGTCAGCGAGCCATATCGTATGTTCACATCCCGCGCCGAGTTCCGTCTATCGCTTCGCGCTGACAATGCCGATCAGAGGTTGACGCCTGTGGGGATTGAACTGGGGCTTGTTGGTCATGAAAGACGCCATCGGTTCGACGCTTTCATGCGGGATCTTGATACAGTTCGTTTTCAGCTGAAGGAGCACGCGCTTACTCCCAATGAAGCGGCTAAACATGGACTGCGCATCAATCAAGATGGACAGCGACGTACAGCCTACGAGCTGTTGTCATATCCGGATGTGACGTTGGATCGTCTTGGAGAGATTTGGCCCGAATTGAATTCGACGTCAAAGAAGAGCCGCGAAGCGATTGAAATTGAAGCGGCCTATGCGGTCTATCTTGATCGTCAGGCGTCGGAAGCGTCAGAAACACGCCGCGAAGAAGAGCGGATTATTCCGGATGATCTGGATTTTAGCGATTTGCCCGGCCTGTCTGCTGAGTTGAAATCGAAGTTGATCCGATTCAAACCGAGAAACATCGCCCAGGCTGCCAAAATTGACGGCATGACGCCAGCGGCTATCACACTCATCCTCACGATAATCAAAAAGCGCGAAATATTGCGGAAAGTTGGTTGATCCTTGGTTGCAATGCAGAAGAGTCTCCGCGCCAAACTGATCGGTATGGGTGTTTCACGTGAAACGCTGGATCGCTTGTCCACCTTTGCTGAAGTCTTTACAAAATGGTCTTCGGCGATCAACTTGGTCGCGCCTTCGACGCTTTCAGAGTTATGGGAGCGTCATATCCTGGATAGCGCACAATTGATGACGATCCAGTCAAAGCCCGGCATTTGGGTGGATCTGGGGAGCGGCGGTGGATTTCCGGGTGTCGTCACCGCAATTTTTCTGGCTGAATTCGGTGAAGGTCATGTGCATCTGGTCGAAAGCAACAACAAGAAAGCGGCTTTCCTTCGCGCCGCTTTGGCGGCGACCGGGGGGCGTGGCTCAGTGCATGCTGTTCGGATCGAGACGGCGCCCGATCTCATTGGTTCTTGCGACTTCCTGTCGGCACGTGCCCTTGCCGAGCTGGATTTGCTTCTCGACTACGCCCATCCCTGGGCGTTGAGGAATACAGATCTTGTCTGCTATCTGCACAAAGGCCGGGATTACCTCGGTGAGGTGGAAAAATCGCGTAGGCGCTGGTGCTATGATCTGGTAAAACACACCAGCATTGTGGAGCCGGATTCCGTGGTCCTTGAAATTCGACGGCTTCAAAAGAACTCCTGACCTCATTTTTGGTGGGCCAAATGAACAAGCCGAAGCATCGCATCATCACCATTGCCAACCAGAAAGGCGGAGTGGGAAAAACCACCACCGCGATCAATCTGGCGACCGCATTGGCTGCTATCGGCGAGAGGGTCTTGATCGTCGATCTCGATCCGCAGGGCAATGCCAGCACCGGTCTGGGGATCGATCGACGCAGCCGCCGGCTTTCCACATATGACCTTCTGGTTGGCGCTCACGGTGTCAATGACGTCGTCATGCCGACCGTTGTTCCCAATTTGGCGATTGCCCCGTCAACCATGGATCTCCTCGGCGTCGAAATGGAAATTGGTCAACAGCCAGACCGTGTGTATCGCCTGCGTCAGGCGCTAAGTAGCCCAGAAGCTGGCCAATATGATTATATCCTTATCGACTGCCCGCCGTCTTTTAACCTGTTGACGATGAATGCACTCGCGGCCGCTCAATCTGTCTTGGTGCCGCTGCAATGCGAGTTCTTCGCCTTGGAAGGTTTAAGCCAGCTTCTGGAGACAGTCGATCAGGTGCGCCGATCCGTGAATCCCGGTTTGGACATTCAAGGCATTGTGTTGACCATGTTCGATTCTCGAAACAATCTGGCTCAGCAGGTTGTCTCTGATGTGCGCGAACACCTGGGTGAAAAGGTCTATCATACGCTGATCCCGCGCAATGTGCGAGTTTCCGAAGCCCCCTCATATGGCAAGCCGGCGATTCTCTATGATCTGAAATGTGCAGGTAGCCAGGCCTATCTGCAATTGGCGTCGGAAGTCATTCAGCGGGAGCGGCAGCATAGCCGTGCTGCATAACATTTCGTTTTCGAAATAGTCTGGTGTTGATATGAACGAAGATCCCTCAAAGCGTCGTCTGGGACGCGGTCTAGCTGCTTTGATTGGCGAAATGGACCAACCCCTGTCGGTTCAGCAAGGCAAACCGATCGTCGGTTCCGACCGGCGCGTGCCGATCGAAATGGTCCTGCGGAATCCTCGAAATCCAAGAAAGAATTTTCTCGAGGAAGAACTTCAGGATCTTGCATCGTCTATCCGCCAACACGGTATTGTCCAGCCGGTTGTGGTGCGGCCGATGCCGGATGGCAAATTTGAGATTATTGCGGGTGAACGTCGGTGGCGCGCTGCCCAATTGTCGGGACTGGTCGATATTCCGGTCATCATTCGGGATGTGGATGATCGTACGGCGCTCGAACTTGCTATTGTCGAAAATGTGCAGCGATCGGATCTCAATCCGATCGAAGAAGCCATGGGTTATGATCAGCTGATTGCGGAACATGGCTACACTCAGAATGACCTCGGTGAAATCATCGGCAAGAGTCGTTCCCATGTCGCCAACAGTTTGCGGCTGTTGAAGCTGCCCGATCCCGTTCGCGACATGCTCTATGACGGGAAACTGTCGGCTGGACATGCTCGCGCCTTGATCCCAACATCCGATCCGGTGGGTCTTGCGCGGGCGATCGTATCCAAAGGCTTGTCCGTCCGCGATGCCGAGCGAATGGCCCAAAACGACATTAAGGGGCAGAATGGCGGTTCAGACAAGCCGAAGCCGGTGGAACCCGATGCGGATACATTGGCGCTTGAGCGGAGCCTTACCGACAAGCTCGGCCTGGAGGTCAAGGTTGCGCATAAAGGAGAAGGCGGTCGCATCATGATCGCCTATAAGACCCTGGATCAGCTCGAAGACCTGTGCCGGTTGCTGGAGAGAAATTGAATCCGGCTAATTAATTGCGTGACTGCTTGCCGCGACCCGCGATCAGCGTGGTGGCGAGCAATGTCTGCAGGGCGATGGTATCTTCAAGACTGTTGCGTCGACGGCATTGTAGAATGGCGAAATGAAGTCGGTTGAGTTCACGTGCGATGAGCTCTCCGGTCCAGGCGCGCAAAGCAGCTTCAATGATCGGTTTTCTGCGGAAATGAAGATGCCGACCGTGAGCGGCAATCGCATCGGCGGCGCTGGAGCGGCGTTCCTCCATATCGGAGCGCATCAGGTCGAGCAGTTGCAATTGCCGCATCACGCCTTGCATGATCAGGAAAACCGGGGTTTTCGAGGCGATAACCTTTTGCGTCGCGTGCAGAAAGCCATCGCGGTCGCCCTTTAACACCGCATCCACGGCGTCATCGGTAGAGATCGCACTTGCGTCGCCAATCACCGCAACCACGTCATCGGCCTCGATGGTCTGGCGTCCCCAAGCATAGAGAGCAAGTTTGCGGATTTCACCGCGCGAGGCCAAACGATCGCCGCCAAGCGAGTCAGCCAGAAGAGCGCGTGCGTCAGAACTGATTTTCAGGCTGAAGGAAGCCAGTTCTTCGTCGATCAGGCCATTCAGCGCCCGCGCGTCGTCGGCGTAGCATGGTATGGCGACTGCGGAAGAGGCCGATTCCGCCGCCTTCCGAAGATTTGCGCCTTTCTTGAGATCTCCGGCTTCGATGATGATCCAGGCGGAAAGGTCTTTGTCACCCCCCAGATTGGTGACCGCGTCCGCCAGGCCCTTGTCTGCGCCGGCGCCTTTGATCCAGATAAGTTTTTCGCCACCGAACAAGCCCGTGGAACGCGCTTCATCATAGAGACGTCCCGGATCTCCTGACAAAGCGGAGGCGTCCAGGCGCATGAAAGAAAAGGCGTCCTTGGTATCGACTTTCGTGGCGGCTGCCACTGCGTCCGCGCGCTCCGACACCAGGCCCCGATCCGGACCGTAAATGAGAAAGAGGCGGTGGTCGCCCAGCCGCCGCTTTATAAAGACGTCGAATTCATGCGCCTTGATTTCGGCCATGTCACCGGCCGAGCCAGGCGGCCAGATCGGCGCGAATGAGTTCGGCCAGTTCGCGGGCGGCGCGGTTCTCCGCATCGCGCGTCGCGCGGATCTTGGCGTATTCCTGGGTATTGAAGTCAACCAGCGCCACTGCGGAGCGGTGCCCCGTCTTGAGGACCTCTCCGGATGATTTCTTCGTCAGCGTGAAATCGGCCTTCAGGACTATTCTGCCGGCACGGTCCTGATCGGCGGAACTATCGACGAGAACGCCGACATTGCGGGTCTTCACGTCGATGTCGACCTCATAATCAGGCTTGGCCGGTTCCCCTGCCCCGCCCGATGTCAGGAAGATCAGGTTGTTGCGAACTTCGAGCTCGATCCTGTCATCGGCTTCTGAAAATTCGATCGATTTCAGCGCCTCGTCAACACCCGAACCTGTGGCGTAGAGGGGCCGGACCTGACATCCGGCCGAAATGAGCAACAAACCGAGGCCTGCAGCGGAAAAAATCCGATTCAGGGGCGTGGCGAGTTTCCTATCAGACGACGACATTGACGATCCTTTGCGGCACCACAATGATTTTTTTCGGCGTTTTGCCCTCGAGAGCAGCCTGGACCGCGTCAAGCGCCAGCACCGCCTGTTGGATCGAAGTTTGATCTGCATCGCGGGCGATTGTCAAATCGGCGCGCTTCTTTCCGTTGATCTGGACCGGCAGGGTGATTTCGTTTTCCGCCACCAGATCCTTGTCGAAGACAGGCCAGGCTGCTTCAGCCATCAGGCCCTGTTTGCCGAGAACAGTCCAGCATTCCTCGGCGAGATGCGGCGTCATTGGCGCGATAAGATGCACCAGAATTTCGGCGGCCTCGCGAACCGCCGCGAGATAAACGGCATCCGCCTTCCCGGTTGCGACCGTGGTCAGCGGCTGGGCCAGCGCGTTGACCAGTTCATAGATACGGGCCACGGCCTTGTTGAAGGCCAGCCGTTCATAATCGCCCTCGACCGCTTTCAAGGTCTTGTGGGCGGCCTGGGAAACCGCCAGCGCATCACCTTGCTTAGCCGGAGTCGCCTCGACGGTATTCAGCTGTTCGGCGGCTTCAGAGATCAGGCGCCAGACGCGCTGTACGAAGCGATGGGCGCCTTCGACGCCGCCTTCGGTCCAGATGACGTCACGATCCGGCGGCGAGTCCGACAGCACGAAGAAGCGTGCGGTGTCGGCGCCATAGGAAGCGATGATGTCATCGGGATCGACGACGTTCTTCTTGGACTTCGACATTTTCTCGATCGAGCCGATCGCGACTTCGGCGCCGCCCTCGAGCAGATAGGCCTTGCGCGAGCCTTCGACCTCTTCGATGCGGATCTGCGCCGGCTCGATCCATTCGCGCTGGGCGCCCTCGCCGCGGCTATAGGTTTCATGCACCACCATGCCCTGGGTGAACAGGCCCTTGAAGGGCTCGTCCAGACCCACATGGCCTGTTTCGCGCATGGCGCGGGTGAAGAAGCGGGAATAGAGCAGATGCAGGATCGCATGCTCAATGCCGCCGATATACTGATCGACCGGCAGCCAGGCGTCGGCGGTGGCGGGATCGGTCGGCGCATCTTCCCAGGGCGCGGTGAAGCGGGTGTAATACCATGATGAATCGACGAACGTATCCATCGTGTCGGTTTCACGTCGCGCATCATGGCCGCATTGCGGGCAGGCGACATGCCGCCAGGTCGCATGACGATCGAGCGGGTTGCCGGGCATGTCGAATGTCACGTCATCCGGCAGCTGCACCGGCAGGTCCTTCTTCGGAACCGGCACGACGCCGCAGACTTCGCAATGAATTACGGGGATCGGGCAACCCCAATAACGTTGGCGGGAAACGCCCCAGTCGCGCAGGCGGAAATTCACCTTGCGCTCTGCCTGCGGCGCGCCATGCAGATCGGTGGCGGCCAAGCGGTTGGCCACTTCGTCGAAGGCTTTCTCTGTGCTCATGCCGTCGAGGAAGCGCGAATTGATCATCACGCCGTCGCCGATATAGGCTTCGTCGGTGACGCGGAACTCATCCTGATTGGCGCCGTCCGGCATCACCACGGGCGTAACGGGCAGACCGTATTTGTTGGCGAAGTCGAGGTCGCGCTGGTCGCCCGAGGGGCAGCCGAAAATCGCGCCCGTGCCATAATCCATCAGCACGAAATTGGCGATGTAGACGGGGATTTCCCAAGTTGCGTCGAAGGGATGGCGAACACGCAGACCCGTGTCCATGCCCTTCTTTTCCGCTGTTTCCAGCGCAGCCAGCGAGGTGCCGGCACGTCGGCATTCGTCGCAGAATTCTGCGATCTTGTCATCCTTGGCGGCGGCCGCCTTGGCGACCGGATGATCGGCGGAGATCGCCAGGAAGGAAGCGCCGAACAGCGTGTCCGGACGGGTGGTGTAGACGGTGATATCCTTGAGATCGGCAAAGCCGTCATGCGCCACGACGTCCCAGCGAACGGTCAGGCCTTCGGAGCGGCCGATCCAGTTCTTCTGCATCAGCCGGACCTTTTCCGGCCAGTTCTCAAGCGTGTCCAGCTTGTCGAGCAGATCCTGGGCGAAGTCGGTGATCTTGAAGAACCACTGGGTCAGTTCGCGCTGCTCGACCAATGCGCCGGAGCGCCAGCCGCGACCGTCGATCACCTGCTCATTGGCGAGCACGGTCATATCGACAGGATCCCAGTTGACCTTGGAATTTTTGCGATAGACCAGGTCCTTTTCCATCATGTCGAGGAAGAGGTGCTGCTGGCGCTTGTAATAGGCGACGTCGCAGGTCGCGAATTCGCGCGACCAATCCAGTGAAAGGCCCATGCTTTTCAGCTGCTTGCGCATTGACGCGATGTTTTCGTAGGTCCAGTCCTTGGGGTGGACCTTATTCTTCATCGCCGCATTTTCAGCCGGCATGCCGAATGCGTCCCAACCCATGGGATGCAGGACATTATAGCCGCGGGCGCGCTTGAAGCGTGCGACGACATCGCCCATCGCATAGTTGCGCACATGGCCCATATGGATGCGGCCCGACGGATAGGGGAACATCTCAAGGACGTAATACTTCTCGCGCGGGTCGTTGTTGTCGGTCTCGAAGACTTTCTCTTCGTTCCAGCGTTGCTGCCAGCGGGGTTCGACCGCGCGCGGATTGTAACGTTCTGACGCCATTTTTCTTGTCCGGGACCCTGAATTCTCGATCAAATCGGGGGTGACCTTCATCATGAAAGCGGGGTCGCGTCAAGTTTTTAGGCGGCTGGAAGCGCCTCCCGCTCTTGGCAAAGACAGGGGGCGGAGGCTAGGTAGGCGCATCAAAGAAGGAGCCGTTCATGTCGACCGTCGACCGCTATCACGAGATCCTCGCCCGCATCGCCAAAGCCGCTGACGAGGCCGGAAAAGCCGCGCCACAACTGGTGGCCGTGACCAAGACATTTTCCGGTGAAGAGGTGCGACCGGTGATCGAGGCCGGCCATCGTGTCTTCGGCGAAAACCGGGTTCAGGAGGCTGAGGCGAAATGGCCGGCGCTGAGGGCGGAGTTCCCGGACATCGAGTTGCGGCTAATCGGGCCGTTGCAGTCCAACAAGGCCGAAGACGCTGTCGCCCTGTTCGATGTGATCGAGACCGTCGATCGCGAAAAGATCGCCCGGGCGCTGAAGACCGAGATGGACAAACAAGGCCGCAGCCCTCGCCTCTATGTGCAGATCAACACCGGGCTCGAGCCGCAAAAGGCGGGCGTCGCCCCGGATGACGCGCCCGCTTTCCTTTCCCTGTGCCGCAACGACCTGGGCCTCGCTATCGAGGGATTGATGTGCATTCCCCCGGCGGACGAAAATCCCGGTCCGCATTTTGCGCTGCTCGCCAAGCTGGCCCGGGAAAATGGCGTCGACAGAGTGTCGATGGGCATGTCGGGCGATTTTGAGATCGCCACGGCCATGGGGGCGACGAGCGTCCGTGTGGGCTCGGCGATCTTCGGTTCACGCTGAAACTGGTCGCGGCTGGGTCGCCACCACCGTCAGAAACAGCAGCATGGAGAGAAGCGCCAGAAGGCTGCCGGCAATCGCCAGCCCCTCCCCCTCTCCTTGCACCGCGAGCGCAATTCCGGGCGCAAAGATCACAACCGCGAGATTGGCGACGATAACTTGGATCACCGCCAGGCGGCGCGTGCCTGACCCCGCCGTCAGCGCGTAGTAGCAGCCGAACAGCGCCAGAAGCACGCCACCGACCAGATTGAGATGGGCGTGCGCCGGCGCCAGCGTGTGATCCTGCGCGATGCCCATATAGATGCCGAGCACCATGCCGATGGTGAGATAGAGTGCGGATGCGATCCAGCAGCTGCGCGAAAGTGTGTTCATGATGTCCTCCTGGGCGCGCTTGCCATTCCAGCCTTGCGCTTTGTCAATTCAAACGATTGTATCGCGCCGCATCTAACCCTTTGGTCGGATTGTCCCCATCCGCTCCTTCACGATAATTGCGCAATAGGCGGTTTCGATCGGGAGGCGGAAACGATGACGGGCGGATACAGGGATGTTTATGCGATTTGGGAGCGAGATCCGCTGTTCTTTTGGAAACAGGCTGCGGAGAAGATCGACTGGTTCCGCGCGCCCACCAAGATATTCGACAAGAGCCTGGGAGTCTATGGCCGCTGGTATCCGGATGGTGTGACCAACACCTGCTACAATTGTCTCGACCGCCATGTCGAGGATGGGCGCGGGGACCAGCTGGCGTTGATCCATGACAGCCCGATGACCAACTCCGTCACGCGCTACAGCTATTCCGAAGCGCTTGCCGAGGTGAAGGCGATCGCAGGTGTTTTAAGCAGTCTCGGGATCGGCAAAGGCGACCGGGTGGTCATCTATATGCCGATGATCCCAGAGGCGGTGTTCTCGATGCTGGCCTGCGCGCGGCTGGGCGCGGTGCATTCGGTGGTGTTCGGCGGCTTTGCCGCCCATGAACTGATGCATCGCATCGAGGATTCTGAAGCCAGGCTGGTGATCACGGCGAGTTGCGGGCTGGAGCCCGGCCGCGTGGTGCCCTACAAGCCGATGGTCGACCAGGCGATTGCCGATGGCACGGTAAAGCCCGATCATGTGCTGGTGTTGCAGCGGCCGCAGGCGATAGCCGAGATGGTCGAGGGGCGGGATGTGGATTTCGCCGCCGCCTGCGCAGAGGCTAAGGCCTCCGGGCGCGACCAGATCGCCTGCGAACCGGTTCTGGCAACAGATCCGCTTTATATTCTCTACACATCGGGGACGACGGGCCAGCCGAAGGGCGTGGTGCGCGACAATGGCGGCCACATGGTCGCGCTCGCCTGGTCGATGGAGAACATCTATGGCGTCAAGCCGGGCGAGGTGTTCTGGTCAGCGTCCGATATCGGCTGGGTGGTCGGCCATTCCTATATCGTCTATGCGCCGCTGATCAACGGATCGACCACCATCGTCTTCGAAGGCAAGCCGGTCGGCACGCCGGATGCCGGCACCTTCTGGCGGGTGATCGCCGAACATGGCGTCACTGCGCTGTTCACAGCGCCGACAGCGTTCCGCGCCATTCGCAAGGAAGACCCCGAGGCGGATTTCGTCGACAAGTACCCGATGCCGGCGCTGAAGGCGCTGTTTCTTGCCGGTGAGCGGGCCGACCCCGAAACCCTCAAATGGGCCGAGCGTCATCTCGGCGTGCCGGTGATCGATCATTGGTGGCAGACGGAAACCGGCTGGGCGATCGCCGCCAATCCCTTCGGCCTCGATCTCCTGCCGGTCAAGCACGGGTCGCCGGCGCTGCCGATGCCGGGCTATCAGGTCGATGTGGTCGATGACGCCGGCCATCCGGTTGCCAACGGCGTGCTCGGCAATATCGTCATCAAGCTGCCTTTGCCGCCGGGCTGTCTCGCGTCCTTCTGGAACGCCGACGACCGGTTCCGCAAAAGCTGCCTTGAGGAATTTCCGGGCTATTACAAGACCGCCGACGCCGGCTATCGCGACGAGGACGGCTATCTCTTCATCATGGCCCGCACCGACGACATTATCAATTGCGCCGGCCATCGCCTGTCGACGGGACAGATGGAGGAGGTCTGCGCGACACATCCGGATGTCGCCGAATGCGCCGTCATCGGCGTGGCCGATGAGTTGAAGGGGCAGATTCCCTGCGGCTTCCTGGTGCTCAAGAACAATGTTTCACGTGAAGCCGCGGCGATCGAAAAGGAAGTGGTCAATCTCGTCCGGCAGGAAATAGGCCCTGTCGCCGCCTTCAAGATGGTGATCCCGGTCGCAAGGCTGCCCAAGACCCGCTCTGGCAAGATCCTGCGCGGCACGATGCAGAAGATCGCCGACCGTCAGCCCTGGAAAATGCCCGCCACCATCGACGATCCCGCCATTCTCGGCGAAATCGAGGCGGCGCTGAGGGCGCATGGTCACTGAGCTTGAGGCGACTATTTATTGCACGCATAGAAAAAGGCCCGTCGCGCCAGGATCGGGCCTTTTCAAATTTCTGTGATTGTCTTCGATCAGTACTGATCGTCGTCTTCGTCGACGCGGTTCGCCGAAAGCGACTTGAGCTTGGCGAAGACGGCGTCGGCGTCGATTTCCTTGAAATCGTCGTGGTCGGCGACGCGTTCGGTCTCGCGAGCCGATTCGAGCGTGGCGCCCTGCTCTTCTTCCGTCTGGAACGGACGATTGCGGGCGGCCTTGTCGACTTCCATGTCCAGATCGATCTGCGAGCAGAGGCCCAGCGTCACCGGATCCATCGGGGTCAGATTGGTGGAGTTCCAGTGGGTGCGCTCGCGGATCTGCTGAATGGTGTTCTTGGTGGTGCCGACCAGGCGCGAGATCTGCGCATCCTTAAGCTCCGGATGATTGCGCACCAGCCAGAGAATGGCGTTGGGGCGATCCTGGCGCTTGGAGACAGGCGTATAGCGCGGGCCCTTGCGCTTGGATTCGGGAACGCGAACCTTGGGTTCGGAAAGCTTCAGCTTGTGGTTAGGATTGGCTTCGGCGCGGGCAATTTCCTCGCGCGACAACTGGCCGGTCGAAATTGGATCGAGGCCTTTGATGCCCTGGGCTGCTTCGCCATCGGCGATCGCCTTGATTTCGAGCGGATGCAGTTTGCAGAACTGCGCGATCTGGTCGAACGACAGCGCCGTATTGTCGACCAGCCAGATCGCAGTCGCCTTCGGCATGAGCAGCTGTTGAGCCATGGATACAATCCTTCTGAGCCGCCTGCGCCGGGGTCGCAGGCCGTTTGTGTTTGCCACAATGTCCGGGGAATTGGGCGCTTATAGCCCAAGCGTCGCGAAATTGCAATTGTTTGCAAATCCGTTGACCAAAGTCTCATTGCCGCGGCCATTTCCGGTGCTATGTTATTGTCATCCAACCGCAAAAGAGTTGCGGTTCCGAGCGAACGAATTGGGAGGAGCCAATGTCCGCCAAAGTGTATCCGGTGCTAAAGCCGGCAAAAACGCGCGCGCTGATCGACGATGAAAAATACCAGAAATGGTATGAGGAAAGCGTTGAGAACCCCGACAAGTTCTGGGGCAAGCATGGCAAGCGCATCGATTGGTTCAAGCCTTACACCAAGGTCAAGAACACCTCGTTCAAGGGACGAGTGCCGATCAAGTGGTTCGAAGACGGACAGACCAACGTCTCCTATAACTGCATCGACCGTCACCTGAAGACGCATGGCGAACGCACCGCCATCATCTGGGAAGGCGACAACCCCTATATCGACAAGAAGATCACCTATAACGAGCTTTACGAGCATGTTTGCCGCATGGCCAATGTGCTCAAGAAGCATGGGGTCAAGAAAGGTGATCGCGTCACCATCTATATGCCGATGATCCCGGAAGCGGCCTATGCGATGCTCGCCTGCGCCCGCATCGGTGCGATCCATTCGGTCGTGTTCGGCGGTTTCTCGCCGGAAGCGCTGGCCGGCCGCATCGTCGACTGCGAATCCACCTTCGTCATCACCTGCGATGAGGGCGTGCGCGGCGGCAAGCCGGTGCCGCTCAAGGAAAACACCGATATCGCCATCGATATCGCGGCGAAGAACTACGTGATCGTCAACAAGGTGCTGGTCGTGCGCCGCACCGGCGGCAAGATCGGCTGGGCGCCGGGCCGTGACCTCTGGCATCACCAGGAGGTCTCCACCGTCAAGGCGGACTGCCCGCCGGTGAAGATGCGCGCCGAAGACCCACTCTTTATCCTCTATACGTCGGGCTCCACCGGCAAGCCGAAGGGCGTGATGCACACGACCGGCGGCTATCTGGTCTATGCTTCGATGACGCATGAATATGTGTTCGATTATCATGACGGCGACATCTACTGGTGCACGGCGGATGTCGGCTGGGTCACCGGCCATTCCTATATCGTCTATGGGCCGCTGGCCAATTGCGCCACGACGCTGATGTTCGAAGGTGTGCCGAATTTCCCGGATCAGGGCCGTTTCTGGGAAGTGATCGACAAGCACAAGGTCAATATCTTCTACACAGCGCCCACCGCCATCCGCTCGCTGATGGGCGCTGGCGACGACTTTGTGAAGCGCTCGTCGCGTTCGACGCTGAAACTTCTGGGTTCGGTCGGCGAACCGATCAATCCGGAAGCCTGGGAGTGGTATTACAATGTCGTCGGCGAAGGAAAATGCCCGATCGTCGACACATGGTGGCAGACCGAAACCGGCGGCATCCTGATTTCGCCGCTGCCGGGCGCCACAGACCTCAAGCCGGGTTCGGCGACGCGACCGTTCTTCGGCATCAAGCCTGAACTGGTCGACAATGACGGCAATCCAATCGAGGGCGCGGCGGACGGCAATCTGTGCATCACCGACAGTTGGCCTGGTCAGGCCCGCTCCGTCTACGGCGATCATGACCGCTTCATCCAGACCTATTTCGCCACCTACAAGGGCAAATACTTTACCGGCGACGGCTGCCGGCGCGACGAAGACGGCTATTACTGGATCACTGGCCGCGTCGACGACGTGCTCAATGTTTCGGGCCACCGGCTCGGCACGGCGGAAGTCGAATCGGCGCTGGTGTCGCACCATCTTGTTTCGGAAGCCGCCGTGGTCGGATATCCGCATGATATCAAGGGCCAGGGGATCTATTGCTATGTGACGCTGATGTCGGGCGTCGAGGGCAATGACGCTCTGCGGGCCGAGATGGTCAAGCATGTCAGGACGGAAATCGGCCCGATCGCCTCACCTGACAAGATACAGTTCGCGCCGGGCCTGCCCAAGACCCGCTCTGGCAAGATCATGCGCCGGATTCTGCGCAAGATCGCCGAGGACGATTTCGGGGCGTTGGGCGACACCTCGACGCTCGCCGATCCCGGCGTCGTCGACGAGTTGATCGCCAATCGACAGAACCGGCAGATGAAAAAGGCGTCATGACATAGAAGAGGGGCTGGCGTTTTTGCGCTGGCCCCTTTCAACAACCCTGCCGGCTAACGATCTCTTCGACCTGTTCGATCGAATGACAGACATTCTCACAGGGTATGCCGTCATTGTCGCCATCAGCGCGACGATAACCCGCGCACCACAGCGTGACAGCCTCTTCGCAGGACGACATCTGTTTACAGCTTAGTCTGATCGCTTGAACAGTGGGCTGCGGCGGGCGCGCGGTCATCGCAAGGGGCTGCGGGATCAGCGACAGAGACAAGATAAGAAACAACGGCATGACAGGACTCCTGCCGGAGCCTTAACCACCAAAAGCGAACAATCCACCAACGCGCCGCAACCTCAGCACGAAGTCGGTGCTTTCTTTCCGCCGCCGTATGGCCGCGCCAGACCGGCGGCGAGCAGGAGATCGGAGGCGTCACTCGTCTCGCCGAAGGTGAGGCGCGCCACCACCCGACCGAAATATTTGTCGGCGTCGATATCGGAAAGTTGCAGATCCCCAGCCTGCAGACGCTCTTCGAGCAAATCGCGCGCTGCGCGCGCCCTGTCCCGCTCTTCAGGACAGCGGCTTTTCAGCTCTGGCGTGTCGACGCCGCGCAAGCGCACCATCACAGAAATGGTCTGCTGCGGCCAGGGGCGGGCATTGACCAGCACCGTGTCGCCATCGATGACCGACACAAGCTCTGCCGCCACAGGACCGTCGACATGATAGCGGCGGCTGCCTTCCGCACAGCCATGTGTAGAGTTCGCCCCCAACAGAGCGAGCGCGAGAACCTGTGATGGAACGAGCAGTCGAAGCGATCTGAACATGAAAGGAAAATATTCCGAATTCAGACCGCAATCAATAGGAATTCTTTCAGATCAGAAATCGATTGCGCGGCCGTTGATTTCCCAATCGCCGAAGCGGGCGGGATCGGCGCCGCCGCGACCGCCGACTTCCGGCGGCTGCGCCTGCGCCTCGGCCGCCTTACGGCGTTCCTCGGCTTCCTGAAGGGCTCTAAGCGCCGCCGGTGACAGCGGCTTGCCGCCGGTTTCGTCATTGTCATTATCGGCTTCGGTCATGGTTCTACCCGGATTGAATTTTATCGCGTCTCTTCCCATGTCATTGCACGCAGGCGGAATTCAAGACCCGCATCAAGGAGAAACGGATGAATTACGTCAAGACAGCCATGTTGCTCGCCTTCATGACGGCCTTGTTCATGGGCGTCGGCTTCATGATCGGCGGACGTGGCGGCATGATGATCGCTCTGGTGGTCGCCGCCGGCATGAACCTGTTTTCCTGGTGGAATTCCGGAAGCATGGTGCTGTCCTCTTATGACGCGCAGGAGGTGAATGAGTCGAGCGCGCCGGAATTCCATCGGATGATCCGCGATCTCGCCGCCCGCGCCAATCTGCCGATGCCGCGCGTCTATATCATCAATTCCGACCAGCCGAACGCCTTCGCCACCGGCCGCAGCCCCGACAGCGCCGCCGTGGCGGCGTCCACCGGTCTCTTGCAACGGCTGACGCCGGAAGAGGTCGCGGGCGTGATGGCGCATGAACTGGCGCATATCGAAAATCGCGATACGCTGATCATGACGGTCACCGCCACCCTGGCCGGGGCGATCTCCATGCTCGGCAATTTTGCCTTCCTGTTCGGCGGCAATCGCGACGAGCGCAGCAATCCTCTCGGCTTCATCGGCGTGTTGGCCACGATGATCATCGCGCCTTTCGCCGCCATGCTGGTGCAGATGGCGATCAGCCGCACACGCGAATATGCCGCCGACCGGCGCGGCGCCGAAATTTGCGGAAACCCCCTTTGGCTCGCCTCCGCGCTCGAAAAGATCGCCACGGCGGCGCATCAGATTCCCAATCCGCGAGCGGAAGCCAATCCGGCCACTGCGCATATGTTCATCATCAATCCCCTGTCGGGTGAGCGGATGGACAATCTCTTCTCCACTCATCCCAACACCGAAAACCGCATTGCAGCCTTGCAGGAGTTGGCGCGGGGAATGCGGGCCGCGCCCGAGCGTCCGCAGCCCTCCCCGCCGCGCCAGGAACCCGCCGCTCAGCCATCGCAACAGCGCCCCAGCCCTTGGGGGGCCTCGACGGATCGGCCCGCGCCTGATAATCCCGGTCGCAAAGGTCGCTCCGTGCCCAACATCACCTGGGGGCGCGGCGACCGCAAACCTCCCGAAGGACCTTATTCTTGACCAAAACATCCGGCCGCCCTCCCCGCAAGACGTCCTACAGACAGGAGGCCGAAATTTCGGACAAGCCGGGTTACGCCGCCCGCGCCGCGGCGGCCAAGATGATGGCGGCCATCGTCGACCAGAAGACGCCGATGGATGGCGTCATCGACGATGATCACGGAAATCCCGCCTTTCGCGCCTTGTCAGGCGCCGACAAGGCGCTGGTTCGCGCCATTCTCAACTCCGGTCTTCGCCATCTCGCCTGGATCAACGCCATTCTCGACAGCTATCTGCAAACGCCGTTGCCAGATGGAGCGCGGCATTTGCGCTATGTGCTCGCGGTCGCCGCCGCCCAGATCCTGTTTCTCGACGTGCCCGATCACTCCGCCGTCGATCTGGCGGTCGAGCAGGCCCGCCTCGATCCGCGATCGACGCGTTTCGCCAATCTCGTCAACGCGCTGCTGCGACGGCTGAGCCGTGAAAAGGATGAGGCGCTTGCCCGCGTCGCGGCCGACGTTCCGATCTTTCCCGCCTGGTTTCAGAAACGACTGATCGCTGCCTATGGCGCGGATGTGGCGCGCAAGATCGGCTGCAATTTCATCACGCTGCCGCCTCTCGATCTCACCGTAAAGACCGATCCGCAGGGTTGGGCGGAAAAGCTGGGCGGCGCCGTTTTGCCGACAGGCAGTGTACGGCTGACCGAACTCCATGGCGCCGTTACCGAACTCCAAGGATTTGACGCGGGAGACTGGTGGGTGCAGGACGCCGCAGCCGCGATTCCCGCCAAGCTGATGGGCGACATATCCGGCAAGCGGGTGGCTGATCTTTGCGCCGCCCCTGGGGGCAAGACGGCGCAGCTCGTTCTCGCAGGCGGAAAGGTGACGGCGGTCGAACAGTCTGCCAGCCGCATGAAACGGCTCAAGGGAAATCTCGCCCGTCTTGGCTTCGAAGCCGATTTCGTGGTTTCGAAACTCGAAGATCTCAAGCCGGAAGAACTTTTCGACGCCATCCTTCTCGATGCGCCCTGCTCCTCGACCGGCACCATTCGCAGGCATCCCGATGTCGTCTGGACCAAGAGTTTCGACGATGTCGCCAAGCTCGCTTCGGTTCAGCGCCGCCTGCTCGACGCCGCATTTGCAATGCTTGCAAAGGGCGGGCGTCTGGTCTTCGCCAATTGTTCTCTCGATCCGATCGAGGGCGAGGAATTGATCGAAGGCTTTCTCAGGGAAACGCCATCCGCCCGGATGCGCCCTGTAAACCCCGAAGAATTTCCGAATATTCCCACCGAAATAATACGTAACGGCCAGATTCGCACCACGCCTGACATGATGAACGGCGTTGACGGCTTCTATGCCGCCGTTATCGAAAGGGCTGAATAACTGATCTTGCCGATGGCGGCGCGGTCCATGGCTCTGTAAGCATTCGAATCGGGCCTGAATCTTCCAAAAATTGGAGCGAGGTCTTTACATCGCGCTGTATTAGGAAAATTGTATTGGCTGAATGCTGGATCACCATCTGTTGGAAAAACATGGGACGCCGCCTCGGTCATGAGTGAGCGCATGCGACGGGCTTTGGGGCGGCTGACCGCCTGGAGAATTGCCGCCCTTCCGAGCCTGCGCCGTCCGCCGGATCGACTGCTGGTGGCGCCGACCGATCTTCGCGCGGCGGATCCCTTCGTCGCTGAGGAAATCGCCGAAGGGCGTTTTCCCCTGGCGGGGCGGTTGCTGGTCAGCGAGGGACGATCGCCGTTCCTGCTCGAATTGCCGTCGAAGGAATTCGCCAATCGCCTGCATGGGTTTTCCTGGCTTCGGCATGTCCGAGCCTCCAAGAATGATGCGCATGCTGCTGTCGCCCGGCGGTTGACCGATGAATGGCTGGCCGCGCATGGCCGCCAGATTTCCGGTTTCGTCTGGGAGCCGGGCCTTGCCGCCCAAAGGCTGATTGCCTGGTTGTCTCATTCCACAGTGCTGCTTAAGAACACCGACATGGCATTCTATAGGCGGTTCCTGCGATCGATATCCGATCACGTCCGCTATCTCGAAGCCATGGCGCCTTCGAGCGCCGACGGAATGCCGCGGCTGACGGCGCGCATCGCGCTTGCGATGGCGTCGCTGGCGACGCCGACCTCGGACAAACGGGTGGCGCGGGCTGCAGAACTCCTGGACGCCGAGCTGGAACGGCAGATCCTGCCCGATGGCGGTCATATCTCCCGCAATCCGCGCGCAGGCCTCGAAATCTTGCTCGACTTGCTGCCGCTCAGGCAGACCTATGTCAATCTCGGCCATGATTTGCCGGCAAGGCTCGTGCCGACCATCGACCGAATGTTTCCGGCGTTGCGTTTCTTTCGTCATCAGGGCGGGGAACTCGCCTTGTTCAACGGCGCGACTTCGACGCTCGCACGCGAACTGATGTCGGCGCTGCGCTATGACGAGACGGCGGGCGCGCCGTTCAGGGCCTTGCCGCATATGGGCTATCAGCGGCTGTCCGCGGGCAGCGCGGTGGTATTGATGGATGTCGGCTTGCCGATTTCTGCTGATATGTCGCGCGAGGCGCATGCCGGCTGTCTGTCCTTCGAGCTGTCGTCTGGGAAAAACCGCTTCATCATCAATTCCGGCTCGCCGCATTTCGCCGGCGATCATTATCGGCAGCTCGCCCGCGCCACAGCGGCGCATTCGGCGTTGACCTTGAACGACACCTCGTCGGCCCGCATGGTCAGGAAGAAGACGGAAGGCGCGCCCTTTCTCGAGGGACCGAGCGCGGTTGCGTTGCGCCGTCATGACGCCGAAGAAGGCGGCCAGGCGGTGGCCGCCTCGCATGATGGCTATGTCGCTCCGTTCGGCCTGGTGCATGAGAGGACCATCAGCATCAATTCCACCGGCGCGTTGTTGCGTGGCAAGGACCGGCTGAAGACCGCCGACGGCGCAGATGTCGGCGAGGACCGGCTCGACAAGGTGTCGATCCGCTTCCATATCCATCCGCAGATCGACATCCGCCGCATCGACGAGAACGAAGTGCGTTTGCTTGCGCCGGATGGCGAACAGTGGACCTTCGTCTGCATGGACGCGGAAGTGCTGATTGAGGACGATGTGTTCTTCGCCGATCCGAGCGGCGTGCGCGCCTGTCGGATGCTGGAGCTTGCCTATACCGCCGGCCTTCTGCCGGAAATCCAGTGGGTGTTGACCCATCGCGGCCCGGGCTGACCGTCGAAAGACCTGACTGGCCCGAAAGCGGGGTTTAAACCACGCGCCGCCTGTGCTAACGGCGCGGCAGACATCGCTTTCAGGGGGATCATGGCATGGCCGTGCAATCGAAACGAATTCCCGCGCCGGATCTGGTCACGGTGAAGACCGCGCTCATCTCGGTATCGGACAAAACAGGCGTGGTGGAGCTCGCCCGCGAGCTGGTTGCGCTCGGGGTCGCCATTCTGTCGACCGGCGGCACGTTCAAGGCGCTGTCGGAGGCGGGCGTGTCCGTCACCGACGTGTCCCAGGTCACCGGCTTCCCGGAAATCATGGATGGTCGCGTCAAGACGCTGCATCCCAATGTGCATGGCGGCCTTCTCGCCATCCGCGACGACGTCGATCACCAGAAGGCGATGGCGGATCACGGAATTTCCGCGATCGATCTGTCGATCATCAATCTCTATCCCTTCGAAGAGGTCCGGGCCAAGGGCGCCGATTATCCCGAAAGCGTCGAGAATATCGATATCGGCGGCCCCGCGATGATCCGCGCCTCGGCCAAGAACCATGCCTATGTCACCGTCATCACCGATCCGGCCGATTACGCCACGCTGGTCGAACATCTGAAGGCCGAGGGCGCGACGCCCTACCGCTTCCGGCAGTTGATGGCGCAGAAGGCTTACGCCCGCACCGCTGCCTATGATACGGCCATCGCCAATTGGATGGCTGGGGATCTCGGCGTTGACGCGCCGCGCTACCGCACCATCGGCGGCGTATTGCGTGAGGAAATGCGTTACGGCGAGAACCCGCACCAGAAGGCGGCCTTCTATGTGACCGGCGAAAACCGTCCGGGCGTCGCCACTGCCGCGCTTCTGCAGGGCAAGCAGCTCTCCTACAACAATATCAACGACACCGACGCGGCGTTCGAGCTGGTGGCGGAATTCGCGCCTGAAAAGGGTCCGGCTTGCGCCATCATCAAGCACGCCAATCCTTGCGGTGTCGCCACCGGCGGTTCGCTGCGGGAAGCCTATCTCAAGGCGCTGGCCTGCGACTCGACCTCGGCTTTTGGCGGCATCATCGCGCTGAACTCGCTGCTCGACGCGGAAACCGCACGGGAAATCGTCAAGCTGTTCACCGAAGTGATCATCGCTCCCGACGTGTCCGACGAGGCCAAGGCGATCATCGCCGCCAAGCCCAATCTGAGACTTTTGACCACCGGCGCACTGCCCGATCCGCGCCATCCCGGCCTGACGGCCAAGACCGTATCCGGCGGCCTCTTGGTGCAGGCGCGTGACGCCGGGGTGATCGACGATGTGACGCTGAAGGTCGTGACCAAGCGCGCCCCCACCGCTCAAGAGATCGAGGATCTCAAATTCGCCTATACGATCGCCAAGCATGTGAAATCAAACGCCGTGGTCTACGCCAGGGATGGACAGACCGCCGGCATCGGCGCCGGCCAGATGAGCCGAGTCGATTCGGCGCGCATCGCCGCCATCAAGGCCGAGGATGCGGCGAAAGCGGCGGGCTGGGCGGAACCGAAGACCCGTGGGTCGGCGGCGGCGTCGGAAGCCTTCCTGCCTTTCGCGGACGGTCTTCTCTCGATGATATCGGCTGGCGCCACCTCGGTCATCCAGCCCGGCGGCTCGATGCGCGATCAGGAAGTGATCGATGCGGCGGATGCCCATGGCGTCGCCATGGTGTTCACCGGCATGCGCCACTTCCGCCACTAAACGGATAGGCGCATAATAGAGGCCCGCCTTCTTCACCGGAAGGCGGGTTTTTTATGAAGTAAATAAACCTCCACCTACGGTGGAGGACTGGACGAGTTCTACATAGTAGTTGAGAGACCTCTGGCTTGGACCGTTAGATTG
>NZ_JARXVM010000023.1 GCF_029892285.1 Rhizobium sp. SG_E_25_P2
TCGCCTCATCCCATCCCCGAAAACACCACCTGAACGAGCAGACCAAAAAACGCGAAAACCCGCCGGGAAAAACGGCGGGTTTGTCAGCGGTCTGACGGGCGGCTTTTCAGCCGCCCGTTTCAAATCATGCTATGCTTTGAGCATCAGTTCCATTCGCGAATATCGACGAAATGGCCTGAAATGGCGGCCGCCGCCGCCATGGCCGGCGACACGAGATGTGTGCGGCCCTTGAAACCCTGACGCCCCTCGAAATTGCGGTTCGAGGTCGAGGCGCAGCGCTCGCCCGGCTTCAGGCGATCGTCATTCATGGCCAGGCACATCGAGCAACCCGGTTCGCGCCAATCAAATCCCGCCTCCTTGAAGATCTTGTCGAGGCCTTCGGCTTCCGCCTGTTCCTTGACGAGACCGGAGCCCGGAACGATCATGGCCGAGACGGTCGACGCCACCTTCTTGCCTTCAACGACCTTGGCCACGGCCCGCAGGTCTTCGATACGGCCATTGGTGCAGGAACCGATGAAGACGCGGTCAATGGCGATGTCGGTGATCTTGGTGCCGGCGGTGAGGCCCATATAGTCGAGCGCGCGCTGCTTCGAGGTCCGCTTGTTTTCGTCGGCAATCTCGTTCGGGTCCGGCACGACACCCTGAACCGAGATCACGTCCTCAGGTGAAGACCCCCAGGAAACGATCGGCGGCAGGTTGGCGGCGTCGAGCACGACAACGCGGTCGTAATGCGCGCCTTCGTCAGACCTCAGCGTCTTCCAGTATTCGATCGCCATGTCCAGCGCCTCGCCCTTCGGCGCGCGCGGCTTGCCCGTGATATAGTCGAAGGTCTTTTGATCCGGCGCGATGAGGCCGGCGCGGGCGCCGCCTTCGATGGTCATGTTGCAGACCGTCATGCGGCCTTCCATCGACAGCGCCTCAATAGCTTCGCCGGCGAATTCGATGACATGGCCGGTGCCGCCGGCTGTGCCGATTTCACCGATGATCGCCAGGATGATGTCCTTGGCGGTGACGCCCGGCGGCAGTTGGCCGTCGACTCGCACCAGCATGTTCTTGGCCTTTTTCTGGATCAGCGTCTGGGTGGCGAGCACATGCTCGACCTCGGACGTGCCGATGCCATGGGCCAATGCGCCGAAAGCGCCATGGGTGGAGGTGTGGCTGTCGCCGCAGACGATGGTCATGCCCGGCAGGGTGAAACCCTGTTCAGGCCCGACGATGTGGACGATGCCCTGCCGCTTGTCGCTGGCGGAATAGTATTCCACGTTGAATTCGGCGGCGTTCTGGGCGAGCGCCTCGACCTGAATGCGGCTTTCCTCATTCTTGATGCCGAGATGGCGATCGGGCGAGGTCGGCACATTGTGGTCGACGACGGCGAGCGTCTTTTCCGGGGCCCGCAGCGTGCGGCCGGTCATGCGCAGGCCTTCGAACGCCTGCGGGCTGGTCACTTCGTGAACCAGATGGCGATCGATATAAAGGAGACAGGTGCCATCGTCCTGCTGATCGACGACGTGGTCGTCCCAGATCTTGTCATAGAGTGTGCGGGGTGCGCTCATGGGTTTCACCGTGCTGAAATATAGAGGAAAAAGGCGTCACGATACGCTGAGCCGCGTAAGCGGTCAGCGGACGGGATCAGCCAAGATGGGCGGTGGCGCGGCCGGAAAAGGCGGCAAAGAAGCGCTGCGGCAGGCGTTTGCGGTCCTGCAGCACGAAAAAATATCTCTTTGGCGCGCGTTTGCTCATGGGCGTTCTTTACCATCATTCTAAACGGCGGGCAATGGCCGACCTTGGCGACGATTTGTCGGGCTGAAGCTTAGCCGCGCCCCCAGGGCCGCGCCGGGTCGCGATACATGCCGGACGCCCTGAATTCGCTCGGAGTCACGCCAAAAATCCGCCGGAACGCCTTGGAGAAATAATTCGCATCAGAAAAGCCAGCCTGCGCCGCCACCTCGCGGATCGATAGCGTCCGTTCTCCGCCCATGAGACGGGCGGCGTAACGCAGATTTTCGTGGAGCAGATAATCTGCTGGGGTTTCGCCAGTCGCCGCAGCGAAAAGCCGGGAAAAATGCGCGCGACTCAAACCCGCATATTCAGCCATCCGCGTGACGCTCATGGATTTACCCGGATTTGCGGCGAGATATGCGAGCACCCGCGCCACACCTTCGGGGGTTTCTCCCGGTGCGCCGCCAGGACCCGTAGCCGCCTGGAGAACGCCGAGCGCAAAGTCGTATGCGAGGCTGGAGGTCCGAAAGGGATCGTGATGTTCCCGCATGAGGTTGAGACATAGGCCCGCCAGCCGGTCTGCCGTCTCGGGCGCGATCTCCAGCGTCGCGCCGGCTGCGACACGGGCGCGCTCGGCCAGCCTCAAGGCCTCGGCGCCCCGCACCGACACCCAGAAGAATTCCCACTCCTCTCCGTCCTCGAGCCAATAGCGATGATCTTCTGGAACTATCAGTGCCATCGCCTGTCCGGGTCCGACCACATGCCTGTCGCGGCCTATGGCGAGGCGGCCCGCCCCAGAGATCGTATATTGGAAAATTGTAAAAGGCTCCGTTCCCCGCTTGCGGCCGTCCCAGTCGTAATCGGCCCCGCGCTGTTTCTCATAGCCGCATCCTGTGGGATAAATGACGAAAGGCCCGCCGCCTCGGGGCGGCGTCCGCTGAAAGGGGCCGGAGGCAACCAGTTCCGTGAGCATGATATTACCCTTCGCAGCACAACTATCCTCTTACCTGCTGAATAGACGAGCTTTATGTTGCGTGCAATCGGCGCACCCCTCCCAAGGAGACAGCACAAAATGACGAGAAACCCCAAGATCACCTTCATCGGCGCGGGCTCCACCGTGTTCATGAAGAACATCATTAGCGACATCCTGCAACGTCCCGCTCTGTCGGGCGCGACTGTGGCGTTGATGGACATCAATCCCGAACGGTTGGCGGAAAGCGAAGTGGTGGCCGGCAAGCTGGTGTCCACTCTCGGAGCCAGCGCCAAGGTCGAGACCTATGACGACCAGAAGAAGGCGCTCGAAGGCGCGGATTTCGTCGTTGTCGCCTTCCAGATCGGCGGCTTCGAGCCCTGCACGGTCACCGATTTCGAAGTGCCGAAGAAATACGGCCTGCGCCAGACCATCGCCGACACGCTCGGCATCGGCGGCATTATGCGCGGACTTCGCACCGTGCCGCATCTCTGGTCGATCTGCGAGGACATGCTCGCAGTCTGCCCGAACGCGATCATGCTGCAATATGTCAACCCGATGGCCATCAACACTTGGGCGATTGCGGAAAAGTATCCAACCATCAAGCAGGTCGGCCTTTGCCATTCCGTCCAGGGCACGGCCTATGAGTTGGCCCGTGATCTCGACATCGACGTGTCGGAGCTGCGCTACCGCGCCGCCGGCATCAACCACATGGCCTTCTACCTGAATTTCGAGCACCGCCAGCCCGATGGCTCCTACAAGAATCTCTATCCGGCTCTGCTGGAAGGCTATCGCGACGGCCGCTTCCCCAAGCCGAGCCATTGGAACCCGCGTTGCCCGAACAAGGTGCGCTATGAAATGCTGACCCGTCTCGGCTATTTCGTCACCGAAAGCTCGGAGCATTTCGCGGAATACACGCCCTATTTCATCAAAGAGGGTCGCGAGGATCTGATCGAGAAATTCGGCATTCCGCTCGATGAATATCCCAAGCGTTGCGTCGAGCAGATCGAGCGCTGGAAAACCGAAGCCGAAGAGCTCAAGAACTCGCCGACCATCGAGATCAAGCAGAGCCACGAATACGCCTCCGAGATCGTCAATTCGGTCTGGACCGGCCAGCCTTCGGTGATCTACGGCAATATCCGCAACAATGGCTGCATCACCTCGCTGCCGGCCAATTGCGCCGCCGAAGTGCCGTGCCTTGTTGACGCCAACGGTATCCAGCCGACCTATATCGGCGAGCTGCCGGCCCAGCTGACCGCGCTGATCCGCACCAATATCAATGTGCAGGAGCTGACGGTGAAGGCGCTGATGACCGAAAATCGCGAGCATATCTATCACGCCGCGATGATGGATCCGCATACGGCCGCCGAACTCGATCTCGACCAGATCTGGGCGCTGACCTCTGACCTTCTCAAGGCGCATGGCGACTGGCTGCCGGCCTGGGCGCGCGGCTGATACAGGCATCCCGTCCTGACATATCGAGCCGGCGGGCGACCCCGCCGGCTTTTTCATGTCTGCGGACAAGAAAAAACCCGGGACGCGTGACGACCCCGGGCTGAGTTCAGCGGCGCTGCATGCGTTATGCGGCCGCCTGGGAGGATAGCGCCGGTCGGGGCGGGAAGGAGGATGAAGCCCCGACCGGGCGGTGCGGCGCCGGAAAACCGGCGCCACGCGCATTCTTAGTTGTGGTAAGCGGCTTCGCCATGCGAGGCGAGGTCGAGACCTTCGCGCTCGGCTTCCACCGGCACGCGCAGGCCGACGATCAGGTCGACGATCTTGTAGAGGATCGCAGAACCGATGCCGGTCCACAGGATGGTGATCACGACGGCTTCGATCTGCACCCAGAGCTGTCCGCCCATGGTCTGCTCGCCGGCGTAACCGATGCCGCCGAGAGAAGCGGATGCGAAGATGCCGGTGGCGAGAGCGCCGAAGATGCCGCCCACGCCATGGACGCCGAACACGTCGGCGGTGTCGTCATAGCCGAACTTGTTCTTCACCACAGAGACGAAGAAGTAGCAGAGCGGCGAGACGATGAGGCCCATGACGATCGCGCCCATCGGGCCGACGATGCCGGCGGCCGGGGTGACGGCCACGAGGCCGGCGATCATGCCGGACGCAGCGCCGAGCATGGAGGCCTTGCCGCGGGTAAGCGCTTCGACAGCCGACCAAGACAGGATCGCAGCTGCCGTGGCGAGGAAGGTGTTGACGGTGGCGAGCCATGCGCCGCCGCCGGCTTCAAGGTTGGAGCCCGCGTTGAAGCCGAACCAGCCGAACCACAGCATGGCTGCGCCGACATAGGTGAGCGTCATCGAATGGGGGGCCATCATGTCCTTGCCGAAGCCGATGCGCTTGCCGACCATGATCGCGCCGATGAGGCCAGCCACGCCCGCATTGATGTGCACGACGGTGCCGCCGGCGAAATCAAGCGCGCCCTTGCCGAACAGATAGCCATTGGCGTCCCAGACCATATGCGCGATCGGGAAATACACCACGGTCACCCAGAGCAGCGCGAACAGGATCGAAGCCGAGAACTTGATGCGTTCGGCGAAGGCGCCGATGATCAGCGCCGGCGTGATGGCGGCGAAGGTCATCTGGAACAGCATGAACAGATATTCGGGGATCACGACGCCCTGGCTGAAGGTCGCTGCGGTCGTGTCCTTGGTCACGCCAGCGAGGAACATCTTGGCGAAGCCGCCAAAGAAGGGATTGGCGCCGCCGCCGAAGGCGAAGGAATAGCCGTAGACGACCCAGGCGATCATCACCGCGGCTGCGATGACGGTGCACTGCATCAGCACCGACAGCATGTTCTTGGCGCGCACCAGGCCGCCATAGAACAGGCCGAGGCCGGGGACGGCCATGAACAGCACGAGAATGGTGGAGAGGAACATGAAGGCGCTGTCGCCCTTGTCGGGAACCGGCGCTGCAGCTGCGGCCGGGGCGGCCTCCTGTGCGAAGGCGACGACCGGGGCCATCACGGCCGAGGCGGCGATCGCCGCACGGCTCAGAAGAGTGGAAAGTCTCGTTGCGGACATAAATGTTAACTCCCTACGATAGCGGACGTCAGAGCGCTTCGGCGTCGGTTTCGCCGGTGCGGATGCGCACGGCGTGGTCAATCGAGTAGACGAAGATCTTGCCGTCGCCGATCTGGCCGGTCTTGGCGGCGCCAGCGATCGCTTCGACCGCCTTGTCGACCAGTTCACCCGATACGGCGAGTTCGATCTTCAGCTTCGGCAGGAAGCTGACGGCGTATTCGGTGCCGCGATAGATTTCGGTGTGTCCCTTCTGCCGCCCGTAGCCCTTCACTTCGGTTACGGTCAGGCCCTGGATGCCGACAGCCGTGAGGGCTTCGCGCACCTCATCGAGCTTGAACGGCTTGATAATGGCCATCACAATTTTCATCTGGTTTCCCATCCTTTGACGAACATGCTGGCGGGGATCCGCCTCTCCGTGATCTCGGGAAAAAGTCTCAAGCCCTCCCGTGACTGACCTTACCAATACAAGGCGCGTGCCAGATTCGCGTTTCAAATATAAGATATTGAAAAATATAGCGTATTTGTTTTTGGATCAAAAAAAGGGCAGTTAACTTGGAATTAACCGCCCAAAATATATGCAAAAATCAAAATTCGCACATTAATTAATCATTTGCTCGTTTGCGAATCAAACCCTCTTGCGCCGTCGACGCGACCAAGCGTCCTGAACGGTTATAGATCGACCCCCGACTCAACCCACGCGCGCCGCCGGAGAAGGGGCTGTCCTGGGTGTAGAGCAACCAATCGTCGAGCGGATCCTCGGCATGAAACCACATGGCGTGGTCTATGCTGGCGGCCTGGATGTCGCGATCGAACACCGATTGGCCATGCGCGAAAAGCGCGGTGTCGAGCAGCGTCATGTCCGAGAGATAGGCGAGGACTGCGGCGCGCAGCGCGCGATTCGCTGGCGGCGCTCCATTGCCTTTGATCCAGATATGCTGCGATGGCGCCAGCTTTTCGCGCGAGACGTAATGCGTCATCGAGACGGGGCGAACCTCCACCGGTCGTTCGCGCAGCCAATAGGCCCGCACGTGATCGGGGGCGTCTTTCAGATAGGTCTCGTAAAGTTGCTGGGCGTCGGGCAGCGTTTCGGGAGCGGGAACGTCCGGCATTTCGATCTGATGGGAAAGTCCCGGCTCGTCGATCTGGAAGGAGGTCGACAGCGCGAAGATCGGTTTGCCATGCTGGATGGCGATCACCCGCCGCGTCGAAAAACTGCCGCCGTCGCGGATATTCTCGACTTCATAGAGAATCGGCAGCGAGGGATCGCCGGGACGCAGGAAATAGGCGTGCAGCGAATGCGGATGGCGGTCTTCGGGCGCGGTGCGGCAGGCGGCCACGAGCGCCTGCGAAATCACCAGCCCGCCGAACACGCGCTGCCAGCCGACATCGGGGCTTGCGCCGCGGAATGTCCCTTCCTCGATCTTCTCGAGATCGAGGATTTCGAGGAGTTGGGATATGTCGGCAAGCTTGTTTCCCTGGCGCGGCATTTTGGCTTTCTCCGATGGTTTAATCAGCGAGTTCATTCCTCTATACTCCCAGCCGAAATGCGGGCAAGCCGCGAGAAGGAGCATGGTCCATGTATGACATTCTGGTCGCAGGCGGCGGTTATGTCGGTCTCTCGACGGCGGTTTCGATCAAGAAGGCGGCTCCACATCTGAATATTGTCGTGGTCGACGCCGCCCCGGCCGGCGCTTGGGAAAAGGATGGTCGCGCCTCCGCGATCGCCACGGCAGCCTCGCGTCTTCTTTCCGCGCTCGGCGTTTGGGGCGATATTCTGCCCAATGCCCAGCCAATCAACCGGATGATCGTCACCGATTCCAAAACGGCCGATCCCGTCCGCCCCGTCTTCCTGACATTTGACGGCAAAGTGGCCGATGGCCAGCCCTTTGCGCATATGGTGCCCAATCCGGCGATGATCGGGCCGCTGCTGCGGCTCGCCGGAGAGCTCGGCGTCGAGTTGCGCCAGGCGGCGACCGTGGACGGGTTCTCCCGAGATCCCGCCCGTGTCGCGGCGACGCTGTCTACAGGCGAAACAATCAAGGCCCGGCTGCTGATCGCCTGCGACGGGGTGCGCTCGAAACTGCGTGACGTCGCCGGAATCAAGACCGTCCATTTCGATTATGGCCAATCCGGCATCGTGGTGACCGTCGATCATGAGCGGCCGCATGACGGCGTGGCGGAAGAGCATTTCCTGCCCGCCGGGCCCTTCGCGATTCTTCCCTTGCCCGGCAATCGGTCGTCCCTCGTCTGGACCGAGAGAACTGCAGACGCCGAACGTCTCGTCCGCGGCGATGATTTCCTGTTCGACGAGGAGTTGGAGCGGCGTTTCGGCCATAAGCTCGGCGCGCTGAAGGTTGCGTCGCCGCGCCGGGCCTATCCGCTGGGGCTCACGCTGGCGCGCGGTTTCGTTGCGGATCGCTTCGCGCTTGCCGGCGACGCTGCCCATGGCATTCATCCGATTTCCGGCCAGGGCCTCAATCTCGGCTTCAAGGATGTCGCCGCACTCGCCGAAACCATCGTCGACGCCGACAGGCTGGGCCTCGATATCGGCTCGCCCGCGGTGCTCGAACGCTATGAGAGCTGGAGGCGCTTCGACACGTTCCGCATGGGCGTGACGACCGATGTGCTGAACCGGTTGTTCTCCAACGATGTCGCGCCGATCCGCATCGCCCGCGATTTCGGGCTGGGCCTTGTTGATCGCATGCCGGCGCTCAAGAATTTCTTCATCGGTCAGGCGTCCGGCGCCACCGGTCGAGCCAATCCCAAAATGCTCGACGGTCAATTGCCGTAAGGGACTCGCCTCGCTGTCTGTCTGCCCGGCAGCCTTGTCGCCATGACGGGCTGTCGCCGACATGGCGCACAAATGTCACGCCGCCGCCCAACCGAAAATAGTTAATGTCCTCGTCTTGAAACTTTTAACCTTTGGCGCCTATCTTTGAACATCGGCGCGTTCGCGCCGGTGCATGTCCTGTTTAAGATAGAAAGGAATTCCTCTGACGACAGTGCACGCAAAAGGAGTGGCGCGTCTCGCCCCCTCCCGGAGCATGGAACGCGGTAGCGACGCCGCAGCCAAGGCTCTTGAAACCGTCCTCGAAAGCCTCGAGGACTCGAAGGCTGAAAACGTCTCCCATATCGATATCACGGGCAAATCCGCGCTGGGCGATCACATGTTGATCGTAACCGGACGCTCCAGCCGTCACGTGACAGCCATTGCCGATCATCTCATCGACGACATCAAGGCGGCCGGATTCGGCCCGACCCGCGTCGAGGGGCTGGAAACCGGCGATTGGGTGCTGATCGACGCCGGAGACATTATCGTGCATGTGTTCCGCCCCGAAATCCGCGAGTTCTACAACTTGGAAAAGATGTGGGCCGCGCCTGATCTCGACGAGGAAACCTTGCACTAAGCCGCTTTCCTTGCGAAAGCAGGCCAATACCCGCGGAGAATGATGTTCTCCAGCGTGAAAGATCTGGTCTGGAAAGACATGCGCATATCCGTGTTTGCGGTCGGCAGGTTGAAGTCCGGACCCGAGAGAGAGTTGGCCGATCGTTACTTCGATCGTTTCGCCAAGGCGGGTCCCGCGACCGGCCTTGAACTGGGAAAAATTACCGAAATCAATGAAAGCCGCGCCGGCAACGCCGAGACGCGCAAGCGTGAGGAAGGCGCAAGTCTCGACAGACTTCTGGCCGATGGCGCCCAACTGATTATGCTTGACGAGCGCGGCAAGGCGCTCGACAGCGTCGCTTTCGCCGATCTGCTCGGCGGCTTGCGCGACCAGGGACGGCGCGACGCCATCATCGCCATTGGCGGACCCGACGGCCACGATCCGGCGCTTGCCAGCCGCGCCGACCACATGCTTTGCTTCGGCAAGATGACCTGGCCGCATCAGATGGTGCGGGTGATGCTGGCCGAGCAGCTCTATCGGGCCGTCACCATTCTCTCGGGGCATCCCTATCACCGCGTCTGAGCCTGCTTTCGCCGCTGTCTGGAGGGGTGAAAGCGCCGGCGATCAAATCGATTGGCGCTTTCGGCAAATCAGCTTAGACTCCGATGTCATTGGCGAATGGCGGTGGATTGTTGAAAACCAGCGGACAGTGGAGACGAGGGGCGTTTTGGCGTGCGGCTGCGGCTGCGGGCCTGGTCGCGTTCGCTGCTCCCGCCGTTCCGCAAGAGGCCGGCGTCAAGTCCGGTCCCGCCGTCAATGAGGAGGGCTTGTTGCGCATCCGCCGCAACGCCACCGAAAGCGAATTGCGGGAACTCGCCAAGAATCTCGCCGAATCGCGCGATCGCACCAAGACGCTCCAAGCGGGTCTGATCGGCATCGAGCGCACCAGCGCCGGTCTGCGCCAGGCGCTGGTCGCCTCGGCGGAAAAGCGCAAGTCGCTCGAGCGGCAGACGCTCGACGACGAGACCAAGCTCCGCGATCTCGAAGCCAAGCTCGCCAAGGTCAAGGCCTCGCTGCACGAGCGGCGCGGCCTGTTGTCCGAAGTGCTGGCGGCTTTGCAACGCATGGGCCGCAATCCCCCGCCGGCGCTTCTGGTGTCGCCCGACGACGCGCTGTCTTCGGTGCGGAGCGCCATCCTGCTCGGCGCGGTCGTTCCGGGCGTGCGGCGAGAAACCGAGCGGTTGGCCGCCGATCTCAACAGCCTCACCGAGCTCTCGGTAGCGCTTGCCGCGCAACGGCAGACTTATGTCGCCACCATGGCCTCGGCGATCGAGGAGGAGCAGCGCATGAACGCGCTCCTTGAGGAAAACGCCAAGCTTTCCGCAAAAAGCAAGGACGAACTGGATCGCGAAAATCAGCGGGTGGAGCAATTGGCCGCCCGCGCCACCAGTCTCGAAAACCTTATCGCCTCGCTGGAGCGGAGTATCGCCTCGGCCCGCGAGGCCGCGGAGGCGGCGCGCGCCAGCAATCGCGACATGGCGGCATTGACGCCCGCGCAGCGTACGCGGTTGCAGGAGGAAGCGGGCGCCATCCTGCCCGACAAAAACCGCATTGCCCCAGCATATCCATTTTCCGTCTTGAAGGCGAAATTGGAATTGCCGGTGGCCGGAGAGGTGATCCGCCTCGTGGGCGACGACGACGGCACCGGCCATCCCGCGCAAGGCTTGACGGTTGCGACTGGTCCGGGCCTCGTGGTGACGGCGCCCGCCGACGGTTGGGTGATGTTCGCCGGCCCGTTTCGCAGTTATGGCGAAATGGTGATTATGAATGCGGGAGAGAATTACCATATACTGCTCTCCGGCATGGACAAAGTATCCGTCCGTCAGGGGCAGTTCGTCGTCTCGGGCGAACCTGTCGGCCAGATGGGTGAAAAGAGAATAGCGAGCGCGACCGGTCTCAATCTGGAAACCGACCGACCGACGCTGTACATAGAGTTCCGAAAGGATGGAAAACCGGTCGATTCGCGACCCTGGTGGTCCGTCAAAGAGCTTGGAAAGGCGCGAAATGATACGTAAGACTTCACTGGTGCTGCTGGGCGCGTTGCTGGGTTCCACAGCGACCCTGGCCGTCTATTCCGCCGGACTGCCGGCCCAGGCCGCCGGCTCCTCGACCTATCGGGAACTCAGCGTGTTCGGCGAAGTCTTCGAACGCGTGCGCGCGCAATATGTGACGCCGCCCAACGAGCAGAAACTGGTCGAGTCCGCCATCAGCGGCATGTTGACCTCGCTCGATCCGCATTCGAGCTACATGAACGCCAAGGACGCCGACGACATGCGCACGCAGACGCGCGGCGAATTCGGCGGTCTCGGCATCGAAGTCACCATGGACAATGAACTCGTCAAGGTCATCGCGCCGATCGACGACACGCCCGCCTCCAAGGCCGGCGTGCTCGCAGGCGACCTGATCTCCAAGATCGACGGGACCGATGTGCGCGGCATGAAGCTTGAGGACGCGGTCGACAAGATGCGCGGCGAGGTCGGCGCGCCGATCAAGCTGACCATCCTGCGCAAGGGCGCCGACAAGCCGATCGAACTGACCATCAAGCGCGACATCATCGCCGTGCAGGCGGTCAAGACTCGCGTCGAGGGCGATGTCGGCTATCTCCGCGTCATCTCCTTCACCGAAAAGACCTATGACGACCTGAAGAAGGGCATCGAAAAGATTCAGGCCCAGGTGCCTGATGACAAGCTCAAGGGCTATGTGCTCGACCTGCGTCTTAATCCGGGCGGTCTGCTCGACCAGGCGATCAATGTGTCCGACGCCTTCCTCAACAAGGGCGAGATCGTTTCGACCCGCGGCCGCGTGGAAAGCGAAACACGTCGCTTCAGCGCCACCGATGGCGATCTGGTCAATGGCAAGCCGGTGATCGTGCTGGTCAATGGCGGCTCCGCCTCGGCCTCCGAAATCGTCTCGGGCGCGTTGCAGGATCTCAAGCGCGCCACCGTTTTGGGCACGCGCTCCTTCGGCAAGGGCTCCGTTCAGACCATTATTCCGTTGGGCGACAATGGCGCGCTCAGGCTGACCACGGCGCTCTATTACACGCCGTCGGGCAAGTCGATCCAGGGTATTGGCATTACCCCCGACATCAAGGTGGAAGAGCCGATCCCGGCGGAACTACAGGGCAAGATCGAAACAGCCGCCGAATCGGCGCTCAAGGGCCATATCAAGGGCCAGGATGAGACCGATGAAGGGTCCGGTTCCGCAGCCTATGTGCCGCCGGATCCCAAGAACGACGTGCAGTTGAACTATGCGCTCGATCTGCTGCGCGGCAAGAAGACCGACCCGGCTTTCCCGCCGGATCAGACCAAGGCCGTCGCGGCCGAACAGCAGAAGAAGAAGTAAACGGATGGCGGCGGGACATGATCCCGCCGCCTCTCTGTTGAACGGGGGCAGGCTCGCACGTGACGTCGGGACTCCATTCGCCGCTGGGCAAAGGGCGGAATCCGAAAAGCGAAACGCGCCCCCGGCTCCCCTGGGGGCGCATTTCGGCGTTTTCGCTCGTCGTTTTGGTGTTTGCCGGCCTGGCCGCCTATCCCTATCTTTCCCCGGATCCGCTGCAAAAGCCTGCGTCGCCCGTCGAGACGGCGGCAGTGTCCAGCGAAGCAGCCCCCGAAGCCGCCCAACAGGATCCAGGCGGCATCAAGCCGAGCCGCCCAGCCGATGGCGCAAATGTCGTGCGCCAGGTGATGCCGGACGGTTCGGTGGTGACGAAATACACGCCGCGGGACCGCAGCGCAGATGGCCCGAAGCTGATCGACGCCACCGCCACGGGGCCACAATCGCCCGAGACGGCAACCTTTCCCGATGAAGCCCTGATTGAAAATACGCCGGATGGCGATTTGCCGATCGTGGCCGTCGACGGCACGCGGCCCTTCGACCGTTACGCCCGTCCCTGGTCGGGCGCGCGCGGCACCCGCATCGCCATCGTCGTCGCTGGCCTCGGCCTCAGCCAGACCGGCACGCAAAAGGCGCTGCAGGCGCTTCCCGAAGAGATTACGCTGGCTTTCGCGGCCAACGGCAATTCGCTGTCGCGCTGGGCGCCGGAGGCGCGACGCACGGGTCACGAGATCCTGCTCCAGGCGCCGATGGAGCCGTTCGACTATCCCGACAATGATCCCGGCCCATTGACGCTGACGCATGAGCAGAGCGAGTCGCGCAATCTCGATCTCCTGCATCAGGGTCTGGGCAAGATGACCAATTACACCGGGGTGATGAATTTCCTCGGCGGTCGTTTCCTGTCGGACGCCGATGCCTCCGAGCCTGTGCTGCGCGATATCGCCCGCCGAGGGTTGATGTTCCTGGATGACGGCACGTCGACGCAGTCGCTGTCGCCTGTTTACGCCAAGGCCTATGGCATGCCGCACGCATTCGCCGATCTCGTGCTCGACCAGGAGGTCAATCACGCCGCCATCCTCGCCAAGCTCGACGATCTCGAACGCATCGCGCTGCGCAAGGGCTCTGCCATCGGCGTCGCCTCGGCCTTCGATGACAGCGTCGCCGCGATCGCCGAATGGTCGCGCGAGGCGGGGCGTCGCGGCATCGAAATCGTGGGCGTCTCCGCCCTCGCATCCGTTCCCAACTGAAAAAGCGCGCCCGCCGCGCAAGGACATGACGATGAGCAAGACGATCAAGGCCGAAGACCTGCCCTACCGCCCCTGTGTCGGCATCATGGTGCTAAACCGCGAGGGCCTGGTCTGGGCCGGCCGACGCATTCCGCTCGGCAATTCCGAATATGACGGTTCCCCGCAGCTCTGGCAGATGCCGCAAGGCGGCATCGACAAAGGCGAGGAGCCTGAGGCCGCCGCTATTCGCGAGCTCTATGAGGAAACCGGCATCAAATCGGCCACGCTCATCGCCCGCGCCAAGGACTGGATCCATTACGATCTGCCGGCTGAACTGATCGGCATCGGTCTCAAAGGCAAATATCGGGGCCAAACCCAGGCCTGGTTCGCATTCCGATTTGAGGGCGACGATTCGGAAATCGCCATCAACCCGCCTCCAGGCGGCCATGAGGCGGAGTTCGACCAGTGGGAATGGAAGCGGATGGAGGATCTGCCGGGCCTGATCGTGCCGTTCAAGCGCGCTGTCTATGATCAGGTGGTCGCCGAATTCGCCCATCTCTCCGCTGCCGGGGCTTGACGGCCGAGCGTACAAAAAAGCCGCCGGACCATCATGCCGGCGGCTTGTTCAATTGTCGTGAAATGGATTATTCCGCGTCGTCGGCCGAGGCCGAGTTCAGCAAGCCATATTTCTCTTCGCCGAGCTTGCTCATCAGTTCGAGCTGGGTTTCGAGGAAGTCGATATGGCCTTCTTCGTCGCCGAGCAGTTCTTCGAACAGTTTCATCGACACGTAGTCGCCGCTCTCGTGACAGATTTCGCGGGACTTCTTGTAGGAGGTGCGGGCGTCGTATTCGCCGGCGAGATCGGCTTCGAGCACTTCCTTCACGGTCTGGCCGATGCGCAGCGGCGCCAGAGTCTGCAGGTTGGGATGGCCTTCGAGGAAGATGATGCGGGCGATGATCTTGTCCGCATGCTGCATTTCCTCAATCGATTCGGCGCGCTCCTTCTTGGCGAGCTTGATGTAGCCCCAATCTTCGAGAAGACGATAATGCAGCCAATACTGGTTGACCGCGCCGAGCTCAAGAAACAACGCTTCGTTGAGGCGCTCGATGACCTTAGGGTCGCCCTTCATATTTCATCTCCTGTTATGCAGCAAAAAGTATGGCGGGATAGAAGCAGGAAATGCACGCGAAGTCGAGCCTAAGTTTGGAATCATTCCAATTTTCAGGACGCGAAGGGCCGGGCGGAATTCAGGCGACGCGCGCCATGCGCTGACGGCGTTCAAGAATCGCCGCCTTCTGTTCGGCATGGAAACGCTTGAGACGGTCGAGGAAGTCCACGACCTCCGCCGTATCGCCACGATGACGGGCGTGATAGTCTTCGGTGGTGTTGACGATGATGTCGACGACATTGGGGAAGCAGCCGCAGCATTTCCCGCGCTTGTTCATCGCGTGATAGACCTTGCCCGGCACGATCAGCTGCCAACAGTCTTCATCCAGCATCGAGACGATGACGTCCCTGATGTCTTTGTCGGTGATTATGTTGCAGCTGCAGACCATCATGGCGAGGAACCCGCTCGACTTTCAATGGGATCCTATATCCAAAACCGGATGCCAATTGTCAAGATAAACAGAGGAGTCCGCGACAAAATATGTCAAAACTCCTCCACTTTGACGTCGATGTCGGATTCAGGTCCGTTCAGACCTTCAGCTGAAGTTCGTGGAAGTCTTCAGTGCCGAAGAATCGCTTATACCGCTCAACCTCCGCAAGATCCCCGGTCGCCTTGCGCGGATTGTCCGACAGTTTCACCGCCGGCCGGCCATTGGCCTCGACAACCTTGCAGACGATCGAAATCGCATCGAGTCCAACCAGTTCGTTGGGCGCGCAGCCCTGGAAGTCGTTGGTGAGGTTGGTGCCCCAGCCGAAGCTCATGCGTACCTGGCCTTCGAAATGCTTGTAGGTCTCGATGATCGTGTCGACATCGAGCCCGTCCGAGAAGATCAGCAGTTTCTCACGCGGATCGCGGCCATGCGCCTTCCACCAGTCGATGATCCTCTCGCCGCCTTCGATGGGCGGGGCGCTATCGGGGCGGAAACCGGTCCAGTCGGCCACCCAGTCAGGCGCGTTGCGCAGGAAGGCGGCGGTGCCAAAGGCGTCGGGCAGCACGATCAGCAGATTGCCGCCGTAAAGCTGCGTCCAGTCCTGGAGCACCTTATAGGGCGCCTGCCCCAGGGCCTCGTCGGTTTCGGCGAGCGCCGCCTTCACCATCGGCAGCTCATGCGCATTGGTGCCCACCGCTTCCAGGTCGGTGTCCATGGCGAGCAGCACGTTGGAGGTGCCGGTAAACGCCGGGCCGATGCCTTCCTTGAGCGCTTCGACGCACCAGCGATGCCAGAGGAAGGAATGACGCCGACGGGTCCCGAAATCCGAAATCCGGAGGCCGGGATATTGCCGCAGGCGCTCCACTTTCGACCACATCTTGGCCTTGGCGCGGGCATAGAGCACGTCGAGCGTGAACTGGCCGAGGCCCTTCATCGCCGCCCGCGACCTCAATTCGTTGATGATCGCCAGCGCCGGGATCTCCCACATAGTGGTTTCCATCCAGCGGCCTTCGAAGCACAGCTCATACTGGCCATCCTTCACGGACAGCTCGTAATCCGGCATGCGGAAATTGCCGAGGAAGGCGATGAAATCGGGCTCGAAGATCTGCTTCTTGCCGTAGAAGGTGTTGCCGGCCAGCCAGATCAGCTCTTTCTTGGTGAAGCGCAGTTCGCGGACATGGTCGAGCTGGTCGCGGAGCTCCTGCTCGTCGATATCGTCGGCGAGACGCACGCGCGTCGTCCGGTTGATCAGCGAGAAGGTCGCGCGCACATCCGGATGCAGCTTCCAGATCATCTGCAGCATCAAGAGCTTGTAGAAATCCGTGTCGAGCAGACTGCGCACGATCGGGTCGAGCTTCCAGGCGTGATTATACACGCGCCGGGCGATATCTGTCTTGGCCGCCATGCGGCGTCTCCTCCGTGCCTGTCAGACGAGCGTCACGCCCGCCTGCCGCATTTTTTCAAGTTGCGCGTCCATCGATCCGCCGAGATCGATGCCGCGACAGGCCTCCAGCATGACGGTGGTCTTGAAACCCGCCGCCATGGCGTCGAGCGCCGAGAATGCGACGCAGAAATCGGTTGCCAGTCCGCATAGCGTCACGGCCTCGATGCCGCGTTCGCGCAGATATCCGGCAAGTCCCGTCGGCGTCGCATGGTCGTTCTCGAAGAAGGCCGAGTATGAATCGATCGCCGTCCGGTAGCCTTTGCGGATCACCAGTTCCGCCTTGGTCCAGACGAGTCCCGGATGGAACTCCGCGCCAGGCGTGCCCTGGATGCAATGTTCCGGCCAGAGCGTTTGTTCGCCATAGGGCATGGTCACGCTGTCGAACGGGGCCTTGCCGGCATGGCTGGAGGCGAAGCTCGAATGGCCGGCCGGATGCCAGTCCTGGGTCAGCGCCACATGGTCGAACCGCGCGATCAGCGCGTTGACGGCGGGCAGGATCGCGTCGCCATCGGTGACCGCGAGCGCGCCGCCGGGGCAGAAATCGTTCTGGACATCGATGACGACGAGCGCTTCTCTCAACATGTCAACCCCCATATCTGTCTGATGAAAGGTCAATCATGTTTGCGGCCGGGAGACAAGCCCGGCAAACCGAATTGCGGCGCAATGTCAATGGCCTCCGCCTTTCACCCCGTCGGCGTGGCGGGCAAGGCCCGACAGCGCAAGCACGATGGCCAGCAGCAGCGGCGCACCGATATAGATCGCCTGGTAGCCGGTATGCTCGACCACGAAGCCGAATAGTGTGGGCGCAAACAGCGTGCCGGAATAGCCCATGGCGGTCACGACGGAGAGACCGACGCCCTTGGCCATGCCGGGCAGATTGCCGGCGGCGGAAAAGGCGATCGGCACCAGATTGGCGACGCCGAGACCCGCCAGCGCGAAGCCCGCGACGGCGACATAGGGATGCGGCGCAAAGGCGCCGATCCACATGCCGACGAAGGCGATGGCGCCGGACAGCCGCATGGTCTTGACCGCCCCCAGGCGGTCACGCACCGCATCTCCGCCAAATCGCACGATCATCATCGTGGCGTGGAAGGAGCCTGCAGCCAGCGATGCGACGGTGAGCGTCGCGCCGAGTTCGCGGCTGAGATAGAGCGCGCTCCAGTCGATCACGATGCCTTCCTGCAGCATGGAGAACAGCGCCATGAAGCCGAGTAGCCAGGGCAGGGGGCTTGAGAAAATGCCCGGCCGCGGCAGATCGTCGTGATGGTCTTCCGCATGCGGTCCATCCGGCATCAGCCAGCTGAAGGCAAGCGCCATCACCGCCGCATTGAAGAGCGTGATGATCACGGCGTGCCAAACCGGGCCGAATTGATCAATCAGCGCGCCGCCGGTCGCCGAGCCGATCAGCCCGCCGAGGCTCCAATAGGCGTGGCAGGACGACATGATCGCCCGGCGCATGCGCTTTTCGACTTCGACGGCATTGGCGTTCATCGCCACATCCATCGCACCGGCAAAGCCGCCGAGCAGGAAAACCACCAACGCCGCCGAAGCGAAGTTCGGCATGAATGTGAGGATCAGCATCAGCGGCAGGAATAGAATGGCAAAGGCTATCGCCACCTTGCTGGAGCCGAAACGGGCGATCTGCGCGCCGGCAAGCGGCATGATGGTCACCGAGCCGACGCCGAAGAACAGCAGGAGATAGCCCATCCATTGCGGCGACAGCGACAGGCTTTCGGCAATCACGGGCAGTTTCGGCGACCATGCGCCAATATAGAGGCCGTTGGCGAGAAACAGCAGCGACACGGCGATGCGCTCCTTGGGAAAGGAGCCGGTCAAGGGCGGGGCGGCGATACTGGCTGGCTTGGTCATGAAAATTCCTCCTGGCGCGGCCGGGCCGCGAGATAGCGGTCAGTGTTCGTTTGGATCTATGGGATGCGTCTCAAGGCGAAGACGCCTTGACGAAATGGGCGCCTGATTCGGCAAAGTGCGCGCAGATCTCGTCATCCGCGTCATGTTCGACCACGACCGTGAATCGTTCCGACAGGCTGATGACGGGGAAGGGCGCCGGGCGGCCGAGCTTCTCATTGGTGACGGCGGCGATGACGCCACGGCTGGCCTTGGCCATGGCGCGCTTGAATTCCGCTTCTTCAAGGAAGGATGCGCTGACGCCGGTCTCGATATCCAGGCCGCAGCTTCCGAGAATGCAGAGGTCGGTGCGGTAGGAACTGGCTTCCGCCATGGCTTTCGCGCCAAGGATCGCCCCGGATTTGTGGTCCATGCGGCCGCCGATCAGCGCCACTTCGATATCGGGACGCTCCATCAGCGCTGCGGCGATCAGCGGGGCGTTGGTGATAACTGTCAGGGAAGCGTCGGCCGGCAATTCCCGGGCGATGGCGAGGTTGGCGCTGCCGGCGTCGATGAACAGGCTCGACCCCGGCTTGATCAGTTGCGCCGCCCGCCGCGCGAGGGCCGCCTTGCGGTCGGGCGCGATTTCGATTCGTCGGCTGAGCGGTGGTGGCGCATCGATGGGTAGGGCCCCGCCATAGACGCGACGACAGACCCCCTGCGCGGCCATTTCGCGGAGGTCGCGGCGGACCGTGTCCTCGGATGTCTCGAAGAGTATCGCGAGATCGGCGGCCAGCACGCGGCCTTCCTCCGTCAATTTGCGGAGGATTGCGGCTTGCCGTTCATGCGGAAGATGGTCTGTCATGGTCATGCCTGTCGAATTCGGCATAAACATGCATAATCAGGTGACGGTAGTCAATGGTGTTTACTTGCTTCTTCTAAAGCTTCAATGGCTCGCCGCAGCGCTGTCTTCCGGGGTCGCCGCAGTCTCAAAGGCCGTGTGTTCGGCAGGACGGCCGAACAGATAGCCTTGCCCTTCGGCGCAGCCCCAGCCGCTCAGAAGTTCAAGATCCCTTGCATTTTCAATGCCTTCAGCAGTGCATCGGAGATTGAAGTTCCGTGACAGACCTAAAATGGCGCTGATGATAGCGATGCTGTCATGGCTTTCCCCCATGGATTGCACGAAGGTCTGGTCGATCTTGATCTTGTCGAACTGGCAAACACGGAGATGGTTCAGCGTCGAAGCGCCGGTGCCGAAATCGTCAAGCGCCACCGAGACGCCGGCGGCCCGCAATGCCTCGATATTGGTCTTGGCGGTCATCAGGTCGGTGATCAGCGCGTTTTCGGTGATTTCCACTTCGAGACGCGAGGCGGGAAAATCATGCGCCTCGAGAATGGTCAGCAGTTTCTGGGCGAGATCCCTATCACGCAATTGCACCGGCGACAGATTGACGGAAAGCTGCACATGCGGGGGCCAGAACCGGGCGAGCGCAACCGATTGCGTCAGGATTGCCTCGCAGACCTGCTGCACCAGTCCGGTCTGCTCCGCCACGGGGATGAAGTCGGCGGGGTTGATCATCCCGCGCGTCTTGTGCCGCCAGCGCGCCAGCGCCTCATAGCCGATCACATCGCGCGTCGACAAATCGACGATCGGCTGGAAATAGGGCACGATGTCGCCTGCCTGGAGCGCCAGTCGGAGTTCGCCTTCCATCCAGCTGCGCGCCTGGACTGCGCTTTCCAGCGCGCTTTCATAAACAGCGATCTGGCGGCGACCGCGGCGCTTTGCCTCGTAAAGGGCGATGTCGGCCTGGCGCATGGCTTCGTCGACGCTGTCGGTGTCATCGCCGATCAGCGCAACGCCAACCGAGGCGCCGACGCGCAGGTCGATGTTCTTGTAGTCGAATGGCGCCTGCACGGCCGCGATGACATAGCGCGCGTAATTCAACGCGTCCTGATCGTCGGTCAGAGGCGGGGTGATGGCGGCGAATTCGTCACCGCCGAAACGGGCGACGAGACCGCCGGGGAAATGGCCTTCGATGCGCCCGGCGAAGTCGATCAGGACCTTGTCTCCCGCCGCATGTCCATGGGCGTCGTTGACCGGCTTGAAATGATCGAGATCAATGAGGAACACCGCGCGCTTTTCCGTGACGGGTCTTTCGAACAGAATGCGTTCGGCAAAGCTTTGGAAATTGCGGCGATTGGCGAGACCGGTCAGTTGGTCATGCATGGCGAGCCGCCGCGAATGCAGCTCTGCCTGCTGCTGGCGGCGCAATGCGCTCCGGAGGCGCTGATATTGCACGACGGCGAAGGCCGTGAGGCCGAGGCTGGCGAACAGGCCAAACATCAGTATGGCGTCGAAGGTTTGATGTCCGTCCTCGATCCCGATCTTCGGTCCAAAGGATTTGGTCAGCGGCGCTGACTCCAGGGCGGGTTGAACTGGTGGCGCGGAGGAGAACAACGTCGCGAGATCATGGTGCCATCCCCAGATCAGCGCGAGCATGAAGGATATCAAGGTCGTTCCGCCGATCAGAAGGTTTTCCAACCTCTGTCGGCGCAAAGTGGCGAGGTCTTGATGCGGCTCGTGTTCCACGGCGCGTCCCTTGCAGTCGTTATCTGACGCCGAGAACGCTAGCTGGAAAGCCTTAATTCGGTTTAAATCGACTCAAATTTTAGCGAATAATCCGAATCCTTTTCAGATTCGACGTAAAGAAATCGTTATGTCTCGGCAACCATTCTGGGAGAACAGGGCGCTGAGCGCCCTGTTCGAGATGTCGCGATCAGCCGAAGACGATCAGCAAATCCTTGGCGTCGATCTGGTCGCCGGCCCGGACGAAAATTTCGGCGATTGTCCCATCCCTTTCGGCGTGCAGCGCCGTTTCCATCTTCATGGCTTCGATCGACAGCAGGACATCACCGGCCTTGACCGCCTGGCCGGCGGCAACCGCAACCGCCGACACCACGCCCGGCATTGGCGCGCCGAGATGGGCGGCGTTGCCGGCTTCCGCCTTGCGGCGCACAGCGCCATTGGCGGCGCCCTGGGCTCGGTTCGGAACCTTGATGCGGCGCGGCTGGCCGTTGAGTTCGAAGAACACCGTCACCAGGCCCTTCTGGTTGGTCTCGCCGATCGCCTGATTGAGCACGACCAGGGTCTTGCCCTGCTCGATGTCGGCAAACAGTTCTTCGCCCGGCGGCAGACCGTAGAAGTAGTTCGGCGTCGGCAGAACCGAGACCGGGCCATACTGATCCTGGGCGATGGCGAAATCGGTGAACACCTTGGGATACATCAGATAGGAGGCGAATTCGAAATCGCTGATCTTGCGCTCGAGCTTGGCCTCGATGTCAGCCCGCTCCTTGTCGAGATCGGCGTCGGGCAACAGCGAGCCCGGACGCACCGTATAGGGCTTGTCGCCCTTCAGCGCCTTCTTCTGCAACGCTTCGGGCCAGCCAGACGGCGGCTGACCAAGATCGCCCTTGAGCATGGAGACGACCGATTCCGGAAAGGAGATCTCCTTGCCCGGATCGACGACGTCGGCCACGGTCAAATCCTGGCTGACCATCATCAGCGCCATATCGCCCACAACCTTGGAGGACGGCGTCACTTTGACGATGTCGCCGAACATCTGGTTGGCGTCGGCATAGGCCTGGGCCACCTTGTGCCACTTGGTCTCGAGACCCAGCGAACGGGCCTGCTCCTTGAGATTGGTGAACTGGCCGCCCGGCATTTCATGCAGATAGACTTCGGATGCCGGCCCCTTGAGATCGCTCTCGAAGGCGGCGTACTGGTTGCGCACCGCTTCCCAATAGAAGGAAATACGGCGGATCCAGGCGGGATCGAGACCCGGATCGCGCTCGGTGCCCGAGAGCGCCTCGACGATCGAGCCGAGGCAGGGCTGCGAGGTGTTGCCGGAGAACGCGTCCATGGCCGCATCCACCGCATCGACGCCCGCTTCGACCGCCGCGAGCACGGTGGCGGCCGAGATGCCCGACGTGTCATGGGTGTGGAAATGGATCGGCAGCGACGTCGCCTGCTTGAGTTCGCGGAACAGCACGCGGGCGGCGGCCGGCTTGAGCAGGCCCGCCATGTCCTTGACGGCGATGATATGCGCGCCCGCCTTTTCCAACTGCTTGGCGAGATCGACATAATATTTGAGGTCGTATTTCGGACGCGCGGAATTCAGGATGTCGCCGGTGTAGCAGATCACTGCCTCGCAGAGCTTGTTCTCCTCGATCACCGCGTCCATCGAGACACGCATGTTCTCGACCCAGTTCAGGCAGTCGAACACGCGGAAGAGGTCGATGCCGCCTTTGGCCGCGTTCCGGACGAAGTATTTGACCACATTGTCAGGGTAATTCTTGTAGCCGACGCCGTTGGCGCCGCGCAGCAGCATCTGCAGCAGGAAATTCGGCGCGTTCTGGCGGATCAGCGACAGGCGCTCCCAGGGATCTTCGGTCAGGAAGCGCATGGCGACGTCGAAGGTCGCCCCGCCCCAGCATTCCAGCGAGAACAGGTTCGGCAGCGCCTTGGAGTAAGTGCCGGCGATGGCCGCGATGTCATAGGTGCGCATGCGGGTCGCGAGCAGCGACTGATGGCCGTCGCGCATGGTCGTGTCGGTCATGAGCACGCGCTTCTGGGCGACCATCCAGTCGGCGAATTTCTTCGGGCCGAGTTCGTCGAGCAGTTGCTTGGTGCCCGGCTGTTGCGGCAGATCGCAGAACGGGATCACCGGCGCGGCCGCATCCTTCGGCGGCTTGGCGCGACCCTTCACTTCCGGATGGCCGTTGACCGTGACGTCGGCAATATAGGTCAGAAGCTTGGTGGCGCGGTCCTGGCGCTTGACCTGCTGGAACAGTTCCGGCGTCGTGTCGATGAAGCGCGTCGTATAGCTGTTGCTCTGGAAAGCGGGATGGCTGATGATCGCTTCCAGGAAGGTCAGGTTGGTCGCAACCCCGCGGATGCGGAATTCGCGCAGCGCGCGATGCATGCGGTGGATCGCCTCGATCGGCGTCGGCGCCCAGGCTGTCACCTTTTCCAAGAGCGGATCGTAATAGCGGGTGATGAACGCGCCGGAATAGGCGGTGCCGCCATCGAGACGAATGCCGAAGCCGGTCGCGCCGCGATAGGCGGTGATGCGGCCATAGTCGGGAATGAAATTCTGTTCGGGATCCTCGGTGGTGATGCGGCACTGCAGGGCGTGGCCGTTGAGGTGAATATCCTCCTGCGCCGGCACGCCGGATTCGGGCGTGCCGATGGCGAAGCCATCGAGAATATGGATCTGCGCCTTGACGATATCGATGCCGGTCACCTGCTCGGTGACGGTATGCTCGACCTGGATGCGCGGATTGACCTCGATGAAGTAGAATTTGCCTGTGTCGGCGTCCATCAGATATTCGACGGTGCCTGCGCCGACATAGCTGGTGGCTTCGGCGATCCGGAGCGAATAGGAGGCCAGTTCCTGGCGCTGCGCGTCAGACAGATAGGGCGCGGGCGCGCGCTCGACGACTTTCTGGTTGCGGCGCTGGATCGAGCAATCGCGCTCGAACAGATGCACGACATTGCCATGCGTATCGCCCAGCACCTGGCTTTCAACGTGACGGGCGCGCTCGACCAGCTTTTCGAGATAGACTTCGTCCTTGCCGAAGGCGGCCTTGGCCTCGCGCTTGCCTTCAGTGACTTCGCGCAGCAGATCCTTGGGATCGCGAATGGCGCGCATGCCGCGCCCGCCGCCGCCCCAGGAGGCCTTGAGCATCACCGGATAACCGATGGTTTCAGCCAGCCGCATGATTTCCTGCGGATCATCCGGAAGCGGATCGGTGGCGGGCACCACCGGCACGCCGATGGAAATGGCGAGATTACGGGCCGCAACCTTGTTGCCCAGCTGGCGCATCGTGTCGGGTCTGGGGCCGATGAAGATGATGCCGGCGTCCGCGCAGGCGTCGGCGAATTCCGGGCTTTCCGACAACAGACCGTAGCCGGGATGGATGGCGTCCGCGCCCGACAGCTTGGCGACGCGGATGACTTCGTCGATCGACAGATAGCTCTCAATGGGACCGAGATCCCGCTCCAGATGCGGGCCGCGCCCGACCTGATAGGATTCGTCGGCCTTGAAGCGGTGCAGCGCCAGCTTGTCTTCCTCGGCCCATATGGCCACCGTTTTCAGGCCCAGTTCATTGGCGGCGCGAAAAATGCGGATGGCGATTTCTGAACGATTGGCGACGAGAATCTTCTTGATAGACAAGGCCGAGGTCCCTCCTGACACGGATGTGGTGCACGCCCATGATATCTCTGCCGCGCCGGTGGACCTGTTCAATCAGCGCCGCCGGTTTCCCCTACCGGCGAAGAATTTTGTGCGGAACGGCAGAAAAATGTTGCGCGCGCTAAGTGAGGCTAGCGCGTCGCACACAGAAATTCAATTTGAATTCTCTCAATCGTCAGAAACAATTTAAATCGATTCAGGTAATCAATCCCTGCCGGAAAGCCAGCGCCACCGCATGGTTTCGGTTGCGCGCCTTCAGCTTGGCCTGCAGGCTCGCCACATACCAGTCGACCGTGTTGGAGGAGACGTTCAGAATTGCGCCGATTTCCGGGGATGTCCGGCCCTCGGCGAGATTGTTGAGCGCCTGGATCTCGCGATGGGTCATGGTGATCTCCGCTGTCGGCTGCACGGCAGCGGTCGGCGTCTCGCCGATGAGTTCGAGAAAGCGGATATAGGCGTTCCGGAACGCGGTCTCGAGCAGCGCGACTTCGGCTGGAGAAAGCTCGATATCATCAGGTCCGCCGATCGTAGTGGCGCCGATCAGGCCGGCGCGCGAAAAGACGGGAAATATATAGCCGGAGGTCAGGCCATGCGCCTTGCCGTCCGACATCATCGCCTTCATGCGGCGATAATGTGGATTGTCCGTGTAGGCTTCCACGGCCTGTCGCCAGGAGAAACTGCGATTGGCGCGCAGCAGGAAACGGATCGTCGGGTCCATGACGATATATTTCTTGGCCACGTAACGCTTGACCCATTCAGGCGGCCAATTGGCGGCTACGATGAGTTCCTCAGCATTTTCGATAGGCTTCGGCTGATGAAAAACACAATAATACTTGAAACCGTAAACGTTCAAAATTCGTTCGATCTCGGCGGACAGCAATTCCGAAGAGGGAACTTCGGATATTGTGACGAGAAAATGCATGATCTCGGTGAATCGCAAGTCTTTCTCCGTGCGGATTCGCTTTGTTTTAAAGATTTCTAATCGGCAATCGAATCGAGGAAACCACAATTTTCAATCGGGAGAAACTGCTACTTCTCGCATAGCGCATCGATTCGTATTTTTCGCATAGCGCTATCCCCAGCCTAACCCGCAAAAAAACAACCGCCGACGGAGCCCGTCGGCGGCTGGGTTTGAACTGGAATTTCAGGCTGCGCTGCTGTTAACCCATGCGTTCCGACGCATAGGAGCCCGGGCTTGCCGGAAACACGATCGTCCTGTTGCCGTTCATGAACACGCGGTGATGGATATGGGCGTGAATGGCCCGCGCCAGCACCTGGCTCTCGACGTCGCGGCCGATCGACACATAGTCGGCAGCCGATTGGGCGTGGGTGATGCGGGCAACGTCTTGCTCGATGATCGGACCTTCGTCGAGATCAGCGGTGACGTAATGCGCGGTCGCGCCAATCAGCTTGACGCCGCGTTCGAAGGCCTGCTTGTAGGGGTTGGCGCCCTTGAAGCTCGGCAGGAACGAGTGGTGAATGTTGATGATCCGTCCCGACATCTTCTTGCAGATATCATCCGACAGCACCTGCATGTAGCGGGCGAGCACGATGAGTTCGGCGCCGGACTGCACCACGATATCCATCAGCCGGGCTTCAGCCTCCGGTTTGTTGGCCTTGGTGACCGAGACGTGGTGGAAGGGAATGTCATGATTGACGACCACCTTCTGATAATCGAAGTGGTTTGAGACCACGCCGACGATCTCGATCGGCAGCGCGCCGATCTTCCAGCGATAGAGCAGATCGTTGAGGCAGTGCCCGAAGCGGGACACCATCAACAGAACCTTCATCTTGGCGTCGCCCTCGTGGAATTCCGACACCATCGCGAATTTCGCCTTCACGGGCTCGAAGCCTTCGACGATTTCCTCGATCGTCGCGCCTTCCTGGCTGGTGAAGGTCACGCGCATGAAGAACATGCCGGTTTCCAGATCGTCGAACTGCGAGCTGTCGATGATGTAGCAGCCCTTGTCGGCGAGGAAACCCGAAATCGCCGCCACGATTCCTCGGGTCGAAATGCAGGATACAGTGAGGACATAGCTCTTCATGGGAGGCCTTTCGAACGCCTGTTCTTTGTCTAGTCTGTGCGACGGATCTTTCCAGAATCCGCCAATATCTCCGCCCGGCCCATCTGACAAGTTTGCCCTCGTCACGGCTGGGCCCCCTGTTTGGCTCCGCCAACAGCGCTTACCGGTACGAGGGCAGAATAGGGCTTTTCAAATGTCGCTGTTTGCTGTTTGCGACAGCTGTTTGATGCCGCCCGTCAAATATCAAGCGTGGTTGCTTTTTCCCATTCGGTGAACTGGGCGCAATAGGTGTTCCACTCCTGATGCTTGAGCTTGAGATAGGCTTCCGAGAACGCCTCGCCCAGAGCGCTTTTCAGCACGGTGTCTTTCTCATATTCGCGCAGGGCGTCGAGCAGATTGAGCGGCAGGCGCGGCGCATCCTTGACCAGATGGCCGTCGCGATACATGTCGATATCATAATGCGGGCCGGGATCGGCATTGGTCTTGAGACCGCTGAGGCCGGCGGCGATGATAATCGCCTGCAGAAGATAAGGATTGACCGCGCCATCGGGCAGGCGAAGCTCAAACCGGCCGGGGCCGGGCACGCGCACCATATGGGTGCGGTTGTTGCCGGTCCAGGTGACGGTGTTCGGCGCCCAGGTCGCGCCCGAAATCGTGCGCGGCGCGTTGATGCGCTTATAGGAATTGACGGTCGGATTGGTGACGGCGGCGAGCGCGGAGGCATGCTTCATGATGCCGCCGAGGAAGGTCTTGCCCTTGGCGGACAGGCCGAACGGCATGGCCTTGTCGGCGAATGCATTGGTCTTGCCGTCGAGATCCCAGACCGAGATATGGGCGTGGCAGCCATTGCCGGTCAGGCCCTTGAAGGGCTTCGGCATGAAGGTGGCGCGCAGCCCGTGCTTTTCAGCGACCGACTTGACCATGAACTTGAAGAAGGAGTGCTTGTCGGCGGTCAGCAGCGCGTCGTCATACTCCCAGTTCATCTCGAACTGGCCGTTGGCGTCCTCATGGTCGTTCTGGTAGGGCTTCCAGCCAAGCTCAAGCATGTGATCGCAGATTTCGGCGATCACGTCATAGCGGCGCAACAGCGCCTGCTGGTCGTAGCAGGGCTTTTCCGCCGTGTCGGCGGGATCGGAAATCGCTGCGCCATCCGGCGTGATCAGGAAGAATTCGGGCTCCACGCCGGTCTTGACGCGCAGGCCCAGTTCAGCAGCTTCGGCGACGAGCTTCTTCAGCATCACGCGCGGCGCCTGATCGACAGGCTTGTCGTCCATCACGCAATCGGCGGCGACCCAGGCCACATCCTTCTTCCAGGGCAGCTGGATGGCGGAGGCCGGGTCGGGCATAGCGAAGAGATCGGGATGGGCGGGCGTCAGATCAAGCCAGGTGGCGAAACCGGCAAAGCCTGCGCCATCCTTCTGCATATCGGCGATCGCCTGGGTCGGCACGAGCTTGGCGCGCTGGGCGCCGAACAGGTCCGTATAGCTGATCATGAAATATTTTACGCCGCGCTCCTTGGCCCAGCTTTCGAGATCTGATGTCATGCAAGTTCCCCTATGTGAAGGCTCTCTGGCCCTTAATCCTGCGGCTCGCACCGGACTTCGGTGCGGACCGAATTGGCGATGAAGCATTCCTCATGCGCCAGATGATGCAAATCCTCGATCATCGACGCGTCCGGCGCATTGCCCTCCCAAGCGATGCGGGGCCGGAGCGTCACGAGGCTGACCCAGAAGCGGCCGGCGGCGTTCTTTTCCATCACGCCTTCGGCCACATCTTCATAGCGGTTGACCACCAGTCCCCGCTTTGCCGCGAAGTACAGGAAGGTCATCATATGGCAGGAGGACAGGCTGGCCACGAAGGCCTCTTCCGGATCCACCCCTGCCGGGTCGGAAAAACGGGGCACGACATGCGGCGATGACGAAGCCCTGAGAACCACACCGCCATCGAACGCCCAGGAATGGCCGCGACTGAAGCGGCTGTCCGAAAACACCTCGCTTTTTGCGCGTTCCCAGAGGATCGTGGCGGTGTAGCTCGCCATGTCAGAAACCGGCCTTGCCCGGATACCAGCTGGTGCCAGCCAGCGGCACCTGCGCCATGGCGGCTGCTTCCATCGTCAGCGCGCAGAGATCTTCGGGCTCCAGATTGGTCAGCTTGTTCTTGCCGCAGGCGCGGGCAATCGTCTGGGCTTCCAGGGTCATGACCTTGAGATAGTTGGCCAGGCGACGACCAGCGACGATGGGATCGAGTCGGGCGGCGAGTTCCGGGTCCTGGGTGGTGATGCCGGCGGGATCCTTGCCCTCGTGCCAATCGTCATAGGCGCCGGCGGTCGAGCCGAGCTTCTGATATTCTTCTTCCCAATGCGGATCATTGTCGCCGATGGCGACGAGCGCTGCCGTGCCGATGGCCACGGCGTCAGCGCCCAGCGCCAAGGCTTTCGCCACATCGGCGCCCGAGCGGATGCCGCCCGAAACGATCAGCTGCACCTTGCGATGCATGCCCAAATCCTGCAGCGCCTGAACGGCGGGACGGATGCAGGCGAGCGTCGGCATGCCGACATTCTCGATGAACACGTCCTGGGTGGCGGCGGTGCCGCCCTGCATGCCATCGAGCACGACGACATCGGCGCCGGCTTTGACCGCAAGCGCGGTGTCGTAATAGGGGCGTGCGCCGCCGACCTTGATATAGATCGGCTTTTCCCAATCGGTGATTTCGCGCAGTTCCAGGATCTTGATTTCAAGATCGTCGGGGCCGGTCCAGTCGGGATGACGGCAGGCCGAGCGCTGGTCGATGCCCTTGGGCAGATTGCGCATAGTGGCGACGCGATCGGAAATCTTCTGACCCAGCAGCATGCCGCCGCCGCCGGGCTTGGCGCCCTGGCCGACCACGACTTCGATGGCGTCGGCGCGACGCAAATCCTTTGGGTTCATGCCATAGCGCGAGGGCAGATACTGATAGACCAGCGTCTGCGAATGGCCGCGCTCCTCATCGGTCATGCCGCCATCGCCCGTGGTGGTGGAGGTGCCCGCAAGCGTCGCGCCGCGACCCAAGGCTTCCTTGGCGTTGCCGGACAATGCGCCAAAGCTCATGCCGGCAATGGTGATCGGCGTCTTCAGATGGATCGGCTTCTTTGCGAAACGCGTGCCGAGAACGACCGAGGTGTCGCATTTTTCGCGATAGCCTTCGAGCGGATAGCGCGAGATCGAAGCGCCCAGGAACAACAGGTCGTCGAAATGCGGCACCTTGCGCTTGGCGCCTGCGCCGCGGATATCATAGATGCCGGTCGCGGCCGCGCGGCGGATTTCCGCCAGCGTATAATCGTCGAAGGTCGCAGACTTGCGCGGCGGGGTATAGGGATTGTGATAGCTCATCGTGATCCTCGCCAATCAGTATGCGTCGGCATTGTCGATGTTGAAATTGTAGAGCTTGCGGGCGGAGCCGTAGCGCTTGAACTCTTCCGGCTTGACGTCGGTGACGCCGGCCTTGGCCAGGAGTTCGGCGAGCTTTTCGAGATGCTTGGGCTTCATGGTCTTCTCGATGCAATCGGCGCCCAGGCTTTTGACGGTTCCGCGCACGAACAGCTTCGCCTCATAGAGCGAATCGCCCAGCGCTTCGCCGGCGTCGCCGCAGACCACGAGATGTCCCGACTGGCCCATGAAAGCCGACATATGGCCGATGGAGCCATGCACGACGATGTCGATGCCCTTCATCGAGATGCCGCAGCGCGATGCGGCGTTGCCCTTGATGACCAGTAGACCGCCACGGCCAGTGGCTCCGGCATATTGGCTGGCGTCGCCCTCGATGAAGACGGCGCCGCTCATCATGTTTTCCGCAACGCCCGGGCCGGCCGAGCCGTGCACGGTGACGGTCCCGCCGTCATTCATGCCGGCGCAGTAATAGCCGACCGAGCCCTTGATCTCGACGGTGACGGGACTGTCGATGCCGACAGCCACGGCATGATGGCCGCGCGGATTGATGACTTCGAAATTGGTGTCGTTGGCGCCGGCGGCGAGGCCGTGCAGCGCCTGATTGAGATCGCGCAGCGGCGTTTGCGACAGATCGAATACTGGCATGGATTTCTTACTTTCCTGTCTTGAAGCGCGGACGGGCTCAGGCCGCCTTGTCGTGATCCCAGAAATAGACGGTTGCCGGCTCTGGCTCCCAAACGCGGGCGTTCTCGATACCCGGCAGATTGACGAGCGCGCGGTATTCAGAGCCGAAGGCCACATATTGGTCCGTCTCGGCCATCACGGCGGGCTTGCAGGCGATGGGATCGCGCACCACGCCGAAACCGGACTTGGTGCCGACGACGAAGGTGAAGAAGCCATCGAGATCGTCGAGCGCGCCGGTCAGCGCCTCGCCGAGATCCTTGCCCTTGGCCATTTCGGCGGTCAGATAGGCGGCGGCGACTTCGGAATCGTTCTGGGTTTCGAAGCGCATGCCCTCGCGGATCAGTTCGCGGCGGAGATTGTTGTGGTTGGACAGCGAACCGTTATGCACCAGGCATTGGTCGGCGCCGGTCGAGAAAGGGTGAGCGCCGAGCGTGGTGACCGCGCTTTCGGTGGCCATGCGGGTATGGCCGATGCCATGCGTGCCCTTCATGGCGCGCACGCCAAAACGTGCGACGACATCCTTGGGCAGTCCGACTTCCTTGTAGATCTCGACGCATTCGCCCGAGCCCATCAGCCTGATGTCAGGGCGGATCTCGTTGAGGATCTCGCGCATGCGCGGCAGATCCGCCTGGGCCACCTCGATCACCGCATGCGTGCTCTTGCGCACGACAGAGGCGGTGACGCCAGCCGTGGCGAGATCGGCGTCGAGGCCGGCGAAATCCGTCTCGGGCGAGGCCGATTGTACGGTGATCTTCGCTTTTCCGCTCGCCGCGCCGCCATAGATCGCGATGCCTGCTGAATCAGGGCCGCGATCGGTCATGGTGATCAGCATGTCCGAAAGCAGGGCGCCGAGTTCCGGCTCCAGGCTTTTGTCTTTGATGAAGAGGCCAACTATGCCGCACATGGGTTCATTCTCCAGTTCCTATGTCTGGAGGAATATCACCCACATGAAATTAGTTCAACTGGTATGAAAGAAAATTTACCGGCGTCCGCGCGCTTTTTCCGGGTAGGAAATGATAGAAAGATAACGAGCCGGCAGCTTGACGAGCACTTCCGGCCCGTGCGGCGCGTCAGCGTCGAAAAACAGGCTGTCGCCGGGGGCCATCGGATAGAGCCTGTCGCCATGGCGGTAGTGAACCTCGCCCTCCAGCATATAGAGAAACTCGAGGCCCTCGTGCTGGAAGGTCGGGAAGACATCGGAATCGGTGGTCAGGGTGATCAGATAGGGCTCGACCACCACGCCCGACGTGTTGTTGCCGATATGGCCGAGCAGATTATACTGGTGCCCGGCGCGGGTTCCCCGGCGTTCGAGTTCCACCCCTTCGCCCGCCTTCACGAACATCGCGTTGCGGCTTTCCTCGAAGCGCCGGAAGAAGGCGGTCACCGGCACGCCCAGCGCCTGAGCCAGAGATTGCAACGTGGTGAGCGAAGGCGACGTGTTGCCGTTTTCGATCTTCGACAACATGCCCAGAGAAATTCCGGTCGCGCTGGCGAGATCCGAGCCGGTAATGCCCAGCTTCTTGCGCAATGTCCTGACTTCATGGCCGATGGCCCGTTCAAGATTGTTTTCTCGCGCATCTTCACGCACCGCATGCGGATTTTGAAACGGCAAACCGTCATCGCCGGTTTCGACTGTCGTCATTCCGCGAGCTTTCCGAATTTCCTCAAAGGAAAAATCCTAGCAGGAATACGCCGCCACAGGAAAGAGGGATTCGCTATTTTCGCACGCCGCTCGGACTCTCTCCATAAAGGCGCCGAAAAGCCCGCGAGAATTGCGATGCGCCTGAAAAGCCGCAGGCCAGCGCGATTTCCGCGATCTTCATCGGGCTTTGCCGGAGCAGCGAACGGCCGCGTTCGAGTCGGATGCGCAGATATTCCTGCTGGAAGCTGGAATTGAGATTGGCCGCGAACAGCCGATCGAGATGGCGTTCGGAGACGCCGGCAAGCCGGGCCATTTCCGCGCGGCTGGTCGGTTCCTCCACCGAAGCCTCCATGCGTTCGAGGACGGCGATCAGGCCGGCGTGACGGATGCCGTAGCGCGCCGCAGTCGAGGATCGTTGCGGCCCGGTGGGCGGATCGACGTGGCGGTGCAGGAACCAATCGCTGACCGCTCGGGCGAAATCTGGGCCATGGCGATCCTCGATCAATGCATGCATCAAATCGAGCGGCGCCACGCCGCCGCCGCAGGTGATGCGGTCGCGGTCGATAACGAAGCGGACCCGTTCGGGAATGAGGTCCGGCCAGCGCTCGCTCAGCGCCGCAGCGTGTTCCCAATGCACGGTGAATCGGCGATCGGCGAGCAGGCCGGCCGCCGCCAGCAGGAAGGGGCCTCCCGAAATGCCGCCGAGCGCCAGTCCGGACCGCGCCATTCTGCGCAGAAACCCGACCAGGGCCACGTTGCCGAGATAGCGCGCCGGATCGCCGCCGGCCACGACCAGCAGAAGATCGAGTTCCAGCGCCGAGCGCGGCGGCGGCTCGATGGGCGCCAGCACGCCGACGGAGGATTGGGCCATTTCCGTGTCTGCGCCGAAGAAGCGCATTTCATACAGCGTTTTGCCAGCCAGGAGGTTTGCGGCGCGCAAGGGTTCGACCGCCGAGGCGAAGGACATCAACGCAAAGCCGGGCAGCAGCAGGAAGCCGATCCGGAAGGCGTCGTCGCGATCGTCCCGCCGCGTCATCAGGTGAACCTCGCCGACAGGGCCTCCAGATCGGCGGTCAGCTTTGTGAAGTTCTCGCGCAGCCGCCGCTCCAGCGACACGGCCACGTCTGGATATTCCTCCAGCATGCGATGAAACAGCGCCCTGGAAATGCGGATGACTTCACTCGCCTCCGCCGCCACGGCGGAAAATTGTCGTTCGACTTCCGCCACCATGGCGATTTCCGTTAGCATCGATCCTGGACCCGCTTCGCCGGTCTTGTGCTCGCCGAGCGATGGCGAATAGCGGATGAGGTCGATGCGGCCGGTCGTCACCACATAGGCGCCGTCGGCGGCTTCTCCCTGTCGAAACAGGATGCGCCCGGGTTCGATGCGACGGCGCTCGGCGCCGAAAGCCAGAAGACGCAAATGATCTTCGCTCAGATCCCGGAAGATCGAGAGACGCTGGAACAGCGCGATATCGTCCTTGAGCGCCAAAGCTTATCCTGCCTTACGGAATGATCTTGTAGCCGCCATTCTCGGTCACGAGAATTTCGGCATTGGACGGGTCACGCTCGATTTTCTGGCGCAGTCGGTAAACATGGGTTTCCAGCGTATGCGTGGTGACGCCGGAATTGTAGCCCCAGACTTCTTCCAGCAATTCGTCGCGGCTGACCGATTTCTGGCCGGCGCGGAACAGATAGCGGATGATCGCCGCTTCCTTCTCGGTCAACCGGATTTTCTTGCCGCCTTGATCGGTCAAGAGCTTCTGCGCCGGCTTGAACAGATAGGGGCCGACATTGAAGGTCGCGTCCTCGCTCTGTTCATATTGCCGGAGCTGGGCGCGTATGCGGGCGAGCAGCACCGCGAACCGGAAGGGCTTGGTGACGTAGTCATTGGCGCCAGCCTCGAGGCCCAAGATCGTGTCGGCGTCAGTGTCATGTCCCGTCAGCATGATAATCGGGCTCTTGAAGCCGTTTTTGCGCAACAGTTTCACCGCCTCGCGGCCGTCCATGTCAGGCAGGCCGACATCCATGATCAGGAGATCGATCTGCTCGGACCGCGCGGTATGAACGCCCTTTGCCGCGGTGGCGTCCTCGACGACGCGGAATTCCTCGTAGAGCGACAATTGTTCGACGAGCGCTTCGCGAAGATCCTGGTCGTCATCCACGAGAAGAAGGGTGCGGGCGTTCATGGCGTCGTTCTCTCATTTGCAACGAGTCAATCGATTGGTATGTCAGAATACGCAGCAAGGGCAAGGCCGGGGCGATTCCGCCTCTCCCTAGCTCCGGAAAAAACATCACCTGCAACACAAATCTCTGTGAAAATCGCGCCTGGAGCCGATGATGCCGTCAAAACCGCTCGCAGAAATCATCCTGCGTCCTCAGCCGGGCAATCCGCGCCGGGCGATCCTTCAGGCGGGACCACTCACTTTTTATGCCGCGCTGGGTCGCTCCGGCCGGTCAAGCCGCAAACGCGAGGGCGATGGCGCAACCCCGATCGCCGCAATGCGGATTCTCCACGGCTTCTATCGCCGCGACCATGGCGCGCCGCCGCCGTCCCGCCTGAAACTCATGCCCATCCGGCGCTGGATGTTGTGGTGCGACGCCCCCGGCGACGCCAATTATAACAGGCCCGTCCGCGCGCCGTTCAGGAAAAGCCATGAGCAGATGATGCGGAGCGACGGCCTCTACGACATCTGTCTCGTCCTGGATTGGAATGTGTCGAGCAGAAAGCAGGGGGCGGGTTCCGCCATTTTCTTTCATCTGGCCCGCTCCGGCTATAGTCCCACCGAAGGCTGCGTGGCGATCAGCCGCCGCGACATGGAGCGGCTGCTGCCGTTGATCGGGCCGCAGACCGTGCTGCGCGTGCTCTGATGTCCGGATTTTCGGAAGGCGCTCAGTCCTTCTTGGCGAGCGACTTCGGCCTCATGAATGTCTTGAGACGGCCCTTGCCTGGCTGGATCGCCGCCCAGTCCGCCGCGTCGAAATCGAAGACGGCCAACCCCGCAGTCGGATATTTCTCCAGCAGACGCTCGGCATGCTCGCCTTCGCGGGAGGCCAGCAGCAGGCGGGCGAGATCTTCGAGTCCGGGATTATGGCCGATGATCATCAAGCTGGAAACCGAGGCGTCGGTCTTGCGCAGCACCGCCAACATTGTGTCAGCGCTCGCCTCATAGATCCTGTCGTCGGTCTGCGCGCCGACGACTCCCGGCAGCAGTTTGCGGATCAGGGACCAGGTGTCCTGCGTGCGGCGCGCCGGCGACACCAGCACGACCTCCGGCGCCAGGCGCCGCTTGGCGAGATAGGCGCCCATCAGCGGCGCTGCGCGCCGGCCCCGATCGGCCAGCGGCCTGTTGATGTCGTCGACGCCGTCGGGCCAGGCCGATTTGGCATGGCGCAACAGGATCAAACGTTTGCAGGGCCGGCCCGCCGATCTGGCGGGCGACGTTTCGTCGGGAACCTGGGTCATGGATCGAATGTTCGGCTGCGCCTGAGGTTGGTTTGCGGGAAATAAAGCCTATATCCTGTCGCGTGGCAATGAGGCGCGCGTGCAGATGCTGCGCCTTGTTCCGCGTCCCCGACGGCGGAGTCGATCCGGCGCACAGGTCAGGAGAACCCAATGACACAGAATCCTCTCATCACATTGAACGACGGCGCGCAGATCCCGCAGATCGGCCTGGGCGTCTGGCAGACGCCCAATGACGGCGCAGCCGACGCGGTGCGCACGGCCATCGAGGCCGGTTACCGTCACGTCGATACGGCGGCGATCTATGAAAACGAAGACGGCGTCGGCGATGGTATCCGCCAATCCGGTCTGCCGCGCGGCGAGCTCTTTCTCACCACCAAGCTTTGGAACGACCGGCAAGGTTATGACAGCGCGCTCCGCGCCTTCGACGAGAGCCTGAAGCGTCTCAAGACCGATTATGTCGACCTCTATCTCATCCACTGGCCGTCGCCGCATCGCGGCCACTATGTCGAGGCCTGGAAGGCGCTGGTGCGCTTGAAGGAAGAAGGTCGGGCGCGCTCGATCGGCGTCTCCAACTTTTGCCCCGAGCATCTCGACCGCATCATCATTGAGACCGGTGTGACGCCCGTGCTCAACCAGGTCGAATTGCATCCGGATTTCCAGCAAAAACCGCTGCGCGACAAGCACGCGTCGCTCGGCGTAGCGACCGAGTCCTGGAGCCCGCTCGGCCAGGGCAAATTGCTCGATCATCCCGGGATTGCGGCCATCGCCGCCAAGCATGGCCGCAGCGCCGCCCAGGTGATCATTCGCTGGCATATCCAGTCGGGCCTGATCGTCATCCCGAAGTCGGTGACCCCTAGCCGAATCAGCGAGAACATTCAGATCTTTGATTTCGCGCTTGATGATTCGGACATGACGGTTCTCGCCAGTCTTGATTCGGCTGCCGCGCGCATCGGGCCGGACCCGATGACGGCGACGTTCTGAGAGAGAAAAGGACGGTTTATCGACTGGCGAGCCTGCTTTTCAGGCGGTCTCGCCTCTTTTTTTGGCAACGGGCCGCCTTAGGGCGCATTTTCTAGCCATTCGATCATTGGGAAGCTTGTGCGAAGCAGGAAATCGCGTCAACCACGACCTGCTGCCAACAAGTTGCCTCTTTGTGCGGCGCAAAAAATTTTTGAATGTTGTTGCGAGTGCACAACAGCCGCGGAAATAGATCTTATAGTGCGGAGTGACGTAAGAATAAGACTGAAAATACTTGGATTTTGAACTCAATGTTTGAGTTCAGCCAAATAGTAAGGGGGGCGTCACCTTAAAGGTTAATTTTTGGTGTCAAACATCCCCCGATTTTTGCATTTGCATTTTAGAGATACCTATGCAACTTTCCGCCAGCGTAAACGGCGCTCATGCAGGAAAGGGGGCAACAATGGCCACACTCAAGGGTAATAACAAAGACAACAAGCTGAACGGCGACTTCGGCTCGAACAAAAACGACACGATCTGGGGTCTTGGCGGCAAGGACACCATCAAGGGCAAGACGGGCAACGACAAGCTTGATGGTGGCGACGGCAACGATCAGCTGTTCGGCGATGCTGGCAACGATAAGCTCATCGGCGGCAAGGGCAACGACGTCCTCACCGGCGGCGACGGCAAGGACACGTTCGTGTTCGGCAAGTTGGGCGGCAACGACACGATCACCAAATTCGAACTTGGCAAGGACGTGATCCAGATCGCCAAGGGCGTCAACGGCATCAAGAAGGTTGCCGACGTTCTGAAGTTCGCCAAGGAAACCAAGGGCGGCGACGTCGTGATCAATCTCGGCAAGGATGGCAAGATCACCATCAAGGACGCCGATCTGGCCAAGCTCAAGAAGAATCCGGATAAATTTTTCGACATCGTCTGATCGTCGAATTTTATCAGAGATATGAAAGGGGGCTTTGCCCCCTTTTTTTATAGTTCATGCTTTGTGAGGCTTTTCCGCCGGCATGGGCGCGGGAGATGTGGAGACGAGCGAATGAACATGGCGCATGAAGATGAAAGTGGCGGTTCCGACGAGAAGCAGACGACTCCGCGCAAATTTCTCTTCTTGCCATATTCTGAAGTGTCCACCCTGCTGGACGAGGGCTTCCTGGATCCCGCCTTTTTCCGCCGCCGCTACAATCTGAGCCTTTCCGATGAGGAAGTGCTCGATCATTTCAAATGGAATTCGTCCGGCGATGCGCGGTCCTATTCCGCCAAGATGAATGTCCGCGCCTATCTGGACGCCTACCCGGATGTGGAGGAATCCGGCGTTTCGCCGATCCTTCACTATATCCGTCACGGCCGCAAGAATGGCTATGACATCGTCGCCCATCCGGAATCGGAACAGCAAGGCTCCATGCCGTTGCGCCTCGGCGACAAGGGTCTCAAACGTCTGATTTCCGCGGGCCAAATCGATGCGAGCTATTACCGAGCCCGCTATGGCGCTGAGATCTCCGACAAGGAAGTCATTCGGCATTTCCTCAACAGGTCGACTTATGACGGCCGGTCGTATTCAGACAAGTTTGACGCTATCGGATATCTGCGTTCCAATCCGGATGTTATAGCTGAAGAGTACTCTCCACTCTGGCATTATGCGGCGTATGGCAAGGATCAGGAGCGCGCCATCGACGCGAAATGGCGGGACTTCAGCTGGATTCCCGAAGATGTCGAATATGTCGCGCCGGATATTCCGTGTGAGGCGACAGAGTCTCCGACGATTGCGATCCATCTGCATATCTTCTATCGCGACTATCTGAACCGGTTTCTCGCGCTGTTGAGCAATGTTCGCTTCGAGTTCGACTTGCTGATTTCCACGCCTTTTGAAGACATCGAAGACGCCAGTCATGCGTTTTATGATCTGCCAAATGTGCGTCGGGTCGATTGCCGGGTTGGGGAAAACCGCGGTCGGAACTTTGGGCCGTTTCTGGTCGATTTTCGCGAAGACCTTCAAGACTATGATTTTGTTCTTCATCTTCATTCAAAGAAATCACTCTATTCCGGTGATGAACAGGCGGGATGGGCGAGCTTCGCGCAAACCTTCCTGTTGGGAGACCATCACGTTGTTTATCGTCATCTTCAGATCATGCGGGCCGATCCGACGATTGGACTTCTCGCGCTTACGCCGTTCTACAAGCTTCCGCATTGGGCAAACCACACGCTGAAGAATCGGGACACTGTGCGGGATCTGGCCGGGCGTCTTGATTTTGAACCGGAACTTGGGTTCCACAGCTATCCGGTCGGCGGCATGTTCTGGATGCGTCCGTCGGCGATGAAGGCCATGCTGGAATACCCTTGGAGCTATTCGGACTTCCCCGCTGAGGATGGTCAGACCGATGGCGCTCTGCAACACTCTCTGGAGCGCTGCACAGGTTCTATCTGCCGCGCTGGCGGCTCAAATGTGCTCTACTACGAGCCTTGGTCGAACCGCTATGCGCTCAATCGATATGACGAACTCGCTGTCTACAAGAAGGAGAGCAAAGCCAGCCTCGTTCGCCTCGCGCCACATTTCGAGGTCGTATCGAGCGACGTGTTCGATACGCTCGTCTATCGACGGAGCATGGATGTTGAGATCGGGAAACGCGCGGTCGGCCTGCGTCTCGTCAATGAAGGCCTGATCGACTCCATCGACAACTTCGTGACCCTGCGCAACAAGACGGAACTGGAACTGCGGGTTGCAGGCAATTTTGTTGGTGATGTCGAACTTGAGCAAGTCTATCGCCGGCTCGCCATAATATTGGACGCTGGGCATCTCGATCTGGAGGAATTTTGCGATCTTGAATTCGAGGCGGATCTTGCCGATCAGAGACCACGCCTTGCGGTCGTGGACGCGCTGAACGAGATCGGACGCCGCACGAGGCTGATCTTCACAAGCGATTCCTATTACAGCAAGGAGCAGATACGCAGGCTGATTGCACGGGCGGGCATTCATGCGCCCCACGAGATATTCGTGTCATCCGCGTTGCAGGCGCGCAAGGACAATGGGCGGATCTGGGCGCATATCGCCCGCATTCTGGATGTGGAGAGGGACCGAATTTTGCATATCGGCGACAACATCGTATCCGATATCCAGATCGCCACGGAGAATGGGCTGGCCACCTTTATTGTTATGCATCCTATGGACAAATTCGGCGCCTGCATGGACCGCGGCATCGATCTCGACGCCTTCAGCGCCCCAATGCGGGCGCATTGGTTGAGAATGGCCGAGGCGATCGGTTGCGATCCTTTTTTTGAACACGGGACCATGATCCATGTTGACTGACGAAAGCTTGCAGGATCTGGAAAACTACTTTGTTTTTTCTCTGTCGCCGCTGCTCAACACCTGGTTCGCGGCGTTGACGGTGCAGGCCGAGCTTTTGTCGGACAAGACGGGCGAGCAGCCGACGATCTTCTTCATCTCGCGCGAAGGCCAATTCCTGTCGCGTGCGTTTGCTGCGTTTTGCCGAACTCGTCGACTGTCCCTGCGTTCACGTCCGTTGATCGCATCTCGAACATTGTTGATGAAACTGGTGTTTGCGGAGGCAAGCGCAGATCTCGCCGAAAGATTGACCTATCGTGGTTCTTTCGCCGGATTTTTCAGCGATCGCTTGTCGATGACTTCAGATCAGCTTGCCGGAATCGGCGTCACTCCGGCGATCGCGCTTGGTGATTTGACGCTGCCCCGGGATTCGGCTTGGCTGGCGCATATGCTCGAGAAGCAGGCTCCCGGTTTTCGTGACTTCCTGAAGGGCCGCCGCGAGGCCTATTGTACATATCTGCGGGAGTCCGGCTATTTCAACGGCCCCAGACTGATTGCCGATGTCGGCTACAGTGGAACGATCCAGAAACTCCTGCTGCGGCTCACAGGACTGCCGAGCGCTGGCTATTACTGTATCGGCACCAATGCGCTGACGGATGAGCAGTCTGCCGCCGACGGCAACCGGGACGCGCTTTTCGCGCGCCAGGGAAAATTTGGGGATGGCAATCCGCTTCTGGACAGCACATTGATCTTCGAAGTGTTGATGTCGGCCGACTATGGTCAGGTCGACGATATCGTGCCGATGGCGTCCGCGCCGGGCTATCGCTTCGAGTTTGGCGCCAAAAGCCGGTCGCAACATCTTTTCCCCCTGCTGTCTCTCGGGCAAGACGCCGTCTGTCGCGAAATTGAGCGAAGCGGCGACATCGAGCTTCGCGACCTGCTGTCTGACGACTACAAGGAAAATGTCCGTGTCCTGCTGCTCGCGCTGCTGGGCAATCGTCAGTTGGCGCCCGCGCTGGTCCAGCAGATTTCTCAGGTTGACGATCGCATGGGCGGCGAAGGCTTTATCAACCCCTGGACTGCGTTGCCGCCTCTGAGAAGAAAAAGAGTAGTCGGCGACAAGGCGTAAGCATCTCGCAGTGCTGGGGACTGAAATCATCTCAGGCCAACCTCGCCCGGAGTACAACATGTCGATTCATGGTCGCGGCGACAGGGAACATGATCTGACGATTGTGCTCACATCGGCGGAACTTTTATGGTACAAGAGTCGAACTCTGTAGAGAAAGCAAACCTTTCATGGGGGGCTTGACTGATGTAAGCGCTATGCGTCGGCGTCGGACAATCGCGTGGATGGTAGAAGTGCGGCAGTTTTCCGATGATGTGGCGATAGTCGGACGGCAAAGGGTCTTGAGGCGTCAATGAAGAGTTTGAATCCGAAGAACGACGCAGCGTCGATGTTTCAGCATGTGCGAAGCAATATGCTGCGAGGCTTCCTCTATGCGGCCTTTGTCAGCTTCTTCATCAATTTTGCGATGCTGATCGGCCCGCTCTTCATGATGCAGGTCTATGAGCGCGTCATCCCGGCGCGCAGTTACGAAACACTGTATGGCCTGATCACAATCGGCGTGTTTGGCGTCATCCTGTTCGGGATTCTCGATTTCATCCGCAGTTGGACCTATGCGGTGATGGCGGATGTCTTCGCGCGCCGGCTCAATCTTCCGGCCTTGCAGGCTGGGGTTCTCCGCTCGATTCAGGGTGGGGCAGGGGAAGGCGGCGCGGTGATCAAGGATATCGCCGAATTGCGCGCCTTCATCCAGGGCGGAGCGATTTCCGCGCCGATCGACGCCTTCTGGTCGATCGTCTTCCTGATCGCACTCTATTTCCTTCATCCCGTCTATGTCGCTGTCGCTATAATCTATATTCTGGTGATGCTTTTCCTGAACTTCGTCACCGACCGCGTGACGCGCCAGGCGATCCAGGACGCGAGCAAGGCGCAGCAACGGCATCTTCAGGACGTCGCGAATTCCTTGCGCCATGCCGAAGTCATCGAAGCCATGGGCATGCTTCCTGCCCTGGTGCGCAACTGGCGCCGGTCCCAGGAAGAGATGTTGGACATGGGCCACGTTTCCAGCGTCCGCAACCGCATCGTCGTCGCCATCACCAAGAGCCTGCAAAAGAGTCTGACGATGATCGTCGTCGCCACCGGCGCCTTCCTGACCTTGGCGAACGCCGTCAGCCATTCGGTTCTGTTTCCGGCGATGATCATGACCTCGCAGGCTGTCGGCCCCTTCGCCAGCATGATCGAGTCCTGGCGTTCCTGGGTCAACGCGATTGATTCCTGGGGTCGTATCCGCCTGCTGATCGAAGGTTATGAGAACGAGCGGCAGACCATGCCTGCGCCGGCCGGGGACGGTGATCTCGACATCGACAACCTTATCTACATGCCGGATGGCAGGGACACTCCCGTTCTGCGCGGCATTTCCTTTTCTGTCTCCCCCGGCGAAGTGCTTGGCATTGTCGGACCGTCCGGCGCCGGCAAATCGACCCTGGCGCGCTGTCTGACCGGCATCATCAAGCCGAGTATGGGCGGCGTCTATCTCGATGGTCATTCGACCTATCTCTGGGAGCGCGGCTCCTTCGGTCGCGCGATCGGTTATCTGCCGCAAAATCTGTCGCTTCTCGATGGCACCGTGCGGCAGACGATCGCCCGCATGCGCGACAGCGACCCGCGGGACGTGATCCGCGCCGCCCAGCTTGCCGGTATTCACGAGTTGATTGGCCGCCTTCCCTTTGGATACGATACGCCGGTCGCAGAAACAGGGCACCTGATGTCGGGCGGGCAGATGCAGCGGCTCGCTCTGGCCCGCGCCCTTTACGGCGATCCGAAACTCATCATCCTTGATGAGCCGAATTCGAATCTCGATTCCGTCGGCGAGCAGGCGTTGATCCGAGCCATCGAGACCTGCAAGGCGCGCGGCGCGATCGTGATCATCATCGCCCATCGTCCTTCCGTCATGGCGGTCACCGACAAGATGGTGGTGATCGAAAACGGCGCGGTGGCCCAGTTTGGCCCGCGCACCGAGGTTATTTCGATGATCACGCCGGACGCGCGTTCGCGGGCTGAATCGCGCCGCCGCACGATCAGCAATTCGAATATGCCGGGAGAAGCCTGATGTCGTCAGCCTCCATTATCATCCCGAAGTCGGAATATGTCGTTCTCGGCCATCAGCCAAAATCCAATCTCAGCGATTGGGACGATGTGGTGGCCGAGGAAGCCGTCAAGAAGTCCACGTTGCGTGGGCCGATTGTGTATGGCGGGTTGACGCTGCTGATCGCCATTGGCGGCTTTTTCGGCTGGGCCAGCTACGCCCAGGTGGCGCAGGCTTCCGCCGCCCCCGGAAAAATCATCGTCGAGGGCAAGACCAAGACCGTCACCCATCTTGAGGGCGGCACGTTGTATGCGCTCATGGCGACCGATGGCCAGCATGTCCGCGAGGGTGAGCTCCTGGTCAAGCTGGATGTGACAAGAAGCGTTTCCCAACTCGTTCGCCTCAAGCAGGACCTCGTCGTACAGACCATCAAGCTCGAACGTCTGTTGAGCGAGAAGGACGAGCGGAATGACTTCGTGTTTTCAGCCGCATTGCCGGTTGGGGTCGAGCAACTGGTTATCGACCAGATGATTGGCACCGAACAGAAGCTGTTCAAGGAAAGACGCAATCAGTTTCTCAATCAACTGGCGTCTGACAGGTCGATGATTGAGCAGCTCCAGAGCCAGCGCATCGCTCTCCTGGCGCGCAAGGAAGCTCTGGCAAAGCAGCTGGAATTCGTGACGGGGGACTTCAAGGCGCTGGAGAAACTCCAGAAAAGCCAATTGGCGACCCGGACCAACGCCAATGAGAAACAATATCAGATGCTGGATCTGAAAACGCGGCTTTCGGACAATGATTTCGATCTCGCCGACAATGTCCAGCGCGAGATGCAGGCGGAGCTGAGCCTGTCGAATCGGCGGATGGAATATTTCAAGGGCATCTCCGAGCAGATCCAGCAGGCCCAGGCCGAGATCGCGCGCATTCGCCAGGAAATAGTCTCCGCCGAAGACGTGGTCGCAAAGGCGGATATCCGTTCGCCGCAGGATGGCATCGTCGCCAATATCAGGGTCAGGACGCCAGGTTCGGCTGTTCCCGCCGGTCAGCCTATTCTCGACATCGTTCCGGACGATCAGCGCATGCTTGTCGAAGGGCGGGCTAAAGCCGCCGACATCGATTCCCTGCGGGTCGGCGCCAAAACAGAAATCCGGTTGTCCGCGTTCGGATCGGCGGAACTGCATCCTTTGGTGGGCCAGATCACCTATATCGCGCCAGACAGCATCGTGGACGAAAAGACCCAAGAAACGGTCTATGTGGTGCAGGCGACGATCGACAAGGAAGAGCTCGCCAAGCAGCCCAACCTGTTTCTCTATCCCGGCATGAATGCGGACTTGTACATCATCAACGGAACGCGAACCGCCATGGCCTATCTCACCGGTCCCCTCATGCGCGGCTTCAACAAGGCATTCCGTGAGCAGTAAGGTCGCCGCCGGGTCCAGAGCCGCCGCGCCTGTTGCCATCCTGCGCATTGGCGAACGCGTGGCGCTGATCGACGGCGCGGCGAGCCTGCCTGCCGTGGTGGAGAAACTTTGCGAGCGAATTGTCGAACTCAATGCGGGCAGCCGAGTTTTTGCCGCTGCGGTTCTGCGGGCGCCGCTCGAAGACAGTCCCGGACCGGCTATTCGTCTTTGCGCGGAATTTCGGGAGTTCGCCGCGCTGAACGGTCTGAACGGCCGTGACCGGTCCAGCCTGTTGTCGTCCATCTTCGGCTTTGCCGCGCCGATGCTGCAGCTGGATCAGGACGGGTTTCTCAAGGCGCTTCTGGACGAACTGCTCGCCGGCGCGGACCTTCGCAAGGCAACGCTTGCCCTCGATGTTTTCGGTAATCACGATCTCGGCGTTATCTCCCTGCCCAAACGGCTCCCTATCGGCGAGGGCGCGATATTTGTGGCGATCAGCGAGGGTCTGGAGATTCTGCGCCTGGGTCAGCCCGAGCGGCGATTGTCCTCGCCGCAATCCGACAAGCGTATGGCATCGATCCAAAATCGTCGATCTTTCACTGCCGGACGATATTTGCTCATAGGAAAAGAAGAGCTCATCGAGGCTACGATTACGACTGCAGATCACGGCGACTTTTCCGCTTTGACGGCGCCCTGGCCCGATGTCGATCTCGACAAGCTCGCATTGCTTCAAGCCGCGGACGAAACCGTTGCGGGAGAAATCGACGTCTATCGCCGCCAGGAGTCCGGAAAAGGCTCTGTCGCAGATTGGGGCGCCAGCGTTTCTGTGACGCTTGAGGCCTGCCTGCCCTTGCCGCATGGATTGCTGGTGTCCGGTTGGTGTTTCGATCCGGAAGAGCAGATCGAGGAGATTGTCGCGATCGATTATACGATCGAAGATCCGGTGCTCTCCGATCAATGGGTCCTGACCCCGGCGTGCGAAGCTGTTTTCGGAACCGCGCGCGATGTCAGGCGCTTTTCAGTTTTCGCCTCCCGCAGGGAGGATGCGCCGGCGCCTCACGTCGTGACATTGCGTCTCGGGCTCAAAAATGGCGGCGCGATGTTCGTCGACGCGCCGATATTCGCGCGAGATCTGACCGCGCAGCGCGCCGCAGCCCTAAAGGCGCTGGCGAAACAGGGCAAGAATCTCCTTTCGCAATTCGAGAAAGTTTACCTGCCGGCCCTCGCGCCTTTGCAGCAAAGCCTGATCGACCGCCAGGAGGTCGAGGATATCCGTCAGTTCGGGCGACGGTCGTCCAGGCGGATGTCGTTGTTGATCCCGCTCTATCGCGATCTTTCCTTTATCCGATCGCAGTTGATGGCGTTCGCGCGCGACGCGGACCTTGCGGCCTCGGCGGAAATCGTCTTCATCATCGACGATCCAGCGCTCGCCGATACGGTAGCTATCATGATCGAGGGCGCCGCCTTCGTCTATGATCTCGATCTGAGAGTGGTGACTCTCAAGCGCAACGGCGGCTATGCGCAGGCCAACAATATTGCGGCCTCCGTGGCGGAGGGCGATGTTCTGGTGTTGATGAATTCCGATGTCGTGCCCGACAGGCCGGGTTGGCTGGGCCTGCTTGCCGATAAGATGGCGCCTTTACCCCCTTTCTCGGCGATCGGGCCCAAGCTTCTCTACGCCGATGGCGCGATCCAGCATGTGGGCATGCGGTTCAAGCGGTTTTCCGATGGCCTCTGGCGTAATTTCCATGACTGGAAGGGATTTGGGCGTCATTTTCCTCCCGCCAATATCGAGGCGCAGGTTGATGCTCTCACCGGCGCCTGCCTGATGATCCGCAAGCATGATTTCATCTCCATCGGCGGCTTGTCGACGGATTATATCGGCGGTGACTTCGAGGACAGTGATCTCTGTCTGAGGCTGAAGGCGCAAGGCGGACTGATGGTCTGCGCGCCGCAAGCCGAACTGTTCCATTTCGAACGCCAGTCGATTGGCAGGGAAGACGCCGGCGAGAGGCCGGAAAGCGTCTATAATCGTCTTCTGCACACCCATCGCTGGAACCATATACTCGAAACGTTGGGAAGCGATGCATGAGCGCTGATACGCTTCGCATTCTGCAAATCGCCCATAACCATCCGCTCTTCCCGGCGGGCGGCACGGAGGCGGTGGCGATGTCGCTGCATCGTCAAGCGCTCCTGGGGGGGCATGACAGCTGGTTTCTGGGCGCTCTGGATCGGGATCTCACCAGTCCCCATCCGGGCGCGCATATGATGGCGCTCAGCGCAGATCAGCGCGAAGCGGCGCTGTTCACCGACAGTTTCGACTATTCCATGCTGGCCCAGTCCGACAGCCTGGGGTTTCTCCGTGAGTTCGGCGATTATCTCGCGGCGCTGCGGCCCGATGTCGTGCACTTTCACCACGTCATCAATTTCGGTCTTGAAGCGCTGTTCGTCGCCCGTCGCCGCCTGCCGGCGGCCCGGATCGTGGTGACGATGCATGATTATTATCTGATCTGCGCCAACAATGGCCAGCTTTTCAAGCATCGCGATCAGACACGCTGCGACGGGCCGAGCCTGATCCAGTGCCGGAAATGCCAGCCGTCGCTGAGCGCTGAACGGCTCAAGCTGCGAGAACTCGATGTCGCTGCGGCGCTGTCGATGTGTGATGCGCTTGTCTCGCCGTCGATGTTTCTCAAGGCCAAGATGGAAGACGCCTTGCCTGTCGACAGACCGGTGACGTTCATCGAAAACGGCTATCTGGGCGCGGACGCCAGTTGCGGTCCCCGAACAACAGCAGACGGCGTGACCGTGTTCGGCTATTTCGGAAATGTCTCAGCGATCAAGGGGCTCGATCATCTGCTTCAGGCGCTGGCTGTGCTCAAGGCGTCCGGCAAGACCGGGTTCCGTCTGCATGTGCATGGATCTCAGCTATACAAGGACGCGGAGTTCCAGGCCCGGCTCGATGCGGCGCTGGCCGAGGTCAAGAGCGAGGTGCAGTTCTTCGGCGCCTATCGGGCTGAGGATCTGCCGATGCTGATGGCGGATGTCGACTGCGTGGTCTTTCCGTCCGTCTGGTGGGAAAACGCGCCTCTCGTGGTCTATGAAGCCTTGCATCACGGCAAGGAAATCATCGCCTATCCGCATGGCGGCGCGGCGGAGATTCTGACGCGGCACGAGGCCGGCAAATTGGCTCGGCGATCCGATGTCGCCTCGCTGGCGGCGGCGTTGCAGGCTTGCATTGAAACCGCAGCCGATCCGCGCCCTGCCGCCATGCGGCGGCTTCCCGGAGCGCAGGAATTGCTCGACGCGCACCTGGCGCTTTATCGCGGCGCAGCGTCGCCGGAAAACAGGCTTTCCACGGCCGTCCTGTGAAGCCGGAGGGCATGATCCGCTTCCCAGCGGGTCAGGATGGTGTCGCGGGCGTTCCTGCGCATGCGCGCGATCTCCTCGCCGCCATTGAGAACCTGCGCAATCGCTGCGGCGATCGCCGCTGGATCGAAGAAATCAGCCAAAAGTCCGTTTTCGCCATGGGTGATGAATTCCCGCACCGGCGCGGTGTCCGAGCCGATGACGGCGCAGCCGGTCGCCAGCGCCTCAAGAGACGACCACGACAGCACGAACGGAACCGTCAGGTAGATATGCGCGGCTGACACCTGCAGCACCTTTCGGTAGCTCTCATAGGGCAGGGCGCCGACGAAATGCGTGCGCGACATGTCGAGATCGGCTGAGGCCATGACCTGGTTATAGTGGTCTTCGGTGTCGTGGCCGGAGCCGTAATAGACGGTCCGGTCGCCGACAATGATGGCTTCGACCTCGGCGTCCTGCTTCTGCAGCGTCTGCAGCGCTTCGATGAACGGCTTGAAGCCGCGAAAGGGATCAGCGCCCCGCGCCACATAGGTGACAACCCGGTCGCCGAACGAGAAGGTCCTCCCTCCGGGCGTCGTATAGATGGCGTCCGGATCCGGCTTCATCACGTCCATGTCGATGCCGTCGGGCAGCACCCGGATCGCGGATCGGATTGCCGGCGGGAATTGCGATTTCTGCCATTCCGTCGGCGACATCAACAGATCCGCGCGCATCAGGTCGGCGAGGATCGGCATGTTCAGCAGGCTCGTGAAGAAGCGGTTGGCAAATCCACGATCGCCTTCCAGAAATTCCGTGCTGTCAGCGCTGTTGTTGTAGAACCACTCGCAATATTTGACATATTTTGCGTCCGGGAAAACATCCTGCACGAAAGCCCCGGTGCCCCAGCCCGTATGGCCGTAGACGAGATCGGGAACCCAGCCGCGGCTCCGGAGATCGACCGCCAGTTTGACGACGCTCGCCGATTCCCGCACATATTGCTCGGTCTCGTACAAGGAATGGCTCTCGGGCCGATCGACTTCGACCTCCTGCCCATATTCGATCATGCGAACGCCGTCGACCGGCGGATTGCTGCGCCCATCCTTCAGCCCGCGATGGAGCGCGATCACATCATGGCCCCGCGCCACATAATCACGCGCGATGCGGGTGAACTGGCCCGGAAAATAGTGATGGATAAACAGTATTTTCATGGCGATAGTCCGTATTTCGACGTTTTGGCCGCAGCCATCCCGACGCTGCCCGCGCTGGCCCTGGCAGGCGTCAAAAGATGCCGAATAGACGCTTTCGCTTCTTCTGGCTCTTCTCGACGGTCAGTTTTCGCAGCGTCTCGTCGATCCGCAAGAAGAACACTTCGGCTGCGTCCAGCCTGCTTTCGATCGCAACCAGCCGATCGGCGATATCGTCAGGCAAGTCGACGGATTGGCCGGGCTGATCTTGATGTTCCGCGACCTGCTCCGCAAGCGAGTCGATCTCGCTTTTCAAATGGCGCAAGGCATCGTCGTAGCGTTCTCCGAACGCATGCAGCAGCGTATCGATCTTGCGGTCGTCGCTTGAGGCGATCGGCAGGGGCGCTTCTCCGGACCGCACCGATTGCGCGATCACCATCAGTCCGTCCAGCGAACTGATGTGAGGCGCGAGCGTCACATGGAAAGCGTGATCGCCCTTGCCGATCTCAGCCTCGACGAGATCCACTCGCTCGACATTGGCCACTCCGCTGCCCACCACCTGCTGGCCAAACATGACCCGGATGACGAGATGTTCGTCGGGATTGTCTTCGTTGAATGCCCAGCCAATCAGCTTGCCGTCAACCAATTCGTCCGCGCGGCCTGTCAGCATCGCATTGTCTCCTTCAGAAAGTCAGTCTTGCGATCACCGGCACATGGTCCGACGGCTTCTCCCAGCCACGCGCGTCGCGCAGGATCTCGATGTCGGTCAGGTCGGGCGCGAGATCTGCTGACGACCAGACGTGGTCGAGCCGGCGGCCGCGGTCGGAGGCGGCCCAGTCGGCGGCGCGGTAGCTCCACCAGGTGTAGAGCTTGGCGGGCTCGGGCGCATGCTGGCGCATCAGGTCCACCCAGCCGCCTTTCGCGATGACCTCGAGCAGGCCCTCGGTCTCGACAGGCGTATGGCTGACGATCTTCAGCATCTGCTTGTGCGACCAGACATCGTGCTCGAGGGGCGCGATGTTGAGGTCGCCAACCAGAATGCTCGACACTCCGGCCTCGGCATCCGCCCTGAGCGCCTTCATTTCCTCGATATAGTCGAGTTTGTGCGCGAATTTCGGATTCTTGGCCGCATCGGGTTCGTCGCCGCCTGCCGGCACATAAAAGTTGTGCAGGCGAATGCGCTTGCCCCCGGTCTCGACCAGCGCCGACACATGACGCGCATGGCCGACATTGCCGTGGTCGCGGCAGTCGATCTCCGACAGCGGCAGTTTGGACAGGATGGCGACGCCGTGATAGCCCTTCTGACCGTTGATCGCCTGATGCTGATATCCGCGCGCGGCGAAAGCCTCGGCGGGGAACAGCTCATTGGCGCATTTGGTTTCCTGCAGGCAGAGAATGTCCGGGTTTTTTTCGTCGAGTAATTTTTCAACGATCGGCAGTCTCAGGCGGACGGAATTGATGTTCCAGGTGGCAAGCGTCAGCGTCATGAAGATTCGTCCGTTTGTTTTGGCCGGACACTAAACGAACCGCCCGAAAATCCCAATCGATTTTCAGGCGGTTTGTCGATGGCGCAGTCGTTGGCCTCAGCGCTGCTTGTCGAGAATCTCGGGCGGCATGCGGAACACGCGTTCGTCGAAGGACAGGCCGGTCTGGACATTGAAGATCATCACCGACGTATCCTTGCCCTGGTTGTCGGTGATGGTCCACTGACGCAGGTCATAGGTCTTGGGGTCGAACATCATGGTGATGGTCGAATCGGCGAAGATGGATCGGTCGCCGAGCTTGATGGTAATGAGGTCAGGCTCTTCCTTGACGTCGCGCACCATCTTGCCGCCCAGGTCGATCTTGGTGTCGAGCAGCAGGGCGAGCGGCGTTTTCGACAAGGGATAGAGATCCCAGGTCTTTAGCTTGACATTGCCGATGGCGACATTGCGACCGTCGGAAATCACCCGCATCGGCGAGGGATTTTCATAGTTGAAGCGGATCTTGCCGGGGCGTTCGAGATAGAACTTGCCGCCGGTCTGCTCGCCGCGCGGGCCGAACTGCACGAACTCGCCCGCCATCGTCTTCACCGAAGAAAAGTGGTTGGCGATGGTCTGGGCGACCGATTTCGATTGGGCGGCGGCGAAATCGACAGGCGACAAAGCCAGCAAAGCCGAAAAACCCAGGCCCGCCAGCACGGTGCGGCGGCTTGCAGTCTTTTCAGGCGTTTGAAGCGTCTTGCGCGGCATTCTGGTCTCCTTTTTGGGCTTTTCTCCCTAGAAAGTGCGGCGCCTTCAAGGCGTTCCGCACAGGCTGAGAAAAAGCGCCTAGCGTGCGAGGACGTCGTCCTCGGTGGGAACGAGGATCTCGCGCTTGCCGGCGTGGTTGGCCGGTCCGACGATGCCCTCTTTTTCCATGCGTTCGATGATCGAGGCGGCCCTGTTATAGCCAATCCCCAGGCGACGCTGGATATAGGATGTCGACGCCTTGCCGTCGCGCAGCACCACCGCCACGGCCTGGTCATAGGGATCGTCGGATTCGGCCAGGTTGCCGGTTCCGGCGGGGCCATGTCCGCCCTCGCCATCCTCATCCTCGTCTTCGGTGATGGCGTCGAGATATTGCGGCGACCCTTGCGTCTTCAGGAAGGCGACGACATCCTCGACCTCGCCGTCTGAGACGAAGGGACCGTGAACGCGCTGGATGCGTCCGCCGCCGGCCATATAGAGCATGTCGCCCATGCCGAGCAGCTGTTCGGCGCCTTGTTCGCCGAGAATGGTGCGGCTGTCGATCTTCGACGTCACCTGGAAGGAGATTCGGGTCGGGAAGTTGGCCTTGATCGTGCCGGTGATGACATCGACCGACGGGCGCTGCGTGGCCATGATCACATGGATGCCGGCGGCGCGGGCCATCTGGGCCAGCCGCTGCACGGCGCCTTCGATATCCTTGCCGGCGACCATCATCAGGTCGGCCATTTCGTCGATGATGACGACGATATAGGGCAGCGGCTTGAGGTCGAATTCCTCGCTCTCATAGATCGCCTCGCCGGTCTGGCGATCAAAGCCTGTTTGCACGGTGCGGGTGATCTGCTCGCCCTTGTCCATCGCCTGGGTCACGCGGGCGTTGAAGCCGTCGATATTGCGGACGCCGATCTTGGACATTTTCTTGTAGCGCTCTTCCATCTCGCGCACCGTCCATTTCAGCGCCACGACGGCCTTTTTCGGGTCGGTGACGACGGGCGAGAGCAGATGCGGAATGCCGTCATAGACGGACAGTTCGAGCATTTTCGGATCGATCATGATCAGCCGGCACTGTTCCGGCGTCATCTTGTAGAGCAGCGACAGGATCATGGTGTTGATGGCGACCGACTTGCCCGAGCCGGTGGTGCCGGCCACCAGGAGATGCGGCATCTTGGCGAGGTCGGCGATCACAGGTTCACCGCCGATCGTCTTGCCCAAGGCCACGCCGAGCTTGGCCTTCGAGCCGTCGAAATCGCGTGAGGCGAACATTTCGCGCAGATAGACCATTTCGCGGTTGCGATTGGGCAATTCGATGCCGATGGCGTTGCGGCCGGGCACCACCGCTACACGGGCGGCGATCGCGCTCATCGAGCGGGCGATGTCGTCTGCGAGGCCAATGACGCGGGAGGATTTGATGCCGGGGGCGGGCTCGAGTTCGTAAAGCGTCACCACCGGGCCGGGACGGACATGGATGATATTGCCCTTGACGCCGAAATCGTCGAGCACGCCTTCCAGGATGCGGGCATTGTGCTCCAGCGCATCGCTCGACAGCGTCGCGTCTCGAGCTACGTTCTTGGCTTCGGCGAGCAGTCCGATCGGCGGCAGGTCAAAGCCGTTGTCCGTGCGCGTCGCCAGCTGCGCCGGTCGCGCCATACGCGGCTGCGGTGGGCGCGCGGCGGTCTGTTGCGGCGGCTGCGGGGGCTGGATCGGCGCCGGCCGGCGGGGTCCGCGCGGCTCGGCCTTCACGGCCCAATCGTCGTCGTCGTCGTCGTCCGGCATCAGTCCCATGGGCCGGTGACGGTCGAGCTCCAGCGTCTCGTCGTCATCCTCGTCGTCATAGCCGGCGTCGAGCGGCGGCGTGGAGATGATCCGGCGCAGGAAGGGACGCTTGTCGTCGTTCAGGTCCGGCTCGACGCGACCGCCTGCCGATTGCAGGCCGAATTCCTCGTCATTGAGGTCGAAGGGATGTTCGATGTCGCGGCGGGATTGCGGACGTCCCGGCTTGCCGGTCAGTCGGCGCAGCCGCGCCTGCAGCGAAAATATCGCATGCGCTGTATAGCCCCTGATATAGGCAAAGGCGCTTTCGCGTTCGTCGTCTTCCTCGATCAGGCTCGGCTGGCGGTCTGAGCGCGCATGCCGGATCGGCATTACGGCGCGGGCTTCATCCTCCTCATTCTCCTCGGGCTCTTCGGTGACGATCAGATTGGCGGCGAAGGCGAGCAGGCCGAAGGCGGGGGCTGCGCAGATCGTCCCGATCACGGCGGCAAGCGCGCCTTGCGGATAGGCGCCGATAAACAGGCCAGGAAATTTCAGGATCATGTCGCCGAACACGCCGCCAAGCCCGTTGGGGATCGGCCAGGTCGCAGGCGCCGGAAAGCAGGACAACGACGCCGCCGCCAGCACCGAACCGCCAAACCAGGCCGCGGCCCGCTTGATCAACCGGTAGACCGGCACGTTGAGGATCATCATCAGCGCCCAGGCGAACACGGGCAGCAGCGCCATCACCGAGGCCAGGCCGAAGAACTGCATCATCATGTCGGCGAAATAGGCGCCGCCCGAGCCGAGCAGATTGGTCGGCGCGCGCGAGGTGGCGTTGGAATAGCTGGGATCCATCACGTCCCAGGTTGACAGCGCCGTCGTGGCGAGACCGAGCAGGCCGAGCAGCGCAAAACCCGCCACCGCCTTGATCTGTCGCCAGAGAAAGGCCGTGAGGATAAAGCGCAGAGAGCGGTTTTCATACTCCGCCGGGATGCTTCTCGCCATGGATATCGACTCGCCGGGTTTGCAAATGCCATTCATGGCCGCGCACAGACGCGGCCAGATTGCTCAAACTCTAGCGGCAGAGGGTTAAATGAGCATTAACCATGGGTGTTTGGCGACTGTTAACCCTGGGCCTTGTCCACAGTTTCGCGCCAGCGGCTGGCGTAATCGACAAGACGCGGGTCGGGGGCGGGCGCGGCCCGGCCCGGCGCAGTCATGCGTCCTGTCCGGCCGAGCGCGAGCGCTGCGGCGCCGGCGCTGGTGCCGGTCGCGCCGGCGCCGCCCGTTTCCACCGCACGGCCCGTCGCGGCGCCGAGCATGTCGAGATAATGGGCGTTGGCGGCAAACGGGCCCTCGACAATGCTCGGCCCCTCCGCGCCGATCAGCTCCAGGCAGACGCCGGTCATCAGGCCGAGATAGAGTGAGGCGGCATAGAGCCGGGCTCCGGGGGTGAGCGCGTCGACCGGATGCGTCCAGCCGCCTTTGCGGCCGATAAAGGGGCCGGTGTCGACCGGTTCCGAGGGCAGAAACATCACGCTTTCGTCGAGCACCACGCGTTTGTCGTCTTCCGTCACCTCGGCCTGCGGATCGGCCCCCAGCGCGGCGAACGCCCGGCCGCCCATGAAGCGGGAGGATGGGACCGGGTCGCCATAGGCGTTGACATTCATCAGCGTGTCGCGGTCGGGATCGAGCGCGACACTCCGGCCGCCGATCGCAAAGCAGATCACCCAGGTCCCGGTCGACACCACCGAGAAGGGCGCGGTTCTCGCCTTGAGATGGGTCAGCAGCGAGGCGTTGGAATCATGCAGGCCGCCAAACACCGGCAGCCCCTCGGCGAGCCCGAGCTCGGCGGCGATCTCGCGCGTCAGTCCGCCCACCGGCTCGAAGGGATCGCTCATCGGCGGCATCATTCGGCGCCAGTCCATCTGCTCGACCAGCGAGGAATAGTTACGCGTTTCAGGGTTCCAGAGATCGGTATGCGCGCCGAGCGAGGTCATTTCGCTGACGCGTCGTCCGGTCAGCCTGAAGGCCCAATATTGCGGATAGGGGATGATGGTCGCAACTCGCGCGAAGTCGTCCGGAAACCGCCTCTGCTGCCAGTAAAGCTGCGCGCCGACATTCAGCCCCGCCGCCAGCCGGGGTGAGCCCGTCTCGTTGAACCCAGGGCGGATCGCATCATACGCTGCCGCCGTCTCATCCACGCCATGATGCTCGTAATCCAGCATCGGTAAAGCGAGATCGCCTTTCTCGTCGAGCAGAATGATCGAAGCGCCATGGGCGCTGATCGAGATCGCATCGATCTGATGGTTCCGCGCGAGATCGGCGAGCGCCTGTTTGATGAAGCGCCAGAGCCCGTCTATGTCGTGATGAGGGTAGGGGGGCGTGTCGATCACCCGGTTGGGCGCGCGCCTGACATCGCTTTCCCTGCCGTCCACGAGATCGAACAGCGCCAGTTTGGCGTTGGTCTTGCCGATGTCGATGACCGCGATGTATCGCATGCTTGACCTCAGCTTTTGGCGCGGCGACGGCCCAGGCGGGCGATCAGCGTCGGCATGGCGATGACCAGGATCAGCATCAGGCCGATGAAGATCGACATCACGATGCCGGGCACATTGAGAAGCCCAAGGCCGAAGGTCACCAGCCCCATGATCACCGCCGCCAGCACCACGCCGAGGATCGAGCCGGAGCCGCCATTGATGTTGATCCCGCCGAGCACGACCATGGTGATGGCTTCAAGCTCCAAGCCTGTGGCGATGGAGGGCCGCGTCGAGCCGAGCCGGGCGGTCAGGCAGACGGCGGCCACGCCGGCCATCAGACCGGTCAGCGCGAAAAGAATGAACTTCACGCGGTTCACCTTGACGCCTGAAAACATCGCCGCCGTCTGATTGTTGCCGATCGCAAAGACGGTGCGGCCAAAGCTCGTGCGATGCAGCAGCACATGGAAGAGGATGGCGAGGCCGACAAACAGCACGAGCTCGAAGGAGAACACCCACCAGACATAGCCCTGGCCGAACCAGGAGAATTCTTCCGGATAGCCGGTATAGGCCTTGTCGCCGAGAATGATGAAGGAGACGCCGCGAAACAGGCTCATCGTGCCGATGGTCACGACGATCGAGGGCAGGCCGAGGCCGGTGACCAGATAGCCGTTGATCATGCCGCAGACCAGGCCGGCGGCCAGTCCCACCGCCACCAGTTCATAGGGACCGGCGCCTGCTTTGAGCGCCGCGCCCATCAGCGTCGAGGCGACCGCGATGATGGATGCGACCGACAGGTCGATTTCGCCCGAAATGATCACCAGCGCCAACGCCAGCGCCACAATGGCCTTTTCGGTGAAGTTGAACGTGGCGTCCGACAGGTTCCAGGCATCGAGGAAATAGGGCGAGGCGAAGGAGTTGACGATGAAGATTGCCGCCATGACCGCAAACAGCAGGCTTTCCCAACTCCTGATCGCCCGCTGCATTGGCGTTCTCAGCCGGTCCGGAATGCTGCGCGGCGACATGGTTTCGGTGGCGATGCTCATGCGACGACCTCGGCGTTTCTCAGAATGATGCGCCCCTTCTTGCGTTCGGCGCGGGCGTTGAAGGCGACGGCGAGGATGATCACGGCGCCGGAGATCGCCAATTGCCAGAAGGGCGAGATGTTGATGACCGGCAGCGCGTTCTTGATCACGCCGAGAAACAGCGCGCCGAGCACGGCGCCCGCGACCGAGCCGATGCCGCCGGCGATGGAGACGCCGCCGATCACGCAGGCTGCTACCACGTCGAGTTCAAAACCGAGCGCGATATCGACATAGGCCACTGCATAGCGCGCGATCCAAAGATAACCAGCGAGCCCGGACAGCGCGCCCGACACGATGAATGCGATGAAGCGGGTGCGGCCGGGATCGATGCCGGCATAGACGGCGGCGTTGGCGTTGCCACCCACCGCGTAGAAGGCGCGGCCGGTGGTGGTGCGGCCCAGCATAACGGCCATGATGGCGATGACGACGAGCGACGACAGGCTGAGCAGCGACAGGCCGAACAGATGATCGCGCGGCAGCGCCTTGAAGGCGTCGGTCATCTCATGGGCGTTGATCCATTTGCCGTTGGTCAGAAGGAAGATGACGCCGCGATAGACGGTCATCGTGCCCAAGGTCACCACGATCGGCGGCATGTCGAGCTTCCAGACCAAGAGGCCGTTGATCGCTCCGAGCAGAGCGCCGAGCGCAATCGCGATCAGCACGATCACCGGGATCGGCAGGCCAGGGAAGGCGTTGTTGAGCATGGCCGCGACCATGCCAGTCAGCGCCAGCGTCGCCGCCGTGGACAGATCCACGCATTTGGTCAGGATCACCGCCATCTGGCCGAGCGCCAGGATGATCAGGATCGAGGTGTCGGCATAGACATTGCCGAGGCTCGCCGGCGAGATGAAGGAGGGAAAGCGCAGCGCGATCATCATCGCCAGCGCGGCGATGGCGATCAGAAGCTGGATTTCGCGGTGGCGGAGCAGGTTGATCATGCCGCATCTCCAATGCCGGCGGCGGCGCGCACCAGGGCTTCGGCGGTCAGGCCGTCGCGGGCGTATTCGCCCACGATGCGGCCTTCGCGCATCACGATCACCCGGTCGGCCATGCCGAGAATTTCAGGAATTTCCGAAGACACCATGATCACCGACAGGCCTTCGGCGGCCAGTTCGCTCATGAATTCATGCACGGCGGCTTTGGAGCCGATGTCGATGCCCTTGGTGGGTTCGTCGAGAATGATGACTTTCGGCTTGGTGGCCAGCCATTTGGCGATCACCACTTTCTGCTGGTTGCCGCCCGACAGCGTGCCGACGGGCTGGTCGAGCGAGGCGGCGCGCAGATCGAGCCGCTGGGTGTAGTCGCGCGCCAGCTTGAATTCTTCGGCCAGCCGCAGGAAGCCGCGCCGCGAGGTGCGCGACAAGGACGGCAGGGTGACATTCTCGAAGATCGGCATGGCGGTGATCGCGCCCTGTCGGCCGCGCTCTTCCGGCACATAGACGATCCCCTTGGCGATCGCCTCGTCAGGACTGCGGATCACAGCGACCTCGCCGTCAATGCGGATCGCGCCCTTGGATGGTTTGGTCACGCCGATCAGCGACTGCATGAATTCCGAACGGCCGGCGCCGACCAGCCCGTAAAAGCCGAGGATCTCGCCGCGCCTGAGCTCAAACCCGATGCCGTCGAATTCGGTCGGATGACAATAGCCCGCCACCGTCAGCACCGATGGGCCGGGTTCGACCGCCTTTTTGGGGAAGACCTGGCCGATGTCGCGGCCCACCATCATGCGGACCAGCTGGTCCTGGCTGGCGTCGCGGATCAGCCCTTCGCCCACCATCTGGCCGTCGCGGAATACGGTGTAGCGGTCGGCGATCTTGAAGATCTCGTCGAATTTGTGGGTGATGAACAGGATGGCCTTGCCGTCGGCCTTGAGACGTTCGACCAGCTCATAGAGTTCGTGGATTTCCTTGTGCGACAGCGCCGCCGTCGGCTCGTCCATGATCACCACGCGCGCTTCGACCGACAGCGCCCGGGCGATCGCGACCAGATGGCGCGAGGCGATGGAGAGATCGCGCAGCCGGACGCGCGGATCGAATGTCGCCCCGGCTCTGCCCAGCAGCGTTTCGGCTGAGGCATACATCTTCTTCCAGTCGATCAGGCCGAAGCGGTTCTTGGGCGCATGTCCGAGAAAGATGTTTTCGGCGACAGAGAGTTCGTCGAACAGCACGGTCTCCTGGTGGATGGCGGTGATGCCCTGCCTCAACGCCGCAAACGCGCTCGGCAGTTCGGTCGGCTTGCCGTTGATCTCGATTGCGCCTTCGTCGGGCTGGTAGATGCCGGTCATCACTTTGACCAGCGTCGATTTGCCGGCGCCGTTCTCGCCGATCAGCGCGGTGACCTGGCCGGGATGCAGCGACAATTCGACATTGGAGAGCGCGCGCACGCCGGGAAAGGATTTCGAGATTCCCTTCAGCCGGACCGTCGGTGTGTTGAGCATGGCGACGACATTCATGAAAGCTGAACCGAAAGAGAAAGAGAGACCGCTGCGGCGCCGTCTTGGGAGCCGCCGTCATCGGAGAAGCGCCGTTCTCGTGGGGGAACCCACGAGAACGGGCTCTATGCGGAATGCGCGGGATCAGAAGATCTTGGCGAATTCCTCGACATTCTTGGCGTCGTAGACGAAGGGATCGGCCATCGCGCCTTCGCGGTTGTCGTCGAGCTTGACATTGCCCATGCGGCCCATCGGGATTTCCGCGCCGGCGTCCGCCTTCGCCTTGCCGGTCACGAGATTGTAGGAAATCATCGTGGCGGCGTAGCCGAGATCGATCGGGTTCCAGATCGCGAAGGACTTGGAGGCGCCCGACTTCACATGGCCGGCCATTTCCGAGGGCAGACCGAGGCCGGTGACGTTGATCTTGCCGGTCATGCCGGCGTCTTCCACAGCCTGGGCTGCGGCGACGATGCCGACGGAGGTCGGCGCGATGATCGCCTTGAGGTTGGGATAGGCTTTGATCAACCCTTGCGTCTCGGTATAGGACTTGTCGGTCTTGTCGTCGCCATAGACGGTGGTGACGATGTTGATGCCCTTGTAGTTCGGCAGCACCTTCTTCATTTCCTCGATCCAGGTGTTCTGGTTCGTGGCGGTCGCGGTGGCCGAGAGGATGGCGACATCGCCGCCCTCGGGCAGATTGTCGGCGGCCATCTTCACGCACATATTGCCGATCAGCGAATTCGACGACGGATTGAGATGCATCATCCGTCCCTCGGGCGCGACGCCCGAATCCCAGGAAATCACGGTGATGCCGCGATCCATGGCCTTTTTGAGCGCCGGCGCCACGGCGTCGCGGTCATTGGCGGAAATGGCGATCGCGTCGACCTTCTGGGCGATCAGCGAATTGATCACTTCGATCTGGCCTTCGGCGGTGGTGTCGGTCGGGCCGGTATAGATGATGTCGACATCACCCAGTTCCTTGGCCGCTTCCTGCGCGCCCTTGTTGGCGGCGTCGAAGAAGCCGATGCCCAGCGCCTTGACGACGAGGGCGATCTTCTTGTTCTCGGCATGCGCGACATTGGCGATGAGGGCCGTGGAAATGGCCGCCGTCACCAGCAGTTTCTTCAGAATACCCATGATGTCTCCTCCCTTGGGTTTACGTTCCTCCTCCGACCGCGCCGTCTCCTCACGACGCGGCGGATGATTTCTCGTTTGATCGTTCCTGCGCGACGATCAGAGTGACGCCCGCCTGCTCCAGCATGGCGGCGTGGCGGTCTTCGATGCCGGCGTCGGTGATCACGGTGGCGATCCGCCTGAGTTCACACAGAATCAGGCTCGACCGTTTGGCGAATTTCGATGAATCCACCAGCACGATCAGTTCGTCGGCCTGGTCGATCAGTTTCTGCTCCGCCTGGATCAGCAGCGGATCGGCCTCCATCAGGCCGAGCGCGCCGAGGCCCTGCGCGCCCATGAACATGCGCTGGGCGTAGAAATTGCGCGTCACGTCATTGTCGAAAGGCGAGAGAATGATGTTCTGCTCGCGATAAATCACGCCGCCCGACAGCATCACGGTGTTCTTGGAGTTCTTCAGCAGATGCTCGGCGATCGGAAAGGAGTTGGTGAACACCTGCAGCCGCCTGTTGACCAGGAAATGCACCATCTGGAACGTCGTCGTGCCGCCATTGATGATGATGGCGTCGCCGTCGTCGCACAGCGCCACGGCCTCGCGGGCGATTGCTTGCTTCTGACGGGAATTGATCGTTTCGTTGACGCTGAAGGGACGGCCGGCCAGACCGACGAATTGCGGCGGATGCAGCGCTTCGGCCCCGCCACGCACCCGGCGCAGCTTCTTCTGCACATGCAGCGCGGCGATGTCGCGGCGGATGGTCGCCTCGGAACTGTCCGTGAGTTCCACGAGTTCCGGCACGGTCACCACGGGCTTTTCCTGCACCGCTGACATGATGATCCTGTGGCGTTCCTTCTCGTGCATCGGCTCTCCCCTTCCACGGTTAAGTTTTCATTGATTTTGGTCAGTGTCAATCATGATCGATCATAATATTTCATTGTGCGACGCAATATGATTGGTAATGATCATTTGTGATTGACAAATCACCCGCCGTCCTGTGAATTCAGCGCAAACAGAACCGCGCCGGCGCGGACCTAGTGGAGGAAACATCATGAGCACACAAGCAGGCGGTGCGCGCCTCGCCAATCTTTGGGACAAGGCCAAGGCGGAGGCGATGAGCGAATCGGAGCGGTTGATCTATCGCTCCAACCTCCTGGGGTCGGACAAGCGCATCACCAATTACGGCGGCGGCAACACCTCGGCCAAGGTGATGGAAAAGGATCCGCTCACCGGCCAGATGGTCGAGGTGCTCTGGGTCAAGGGCTCGGGCGGCGATGTCGGCACCATCAAGCGCGATGGATTCGCCACGCTCTACATGGAGAAGCTGGAGGCGCTGAAGGGTCTCTATCGCGGCCTCGCCTATGAAGACGAGATGGTCGATTACCTGCCGCATTGCACCTTCGCGCTCAATCCGCGCGCGGCTTCTATCGATACGCCGCTGCACGCCTATGTGCCGCGCAAGCATGTCGATCACATGCATCCCGACGCCATCATCGCCATCGCCGCCTCCGAGAATTCGAAAGAGCTGACCGAGGAGATCTTCGGCGGCGAGATCGGCTGGCTGCCCTGGAAGCGGCCGGGTTATGAGCTCGGTCTCTGGCTCGAAAAATTCTGCGTTGAAAATCCCCAGGCGCGCGGCCTGATCCTCGAAAGCCATGGCCTGTTCACCTGGGGCGATACGGCGGAAGAGTCCTATCTGACCACGGTGGAAATCATCAACAAGGCGATCGCCTGGCTGGAGGCGAAGATCACCGGCCCGGTGTTCGGCGGCGCGAAAAGCCAGCCGCTCGCCGCTGAGGAACGCCGCAAGGTCGCCGCCGCCCTGATGCCCGTCATTCGCGGCATGATTTCGTCCGCCGAGCCCAAGATCGGCCATTTCGACGATTCGCCGGCCGTGCTCGAATTCGTCTGCTCTCATGAACTCGATGCGCTCGCCGCACTCGGCACATCCTGCCCCGACCATTTCCTGCGCACCAAGATCCGGCCGCTGGTGATCCACTTTGATCCCGCCAATCCGGATGTCTCGGCGACCCTGGCCGGTCTCGACGGCGCCGTCGCCGCCTATCGCGAGGATTACAAGGCCTATTACGAGCGCTGCAAGCACGACAATTCACCCGCCATCCGCGATCCCAATGCGGTTGTTTATCTCGTGCCTGGCGTCGGCATGTTCACCTTCGCCAAGGACAAGGCCACGGCGCGCATCTCGGGTGAATTCTATGTCAACGCCATCAATGTCATGCGCGGCGCGTCGTCCGTCTCCACCTATGTCGGCCTTGCCGAGCAGGAAGCCTTCGATATCGAATACTGGCTTCTGGAAGAGGCCAAGCTGCAGCGCATGCCCAAGCCGAAATCTCTCGCCGGCAAGGTCGCGCTGATCACCGGCGGCGCAGGCGGCATCGGCAAGGCCACCGCCGAACGTTTTCTGAAGGAAGGCGCCTGTGTGGTGCTGGCCGATATCGACAGGACCGCGCTCGACGCGGCCGTCTCCGAATTCGTCGGCCGTCACGGCAAGGATCAGGTGCGCAGCGTGCTGATCGATGTGACCAGCGAAACGCAGGTGGCGGCGGGCTTCGCCGACGCCGTGGCGGAATTCGGCGGCCTCGACATCCTGGTCTCCAATGCCGGTCTCGCCTCGTCGGCCTCGATCACCGAGACCACGCTCGATCTCTGGAACAAGAATATCGACATTCTCGCCAAGGGCTATTTCCTGGTGTCGCGGGAAGCCTTCAAACTGTTCGAGACGCAGAAGATTGGCGGCAATATCGTCTTCGTCGCCTCCAAGAACGGGCTGGCCGCCTCGCCCAACGCCGCTGCCTATTGCACCGGCAAGGCCGCCGAAATCCATCTGGCCCGTTGCCTGGCGCTGGAAGGCGCCGACAAGGGCATTCGCGTCAACACCGTCAATCCCGACGCGGTGCTGCGCGGCTCCAAGATCTGGACCGGCGAATGGAAGGAGCAGCGCGCCGCCGCCTACAACATGTCAACTGACGAGTTGGAGGCGCATTACCGCTCGCGATCGATGCTGAAACTGTCCGTCTACCCCGAAGATATCGCCGAAGGCATATATTTCTTCGCGTCTTCCGCATCTTCCAAATCAACTGGTAATATATTGAATGTAGATGCTGGTAATGCCCAGGCGTTTACGCGCTGAGGGGATCGGGAGACAGTCGGATGGGAATCATAGCGTCCAGTGTCGTGGATAGCGACAATCACAAATATGTCGGCGCGCTCAGGCGCGATTACAATCATCTCGGTGAGGCGCTCGCCCGGCGCGGCATCGACATCGACTGGGTGAAGAGCAGGGTCGCGGCCTATGGCGTCGCCGTGCCCTCCTGGGGAGTCGGCACCGGCGGCACCCGCTTCGCTCGTTTTCCGGGCGCCGGCGAGCCGCGCGGCATCTTCGACAAGCTCGAAGATTGCTCGGTCATTCATCAGCTCACCCGCATCACGCCCACGGTGTCGCTGCATATTCCGTGGGACAAGGTGTCCGATCTCGCTGCCCTCAAGCAGAAGGCCGACGATCTGGATCTCGCCTTCGACGCGATGAACTCCAACACCTTCCAGGACCAGCCTGATCAGGCGCGCTCCTACAAATACGGCTCGCTCAGCCATACCGACTACGCCACGCGCGAGCAGGCGGTGGAGCACAATCTCGAATGTATCGAGATCGGCCGGGCGCTCGGCTCCAAGGCGCTGACCGTCTGGATCGGCGACGGCTCCAATTTTCCGGGCCAGGTCAATTTCACCCGGAGCTTCGAGCGCTATCTCGAATCGATGAAGGCCATCTATGCCGGCCTGCCGGATGACTGGCGCCTGTTCACCGAACACAAGATGTTCGAGCCGGCCTTCTATTCGACGGTGGTGCAGGATTGGGGCACCAATTTCATCATCGCCAAGGAGCTCGGTCCCAAGGCGCAATGCCTCGTCGATCTCGGCCATCACGCGCCCAACACCAATATCGAAATGATCGTCGCCCGGCTCATCCAGTTCGGCAAGCTCGGCGGCTTCCATTTCAATGACAGCAAATATGGCGACGACGATCTCGACACCGGTTCGGTCGATCCCTACCGGCTGTTCCTGGTGTTCAACGAACTGGTTGACGCCGAAGTCAACAAGGTCAAGGACTTCAGGCCGGCGCATATGCTCGATCAGAGCCACAATGTCACCGATCCCATCGAAAGCCTGATCGCCAGCGCCATTGAGGTCAGCCGCGCCTATGCCCAGGCGCTGATGGTCAATCGCGAAACTTTGGCCGCCTGCCAGGACAACAATGACGCGATCATGGCGACGGAAACGCTGAAAAAAGCGTTCCGCACCGATGTCGAGCCGATTCTGGCCATGGCGCGGCTGGAGCGCGGCGGCGCGATCAATCCGATCGGCGCCTATCGCGCTTCGAACTACCGCGCCAAGGTGGCGGGTGAGCGTCCGGCAGTCATTTCGGGCGGCGGCGGCATCGTCTGACCTCTCGTCTTTCCCGGCTCTTATTCCTCGGCCTCGCTTGCGGCGCAAAGCTGCGAGCGGGGCCGAGGCGCGATTGACAGAGGCTCGGGGACACGCCACCTATGGTTCGAAGAGCGATCATGGAGGGCGCGAATGGGCCTTGGAAGTCTTGTTGTGTTTCTGATCATCGGCGCGCTGGCCGGCTGGCTGGCTGGCCTTCTCGTCAAAGGCGGCGGCTTTGGTCTGCTCGGCAATATTGTGGTCGGCGTGGTCGGGGCGGTGATTTCTGGCTTCCTGTTGCCGTCTCTCGGCTTCGGCGTAGGCGGCGGATTCTTCTGGTCGGTGATCCATGCCACGATCGGCGCGGTCATCCTGCTGGTGATCCTCAGGATCATCCGCACCGGAAGCTGACAGCACGCCAAAACTGACGATTTTCATACTCGCAAAAGCGGCGGCCCGGCTTTATATACGGGCCGGACAGGAGTGATCATGGCGAGTATAGACCAGACCGATATTTGGCGGGACGCTTATGCGCCGTCGCTGGAAGCGATAGAACAATTGGCGCGCGAGGCCTATGGGCAGTTGCCCGACGATTTTCGCGCGCTCTGTCAGGACCTCATTATCCAGATCGCGGATTTTCCCTCCGACGACATTTTCGAGGATATGGCGCTGGAAACCCCGTTCGACCTGCTTGGCCTGTTCGAAGGTCGCGGCGTCACCGAACGCTTTTCCGTTGAAAACGGCGAATTGCCCAATCGCGTCACGCTGTATCGCCGGCCGATCCTCGATTACTGGGCCGAGAACGAGGAGACGCTGGGTGATATTATCACCCATGTGCTGATCCATGAGATCGGCCATCACTTCGGCCTGTCCGACGAGGATATCGAGGATATCGAGGCCTCCGTCTCGGCGGCCTGATCAGGGCTCGGCGCATTTGGCCGCATAGGCCTTGAGCTCACCTTGCAGAAAATCCAGCGCACGGCGAATGCGCCGGTTGGTCTTCAGTTCCTGATGCGCCGCCAGCCAGAGCGGCAGGCGCGGAATCGGCAGATCGGTAAGCAGTCGCCGGAGATCGGCGTCGCGGGCGGCGATCGCCAGTTGCGCAAAGCCGATGCCGCCGCCCGCCCGCACCAGTTCCCATTGCGCCACTTCGTCATCGGTGCGGAAGCCGAAATCGATCCTGCTCATCGTCAGACCGAATTGCTCCATGGCGTCGAGAATGCGGGTGACGCGGTCATAACCGATCAGATCATGCTCTGCGTACTCCCTGAGCGACGCAGGCGCGCCGCGCCGGGCGAGATAGTCGCGATGGGCGAAGCAGCCCAGCGCGAGATCGCCGATCTTCTGGACGATCAGGTCGTTCTGCGTCGGCCGCGCCATACGGATGGCGATATCGGCGTCGCGGGCGAGCAGATTGGCGATGGCGTTGTCGGACACGAGTTCGATTTCCAGTCCCGGCTCCGCCTGTTTCAGACGCGCCAGCATCGGCGGCAGCACATAGGTCGCCATCACCTGGCTTGCGGTGATCCTGACAGGTCCGCTTACCCGGTCGCTTTGGCCCGCCGCCCGCAAAAGGAGATGATCGACGTCGCTGCGGATCGAGCGGGCGTCTTCGAGCAGCGCCATGCCCGCTTCGGTCAACCGCATGCCGGCGCGGCCGCGGCTGAACAATGTCAGCCCGAGCCGCCGTTCGAGTTCGTCAATATGCCGGCCGAGCGCGGGTTGGCTGACGCCGATCCTGCGGGCCGCCGCAATCAGGCTGCCGCTTTCCGCCACGGTGACGAAGCTGCGAATGAGATTCCAATCGAGATCCATCTATTCACTTCCGAATAGAAACTATAGTCCTGTGTCGATTTATTATAACGCGACCGAGAGCTATCTTCCAGAAGTCATGCAGATTTCAGGAGAAAACATCATGCGCATCGCCGTTCTCGGAGCCAATGGAAGAGTAGCCCATGCCGTAGCCCGCGCTTTTCTCGCGCATGGCCATCAGGTCATCGCGATCACCCGTTCGGGTCGTTGCAAGGGTCTGGTCGGCAAAGTTGATTATCGCTGCGCCGACGCGATGGTCGAGGGCGAGCTGATCGCCGCCACGCGCGGCGCCGACATTATCTTTAACGGCCTCAATCCGCTCTATCACCAATGGCCGATCTACGCCTTGCCGATGGCGCGCAATGTCATGGCGGCCGCCCGCGCCCATGGCGCGCGCCATCTGTTCATCGGCACTGTCTATAATTACGGCTATCGCATCCCGGTCGGCGCCGATGAAAAGACGCCTTTTGCGCCGGATACCGAACATGCGCGCATCCGCATCGCCATGGAAACTCTTTTCGCAGAGCAGGCCGAACGGTCCGGCGTCCAGACCGTCATCCTCCGCGCCGGCGATTTCTACGGCACGGTCGCCAAGGGCGCCTGGTTCGACCAGGCCATGATCACCCGCATCCGCAAGGGCGTGCTGCTGTGGCCGGGCGAGATGGATATTGCCCACGCCTTCGCCTATCTGCCGGATCTCGCCGAAACCTTTGCGCGGCTGGGCGAGCGGATGGCGGAACTGCCCGCCTTCGAAACCTTCAATTTCGAGGGGAATACGCTCAGCGGCCATGCGTTTCACGCGCTCACGCAGCAGGCGCTCGGCCGACCCCTCACGTTCAAGCGCATGTCCTGGCTGCCGATGCGGCTTGCCGCGCCTTTCATGCCCGTCGTCAAGGCTCTGCTGACGATGACCTATCTCTGGCGGCAGCCGCATTCGCTCGACGACGCCAAGCTCCGGCGCTTCCTTGGCGCCATCCCCCGCACCGAGCCCGTCGACGCCATCCGCCAGGCGCTTGTCGATCAGGGCGTGACGGTGGCCGTAGATGCGAAAACGGCCCGCGTCAGCGAGCCGTCTCCTGTTCTTCAAGCCATGCGCTAGAACAAGTCCAGCGGAAAGAAGCGCTTACGCCCAGGGGCGCGAGGCGGCGGTCGACTTTTCGAATGCGTCGATCGAGGCGGCCTTTTCGAGCGTCAGGCCGATATCGTCGAGGCCGTTCAGCAGGCAATGCTTCTTGAAGGCGTCGATGTCGAAGGTGATGACGCCGCCATCGGGGCCGCGGATTTCCTGGGCGGCCAGATCGACCGTCAGCGTGGCGTTCGCGCCGCGCGAGGCGTCGTCGAGCAGTTTTTCCAGCTCTTCCGGCTTCACCACGATCGGCAGGATGCCGTTCTTGAAACAGTTATTGTAGAAAATGTCGGCGAAGCTGGTGGAGATCACGCAGCGGATACCGAAGTCGAGCAGCGCCCAGGGGGCGTGTTCACGCGAAGAGCCGCAGCCGAAATTGTCGCCGGCCACCAGGATCTCGGCCTTGCGATAGGCCGGCTTGTTCAGCACGAAATCGGGGTTTTCCGAACCGTCTTCCTTGAAGCGCGCTTCCGCAAACAGGCCCGAGCCCAGACCGGTGCGCTTGATGGTCTTCAGATAATCCTTGGGGATGATCATGTCCGTGTCGATATTGACGACGGGATAGGGGGCGGCAATGCCGGTCAGCGTGGTGAACTTGTCCATGGGTCTGGCCTTCTGGCGATGGGTCTTCGTTTGGTTCAGCCCTCTAGCGCAGATCGCTTGGCTTTTGAAGGAAAATCTTGCAAACCGGTCCGAGGCCCGGCCGCATCCTGCCGGGCGGCGAGGCTGAGATGATCGACAAGCTGCAATTTTTCCTGACGCTGGCGCGCGAACAGCATTTCGGTCGCGCCGCCGAGGACTGCGGCGTCACCCAGCCGACGCTGTCGGCGGCGATCCGCCAGTTGGAAGGCGAGCTCGGCGTCATGCTGGTCAATCGCGGCTCGCGCTATCAGGGGCTGACCCCCGAGGGCCAGCGGGTGCTGGAATGGGCGCGCCGCATCGTCGGCGACGCCCGCACCATGAAAGAGGAGATGCGCGCCGCCCGCTCGGGTCTGTCTGGCCATGTCAGGATTTCGGCCATCCCCACCGCGCTGTCGCTCATTCCCAGGCTCACAGGCCCGTTTCAGGAAAAGCATCCCGCCGTCACCTTCTCGGTTCAGTCGGCGACCTCGCTCAAGATCCTCAGCCAGCTCGACAATCTCGAAACCGATATCGGCATCACCTATCTCGACAACGAGCCGCTCGGACGGGTGGTCAGCGTGCCCTTGATCGAGGAGCGCTATCATCTGGTGATCTCGACACGCGCCCCCGAAGCGAGCCGCGCCAGCATCACCTGGCGAGAAGCGTCTGACCTGCCGCTTTGCCTGCTGACTGCCGATATGCAGAACCGCCGCATCATCAACAAGCATCTGGGCGAAGCCGGCGCCAAGGTCGAGCCGAGACTCGAAACCAATTCGATGATCGTGTTGTTCACCCATGTGCTGACCGGCCAATGGGCCTCGATCATGCCGGCTGAAGCCGCGCGCTCCTTTGGTTTCGTCGATCAGGTGGCGATCATCCCGCTCACCGATCCCGAGCCCAGCCATCTCGTCGGGCTGGTGGCGCTGGAGCGGGACCCGAACACGCCGCTGGTCTCGGCGCTGATCAATGCGGCGCGGGGGCTGCGTTAGGGAGCGTCGCGCATCATGATCGTCACTTGCTTCAGGGACGAACATGACGCGATATCTCACGGCTCCGACGTCTCCCTGTGCGCCGCCGCCCTGGTGTCCAAGCGCAAGCGGACATCATCTGGCGACAGGCCCCGTTCGGGGTTGCTTTTCATCTTGTCGTAAGTCGGCGCAACCAGTTCTTCGTTCTGAAGGTCATAGTGTTCGGGAACACGCTGACCAGCGATCTCGGCCATCTCATCGTCTGAAAGATCTTCGACGAGAATTGCGCGTCGATCTCGTCGTTTCAAACGATCATATTCGGCGCCCGAGATAAGCACCAGTCGGTCGCGTCCATCGGCCGTGATCGTTACCGGCTCGATGAGCGCTTTGTCCGAGATGGCGCCAAAATTCTCCACGAGATCCGCTGATGACACTTTCATGCTTCTCTCCTTTGGCTTCAGGAAATCAAAGTATGAGCCGTTTTCACACGCGCGCAATCATGCGGCCTTGATAGAAATTTCCTATCGACCCACGAAAGCCGCTTATTGACCTCAAGCTGATATTTCGTCACCCTTGCCAACAAGCGAGCGCGTGGCCGACAGAGTTCCGGTCAGGCGGCCTGTGTTCCGCACAGGCTCGGTGAGAGGCGAGGAGGGGGCCCAATGGCTTTCGCCCGACCGGACGCGGCGATCTGAACCGGTGAGGACCGTATGAATATCCATGTGAAGCCCGATGGCGCGGCCGAAGCCGCGCTCGAGATCGTGCATCGGCTGAAGGGGCTCGAGGGCCCGCTTCTGCCGATCCTGCACGCCGTGCAGGAAGAATTCGGCTATGTGCCGGAGGACTGTCTGCCGGTCATCGCCCATGAGCTCAATCTGTCGCGCGCCGAGGTGCATGGCGTCGTCACCTTCTATCACGAATTCCGTCATCAGCCCGCCGGTCGCCATGTGCTGCGCCTCTGTCGGGCCGAGGCCTGCCAGTCGATGGGCGGGCGCGAGATCGCTGACCACGCCTGCGCGGAACTCGGCCTCGATTGGCACGAGACCACGGCTGACGGCAAGGTCACGCTGGAGCCGGTTTATTGTCTGGGGCTCTGTTCCACCGCTCCCGCAGCACAGCTGGACGGGGAGCTTCACGGACGCCTGACCCGGGACGACGTGTCCGCCCTCATCAAGGAGATCAGGGCATGACTGTCAAGATCTACGTCCCCCGCGATTCCGCAGCTCTGGCGCTCGGCGCCGAAAAGGTCGCCAAGGCCTTCCATGCCGAAATCACTGCCCGCGGCCTCGACGCTGTGGTGGTCCGCAACGGCTCGCGCGGCCTGCACTGGCTGGAGCCGATGGTGGAAGTGGCGACTCCTGAGGGCCGCATCGCCTATGGTCCGGTGAAAGCGTCCGATGTCGCCGGCCTGCTCGACGCTGGCCTGATGACCCGGGCGGATCATCCGCTCTGTCATGGCCGCACCAAGGCCATTCCCTTCCTGAAAAACCAGACGCGGCTGACCTTCGCCCGCTGCGGGATCATCGATCCGCTGTCGCTTGAGGATTACCGCGCCCATGCCGGCCTCGCCGGGCTCGAAAAGGCCGTCAAGCTCGATCCCGCTGACATCGTCCGCGAAGTCACCGAATCAGGCCTGCGCGGCCGCGGCGGCGCGGGTTTCCCGACAGGCATCAAGTGGAACACGGTCGCCCAGGCCCAAGCCGACCAGAAATATATCGTTTGCAACGCCGACGAAGGCGACAGCGGCACGTTTGCCGACCGCATGATCATGGAAGGCGACCCCTTCGTGCTGATCGAGGGCATGGCGATCGCCGGCCTCGCGGTGGGCGCGACGCGCGGCTATATCTACACCCGCTCGGAATATCCCAACGCCATCCTGATTATGCGCGAAGCCATCGAGATCGCCCGTGAAGCTGGCGTGCTCGGTCCCTCCGTGCTCGGTTCGGGCAAGGCCTTCGACATGGAAGTCCGCGTCGGCGCGGGCGCTTATGTCTGCGGCGAAGAGACGGCGTTGTTGAATTCGCTCGAAGGCAAGCGCGGCATTGTCCGCGCCAAGCCGCCGCTGCCGGCGCTGCAGGGTTTCCTCGGCCGTCCGACCGTGGTCAACAACGTCATCTCGCTCGCCTCCGTGCCGGTGATCCTCGATCGCGGCGCGGCCTTCTACAAGGATTTCGGCATGGGCCGCTCGCGCGGCACGATCCCGATCCAGATCGCCGGCAATGTCAAATATGGCGGCCTTTATGAGACTGCCTTCGGCCTGTCGCTCGGCGAAATCGTGCTGCATATCGCCGGCGGCACCGCCACCGGCCGTCCGGTCAAGGCCGTGCAGGTCGGCGGCCCGCTGGGCGCCTATTTCCCCACCGATCTCTTCGACACGCTGTTCGATTACGAAGCCTTCGCGGCCAAGGACGGGCTGATCGGACACGCCGGCATCACCGTATTCGACGACACCGCCGACATGCTGGCCCAGGCCAAATTCGCCTTCGAATTCTGCGCCGTCGAATCCTGCGGCAAATGCACCCCCTGCCGCATCGGCTCCACCCGCGGCGCCGAAGTGATCGACAAGATCCTGCAGGGCGTCGAAGTCGAAAAGAACATGGCGCTCATCAAGGATCTCTGCAACACGATGAAGTTCGGCTCGCTCTGCGCGCTCGGCGGCTTCACGCCCTATCCGGTGATGAGCGCGATCACGCATTTCCCCGAGGATTTCATTCCGGCCCCGATGCGGGAGGCGGCGGAATGATGCGCGATAGCTTCCACACCCCGGGGAACACCCCCCTCTGGCCTGCCGGCCATCTCCCCCTCAAGGGGGGAGATCGACCCGCGGTCAGCGCCTTGCCCAATGTCGCAGCGCAAAAGCGTGTGCGCGGTTTTGCGACGCTCATGATGGCCGGCGACGGTCGCTCCCTTCCAATCTCCCCCCTTGAGGGGGAGATGGCCGGCAGGCCAGAGGGGGGTAGCCCCTCGCTCCGGCGTCAAACTCATTTCCCGACCTTCATTCAGGAGGCCATCCATGCCCCTCGTTTCTGAAATCGACTACGGCACCCCGGCGTCCAAGTCCGAAAAGACCGTCACGCTGACCATTGACGGCCAGAAGATCAGCGTGCCCGAGGGCACCTCGATCATGCGCGCCTCGATGGAGGCCGGCATTCAGGTGCCGAAACTCTGCGCCACCGACATGGTCGACGCCTTCGGCTCCTGCCGCCTCTGTCTGGTGGAGATCGAGGGCCGCAACGGCACGCCCGCCTCCTGCACCACGCCGGTCGCCGATGGCCTGGTCGTTCACACCCAGACCTCGCGGCTGAAAGACATCCGCAAGGGCGTGATGGAGCTTTATATCTCCGACCATCCGCTCGACTGTCTCACCTGCGCGGCCAATGGCGATTGCGAATTGCAGGACATGGCCGGCGCGGTCGGTTTGCGCGATGTGCGCTACGGCTATGAGGGCGACAACCACGTCAAGGCCCGCGCCACCGGCGGCGAAGTCAACGCCCGCTGGATGGCCAAGGACGAGAGCAATCCCTATTTCACCTATGACCCCTCCAAATGCATCGTCTGTTCGCGCTGCGTCCGCGCCTGCGAGGAAGTGCAGGGCACCTTTGCGCTGACCATCGAGGGCCGCGGTTTCGACAGCCGCGTGTCGCCCGGCATGCATGAGCAGTTTTTGAATTCCGAATGCGTCTCTTGCGGCGCTTGCGTGCAGGCCTGTCCCACCGCGACGCTGACGGAAAAGTCGGTGATCGAGATCGGCCAGCCCGAACATTCCAAGGTCACCACCTGCGCCTATTGCGGCGTCGGCTGTTCGTTCAAGGCGGAAATGCGCGGCGAAGAGCTGGTGCGCATGGTGCCCTGGAAGGATGGCAAGGCCAATCGCGGCCATTCCTGCGTCAAGGGCCGCTTCGCCTATGGCTACGCCACCCATAAGGACCGCATCCTCAACCCGATGATCCGCGACAAAATTTCCGATCCCTGGCGCGAAGTCACCTGGGCGGAGGCCTATGCGCATGTCGCCTCGGAGTTCCGCCGCATCCAGTATCAATATGGCCGCGAGTCCATCGGCGGCATCACCTCGTCGCGCTGCACCAATGAAGAAACCTATCTGGTGCAGAAGCTGATCCGCGCCGGCTTCGGAAACAACAATGTCGACACCTGCGCCCGCGTCTGCCATTCGCCTACCGGCTATGGTCTCGGCCAGGCCTTCGGCACCTCGGCCGGCACGCAGGATTTCGATTCCGTCGAGCATACCGACGTGGTCATCGTCATCGGCGCCAATCCCACCGAGGGCCATCCGGTGTTCGGCTCGCGCCTCAAGAAGCGGCTGCGTCAGGGCGCGAAACTGATCGTCATCGATCCGCGCAAGATCGAACTCGTCTCGTCCCCGCATGTGAAGGCGGAGTATCACCTGCCGCTGAAGCCCGGCACCAATGTCGCGGTGGTCACCTCGCTTGCCCATGTCATCGTCACCGAAGGCCTGTTCAATGAGGCTTTCATCCGTGAGCGCTGCGACTGGTCGGAATTCGAGGACTGGGCGGAATTCGTCTCCGACGAACGCCACAGCCCCGAGGCTCTCGCCGCCGTCACCGGCGTCGATGCGGAGCTGGTGCGCGGCGCCGCCCGTCTGTTCGCCCGCGGCGGCAATGGCGCGATCTATTACGGTCTCGGCGTCACCGAACACAGCCAGGGCTCGACCACGGTCATGGCCATCGCCAATCTCGCCATGGCCACCGGCAATATCGGCCGGCCCGGCGTCGGCGTGAACCCGCTGCGCGGCCAGAACAATGTCCAGGGCTCCTGCGACATGGGCTCCTTCCCACATGAACTGCCGGGCTACCGGCATGTGTCTGACGACGCCACCCGCGCCGTGTTCGAAAATCTTTGGGGCGTGACGCTTTCCAACGAGCCGGGCCTGCGCATTCCCAACATGCTGGACGCCGCCGTCGAGGGCACGTTCAAGGGCATCTATATCCAGGGCGAGGACATTCTGCAGTCCGATCCCGACACCAAGCATGTGTCGGCGGGTCTGGCGGCCATGGAATGCGTCGTAGTGCAGGATCTCTTCCTCAACGAGACGGCCAATTACGCCCATGTCTTTCTGCCGGGCTCGACCTTTCTTGAGAAGGACGGCACCTTCACCAATGCCGAGCGCCGCATCAATCGCGTCCGCCGGGTCATGAGCCCGAAAAACGGCTATGCCGATTGGGAAGTCACCCAGCATCTCGCCCAGGCGATGGGGCTCAACTGGACCTACAGCCATCCCTCCGAAATCATGGCCGAGATCGCCTCGACAACGCCCAGCTTCGCCGGCGTCAGCTATGATTATCTGGAGAAGATGGGCTCGGTGCAGTGGCCGTGCAACGAGAAGGCCCCCGAGGGTTCGCCGATCATGCATGTCAACGGCTTCGTGCGCGGCAAGGGTAAGTTCATCCGCACCGAATATGTGGCGACCGACGAAAAGACCGGCCCGCGCTTCCCGCTGCTGCTCACCACCGGCCGCGTGCTCAGCCAATACAATGTCGGCGCGCAGACGCGTCGCACCGGCAATACCGCCTGGCATCCCGAGGACCGGCTGGAAATCCATCCGCATGACGCCGAAAATCGCGGCATTCGCGATGGCGACTGGGTGCGGCTCGCCTCCCGCGCCGGCGAGACCTCGCTGCGGGCGCTGATCACCGAAAAGGTCGCGCCGGGCGTTGTCTACACCACCTTCCATCACCCGGTGACCCAGGCAAACGTCATCACCACCGATTTTTCCGACTGGGCGACCAACTGTCCGGAGTATAAGGTGACAGCGGTGCAAGTGTCGCCGTCGAACGGTCCGTCGGAATGGCAGGAGGATTACAGCGAACTCTCCAAGCTCTCCCGCCGCATCGCCGGCAAGCTGGAAGCTGCGGAGTAAGGTTGTTGATTGCATCGGTGGCGTACCCCCCTCTGCCCTGCCGGGCATCTCCCCCACAAGGGGGGAGAACCGATGGGGTATCCGCTCGCTCACCCTCTTCGATCGCGGTTTCAGCACTCGACTTCTCCATGAGGCAGGGTGAGAGCTGCCTGCTACTCTCCCCCCTTGAGGGGGAGATGTCCGGCAGGACAGAGGGGGGTGTGACCCATGCCTGAAGCGCCTGACCCCTCCCGCCGCGTCTCCGACCTCATCTTCCGCAACGGCCGCCTCTCGCAAGATCACCGCATCGTCGCCGAGGAAGCCGCCGTCGCGCTCTCCTATGGCGGCTCGACGGAAGCGGTGATGATGGCCACCCCTGCCGATCTCGAAGATTTCGCCATCGGCTTCTCATTGTCGGAAGGCATTGTCACTGGCATCGACGAGATTGAGGCGATCGCCATCGAACCCGCCTCGGGCGGCGTCGACCTGCAGATCGCGCTCAGCGACGATCTCGATCACACGCTGCGCGCCCGCCGCCGCGCCAAGGCCGGCCCTGTTGGTTGCGGCCTGTGCGGGGTGGAATCGATCGAGGAGGCGCTGAAGCCCGCCGCCGACGTCTCCGCCGCCAAACTCCGTCTCGCGCCGTCGGATATCGCGAGCGCCATGGCGGGGCTGACCGCGCGCCAGCCGCTCAATGCGGAGACCCGCGCCGTCCACGCTGCGGCTTTTTATGTTCCGGGGCAGGGACTCATCGCCGTCCGCGAGGATGTCGGCCGCCACAATGCGCTCGACAAGCTGATCGGCGCCTTGGCCCGCGCGGGCGTCGATGGCGCGTCCGGCGCCGTGATCATGACGTCGCGGCTCTCGGTCGAACTGGTGCAGAAGACGGCCAAGCTCGGCGCGGCGGCCTTGATCGGCATTTCCGCGCCCACTGCGCTCGCCATCGATATGGCCACCCGCGCCGGTATGACGCTCATCGCGCTGGCGCGCGGCGAGGATTTCGACATTTTCACCGGCGCAGACCGGATCATCACGGGAGACAAAGCCGATGCAGCCTGACAAGCTCGTGCGCATGGCCAATCAGATCGCCACTTTCTTTTTGTCGCAGCCCGAGGCGGAGCGCGCGTCAGGCGTCGCTGCGCATATCAACAAATTCTGGGAGCCGCGCATGCGCCGCGCCTTCCTCGATCACATCGACGCTGGCGGCGAGGGGCTGTTGCCGCTGGTCATCGAGGCGGCAAAACTGGTCAAGCGTCCGGAGCCGTTGAAGGCGACGGGGTGATCAATCCCGCTGCGCTGTTGCTGACTTAAACTGTCTCCACTTTGCAGCAACGCTCGACATCTTCTGTGGCGTCGAACGGAGAGACTCGCGGCGCAATGTTCGCACTATGTGATGGCGTCAACGCCCATCACCTCAATCTCGAACGCACTGAAATGCCGCATATTTCGTGTGACGACGGTAAGTTGGTGATATTGCGCCGTTCCGGCGATCATCGCATCCGAAGCGCCAGGATTGAAACCATCGGTGATAGCCTTGGCTTCGAATTCTCCGGAAACCCTGGCCACGGCTGCATCGACCGGCAAGATGAAATCTCCGAGCTTCGTGACGAGCGATTGCAGCCATTGTTCGAGGCTGCGGGCCTTACGCAGGGCGCCCTTGGCCTCCAACAGTTGGATGCCTTTTTCAATTTCGTGGATCGACACGGCTGAGATGAAGATCCGGCTTTCCCGCGCTTCCGCCCAGGCAACAAAACCGTCCGGCACATTCACGCGCCCCGGAGCCAGCAGGGAGAGCACATCGGTATCGAACAGATAGCCGCTCAAAGATCGATCTCGCGGGAAGGCATTCTGTTCCGTGAGAAAATCTCGTCGTCGAGATCGATATCGACCGGAAAGCGCTTGAGGTGATCGACCAGACTCGGGCGGTCCGCAGCCAGAGCGCGCCTCGCCGCCTCCGCCGCCTCCAAGCTGACCAAAACCGCTGCAGGTTTGCCGTGCCGAGTGATGGTCACGAATACGCCGGACGCCGCCTCATCCACCAGTCCCGACAGAGCCGCCTTGGCTTCCTTCACGCCGACACTGGCCATAGAATTATCTCCGCTGTGACCACAAGAGACCACAATCTAAGCTTCTTGCGTGCAATTCACAACGCCCATGTCCACCACACTCCTGTCATGCTAGGAGGCGCTAAACCACGACCTTCCTCAAGTCCGAGACCACCTCCATGCCCGCCGCCCTCTATTCCGATCTCACCGCCGATCTCCGCTCACTCCTCACCGAACTCGCCCAGACGCCTGAGCGCTTCCAGAGCTGGGATGCGCATGTCGAGCTTGCCGCCGCTGGCGGGTTGGTGGTGTTGCAGACCAAGCGGGCCAAGGGCGTGGTCGACAGCCTGTTCTGGGGGCGTCCGCCCAAGGCTGCGGAGAACCGCCAGTTGCCGGAGGCGGCGGCTTACGCCGCCATCGACCGGTTTTTAGGGCTTGGCGCGCATCTTGGGCTCGCCGACGCCCTGCCTCCGGGCGTCACGCTCGACGAGGATTTTCCGCATTGCGCGGTGCGGCTTACCTATCGCAAAAAGGGTGCAGCGAAATCGCGGTCGCTGTCGATGATCTTCATTGGCTTCAATGCTGCGGACGATGCGCAAGATTATGCCGAGCGTCTGGGCGGCGAGTTGCCGCTGGTCGAGGCCCGGCCGTTGATGTCGGAAAAACTCCACGAGTGGACATGAACCCGGCCGGCGCTTGGGCTGCTCCTGTCCTCACACCAGCCTTGCGCCAGTTTTACCCGCTATAGCGATAGGTCAATATCATCTGTCGTGACGGGGGTCGGGGCGTGAGCATCACTATCGGTATGAGCGGGTCGTTGGAAATCATCGCCTTCAGGGTCAATGACCAGTCCTTCTGCGTGAAAACCGGCTCGATCCGTGAAATTCGCGGCTGGGCTCCGGTCACGCCTATCCCGCATTCACCCTATGAAGTGCTGGGCGTCATCAATCTGCGCGGCACGGTGATCCCGATCATCGATCTCGCCGTCAAGCTCGGCATGCCCGGCACCGAAGCGTCCGAACGCAGCGCCATCATCGTCACCGACGTCAACAAGATGACGGTCGGCCTCTTGGTCGAGGGCGTTTCCGACATCCTCACCGTGCCCGCCGACAGTCTGCAGCCGATCCCGACCAGCGCCGGCCAAAGCACCGCCTTCGCCGACGGCATCCTGGCGCATCAGAACCAGATGATCTGTTTCCTCAATCTCGAAAACCTGTTCTCGTCCACGCTCAGCTATGAAGGCGGCGGCGCGGTGGGCGCGGCCGGCGGCGGCGCCGGCGGCTGGGAAGAGTTTTGATCTGATCGATTTGTCTTACGGAACAAGGATCGCCGATCTCGCAAGGGGTCGGCGATTTTGCATTTTAGCAACCTCTCCTTCGTCACCCTCGGGCTTGTCCCGAGGGTCTAAGCCACCGCAAAAATGAAGCTGTCGCAGATGCTCGGGACAGGCCCGAGCATGACGACGGAGGGGACTTTTTACTCTTCCGTCGCCGTCAGCCCGGCCTGTTCATCCAGGATCATCCGCGTCAGCGAGCCCTCGGCGGGATAGAGCGGGATCAGGCAGGCCTGCAGCGCGTGGTAGATGTCGCCCTTGCCGGGGAAAATCTCGTGGGCCGGCTGAAGCGTCTCGGTCAGTTCCTCATGCCAGCCGCCTCTGATGTGATCGAGATGGTGCATGGCGATCTTGTTCCAGATCAGCCGGTAGCAATCCTCATGCATGTCGGAGGGCACATGGCGGGTGAGATAGGCGGCGGCGGCGGCGCCTTCGCACATCGGCCACCATAGTTTCATGCGTTTGGCCGGCTGGCCCTCCCAGTCGAGAGTGTAGAAGAAGCCGCCATGCTTGCCGTCCCAGCCGAGCGCCATGGCCTGGGCGAACAGCGCCTGCGCCGCCTCGGGAATCCAGTCGAGCTTGCGGTCACCGAGCGCATAGAGCTGCAGGATCAGCCGCGCCCATTCCAAAGCATGGCCCGGAGTCGTGCCGGAAGGGCGGAACATTTCGTTGCCCTTGTAATCCTTGAGCAGCGTCCAGTTCTCGTCGAAATGCTCGCCGACCACGAAGCCCACGTCCCGCGCCTTGCGGTTGATGATCAGATCGGCGATGCGCTCGGCCATCTTGAGATAGCCGTCGTCCTCGGTCGCTTCATAGGCGGCCATCAGCGCTTCGGTCAGATGCATGTTGGAATTCTGGCCGCGATAGCCGGCAACAGGAGTCCAGTCGGCGGCAAACTCCTCGGCAATGGCGCCGTGGCTTTCTTCCCAGAATTTGGTTTCGAGAATGGTGGTGACGTCCTCTAGCATCGGATCGGCGAGCGGATGGCCGACAAGCAGCGCCGAGGAGGCGGCGAGCAGCACGAAAGCGTGGCCATAGCCCTGCTTGCTGGCGTCAACAGGGCCATTGTCGTCGACCGACCAGAAATAGCCGCCATGTTCCGGATCGCGATGCCGCTCCCAGATGAAGCGCATGCCGTGATCGATGAGATCGGCGCAGCCCGGGCGGCCCAGGAGATGACCGATCACCATGCAATGGACCATGCGGGCGGCCAGATGGACGGGGCGGACGGGATTGTCGGCGTTGAGCACCGCGCCGTCAGGGCCGAATTCGAAGAAGCCGCCGTTCGGATTGATCGAGCGGAACTGGAAATAATCGAACAGCTTGCCGGCTTCCGCCTTCAGCCAGTCGTGATGGGTGGGCAGATCGAGCCAGCTGGTCGCGCTCATGGTCAGGGTCTCCTCCCTAAAATAGTCTTTTTGGTTTCAGCCGAGTTCGGCCAGTCGGGTCTCGGCGAGCTTCACCCAATAGGACACGCCATAGGGAATGATCTCGTCGTTGAAATCGTAGCGCGGATTGTGAAGTCCGGCGCTGTCGCCATTGCCGATGAAGATGAAATTGCCGGGCCGGGCGTTGAGCATATAGGAGAAATCCTCCCCGCCCATCATCGCCGAGCCCTCGCCGTCGACATTGGGCGCGCCGGCGATCTCCACAGCGATGCGCACGGCGGCTTCCGTCTGGGCGCCATGATTGACGGTGACGGGATAGCCCGTATGCACCCGCACATCGGCTTCCGCGCCGAGCGCGGTGGCGACGCCCGTGACGATCTCCTTCAGCCGCGTCTGCGCCTGGTTGCGCTGCTCGGCGTTCAGCGTGCGGATGGTGCCGCCGAGATGGGCTTCGTCGGGGATGACATTCATCGCCGTGCCGGCGTTGAATTTGGTCACGGTCACCACGGTGGATTCGAACGGATCGGTCACGCGCGAGACGATGGTCTGCAGCGCCGAGACGATCTGCGCGGCGATGACGATCGGATCGACGCCGCGATGCGGCATGGCCGCATGCGCGCCCTTGCCGCGCACCGTGATCAGGAATTCGTCGGTCGAGGCCATGATCGGCCCCTTGCGGGTGGCGAATTTGCCGGCGCCGAGACCCGGCAGATTGTGCATGCCATAGACCTCGGCGATGCCGAAACGCTCCATCATGCCATCGCGCACCATGGCGTCGCCGCCGCCGCCGCCCTCTTCGGCCGGCTGGAAGATCACCGCCACCGAGCCGCAAAAATTGCGCGTCTCCGCCAGATAGCGGGCGGCGCCGAGCAGCATGGCGGTGTGTCCGTCATGGCCGCAGGCATGCATCTTGCCGGGCGTCTTGGAGGCCCATGGCTTGCCCGTCAGTTCGGTCATCGGCAGGGCGTCCATGTCGGCGCGCAGGCCGATCACCGGCCCCTCGCCCTTTGAGCCCTTGATGAGACCGACCACGCCGGTGCGCCCCAGCCCCTCGACCACCTCGTCGACGCCGAAGTCGCGCAGTTTGGCGGCCACGAAAGCGGCTGTCTGCACCACGTCGTAATTCAGTTCGGGCGTTTCATGGATGCTGCGGCGCCAGGCGGCGATTTCCGCCTGCATGTCGCTGGCGCGGTTGAGGATGGGCATTCCAGGCGATCCTTTCTCTGGACGACGACGCGGGGGAGGCGGCGCGAAAATGTCCGGAAGAATAAAAAACTTCTGCCATCTCCTTGCCATATAGGCTAAATACCGCCCGGTAAAGAAAGTTCTATGATGGCGATGGACGAGGCGAAGACGCGATGATGGCGGATGTCCGGCAAGGCGTGAAGAGACTGCTTGCATTGACCCTGGGCGCGGGCCTGGCCCTGAGCGGCACGCTGGCTCAGGCCGGTCCGCATATCCTGGTCGATATGAACAGCGGCAAGGTGATCGAGCATGAGGACGCCTTCCAGAAATGGTATCCGGCCTCGCTGACCAAGCTGATGACCGCTTACGTCGCCTTCCGCCAGATCGAAGCGGGCCGCGCCTCGCTGTCCATGCCGATCGTGATGAGCAAGCTGTCGGCCGCCCAACCCGCCTCGAAAATGTATCTCAAGGCCGGCGATTCGATGACGCTCGACGACGCCTTGAAACTGCTGCTGGTCAAATCGGCCAATGACGTCGCCTACGCCATCGCCGAAAATCTCGGCGGCTCGGTGGAAAATTACGTCGGCATGATGAACGCCGAGGCCGCCAATCTCGGCATGACCTCGTCGCATTTCATCAATCCCAACGGCATGCCGGGCCAGGGCCAATACACCACCGCCCGCGATCTCGCGATCCTGACGCTGACGCTGCGCCACCGTTATCCGCAATATCAGGGCTATTTCGGCATCGAGGGCCTCAAGGTCGGCAAGAAGCAGATCCCCAATTACAACAAGCTGATCGGCCGCTTCAACGGCGCCGACGGCATGAAGACCGGCTTCATCTGCGCCTCGGGCTTCAACCAGGTGTCGACCGCCACCCGCAATGGCCGGCAGGTGCTGTCGGTGGTGCTCGGCTCCGACAGTCTGGTCGGCCGCGCCGAACTGTCCGCTTCGCTGCTCGAAAAGGGCCTGTCGATCAATTCCGATGGCGGCATGCCGCGCATCGACCGGCTCGCCGCCTATGGCGCGGGCCGTGAGGCCGTGGCCGACATTTCCGACGACATCTGCCCCAAGAAAGGCAAGAAGAAGGTCCGCTCGGAAGGCCATGACGATGTCAGCATGAAGGTCAAGTCGCCCTATCTCAAGCCGATCGGCCGGCCGCTGGTGTTGTCGCTCGTCACCATCACGCCGGCGGGCAAACCGGCCAAGAGCGCGGCCGGCGATGATGTCATCGCCAATATCCCGATCCCCGAGCCGAGGCCGATCAACTGATGGCCGCGCTTGCCGATCGCATTCCCGTCTCGATCCTGACCGGATTTCTGGGCGCGGGCAAATCCACGCTTTTGAACCGGCTGCTGAAACAGCCCGACATGGGCGACGCCGCCGTGATTATCAACGAATTCGGCGAAGTCGGCATCGATCACCTGCTGGTCGAGGCCTCCGATTCGGTCATCGAATTGTCGAATGGCTGCCTGTGCTGCACCGTGCGCGGCGAACTCACCGACACATTGGCTGGCTTCCATGAGGCGATCGAAGCAGGCCGCATGAAGCGGCTTTCCCGCGTGGTGATCGAAACCACCGGGCTGGCCGATCCCGCCCCGGTCATCCAGTCGATCATCGGCCATCCCGATCTCGCCCGCATCTTTTCGCTCGATGGCGTCATCACCGTAGTCGATGCGGTCAATGGCGTCTCGACGCTGGAGCGGCATGAGGAAGCGCGCCGCCAGGCGGCGCTCGCCGACCGGCTGATCCTGTCCAAGAAGTCGCTGGCTTCGGAAGAGACCATCGCCGATCTCGTGTCGCGGCTGCGTGGGCTCAATCCGCGCGCCGAGCTGATCGACGGCGATTCCGCCCGCGCGAGCGCCTATGACACCTTCTCCGCCGGCCTGTTCGATCCGCGTAGCCGCACCGCCGACGCCGCCCGCTGGCTGGCCGACGCCGCGCAGGACGACCACGACCATGTCTGCGACGATCACTGCGGCCATGATCATCACCACCATCATGATCACGACCACCATGATCACCACCATCATCATCACGGTCACCATCACCATGATCAGGCGATCCGCTCCTTTTCGATCACCCATGACAGGCCGATCGATCCTGCCGCCATCGGCATGTTCGTCGATCTCCTGCGCTCGGCGCATGCGGAAAAGCTGCTGCGGATGAAGGCGATCGTCCAGCTGAGCGACGATCCAGACCGTCCGCTGGTGCTGCATGGCGTGCAATCGGTGTTCCACCAGCCCGAACGGCTGGCCGCCTGGCCCGGGGATGACCGGCGCACCCGCATGGTGCTGATCACTCAGGATCTCGAGGAAGACTTCGTCCGCTCGTTGTTTGACGCCTTCACCGGGCGTCCCCAGATTGATCGGCCGGATCGTCAGGCGCTCGAGGACAATCCTCTCGCCATTGCCGGTCTTCGTCTGTGAGGTCTCGGGCCCGGATCAGCTGAACAGGTAGAGCGTGGCTTCCGCCGCGCCATAGACCAGTGCAGCCGTCGCGCCCAGCGCCACCAGCGTCAGCGCCAGCCCGCCGATCACCGCCAGCCCGTCGCGCTGGATCAGCGCGGTGGAGATCACCATGAGCGCCAGCACCGGCAGAAAATTCCCGAAGGGAATGGGCAGCGCCACCGCCACCGCCAAGAGAAACACCGGCAGGCCCAGCATGCGCTGCACGCCCAGCCCCGTCAGGCGCTTCATCCGGTCGCGTTTGAGAAAGCGCTCGACCCGCCCCATGATCGGCGCGGTATAGCGAAAGGTCACATCCAGCACGCCGGCCGAGATCCGCCGGCGGCCGAGAAAGCCCGGCAGCCAGATATGACGGGCGCCGGCCATGATCTGCAGCGACACCAATGCCAGCACCGTGCCGAACACCACGCCGAAGGGGCCGGGGATCGGACAGAGCGGCGGCAGCGACAGAATGAGAATGGTAAATGCAATGCTGGTGCGGCCCATGGCCCCCACCACCTCATTGAGGCTCAGGCTGCCATCGGGCGCAGCGGCCGCGCGCGCCACCAGACGCTCAAGCGTCTCGGTGGCCACGCCGCGGCGGGGCTGTTGTTGTTGGGTCGTGTCGTCCATTCCGTCGCTTGTCAATCGGTGCTCCAGGTCTCGCGCAGCGCCTGCTTGTGACAAGTCTTGAGAGCGCTTTCGAGTTCCCGGTCATCGATCGCGACGCCGCGTTCGGCGAAGTCCGCCTTCAGCTGGCGGAGAATGTCGGCGTCGCCAGGCTCTTCGTGGTCCACGGCATGCAGCATCTCCGCATAGGCCGCGATTTCCCATCCTGACAGATGCAGTCTGTCCGCCGCCCAATGGGCGATCAGCGCGTTGCGGCGGGCGCGGATATTGTCGTCGCCGGCGGTATCGGCGAGGTCGCGGTGGATGGCGGCAGTATGGGGGGGCATTGATGTCTCCAGGGATTGCAAATCAGTCACGAAAATGGATGGCGTCAGACTTCGCCAGCCTCTTTACCGGTCTCGCCCTTCATCAGCGACAATGCGGTCTGGCAGCAGGCGGGCCCGTCAGCGAGCAGGGATTCAGGCGCGGTCAGGCCGGTGGCGACGCTGAAGGCCGTGGTCGCGGCCCACCAGTAGTCGCCCGAGGCTTTCTCGATCAGTTGCGGGCCGATCGCGCCGGCGCATTCCCGCACGATCGCGGCGGTCTCGGGGGAGGATTTCAATCCGGCGAGCTTGCCGTCGAGTTCCGCGGTCAGCGGATCGATCACGAAGAAGGCGATCAGGGCGGCGATGAAGTCGGACATTGAGGGTGTTTCCTTTCATACGTCTCTGCCGCAGCCTTTCAGGGCTGGCGGCGACGCGTCAGTTCAAGGGGGAAGGCCTGTCGGTGTGCGGGACATCGGTTCGCATCCGCGCTCCGGTCACGACCGGACCCGTTTCAGAAGCGGCTGGCGCGCGCGGTCCGGCGATAGATTGTTTCGGGAAATCGCCCCGCCGCCTGTTGCTGCGCGGTTCCATCCAGCCCCGGCCGCGCGGGCAGGGGGTTGCGGGCGCCGGTGGTCAGCGGTTCGCGGGCAAGCGTCGTCATGGGGAAAATGGTCATGGCCCAAATCCTCTCGCCGGCAATCGCTGTCGGTAAGGTCCGACATCGTAAAAGCGCCGGCGGCTTTTACCAGAGGGGCCCGGACCAGGGTCGAGGCATAATCTGGGGATCGATTCCGGCCTTTTCTAGACCGGATTGCGGAAAATTTTCGGATTTTGGGGGGAGGACTGGTATTGGCGCGGTTGGCGCCCCGATCGCCCTTCTCCCCGCTAATCGCGGGGAGAAAGTGGCGGCAGCCGGATGAGGGCCCGTGCAGGCGGTCAACCGCATACAGACTAAAACCCTCGTCGTCGTCATGCTCGGGCCTGTCCCGAGCATCTGCAACGGCTTGATTTTGTTCACTGTCTTGGATCCTCGGGACAAGCCCGAGGATGACGACGGAGCGGGGGAAAACCCCTCCCCAACCCCTCCCCACAAGGGGGAGGGGCTTGCGCTGCCGCTCCCTCCAACCCCAAGAAACCTCGCCTCCGCTAGGCTGAACTGTGGGACGCCGGCGGAAGACCTGGGTTAAGCCCCTCCCCCTGTGGGAGGGGTGGGGGAGGGCCTTCTTCAAAAAATCAAACTCCCGAAAATATTTTCATCCCCCACCATCCCACGCCGCTTATCCTCATCTCGTCCTGTCATCGGCTACACCGCGAGGCGTCGCGGCGAGATGGGGCCGGCGCTGGGGGAAGGGGGACGACGTGCATCCCTTTCTCCGGGGCTTCGAGAAACGACGACCCCCGAACACTGGGGACTTGGCGTGAAAGCGTCCCCCCAGGGTGGCGTCTCGCAAGGGACGTTACAGTAAGGCCCGCTTTAGAGGCGGATTACCCGCAGGCTCGACCTGCGGCGACGAGCGTCAAGTTCGAAGCACAAACCGCCGAATGCGGGGCGCGATGAGCGTCATATTAAACTAACTTAACGAGGCGTTCTTCGCGCCCCGGCCGAGCCCTTATGGGCGAAGCGAGAGAATGAGGCAAAACTCCGGGCGATCAAAAGCGGCGGAGGGTTTCGGCGCGCGGAACAGCCGCCTTTGCAAAGGAGTGGGGATCATGGCCGATCATGACGATGAGCATATGGATGATTTTCTGCTGGCTGTGGATCGTAGGATGACCGCACGCCATTGCCGTTTTTTCCAAAAGCCGTGTCGTAGCCGCTACTGCCGGCGCGCCCAGTCATGCCAGAGCATCCGGAGTCCGGGCGCTCGATTGACCTGTCATTCCGACAGTCAGTTCGCCTCGAACCTCAACCGCGTCAGGCTCATCATTCTCGATATTTTTCGAGCGCGTCATCAGATCATTCGCCGGCCCGACCCCTGGGAGAAATTTGCAGAATACGGGGGCATTGTGCTGGCCATGACATCTCTCCATCCGCAGACCCCGCAATACCGGCGCTTCGAGGCCTGGCGCTCGAACTTTGAAAGCCTGGAAGCGCGCCGTGCGGCCGGAGAATTCGACAAGCCCGTCGACACGCAGGCGATCCTCGTAGCCGCTCGGGCGGAGCTCGCCGAAACCGAGGCAATGCTGAAAAAATACAACATCGACTGATCGCCGGGGCGGGCCTTCTTGACGAAGCGCAAGCCTCACAAAACAAACAGCAAACATGGTCTTTTCCGCCCTCTTTATTTTGACCGGGGTCATTCCCATATGCGGCTCAAGAAGCGAAAAACTTCCCGGGCTCGCCACGGATGGGGGCTCGATCCTGAAAGACGCCGCGCGCCTCAAGGGCGCGGCGGGAAACGGAGACGATCATGGACTTGCAGAAATATTCCGAACGCGTGCGCGGCTTTCTCCAGAATGCGCAGACCTATGCGCTGGGTGAAGGCAATCCGCAATTTACTGCCGAACATGTGCTGAAGGCGCTGCTCGACGACGATCAGGGCATGGCGGCCTCGCTCATCACGCGGGCCGGCGGCGACCCGAAAATCGCCAAGCTCGCCAATGACGAGGCGCTGCGCAAGCTGCCGAAGACCTCGGGCGGCAATGGCCAGATCTCGCTGTCGCAGCCGCTGGCCCGCGTGTTCAACACGGTGGAAGACGTCGCCAAGAAGGCCGGCGACAGTTTTGTCACCGTCGAACGCCTGTTGGTGGCGCTGGCGGTGGAAACCTCCGCCTCGACCGCCGAAACCTTGAAAAAGGCCGGCGCCACCGCGCAATCGCTCAATCAGGTGATCAACGACATTCGCAAGGGCCGCACCGCCGATTCGGCCAATGCCGAACAGGGCTTCGATTCACTGAAGAAATATGCCCGCGACCTCACCGCCGAGGCTCGCGAAGGCAGGCTCGACCCGGTGATCGGCCGCGACGACGAAATCCGCCGCACGATCCAGGTTCTGTCGCGCCGCACCAAGAACAATCCGGTGCTGATCGGCGAGCCGGGCGTCGGCAAGACGGCCATCGCCGAGGGTCTTGCGCTGCGCATCGTCAATGGCGACGTGCCGGAAAGCCTCAAAGACAAGAAGCTGATGGCTCTCGACATGGGCTCGCTGATCGCCGGCGCCAAATTCCGCGGCGAATTCGAAGAGCGGCTGAAGGCCGTGCTCAACGAGGTGCAAGCCGAAAACGGCGAGATCATCCTGTTCATCGACGAAATGCACACGCTGGTCGGCGCGGGCAAGGCCGATGGCGCGATGGACGCCTCCAACCTCTTGAAGCCTGCTTTGGCCCGCGGCGAATTGCATTGCGTCGGCGCGACTACGCTCAACGAATATCGCAAGCATGTGGAAAAGGACGCCGCACTCGCCCGCCGCTTCCAGCCCGTGTTTGTCGACGAGCCCAAGGTCGAGGATACGATTTCGATCCTGCGCGGCCTCAAGGAAAAATACGAGCAGCATCACAAGGTGCGAATCTCCGATTCGGCGCTGGTGGCGGCCGCGACACTGTCGAACCGCTACATCACCGATCGCTTCCTGCCCGACAAGGCCATCGACCTGATGGACGAGGCGGCGTCGCGTCTGCGCATGCAGGTGGATTCCAAACCGGAAGAGCTCGATGAGCTCGATCGCCGCATCATGCAGCTGAAGATCGAGCGCGAAGCGCTGAAGAAGGAAACCGACCAGGCCTCGCGCGACCGGCTGGACAAGCTCGAAGCGGACCTGACCGGGCTTGAGGAGCAGGCCGATGCGCTGACTGCGCGCTGGCAGTCGGAAAAGCAGAAGCTGGGCCTCGCCGCCGATCTCAAGAAGGCGCTTGACGAGGCCCGCAACGAACTCGCCATCGCCCAGCGCAAGGGCGAATATCAGCGCGCCGGCGAACTGGCCTATGGCACGATCCCCGCGCTTGAAAAGCAGTTGGTCGACGCCGAAAATCGCGAAGGTCAGGGCGTCGCCATGGTGCAGGAGGTGGTCACCCCCGACCATATCGCCCATATCGTCTCGCGCTGGACCGGCATCCCGGTCGACAAGATGCTCGAAGGCGAACGCGACAAGCTGCTTCGCATGGAAGACATGCTGGCTGCATCCGTGGTCGGGCAGGGCGACGCCGTGCAGGCGGTGTCGCGCGCTGTTCGCCGCGCCCGCGCCGGCCTTCAGGATCCGAACCGGCCGATCGGCTCGTTCATCTTCCTCGGCCCCACCGGTGTCGGCAAGACCGAGCTGACCAAGTCGCTCGCCCGCTTCCTGTTCGACGACGAGACCGCGATCACGCGCATGGACATGTCGGAATATATGGAGAAACACTCCGTCTCCCGGCTGATCGGCGCCCCTCCCGGCTATGTCGGTTACGAGGAAGGCGGCGCGTTGACCGAAGCCGTCCGCCGCCGGCCCTATCAGGTCGTGCTGTTCGACGAGATCGAAAAGGCCCATCCGGATGTCTTCAACGTGCTCCTGCAGGTGCTCGATGATGGCCGCCTGACCGATGGTCAGGGCCGCACCGTCGACTTCAAGAACACGATCATCATCATGACCTCCAATCTGGGCGCGGAATTCCTCACCCAGCTCGGCGAGAATGACGAGGTCGACAGCGTCCGCGAGATGGTCATGAATGTGGTGAAAGCCTCGTTCCGGCCGGAATTCCTCAACCGCGTCGACGAGATCATCCTGTTCCATCGTCTGCATCGCAAGGAAATGGGCGCGATCGTCGAAATCCAGCTCACCCGTCTGGCCAAGCTCCTGGCCGATCGCAAGATCGTGCTGGAACTCGGTCAGGACGCCCGCGCCTGGCTCGCCGACAAGGGTTACGATCCTGTCTATGGCGCGCGTCCTCTCAAGCGGGCGATCCAGCGCTATGTGCAGGACCCGCTGTCGGAGCGTCTGCTGTCGGGCGAATTCGCCGACGGATCGCAGATCCATGTCGCGGCGGCGTCCGACCGGCTGCTGTTCTCGGCCAGTCCGATCGACGCCCAGGCTGCCGCCTGAGACTGAAAGCAAAACGGGGGCCGCAAGGCCCCCGGATCATTTTGATACTGTGCGTTGGAATTACTGGCTCGCCACCTGCTTGGCCTCGCCCTTTTCGAGCAGATCGTCGATGCGCTTGCGCTCGTCCTCGAATTTCGCCAGCGCCTCGCCCTTCAACGCCTTGCCCGATGGCAGGCGGATGCGCTGCGGATCGACCTTGTTGCCGTTGACGATGACTTCGTAATGCAAATGCGGGCCGGTCGACTGGCCTGTTGTGCCGACCCAGCCGATCACCTGGCCCTGCCGCACCTGCGCGCCGGGCGCCACGCCCTTGGCGATGGCCGACTGGTGATTATAGGAGGTGACATAGCCGTTTGGATGGCGGATCAGCGTCTGGTTGCCGTAACCGCCGCGGTCCCAGCCGGCCTTTTCGACGATGCCGTCGCCGGCGGCGATGATCGGCGTGCCCCTGGGCGCTGACCAGTCGACGCCGGTATGCATGCGCATGTAACCGAGGATCGGATGCCTTCGCATGCCGAAGCCGGACCGGAACACTCCGCCCGGCAGCGGATTGCGGATCAGGAACTGCTTCAGGCTCTTGCCGGTCTGGTCGAAATAATCGACCGACAGGTCGGAGGGATCCTGGAAGCGATAGAGCCGGGTGTCGTTGTCGCCGAATTTGGCGTGCAGGAACAAGAGTTCGGACTCGTCGGTCGCCTCGCCGGTCTCGTCTTCGGCCGAATAGAAAGCCTCGAGCTGGTCGGTCGGCTTGAGCCGCGCCTGGAAATCCACTGCCGGCGCGAGCAGCCGGATCACCCGGGAGACCATCCGCTTGTTCATGCCGTAAGAGAGCGCGGCGCGGTAGATGCCGTCATAGACGCGTGGCAGATCCTGATTGCCGGCGACCACGGGCGGGGCGTCGTCGAAGGCGCTGGTCACGGCGGCGAGATAGGGCGGCTCCTGGCCGGTCACGAATTTGCCCTTGTCGTCGATAGCCGCCGTCAGCTGGTGGCGGCCGTCGCGATAGAGGCTGACCCGGACGATGCTGGCCTTTTCGGCTTGCTGCAGCACGCCGACCCGGACGACATCGCCCTCGGCGAGGTCGCGACGCTGGGTGACGGAGGCGAAGAAATCCTCGACATCGCCCGCTTCCGCCTTTGGGTAGCCGGCTCCCATCATCACGGCGCTGATCGTCGCGCCGACCCGGACGGGGATGACATCGTCGGCATATTCCGGCGTCTGCGGCGTCACCGCCGAGGATTCCGTCACCGACATATTTTCCTCGACCACCTTGGCCGACAGCCGGCCCAGCATGTCGATGCCATTGTCGCCGGAGGCGAAGCGTTGCGGGTCGACATAATAGAGCGTCGCCACCTTGGCGTCGTCGGAGGTCAACAGCGATCCGTTGGTGCGGACATTCTCTTCCACTTCTTCCAGCGACATCGACTGGGCGAGCGGCAGGTCGGAACGGTCGGTGGGGAAGGCCTCGACTTCGAGCGACACTTCCGATTCGACGTCAGAGCCGTAAAACACCGGCGACGGCGCGGCTGAAGCCGGCGTCTCGCCTTCGGAGGCGATGTCGAGCGGGTCGAAACGGGGATAGGACTGATCGATCTGGTAATTGGCGGCGAGCGCCATCTTCACATGCGCGAACGGCAGTTTGCGGACCACCTGCTTGTCGCCCTCGACGATGACGGTCGGAACCTCCATCACCGCCTTGTCGGCGGGCTTGGCGGCGAGAAGCGACGAGATCAGCCGCGATCCCTTGCGAGACGAGGCAAGCTGGGCGTCGCGGTCATTGGGAAGAGGTTGGCTCATGGCCGACGCTTCGGCCGGGGTCGCCAGGATCTCGCGACCCTCGAGAGCCGCGAACAGCGCCACCCCCATCAGCACCGAACTGGTCAGCCCGGTGAGCACCGTGCCCGACAACCAGCGCAGCGAAACTTCGCGGCGATCAGGCGTGCGGCGGCCTTCCGCGAGAATTGGCGGTTCTTCGCCCAGAGACCGGATGATCTTCACTTCTTGCATGGAAACCGCTTTTTTCCCGTCGCGTTTGGCGCGGCGACAATGACTGCATCAATCGCCTGCCCAAGTCAAATCCAAGCCCCTATAGAGAAGGAGTGAGGAAAATAGCGCCTGCTTTTGCCTCGCGAATGTGAAAATTGCGGGGCGGCGGGCGTCCGAAGCCGCAGGCCTGTGGATGACTGCCGCCCAACCCTCTGGCTTTCCCGGCTTTTCAAAAAAACTTCACAAAGCCGCAAAAAAGTCTTTGACAGTTCCAGGCGACGCGCCTATAAACCGCTTCAAGACGACGGGGGCGGCGGTTGCTTCTAGCGGCAGGCGCGCTCGTCTCTGAATTCGGACTGGACCTTCGGTTTTGGTGTTGGGTTTGGGATAGAAGAGA
>NZ_JARXVM010000024.1 GCF_029892285.1 Rhizobium sp. SG_E_25_P2
CGCATTCTTGCCCTTCCATGCGCTGACGCCGATATCGCTGAGGCCTTCATCAAGACGCAGGCCGTGCTCTTTGGCGAAGGACCGGGATTTTTCCATCTGTCGGCGCAGGCTGTCGCCGGATAGCTGTTTGTGGGTGCTCATACGAACGTAGGAATAGGCCCGCGTCCCAGGCCGGGGATGATCTTGGGTCATGTCGTCTCCCTGTCAGCCCACGCCGCCTTGGGCAACGGCGAGGAAGGGCGGGAGCCAGGGCAAAGCGTATCGTGCTATATTAGTGTGCTGTTCCAGCTAACAGGACAAGAGCGCAGGCGGCTCCTGTAGAAAAGGCCGAGAGCGGCCGTTGGAAAGCAAACATAAAATACCCTCAAGTCACTGGCATGACTGCGTTTCGCACCGGAAATCTGCAATTGCGCGAAGCTGAGCCCAGCATGCAGGCCGGGTGTTAAAGCTGCGTTAACTGGCGGCTTGCGCAAACGCATATAACATGACCCTGTGCGGGCTTGCTGCGGGCGGAAACTTGCCCTTGCGAGCGCAGTCCATGACCAGCATTCACACCAACAGCGGCGCGATATCGGCGCTGCAAACGCTGCGCTCGATCAGCGGCGGCATGGAAAAGGCCCAAGGCCAGATATCCTCGGGTTTGCGGGTATCCACGGCCTCCAACAATGCGTCCTACTGGTCGATCGCCACGACGATGAAATCGGAGCGGGCCGATCTGTCTGCCGTGTCCGACGCCATCGAATTCACATCCGTTGTCCTGGCGACCGCCTATGCCGGCATGGACGCCATTCAGAAGGAATTCTCCACAGTCCGAAACCTGATGATCGCGGCCTCGCAAATGCCCGCGCCAGAGATTGCGTTTCCCTGGTCGGCCGTTGATCAGGTGGACCAACTCGACCCCGGCTATAACCGGTCGCAGCAGGCGAAGATTGCCCATGAGGTCGATCAGCACATGCTGCAGATCAGGACAATCCTGCAAAGCTCGTCATTTGCCGGCGTGAACCTGCTCTACGTGGGCGACAACAGCCCGGTTCGGGCAAGCGAGGTGGTCAATTCTTTCGTGACGGGATACGCCGATGGCAGGGTTTTGACCTCGGACCTGGCGTTGAAAGATACGCTGCTCGTCAATGACAGCTTCATGGACGCCGCGACATTTTCCAATATGGACCCCAAGGATGATGGCTTGTTCGATGCATCCTACAGCCTCACCGTAACCGGCGCTGATGGCGACACGCACGCAACGGGTCTCAGCAGTTTCAGCCAATATTCTGTGTCGTGGGAAGGTGGCAGCACCTCGCCGATTGCGAAATCCAACGACATGATCAGAACAGTCGAAATGTATGTCCAGCGCTACGGCGCAGACCGTCAGGCGGCCTGGGACTATCTCATTCCGCAGATCGACGAAAGGCTGCAAGGGCTGATCGACCGGATGAGCACGCTCGGCAGTTTGCAAAAAGCGGTCCAAGCCCATGGCGAGACTGTCGCCGGCAAGATGGATGCCATCGACAGAGGCGTCGGCCGTCTTATCGATACGGACATGAACGAAGCGTCCACCCGATTTCGTGCGCTGGAAACGCAGCAGCAGTTGGCAAACCAGGCGCTGACCATCGCCAACAGCAATGCGGAGAATATCCTGCGCCTGTTCGGGTGACCTACGGCGATGGCCATAAGATGGAATATTTCCATCTTATGGCGGCGGCAGCTTCAGGGGGAGAGCCCCGTACACACGCGGCCATCTCGCCGCGCATCGCTGCAGCAGCGCGCTACATGACCGCACTGCACGAGCGCCGTAGGGTATCTGTGGCGCATGGTAGGGCAGGGGCAGCGAGCAACGCCGCCGGGCGAACATGCTGGCCGCCCAGATTAACCCTGCTGCCGTGTCTGTGCTCGCTCTTCCGACCAAAAGGATTTTTGTTGAGCCGAGACAATCGGATCAGATGCGCATGGGCGGCAGCGATAGGCAGGATGATGACGGTGACGAAACAAAGGCCGCCGCGTCTGTCCTCGACAGTGACCTCGCCGCCTTGGCCCGATCCCGGCTGATGATCGGCACGACACCGCTCAGCGAGCTCAAGCCGCCGAATGCTCGGCCTATGTGGATGCGCTTCGAAGAGGACGGCATTGTTCAAAATCGAATGTACCGGACAACGTCGCTTTGGCGTGTTCGGGTGACGTTCGCTCTCAAAGAGGGGCGCTCGATCCACGCGTTGGAGATGGACGAATGGGGGCGGCTGAAGGCGATGTTCCCCAAGGAAGTCTGTGCCCGTCTCGCCTGGAACGCCACGCATGACGGCGAGGTCAAGCCGGTGGCGCGGTTGTTTGATCCAAACGGCCGTGCCGAACTGCTGCTGTTCCGTAGCCGTTGCCACGGTCATGCCGTCGATGTCCTACACAATCTCACTGATGGTGGTCCGGTGTTTCAGCCGCTCTGGATCTCCGACATTATGCGGCTTCATCCGTTGCTCGGGATCAAGCTGGTGCGCGATGAGGCATTCAATTCAGCCGCGCCGATTAGCATCTTGCTGGACCGCGACAACTCCGCCAGCTGATCGAGAATTGGGTGCCGAGGCCGATGGCGCAGATCTAACCGACGTGGTGTCCGTGGGCATCTGCCCCGTCCAGTTAGTATCATGTATAGATTTATTATACATGCATAATCCAAGAGCATCATGATCCTCAACGAGCACCAGCTCATTCCCAGTCATTTCAATCGCCTTCAAGTCCAAAGAGATAGACAGACACGAAATCCCATCAGCCTCCAACGGCTTGTCTTTTTCCTTATGTCGATTGCGAACACGGTCGATAATCGCCGCACCCGGTGTCAGACCGTTCCGATCGTTTTCGACTTGTACTGCCGCAGCATAGCTATCGGCCTCATCGGCCTCCTTGCTGCCTATGATGACGCGCAGCGACTGAAAGCCGGATCTTCCTGTCGGGCATAGCCAATCCACATAGGCGGCTATATCCGCTGCAGGCCACCAGGCGCGTGGGCGGGCCTTGTCCTCTGCGTCTTCCGCTTCGATGAAGTCCTGAGCATCCACGCGCTTGTAGTCGCGTTCGATGCGGAATTTCAGCGAGTACCGGATCACGTTCTTGAGATTCTCGGCGACATCGCGGTTGGTGCGGAACCGCTGAAGGTCGACTTGATAGCTACCCGTATGGGTTTCTTTGCGCAGCGCTTGGGTGACCTCGTCAGCAGTCAATCTGCCCAGGCGAACGATCGCATGCAGGTGTGGCCGCCAGATAGTCGTGTTGAGGCTTGCGGTGACCGGAAAGCCCAGATCATCGAGGGCGAGGCGCGTGTTGCGGCCAGCGACCTGATAGTCGCTGAAGCTCATGCGATCGATCTCCCACCACCCCATGAGCTGGAAATCGTCCCAGCGGGAATCTTTCTTGCGGCGTCTATCGATGAGTGTTCGCAGGCGGCGCTTTTCGATTTCGGACAGCTCGGTCATGCCGCTAAAATCCAGCTGCACGGGCAGGAGGATCGTGGCGAAAGACATTTCCTCGTTCACCGCGCCGACGAATTCCCTCTTGATGGCGATCGCCGATTGCACCGTGCGCTCACGCATATGGCATCTCGGACAAAGCGGCACTCGACAATAAATGATGTTGTTCCAGTCGTCGCGCTTGCCGCATTCCGTCATTTGATCCCGCAGAAAATGCTTTGCGGGCAGCGCATCCATCACCACGCGGCGCTGTTCGTGATGTGCGTCCGTAAGATATTCGATCTTCTTTTTATCGCGGCGCGTGAACCCGCTACCCAGCTTAGTCATCATATTTGCGCGAAACTTTTTGATTGGCGTCTTCATCAAAATCTCCATTCTTATCAATGTGCTAGTTATTTAGTACCTGGGGCGGATGGACTGACGGAGCGCATAAATAAGGGTGGAGGTGCCCAATGAATGTTTCCGAAATTTACCAATCGATGCGCTCACTCGGACTGGCAAGCTCGCAGGTGCAGTTCTCGACCGTGTGGCTCGGCCGCAGCCCGCGATATTACTCGCAACTCGTGGCGACTGACCGTGAGCCGAGTGTCGGAGCCTTGCTAGGGCTCTCGGTACGGCTCGACCGTATTGCTCGGTCAATGAAGCCGGACGCTGCGTCGGCAGTTCGCGATCTGGTGAGTTCGCTGGGTGATTGCTACGAGCGGCGCGAGATGGTGGCCGTTCGCCGGCGCAAAAGATATGACGTGTCTCATCCCGATCATTAAAGCAGAGGGCAGCGTATGCGACGGTGCTGCCCTCTTGTCGCCAAAGTTCTCTCAGGACCTTTGGCTATCGAAGAAAGCGGCTAGCTCACGCCGATACTCTTCAAGTACGCTGTCGTCTTCACCGTACTGGAAGGCGTCGTGTGGGCTGACGTCACCGGCTTTTGCGGCGGTGTATATTGGATTCCGGTCCAACCACTCGACCGGCAGAGTATTGTCGAGCTCGAGCCGCAACACGATCATTGCACATCTCAACGCGTCAACCCGCGGCCGGATTGAATCGTATATTTCCGGCATTTCGGTTTGATACCTGTATAGGCTGCAGTCGGCATCATATAGAGCATCGCTCATCATGGCAGTATTTCCTTCTTCGGTTTCGATTTTGTCGTGTTACACGACCTGGGAAATGAAGGAGCGCGCCGCACCTCCATTGAGGTATTGCGGGCGCGAACCCGCAATCGGTCACGGCATGCTCATACGCGTGACGATGTCTTCGATGACGCCCCACATGTCGCGGAACGTTGCCAGGCCGCTACTATCCTTGGTCAGCGCTGCTCGAAGGTCTTCGACGGCGTATGGGATCTTCTCGCCATCGAGAACGCGGCGGGCCATGGGGAGTACGTCGTCAACCGTTGTCGCCGGGACTTCGAGAACAAGACAACGGTCGCGTACGGGTTCACTCAGCCCGCTCAAATGGTTCGTCGTCATGACGAAGAACACGCCTCTGTCTGTCGTCGGATATTTCGTCAGCATGCCTTTGAGCGCAGACATCGCGGGTGTGCTGAATTCATGGACTTCGTCGAGGATGACGGCACGCAGGTTGCGCGTGTTTCGTGCGAACAGTTGAACTGTCTGACCGACGCTCCTTATCGCCTTAACACTTGGATCTTCGGAGACATCCACGAAACGGATGTCAGCTGGCGACATATCGGGTGCCATTTCCGCAGCCAGCAGCTTGGCCAGCTGCGTTTTTCCGCCGCCGGGCGGGCCGACGAGCAGCAATGGACGCGTGAGTGTGCCCTTGGGGTAACCGTGAATTACGGCCATCGTCTTGAGATTGAAAGTAGTGTAGTCGGCGAGCTTCGTCGGCTCGTACTTCGACATGAGCGAAGATAAGTTGACGGTCATCGGGGATATCCTTGTTGGGGGGAGGTGGTGGCGAATGGCCACCACCGCGGTCGATCACTCGGACTTGCCAGCGAGCCGGTCCTTGGCAGCATCTTGTTCGGCCGTGTTCGGCACGGCTGGCTTCAAGATGACCTTGAAGTCCTTGACGTTCGCCGGGTTGGCGAGCGCTTCGCCGACGCGCTTGACCATTGCTTCCACCGCACCCTTGGCCGTGTGGATAGCAACGACCTCGAAATTGCCATCCGCGCGCTCACTGACGAGCCAAACAGCCTTCTTAGAGTCGGAGTGAACCGGGAACTTCCACTGGGCCTTATTCGGCTTTGCAACCATGAACGCGCCGGCACGCTCGCCGGACATCGCGTCGTTGGCTTTGGCGATCGCTGCCTGCCTGTTGGCTTTGTTTTCCTTGCTCAGCGCGTCGAGATCGCCACGGCGAACAGCCTCGATGCCACCCTTTTCCTTCACCCATTCGGCAAAATCTTCGACGGCGACGTTGAGCGCATCTGCTTTCAACAGCGCAGCGGCGTACGAACTGGCCTTGGAGGAGTCGGCATTACGGAGGACCAGCTTAACCGCCACAACTTCACCGGACGATACCGTTTGCACCTTGACGCCAATTTCCTTGGCGGCCTTGTGCAGTTCGACTCTAATGAAGGTCTTCGTCAGCCGATAAGCCGCTTGCAGAGCCATATAGAGTGACTCGTTGGTCTTGCGCACATTGTCCATGTACGCGGCGACCTGAACGTCTGATGCATCGAGAGCCTTCTTCATCTCGACGCTTGTGATCTTGTCTGTAGTAATGTCTGCCATCGTTTTCTCCTTGATTGGCGTTGCGACAAGGAGACTTTTAAGCTGGGGTCGGGATTATCTCATCGACGCCGTTTTCCGATTTTCCCTTTAATGTCAATGAATTGAATATCGACTACACTTTTGGGCCAAGAAAAATGAGAGCCGACAAAGCCATGTGAGGGTCCAGGTCGAAACTATCGTAGTTGCTGGTCCCCTGTTCCCCAGCTGCGATGGCTGCAGCCAGACGACCACCACGAGAGGACGTGGCGATAAACGGATCAACAAGGGGCAGGGTATCGACGGAATATCGGCGCTCAAGGCCGAGCAGTTGCCTTTCGTGCTGCGCGGCATCGCGAGAGTGCTTGGGCACGTTCTTCACCCAATCCACCACATCCATCATCGCAAATTTTAGGGTTCGCTCATCATCTGGGCGCTGGACATCGCGGGCGCGGCTATATGGAGAAGTGGATAAGGTCTTCGCCAAAGGCGGCGCTGGTTCCTTCGTATCTCGGATCGGTTCAGCAACCGTCAAACCATTTCTCCGCATCTGCCCACGTCGCTTCTGTGTCAGGCTATTTTCGACCCGGAGCGTTTCGTGAGACACCGCAGGCGGCAACCGGCGTTGCTTGAACATTGATAGTTTTTCGATTTCTTCTCGCTCGTGAGGGAGATAACCGTCGCGATAGAAGGCGCGAGCATCTGCCTGCAACTGGGCAATCGCGCCGCTTCTCGTGTACTGTGCGCCATTCCTCAATTTAGAGTTGCGGTATTTCGGTAGACTTAGTTTGGCCAGCAATGCCGAATTTCGTTCGTCTTTCAGCTGTTCGGCTGTTGGGTTCTTTTTGGGAGCTTCATAGAGCGTGGTCCCAATAGGCAAAATGTCCGCGCGCTCAGGTCCAGAAACAACATTGTCCTTTTTCTTTTTCGCCTTCACCTTGGCTTCCCGCATTTCCTTTGCGTCAGCCTCCGCGCGAGTTTCAATTTGAGCGCTATCGACAAACCACGCCCGGTCAACAAACTTCGCGCTCTCCAGATAACCAGTCACCGCGTCGTCGATCCTGAGGACGTTACGGTGTTTGCGCAGACGAATGATCGCTTCTTCAATGTGTATAACCATCCCCAAATTCTATCCGCAAAACTCCTAACTTGCCGTGTAACCCGAAAAAAATCGAGATCTGCTCTCGATGTCCGAGGAAGGGGTCGACAGCTCGCGGCGACGTCGATTCTGAGTCGGCGGTGTGGTAGTTTCCCGCCATCTAGAGAAGGTCGACGGCCGCCCGCATCATTTCGTCTCGCACATCTATATAGCGCTGGGTCGTGGTCAGGTTCTTATGGCCGGCCAGGGTCATGATAACCTTCGGGCTCACACCGGAGTGGGCAAGGCGGGTGATGAACCATCGGCGACCGCTGTGCGAGGTAGCTCCATCAAGACCGGCTTGGCCGTAGAGTTGGGCCATGAGCTGGCACAAAGTGTTGGCGGAGAACGCCGTTCGCTTCTGGGTCAATAAAAGCGGCGCGCACGCTGGTCGTTCCTCAGGCCATTCCGCCCGGTGTCGTTCTATCTCACGGCGCAGTTTCTCGCCGACAAACACGACCCGGGCATGACCGCCCTTTGTGATCTCGGCCCGTAGCCGGATTTGCTCGCGCACTTTGCCGTCGCTGTCGAAAACATCTTGCGCGGTCAGAGCGGCAATCTCACCTACGCGTAGGCCGGCGAAGTGCGACAGCATCAGCGCGAGCCGGTTCCTGCCCGCATGCTTGTTCTGCGCTACGACCGCCAGCAGCCGTTTGAATTCCTGGTCCGTCAATACCCTTGCTTGTTTCACACATTCCTCACGATAGGCATGGTTTCCAGTCCTTTCATTGTGTTTCCGATTGGCAAAAAGGGCGACCGTAATTTAGCGGCAGAAAATCTGCAGCAGGATCAAGGCGCTAGGGTAGGGGCGGCGTGGAACCAAAGGAAATGCATGTTATATTAAGTTAATCCGCAGCGTTTGAAAGCTTGCCATGGATCATATCGCGATGGATATGCGATATTCGCGGAATGGTTGATTCTGGGATTATTCGCGAATTCGATCCTCTGGCAGATTCGAATCCTGTCGGGTTCGCCAATCTGTTCAAAGATTTAGGGCTAGTTTTGGCTTCGGACATGCGACGGATCCCCAATTTGGCCGCAGCCGATATTGTTGCCCAGCGTGTCGGTGGGGGAGCATCAACTGAATTCGATCATAATCTGGATAATTGGCATGAACGATATCGCGTTCGTCATCCGACCATAACTTATCGCCTCGAAAAATCGCTGTCACGCAGCACTGCTCGTTATGGTTGCGCGCTCCGCTCAAGCCGTTTTGAGCGGCTCCAATCTCAAAGCCCCGGCTTTGCTGGGGCATATTTACTAAACCAGATGAGGCTCAACGATTCAACTGGCCGCGTCAGTACCCGGGCGCTTTACAACCTCGCGCCAGGAGAGAAGCATGTGTTGGTTATGCCGGCGCTGCGGGCAGCCGGGGTAATGCAAGCGTCGCCGGAAGATTTATGCCGAGTGACGAAGTTGGATCGCCGGCGAAACCGGAGAACGCTTGCCACGTGCTTCGGCAGCGGCGTGGCCACACCTGAAGCGCACGGAGAAGCTCGGGAGGCACGGTCAAACCCGCCGCGCGGGCCTGAACAACGAGTTTGTCAATCTCGCTGCGCGCCTTCATAATGACCAGTCCCTTCGCATATCCGGGCAGAAGATCTGCGATCTCTATGTTTTTGTCGCCCTGCCGCCGCGATATGGTGCCGAGCCAGTCGCTGACGTAGCCACGCAGTTCATCGGCTTCCTTCATCAGTTCGCCGGGAATGGCCGTGGCCTGCTGCGATATGCGGCGAAGCACGTATTGTCTGCGGGTTTCATCCATGTTGCCGATGCCGGCCCAAGTTTCCAACACGGACAGAAGCGTCGTCATCGCCTCCATCGCCTCGCTTTCGAGGCTGGGATACTTCCGCTCGATGGCGGCGATTACCTCCTGGCAAGCGAGGACCGTACCTTCGAAGCTGTCCAATATGCTCCGGTAGTGGCGGGCGTCCTCATCGGATATTCGCTCCAGTGCGACAAGCAATTTCTCGGCACGGGGTTGGAGATTGATACCCTTATGCCGCTCGCCGGTATCGCCGGTCGTGTCCGAAGTTTTCAACATCTGCCGGATTTTCTCGCGCTCGGCATCAATGTCTCGCTTGGCCGCGACCAGCGCCGAGAGCAAGGTGAGCAACGCATCGGGCTCTTGCCGAACAAGCGCGCCATCGTCACCGAATTGGGCGACGAGATTGGCGTGCAGATCTCGGTCTTTCGGCTGCAATGCATCCAGAAAGTCGCGATCCCTCGCAATGGCGGAGATCTGTCGTATCACAGCGGCGATCTCAAGCGCATTGTGCCGCGTCGGGTCGAACTCCCGGCATGTCGCAAGCACAGCTTCGAGAGCGTCCGTCCTTTGGTTTTCCAGCAGGAACAATGCGGCTTCCGCCTGCTCTTCCACGCCGTTGGCGGCACTGAGCGCCCCGGCGGCACCAATGAGCCGCAACGCGAGTTGCGCGACGCCCGGATGCCGCTCAAAGCTGGAACCCGGCTGGGTGTGTAAGAGATCTCCCGCCGGTCTCAGCGTTCTGGCCAGCAGATAGGCAGCGCCGTCGCCTTGATAGAGATCCCAGTCACGTTCGAGCATATCTCCGTTTATGTGCGCGCGGCCCGCCGCATCGGCAAGCAGGGGCGAGAGCTCCTGCGGCTCTTCCGGAGCTCCCATTTTCTTTAGCCAATTGCGCAGCGCGGGGCTGGCGTTGGTCCTGGATGGCCGGGAAACCATCGGAGGTGGTTCGGACATCTGTAGTTCGGCGACCAATGGATCGCCTTCGTAGTGCCCCTCGGGAAGGGGTATGAAGCGATTGGGGCCGGCGAGGTAGGAGACCGTGCCTGTGCCGTGGTCCCGGTCCTCGACGCGGAAGTGCCGGGAGCGCGTGTCATAGAAGACGATGTGATCGCCGCGCGCGGCATGGTAGAAACGAAGCAGGTATCGCTTGTCGTCCCGAATGATATCGAGGCCCGAACCAGGTTCCGTCTGGGGACGGCCGAGGTTGTACATGCGGCGCTCCTTGAACAGCGAGAAGCCCTGTAGGGAGCTCATCCCGGCGCGGATTTGCCGTTCGATCAGGATTAGCAGGTCGCGCTCCACATCTGGAACACGCATGGCGGCCGGTGGGGTCGAGCCCGGCGTGGCACTCTTCGCAGCATGATCCGCCAATGCCTTGTTCCATTGCGAAACCACAGTCCGCTGGCGGAGAATGTGGACCACATAGAGGCCGTTGAGCAGTTCCGGATCGTCCACGCTCGATTCAACCGCAATAGGCAATGCGGCAATCCTTCGCGATTTCCGCGCGGTGATTTCTATCGCCGGGACATCGTCATCCCAGTCGTCCTCGGCATATGCCGGCGGGGTACTCAGCTCATATGTTTCGGCGGTCAGGCGAACCGTTTCGGTGGGCCGCGGAATGACCTGCTTGAGGCGACCAATCCTCGTCGCTTCACGCGAATTGTCGGCGTCGGCAGGCAAATGCAACGCCCAACTCACGCCCCCTCCGTGAAGTAGATCTCGGATTTTCTGCTCTGCGAACAATCTCCAGACCGCCTGCATGCCGTCGTTTCCGGCGTTCAGGGTAATGGCACGCATATCCAATGGATCATCGGTCTGTCTCGTGAGCTCGAAGGTTTTCAGCGGCATCCAGCGCGGCTCTTTCCAGATCAAGAGTTCTAGCGTGCTGGTGCCCGCGGGCAGGGTGATCGGCCTGAGAAACGGTGCCTCGTAGTGGCAAGGAAAGGCATCGACCACCACGCCGGACCGCACGCCGGCGGCGGCGGCGTCGGCGGTATGGGCCACTGCGATGACGATGCCTGCGCTCGTCGCGCCCGGGGGCGCATGGCCGGAGTTTTCGGGATAGCCTATCACGGCGCGGTTGCCGCCGTTCCAAGCCAACCAAATCCGCTTTCCGTCCAAGTCAAATTCAAGCATAATAGAAAATACCTGGCTCGCGTATCGACAGTTGCATATATAAATTACTTAAATCGCCGACGAAGGGAACTTCAAAGTGAATGAGCAAGCGAAAGATGCATCTTTTGTCGAGAAGAGGGTTGGACTCATCGGTCCTCCAGGATCAGGCAAATCCTTCCTGTTTCAGGATATTGCCGACTGTGTCTCCCGCGGGCTTCACGGTTTCGCGCAGCAGCATCGACTGAGCGTCCAGCCGGCGGGGGAGTACCGAAAGTTCCTCAGGCGCGAGCGCTACCAAGTGCCAGAAGCCACGACCGATAAGGTGGATGCTCGGCTCGAACTGCGGTACCTTGACAATGGAATAGAGTACCGGGAGCAGGTTCACACCCGCGATGGACCGGGAGAATTGTATTTCCGCAATGTGGACGAGGTGCGTCCCGTTGCCCAGATGCAATCGGCCAATGCTGCCACCGGTTCCGACGCCGCGGCCAATACCGCCACTCTCGACGACATGCGTCGAGAGTGGCACGAATGGCTGGGGGCGGCGGAGGGGCTGGTTCTCGTCGCCTCGCCGCAAAGGATCACTACACGCTCCTTTGTCTCGCGCGTGACGGAGTATGTCGAGGATTTCACGGAGGAGGAGAATTTGTCGGGGCGCAGACTCAGTGAATTGCAGCGGATCGTGATCACGGTCACCATGTTCGACTTGCTTCTGCTGCCATTCGGCACGCAGGCGCTGAACGTGGCTCTGCAGCCGGATGCCGTCTTGCAGATATTGCGCACATATCTGACGTCGGTAAGTCCCGAGCTGGGCGACATGGTTTCCTATCTGCGTGGTCAGGCCAAGAAGAAGCTCGACATACGGGTGCTCGCGACCTCGAGCTATGGTTTCAACCTGGAATTCGGTTGCCCCAATGTCGATCCCGACGCGACGCCCTATGCGCCCCATGCAAGCCAGTTGCCCCGCCCGTTCGACGTCGATGCCGCCAAACGGTTCCCATATATGACTGCTGACGCCTTCGTGTTCGCGGCGACGGGTCTCGAGAACGAATTCTTGTTTCCACTCCAGAAGGTGATCTAGGCGATGCGCGCACTCCGTGCTTGTGCAAGCTTCGTATGTTAACGGATCGGAAAGGCGGGAGCGTTAATATTTCTCGCTGGTACGTGCAATGCATGGTGTGGCAAAAACGCTGATCCTAGGAACTGCGAGTCGTGGCAAAACAATCGAACAGGCAAACTCTCACCAGACGCTACGAACTGGATGAAATGCATCATGGCAAACTTGTGGCCGAAAGCGACGGGCCGGTGCATCCAGGGGCCGACTATCGAAGGACATACAAGACACGCGGACTGGATTGGTCCGATGCCCTCATGCCCCGCAACCTGATCGGCGATGTGTCGTTGTCGAGAGTTCACGTAGAACAGGGCTGGAAGCAGCGCGGCGCTCTGGTGTTTCGCGCTGTCAGTGTCGGCGGTCGCGGGATTGCGGCGATGAGGACGCGTTATCGGTCCGAGGCCGGCGACGGCGTGCCAGGCCGCGACTACCAGCAGACAACGGTCGTCTTCCTGCGCAACATTGAATACTGGTCCGACATACCCGACGGGTTCTTCGGGTGGTGCGCCAAGAACCTGATGGCAGAGCCCGACCTCTTCGGCCAAGAGACGGATACGGCTCCCTTGCGGCGGATGGAACTGGGCGCGAGGGCGAAGCGCGACGAAGACTGGCTATATACGCTGCCGCCTCGCCGATTGTTGCGTCTGAACCAGCTCTTCAAGTTTATTGGCCGGAGCGGCGCCGGTGTTTTTGGCTCGGTGGAAGCGGACGCCGCCGAATGCGAGGCAGAATTTGCCGACGATCTCGATACCCTGACGCGGACGCGCGATCGCATCAGCATTCATGCTGGTAACGGCTTGGCGGTCAGCGTCGGTCTCGATCCCTCGCTGATGCCGAAGAGTATACGTCTGACCGAGACGTTGCGCGACGAAGGTCATGCCGGAAGTCTGTCGGCGGAAACATCCGCGCTGCGGCGGTATCTCTTCGAGGAACCGAACACCATCCAGCCCGCCGAAGCCAGCAAGAGCGCAACCGGCATGGACTTTTCATCCCGCAAGCGCGACAGCCTTGGCCGGATCATCGGATACGAGCCTATCAACATGCCTTGGCGCCAGCACAGTTGGCAGCACTGATCCGCTCCCGGAAATTCCGTATATTCGCTGCCGGTAGGCCTTAGAGTATTGCGGATAGTTCGGCACACCCGCGCGCGTGCTTTTTCCCCCTCTTCCCAGTTGGGATTTCTTGACCTCCGTCAACGGAGTGGTGGGATTCGTCCCAAAATGAAAAAAAGGCGCCATCAGCGCGTTCTCAACTTGCAATGGCATGTTTTGCCAACATATTATGAGCGCCTGGCGGAGATGATGCCGTATCATTGCTCGGGCTTCTTGAATGATAAAATACAATCTCGCAGGCACCCATAAAATTATCGAGACCGGGCCGCTGACTTCAATTGTCGCTGATGCCGATGCCGAAAGTCCTTTGATTTCCTTTTATCACGATAGACTGAAGGTGGGGCAGTCGATCGAGCTCAAAGTTGTGCCTCGTATCCAAGCGGCGCCGTGGTTGGAGCCGTTTCTGAAAGATCCGCGTGGGGATGCGACCTTACGTCCGGACGGCGAGGTTCAGCTATGGGTGCGGTGCAAGAGGCAGTCGACAAGCGACGTCGCTCTCGACGCGAAGCAGCTCGCAGATACTCTTGAGCGACGCAACCTTGTCATTCAGCTTTTCTATTCCCATGAGGGCAGCAGCAACGATCTCCCGATCGAAGTGAATGTGTCGCACGTTGAACTGATCACCAAGCATAGTCCCGAGTTCAAGCTTGAGCAGCGCGTGGTCGACGTTCTCACGCTCAGCCGAAGCGATCTGGGCGTGGAAAACGGCCTCATCGTAGTTGGCCATTTTACGGCCACGCCCATGGTCAGCGCCTTGCGCTATGTCGGCCAGGACGCGCATATCCGGCTTGAAATGAAAGTGACCTGCCAGGGACGGGATGGCGAGCGACAGCTGAGAGTGGATTTTCAGAAGGCCGACGACGGATGGAGTTCGAGCATCAGTGGGACCGATCATCTCGTCGAGACCCCGTCGCGCGCGGCCGGGCGGGTATCGGCATTTCGCTGCCTGCTCAGCGCCGCGGAACTATATGAAATCGCACAGGGCGGCTCCGGGCTCAACCTTACCGTGGGCTGGCGATTCGCGGTGGTTTCCGACAATGCGACACGCGCCGACAGGTTCGACGCGGACATGCGACAGCAGCAGACGCGCGTGGAGTTTGCGGAGGGCGAGGTGGTCCAGGTCAAGCTGGGCGCCGACAAACGCATCATTCCCAAAATGGGCGTGGAGATGTTGCTCACCACTGCCGATTGGACGTCTTCGCCCATTCCATTCAATTCATCACCGGAACACGTCGGTAGTGCGCGTTTCAAGTTCGACGTCTTGGCTCTCGACACGGCATTTGATTTGCTTGATGTCTACGCGAGGCTGTTTCCCGCAAGAGGTAGTGAAGAGGGGAGGACGGAGGATTCCTCCGCCCCGGCCGACGCATGGGTGCTTGCGGAGAATATGTCGCTCCACCGGCCAGTGGAACTGAGCATTCCGCTTGGCGAGATGCTGCTAGCCAATGCGAACGGCTCGCAGTATGTCGAAACCGGCCGCCACATGCTTCAACTCGATATCGTCGCATCCTCCGAAGACGGCGGACTGTGTAAACGCGGTCAATTGCTTCTGGCGATAAATCTGCACCCAAAGCTGTCGGGACATCTTGTTTGTGTCGACCTCGGAGCCTCTGCGACCTCGATTTGGTTCGGCCGCCCGGGCCTGACGTCGGTCGGGGATCATCTGAGACTCGGCGAATTCATCTACCAGGTCGCCGGAACGCATTCGGAATACACGCCGAATGGAAAGAACTACCTTCTTCCGAGTGACGTCGGACTCGATTCGGAAATGCATCTGCGTTCCCAGTTCGACCCGTTGTCGCTGCGCGACCCCGGCGAGCTGGGCGGCGACGATGTGGCAGTGAGCCGGCGACTGAGCGCCCGCAATCGTCACTATGATGTTTCCGTACCCTCGCTGTCGTTCGACCGCGCGGATGCCAACCAACGCAAGATCATACGCGACTCCAAGCGTCGGCTGGTTCTTGGTCCCACAAGCGTTCAGGTTGACGACGTCGCGGAACTTCACAAGGGTTTGCTACGGCGCACGACCGAGGTCTCGATCGGGACGCTTATCGAGGACACCATGTCTGAACTCGGCGAATATGTCGCGCCGGGCGCCCTGCTATCGACAAGCAGCCAGATCTTGAACGACGCTGGCGGCACCCTTTTCGACGTCTGGCGGAAGGCCGCGCCAAGCGATATTACTGCGGTGATCACCCATCCGAGCGGAATTCAGGATCAGAAACTTGAGATTTATCGCCGAGCCGGACGGCGATTCCTGGAGGCCTTCTCCGGGGTGCATGACGCCGCGGGCCTGCGCGAACCCGTGCTCGTGCCCGAAGCCATGGCTGCGGCCTATTTCGGCATCGGGAAAAAAAGGTGGCCTGCCGACAGCACCCACACCTTCGCCTGCGTCGATATCGGCGCAGGGACTTTCGATGCCAGCCTGGTCGAGGCAAATTTCGATGGCAGCGGTCTCGTGCGCGACTGGAAGGTCCTGGCTCATTTCATGGTACCTGTCGGCGGCGCGCAGCTCGATGCGAGCATTCTCCACGCCATAGACTCGATATTGACGAACGCTTTCCGGTCAGGCCAGACGCCTGCGGCGGAGGGCGTCCGAGATCTCCGGCTGCTGGACAACGCAGGCGGCCATCGCGCGCTCCTGGCGCGGGAGATCCAGGCCGCCAAAAAGCGGCTGACAGCGGAACTCCTCAAGGTGACCAATGGCGTGGAGACCTTCGACTGGCCGGCGGGGCGCGGCCGCGAGATTCCTTTTCGACTCAATCTGCGCAATGTCGTGGAGGCTCGCGAACGCGGCGCCCGGCTCGCAGCGAGGCGCGTCGTATTGTCGGATGGCGATGATCCGATCGGTGCCCTCTCGGTCGAACTGTCGCCCGGCACGGGGCACGAGTTTTGGCTCGAACTCGGTGCGGAACGCCTGGCAGGTGAGGTCAAGGTACCGTTGCGCGACGATCCGAGGACCGTCGTGCGCTTCCTGGGAAGAGCGCTGCCGGCCATGTTGGCCCGGGAGGCGCACTGGCTTGGGCCCAGCCGGCCCAAGCCGACCTGGATCATCACCGGCCGGACGAGTCTTTGGCCGCCTCTGTTCAGCGAAATCGCCAGGACGGTGAAGGAACTTGGGGGCGGAGCCCTGCTGAAACCGACGCCTTTTGAACCGGAAGAAATGAAGAACGCCGTGGTACTGGGAGCCCGCGAACTCGCCCATAGCAGCCTCAACTTGGGTGACAGGGCGGTGCGGCCGCTCGCGATCGTGCGATGGCGTCCGGCCTTCGATGGAGCGCCTAGCACCAACAGCATAAATTCTGTCCATTATCTTGAGACCAGCGGCTTGCCGAAGGGAGAGAAGATGATCGATGCGGCACCTGACAGCTATGTCGTCCGGGCATTGCCGGGCCTTCATCATGATGAGCACAACAGTTCCATAAGCCGGGACGAGATCATCCACCTGTTCAACGTTTTCGGGCAGTCGCCGGTCGAGGAACTGATCAAGATCGACCATCAGCCCGGGGGACCCGACAAGGTGAAACTGGAGTGGGAAAGAGACGGGACGTCAGTGCACATACATACCGGCAGCTACGCTATGGCGTTCAATGATCACTAGACTTGGGTGAGCCGGGAGTCTGGACGGACATCGCGGGTCGTCGAGCAGGCAACAGCAATCGTGCGCCAGCGGGAGGCGTTATGAACGACATTTGGATCTATATCCTCATTGCGGTCGCGCTGGTTATTCTTGGCACCGGGATCATCTATGCGGCAAATGCGCGTCGTGACGCTGAGCAGCGCGTCCGGCGCATCCAGCAGCTCAAGGATGATCTGCAGTCCAGTATCGCCGGCATCGTCGGTTGGGACGCCGGCGGCAACTTACCGGAGGATTGGGACACACGCCTGCAGCTCCGGCCTCAGGGCAGAGACGAAGATGCCGCGTCCCCGCAAGGTTATTCGGAGCCGCTGACACGTCTGGCCGACCTCGCCCAAAGCGAGCTTGCGACATGCGTGCCGGCGGGGTTGGCCGCCATCGTCGCGACGAGCTTCACGCCGCTGGGTTCGGTCGAGAGCGAGCACTCTCTACTCGTCGAGACCATGGCGCGCGTATCCGGTGATCCGGTGGCTCTAGCGCATGCGCTGTTCGACGGGCACCTCGATTCGCTCTTCGTGGTCGCCTCGCTGCTCGAAACGTATTTTCCGGAGTCCGCCCCGGCCGTGCCCTACCGGTTCGCTTCCGCCGCGATTGCTGCGGCGCTCGCCCGCCAAGACATTCTCGTCGTCGTTCCACGGGCGCTGTCGACAGTCAGCCGGCATGAAGTCGATCTGGTGACGGAAGAGGGAAGGCGGTTGCACGAGCACTCGGAAATTCGTCGCGTGGCGAACCGATTCTGCTCGCGTATTGCCGCCAACCTTTCCTCGGACGAGGCCATGGCCGTGCTCTGCGTCGCGCCGGGCTGGCTAAGCCGTGACGGCCGGCGACAGGCGCGCGTTCTGGTCTGGGACCGCACTTGGAGCATCTGATTGCAGTAAGGCAGGGACGTTTGGGAGAGTTGGGACAGGGCGATGGCAATCGGTGACTTGATAATTGGTCGGATCGGCACGCCAAGAACCTTGCGGTTCGTCGGAACGAGCCGTCCGTCGGCGACGCGTCCGGTTGCGCTCGAGCCGATCTTTTCGGAAGTTCCGATCGACGAATATGAAGAGATCGAGCCGCAGCACAAATATCGCTGGCTGCCATGGCCCGGCGCGGCCGCCTCATCCCAGCAGCAGCGAAAGCGGCGATCGCATAGCCTGATCGACGTCGTACGAACCTATACCAACCGATTGACCTATGGCTTGGCGAACGGCAGCGAAACGATCGAAGTGCCGTATAATCACATCATCTGCCAGTCCAGCAAAGGCGGCATCTTCGATCCCGACGCCAACCCCTCTATCGAGAGCGACATCGAAAGCCGCCTGGCGATGGAGTGCAAGGGATTGTATGACGTGAACGTCGGCATCCATGTTGCTTGCCAGGTGTCCGACCGGTTGGCGAACCAGGACGTGGAGATGTTCCTCGGGCCGGGTATCTTTGTGCCCCAGCGGGACGAACAACCCGTAGGATGGTTGCGCTTCTATCCCGACAGGGAAAACCCCGCCCGCTACAACGAGCCGTCATTCGAGTACGGACAAAGGGCGGCGCTTTATCGTCGGCAGACCGGATTGAGTTTTTCGATCGACCACGCGGTGACGCCGGCGACCTTGCCTTTCAACACTCAAAACGACGGCCGCGCGACCCATTTCAACCTGACCTCGCTGCCGCCGGGACGCGCGACGGCTGGCCATTGGGCGAATCTGCAATCAGGGGGGAAGAGCCGCACAAGACCGATACTTAGTGCGCAGCCCAGCCCCGCGCCGGGCGTGGATCAGAGCTGGAGGGTCGATTTCATCAGCGAGAACCGACCACCGGCGCGCCTTGATCTGTGTTTGGACCGCAGGCCATCCCGACTGTGGCGGCATCCGCCCGCGGGCAACCCTTTCGAGATTCTGGAAATCAGGCTCGATCTTCAGGATATAGGCGATCAAACCAGCCGCCTGTGGGTCGATCTTGACGCCGGCGGAATGCTGATCGGTTCTGCTTTTTCGCAGCCGGCATCGTCGATTTGCTGGGAGGCCGGTGCCATTTCCATCTACGACTGGAGCAAATACCGCTTCGATGAACGGTCGGGTCGCGGTCTGGTGGCTCAAGAATCCTCGCGGGATTTCATTCGGCTCGTGCGACATGATCGGAAGCCGCTCGGTTATCTGTCTCTGCCGGCGACCGAAATGTCGGTCCTATTTTTCGAGGAGTTCTGGCTTCACGATGCCTACCATCTGGATTGGCTCGATTTTTCCGGAGGAATTGAGTTCGCCGATGGCAAGAAGGTAGGACTCGCGGCGGCCTTCGCGAACGCCGGCGACACCGACCGCTGGGCCTCGAGCCGCTCCATCGGCCGTGAGGTGGGCCGGGTCGCTTCTCGCACGCTATGGCAGATCGGCCCGCTTGTCGTCGCTGCAATGGAGGGTTGATCGTTGTTCCGCAACAAGCAGAATTCCGATCCGCGCACCCGTGTTCCCGGTCGCTTTCGAATGTCGCCGATCCTTGTCACATGGCTGGTATCGGTCGGTTTCGTCGTCACGCTCGGGGTGATCATGATCGAGGCACCCCGCTGGATACTTCCCTACTTTTCGGAAAACCGAAACTGGGTAAAGTCGGCAGAGGTGAGGTCAGCATCTGCGCTTGTCGGCGACGTCTTTCAGGCACTGGTGAAGAGCGGCGCGGTTTGGCCGCGGCGCCGTGGCGAGGCCATAGCCATCGCGCACGCAGCATGCAACACGCTGGCGGATGACAGCCCGGAAACCGTGCCGTTCGCGGAAGGCAAACCTGCCGGACCTGAGGGCACGGCGGCGGTGCGAGAATTGTGCAATACGTCTCAAGGAGAGCGTATCCGCCAGGAAATCGCGTTCTTCAACCGCCGAAATCAGATGGTGGCAATACGCGATGATCGCCTCTCGGCGCAGGCTGTCAAGGATGATGGCGTAACTTGCGCGGAAGGCGGCCGGCGCTCCAGCCTCTTCGTGCCGGCGAAATGCATTCCCAATGCCTGGAAGGCGCGGCTATCGGAGGACGGAAGACCGGCTGCGCTTACCGGCGCGGAGGCGATCCCGATCCGCGAATATGCATTCATGGCCTCGACGGAGGGACCGTTTTTCGGCGATTGGGCAGCTGTCGTCCCCGTCATCGTCGGCGAAAATGGCGCCGATATCGCTAGGCTGTACGACCTTTCCTCGCAGCTCCTTTTCGCCGAGAAAGCGATAACGATCGAAACGATCGGGCAGATCCAAAAGCTGACGATCGGAGGCGAGGCCGTGACTGTGACCGACGGACGGTTATCGAGGCGCTACCTCACCGTCGCCGGCCGGCGCTACAGCGTCGAAGTCGAGACGTGGTGCAATGACGACAAGCTGGGATGGGGTGATCGTCTGGGCTGCAATGTCACATCCGCGAAAGGCCGGGCGATTGGCTCCCGGGTGCGACTTACGGGTCCCAGGGACCGGGTCGAGGATGTCAGCGTCACGATCGCATTGTCGAGTTTGGTGGAGCGTGGCATCCGCGTCGCCGCGGCCGATACCGATATCAATCTAGGCGGCGGCACGCAGCTGCGGATGACCTGCAAGCGGGGTTTGACACCGCCGGACGACGGCGAGGCGGCGGAGGGCGTCAGGAGGACGGGTTGCCGCGGCCTGGGTTGGAATTCCTCGGGCGAGCATGAACATCCGCAACTGGTCGTACCCGTCATCACCGCGGCTGGATCGAAAGGAAGCCTGCTCGATGACACCGGCATGCTCACCGAGGACGCTTTCAAGCTCGGCATGGCGGACTTCATCGGCTTCGGTGTAGATGACGGCGGGTCGCTCGCTTCCGTGCTGGCTGGCCGCAGCAAGGAACGCAGCAAACCCATCGACCTCACCATCGACCTGGACATGCAGGCGCGGGCACAAGATGCCCTCGAGGCAAGGAAGAACTGCAACTATGCCCCGCCGAGATCGACCTGCATCGCCTCCTTAGTCATCATGGAGGCCGATGGTCGGCAAGCGGGGGACGTGTTGGCCGCCGTCAGTACCTTGACGCCGCCGCGAGGCCTCTCCATGTGGGACATCATCACTCTCGAGACCGCGATGCCGGCTCGAAGTCCGCTTGCCGCCCATGCGTGGCGTGGGCATGATTTCACCGCCAAGCCGGGCTCGACGTTCAAGGTGGTGACCGCGCTGGCGGCGATGCAGGAAGTGCTGGATCACGGAGATCAAACGCTTACAAAACTATTGCTGGGTACGGAGGATCTCAAACTCGTCGTCTCGACGCTCGGCCTCGCCAAGTCGCTTGGGTCTGCCAAAGGCACGAAGGCCGACGAAAAAAAATGCGATAGTTCTGATGACCTGAGCATGCTCGGGAGTTTCGACACCCTGCCTGTGACGGATGCTCTCGGACACCGCGTCGTCCGCTGCCTCACCAATTCTGATGGGCCGCACAAGCTGTTTGGAGACGGCGTGCTGGCGGGGACGGTTTCGCGATGCGATGACACGGACCCGGGAAAACGAACTGGTGTCTGCGAATCGTTGATTGTCTCTTCCAATCTCTTCTTTGGTGGCCTGGCCTTGCTGCTGGACGCCGAGAAACTCGTCGAGCCTGGATCGCGGCGCGAGCGACATGAGGCTGTTCCCGATCTCCTGATCGCCAAGATGTCCGAGCGGTTGTTTCCCAATGACCCCGGCCGGTCCCGCGTGACGAAGCCCGATGGTTCGACCGCCCTGGGCGATTGCCCGCCGGGGCCGGCCGACGCGGTCCTGCCGTTCGATCCTTTTTCCGTCTGCATCGATAGCGCCTCCCGGCTGGCCACGAGCCCTCTGGTGTTCGAGGCTGCGTTGGCGACCGACGGGCCGCGCAAACTCGTGCTAGCACAGGGGGGATTCGGCCTAACCGTACGGGCGACGCCGATGGTAATGGCCTCGATCCTCGCTTCGATTGCCACAGGAAAGATCGTCAGGCCGCATCTCCTCCCACCCGAATTGCGAGGCACTCCGGTTGATGGCGTCGAAGGCCAACCTCTACTTCAAGCGTCGCCAAGCTCGGAAGCCTTGAAAGACGAACTGCTCGACCAGTTGCGGAGAGGTCTGTGGGGTGTCGCGAATGTGAAGACCGGCACCGCAACCTCAAATGCCAATTTTGACAGCGCCATCAGGGAGCATGTGTTTTCCAAGACGGGTACCGCCAACTTGACGCTACGCGAGAGCAGCTACGCTTCCTGGCTGGTCGGTTATGTCGAGCCGCCTGGAGGCGCCTCGGGCATTACGCGGCGGCTCGCTTTCGCATGCCGTGTCGCGCCCACGGCCAACGGCGGCGCCAGTGCGTGCGGTCCGATCATCGCGCGTTTTTTCAACGGATTGCATAAGGAACGCAAATGACCGGGTGGCGGCGAAGAATGCTCCTCGGTCTGTCGCGGTGGACACCGCTTTTTGCGCGCTATCTGATTGCATTGGCCACGACATTGACGATCGCCTGGTGGGCGACGGCCGCCAACGTGGCGCTGGAGAATGCACCGGTCTTTACGGCACTGGATCATCTGGAGTTCCCGCTCGCCAAAGGCAGTGAGGTGGTGATTGGCCGGGCGGAACTCGGCCAGCCCGCCCGCGCCGACAGTGCCGAACTTCAACATGTCAAATTGCGCCGAGCGGCCGACGGGACAGTCCTGATCAGCCGGGCGGCGGTCGAAAAGAAGCTTGATCTGGAATTTTCCGGCATCGCCGACGACGGGCTGAGCGACCGCTATGAGATTGTGTCGGACGCTTCTGAAGTCCTTCCACCGACCGGTCTGCGGTCTGATCTGCCCGACGGCCCTACAGACGTTTCCCGTCCCGACGGCAAGACGCAGGCGGCCACCAGCCTCCTAATGGGCAGCCAGGAGGTGCGCATCCAGCAGATCGGCGGCACGCTCAAGATTGAGGTCAAGCGCACCGGAGCCTCTGCCGCCACTACGCTCATGCTCGACTTGGGACGCCGCGAGTTGTCATCGAACGGCAAGCTCTTGCCCGAATGTTTTCCACCGGAATATTGGCCGCTCACGTCGCTCTATCGCCGAGTTCAGCTCGGACTGGTCCGGATGTTGACCGATTGGGAAGGCGTCATTTCACATGACGTACGTCCCTATCTGCTCCCCGACAGACTGGCCGTGCTCGGGGGGCCGAAATCCTGCAACGCGCCGCTCGGCTATGTGGCCGTCGCCTTGCCGGACGCGGATCCGGGAGCGGAATTCGAAATCACAAAAAATGGCAACGACGGCCGCCTTTTCCTGTCGTCCCTTTCGGGTGGGAGCGGCCTTTCGGCCGAATACAGGACCGACTTCGCGAACGGCCGGAGCGTGAAGCATCTCGGACTAACGGGCATCGAATGGCGTGTCGCGCTGAAACGGGCAAGTCGATCCGACGACAAGCCGGACGGTGACGCCACCGAGGGGCTGAAGTACGATCTGGACGGCGTCAACGCCTTCACCGCCGGGCGCACACATTATCTCATCACCGCAAGTCGCGACGAAGCGGAGCCCATCGTCATCGTTCCCGACAGCAAGAAATCGCTCTATCAGGCGTCGGTCTGCGCCGATGCCGCGCTAACGAAGCCGACCGGCGAGCAGGAATCGGCCAACGGAGGTGACGGCAAATTGCTCGCCAACACTCCAGCCACTGTGGCGGCAGAGGATTGCCCGCCCGCGATCCAGAGTTTGACCTCGGGACTTACCGCGGAAAATATGTTCCCGGCCCAGCAGCCGACAGCGTCCGAGCGACTCTTCGGGGCCAGGCACGTCGTCGAGCTCGGCTCGATCGAGCGCGGCCTGCGCGCTGCCACGATTCTGATCTGTGTGCTGGCGGCGCTCTATGCCCAGTTGAGTTCCGATTCCACTGCGCGGGATCAGCAGTCTTTCGCGATGCGATCGCTGACGGTCATGCGCAGAGCCTTCCCAACGCTACTAGTCGCCTCGCTTGCCATCCTGCCCGAGATCGCCAGCCGTCTGGACACCTATCTTCATCCTGGAACGTGGACCCTCGTCCTGTTCTGGTCCCTGGTCTCAAGCTGGTTTCTGACCACGACCTTTGTTGCCAAGGACAGCGTGGGCGGCGTCTTCCTTGGCCTCATCTGGTTCATTCTGACGGCGATCATCGCCATCGGTTCGGTCTCGATGCTCACGCTCAGCAGTGAGGGACCGAATACGGACTGGATACGGTTCTTCGCCAGGCAGAAGCTGATGGCGCTCGATCTGATGCCTTTGTTCGTCGTTCTGTCGGTGACGATGCCGGCATCCCGGCTTCGCCGCATCGTCGGCAGTCACGTGGCCGGCCGACCGGCATTCCAACGCGCCGGTATCGCCGCTCTGATGGCCTTCGGCGCTCTCTTCATCGCCTGGGCATTCCTGGGCACACAACAGGGGCTCCTCTCGATCCAACCGGTCGAGGCGGGGAAATTCGCCGTGATCGTGATGGCGGGGACGGTGCTGGCGCAATGGGTGATCCGCTCCCGACGCATTTCGCGACCGTTGTGGAGCGTCTCGATCTATTACGTAGGCTTTACGATCCTGTTCCTGGTATTGCTGGCCGCGGTGCCGGTCCTGAAATCCGATTTGTCGCCGTTGATCATTGTCATTCTAACACTGACGATCATGGCGTCCGGAACACTGTCCATCAACGCGCTCAGACTCTTCATGCGTAGGCGGTCGGACGATGAGGCCTTGCAAAAGGTTCCTTTGCTCTTCATGCCCGGGCGCGGCCGGCGCAGTTGGTGGAGACTGTTGCTGACCCGGTCGGGTTGGTTCCGCGCTCAAATCGCATTGGCTCTGCTGATCGGTGTGGGGGCGGTTCCCGTGGCCTATTTTGCAAGCAACCTCGCGGTCGAATGGAGCGTGGGTGTTTCGGGTTGGAGATGGGACGATCCGCCCGAGAAGCAGATCGCGACGCTGCAGGCGTCGCTGGGCGAGGGGCGTCGGCTGCTGAAGGAGCGGCTCATGAGTTGGGCCGACTTGCGATATGCGCCGTTTGGCAAGACCGCGAAGGATCGCGCCGTGCAATTGCGTGATCTCGACTTCCAGGTTCTTCGCTCCCGCTCGGTGATCGCGCATGCTTCCTGTGGCGTAAGTCCCGAATTCGCCTCCGGCCCGCTAGGCACCGGGCCGGCTTTGGTTTGGGTCACGGAGCAGATGCTGGATTATTCCGGGGCCTCCTCGATTTGCGATCCACTGATTTCCGACGGCCCGCCGCCCGTCGCCCGGTGCAGTCCGGCCAGCGCGCTGGCGCCGGTGCGTCCTCATTGTGTGCCCGTTGTTCAAAGCGATTTCGCAGCCACGTTCCTAATAGGTCGGCACGGGGTCGGCGCCGCTTCGATCCTCCTCGTGTTCCAGATCGCTTTCGTGATCTGTGCGATGTTCGTTTTCGTCCTCCTGCAGAAACGGAACTCGGAAAACCCGTTTGAGATCGGCGCCGACCAGATGATGGCCAACGTCGCTCTCGGCGTGGCGGCACTCTATTTGGCGCAGTGGATATTGTCCTGGTCGAACGCGCTTGGGCTGCTGCCGGTCATGGGGCAGCCCATGACTTGGCTGTCGGCGGGGACCAGCCATCACTTGTTCATGGCCATCCCCGCCGCGATAGGGCTTATCATCGCGACCCGGCTCGTCGGCATCCGGGAGCCCGCCATGATATTCCGCACCCCCCCTCACAACAGGGTTTGACATCAGCAACCATTCTAACGATACTTGTTCCGGGGCGCTCAATGCAGTCCACTGGGCTCGTTGGAGCAATTGCGATGACCGACTATTTCTCCGATCCAAGAAAAGCCGGCCAAGCCGAGGGTTTCAGTCTTTCACGTGTGTTTTCGGCAAAGAATATCCTGCTTCCGATGCTTGTCGCGGTGGGACTAATCGCCGTTATGATGACATCTTGGACGACATATAAGGGAATGGTGAGTTCGTTCGCCTCGGGTGACGCCTGGTATGCGGCGGTTGGGCTAACGGCGATCGCGGTCGCCGGCATGATCACCTGCTCGTATTTTCTGGGGCAGGGCCTGACGAATATTTTCGCAGGCCGGCGGGACGGATTGCTCCGCTACTTCTTCATCGCGCTCGCTTATTTTCTCATGGCCGGCATGTGCTGGCTGTTTTCGTTTTCGGGCTACTATCAGCTGTTCAGCCAAACGACCGGTAAGGACGCGCGCGACTTCGGCTTGATCCTGTCGGGATTTCCCGGCGACGCCTTGGGTGATCTGAACACCAAGGCGCATGACATCGTGACGAACGTGCCGGATGACCTCCGCGCCAAGGCGACGTCGTATGCCGAGAAGGTTCGAAAACTGGACGCGAGCTTTACCGATCCCAAGAAGAAAGCCGAGCGGAGGACGGCGCGTGAGGAAAAGGAGAAGCAGCTTTCGATTGAGTTCGCCAACGACCTGAAGAGATTGCAGACGAACGTCGACGATCTACGCAAAAACATGCAGGAAAGGGCGAAATCGGCGAAGGAGCTCGATGAAAAGCTGAAAGCGCAAACGGCCAAGAAGGATCAAGCAGCAAAGATTTCGGATCGGCTGGAAAAGGCTCTGAAGCTGGAGTTCAGGGATCCGGGTGAAGAAAAGGTTCCCATTCCAGCCGCCTCTGACGCAGGCAAATTGCTGAAGGACGTAGCGGCGTGCCAAAAGGATCGGGACTCCGGCGCGTCGTCGGGTCCATGCTACAAAGCAATCGCCGTCGCCCTTGAGGCAAAAAAGAATGAACTGTCTGATCTTGATAGTGAGGTAAGCAGACTCGTCACTGCGCAGAAGAATGCCGGTGTCGATGATCGCGTCCTGGCCAAGCAGTTCGAGGAGGCCACGGAAGACCTGAGAGTCTTTAATGAGGATTCGGAGAAAAATAAGCTCACCCTCAAGGACAGAAAGGCCCCTGACGATCTCGCCGGGAGCTTGATTGCGTTCGGCACAATTCCGACCAAGGTCAAGTTCGACCAGATTGCGGCGGAATGCATCAACACCGTCGACGCCTTGAAGTCCGACAGCGGTTCAGAAGGTGCAGACACCGATTGCGGGCAGTCGGAGCTTGCGGTAGCGCTCGAAGCGAACGACACCAGAGTGAAGAGCGCGCAGGCATATATAGATGTTTGCGAGACAAATATCGTCGGAAATGTGAATGAGGTGGTGAAACGCCTCGAATTCGACACCGTCAACAAGGAAACCGACGCGCGCAGGAAATTGCTGTCCGAGGCGCTGGCTGAGGTCCGAACCGACATCGAGAAGTGCATGGTCAGTGCGAAGGCGCTTGGTCTCGAGACGGCCAGCGCCGAGCAGAAGATGCGTGCCTATGCGCTGAAGAACGATCCGAACCAGGACAATGTGAGCGCAGCGACCGAAATTCTCGGCCGCTTTTGGCGCAACGAAGCCAATTCGAACGACTATTTTCCCGCCGCCATGGCGCTTATGCAGGAAATCTATTTCCTCTTCGCAAAGCTAATGATCGATTTCATCACGGTCGGGGGAGGGGCGAGTGGTATCCGCTACCGTGACGATACGGACGATGACATCGATTGGGCGCCGAACGAAGGCGACAGCCCTCGGGCGCGTGCCGCGAAGAACATCCTGCGTATCGGCGTGCATCGTGGCAGTTCGATGCAACTGGATCCGGACTTCGACAGCGGCTTCGCGCAGGATGTCAAGGCGGAGATGCGGCGTATTCTCAGCGAGCTGATCATTGCCGGAAAAGCCTCCAACAATTGGTTTTCCAGTCGTTTCACGGTGACGGCCCGAGGCCTGGCGACGCTGGAGGACATGATCCGAAGCATGGTTCGGCGCAAGGCGAAGGCGGCTGCGTCGGCAGCGCAGCCTTCCGAGCCGGCATGGGTGCGGCCGCGTTATCCCGACGAGGTCCCGCCCGAGCAGCCTCCAGTCCGCGAGGTGGTGGAAACAGTCGTCAAGGCACCGATCAGGAACGTAGAACGCATTTCGGATGCCGAATCCGCCGAGAATAAAGGCAAGCGATCGCATGATCCCCATCAGATCGTTCGGCTGCGCTTCGACCAGCGTCCCGAAGCGTAAGCGGCCTTGGGGGCGAGCCTTCGTGGAATGCCAACGATCAATGAAAGGAAACCATGAGACTGAGCCGATCCGATGGGCCGGCCTTCAGTCCCTGCTATAATCAACCGTGGCGGCCGCGAGGGCCTCTTGCCGCGAGCAACGGGACGAACACCGACTGGCCGCCGCTCATCAGTTGCGCCTCCGGTCGGTGTTCGTCCTGCTTGGGGAGTTCCTCCTAGAACTTCTCGGGCGTGTCGACGTCTAGGCCGAATTCGTGCATGGCGAGTTCGCCGAAGGAGAGTGGCGACTCGTCGAGCTCCTGGATGTGGTGATCGACACCGGCGCGGGCCAACGGCAGCAGGCCGTGATCCCCGTCGAAGGCACCGGCCATGACTTTGATCGCCGGAATCTGCGGATATTTCACCGCGTCTTCAACGATTTCGGCTTTGTGGTCAACGACCAAAACCCTTTGATTGAGCCCGATGAAGGACTGGGCGACAAGGTGGCCAAAGCGGCTGGCGCCGATGATCACGACCTGCGGCGTGCCCTCGTCGATGGCCTCGGCTTCCGCCGCAAGGCTCTTGTTCCAGCGCAGGAAGCGCTCTAGCGCAGAGATCGAGATTGGGGTGAGCAAGCGCCATGGGCAGAATGACCACCGCCGTCAGCATCGCGTTGACGTCGTTGTCCATCAGGCCGATATCGTCGTGGTGAAAAGGAAGAAGACGAATTCGCCGCCTGCGCGCTCATCGTCGCGGGCTACAGGTAGCGCAGTCTTAGTACGGCTGTCGTCGTGGCCCATATAAGACAACAGCTTATAACCATAGATAACCAATTCCGATGAGGCAAATCAGAGGTATCTAAAATGCCGGAACTGAGCTAACTTTAGATCAGTTTCCCGGCATAGTGGTAGCGCAGCCCTAGCGCAATTGCGACTACGGGCCTTATAAAACAATAGCTTTTAACCATGGATAACCAATTCCGATTCCAAAGGTCACAGGTTCGAATCCTGTCGGGTGCGCCATTCCAGTACAGAACTGCGAACCGCAAAAGCCGCCGTTTCCCCGCTCGAAGCGGCTACGAGGCTTTGCAGCAGGTTCGATTTCGTCCCCATGATGCGAACCCCATCGTCTGCGACCTCAACGCGCTGGGCAAACGCGCGCAGGTGATCCCGCCGATAGCCGCCTCCTTCGATCCGCAGGCTGCTGCGCGCGGCTTGTGAAAGCGCGTCGATCATGTCTGGCGTAACGGCCCGGCTCTCGGCGTCACATAACAGATTGTAGCTGCCATAAAGGCTGCGCGAGCTAAACACGGAATCTCCTAACTTCTGTTGACGATCCTGCTCAGGAGAGCGAGCGCAAACGGCGGCGAACCTCATCTGCATGAGGCGCGAGCTGCTCGATGCAAAGCCGGTAGATAAACCAGCAAGCATAAATCGCATCCCGTCCGCCAAAAACCCACTGATGCAAAAGCCCGTGCGCCATTCTATGGCGAAGCGTCGGCCCAGCCTGATGGTCGAACATGTTTTCGATCTCGAACACGACGGCATCGCCAATGAGGTCTTCGAGCGGTTTGCGCCATTCACCCGACGGATCGAGCAGCGTGGATAGCGTTGCGCTCGATTGCGTCAGATCGGATTTCAGACGCGTCGTGTCGACATCCGCCGCGTTCAGCACGTAGCGCAGCGAGTTTTCGAGCTGCGGCACGAGAAGATGTGCCGCCTCGATAAAGTCACCGTTGAAGAAGTGGAAGAAGCCGCGGCCGAAGAACGCTTCGTGGTGCGGCGGCACAAACGGGCTCATTGCCGCTAACGTCGTCAGCACCCGCTCATCTGGACCGTGATCGAAAACGATTTGATAGCGGCCCGGTTCGATCTGCCCCGCCACAATAAAACCACGCCTAATCTGCTCGTGCTGGATGATCTGGACCCGAATGTTTGCCTCGTTGGGGGGACTAGCGAAACCGCCGGCAGGCGGCGTTCGCGAGGCGGGCTTAAAGGTCTCATCGTAGATCACCGAGGCGAATAGGCTACCAAAGGGAGATCGTCCGATGGATTCTTCTGCCTCCCGGCGAAGATCCGCGACGGCGGGTGAGCGGCTTTGTCCGGCGTAGATGAGAAGAGCATCCGCCAATTCATTGCCGCCCAATTGCGCCTTGGTCCCCTCGACAATTTCGGAGATGTCGGTCGAGGATGAGATCGGCGCCATGAAATCGGCGATGTCACCCTGCTTGCGCACCAAACGTGCTTGCAGGTCAGCGCGTCTGGCATTCGTGCCTCGAACTCGTCGCAACGTCGCAATGGCCTGCTCAAGCCAATGGGTCTCGTGCATAGGGCTTTTCGCCATACGATCGGCAGTTTCGACCAGTCGCTCCGCGACCTGAACCATAGCCCGGTCGGCATCTACTTTTCGATCGGCACGGGAATAAGCGCGAGCGGTCAAACGCCAAAGTTGCTCCGGCCCGTCTGAGTCGCCCACAGCGGCCCTGGAAACGGCAAACGCTTCCGCCGCTTTCGCAAGACTAGCGGCCCTCGTCGTCTTGAAGTCCAGTTCCAGATCGCTTGCCCGCACGAAGCCGAACACGTCTTCGCGCTTCAGCGCCCGTTGCCGGACCTTCTTAGCGAGTGAAACGAGATCATCTGTTCGTCCGCCAGCCCAGCCAATCTGCCGTTGCAGCACGCACGCACGGCGCAGCAGATCGAGCGCGCGAGGGTCGCTTGCCTCATTGCGGCGGCTTCGCATCTCGGCCTTACCAGCCAAGAGGCGGCGGACGCACTCAATATAGCCGTCGATCGCCAATCGCGCGGCATCGTGCTGCTTGGTGTTCACCCACGCGAGATCGGCCAGCCGTGCTTTGAGGGCCGGGTGATCGGCTTGAGCCGCCAACTCGCCGAATACCAACGACTGCTTGCCTCGATACGTCAGGGGCGTTGGACTTGATCCCGTCGCCCACGCCATCAGCGGTGTGAACGGTTTCAATGGCTCGCCTGCCTGTAAACACATCGTACAAACACCGCCCAGAAGATTGTAGACGGCTGCCTTCTCTTCGTCGCCGCCCAACTCTGCCGCATCGCGCGCCGTCGAATAATGTCGCCACAGCACCGAGCAATCGACCGAACGCTCGCTGGAGATCGGTATCTCTGGGTCGGCCGCTAAGATATCCGCGAGATCGATTAGAGAAGGTTCGAATTTTTTCCCGGTCTGAGACGCGTCGGCCATAACTGGAATACTCGTTTGGAATTTCAGCAATCCTTGCACGATCACGGCCCATATGCGACTGTTTTGGCCCTGACTTGGAATCATTGCGGTATTAGAGCGCTATAACGGTAGACATAGTTCTCATCATCGCGCGGTGCGCCAATTCCCCTCTTTGGTGCGCTGCCTCCTCCGAAACGATGTTGACGCAATGATCGGATGATTGCTGGGGGGGATTAAGACGGAGAAATGGCGGCGTTTGGCGGTATAGATTTGGTCATTGACGCGCCATTTCGCTTTGTCTGCGCCGCTGTATCGCCGCCCGTTTCGCGGGAAGCGGAAAAGGCGCGCGGAGGGGAGAGCCTATCGTTTCCTCCCTCGCAGGCGTCTGAGCGCTTCGGCGACGAGATCGCGCATAAAACGGTGTGCCGGGGCTTTGTCGCTAGCCGCATGCCACACCAGTGTCAGCTTTGCCGGCGCAAGGCCGATCTCTTTGGGAAAGGGCCTGACCGACAGGTTGAAATATGCCGCAAAACGTTCCGCCACCTGGGTATGGACCGTCGCAATCATCGGCGCCTGAGACACGATGGCCGGGATCGTCAGCAGATGGGGCGTTCGCAGCGAGATGTGGGGCCACACCTCCACACGTCCCAAGGCGTTGAGGACTGCGTCTCCGTCGGCTCCCTCGACCGCCAGCATCGGATATCGCTTGTAATCGTCAAGGGTTATCGCATCGCCGATCCCCACCAGAGCGGCGTTGAACACCGTATGATAGCCTTCGGAATAGATCACGCGCTGCTTGTGGTAGCTTCGTCCCCCGGCAAAGGTGCCGATGGCGAGATCCAGCACGCCCATCTCCAGACCATCGGCGACATCGACCCCGTCGATGGGAATGAGCTTGAGCGAAATGCCGGGCGCCTTTTCCAGCAGCAAGGCCGTCACCGTTGGAATGAGCAATGCTTCGGCACTGTCGGTCACGCCCATTCGAAAGGTCATTTGCGCAGTTGAGGGATCGAAAGGCATCTGCTCCGCAAACAGCATGCGGATCTTGCGCATTGTCCCCCGAAGCTCGGCTTCGAGACTGACGGCCTTCGGCGTCGGCGCCATGCCGCCGGCGCTCCGCACCAGCAATTCGTCTCCCAGCAGGCGTCTAAGACGCGCCAGATTATGGCTCATGGCGGGCTGCCCAAGAGAAAGGCGCTGCGCCGCGCGTGAGACATTCTTCTCCTCCAGAAGCGCCTCCATCGAGATCAGCAGGTTGAGATCGATTTTTTCAATATCAACCACGTCGATTTCCTTCATAATTCTGATCGATTTGAATAATGAGGAGCATGCCTTAACTTCAGGGTCAAGCCACCAAACGTCACCAAGGACCCCGCTGATGACCCAGTCAATATCGCGTCGCACGCTTCTCAGGAGCGCCCCAGCCGCAATCGTTGGAACCACGTCTGCTGCCCTCCTGACACATCCGGGCGTGGCGCAAGCGATCTCTGCCGCCGAACCCGCGACGCGTGGCGATGCCTATGGAGACTGGAGCGCAGTCACGTACCTTCCCCTGCAATGCCAAAAGCAGCGCATCGTCAATGAACAGGCGGTGCGGACCACGCCTTATGCAGACTTTCTCGACACGGATCTGTCCGTCCCTTCGGCTTCTGCGAAGGCCATCCAGTTCGGGCCACTCGACCCCGGCGAGGCTCCGACACCAAGTGCCCAGAACCTCAACCGCCTGATCGATCCGTCCTTCAAGACGAAAGACAACGGCTATGCCGTTCTTGGCGGCCAGATGGCCTATGCGCAAAGCCGCATTGTCATGCCCGGCGTGACCACCGACATGTTCAAATGGTGGTTCACCTGGCATCCTGTCGAAAAAGAACGTTACATGCTCTGGTTCCCCCAGGCGCATATCGACACCAGCGTCGCCGACCCGGCTCGCCTGAAGGATACTTCGCTGAGCTACGAGAAGCGGCTGTTCAACAATCCCAATCGCATCCAGGAATGGATCGGCCCAAGCCGTCTCGACGCCATCATCCATTTCTCCGAGCCGGCGGCGCTCGGCTTCGACGCCCAAGCCCTGGCGCGGGAAGGGTTTACCGCTAGCGCCAGCGCCGTCTGCTATGCAACGCCCGCGCCCGATATCCCGTTCACGCTGATGGTCCATATTGCCCGCGACACAAGCGCCGGCATGGAACTCTTCAGCCGATACTGGATCGGGGCCCATGCGGACATGGCGCGCTTTGCCAATGCGGAAAAGGCGCCGTCCATGCTGCAGCATATTGGCTTCAACGAGCAGGTTGCAGAAATGACGGCTTATGAAATGTCGGTGCACGACATGACGGAGTTCAACCATCTCGCGCGCATCCTGCCCGGGATTCATCACGCATTCGGGTAAAGAGGGGCGAGCCGACGTCGGCCATAAGCGCCCCGATCAAAAGAGGGCTGTCGCGTAGACATAGCTCTCATTATCGCCCGGCGCGGTGCGCCCATTTCCCCGAATGCGGGCTATCATAACGCAATCGCCATCTATTGTGCTTTGGACTGGATATACAGAGGCCGGCTCCCTCACGCCGCATTCGAGAACAGCGGCATCCGGTGGAGAAGAGGTCGTGTTTGCTGAATGCGAAGATGGGCGACGGACAGGCGGCTGCGGGGTGGCCGCTGCCGCGCGGTGATTGTTCTTTGATGATCAGGACGCTTTTATGCTCACCGATGACGGGCCTCGTAGAGCGCGACCGCGTCGGTGCCGCTCGGAAACTGAAGTCGGCCTGATGTGTCATGGACCGCGTCCCAGACCGCCTCTGCGACATCCGTTTCCTTCGTCGTCATGGCGGGGTTTGCAAATTCCGCAAAAATCGGCGTCGCGAAACCGGCATAGGCCGGCGGGATCAGGTCTTCGATCCGCAGGTCCGTATTTTGCGCGAAACGTGTCGTCGGGGCATAGCCAGACTCGATCAGCTTGGCGCGGATGTCGAAATAGCCAAGCTCATGGGCGAGCGAGCCGGTAAAGCCCTCGATCGCCTGTTTGCTGGCGGTGTAGGCCGCCGCCAGCGGCATGGCGGCCAGCGTCACGCTCGAGGTAACATTGACGATCACGCCGGATCGGCGTTCACGCATCTGCGGGATGACGGCTTGGCACATGGCCATGACGCCGAATGTGTTGGTGGCGAAGACCTTGCGGATATGCGCCATCGGCGTCGCCTCGAAAGCGCCGACAACGCCGATGCCGGCATTGTTGACCAGCGCGTCGATAGGCCCCGCCGCCGCGACGGCGGCGGCGATGCTCTCGTCATTCGTCACGTCGAGCGGCAGAAGACGCAACCTGGGCGAGGCAGGCAGGAGGCCAGGGTCCGGGCGGCGCATGGTGGCGATGACATTCCAGCCGTTGTCGAGGAAAAAGCGCGCCGTTTCCTGGCCGTAGCCAGAGGATGCGCCGGTGATCAGGATCGTCTGCATGGGAACCTCCATTCGTTTGGTATGGTTCCCTGATAGCGTTGATCTTCCGGACGATCTATCATCTTTAGTCCGTACTTATTGTTCAATCGTCCAGGTCGGAAACAAACAGCCCTGCACTTGATCTCAGGCGTGGCTGAGGCTGCCATTCATCCGGGCAAATTGTCCGGGCGGGCAGCCAAGCCGCTTTCGGAACGCGGTGCTGAAGGCGCTTGCGGATTCGTAGCCGATGTCGTCGGCGATCCGGTCGAGGGACTTTGCGCCGCGCAACAAGGCGTCTTTCGCGAGCGCCATCCGCCAGCGGACGAGATATTCGATCGGGCCGCAGCCGAGGGCCGCACCAAAGCGCGCGGCAAAGGCGGAACGGGACTGACCGGCGATGCGGGCGAGACTGGCCACCGTCCAGTCGGCGCGCACATCGGCATGCATCGCCGCAAGGACTCGCGCCAAAGCCGGATCGCGCATGCCGTGCAGCAGACCGGCGCGGTCTTCGCCCATGGTCTTTCCCTGCGAGCGAAGGGCCTCGATGAGAAGAACTTCGAGCATCCGCTGGAGGATCATCTCTTTGCCCGGCTCATCGCCACGGCACTCCGCCGCGATGAGATCGATCAACTGCGCAAGCCGTGCCGATCGCCTTTCGGACGCAGGAATATGGATCATGCGCGGCAACAGCGCCAGCAGCAACGGCGCATTCGCCGCCTCGATGCGAAACGTGCCGCCGAGCGCGGCGAAATCCGCTTCGCCGTCCTGCTCGCCATGGCGGACGGGCGCATCCATCGGGTCTGCAGGCGTCCCGATCATTCCGCGACGACTGCTCAAGGTAAAGGCTGGAGTCGAGGGCAGCAGCAGAAATGCGCCCGTTTCCAGCGTCAATGGTTCTTCGCCCTCAAACGCAATCCAGCATTCGCCCTTGAGAATGATCGAAAAGCCCGGGGCGTCATGCGCGCCATAGCGCACAGCCCAGGCGCCCCGACCGGTAATGGGCTTCGAGATGGCCGTGTTTGGCCGAAGCAGGGCGATCACATCGCTGAGAGGGTCCATGTGGATGATCCGTGAATTATTGTGAGCTGAAATTATGGATCGTCCAAGGCGACAAGTCCAGCGCCGGATGGTGGCGTTGATTGGTTCTGCGATCAGCGCCCTTGCCTGCCTTTTCGACGCCCGCCCATTCCAGATGAACCTCAACGCGCTGCTTGACGACAGCAGGCGTCTGAACCCCTGCAAGGCCGTCGCGTTGGCGAACCCGTGCAAGTCCTGCGCGCCGACGCTTAATAACATGACATAAATACTCATCAATTCTTGCGGCCAGCGCCCGATCCGGCTATGTCAGCTATGGCGCAACGGGATGACGCGATGAGTGAGATACCGCATTTGCAGGCTTTTGACGGCGCGGACCAGCGCTGCCTGGATCTCGTGACCTCCGCCGGCCACGATTATCTTGCCGGCAAGTTCCTGTTGGCGGCGCCGGGAGACAAAGTGTCGACCCCGCTCGCCGCACTTCTGGACGCCGCCCATTTCGAGGCCGTGACGGCCGACTATGGTCTCCGGCATCCCGGCGTCGACAGACGGGCGATCGTGTCTCTCTGGAGCCTCTTCTACCTCTCGACGGTGGGAATTGGCGTGATTGTCGCGGCGACCGTCTATGGCGTGCGGTTGCCTTTGGCTTTGCAAGACCTCTGCGTCCTACATGAGAAGGGTGGTCCGCCCGCAGCGATCCTCCTGCCGCATGGCGGCGCCCGTCACGACGGACCTGTCGGCGTCGAGGCGCTGCAGGCGCTTGTGCGCGACCATTGCGATCCACTGATCGAGGCGATCGCGCGCGGACAAAAAGTCTCCAAGCGCATGTTGTGGAACAATCTCGTCGTCTATCTCGATTGGGTGATCCGCGAAATCGGCGCGCATATCGGCGATGACGCCGTGGCGGATGTGCTGACCGCGCTTCATGCGCCACAATTTGCCGACGGCATGAAAAATCCCCTGCACGGGCTTTTGCGCCGCGACGGGACGTCGTGCGAACCGGTCCGGAAAGTGTGCTGCCTGCGCTATTGCGTTCCCGGCGTCGGCGGATGCGGCGGAATGTGTCCACTGCCCGAAGGGCGGGCTGCGGCGCAGGCTATCGCCGCCGAGTAGCCGGCTTTTCCCATGCCCGCGCTATCGGGCGTCATGCAAATGGCATAGTGTCGCGCTATCGACTCGAAAACACCAAAGAGGAAGACAGCGATGATTGAACCGATGGGCGTCCTGATGCTCGGTTATGAAGGCGAGAACGAACTGAGCATTTTCCTGGGCGACGAACATGACGATGTCGTCTTCCGCTTCATTACACTGGTGGGCGGCGCGACCGGCGAAACGCTGCGCTTCGAAGCCAGCAACGGCATGACGGTAGCCGATTTCTTCGACGCTCTCGATGAAGAAGAAAGCGAAACGGAAATCGCCATTCTCGATTTCCTCGAAAAGGAACAGAACGCCGCCGTGTTGGTGGCCTTCGACGGCGAACCGCGTATCTTCGCGGTCGACGAAGAGGATTAATCGATCCGCATGCGACGCCGCGCGGCCTCTCGCCATAGCGTGAAGAGGCCGGCGGCCACGATGATCAGCGAACCCAGGACGATGTTCATCGCCAGGCTTTCGCCGAAGACGAAGACCCCGATCAAGGCGCTCAGCATCAGCTGGTAGTAGGCCACAGGCTGCACCAGCACAGCGTCGAGATGGTCATAGGCCTTGATCAGGCAGTAGTGGCTAGAAATGCCGGTCAGGCAGAGCAGCGCCATCCATCCCCAGTCCCACCCAGAGAGATTTGTCCAGAAGAATGGGCCAATGGCCGTGGCCAGCACGGCGCCGGCGACGCCGGTATAGAAGAAGCTGACGCTCGCGTCATCTGTGCGACTCGCAAGCCGCGTCGCCACCGAATAGGCGGCGTTGATCAGCGCCGAGGCCAGGGGAATGAGCAGCGTCAGGTCGAAGGTCGCTGGATTGGGCCTGAGGATGATCAGCACGCCGACCATGCCGACCCCGATCGCCGTCCAGCGCCGCCATCCCACGACTTCGCCGAGGATCGGCACCGACAACATCGCCACAACCAGCGGCGTGGCCGAAAAGATCGCCTGTGATTGAATAAGCCCTGCGACCCGGAAGGACAGGATGGTCACCATGATCTGGCTGGCCAGCAGAAACCCGCGCAAGATCTGCAGATAAGGCCGGTTGGCGCGGACTGCGCCGGTCAGGCCCCTGCTCGAACGCGCCGCCATCACCATCACGAAGCCGGCAAAGGCCCAATAGCGGATCATGGTGATCAAGAGTGGCGAATAGGAATGCGAGAGGTGTTTGGAGATGGCGTCCTGGCAAGCGAAGACGGTGAAAGCCAGGAATGCGAAAAGATAGCCGGTCTTGTGTGAGGTCATGAGAGGCATGTCATCGTATTGCGTCGTCCTCCCATCCGCGTGATGAGCCGGATTGTCCGCCAATACAAGCCCTTTGATCCTTCCGCGCGACGATTGATTATTAATAAATCGCTAACCGGCCTCAGAGTGTGCTAAATTAGGGCTTGTCATTTTTTCGGGGAGGAGAAATCGCATGCGCCTGATATTCACCAACACTTCTGGGGCCGGCGTGCAGGCCGCGCTCACCGCGGGAGAAGATTTCTATCTCGCCGCAGACGTCTATTTCGGCAGCACAAATACATATGCGATCACGGCGGCGGATTCGAACCATAGGTTCGACATCTATGGAAGCGTCGTGTCTGAAAACGGAGTCAATCTTGGGGATGCCGGCACAGACACGAACAACCGGATCTTTATTCATGCTGGCGCGATGATCCGCACGCCTGATGACAATTCGTCTTGGTGCGTCAATCTCGATTCTAGTTCTTCCAAGATCACCAACGAGGGCTTGATCGAAGGCTACTATGGGGTGGTTTTCGGCGCGAATTCGGCGGATACGACGTCGCGATTGGTCAATTCCGGCGAGATCATCGGCGCCGATACATTTTATGGCACCATTGTTCGCGATTCAGGCGCGAGTGAAACCGTCATTGTTGACAATAGCGGAACGATCCGAGGAGTGAACGCCTATAATGCTGTCCTAGGCGCTGGCATAGATATCATCAACAATTCGGGAACCATCGTCGGAGATATCCTTCTTTATGCGCTCGACGACAAATACAACGGCAAGAAAGGTTTCATCGACGGCATCGTCGATGGCGGCGATGGCGCGGATATCTTGAACGGCGGCGTGAAGCTCGATCATTTTCTCGGCGGCGCGGGCGCTGACACGCTTTACGGCTATCTCGGTCGCGACAAGCTTGGCGGCGGCGCAGACGCCGACACGTTCCTGTACAAGAGCGTCACGGAATCGACCGGCAAGACGGCGGACACGATCCTGGATTTCACCAAGGCGGACAATGATCTCATCAACATTCACGCGATCGACGCCAACACCACCGCCAAGAACAACCAGGATTTCACGTTCATCGCCAACAGCGCTTTTTCGGGGGACGCCGGCGAATTGCGCTCCTTCGTTTCTGGCGGCAATACCACGGTGCAGGCCGATATCAATGGCGATGGCAAAGCCGATTTCGTCTTGAAGCTGACTGGGGCGATTTCGCTGGCAGGCTCGGATTTCCTGCTTTGACGCGTGCGGTGCCGCGTTTCAGAGCTTCAACCGTGCGGCGATGAGGCCGCGCAGCGAATTGCCGACGAGAACCGTCTTTCCTGTGAGGTCGGACGGTTGCAGAGGCCGCACGCGCGCCTTTTTTCCGCAGATCAGCGCTGTCCTGAGCACGCCTGCGAGGCAGCCCGAGGAGAGCGGCGGCGTCCACAATACGCCGTCATCCCCCTCGACGAACAGATTGGTGATCGCGCCTTCGCAGACTTCACCCTTCTCGTTGAGCAGCAGCACCTCGTCGGCGTCCTCGCGCGAAATCTCCGCCCGGGCGGCGTCATAGATGGCGCGATGCGACGTCTTGTGGCGCAGAAGCGGGCCATTCGAGGCGAGCCTTGTGTTCGTCGCGATGGCGAGGGTCCAGACGGTTCCCTCGGCCAGCGGCTGGAATGCGGCGGACTGAATGTCGTACCGTCCGTCCGCCCAGAATTCGAGCCTGAGACGGGTCGGCGCCTCCACAGTTCGAGCCGCCTCCAGCGCCGCCGTCCAAGCCATCGCCGGATCGGCGAAACCGAGCTTGCGCGTCGAATTGAAAAATCGGTTCCGGTGCAGATTGCCCCTCATGACGCCTGCGCCGGGTTCGGCCCGCATGGTCTCGATCAGCGAAAAATCCGGCCTGTCCGTCACTGGGCGATCTCCCGGTCCCCCAGCGCGAAACGCGCCTTCAGCAGACATTCCGCATATTCGTCCTCGGCGTTGGAATCGAAGACGATGCCGCCGCCGATATTGAACACCGCCTGGCCGTCTTCGTATAGCGAGATGGTGCGAATGGCGACGTTGAAACACATGCGTCCGTCCGGCGCGACAAAGCCGATCGAGCCGCAATAGGCGTCGCGCGGGCCGGCTTCGATCTCGTGCAGGATCTCCATCGCCCGCATTTTCGGCGCGCCGGTCACCGAGCCGCAGGGGAACAGCGCGGAGAAGATGTCGCGCAGCGTCAGATCGGGCAGCAGTTTGGCGCGCACATGCGACACCATTTGATGCACGGTCGGATAGGTCTCGATGTGAAAGAGTTTTGGGACATCGAGCGTGCCGACCTCGGAAATCCGCGAAATGTCGTTGCGCAGGAGGTCGACGATCATGCGGTTTTCGGCTTGGGTCTTCTCGTCGCCGAGCATCGAAGCCTTGATCGCCTCGTCCTCTGCGGCGGATCTGCCGCGCGCCGCTGTTCCCTTCATCGGATGCGTCTCGATCCAGCCGTCTTCATCGACCTTGAAGAACAGTTCCGGCGAGCGCGACAGCAGCATCGGCCCGCCGAGATTGACGAGCGCGCCGTAATGCACCGGTTGCCGCGAGATCAGCGACCAGAAGGCGGCCAGCGGATCGCCCGACCATCGGGCGCGCACCGGCATGGTCAGATTGCCCTGGTAGCAATCGCCCTGGCGGAGATGCCAATGCAGCCGGTCGAAGCGCTCCCGATAGGTGTCGAACGGCCATTCCGCCCGGGGCTCTTGCAGGAACTCTTCGTTGTCCAGCCGTTGGCGCGGCTGGGCGAGGGGATGATCGGGCCGTGGCGCATCGAACACGCCGAAGGCCATCAAGGGCGTCGGCCGGTTCTGGGCCGCATAACCCGCGAGCCTTGCCTCGAAGAGGTAGCCGGCATCATAGCTCATGAAGCCGGCGATCCATTTGCCGGCGCGCCGCGCCCGTTCCAGCCGCGCGAGTCCGTCTTCGAGACCCGCCGCGTCGTGCGCGAGGATCAGTTCCTCAGGCCCGGCGAAAAACAGGGTCTCGTTCCTGCGGTCGTCGCGAAGCAGGATGAAGGGTTCGGCTGGCGCCATGCGGTTCAGGTCCTCTGGTCAGGCGCTCTTATCAAGCGCCTCCAATTCGTCGATCAGGCCCTCGATCATCGACAGACCCTTGTCCCAGAACGACGGGTCGGACGCGTCAAGGCCGAACGGCTTCAAAAGTTCGGCGTAATGCTTGCTGCCGCCGGCCTTCAGAAGCGCGAAATACTTCTCCTGGAAGCCGTCCTCGGCGTTCTGGTAAACCGCATAGAGCGAGTTCACCAGGCAGTCGCCAAAGGCGTAGGCATAGACATAGAAGGGCGAATGGATGAAATGGGGAATATACATCCACCAGTTCTCATAGCCCTCTGACGTCCTGATCGCCGGCCCCAGGCTTTCGCCTTGTACGGACATCCAGAGTTCGCCGATCTGCTCTGATGTCAGCTCGCCGTCTTTTCTCGCCGTGTGGAGCTTGCGCTCGAACTGGTAGAAGGCGATCTGGCGGACCACGGTGTTGAGCATGTCCTCGACCTTTTGCGCCAGCATCGCCTTGCGCTCGGTCTTGTCCTTGGTCTTGGCGAGCAGCGCCCGGAAGGTCAGCATTTCGCCAAACACCGAGGCCGTCTCGGCCAGCGTCAGCGGCGTCGAGGCCATCAGCGCGCCCTGGCCGCCGGCCAGCACCTGGTGCACGCCATGGCCGAGTTCATGGGCGAGCGTCATCACGTCGCGCGGCTTGCCGAGATAATTGACCAGCACGTAAGGATGCGCCGATGGCACGGTAGGATGGGCGAAAGCGCCTGGCGCCTTGCCCGGCCGGGCCGGAGCGTCGATCCAGTTCTTGTCGAAGAAGGTCTGGGTTATCTCGGCCATTTCGGGCGAAAACTGCCGATAGGCTGACAGCACGATGTCTCGCGCGTCTTCCCAGGCCACGGCGCTCGCCGGGGCTTCCGGCAGCGGCGCGTTGCGATCCCAGTAATTCAGCGTCTCCATGCCCAGCCATTTGGCCTTCATGGCGTAATAGCGATGCGAGAGCCGGGGATAGGCGGCCTTGACGGCGGCGGCCAGCGCGTCGACCACCTCTCCCTCGACACGGTTGGACAGATGCCGGCTGTCGGCGATGTCCTTGAAGCCGCGCCAGCGGTCGGAAATGTCCTTGTCCTTGGCGAGCGTGTTGGTGATCAGCGTGAAGATGCGGATATTGTCCTTGAACACCTGGCTGATGGCTTCGGCCGCCGTGCGTCTGACATCAGGATCTTTTTCCTGCAGCTTGTCGAGCGCGGATTCAAGCGTGATCTGCTCGCCGCCGAACGGCACACGCAGCGCGGCGATCGTCTCATTGAACAGCCGGTTCCAGGCCTGGCCGCCGGTCTGGGATTTTTCGAGGAACAGTTGCTCCAGCTTTTCGTCGAGTTGATAGGGCTTCTCCTTGCGGAGATCCTCGATCCAGGGGCGGTAATGAACGGCTTTTTCGTCATGGGCGAAGGCAGCGGCGAGTGCTGCGTCCTCGACGAGATTGAGTTCGAGCGCGAAGAACAGCAAATGAGCGGCCATGTCGGTGATGCCTGCGCTGACATCGGCGAAGAACTTGCCGCGCGCCGGATCGGTCATGTCGCCATAATAGTGGAGCCCGGCATAGGAGCCGACACGACCGATCAGGTCTTCGAGACCTTCATAGGCTTCCACCGCCGCGCCGAGACCGTCTTCTCCCGACAATAGCGCCGCTGCGGCAAGCTTGCCCTTCCACCTGGCCTCGAAGGCTTCCGACAGGATTCTCGCTTTGTCGAGATCCGCCTTGAAGGCGCCGCTGTCGGGGGCGGGATAGAGATCGGCGAGGTTCCATTCCGGAAGGGCGCCGAGATCGGGTGCAGTTGCTGCCGCATCCGTGGCGAAAACTGGCTGCAAACGGGACGCGCCTGTCATATCGGGCATGAACTTCATCGCAGATTTCCTTTTGATTTCTGTATTTTATCTGTTTGCCGCCCGGATCGGTAAAATGCAAGCATTTCTCAAAACGGGATTTTCAAGGCTGTTTGTCATGTTGTGTCCATGAACGGAAATAACAGGGGGAAAAGCCCGTGAACACGCATATTCTTGTGATCGACGACGATCCCGTGCAACGTCGGCTTCTCAAAAACGCCGTTGAACGCATCGGGCATACGCCGCATCTCGCCGAAAATGGCAAGATGGGTCTGGAATCGCTCGAGCGCCACGGCGACAAGATCAGCGTGATCATACTCGACCTGATGATGCCGGAAATGAACGGCATCGCTTTCCTCAACGCCCTGCATGAAAAAGGCGTCGATATTCCCGTCATCGTCCAGACCGGACAGGGCGGCATCGACACCGTGGTCATGGCCATGCGGGCCGGCGCCTTCGATTTCGTCGTCAAGCCCGTGAGCCCCGAGCGCATCGGTTCGGCGATCAGCAACGCCTTGAAAGTCGACCGCACCAGCCAGTCGCGCAATCCGGCGCGCTCGCGCAGCGGGGCGGTTCGTTTCAACGATATCGTCGCGGTCAGCCCGGCCATGTCCCGCGTCATGGATCTCGCCCGCCGGGCGGCGCAATCCGATATTCCGGTGGTGCTTGAAGGTGAATCCGGCGTCGGCAAGGAAATGGTGGCCCGCGCCATCCAGGCCGCCAGCGATCGCGCCGGCAAACCGTTCATCACCGTCAATTGCGGCGCCATCCCTCAGAACCTGGTCGAGAGCATTCTGTTCGGCCACGAGAAGGGGGCTTTCACCGGCGCGACCGAGAAACATGCCGGAAAATTCATCGAGGCCGACGGCGGCACGCTGTTTCTCGACGAGATCGGCGAGTTGCCGCTCGATGTCCAGGTCAAGCTCCTGCGCGCCATCCAGAATGGCGAGATCGAGACGATCGGCGCGCGCCGTCCGCACAAGGTCGATGTACGCCTGATTTCGGCGACCAACAAGGATCTCATCGCCGCCGTCAAGGCGGGGGAATTTCGCGAGGATCTCTATTACCGTCTCAACGTCTTCCCGATCACCATCCCGGCTCTGCGCCGGCGCAAGGAAGACGTGCCCGTTCTCGCCCGCGCCTTCGTCGAGCGGTTCTCGGCCGCGCAAAAGCTCGACGTGGTTCCGGAACTGACGCCGGCGGCCATGGCACTGCTGACCGCCTTCGATTGGCCCGGCAATATCCGCCAGTTGGAGAATTCGATCTTCCGGGCGATCGTGCTCGCCCGCGGCCCGCAACTCGGCGTCGAGGATTTCACCCAGATCGCGGCGCAAATCCCGGGTTACATTAACGAAAGCGGCGAAAGCATTTTCGCCGGCGTGCGCGATGTCCTGGCGGCGCCGAGTCTTGCTGGCGTTGAGCCTCCCGCCGGACTGCCCGTACTCAATCGGTCGCTGCCGGAGGCGACCTATCGCACTGAACCCCAACGCGCCGTCAGCCATAGCCCGCTCACCGAGGGCATCCTGTCGGCCATCGGCAGGGATGGCGGCGTGCGCACCATCGCCTCGGTCGAGGAGGAACTGATCCGCTTTGCGCTGCGCTTCTATCGCGGACAAATGAGCGAAGTCGCCCGCCGCCTCGGCATCGGTCGCTCTACGCTCTACCGCAAGCTCAAGGATTACGGAATCGATCCCGATGATCCGCTGAAGCAATTGGCGTTGGAGGATGTCGTCGGCTGAGAAATGTTCCGGCTGACGATCTAGGCCCGCTGTGTCCCTCACACGGCGGGCCTCGGCTCGTTTGGAAAACTGCGAAAATCCGTGGCGGGTTGACGGGGATCATGGCGCGCGCCGCCAGTTCGGTGCAAGTGGAGACCGTCAGGTTGAATATTGAAACGCTTGGCTGATTCGTTAAAAAAGACTGGAAAAAACAACGAAATCTGCGATAAAGCCTGCGATTGTTAAAAAACCTGATTGGCGTTTAACCCTTGTTAGTGCATCGTTCACTATAACTTGGGATGGGCGTCAGAACGCGTTCGCCATCGTCTAACCGTAATTGACCTTTAGTGGAATCAACGGTAGCGGCGGCCAGTGTACGGGGATCGAGTTGCATCAAGAGGTTGAGACCGAGAGCCGGGTGACCGGCGCCGTTCGTCGTATCGCGAAAGCGGTCGGCTCGGCGCGCTTGGGTCTCCGGGCCATGCTCCCGGCGATATTGTTCGCCGTGGTCGCCCTGCAGGGCGCGCCGGCTTCCGCCGCGCAGACCCGCGCTTTGAAGATCTATCATATCCATTCGCACGAAAAGGCCATCATCGTTTTCAAGCGCAACGGGCGCTATGACGCGGCTGGCCTGAAGAAGCTGAATTTCATTCTCCGCGACTGGCGCCGCAACGAGCCCACGCGTATGGATCCGCGCTTGTTCGACCTGATCTGGGAAGTCTACCAGAAGTCCGGCTCGCGCGACTATATCAATGTCATCGGCGGCTATCGCGCGCCTGAAACCAACGCCATGCTGCGTTCGCGCACCAAAGGCGTCGCCGAGAGAAGCCAGCATGTCCTCGGCAAGGCCATGGACTTCTACATTCCCGATGTCTCGCTCAGGAAGTTGCGTGAGATCGGCATGAAATTCCAGGTCGGCGGCGTCGGCTTCTATCCGACCTCCGGTTCGCCTTTCGTGCATATGGATGTCGGTGGCGTCAGGTCATGGCCGCGCATGCCGCGGCGCGAACTTTCGCGCCTGTTTCCGGACGGTCGCACGCTGCACAAGCCTGCCGAAGGCGGAGTGATGCCCGGTTATGCGTCCGCGCTGGCTGATTACAAGCGTCGCGTCGGTTCCGACGCCATCCTCGTAGCTGGCGGCGGCTCCAACAATTCGGATCGCGACACCGGCAAGCGCAAGAGCCTGCTTGCCGCCCTGTTCGGCGGCGGGGATGAGGATGAAGGTGATATTGCTGACGCCGAAGTCCAGGTCGCGGCGGCTCCCGCCAAGAAATCCAAGCCCGAAAGCCAGCAGGCCGTTCTGACCGCCGCTGCCGAGCCGGAAGACAAGCCGATCAACGCGCCGGTTCCGTCGCTGCGGCCGGCCGAGCCGGTGCAGCCGGCGATCGAAACGGCGCTGCTCTCCACGAATCGCAATCCTGCGGAAGAGGCGATGCAGGCCGCTCTGACGCCCAAGCCTGAAGAACAGCCGGAATTCGTCGATCTCGCGAAGTTGCATGTGCCGGCGCCGAGCCTGCTCGGCCAGCGCAGCCAGCCGGGCGACGGCGATGCCTTGACCGCATCTCTCGATCCCAATACCGCCGCCATGCTCAGCGCTGTCCCGGTCCCCGGCGGCCGTCCTGCTGATCAGCAAGCCAGCAGCGATGGCAAGGATGACGACATTGTCGTGCCGACGGGTGATGTGAAGCCCGAGGAAGTCGCGGCTTTGGCGGCGCAGTCAAAAGCCGCCCCTGCGGATGAGACAACCGATGAAGATGAGGTTGCCGGCATTATCGACAGTCTGGGCGAGCCTGGTGGAGAACAGGACAAGCTGGCGGAACTCGCATCGCTGGATGTAACGTCTGAAACGGCCACTCGTTCCTTCGAAGCGCCTGCCGCCGTGCAACCGGCCAAGCCGGTGGCCAAGACCGCCGAGAGGAAGTCTCCTGCGCTGACCGTGAACATGATCGCCAAATGGGCGCTGAGCAAAGGCCGGGTGGCTGAAGTCGCAAAACCCGTCAAGGCGCCGCGTTTTGTGAGCAAGAAGATGCGCGTCCAGCCAACCGAGGTTTACGCGGAAGGCTTTACGCAGTCCGCCAAGATCGATCCGGCCCGCTTCTCCGGCTCCGCTGTGAACTTTATTCCGGTGAAGAAATTCCCAGAAACCAACTGATGTTGGGAAGCCAACATAAAAAAACCGCCGGGAACGGCGGTTTTTTTGTGGCTGCAATAAGCGCGGATCACTCTTCCGGCGGAGCTTCGATCATGCCGAGCGCCATCAGATAGGTCTCGAGAATCGCTTCCTGCTCCATGCGCTCATCCTTATCCTGCTTGCGGATCTGGATGACTTTCTTGAGGATCTTGGTGTCGAAGCCCGTGCTCTTGGCTTCGCCATAGACGTCCTTGATGTCGTCGGCGATCGTCTTCTTTTCTTCTTCCAGCCGTTCGATGCGCTCGATGAAAGATCTGAGCTGATCGCGGGCCACGCCATGCGCGTCGGACATATGCCTGCTCCTTCTGATTCCTGTTCTCAATCCGGGCCGATGACCTGCAGCGAAAGGCCGGCGAGGTCAAGCGGAATCGCCAGCGAAGATCTATTCCTTCGGCCTGTTGGTCTCGAAGGCCGCCTTTTGCGTCTCGCTTGCTTCGCTCTGGTTGAGCCGCTTCCAGTCCTCATAAGGCATGCCGTAGATCGCCTGCCGGGATTGGTCCTTGCTGAGCGGCAGCCCTGCCTGTTGGGCTGCGTCGAGATACCAGTTTGCCAGACAGTTGCGGCAGAAGCCGGCCAGATTCATCAGGTCGATATTCTGTGTCTCCGGCCGATTGCGCAGATGGCTGACCAGCCGCCGGAAAGCGGCCGCCTCGAGCTTGGTGACGTCGTCTTCGCTCAGTTCGCTCATGTGATCTCCTCAACCCCAGATGCGGTCCGTCCGCGATGGAAAAATCTCTGTTCGATGCAGGTCGGGCTCGCCGTTCAGCGCGGCGAAAATCGGCGCGAGACGGTCCGACCAGAGCGAAATCCCGTCCGCTGCGCCGATCTCGTCCTGGCGGATTTCGAGCAGCGCGTGCGGGCGGCCCTTTTCGGTGCAATGACGGTGCATCGTATCGCCGCGCAAGGCGCCGTCATAGGGCTCATTGTCGCCCACGAGGACGCCGTCGATGTCGCGCAGCGCCGAGATCAGCCGCATGGCGGCGCGGGGATCGGAATCCCACAGCACGGCGGCATGCCAGGGGCGGGCGACGCCCTTCCAGTGCGGCGTATAGGAATGCAGCGACAGCACCAGCGCCGTGCGCCCGGTGGCGCGCTCCGTGTCCGCGATCAGGTCGCTAACCGCTTGATGATAGGGGCGATGAAAGCGCTCGATCCGGCGGCGCTGTTCTTCGGCGGGCAGCGGATGGTTGGCGGGAATGATCGCGCCGTCGGAAATGCGCATAATCAGGGTCGGATCATCTTCGCCGCGATTGGGGTCGATCAGCAGGCGGGAGAAACAGCTCATCGCCGCCGGTGCGCCGAGACGGGCGGAGAGGCTCCGTGTCAGCGCTTCCACGCCGATGTCATAAGCGATATGACGTTCGAAGGCTTCGGGCGGCAAGCCGAGCGACCCATAGTCCGACGGCAACCGGTTGGTGGCGTGATCGGCAAGCAGGATCAGCCCGCATGCGGGATCTCCAGACAGGATTTCGAAAGCGGAATTACAGGACATCGACATAATTTTTCACGTTTTTGCTGTCTTGTCATGCCGACTTGGCGGTTTCAAGGCGGTCTGTGTTGAGACTTTGTTCAAGGCCTAATAGTATCGGAATCAAGCGCCTGACTCCTGGTTATCCATGCATGCGGCCGACCTTCGTGTCATGTGAGCCGTCGCTGATAAGAATGTCAGGCTTTTGGACCGATATAATCGATTGAATTTTGCGTTGACAATCCTGTGCCGCCAACGCACAAGGACAATCAGCAGGTGGGAGCCAGCTCTACGTCATGCTCGTGAATTACATCCTCCGTATGGTGGCGCCGAATCGCCGCGCAGTCGTTCGCATGTCCGCCGGTCGTGAATCGGCGCTGCGACGCGGATTTGCGGTTTTTGCGGCGCCTTTGGCCATCGGTCTCGGTGCGGCATTCGCGGCTCCGGGTGTTGCGAAGGCGGAATTCCGCGTCTGCAACGCCACCCAGAACCTCGTCGGCGTGGCCATCGGCTATCGCTCCAAGGAAGGATGGATTTCCGAAGGATGGTGGCAGATACCCGCGACGACATGCGCCACGTTGATCGAGGGCAAGCTCGAGAGCCGGTTCTATTATCTCTATGCGGAAGACGCGACGCGCGGTGGACGCTGGACCGGCAATGTCAACATGTGCGTGGCGGAAAACGAGTTCAAGATCACCGGCGTCCAGGACTGCTATGCCCGCGGCTACCAGCAGTTCGGATTCAAGGAATATGACACGGGGCGTCAGGGAAGCTGGATGGTTCAGCTGACCGATACGCCCGCAGCACAAGAAAGCCAGAATTGATGAAGCGGAACCGGAAAGTCAAAATCCTCGCCACACTCGGCCCGGCCTCCAGTGAAGAGCATATGATCGAGAAGCTGCATCAGGCCGGTGCGGATTTGTTCCGCATCAATATGAGCCATGCCAGCCACGACATGATGCGGACGCTGATCAGCCGCATCCGCGCCGTGGAAGCGCGCTCCGGTCGCCCGATCGGCATCCTCGCCGACCTCCAGGGGCCGAAGTTGCGTGTCGGCAAATTCGCCAATGGTCCGGTCGAACTCACGCCCGGCCAGACCTTCACGCTCGACAACAATCCCGAACCCGGCGACAATGTCCGCGTCTATCTCCCGCATCCTGAGATCCTCGAATCGGTCAAGCCGGGTCATCGCCTGTTGATCGACGACGGCAAGCTGCATCTGGTCGCGGTCGAGTGCAACGGCACGAGCATCGTCACCAAGGTCGTCGCCGGCACCAAGATTTCCGACAAGAAGGGCGTCAGCCTGCCCGATACGCTTCTCGCCATCGGCGCATTGACCGACAAGGACCGTGTGGACCTCGACGCCGTGCTGGCCGCCGGCAGCGTCGATTGGGTGGCGCTGTCCTTCGTGCAGCGTCCGGAAGACCTGGCCGAAGTCCGCAAGATCTCCAAGGGCCGCGTCGGCCTGATGTCGAAGATCGAAAAGCCGCAGGCCATCGAGCGGATTGACGAAATCATCGAAATGTCCGACGCGTTGATGGTCGCTCGCGGCGATCTGGGCGTGGAAATGCCGCTCGAAGCTGTTCCCGGTCTGCAGAAGCAGTTGACCCGCGCTTGCCGCAAGGTCGGCAAGCCGGTGGTCGTCGCCACCCAGATGCTGGAATCGATGATCACCGCGCCGGTTCCCACCCGCGCTGAGGTCTCCGACGTCGCCACCGCCGTCTTCGAAGGCGCCGACGCCATCATGTTGTCGGCGGAATCCGCTTCGGGCCAGTATCCGATCGAGGCTGTCAGCACCATGGCCTCGATCGCCAGCACGGTCGAAAAGGACCCGTATTACTCCAACATCATTCACGCCCAGCGCCCCAAGCCCGAGCCGACCGGCGCCGACGCGATCTCGCTCGCCTCGCGTGAAATCGCCGAAACGCTCAAGCTGACGGCCATCGTCTGTTACACTGGCTCTGGCAACACCGGTCTTCGCGCCGCTCGCGAGCGTCCCACCGTGCCGGTTCTGGCGCTGTCGCCGATCATCGAGACGGCGCGCCGTCTCTCGGTCGTCTGGGGCCTGCATTGCGTGGTGACGGAAGACGCGTCTGACCTCGACGACATGGTCAACCGCGCCTGCCGCATCGTTCATGCCGAAGGCTTCGGCAAGCCGGGCGACCGGGTGATCATCACCGCTGGCGTTCCCCTGGGAACCCCGGGCGCGACCAATATGCTGCGCATCGCCTATATCGGCTCGGACGGCCAGAGCGGCGTCTGATCACGTCCTGGGCGCGATCCGCGCCTCGACCTCACGCACGATGCTTTCCAGATCGCGGGGCTTCCCCGCGATCTTTTCAATTGCGGCGATGGCCAGATCGGTGGCGATATAATCCGGCTTGTGGCCGAGATGGCGCACCCATAAGAGTTCTGAATGGGGCAAATCGCGCTTCAGGCCGCGCGAGTGTATTTCCTCCAGAACGATGTCGTCGCTATCGCCGGTGATGACGATCGCCGGCGCGGTGATCTTCTTGTAGCGCGGCTGGATCTTCGTGACATAGGCAAGCAGATTGGCCACATCTCGGGCATTGTCGCAAAAATTGGCCGGCCGCAGCACCAGTGGAATCGCCGCCCGGTCGATATAGGCCGCTGGCGCGGCATTGGGCGAAAAGACATGGGTGATCCCCTTGCGCAATTGCAGGAGGCCGGCGGGCAGGGCGAGGGTGTGACAAAAGGCCGGGCCGATCGCCGGCAGATTGGCGAGATCGTAGTACCAGTCCACTCCACCTGGCCAGGGATGCGTCGCAGGAGCGAGGAACAGCAGCCCCTCCGTCATCTCGGGATGGCGCAGCGCGAAGCTCGCCGCCGTCGCTCCGCCGAAGGAATGGCCGATGATGATGGCGCGGGTAATTCCCTTCTTCCGCATCAGGGTCGCAATGGCGTCGGACTGCCCCGCCGGCGTCAGGTTTTCCGCGCCGCCGCGTTCGGAATAACCATGGCCCGGCCGGTCGACGAACAGCATCTCGGCGCGGTCCTTCAGCGGTTCGAAAAAGGCGCCCCAGGGGTCGCGCAGATTGCCGCTGGCGCCATGAATGAAAACCAGCGGAGGCAGATCCGCGACGGCCGGCTGCGGCCAATGCAGGCTGTTCATCCTGAAGCCGCCGACATCGGTCAATTCACCGATATTGGGATAGCGGGCGGCGATGCGCGCCGCTTCCCAACGGCTGAAGACGAAAGCAAGCGCGGTGAGGGCTGCGACGCTCAGGACAATGGCGGCGATGAACTTGGCGAGAACGATCATGAAGGCCGGAATTTGGAATGACGAGGGTGAAGGTCAGGACATGATACGCGTCGATCGGCCCTGAGGTTTCAGGTGCGTTGGCCATCGAGCTTGATCATCAGATCGATCGCCCGCTTCTGGGCGTCGCGGTCGGCCGGATAGCGGTCGAGATAGGCCTCGAGCGCTGCGAGCGCCTGTTGGTCGCGACCGGACTGGGACAGGACGGCGGCAAGGCCCGAAAGGGCGCCGAGATGACGCGGCTCCAGCTTCAGCACATGAGCGGTGTCCGCCATCGCCTTGGGGAAATTGCCCATCTGGTAATGCAGCGAGGCGCGGGCGTTCCAGCCTTCCGCGTAGCCAGGCGCCAGCAGGGTGATCTGGTCGAGAAAATCGAGCGCAGCGCCGAAGCGCTTTTCCTCGGTCGCCTTCCGTGCGTTACCCATCAGCATGTCGACGGTGGCGCTGCCGGAATAAAAAAGGCTGCTGGTTATCCGGTCGGCGATCAGCCGGGCGGCCTGGGGATTGCGCTCTTTCTTGAGTTGGGCGAACAACAGGTCCAACTCATGGTCCGGCGGCGTCAAAGGCGGGATCTTTTGCTCGACGATACGTTCCGGCGGCGGCGATCCCGGCTTCGCCTCCTCGGCGAGGAGGGGAGACGTCACGGCCAGGGAAAGGGCAAATACGAAAAAACGCATGGCGGGCATGATAACCCGCCAGCGCCAATTCGCCAACAAAAAAGCTTGAGGCGGGCCGATCAGCCCTGACGCGCCTTGTAGCGCGGGTTCAGCTTGTTGATGATATAAACCCGGCCCTTGCGACGGACCAGACGGTTTTCACGGTGACGTGCCTTGAGCGCTTTCAGCGAATTCTTGATCTTCATTGTACTGATCCGGACCTGTTTGCCGGTCGCCCGGCGTGACTGACAATTCAAAGGCGCGCCTTTCAGGGAAGGGCGCGCCCGAAGTTGGGAGGCATGTAACGGGAGACTCTATTTCTGTCAACCGCATCGGCTGCTTTTTCAACGTTTCAGCCTGTTTTCCCAATCAAAAAGCCGGCCCGCAGGCCGGCTCTGAAACATGCGTGCTTGGTCTCACTGGCCGCTGAATGCGGTCTTCAGCAGAGACAGCTGCGCCTGGACGGAATTCTGGTTGTTGGCTTCCATCGCCGGGACGTCCGAGGGACGGTAGATCTCGCGATCGAGGATCGACACCCGATTCTGCAGTCGCACCGAACGATCAACGAGGTCGCGGAAGGCTTCGGGAAGGTCGCTCCAACCCGGCGCGTTGCGATCAACGTTGAACGAGTCGAGTCGGACCTTCTTCTTTTCCGACACGACCTGCTCGCGGGTCATTTCGCCATTGTTGATAGCCCGTTGCAGGAGAAGCCAGGAGGCGACCTGCATCAGCCGGGTGGTCAGGCGCATCGATTCGGCGGCGTAGAGCACCGAGGACATGCGCGGCAGGCTCTTGGAAGCCAGGCGACCCGCGCCGTCGAGATAGCTCGCCGTCTCTTCGACAAGCGCCATGCCTTCGGCATACAGCGCCTTGAACTGCGACGACGAGGCAACGTGGCCGGCGAAACTGATGGTGTTGGCGCCCGATTCAAGCATTGTCGTTTCCTGTTTACGCATGACTACAGTGGAGACCCGTCTGGACATCAAGATCCGTCTGGATCGCTTTTCTTAACAGGATCATGCCGCCAGTCCCGGCTTTTCGCAACATGATTCTTAAGGAACGGTTAATCTCCACAAGTTGAGTCGAAACCGCTGGAACTCTTGAGGTCCAGCCTCTCGCGACGCCAGCGGAAAAGACGCAAAAAAAGAGCCGCTAAAAGCGGCTCTCAAGGTAAAACAGGGAGAAAAATCAGACCACTTCTCAAGGCGAGACCGTCTGAATCCAGAAGCTCTGGATAACAACAGTTATGCGCCAAGAAGGTTAATAAACAGTTTAGATCGCGTTTCTTTTCGTTACGGAAGTCGAAGCGGCGCAATTGCTCTTGACCCTTCCATGAAAACGCCCTCGGTAACGCGGCGCCGGTAGGCGGCTTGGGATTCACCGTGTGCTTGCCTCTTCAATTCGGCGCAATTCTCATCTAGTTTCCAACCCGACATTTGCAGGAGTGGACAGGTACATGGCCGGTGCGGGTTTTTTCGGGGTCGACCAAGGCGAATCGGCTGAGGGGGCGAGCTATGGGCGCAAGCTTTCGAGCCCCATGTCCTATTTCTGGACGATGGTCATCTTTCTCATTCTGGTCGGATTTGCCGGCGCGATTCTCTTCCGGCAGGCGCATACGGCTTTCTCAGCCAATCCCGGTCTGAATGGACTGATTCTCGGCGTGGCGCTGATCGGCGTGCTTCTCGCCTTTAATCATGTTCTGGCGCTTAGACCCGAGGTGCGCTGGTTCAATTCGTTCCGCGCCGCCGGCAGCGCGGAGAAGGCGGGACGCGATCCCGTGATGCTCGCGCCGATGCGCGCCCTGATGGGTTCATCCAACACCGGCGCGATTTCGACCGCCGCGCTGCGCTCGATCCTTGATTCCATCGCCACGCGGCTGGACGACACCCGGGACACCACCCGTTATCTGACCGGCCTGCTCGTCTTTCTGGGCCTACTCGGCACCTTCTGGGGCCTGCTTGGCACGATCGGCTCCATCAATTCAGTCATTCAGGGACTTGACGCAGGCGCGGGCGGCACCGCCGATATTCTCAACACGCTCAAGCAAGGCCTGTCGGCGCCGTTGCAGGGCATGGGCACGGCGTTTTCGTCGTCGCTGTTCGGCCTGTCGGGCTCGCTGATTCTGGGGTTTCTCGATCTGCAGGCGGGCCGAGCGCAGAACCGATTCTATAACGAACTCGAAAACTGGCTGTCGTCGGTCACCGACGTCTCGTCGGATTTCGCGCCGGTCATTGAGGCGGGCACGGGCTCTACCGAGGAATTGAAGACGCTGTCGGAACAACTGGTGCGCATCACTCAGGATGGCGGCGGCAATCAGCGCTCCACCGCCGCTATGGCGAGCCTCGCCGAAGGCATTCAGGGGCTGGTGCGCAATATGCGCACCGAACAGCAGATGCTGCGCGACTGGATCGAGGCCCAGCAGGAGGAAGCCAAGGCGCTGCGCCGGACTCTCGACAAGCTGACCGAAAAATTCGAGGACAAGTGAGATGGCCTTGCGGCGTCGCGGCGGCCAGCGCAGCATCGATTACTGGCCCGGTTTCGTGGATGCGCTTTCCACGTTGCTCATGGCCATCATGTTTCTTCTGACGGTCTTCGTGCTCGGCCAATTCATTCTCAGCCGCGAAATCACCGGCAAGGATGAAGTGCTTGAGCGCCTCAACAGTCAGATCAACGAACTCACCCAGTTGCTGGCGCTCGAAAAGGGCAGCAAGCAGGATGTCGAGGACAGTCTCGCCAATCTGCAGGCCCAGCTCGCCGATTCCGAAAGCGAGAAGTCGCGGCTGCAGCAGTTGCTGGATCGGGACGCCGGCTCCTCGCAGACGGCCAGCAATCGCATCGGCGAACTCTCGGGCGAACTCGACGCCCAGAAGCAGATCAGCGAGCAGGCGCTCAACCAGGTCGAGCTGCTCAACCAGCAGATCGCCGCGCTCCGCTCGCAGATCGGCGCCGTCGAGCAGGCGCTGCAACTGTCGGAGGCGCGCGACAAGAACTCCCAGGCCAAGATCGCCGATCTCGGTCGGAGGCTCAACGTGGCGCTCGCCCAGCGCGTCCAGGAGCTTAACCGTTACAGATCTGACTTCTTCGGGCGGCTCCGGGAAATTCTGTCGGATCGCGAAAACATCCGCATCGTCGGCGATCGTTTCGTTTTCCAGTCCGAAGTGCTGTTTCCCTCGGGAGGTTCGGATCTCAATCCGGCGGGCCAGGAGGAGATGGGCAAGCTCGCCGCGGCGCTGATCGAATTGACCAAGGAGATCCCGGCGGAAATCGACTGGGTGCTGCGCGTCGACGGTCATACCGACAATGTGCCGCTGACCGGCTCCGGGCGCTATCGCGACAACTGGGAGCTTTCCTCGGCCCGCGCGACCTCGGTGGTTAAGTTCCTGATCTCCAGGGGCGTTCCGGCCAACCGTCTGGTGGCGGCGGGCTTCGGCGAGTTCCAGCCGATCGCCGAGGGCGATACGCCGGAGGCCCGCTCGCAGAACCGCCGCATCGAATTGAAGCTGACCGAGAAATGATCATTCGCGCAAAAGCGCGGTGACGCCGAGGGCCGCGAGCATGACGAGCGCGATTTTCCAGAAATCGCGCCGTCGGCGCAAGCCGGGCAGGCCGAGCGGCCTGATCATGTGCAAAACCATCAGGACGATGCCGAGAAGCGGAAGTATTTTCGCCAAAGCTCAAATCCTTAAAAGTTTTGCCTTAGTCTCGGCGGGATGATCCGCTTGTTTGCGGCGCATGGGCAGGCCGCGACGCCGGGGGACGTCGGGCGAATCGCGGGCTTGCCGAAATCCATATCACTGCTCTCCGGTCCCGTCAGGCTCAGCCGCCGCTGGGGGCGCGGCGGGCGACACAAGTTGGCTCAGGGGATAGACGATGCCGCAAAACCTCGTTTCCGTCATGGCGCTTCTCATCGGAACGCTGTTTCTCTACCTCGGAAACGGACTGCACAGTCTGGTCATGCCCATGCGCGGCACGTCCGAAGGCTATTCGGAAACGGTGCTCGGCTTCTTCGGCACGTCCTGGGCGGCGGGCTTCGTGCTCGGTTGCATCTTCGCCCGACCGCTGGTCAAGCGCATGGGCCATGTCCGCGCCTTCTCCGGTTTCATCTCGCTGATCGCCATCATCGCGCTGATGACCGGCATCGTCATCAATCCGACTTTCTGGGTGCTGTCGCGCGCCGCCACCGGTTTCGGCACCGCCGCCACCGCCATGATCATCGAAAGCTGGCTCAACGAGCGCGCCAGCAATGAGAGCCGCGGCATGATCTTCTCGCTTTACATCTCGATCACGCTGATCGGCATCGTCGGCGGGCAGATGACGGTCGCCTTCGTGGATATCCAGACCCCGATCCTGTTCATGATCGCCGGCATCTTCTATTGCGTGGCGATGATCCCGACCCTGGTGTCCAATGCGCAATCGCCGGCACCGCTCAGCGAGATCAAGCTCGATCTCGCCGCGCTCTACCGCAATTCGCCTGTCTCCTTCATCGGCATTCTGCTGGTCGGCATCGCCAATGGCGCCTGGGGCACGCTCGGCGCTGTGTTCGGCGCGAAGGCCGGCCTGTCCTCGGGCGATATCGCGCTGATGATGACCATCACGATTTTCGCCGGCGCGGCCATGCAGATGCCGGCCGGCCGCATGTCCGACCGCATGGATCGCCGCTATGTTCTCGCCATTCTCTCCGGCATCGCCTGGCTGGCCGGCGTGCAGATCTTCCTGCTCGAACCGCAAAATGTACTGACGCTTCTGCTGTTGATCGCCGTCTATGGCGCCACGGCGAACGCGCTCTATCCGATCGCGGTCGCGCATGCCAACGACTTCGCCAAGCCATCGGATTTCATGAATGTCTCGGGCGGCCTGCTGCTGCTCTACGGCGTCGGCACGGTGATCGGCCCCACGCTTGGCGGTCCGATCATGGAGCGGTTCGGTCCCTATGCGCTGCTGGGGGTCACGGCGACGGCGCATGCGCTGATCACCGTCTACGCCATCATCCGCTCGCGGCTGCGCGCGCCGATCCCGGTGGGCGAACGCGACAGCTATCAGAGCATCTCCTCGGGCACCCAGACCACGCCGGAAAGTCTGGCGCTCAACCCGCGTTCTCAGCTATCCTCCACGACCTCTGAACCGACCCCGCCCAAGCCGGACAGCGACGCAGGAGTGGAAGCCGCATGAGCATCAACGACGACGACAAGCCCGCCCGCAAACTCGCCCATGAGATCGGCATGGATATTTCCATGCTGTCGGCCGACGAACTCAAGGCGAGGATCGCGCTGCTCGAGGGCGAGATTTCCCGGCTGAACCGCGAAATCACCGCCAAGACGTCGAGCCGCAGCGCCGCCGAATCGCTGTTCAAGAATTGAGGCGCGCCTTGCCGCTGCCCCTCCGCCTTCGGCGCCATGTCATACGTCGTCCGCGCTTTTACGGGGCGGCGGCGCTTGGCGTTCTGCTGCATTTCGGGCTTGCATGGTTCGGGGCGGTGTCGACGCCGGTCAGCCTGCTTCTGTCCTGGAACATTTCGGTTCTGCTGTTCCTGGCGCTGATCTTCATCCTGATGTTCACCTCCGACGACGACGACATGAAGGAGCGAGCCAAGGCGACCGACGAAGGGCGTTTTGCCGTTCTTGCGTTGTCCTTCCTCGCGGTCATCATCAGTCTCGGCGCGACGATCGTGGTCCTGTCGCGTGTCCGCCATGGGGAGGGGAGCGATGGCGTCTTTCACGCCGCGCTCGCCGCCTTCACAATCGCCTCGTCGTGGATCTTCATCCATGTGATCTTCACCGAGCACTACGCGCATGAATATTACCTGGCGCGCGAACGGCGCGGCGAGGGCGGGCTTAACTTCGCTGACAGCAATCCCCCCAATTACGTCGATTTCCTCTATTTCTCCTTCACCATCGGCGTCGCCAGCCAGACGGCGGATATCTCGATCGCCAGCCGCGCAATGCGGGCCACGGTGCTGGTGCATTCAATCCTGTCTTATCTCTTCAACGCCTTCATCCTGGCGCTGACGGTCAATATCGCCTCCAATCTCCTGTGAAACGCCGTCTTTGCGTTTGGTTCGGGCGTGGTGACGCATTGCCCCCGCTGCAAAACAGGCCTAAACGGATCGCCCGACATCTTTGGGAACCCGGCATGGACATCAAGGCTCTGAAGAACGACATCCGCATGGCGAGACTGGCGGCCCGCGACGCGATCGCCGAGACCGACCGCATCGAAAAGAGCCTTGCGATCGCCGAACATGCGGCAGACGCGTTTGCGTTTGATCCGGGACAGATCATTTCCGGCTTTTTCCCAATTCGGTCGGAAGCCGATATTCGTCCGCTGATGCATCGGCTGAAAAGCCGCGGCGCGCGGCTCTGCCTGCCCGCCGTCCTTGATCGCCAGACAATCGTGTTTCGCGAACTGGTCGATGGCGCGCCGCTGGTGAGCACCGGCTTCGGCACCACCGGGCCGGGTCCGGACGCGCCAGCGGTCGATCCGGAAATCCTGCTCATGCCGCTTTCAGCCTTCGACGCCAGCGGCAATCGCATCGGCTACGGCGCCGGCCATTATGATCGCGCAATCGCGCGCCTCCTCGCCAAGGGCATGCAGCCCAGGCTGATCGGCGTCGCTTTCGATTGCCAGCAAGTCGATGCGGTTCCCGCAGAAGCGCATGACGTGCCGCTCGACGCTGTGGTGACCGAAAGCGGTTACAGAACATTCTCGAAAGGACAATAAATGCGGCTTCTCTTTCTCGGCGACATGGTGGGCCGCGCGGGACGTCAGGCGGTCTGGGACCGGCTGCCGGGCCTGATTTCCGATCTCAAGCTCGATTTCGTGGTGGTGAACGGCGAAAACGCCGCCGCCGGCTTCGGCATCACCGAAGAGATCTTCCTCGACACGCTCGCGGCCGGCGCCGATGTGGTGACCACAGGCAACCATGTTTGGGACCAACGCGAGGCGCTGGTCTTCGCCGACCGGCATGACCAGTTTATCCGCCCCGCCAATTTTCCGCCCGGCGCGCCCGGCAAGGGCTCGGGCGTGTTTATCGCCCGCAACGGCGCTCGTGTGCTGGTCTCCAACATCATGGGCCGGGTGTTCATGCATCCTGATCTCGACGATCCCTTCATGGCCGCTGAGCGCATTCTCGACGCCTGCCCGCTGGGCGAACAGGTAGACGCGGTGCTGTTTGATTTCCACGCCGAGGCGTCGAGCGAGAAGCAGTGCTTCGGCCATTTCGTGGATGGCCGCGCGAGCCTGGTGGTCGGCACGCATACGCATGTGCCCACCGCCGATTGCCAGATCCTCAATGGCGGCACGGCCTATATGACGGATGCCGGCATGTGCGGCGATTACGATTCGTCGCTCGGCATGGACAAGGAAGAGCCGCTCAACCGCTTCATCACCAAGATCGCCCGCGGACGGTTTGAGCCGGCCAACGGTCCCGCCACCATCTGCGGCGTGGGCGTCGAGATCTCCGACCGCACCGGCCTGGCCGAAAAGGTGGCGCCGCTGCGCATCGGCCCGCGGCTTGCCGAAACCATTCCCGCCTTCTGGGCCTGAGGGGCGTCACGCGCCTGTCGTGCGGCAATTGTAAATGAATTGAAAAAATCCTGCTGTGGCGGGATTTTCATATTCACGTTCTACTGCTTCACGAGGGTTTCATGAGCAACCAATTTTCCTCCGATACGATCGCTCTCCTGGCCGATGTCGTTCGTCTCAATCGCACCGTCTATGGCAGTTCCGATTATCTGGCTGACGCCTATCGCGATCAGATCGACACGGATGTCGATCCAGAACCGGCCGGAAATCGCGAAGCCCTGTTCGTCTACGACGCTTATGACGCGTATCTCGCGAAATCTGGCTTCACAACGCTGTCGTCATCGGATCTTGGCTTCGCGGCAAGCGAAATCAGCGCCAGCGACGACAGCGACGGCTACGATCGAAATTTCACCTATTCCGGTGGTCTGTTCCGTAACAATTACATCGGATCCGGTGACGACGCCGAGGCGTTTACCGGCGCCGGCGCGGTCGCGCTCGTCACCACCAAGGCCAACGACACCGGCGAAACGCTGTATCTCACCTTTCGCGGCACCGATGCCGACGGGCCGCTGGCGGACGGTGAAGCGGGCACCGGCGTTGGCCAGGCCCGCTATTATCAGCAGCTGCAGGGCCTGATCGACCAGATCTACGATTATGTCAGCGACCCCGACAACAACATCACCGAGGTCGTGGTTTCAGGCCACAGTCTCGGCGGAACGGTCGCAGATCTTTTCACCATCTATGACGGCGCGCGCTTCGCGGCCATCGACGGTGTGGATCTGTCGGTGATCGCCCTGGCGTCTGCCGGCATCGACCCGGCCGCGCTTGACATTCTCACCGATTTCGACACGTCGCTGGTGTCTTTCGACGAGGACGGCGCATTGCAACTGGCGACGCCGGACTGGTATTTCCAATATGATCAGGCGAACGATATCGTCCGCAACCCCTCTAGCTATGATGCGGCGGCGCATGCCGCTGTTGATCCCACACAGGCCGTAATAACAGGCTTCTCGGTCGGCGTGATCTCCGACCAGGCGCATTTCAACGACAATCGCCTGCAATTCGAGACGCCCCTGATTGATCAATACGCGATCTCCGCCAATCTCGACACGACGTTCCTCGTCAATCATTACGCCGACCTTTACGAACTGATCGGCACGGAATTTTCCAAGGCCTGGACTCACGCGGGCGACGTTACCTATGGCAGATTCATCGCGTTGTTCGGTGAAAGCGCGGCGCTGCGCAACACGAGCGGTGAGAACAACGTCAACGGCTTTGGCGTCGCTGTCGACAACAGCGTCGACTATGGCGACGAGACAGCCAATTTGTTCATTCTCGGCTTCAGCGGCGACGACGTGATCGCCGGTGGTTCTGGCCGCGACCTGCTTGAAGGCGGCGACGGCGACGACCTGCTCAAGGGTGGCGCCCGCGCTGACATTCTGCTGGGTGACGTGCGCGGCGCAGCGGGCGATGATCGTCTTCGCGGCGGCGACGGTTCGGACACCTTCTATGCGGGTGGCGGAGAGGACCGGTTATGGGGCGGCAAGGGCGCGGATCTGTTTGTCTTCAGCCGCCGGGATACCCATGACGTCGTGCTTGACTTCGATGGCCAGGACAAAATCGATGTGACAGCGTTCTCTGGGATCGACAATTGGCGTGACCTCAAGGCCGATCACATCGACATTGTCGGACGGGATCTGGTCATCCTCGCGCGTCATGGCGAGGACACGCTGACCCTGAAGCACACCGCGCTTGCCGATCTCGACCGCACTGACTTCTTGTTCGCGTAACGCGATCGTGACTATCGACCGTTCCCGCTGACTGGACGCGCGCTTCGGCGCAAGGCATGCTTTTCGCCAATAACCTTGGATTGAGCGAGGGGCATGAATGCTGAAATGGGCGGCGTTTATGGTGTTGATTGCGGCCACGGCGGCCTCGGCTCAGGACGAACCGAGGCATTTCAGCCAATGCCAGGCGATTGCGCAAGGCCTGCCCGGCGCCCGCTACGCCGCCTATGAGGATGAGGGGTTTCCCGTTCTCAAGGCGGCGCTCACCGATCAGACGGTGCGCATCACCTTTCTCGGCCATTCCACCTTCCATATCGTCACGCCCGAAGGCGTGACGATCGCCACCGATTATTCCGGCTGGCACAGGCCGGATGCGCCGCCGATGGTGGCGACGATGAACCATGCCCACTCCACCCATTTCACCCTGACGCCCGAACCCGAGATCCAGTATGTGCTGCATGGCTGGAGCGATACGCCGGGAGAGAAGGCGCAGCATGAATTGCTGGTGCGCGACACATTCATCCGCAATGTCACGACCGATATCCGCCGTTACGGCGGCGAGGAGAAGGATGGCAATTCCATCTTCATCTTCGAGGTCGCCGGCCTGTGCATCGGCCATCTCGGCCATCTGCATCACGAATTGTCGGAGGGGCATTACACCGAAATCGGCCGGCTCGACGTGGTCATGGTCCCCGTCGATGGGGGACTGACCATGGGCGCCGACAAGATGAGCCGCGTGGTCAAACGACTGCGATCGTCGCTGGTTCTGCCCATGCACCGGCGCGGCCCGCCGGTCGAAACTTTCCTGGCGTTGTTCGGCCCCGATTTCGATTTTCGCTTCGCCGAGGGCGCAAGCGTCGACGTATCGCTCAATTCCCTGCCGAAAAAGCCGACAATCCTCGTGCTTCAGGGGCTTTAAGCCGGGCTCTCCGCATTGCTGCCTCTTGAACGGCGTGCTCTCCGGCAATATAAGGCCGCATCCAAAAGACAATCCCAACAAAGACGGCAGGGACGCCCATGGCAGGCCATTCACAATTCAAGAACATCATGCATCGCAAGGGGAAGCAGGATTCGATCCGTTCGAAGATGTTCTCCAAGCTCGCCCGCGAAATCACCGTGGCCGCCAAAGCTGGCCTGCCCGACCCGCTGATGAATTCCAGACTGCGCCTGGCGATCCAGAACGCCAAGGCCCAGTCCATGCCCAAGGACAATATCGACCGCGCCATCAAGAAGGCTTCCGGCGCCGATGGCGAGAACTATGACGAAGTCCGCTATGAAGGCTATGGTCCGGGCGGCATCGCCGTCATCGTCGAGGCGCTGACCGACAACCGCAACCGCACCGCCTCCAATGTCCGCTCGATCTTCACCAAGGCCGGCGGCGCATTGGGCGAAACCGGCTCGGTGTCCTTCTCCTTCGATCATGTCGGCGAAATCACCTACAAGCTCGCCGTCGGCGACGCCGACAAGGTCATGGAAGCGGCAATCGAAGCCGGCGCCGACGATGTTGTGACCGATGAAGACGGCCACACCGTCTATTGCGCCTTCGAAGCGCTCGGCGAAGTCTCCAAGGCGCTCGAAGCCCTTCTCGGCGAAGCCGAAACGGTCAAGCCGATCTGGAGAGCGCAGAACAGCATTCCAGTCGACGAAGAACGCGCCCAGTCGCTGATGAAGATGACCGACGCGCTGGAAGACGACGACGACGTCCAGAATGTCTACACCAATATGGATATTCCCGAAGACGTGATGGCCAAGCTCTCGGCTTGATCAAAGACTGGCGCCGGGGATCTCGGCGCCATTTTTGTATGCGGCGTGCGCCACTTTTTCCAACAGCTTGCGCCACGATTTTCGATGGCGCTCTCTATGTTGTTGATGGCGTGCGCCGCCCCTCATCCCCCTGCCGGGACCTTCTCCCCGCGCCTGCGGGGAGAAGGGCAATTTGGGCACGGTAGGCGCTCCATCCTCCTTCGCCCCGCAATGCGGGGAGAAGGTGGCGGCAGCCGGATGATGCAAGGGGCCATGCACCACGATGCCTCATGAAAGACAGGCGCCGCGTCTCACGCCGCCTTCGCCATCTCCTGCCTGAGTCCCGCGAAATGTTCGATCGAGCGCAGCCGCGTCTCGATGTCGTGCACCGGCGTGGAGACGATCACTTCATCCGCTCTTGTGTCGGCAAGGAAGCGGGCGAGTTTGCGCGAGGCGGTTTCCGGCGAGCCGACGATCGCATAGCGCAACGTATGTTCGACGCCGATCCGCTCCTGCTCCGACCAGATCCCGTCCATGGATTTCACCGGCCGCGGGAAGAGGGTGCGATTGTTGCGGCGGAGATTGATGAATTGCTGCTGGGCCGAGGTGAAGAGGTAATTCGCCTCGTCATCGGTGTCGGCGATTGCGCCCATGACGCCGACCATCGCATAGGGCCGGTCGAGCTGCGCGGACGGCTGGAAGCGTTCGCGGTAAATGTCCAGCGCGCCCAGGAGATCGTCGGGCGCGAAATGCGAGGCGAAGGCGTAGGGCAGGCCGAGCATGCCGGCGAGATGGGCGCTGTAATGGCTGGAGCCCAACAGCCAGAGCGGCACTTTCGCGCCGGCGCCCGGCACGGCGAGAACGGAGCGCTCATCAATGGGATCGGCGAGATAGGCCTGCAGTTCCAGCACATCCTGCGGATAGCCCTGGGCGCTCTGGTCGAGATCGCGCCTGAGCGCGCGGGCGGTGCGCATGTCTGTGCCGGGCGCGCGGCCCAGTCCGAGATCGACGCGGCCGGGAAACAGCGCTTCCAGCGTGCCGAACTGTTCGGCGATGACCAGGGGCGAATGATTGGGCAGCATCACGCCGCCCGAGCCGATGCGGATCGTCTTGGTCGCTGCGCCGACATGGCCGATCAGCACGGCCGTCGCCGCGCTCGCCACCGCCGGCATGCCGTGATGTTCGGCCAGCCAATAGCGGTTATAGCCCAGTTCCTCGGCGCGGATGGCCATGCGGCGCGTGTTGGCCAAGGCGTCCGACAGCGTGCCGCCTTCGGCGACGGTCGCGAGATCGAGGATCGAAAAGGGAATGGTCATGTCGCGGCTCCCTGCCAAAGCACCGAGATAGGGTGGAGGGGGCATGCCTTCAACCTCGCAACAACGACAAACGCCGCGCAAGCATGTCGCGCGGCGCCTGGATTTTGGTCGAAAGTGATCAGCCGGCGCGCCGGTGCTCGCTGCGGGCCTGCTCGGCTTCGAGACGGAACTGGGCGATACGGCCATCCATTTCGGAGGCTTCGCGGGCCAGCTGGTGAATGGCGGCGGTGGTTTCCTCCACCATGGCGGCGTTCTGCTGGGTCATGCCGTCGATGGCGTTAACGGAGGTTGAGATATGGCCGAGCGTTTCGGCCTCGTCTGCGGTGGCCTTCATGATCTCGGCGATGCGGCCGTTGATCTGGCCGACATAGCCGCCGATCGACTGCAGCGCTTCGCCGGCCTTTTCCACCAGTTCCACGCCTGTCTGCACGTCCAGCGTCGACTTGTTGAGCAGATCGGTGATTTCCTTGGCGGCGCGCGCCGAGCGCTGGGCAAGTTCGCGCACTTCCTGGGCGACGACCGCGAAGCCTTTGCCGCTTTCGCCAGCCCGGGCCGCCTCGACGCCGGCGTTCAGCGCCAGCAGATTGGTCTGGAAGGCGATTTCGTCGATCACCGAAATGATCGAGTTGATCTGCTGCGAGGAGTTTTGGATTGCTTCCATGGCGCGCACCGCGTTCTCCATGATGTGCGCCGAGCGTTCTGTGCCCGACGCCGCCTCGCGGGCGATGCGGGTTGCGTCGCCGGCGCGCGCCTTCTGAGCGTCGACCGACCGAACGATCTCGTTGATGGCGGAGACGGTTTCGCTGATGGCGACCGACTGGCGTTCGGTGCGCTCGGCCAGTTGGTCTGCGCCTTCGCGCATCTCATCCGATCCGGCCCTCACCGCCAGCGAATTGCGGCGGATCGCCTGCAGGGCGTCGGCCAGCGTCGACATGGAGGCGTTGAAATCCTGTCGCAGGCGGTCCAGTGAGGGCGGGAACCGGGCTTCGATGGCAAAGGCGATATCGCCTTTGGCCATGCGCGTCAGGCCTTCGCCGAGTGCGCTTACCACGCTCTGCAGCGTTTCGGCTTCGCGTTCCTGTTCGGCAAGGCGGCTCAGGCGCGCTTCTTCTTCGGTGCGGCGGGCGGCTTCCGCCTCGCTTTCCAACGCCAGTTGGCGCACCAGCTTGTCGCGGAAAGAAATCAGCGCCCGCGACATCACGCCGATTTCGTCGGGCCGGCTGGCGCCGTCGATTGCGGTGTCCAGACGTCCGGCAGCCACGGTTTCGGTGGCCTGGGCGAGTTTGACCAGCGGGCGGAACATGCGGCTGAGGATCAGTCCTGCAAGGGCTGCGGCTGCAATCAGCACGGCGAGGCCCACAAGCGTCAACTGTTCGGCAACGGTGAGCGAACCTGCGTCCAGCTCTTCTGTCAGCACGCTTTCAGCCAGATGATAGCGCGCGCCGTCGATTTCCATGGGTAGGGCGAAGCCCTTGGCGGCGCCGTCGGGGCGGGTGATGTCGCGGCCAAAAGCGTCGAACCCCGCCATATCGTCGGCCGACAGTTTTCCAGCTGACGTCAGCCTGCCGTCTGGGCCTGCGATGATGGCGTCGCCCGCCGCCGTGACGATGCTCGCCTGCTCGCTGCCGCCCGCCGGGATGGCCATGGAGAGCACCGAAGCCAGAACCTCATCCTTGACCCGGAAGATGAATGTGCCGCGATGGGCGCCGAGATTGAGCAGCGGCGCGGCGAAATAGATTTCCGCCGATCCCGTTTTGGCGTCGACGCCGATGCCGGAAAACAACGGCGCGATGTCGTCGCTCTGCGCGGCCTTGACCGCGTCCATCGTCTTGGCCTGAAGCGCGCCAAGGCCTGTTCCCGCCCAGGCGGCGTCAGCGAGGTTGGCGGCGAAAGTCTCATCCTTCTTGTAGGAATAGACGACATTGCCCTTGCCATCGACAATCAACAGGTCGGAGAAAGGGCTCGAGGCCAAGAGCTTCTTGACCTCTGGCTGCAACTCCTCATGCGCGGAGAAATAATAGCCGCTCGGCCCTTCCGGCTTCACCAGTTTTTCGCGTTCGCCGGCGGGATTGGGATTGTTGGCGATGAACACATCGCGCAGCGCCGCGGCTGCCTGGCCTGGCTTCTTGTCCAGCGTTTTCCAGCCGCTCTTGAGATTGACCAGGGATTTCTGCAGCGTCTCGATGGCGGCCGAAGCGCCCGCCTGATCGCGGATCTGGGCGATGCGGCCCTGGAGCGTTGCGACGCGGAATTCCAGAATGCTGCGCATCGACCGCGCCGATTGCTCCACCAGCACCGATCGGGTGCCGAAATAGCCGAGCGAGACGAGCGCCGCCACCGAGACGATGATGAGCGCCAGGAACAAGGCGACAACCTTCGCCCTTAATGACTGGAAGATTCTCGGCATGACGAACTCCAACTTCCCCAATTGCACAACAGCGCCCAGCGCCCCGCCGCCAGCGACCGGCGGCCTGATCATTTTTGAGTCTATACGACAATTTGCCTAACTTCTTTAAGTTGAAGTTAAGAAATCGCTCGCGGGCGCCGATGAGTTCAAAAAGTGCAGGTTTGCATTTCGCCCTGATATCGCTCTCGCTGTTTCCATCGGAAGAAAATTGGCGTATCGAGAACAAAAGGAGAAACTTTGCATGAGCGCTTTGATTCGGATCGTCGGCATCGATCCCGGCCTGCGTCGCACCGGCTGGGGCGTGATCGAGACGCTCGGCAATTCGCTGCGCTTCGTGGCGTCGGGCACGGTGACGTCGGACGACAAAGCTGATCTTGCTTCAAGGCTTTGCCAGCTTCACGATGGTCTCGCCGATGTCATTCATCTGCATCAGCCGGATGAAGCCGCAGTCGAGCAGACCTTCGTCAACAAGGATGCGACGGCGACGCTGAAACTCGGCCAGGCGCGCGGCATCGCCATGCTGGTTCCGGCTCGCGCCGGTCTGCCTGTGGCGGAATATGCGCCCAACGCCGTCAAGAAGGCTGTGATCGGCGTTGGCCATGGCGAAAAACAGCAAATTCACCTGATGCTGAAAGTGCTGATGCCCAAGGCGACCTTCCAGGGAAATGACGCCGCCGATGCGCTGGCCATCGCCATCTGTCACGCCCATCATCTCGGCGGCGCGGCGAACCGGTTGAAGGCGATGGCAAGGGCGGCGTTGTAGTTTTGTTCTTGACTTGTTCTTGTGGTAAGAATATTTCTTACCACAAGGAGATTGTCATGCGCGTCACATCCAAAGGTCAGGTCACGATACCCCGCGATATTCGCGAACTGGTCGGCATTGAGCCGAACAGCGAAGTCATCTTTTCCGTCGAAAGCGGGCGCGTCGTGCTGACGCCCAAACACGGGCGCGAGCAGATTGCGGAACAGCAGCGGTTGGCCGACTTTCTCGAGGTTCTGGATCGGATTGAAGGTACTGGGGATCAGGAGATCGATGGCGACGCCTTGATGGCGATGACCCGGGACCGGTGAGGCATGGCTGTCCTCGTCGACACCAATATTCTGGTCGATATCGCCATACGCGATCCTCAATGGCTTCTTTGGTCCCGGCGTCGACTGGCGGACGCCCGCGGCCGACTGCTGATCAATCCCATCATCTATGCGGAGTTTTCCGTGCGCTACGCCCGGCAGGACCAGGTTGACGCCGTTCTGCCCGAGACCGAGTTCATCCGTGAGAATCTGCCATGGAGCGCGGCTTTCGCGGCGGGGGCGGCCTTCAGGAAGTATCGAGACGGCGGCGGAACGCGAGAGCGTGTTCTCCCGGATTTCCTGATCGGCGCTCACGCCGTCATTTCGGGCCATCATATCCTGACGCGCGACGCCAAAGGCTATCGCAGCTATTTTCCTACTGTGCCCCTCATCACGCCAGACACTCACCCCTAATTGCGGAAAGCTGCCATGATCGGAAAACTCAAAGGCGTGATCGAGGAAATCGGCGAGGACTATGTGCTCGTGGATGTGCATGGCGTCTGCTATGTCGCCCATTGTTCGGCCCGCACGCTGTCGCGCATCGGCTCGGTGGGGGAGGCTGTGGTGCTGTTCATCGAGACCTATGTGCGTGAAGACCAACTCCGGTTGTTCGGCTTCCTGAGCGGGCTGGAGCGCGAATGGTTCCGCATGCTGCAGATCGTCCAAGGCGTCGGCTCCAAAGTGGCGCTGGCGGTGCTGTCGACACTGACCCCGTCCGAACTCGCCAATGCGATCGCGCTGCAGGACAGGACCACGATATCCCGCGCGCCGGGCGTCGGCCCAAAGGTCGCTGTGCGCATTCTCACCGAGCTCAAGAGCAAGGCGCCCGCCTTCAGCGGCGACGCCGGCCCGGGCATTGGTCTCAAGCAGGAACTGGGCGAGGGCGTCGCGCCCGCGCCGGTGGCCGATGCGGTCTCCGCGCTCACCAATCTCGGCTATTCCCGCGACCAGGCGGCGAGCGCGGTGGCTGCGGCGCTCAAGAATGGCGGCGAAGGCGCCGACAGCGCCAAGCTGATCCGGCTGGGCTTGAAGGAACTGGCGCGGTGATCCTTACTTGTGCTATTATTCCTTACATTGACGAATTCGCAAGGAAACTGTCATGTTGATCGTCCACAGCACGCTGACCTCCAAGGCTCAAACCACCATCCCTTCTGAAGTTCGTGATGCGCTCAACTTAAGGGTGGGGGACCGAATCAATTATTTCATTGATGGAGCCAGAGTTATGTTGCGGGTGAAGAACAAGCGCGCCGTCGATCTGGCCGGATTGCTGCATGATCCGGATCGTCCTGCGGTCGGCGTGGCAGATATTGAAACGTCTATTGCCGACGCCATCGCGGATGACGTGGCGGCATCGCGATGATCGGTCTTGACACCAATATCTTGTTGCGTTTGGTCCTCAAGGATGACCCGGTTCAAACCGAACTCGCGGTTGGGCTTGTTGCCGGCCTCTCGAAAGAAAACCCGGGCTATGTGAACTGTATCACCTTGCTGGAATTCACGTGGTACCTTCGCCGGCGTCTCAAACTTGAGCGCCGACTTGTGGCGGATACGGTATTCAGCCTGTTGCAGGCTGAAGATCTTGTTTTTGAAGACGAGGAACTGATCGGAGCAGTCTTGATGAGGATGTCGGACACCAGCGTCGAGTTTGCCGACACCATTATTGCTCTACGGAACAAGCGCGACGGTTGTTCGACAACCCGCACCTTCGATACGGCTGCTGCACGGCAGTTGCCCGAAATGGAACTCCTGCAATGAGCGCTCCCAACACTCTCCTCACGCCGGAAAAACGCGGCGACGATCTCGACACCGCGCTCCGGCCGCAAACGCTCGATGACTTCACCGGCCAGGCGGAAGCGCGCGCCAATCTGAAGATTTTCATCGAGGCGGCGAAGAATCGCGGCGAGGCGCTTGATCACGTGCTGTTCGTCGGCCCGCCCGGCCTCGGCAAGACCACGCTCGCCCAGATCATGGCCAAGGAGTTGGGCGTCAATTTCCGCTCGACCTCGGGGCCAGTCATCGCCAAAGCCGGCGATCTGGCGGCGCTGCTCACCAATCTCGAAGAGCGTGACGTGCTGTTCATCGACGAAATCCATCGGCTCAACCCGGCGGTCGAGGAAATCCTCTATCCCGCCATGGAGGATTACCAACTCGACCTGATCATTGGCGAGGGGCCTGCGGCGCGGTCGGTGAAGATCGATCTGTCGAAATTCACGCTGGTTGCGGCCACCACGCGGCTCGGTCTGCTCACCAATCCGCTACGCGACCGTTTCGGCATTCCCGTACGCCTGAACTTCTACACGGTCGACGAATTGCAGTTGATCGTGAGGCGCGGCGCCAGGCTGATGGGGCTCGGCATGACCGATACTGGGGCGCGCGAAATTGCCCGACGCGCTCGGGGCACGCCGCGCATTGCCGGCCGACTGTTGCGCCGGGTGCGCGACTTCGCCGAAGTCGCGAAAGCCGAAGCGGTGACCGCCGAGATCGCCGATATGGCGTTGACGCGGCTCGATGTCGACAAAATGGGCTTCGACCAGCTCGATCGCCGCTATCTCACCATGATCGCCGTCAATTTCGGCGGCGGTCCTGTCGGCATCGAGACGATTTCGGCTGGCCTGTCTGAGCCGCGCGACGCCATCGAGGATATCATCGAGCCTTATCTGATCCAGCAGGGCTTCATCCAGCGGACGCCGCGTGGCCGGGTGTTGACGGCGGTGGCCTGGAAACATCTTGGGCTGACGCCGCCCGCCAATCTCGTCCAGATGCAGATCGGTCTGTTTCAGGACGACGAGTAATGCTGCTGAGCCGCCGCGCCTTTTTGCGATGGGCGTTGGGCGGCGCCGCCGCGCTCGCCGCATTCGCCGGTTATCCCTTTGCCGAAGCCATGGCGTCGCCCCGGGTGGCGCGCTACCGGCTCACGCCGCGCAAATGGGCTCCAGGCTTCAAGCTCCACATCGCAGCGCTTGCGGATATCCATGCCTGCGATCCCTGGATGACGGCGGATCGCATCAAGGCGATCTGTGATCAGGCCAGTGCCCTTCAACCCGACATCATCCTGCTGCTCGGCGACTATGTCAGCGGGATGAATCTGGTGCTCGGCGATGTTGCCGCCGCAGACTGGTCTAGGGCGATGGCGGGGCTTTCGGCGCCGCTCGGCGTTCACGCCATTCTTGGCAATCACGACTATTGGGAGGATCTGTCCTTCCAGCGCGATCCGGAAAGCGCGACGATTGCCGAGACGGCGTTGAGCGCAATCGGCGTGCAGGTCTATGTCAACCGCGCGGCGCGGATCGAGAAGGATGGGCGTGGTTTCTGGCTCGCCGGGCTCGGCGACCAGATGGCGCTGCGCCCGGCAAAACAGTTTGGACGCGCGCAATTCGCCGGCATCGACGATCTGCCGCTGACGCTGGCAGCCATTCACACTAATGATCCTGTGTTGCTGATGGCCCATGAGCCCGACATTTTCGATCGCGTCGATGCCCGCGTCAGCCTCACGCTTTCGGGCCACACCCATGGCGGACAGATCAACCTGTTCGGCTGGCGGCCAGTTTCGGCGTCACGCGGTTCCGCGCGTTATCCGGCGGGGCATTATCACAATGGCGGCCGCGATCTCATCGTCTCGCGCGGTCTTGGCTGTTCGGCCTTGCCCATCCGCGTCGGGTCCTGGCCGGAAATCCTGTCGATCGAACTTGGCTAACCCGAGATGTGCGCTGTTCGTGCAGCGCGCAGGCGGGCGATTGCTCTTTGCGCCGGCTCATCGATGAGTTTGGCCGCAAGATAGGCGGCGGCGATCGAGACTGCGGCTGCGATGCCGGTGAAGGCCGCGTTATGGGCCGCCAGTTCCGGCCAGGCGAGGCCGAGCAGGCGGCCGATCGGATAATGCAGGCAATAGAGCGGATAAGACAGCGAACCCAGCAGCAGCGAAACCGTCGTCACGCCCGCGCCTGCGGGGCGGCACATGGTTCCGAGCGCCACGAGCATAGGCATCACCACAAGCAGCGTCGGCGCGGTCAGGACGCCGCGGGCGGCGAACGGATTGACGAGCGCGGCCAAGGCGATCGCGTAGATGACCCAGGGGTTCAGGAGCCAGCGCGGCAAGCGCGAACAAAGCGCCTGCGCGATCGGGGCGCGCCAGCGATGGATCAGCATGCCCAGCGCAAAGCCGTAGGTCACGCGGAAAAAACCACCGAAGAAACTATCGAGGCTCCAGCCGATCGATGGATTGAAGCCGGTCTTGTGGCCGTCCAGCCCAACCCAGAAGCCCGCGATGACAAAGCCGGTCCATCCGATCGCAGCGAGCATTGCAAGGGTTCGGCCCCTCAGTCGGATCAGCCAGAACAGGCCCGCGCTTGCGACCATCTCGAAAAACAGCGACCAAGCTGGCGGATTGGCGGGGAAGATCGGCGACGAGATCAGGCCTCCGGTCGCGTCGCGCACCTGGTCACGCGCCAGATAGGGGAGGAAGAACAGGTTGCTCCACAGGCTCGCCAGAGCGTCGCGGGCGCCGACATCGGCCCGGCCGGACGCGACGATGGCCAGCAGGCCGGCAGCCCCGAAGGCGAGGCCGATCAGAAACATTGGGTAAAGGCGCACCAGGCGCCGCAGCATCAGGCCGGGAAACGACAATCCCATGGCCAGCCGCGAACCATAGGCATGGCACAACACGAAGCCGCTGAGGATGAAAAACAGATCGACCGCGAGCGAACTCTGGGTGAAGGGTACGACCGGATGCCCGAGAATGCTGATCTTTTGTTGGGAAAAATGCCCGCACATCACCGCGATTGCCGCGACGCCGCGCAGACCGTCCAGCACATGATAGCGCTGTTCTTCCGTGTTGAGGGGCATATGCGGCGTCTCCATCGATGCGACGCTTGTCTAACGCGCGATGAAATAGATCCGCAAAAAGAGACGCTTCTCTGGTTAACGAATTGGACGCGTCGCGCCGAAATGGCGCATCGACGCGTCCAATTTTATCAAGACCGTGTCAGACCGCGACGCGCTTGCCCGTTTTGACGCTTTCCAGCGCCGCATCCGCGAGCTTCAGCGCCAGAAGGCCGTCCGTACCGGTCGGGCTGATCGCCGCGCCCTGTTCGATCGCGGCGATGAAGCTGGCGATTTCGTTGGCGTAGGCTTCGGTGTAGCGGGTCATGAAGAAATCATGCAGCGGCGGGCGGGTATAGCCCTGGCCATTGGCGATTTCGATCGACACCGGGCGCTGGTTTTCAGCCGAGACCACGCCTTCGGAGCCATGCACCTCGATGCGCTGGTCGTAGCCATAGGTGGCGCGGCGGGAATTGGTGATCACCGCCTGGCGGCCCGAAGCCGTTTCCAGGATCACGGTGGCGCTGTCGAAGTCGCCGGCCTCGCCGATGGCGGGGTCGACGAGAACGGCGGCGTGCGCCGAGACTGAGACGACCTCTTCGCCGAGCAGGAAGCGGGCCATGTCGAAGTCATGGATGGTCATGTCGCGGAAGATGCCGCCCGAGCGGGCGATGTAATCCACCGGCGGCGCGCCGGGGTCGCGCGAGGTGATGGTGACCATCTCCACCTTGCCGATCTTGCCGTCGTCGATCGCCTGCTTCACCGCCATGAAATGCGGGTCGAAGCGGCGGTTGAAGCCGACCATCAGCTTGGCGTTGGTTTCCTCCACCACCTTCATGCAGGCCTCGACGCGGCCCGCGTCGAGATCGACCGGCTTTTCGCAGAAGATCGCCTTGCCGGCGCGGGAGAAGCGCTCGATCAGGTCGGCATGGGTGTCGGTGGGGGTGCAGATCACCACGGCGTCGATATCATTGGCCGCCTCGATCTGGCTGATCGAGCGCACTTCAGCGCCATATTGCTGGGCGAGCGCATTCGCCGCGTCGGCAAATGCGTCGGCCACCGCCACGAGCTTGGCGTCCGCATTGCCGCTTACCGCCTTGGCGTGCACCTTGCCGATGCGGCCAGCGCCCAGAACCCCGAATCTCACTGTCATGTTACTCTTCTTTCTCGCTTGCAGGCGCGCGCGGGCAGGCTCTGAACCTTGGCCTCGCGGCGCGAAAAACCGGCTTGATCACTCCTCCGGCCAGCCAAACGCCTCGCTCCGACCGGTCGCGCCTACTCCATATCAAAATGGAATGACCGGATCAATTCGGAGCGCGTGGAATAAATGTTCCGTTATGCTTGGCCGCGACACAGGCGTATCGCCCTTGCCCCCCGGTCTCGAACATGCGATTTGCAAACCCGTGAACTCCAGCCGAGGCAACCATGGCGTCCGACAAGAACAAGCCGCCCTTCTATCTGATCGACACAACGTCGGAATTCTATCGCCCGGCAGTCCGGCGCTATGCGATCTGCGCCTCCGTCGCCGTGTGGGCCGGTTTGGAGATCTATGCCTGGCAGCCATTCTGGATGGTCATCGCCGTGGCGCTTGCGGCCTACTGCATCTACACGCTGATCATTGCCTACAAGCCGCCGCAACAGGCCGCGCCGGCGCCGGCCTCCACGGCCGATGACAGCGACGACGGCGGCGCCGATGGCGACGGGTCAGACTGATCGCTTGCGATCAGGCGAGACGGGCGAGCGCCGCGTCGATCAGCTGGTTGGCGACCATCATGCGCCGCGTGGCCGCGTTGCGATAGTCCGCCCCGACGCGATCAGGATGGTTGGCGAGCGCAAAATCGCGGCGACGTTCGCGGATCTCGCTCGCGCCACGGCACTGATCGAGGGCTAGATCCTCGGAAATTTCGACGTCGGACAGTCGGTCCAGCCAGACCGGCGGTTCTTCCAATTTGGGCGGCGGCGCATAATCGTCGAACAGCCCGGCCCAGTCGAACCGGGACGCAGGGGCCGCCTCAGTCTCATTCGTCTCTTCGGCAAAGCCGACAAATGAAACCCTGAGGCCGCGCGGGGCCGCATAGGCCGCGCCGATCTCCTCGACGGGCTCTTCCTCTTGATCCATTCCGTCGAGCACCGTCTCGAAGAGGCTGCGTCCAAAAACCGGCATTCTGTCTCCTGTCGAGCCTGTTCTGCCCCGGCTGGATGGATCGAGGCTGGCGAAGGGTCAAAGTCCGTCTGACTCGGCCAACCGGTTGCGCTCGCATTCGTCGAGGATCACGTCATGCAGCATCTTGGCGGACGGCGGCAGCGCCCGGCCGCGGGCGGTGATCAGGCTGTAGGGCTTGAGATTGATGTCGAAATCCGTCTCCACGATGGCGATCCGACCCATGCGGTTGCCGCTTCCGGCAATGAAGCGGGCCACGTCCTCGGCAATCGGCGCGATGGCGTCGGTCTCGGCGATCAGCGCCATGGTCAGCGTCACCGACGGCGTGCTGACGACATTGGCCGGCAGCGGCAGGCCGCGTTCGATGAACATCACCTCCAGCGTTCGCCTCAGCAGTGAGCCCGGCGGCTGGAACACCCATTCGAGTTCGCTGAGTTCGGCCAGACTTGCAGGCGCGGTCTTCAGCACTGGATGGCCGGCGCGGGCGACGATGCAGGCCTTTTCCAAGCCCAACGGCCGGGCGTCGAACTGGCGCGGACTCATGTCGTCGGGCATCCGTCCCATGATAAAGTCATAGCGTGCCGACATCAGGTCGCGAGCCAGCGCATTGCTGGTATCCTGCTGGATGTTGATCTGGATCGAAGGATACAGCGCGCGAACGCGGTTGATGGCGGGCACGGCGAGGCTGATCGCCGGCGCCGTCACCGATCCGATATTCACCGAGCCGCCATATCCCGTCTTGAGTTCGGTGATCTCGCGATCGGCCTCGCGAATCTCAAGCAGAATCGTGCGCGCCCGCCGCGCCATGGCTTCGCCGAAACGCGTCATCACCATGCCCTTGGCGACACGATCGCACAAAGGGGCTTTGAGAATCGATTCGATTTCGTGCAACATGCGGGAAGCCGCAGGTTGCGATATCGTCAGCGCATCGGCCGCAGCGCTTACCTGACCGTGATCGGCAAGCGCAGATATCAATCGGAGGTGGTTGAGCTTCAGGCCGCCTTTCAGCAGGGAATCGCTCTCTTTTTCAGCTTGATAGCGGTTCTTGAGCGCTCCCGGCGCATTCGCCGTGAAATTTCCACTCTCGTCCATGCGGCGTTTCCAATTGAAAAGTATGACTTTTTGTTAATTATATCACTTTTGATATGGAGATCTATCACTATTGTATTTGACAGTTATATCGATTTAAGAGCAGTTTGCGCTCGAACGCAGGGGAGGGGAGTTGGAGGAGCGCCTCGGTCCGCTCTTTCCGTGATCGGTCGCGGAAGGCACGCCAGGGTGTTTGCCTATACCTCCCAGTGTTTCGCCGACAGCCGGCTTTGTTGGCTGTTTCATGAACCAGGGAGAGAACCTTTATGAAACTCATTACTTCGCTGCTCGCCGCCGCCGCTATGTCGGTCGCGACCTTCGTCGCTCCGGCCTTCGCCGACAAGGGCGTGGTTGGCATTTCCATGCCGACGAAGACGTCCACGCGCTGGATCTCCGATGGCGAGACCATGGAGAAGCTGTTCAAGGACGCCGGCTACACCCCGGACCTGCAGTTCGCCGACGACGACATTCCGAACCAGCTCTCGCAGATCGAGAACATGGTCACCAAGGGCGCGAAAGTGCTCGTGATCGGCGCCATCGACGGCACCACCCTGTCCGACATCCTGCAGAAGGCCCATGACGCTGGCGTCAAGGTCATCGCATACGACCGCCTGATCCGCGATTCCGGCAATGTCGACTACTACGCCACCTTTGACAACTTCCAGGTCGGCGTGCTCCAGGCGACCTCGCTCGTTCAGGGCCTGAAGCTCGACGGCGCGACCGCTCCGAAGAATGTCGAACTGTTCGGCGGTTCGCCGGATGATAACAACGCCTTCTTCTTCTATGATGGCGCGATGTCGGTTCTGCAGCCGCTGATCGACTCCGGCAAGATCGTCGTGAAGTCCGGCCAGATGGGCATGGACCAGGTCGGTACGCTGCGTTGGGACGGCGCTGTCGCCCAGGCTCGCATGGAAAACCTCCTGTCCTCCACCTACACCGACGCCAAGGTTGAAGGCGTGCTGTCGCCCTATGACGGCCTGTCCATCGGCATCATCTCCGCTCTGAAGGGCGTCGGCTACGGCTCTGGCGACATGCCGATGCCAGTTGTCACCGGTCAGGACGCTGAACTGCCGTCCGTGAAGTCCATCCTCGCCGGCGAACAGTACTCGACCGTGTTCAAGGACACCCGCGAACTCGCCAAGGTCACCGTCGGTATGGTTGACGCCATCATGACTGGCAAGGAGCCGGAAGTGAACGACACCAAGACCTACGACAACGGCGTCAAGGTCGTTCCGTCCTACCTGCTGAAGCCGGTTTCGGTCGACAAGACCAACGCCAAGGACGTCCTCGTGGGCGCCGGCTACTACACCGAAGACCAGATCAACAACTGATCCCGCGTCTTTTGGAAATGGGGGTCCGCAGGTCATGCGGACCCTTTCTCACATAGTATGGGACCCCTGAATGTCGCCCGGCCCGGCGCTATCGGCGTCTGTCTGGTGCTGGAAAAAGCAACATGGATAAAATCATTCTGGAAATGCGGGGCATCACAAAAACGTTTCCGGGCGTAAAAGCCCTGAACGATGTGAGCTTCAAGGTCCGCCAAGGCGAGATCCACGCGCTGGTTGGGGAGAACGGCGCTGGCAAGTCAACCCTTATGAAAGTGTTGAGCGGCGTCTATCCCGCCGGCACGTTCGACGGCGAAATTCTGTTTGACGGAGAGGCGCGCCGGTTCGGCAAGATCTCCGACAGCGAACATCTCGGCATCATCATCATTCACCAGGAACTGGCGCTCGTGCCGCTCCTGTCGATCGCTGAAAACATCTTCCTCGGCAATGAAATCGCCGAGAGAGGCGTGATTAACTGGCAGCAGACCTTCGCGCGCACCCAGGAGCTGCTCGACAAGGTCGGCCTCAAGGAGCCGCCCAGCGCGCTGATCAACGATATCGGCGTCGGCAAGCAGCAGCTGGTGGAAATCGCCAAGGCGCTGTCCAAGAAAGTGCGGCTGCTGATCCTCGACGAGCCCACCGCCTCGCTCAATGAGAAGGACTCCGACGCGCTGCTCGAACTCCTCATGGAGTTCCGCCGTCAGGGGATGACCTCGATCATCATTTCCCACAAGCTCAACGAGATCCGCAAGGTCGCCGACCAGATCACCATTCTGCGCGACGGCGGAACCGTGGGCACGCTGGACTGTCACAAGGAAGAGATCAGCGAGGATACGATCATCAAGGGCATGGTCGGTCGCGACATGGAGGATCGCTATCCTCCGCGCGACGTGCCGATCGGCGAGACGATCCTCGAGGTCAAAAACTGGAACGTCTATCACCAGAACCATCGCGACCGGAAATTCCTGCATGACGTGGCCTTCCATGTTCGCGCCGGCGAAGTCGTCGGCATCGCCGGGCTGATGGGCGCGGGCCGCACCGAGACCGCGATGAGCATTTTCGGCCGTTCCTGGGGTCACAAGATCACCGGCGACGTGCTCATGCACGGCAAGCCCGTGGATGTGGGCACCATTCCCAAGGCGATCGAGGCGGGCCTTGCCTATGTCACCGAAGACCGCAAGCATCTCGGTCTTGTCCTGATCAACAATATCAAGGACAACACCACGCTCGCCAATCTCGACGGCGTGTCGTCCATGGGCGTCATCGACGAGCACAAGGAAGGAAAGATCGCGACCGACTACCGCACCAAGCTGCGCATTCGTTCGCACTCGATCTATCAGGAAACAGTCAATCTGTCGGGCGGCAACCAGCAGAAGGTCGTGCTGTCGAAATGGCTGTTCACCAATCCTGAAGTGCTGATCCTCGACGAGCCGACACGCGGCATCGATGTCGGCGCGAAATACGAAATCTATTCCATCATCAACCAGCTGGCGGCTGAAGGGAAAGGCATTCTGATGATCTCGTCGGAAATGCCCGAACTGCTCGGCACCTGCGACCGCATCTACGTGATGAACGAAGGACGCATCGTCGCCGAGCTTTCCAAGCAGGAAGCAAGCCAGGAATCCATCATGCGCGCCATCATGCGCTCCGGGGAGAAACACTAATGGTCTCGGAAAACTCGACCGCTACGAACAAAAATCAGGTCTCCGTTGGCGAGTACTTTAAGAAGAACATCCGCGAATATGGCTTGCTGATCGCGCTCGTCGTCATCATGCTGTTCTTCCAGGCCATCACCGGCGGCGTTCTTTTCCGCCCGGTCAACCTGACCAACCTTGTGCTGCAGAACTCGTTCATCGTCATCATGGCGCTGGGCATGCTGCTGATCATCGTCGCCGGCCATATTGACCTGTCGGTCGGCTCCATCGTCGCCTTCATCGGCGCCATGTCGGCGATCATGCTGGTCAAGTGGCAAATGAGCCCGATCATCGTCGTGCCGCTTTGCCTGATCATCGGCGGGCTTGTCGGCGCGGCGCAGGGTTATTTCGTCGCCTATCAGAAGATCCCGGCTTTCATCGTCACGCTGGCCGGCATGCTCGTGTTCCGCGGCCTGACCTATCTCGTGCTGTCGAACCGTCCGATCGGGCCGTTCCCGAAGGATTTCCAGGTTCTTTCAACCGGTTTCGTGCCCGACCTCTTCGGCTTCTTGGTGGCCGATCCGTCGACCAGCCTCGTGAAGAACTGGCTGGCGCTGCTCGTCGTGCTCGCCGGCGTCGCGTTCATGATCTATAGCGGCTTCAGCAAGCGTGCCGCGAACAATCAGCACGGATCGCAGAACGAGCCCTTCACCTTCTTCGTCGTTCAGATGGGCGTCACCGCCATCGTGGCGATTTCGCTGGGCTTCCAGCTATCGACCTATAGAGGCCTGCCCAACGTTCTCGTGATCATGGGCCTCCTGATCGCGCTTTACGCCTTCCTCACCACCCGTTCGACCATCGGTCGCCGCATCTACGCCATGGGCGGCAACGAGAAGGCCGCGAAGCTCTCGGGCATCAACACCGAACGCCTGACCTTCCTGACCTTCGTCAACATGGGCGCTCTCGCAGGTCTCGCCGGCATGATCATCGCCGCCCGCCTGAATTCGGCGACCCCGAAGGCCGGCGTCGGCATCGAGCTCGACGTCATCGCGGCCTGCTTCATCGGCGGCGCGTCTGCATCCGGCGGCGTTGGCAAGATCACCGGCGCTGTGGTCGGCGCCTTCATCATGGGCGTGCTCAACAACGGCATGTCGATCATGGGCCTGTCGATCGATTACCAGCAGCTCGTCAAGGGTCTGGTTCTGCTCGCCGCCGTCTATTTCGACGTCTACAACAAGCGCAAGGGCTGAGCCCTTCCTCGATTTCCCGCCCGGACGGCTGTCACGTCCCGGGCGGGCCAACCCATATGAGATATGCTCGCGAAAGGAATAAATCGTGCTGATTTCGCAGATCAAGACTGAGACCGGCGGCGTGGCCGTGGTCGCCCGCGAACTGGGCGGCGAAGCCCGCATCGTCAAGGGCGCGGAAAGCGTCTACCAGCTCGCCATGCTGGCGGCCTCCCAGGGCAAGACTTTGAAGGACGTGATCCTTTCTTTCGGTTTTGCTAATGTTATCGATCTCATTCAGATCCGCGACGAAAAGCGCTTCCTGCCGCCGATCACTCATCCGGATCCCGCGCATCTGCATCTGACCGGCACCGGCCTCACCCATCTCGGTTCCGCCGCCACCCGCGACGCCATGCACAAGAAGACCTCGGAAGCCGCCGAGGAAACGCTGACCGATTCCATGAAGATGTTCCGCATGGGCCTTGAAGGCGGCAAGCCCAAGGCTGGCGAAAAGGGCGTGCAGCCGGAATGGTTCTACAAGGGCAACGGCACGCAGTCCGTATCTCCGGAACAGCCGCTGACCTCGCCGTCCTTCGCGCTTGACGGCGGCGAAGAGCCCGAAATGGCCGGCATCTATGTGATCGGCGAGGACGGTACGCCGTTCCGCGTTGGTTTCGCTGTCTCCAACGAGTTTTCCGATCACGTCACCGAGCGGATCAACTATCTCTACCTCGCCCATTCCAAGCTGCGTCAGGCAAGCTTCGGCCCTGAAATCCGTATCGGCGCGCCCCCGGAGGATATTCGCGGCACGTCGCGCATCCGTCGCGGCGATCAGGTGATTTTCGAAAAGCCCTTCCTGTCGGGCGAAGCGAATATGTCCCACACTTTCGCCAATCTCGAATATCACCACTTCAAATATGAACTGTTCCGCCAGCCGGGCGAGGTGCATGTGCATATGTTCGGCACGGCTACCCTGTCCTTCGCCGAAGGCGTCAAGCCCGAGCCGGGCGATGTGTTCGAAATCGAAGCGCCTGACTTTGGCCTGGCGCTGCGCAATCCGCTGGCCGTCGCCGAAGAGACCGACGTCGCCGTCCGCATACTTTAATGAAAAGGCGCGCGCGCCCGTCAGGGCCGCGCCTGAACAAGGAGACTAAACTATGGCGCTTCATCAGAATCTGATCGCCGGCGAGTGGATTGGCGGGGACGCGGTTCCCAATATCAATCCGTCCGACACCAATGACGTGGTGGGCGAATACGCCCGCGGCTCCGCCGACGACATGAAGACCGCAATCGCCGCCGCCAAGGCTGCGTTTCCGGCCTGGTCGCGTTCCGGCATCCTCGAGCGTCACGCCATCCTCAAGAAGACCGCCGACGAGATCCTCGCCCGCAAGGACGAGCTCGGCGCGCTGCTCAGCCGCGAAGAAGGCAAGACGCTGCCGGAAGGTATCGGCGAGACCATCCGCGCCGCCCAGATCTTCGATTTCTTCGCTGGCGAATGCCTGCGTCTGACCGGCGAGACCGTGCCGTCGGTGCGCCCGAATATCGGCGTCGAAATGAGCCGCGATCCGCTCGGCGTCATCGGCGTCATCACCCCCTGGAACTTCCCGATCGCCATTCCGGCCTGGAAGATCGCGCCGGCGCTTTGCTACGGCAACACTGTGGTGTTCAAGCCGGCCGAACTCGTGCCGGGCTGCGCCTGGGCGATCGTCGACATCCTCCACCGCGCCGGCCTGCCCAAGGGCGTGCTCAACCTCGTGATGGGCAAGGGCTCGGTCGTCGGCCAGGTCATGCTCGACAGTCCGGACCTCTCGGGCCTCACCTTCACGGGCTCCACCGGCACCGGCAAGCGCGTCGCTTTGTCCTCCATCGAGCATAACCGCAAGTTCCAGCTGGAAATGGGCGGCAAGAACCCGTTCGTGGTGCTCGACGACGCTGATCTCAACGTCGCTGTCGAAGCCGCCGCCAATTCGTCGTTCTTCTCGACCGGCCAGCGCTGCACGGCGTCGTCGCGCCTGATCGTCACCGAAGGCATCCATGACAAGTTTGTCGCCGCTCTGACCGAGCGCGTCAACAATCTCAATGTCGACCACGCCATGAAGGCCGGCACGCAGATCGGCCCGGTGGTCGATCCCGGCCAGCTCAAGCAGGACGAGGACTATATCGCCATCGGCAAGCAGGAAGGCGCAAACCTCGTTTGCGGCGGCGAGCGTCTCGAGCGCGAAACGCCCGGCTATTACCTCAAGCCGGCGCTGTTCACCGAAGCGACCAACAATATGCGCATTTCCCGCGAGGAAATCTTTGGACCGGTGGCCGCCGTCATCCGTGTCAAGGATTACGAAGAAGCGCTTCACGTCGCCAATGACACGATCTTCGGTCTGTCCTCGGGCATCGCCACCACCAGCCTCAAGCATGCGACCCATTTCAAGCGCAATGCCGAAGCCGGTATGGTGATGGTCAACCTGCCGACCGCCGGCGTCGATTTCCACGTGCCGTTCGGCGGTCGCAAGGCCTCGTCCTTCGGCAGCCGCGAACAGGGCAAATACGCCGCCGAATTCTTCACCTCGGTCAAAACAGCCTACACGCTGGCTTGAGGATCGGTTTTCGGCAAAGGACAAGACTATGAAAAAGAAAGCAGAATGGCCGCGCAAGCTGAGATCGCAGGAATGGTATGGCGGCACCAGCCGTGACGTCATCTACCATCGCGGCTGGATGAAGAATCAGGGCTATCCGCACGATCTGTTCGACGGCCGCCCTGTCATCGGCATCCTCAACACCTGGTCGGACATGACGCCCTGCAACGGGCATCTGCGCGAACTGGCCGAAAAGGTGAAGGCGGGCGTGTGGGAAGCCGGCGGCTTCCCGATGGAAGTGCCGGTGTTCTCGGCGTCGGAAAACACCTTCCGCCCCACCGCGATGATGTACCGCAACCTTGCGGCGCTCTCCATCGAAGAGACCATCCGCGGCCAGCCCATGGATGGCTGCGTGCTGCTGGTCGGCTGCGACAAGACCACGCCGTCGCTGTTGATGGCGGCGGCGTCTGTCGACCTGCCGTCGATCGTCGTCACCGGCGGTCCGATGCTCAACGGCTATTTCCGCGGCGAGCGGGTCGGCTCCGGCACGCATCTGTGGAAGTTCTCGGAAATGGTGAAGGCCGGCGAGATGACCCAGGCCGAGTTCCTGGAGGCGGAAGCCTCCATGAGCCGCTCCTCGGGCACCTGCAACACCATGGGCACCGCCTCCACCATGGCCTCCATGGCGGAAGCTTTGGGCATGGCGCTTTCGGGCAATGCCGCCATTCCTGGCGTCGATTCGCGCCGCAAGGTCATGGCGCAGCTCACCGGTCGCCGCATCGTGCAGATGGTCAAGGACGATCTCAAGCCGTCCGAAATCATGACGAAAGAAGCCTTCGAAAACGCCATCCGCACCAATGCGGCGATTGGCGGCTCGACCAATGCCGTGATCCATCTGCTGGCCATGGCCGGCCGCGTCGGCATCGATCTGACGCTGGATGACTGGGACCGTTGCGGACGCGACGTGCCAACCATCGTCAATCTCATGCCGTCGGGCAAATACCTCATGGAAGAGTTCTTCTATGCGGGCGGCTTGCCGGTGGTGATCAAGCGTCTCGGCGAAGCCGGACTTCTTCACAAGGACGCGCTGACGGTGTCGGGCGAAACCATGTGGGACGAGGTCAAGGATGTCGTCAACTGGAACGAGGACGTCATTCTTCCGGCTGAAAAGGCGCTGACGCAGTCGGGCGGCATCGTCGTCGTGCGCGGCAATCTCGCGCCCAAGGGCGCGGTGCTCAAGCCGTCGGCCGCCACGCCGAGCCTGCTCGTCCATCGCGGCCGCGCCGTGGTGTTCGAGGATATCGACGACTACAAGGCCAAGATCAATGACGACAATCTCGACATTGACGAGACCTGCGTCATGGTCATGAAGAACTGTGGCCCCAAGGGCTATCCGGGTATGGCCGAAGTCGGCAATATGGGCCTGCCGCCCAAGGTGCTCAAGAAGGGCATCACCGACATGGTCCGCATTTCCGACGCCCGCATGTCCGGCACCGCCTATGGCACCGTCGTTCTGCACACCTCGCCGGAAGCCGCAGTCGGCGGCCCATTGGCCGTGGTCAAGAATGGCGATTTCATCGAGCTCGACGTGCCGAACCGTCGCCTGCATCTCGACATTTCCGATGAGGAACTGGCGCAGCGCTTGGCCGAATGGCAGCCCAACCACGAACTGCCGACCTCCGGCTACGCCTGGCTGCACCAGCAGCACGTCCAGGGCGCCGACACCGGCGCAGACCTCGACTTCCTCAAGGGATGTCGCGGGAGTGCGGTGGGCAAGGACAGCCACTGAGTTTTGATCTCAACAGCTACGGCCCGGGCAGCAATGTCCGGGCCGTTTTGTGTCCGGATGCTTGTATATGCAGGCCCGGAGTGCTATATTTGTAGCATAATCTAAAGGCCTCCAACATGACCATTTCGACCAAGATCAGGCGACAGGGCGGCGCTGCCGTCATCACCATTCCGCCAGCGCTTTTGAAAATCCTCGATCTGGAGGTCGGCGCGCAGTTGTCGTTGTCCGTCGACAATGGCGAACTGATTGCGCGGCCCGTTCAACCAGCAAAGAAGCGCTATACGCTCGCTGAACTTCTTGAAGGAGCCGAAGAGTTAACAGTGCTTGACAAAGATGGCGGCGCCTGGCTGGAGGACGATCAACGCATGGGCGATGAACTGCTATGATGGTTCGTAGCCAAATTCCCAAACGGGGCGATGTCTATCTTGTTGATCTCAACCCCGTCATGGGCAGTGAGATGCGGGATGAGCATCGATGCGTCGTCATCACGCCGAAGGAAGTCAATGCGCTTGGCGTCTGTATGCTCGTGCCCATCACGACGGGAGGCTTGTTCACGCGGCGCGTCGGGCTGGCAGTCAATATTTCCGGCCACCAGACCACAGGCGTGGCAATCTGTAATCAGGTTCGCAGTTTTGACCTGGTCGCCCGAGTCAATGCGAAACGCGCCCGTTATATCGAGACGCTGGATAGCGCGACGATGGATGAAATCGTGGCCAAAGTCGTCAGCGCGATCGATCCATCTTGATCGATTCGAATGAAAGAGAGCCATCCGGCGACCCAACGAAAACGCCCTGTCGAGATGCCCGCCAATAAAAAAACCGCTTTCCCCTTGTAATTTTCTCCTGATTAACCATTTATAAATCAAGTTGTTGTGAAACTGTCATTACAGACGGTTACAGGAATTGCATCGAACGATCCGGCGACCACGGATGTACTGGCGCTGTCGATCGTTTGATGCCAGGGAAGGTCAGGTGAAGAACCTGGCCTTTTTTTGTTTTTGTGCTTTGGCCGGAGGCGGGCGCTGCTCGCAAGTTCAGAGGGCGGAAGAGGCCTGCGGCTGCGGCGCCTCGCGCCGTTCGCGCGTCTCTCCCTGGTCCGGCAGGCTTTCGTCGAGAAACACCAGCGCCCGCATCAGGCAGCCCTCGCGGATCAGCGAGCGATAATCGAGATAGCTGTCGACCACGCTGATCGGCACCGGTTGGCCGAAGCAGGCGCGCGACAACGCCTCGTGAATGCTGTCCTCCATGAATTCCATCGCGGCGATGCCCGGCCCGGTGAACACCAGCGGGATCGGGTCGAACAGCGTGAAGACATTGGAAAGGCCCGTGCCGATCGCCTTACCGGCTTCGCGAAACGCCTGTCGTTCCGGTCCTTCGCCGGCGCGCGCGGCCGAGATCAACGTTTGCAGCGCGTCCTCTGGCGGATCTTCTTCCAGAAGCTGCGTTTCGGGCACGCCGCGCACCGCGCGCCAGAGCGAATAGGTGCCGGCATAGGCCTCGATGCAGCCGCGTCGTCCGCAGCGGCACAGCGCGCCATCGGGCCGGAAATTGGTGTGCCCGAATTCCACCGCCGAGGAGCGGACGCCCGAAAACATCCGCCCATCCATGTATAGCCCCATGCCGACGCCGGTCGACAGCAGCACGGTGGCGAAATTGGCGCCGTAGCGCTCGGGCGCGCGCCAGTGCAGCGCTTCGGCGATCATGTTGCTCTCGTTGGAAATCTCGACTTCGACGCCGAAACGGTCCTCGAGATAGTGCCCCAGTGGGACATTGATGAGATCGATGACCGGCGATGACAGAAGCGTCTTGCGGTCGGCGTCGACGATGCCTTCCACCGCCGCCGAGATCCGCAGCAATGGACCGGCGTCACGCGCATATTTCTCCAGCATCTCGCCCAGCAAGCCCGAGACTTCTTTGCCGAGCGCCTCCGCTGTCATGCGCTTGGTGGCGATAGACCGCGTCTCGAAGGCAAACACCTGGCCGCTGTAATCGGCAAGCGCCGTCTGGATGGTGTTGAGGCCGACGAACACTACGGCGATTGTGGCGTGCGCCGGGCGAGGGCGCACCGAAACCTGCGGTCGGCCCCGCCTTTGCGCTCCGGCTTCCGCAATCGGATCCGCCGACAGGGCGCCACGCTCCATCAGGCTGTTGGTGATCACGGTGACGGTGGACGCGGAAAGGCCTGTCTCCGCACTCAGTTCTGTGCGGGACATTGGGCCATGGCGCCTGAGCGCCATGAGAACGCCAAATTGATTTTGCCGCCGGACGTCGTCCTGGCGCACGATGATAGACATGAAACCAGCTCCTCCCACTGGTAAAACCGATCATGCGCTAGCAAAATCACAGTGCAATGCAACGCTTAATCGATTTGAAATACATCTTGACACAGGCGAAGATGTGAGTCACTCTTTTTTTCGACCCTCGAAAAAATAGGGTTCGCAACGGTCGGTCTGGGGATTAGGAGAAGAACCGGATCGGCTGCAATCGGTTGATGCGATACGCATCGGGAGGACAATATGAAGAAGTTTGCAGTTGCGCTCGCCAGCGCAGTCTTTGCCATGTCCGTCGCCGGCCCGGTCATGGCCGCCGGCAAGACCGTCGCCGTGTCCTGGAAGATTTTCCAGGAAGAACGCTGGAAGACGGACGAAGCCGTCATCAAGAAAATCGTCGAGGACAATGGCGACAAGTACATCTCTGCCGACGCGCAGGGCTCTGCCGCCAAGCAGCTGACCGACATCGAATCGCTGATGTCCCAGGGCGCCGATGTGCTGCTGATCGTTCCCTACGATTCCGAAGCCATCATGCCGGCCGTTGAAAAGGCCGCCTCCGAAGGCGTTCCGATGATCGCCTACGACGTGCAGATCGAGCATCCCTCGGTTCTCTACATGACCTTCGACAATGTCGGCGTCGGCCGCCTGATGGCCAAGGAAATGCTCAAGGTCAAGGATAGCGGCAACTTCGCCGTCATCAAGGGCGACCCGGGCGATCCGAACGCCACCTTCCTCTACAACGGCATGATGGAAGTGCTGAAGGCGAATATCGACGGCGGCAAGATCAAGATCGTCGGCGAAGCCTCGTCGGATGGCTGGAAGCCGGAAAACGCCCAGAAGAACATGGAGCAGATCCTGACCGCCAATGACAACAATGTCGACGCGGTTCTGTCTGAAAACGACGGCATGGCCGGCGGCGTCGTCGCCGCTCTCCAGGCCCAGGGTCTGGCTGGCGCTGTTCCGGTCACCGGCCAGGACGGCGACAAGGCCGCTCTGAACCGCGTCGCTCAGGGCACTCAGCTCGTGTCGATCTGGAAGGACTCCCGCGCTCTCGGCAAGCTCGCCGCCGAAGCCGCTCTCATGCTCGCCGATGGCAAGTCCATGGAAGACGTGCCGAACGTCGCCAAGTTCAAGGACGGCGCTCGCAAGGTCGAGATGAACGCGGTTCTTCTGAACCCGACCCCGATCACCAAGGACAACCTCAACCTCGTCATCGACGCGGGCTGGGTTGACGCCGCCACCGTCTGCGCTGGCGTGAAGGCTGGTTCCGTCGCGGTCTGCAAATAAGCAGTCCATTTCCGCACAATCGCGCGTCGCCCCTCGGGGCGGCGCGTTTTCAAGAGAACAGAACGCAACCCATGCGGCTGCGCTCCTCGCCGCACACGCAAATGCCAGCGGCCCATCACGAGAGCGCGTTTCCCCGGATAAGGGCCCTGCCTGGGCCAACTCATAAGCGGGCGGGAACAGGGAGCAAATTATGAGCCAGGTGCAATCCACCACAGGTCCTGCGCTACAGCAGGAAGGACCTTTCAAAACATTCCTGCGCGCCACCGAAATCGACACGCGCATGATCGGCATGATCGGCGCGCTGCTGCTGATCTGGATCGGTTTTCACGTCTATGGCGCCTATGCCAATGGCGCCGGCAACTTTCTGACCGCGCGCAATCTGTGGAATCTGTCGGTCCAGACCGCCGCCATCACGGTCATGGCGACCGGCATGGTGCTGATCATCGTCACTCGCCATATCGATCTGTCGGTCGGCGCCATGCTTGGCGTTACCGCCATGATGATGGCGGTGCTTCAGGTCTGGGTGCTGCCAAACTGGCTCGGCATCGGCCATCCCGCCATCTGGATCATCACGGTGATCTTTGGCCTCATCGTCGGCTCGATCATCGGCACCTTCCAGGGCTATCTGATCGCCTATCTCGAAATTCCCTCCTTCATCGTCACCCTGGGCGGCCTGTTGGTGTGGCGCGGCGCGGCCTGGCTGGTGGCGCGCGGCGAAACCATCGCGCCGATCGATGAAAATTTCTCGCTGATCGGCGGCGGCCCCTATGGCTCGATCGGCACGACGGCGAGCTGGGTCGTGGCCGTGGTCGCCTGCGTCGGCGTCGCCTGGATGCTGACGGGCGCCCGTAAGCAGCGCGCCCGCTTCGGCTTCCCCATGCGTCCCACCTGGGCGGAATTCTTCATCGGCGGCGTCTCGATGCTGGTCATCCTCGCCGCGACCTATGTGATGAATTCCTATCCCTGGCCGAAGGGCATCATCAAGCAATATGCCGCGGCCCATAATCTCGATCCGGCGACGCTGGTCGTCGGCCATGGCTGGGCCATTCCGGTTCTCATCGCGCTCGCCGTGGTGCTCGCCATGACCTTCATGACCACGCGCACCAAGTTCGGCCGCTATGTCTTCGCCATGGGCGGCAATCCGGAGGCGGCGGACCTCGCGGGCATCAACACCCGCCGGTTGACCATGCTCATCTTCACGCTGATGGGTTTCCTCGTCGGTATCGCCGCCGCCATATCGTCGGCGCGCCTCAAGGCCGCCACCGCCGATCTCGGCCGCAATGACGAACTCTATGTCATCGCCGCGGCGGTTATCGGCGGCACGTCGCTCGCCGGCGGCTCCGGCACCATCTATGGCGCAATGATCGGCGCTCTGGTCATGCAGTCGCTCTATTCGGGCATGGTTCTGGTCGGCTTCGACGCCGCCATCCAGAACATGGTCGTCGGCGGCGTGCTGGTCCTGGCCGTCTATGTCGACACTGTCTATCGCCGCCACGCCAAGTAAGGGAGGATCCGTCATGGGTATCTATCAAAAGCCGGCGGGTACGCCTCTCGTGGAGATGAAGGACATCTCCATCGCCTTCGGCGGCATCAGGGCCGTCGACCACGCCTCGGTCGATCTGTTCCCCGGCGAGGTCGTGGCGCTGCTCGGCCATAACGGCGCGGGCAAGTCCACCCTCATCAAGATGCTGTCAGGCGCCTATAAGCGCGATCACGGCGAGATCTTCATCAATGGCGAGAAGGTCGACATCCAGAACCCGCGCGACGCCAAGGCGGTGGGCATCGAGACGATCTATCAGACGCTCGGTCTCGCCGACAATGTCGACGCCGCCGCCAATCTGTTCCTCGGCCGCGAGATCCTCACCAAATGGGGCACGCTCGACGACGTGGCGATGGAAGCGGAGGCCCGCCGGGTCATGGGGCGGCTGAACCCCAATTTCCGCCGTTTCAAGGAGCCGGTGAAGGCGCTTTCGGGCGGCCAGCGCCAGTCAGTGGCCATTGCCCGCGCCATCATGTTCAACGCGCGCATCCTGATCATGGACGAGCCCACTGCGGCGCTCGGGCCCCAGGAAACAGCGCAGGTCGGCGAGCTCATCAAGGAGCTCAAGAAGGATGGCATCGGCATTTTCCTGATCAGCCACGACATCCACGACGTCTTCGACCTCGCCGACCGCGTGGCGGTGATGAAGAACGGCCGCGTGGTGGGTCATGCCCGCACCGAGGATGTGACCAAGGACGAAGTGCTCGGCATGATCATTCTCGGCAAATGCCCGCCGGGCGCCGAGCCCGGCCCGGGCGCGATGCAAAGCTGACGCTCGAACATCGTTGGCCAGATCAGAGGGCGCGGGAGACCGCGCCCTCTCGCTGTTTCGGCGCTGTTTGCGCCGATTCGCCCGAAACGATCCACCGCCATCACCGGAGACGCCGCGCGCGGATGTGAGAAAAAGCGCTTCGCTTTCAACCGGCTATGGGCTGGCGGCCGCAAACGCCTTGTGTCCTGGCCGTCAAAAGCTCAAATTTCAGCGACCGGCGAGCGCCAGGCGGGGCAACAGCGCCCCGTTTTTGGCGATCGATAAAAGTTTAGGCGTTCGGATAAGCGAATTTTGCGCGATGTCTGGCAGGCTGCGCCCACCAATCCGCGAGAGGGGCGACAATGATTTTAACGACGTCGACACTGACGGGCCTGTTCTCAGCGCTGTTGCGCTCGGCCGTCGCCGTGATCCTCGTCGCCTTCCTGATTTCCGTCGTGGCGATCGCCGGCGTCGTGGTCTACGGCGCGTCGATTTTCACGGCGCTGCTCGTGGTTGCCGGCTTCAATCTTGGCCTTATCGCCGCAGCGCTCGGCTATGTGTTGTTTGGCGGCGGGACCCGGCGCGCCTGACCCCATCCGCCATTGTTAGAGTATCCGTTTTGGTCAAGCCATCTTTGGGACCCATTTCTGGTTTTTTCGCAGCAGTGCGTTTGCGAGCACGATGAGCTTTCGCATGATGGCGATAATGGCGAGTTTTGGTTGTTTTCCGGCGGCTTTGAGCTGTTCGTATTTGGCGCTGAGGTCCGGGTTGAAGCGGCATGCGACAAGGGCTGGCATG
>NZ_JARXVM010000025.1 GCF_029892285.1 Rhizobium sp. SG_E_25_P2
CGGCAAAAATCTGGTAACGCGGGGTGGAGCAGCCCGGTAGCTCGTCAGGCTCATAACCTGAAGGCCGCAGGTTCAAATCCTGCCCCCGCAACCAAGAGCAATTCATAAACGCCCAGTGATAAAATCGCTGGGCGTTTTTGCGTTCCGGAAAATGCCGGCCCCAGCAGTGTAACGGAAATGGCAGCCGCCGTTTGGGCGCATCTGGCCTGCTGCCGGTTTCGTGGACATCGAGTTAAGGTGTTCCTCCTGAAACCGGAGAGCCTGCATGCAAAGACGAATATTCAGCCGCGAGTATAAGCTTGAAGCGGTGAAGCTGGTCAGGGAACGTGGAGTCACTGTTGCCCAGGCGGCCCGTGACCTTGATGTCCACGAGAATGTGTTACGCAAATGGGTTCGGGAATACGGCGACGATCCCAGCCAGTCCTTTCCTGGAAAAGGCCAGATGAAGCCGGAGCAGCTTGAGATCGAGCGGCTCCGTCGTGAAGTCGCCAAGCTGAAGGCGGAGCGCGATATCCTAAAAAAGGCTGCAGCCTACTTTGCCAGGGACGCGATATGAAGTTCGCGTTCATTGCAAAGCACCCTTCGATCTGGCCGGTGGCATGGCTCTGCGAAGCGCTGGGAGTTTCTCGTTCAGGTTTCCATGCCTGGCTCAATCGTTCTCGGAGCGAACACGCCCGCTATGATGAGGTTCTGCTGGACAAGATCACGCAGAGCTTCAAATCCAGCGACCGCACCTATGGTGCTCGCCGCGTATGGCACGACGTGTTGGAAGAAGGGTTATCCTGTGGCCTCCATCGTATTGAGCGGCTGATGCGTTTGAATGCGCTCAGGGCCAGGCCAAGACGGCGTGGCTTGCCAAAGGATGCCGGTGACCGCGCCGTCATCATGCCGAACGTGCTGGACCGTCAGTTCATGGCAGAGCGGCCGAACCAGAAATGGGTGGCCGACTTCACCTATATTTGGACCGCAGAAGGCTGGCTGTATGACGCTGCCGTCATTGACCTGTTCTCGCGCCGTGTCGTCGGCTGGTCGATGAATGCCAACATGACGGCCCAGCGCGTCACAGATGCGCTGATCATGGCGCTCTGGCGTCGAGGAAAATCAGATGCTCTCCTGCATCATTCCGATCAGGGCAGCCAATATACTACAGCACATCGCGCCCAGACTGATTCAAGATAGCGCAATGTCGCAAATCATGATTCTCTGTTTGCACAACGGAGATACAGATCATGGCCCGCCCTCATCCCATTGAGTTGCGTCAGCGCGTTGTTTGCTTTGTCGAACTTGGTCACAGTCATCGTGAAGCGGCGCGGATTTTTCAGGTTTCGGTGCGGTTCGTCAACGACATGGTTCTTCTTAAGGCCAGGACAGGCGATCTCTTGGCCTCACCGCAAGGTGGCTGGCGCGGCAGCAAGCTGGCTGACCATGAAAGCTTTGTGCTGGCGCGGATCGACGAGAACGGTGATCTGACCCTTGATGATCTCCGCAAGGAGCTTGCAGAGCGTGGGTTGATCATTCACCGCTCATCAATCGGGAGATTGCTGGCCCGCCATAAACGCAGCTGTAAAAAAAACGGTAGTCGCCAGCGAGCAGTTGCGGGCGGATGTCAGCCACCGCCGCGACTTCTGGATCGCCAAACGTCTTCCGGCGATTGGTCGCGAACTGCATCGCGTTGTCTTCATTGACGAAACTTCGACCAACACCTGCATGACGAAGACTATGGGTTGGTGCCAGTGGGAGAGCGCTATTGCGGCTATGCGCCGCTGGGCCATCACCTCACCCAGACATTTATCGCCGGCCTGCGCAGCTTTGCCATGGTCGCGCCGTGGCTGGTCGATGCGCCGATGAACAAAACCCGGTTCGAATTCTATCTCGAGCATGAACTGGCGCCCACCCTGAAGAAGGCTGACGTTGTCATTCTCGACAACCTGCCGGTTCACAAGAGCCCTCGCGCCGAAGAAATCATCCGCGACCGGGGTGCCTGGATGCTGTTTCTGCCGCCCTATTCTCCCGATCTCAACCCGATCGAAATGGCCTTTTGCCAAGCTCAAGGCCCATCTCAGAAAGGCCGCAGCACGATCTATCGATGCTATCTGCGACAGCCTCACGGATATTTGCAATATGTTCGATCCCATCGAATGCAGAAACTACTTTCGGGCCGCAGGATATGAATTCATTTGAAGGCGACACGCTGTAGCGAACAGTTCCAGCGCCTCATGGGAGACCACAACATCACCTGCTCGATGAGCCGCTCTGGAAATGTCTGGGACAATGCGGCGATGGAGAGCTTCTTCTCATCACTGAAAACGGAGAGAACAGCACGAAAGGTTTATCGCACGAGGAATGACGCAAAATCGGATGTCTTCGATTACATAGAGCGCTTCTACAATCCGAAGCGCCGCCACTCGACACTGGGCTATCTCAGCCCCAATGACTTTGAAACCAAGGTGGGATTAGCTTAACCTCGCGTCCGATAAACCGGCAGCAGATCAGGGCTTCGTTTATGTGGCCTTCGTCATCGATGCCTTCGCCCGCCGCATCGTCGGCTGGCGGGCGAGCCGGACGGTGCATGCGGGTTTTGTCCTAGACGCTCTGGACCAGGCACTTCATGACCGGCGGCCCGTCCATCGCGGCGGGCTCATTCACCATTCCGGCAGGGGCGTCCAATATCTCGATCAAGTATTCCGAGCGGCTGGCGGCGGCAGGCATAGAGCCGTCGGTCGGCAGCGTTGGCAATTCCTATGACAACGCTCTCGCCGAAACGATCAACGGCCTTTACAAGGCAGAGGTCATCCATCGACGAGGACCATGGCGCAACTTCGAAGCTGTAGAGTTCGCCCCACTCGAATGGGTGGACTGGTTCAACAACCGCCGACTTCTGGAGCCCATCGGAAACATTCCGCCCGCCGAGGCCGAACAACGCTACTACGCCATGCTGGACGTGCCAGCCATGGCGGCATAACTTAAACCAAACGGTCTCCGGCAAACCCGGGGCGGTTCAGACCGCTACATCGATGGCTTCTACAATCCCGTCCGGCGGCACTCGGCGCTTGACTACCTAAGCCCCGCACAGTTTGAGAGACTGGCCGCTTGATCTGAAAATGCCTCTCCACTTTTCCGATGCAAGTCCATCCGAGCTCGGGTTGGTATGGAACACACCTGTCACTCCTGCAGTCATTCAGGTACGTTGAACGAGCGACGGAAATAGGCTCGCACAGCTTCCATGGCGGGGCTGAATTCGGCGCTCCGCTTCCAAGCCAAGCCGACATCCATAGAGGGGATCGGATCGGTAAGTGAGATCGTTTCGATCCGTCTGCCTTCAAGGGACCACGGACGGTGCACCATATCCGAGAGGATTGCGACACCCTGTCCATTCGCCACGAGCGAGCGTACGGCCTCTACCGATGACGTACGAAGCGTGATTTTTGGGAGATAGGGCGTCTGGCTCCAGTATTTCATCGAGCTGTGCGAGGCCTCATCCACGGTCAGCATGATATAGTCTTCCTCAGCGACGTCCTTGAGGCCGATCTTGCTTTCGCTCAGCAATCGGTGGCGCGCCGGCACCCAGAGGCGTCGCTGTGAACTCAGGAGTTTTTCGGCAACGAGTTCCGGGTTGAGGATGTTGGAGGTCAGCATCACCGCAATATCGTAGCGATTGGCCAGCAGTCCTTCCTCGACCGATTCCCGGTTCATCTCGAAGAGCTGGATCGAAAGGCCGGGGAACTGGCGTTTCATCCGCTCGATATGAAAGGGCAGGAAATAGCCGATGACGGTATAGGTCGCCGCGATGCTGAGCGTGCCGGTGACCTCTTCCGAAACGAGGCTGAGCTGTGTCGCCTCCTCGACCTTCTGCAGGATCTCATAGGCTTGGGACAGAAACCGCCGACCGGCGCCGGTCAGGTCCATGCCATGCGGCGTGCGCTCAAAAAGAGCAGCGCCAATCGTCTCTTCCAGATCCTTGATCGCGGTTGTCACCGCCGATTGGGAAATTGCCAGGTTGATGGCGGCCTGGGACACCTGGCCTGCTTCTGCCGTTGCGACGAAGTAGCGAATTTGGCGAAGGCTGAGCGACATCACTGTTCCAATCTGTTTCGTGGATATCCGATATTGGAAAATCAGATGAATATTCCAAAAAATTGAATTTCATCACCGCGCAACCAAGAAGAACTATCGCCAAATGCTTAATTTCAGGGGGGATTCGGCTTTAGAGATCGATCGCGTTGTCTTCTGAATTTCCGATATTGTCCTTCTGAAAATAGAATTTTTCAAATGAATTGATTCTTCCTACCATTTTATGACCAAAACAAAAGCGCCTCCAGAAGATGCGCAATAAATAGGCAACACAGGAACGAAACGTGGCACTCGAAGTCGTGGACATCAATTGCGATATGGGCGAAGCCTTTGGTCGCTGGCGCGTCGGGGATACGGACGACGATGTGCTGATGGGTTTGATCAGCTCCGCCAATATTGCGACCGGTTTTCATGCCGGCGACCCCAATCTGATGGACCATACGGTGCGCACTGCGGTTCAGCATGGCGTCGGGATCGGCGCCCATCCCGGCTATGACGATCTGCAGGGTTTCGGTCGTCGCAAGATCAATGGCACGGCCCGCGAACTGGTCAACGACATGGTCTATCAGGTCGGCGCCCTGCGCGAATTTGCACGACGCCACGGTGCCAGCCTCCAGCATGTGAAGCCACATGGTGCGCTCTACATGGAGATGGCGATCAATCCCGAACTGGCGCAGATCTTCGTCCAGTATATGCGCACAGTCGCACCCAATGCCTATGTGCTGTGCATGGCAGGGTCTGCAACAGAAAGGGCAGCGATCGAGGCCGGCCAGCCCGTCGTGCGCGAATTCTATGCCGACCGGGATTATGACGAGAACGGATCGATTGTCTTTACCCGCGATGTCGGTCGCCCGGATGCTGCCGTGATCGCCCGCAAGGTGGTGCGCGCCTGCACACATGGCACCGTAACGACCGTGACTGGCAAGGACATCGACATCCCCTTTGAAAGCGTCTGTTTCCATTCCGACACGCTCGGCGCACTCGATATCGTCCGCCAGATGCGTGAGGCGCTGGTCGCGGAAGGCATTCGCATCGCGCCCCTGTCCGAAATCATCAAGTAACCGGAGACAAAGATGAGCAAGCTTGAGATCAGATCGCCACTTCCCGGCACCTTCTACCGTAAGCCGTCTCCGGATGCCGCTGAGTTCAAGGCCGATGGCGAAGCCGTCGCCGTTGGCGATGTGATCGGCCTCATCGAGGTGATGAAGACGTTTCACGAGATCCGCGCCGATATCGCCGGTGCAGCCGTCGTCTTCATCGCCGAAGACAACGAACCGATCATGGCGGGCCAGGTGATTGCCGAGGTCGAGGCATGACCATCCGCTCGATCCTTGTCGCCAACAGGGGTGAAATCGCCGTCAGGATCATCCGGGCCGCCAAGGCCCTCGGCATCCGCAGCGTGCAGGTCTACTCCGCCGCCGACCGGGACATGCTGGCGGTGAAGATGGCCGATGCCTCGGTCGAGATCGGGCCGCCGTCTGCCGCCAAGTCCTATCTCAACATAGCAGCCGTGATGAAGGCGGCTATAGAGACAGGCGTCGATGCGGTTCATCCGGGCTATGGCTTCCTCTCGGAAAACGCAGCTTTCGCGCAAGCGGTGGTGGATGCGGGCCTCATTTTCATCGGGCCGAGTGCGGACGCCATCCGGCTGCTCGGTGATAAGGTCGAGGCCCGCAAGGTCGCCAAGAAGGCCGGTGTGCCCACAGTGCCGGGATCGGAGGGTCGCATCGACGATCTCGATGCCGCCCGCGCTGTTGTCGTCGGGATCGGTTTCCCGGTGATGATCAAGGCGGCAGCCGGTGGTGGTGGTCGCGGTATCCGCATTGCCGAGACCATGGAGGATTTCGAACGCCATTTCCCCCAGGCCTCCGCAGAGGCGCTCGCAGCCTTTGGTGACGGCGGACTTTATGTCGAAAAGGTCATTACGCGCGCCAGGCATGTCGAGGTTCAGGTACTCGGTGACGGCACCGATGCGGTTCACTGCTTCGAACGCGAGTGCTCGCTGCAGCGTCGCCGGCAGAAGGTCTGGGAAGAGGCGCCCGCCTTCCGCCTGCCGGATGCCGTGCGCGCAAAACTCTGCGCCAGTGCGGTCGCGCTTGCCCGCGAGGTCCAATATCGGGGCGCCGGCACTGTCGAATATCTCTATGACGAGGCGAGCGGCGAATTCTATTTCATCGAGGTCAATACCCGTATCCAGGTCGAGCATCCGGTAACCGAAATGGTGACGGGCATCGATCTCGTGCAGGAAATGATCCGCATTGCAGGCGGCGCTCGGCTTTCTGTCCGTCAGGACGAGATCAAGGTCCAGGGACATGCCATCGAATGCCGCATCAATGCCGAGGATCCGGCGCGCGGCTTCCTGCCGGCGCCCGGCACGATCGAGGCGCTGACGGTTCCGGAAGGCGAGGGCATCCGCTTCGACACCATGCTCTATGCCGGCTATCAGGTGCCGCCCTTCTATGACTCGCTGCTCGGCAAGCTGATTGTCTGGGGCGAGACCCGCGAAAGCTGCATCGCCCGCCTGAGCGAGGCGCTTCAGACCCTGGAGATCAAGGGGCTCGCCACGACCATCCCGTTGCACCAGGCGCTGGCCGCTGACCCCGCCGTCGCCTCTGGCGATGTCCACACCCGGTTCCTCGAACCCTGGCTGGACACCGCGTTCCAGACGGCTGTTCCACCAAAGGAGGTTGCGTGATGCCCATGCGATATACATTCGGCGGCGACGAACACCTGTTCGTCGAATGCTCGGACGAAATGTCCCTCGATGCCTTCTTCAATTCGATGTCGATGACCAGCGGCATCCGGCAGGCCGGCATCAAGGGCATTACCGAAATCTGCCCGGCCAATGCCTCCTTCCAGATCAAGTTTGATCCCGACGTCATTCATCCCAACGACATTTTGAAGGAAGTGCAGGCGATCGAGCTTGCGGCGGCGAAGGCTGAGCCTGTGATCTCCACCCGCATCGTCGAAATCCCGGTCTTCTACAACGATCCCTGGACCCATGAGACATTGATGCGTTTTCGCGAGCGCCACCAGGACCCGGCTGGAACCGATCTCGACTATGCAGCCAGGATCAACAATTACGGCTCGGTCGATGATTTCATCAAGGCCCATGCCGGTTCGCCCTGGTTCGTCTCGATGGTCGGATTCGTGTCCGGCCTGCCTTTCATGTACCAGATGGTCGAGCGCCAGCGGCAGATCGAAGTGCCGAAATACCTGCGCCCGCGCACCGATACGCCGCGCCTGACCATCGGCCATGGCGGCTGCTTCGGCTGCATTTATTCGGTGCGTGGTGCTGGCGGCTACCAGATGTTCGGCATCACGCCGATGCCGATCTACGACCCGACCCAGACGACGTCCTATCTGAAGGACTTCATGGTCTTCTTCCGCCCCGGCGACATCGTCAAGTTCAAGCCGGTGGATCGCGATGGATACGACCAGGCGGTGGAAGACGTCGACAAGGGCCGTTTCTCCCCGCCGATCCGCGAGGTGAAGTTCGACCTTACCGAATTCGGCAAGGACATCGACGGCTACAACGCAAAGCTGGAGGGCATTCTCCATGGCTATTAAGGTTCTCCATCCGGGTCTTGCCACCTCCATCCAGGACCTCGGTCGCCCGGGTTATTTCCACCTCGGCATCCCGCTCGGCGGCGCCATGGATCGGCTGGCGCTGAAGGCTGCCAATCTGCTTGTCGGCAATGACGAGGGGGCTGCCGGCCTCGAAGCCGTCTTCATCGGACCGAAGCTCGAGTTTGAAACGGATGCCATGGTCGCCGTCACCGGCGCCGAAATGCCGATCAAGGTCGATGGCGAGGAAAAGCCCGGCTGGACGGCCTTCAAGGTCAAGGCAGGCCAGGTGCTGACCTTCGATTACCTGAAGACCGGCGCTCGCATCTATATCGCTATATCAGGCGGTATCGACGTGCCGCTCGCACTCGGTTCCCGCTCGACCTATGCCATCGGCGCGCTCGGCGGCCTGAACGGTCGACCGCTCGCGGCAGGCGATGATCTGCCCGTGGGGCAAGCGCGGAACGCTGTCGAAGGAAAGTCCATTCCGGAAGTCCTGCGTCGCAGGCCCGGAATGCCGGCCGAACTGCGCGTCCTGCCGGGTCTCTACTGGCATCGCATCACCGAGGAAGCGGGCCGGAACTTCTTCGAGGACACCTGGAAGGTGGCGCCAGAGGCCGATCGGATGGGCTACCGCTTCCGGGGTGGTCGCAAGCTCGATTTCGTCGATCGCACGCCGCCCTTCGGCGCAGGCTCCGATCCCTCGAACATCGTCGACAGCTGCTATCCCTATGGCTCGATCCAGGTGCCGGGCGGAACCGAGCCCATCATTCTGCACCGCGATGCCGTCTCCGGCGGCGGCTATTTCATGCTCGGCACGGTGATTTCCGCTGACATGGATCTGATCGGCCAATTGCAGCCGCATACACCCACTCGCTTCGTCAAGGTCGACATGGAAACCGCCCTGACGGCGCGCAAGGACCGCACCGCGCTGATCGACCAGATCCGCGCACTCTTCTGATCATCAATAACCAATAAGGGGAACGATCATGACGCATAAAATCGTATTGACACTGGCAAGCTCGCTGCTTGCGCTGTCCATCGCCAGCCCGACGCTTGCCGATAGCTGGTATCCCTATCCCGCCCAGGCCATGGAGCCGCCCTTTGCCGCCGATGCCAAGCCCGTCGACGTCGAATACACGCCGCTGGAAAAGGCTGAGAAGCCCTGGAACATTTGCGTTTCCTTCCCGCATATGAAGGATGCCTACTGGCTCGGCGTCGATTATGGTGTCGTTGAACAGGCCAAGGACCTCGGCGTCAAGATGAACCTCGTCGAGGCCGGCGGCTATACCGAACTCAACAAGCAGATCAGCCAGATCGAAGACTGCGTCGCCGGTGGCGCTGAGGCCGTGGTGATCGGCGCCATCTCGTTTGACGGATTGAACAACCTCGTCGGCGAGATCAAGGAGAAGAACATCCCTGTCATCGACGTGATCAACGGCATGTCCTCGCCGGATCTCACGGCAAAGTCGCTCGTTTCCTTCTACACCATGGGTTACGAGACCGGCGCCTATCTCGCCAAGAAGCACCCGGCGGGTTCGGAAGAGGTGAAGGTCGGCTGGTTTCCGGGGCCGGCCGGCGCCGGCTGGGTCGAGGCTGCCAATACCGGCTTCCTTGAAGCCATCAAGGGCTCCGCGGTCAAGGCACTGGAGCCGAAATATGGTGATACCGGCAAGGAAGTGCAGCTGAAGCTCGTCGAAGACATGCTGCAGGCCGAGCCGGATGTACGCTATGTCGCCGGCACTGCTGTCACGGCGGAAGCGGCCCAGGGCCTCATCCGCGAACGTGGCCTGCAGGGCAAGGTCGATCTGCTCGCCTTCTACATGACGCCCGGCGTCTATGAAGGCATCAAGCGCGGCTTCATCCTCGCAGCCCCTGCCGATTCCATGGTCATTCAGGGCCGGATCGCCATCGACCAGGCGGTTCGTGCGCTCGAAGGCAAGGAACTGGTCAAGCATGTCGGTCCGAAGATCTTCGTCGTCGATCCAGACAACATTGCAACCGTGCCGCAGACCAACATCCTGCCGCCGGATGGCTTTGCACCGGTCTTCTCGGTCAACTGATACCTCCCCCGAGGCAACCCCCGGCGCGCGAATGCGCCGTGGGCATTTCTTTGAGTGTTCAGGAACCAGTGCGGATGACCGTGACCGAAACTCTTGTGCAAATGTCGGGCATCGCCAAGGTCTATCCGGGCGTGCGTGCGCTCGACGGCGTCGACTTCGATCTGAAATCCGGTGAGGTGCATGTCCTGTTCGGGGAAAACGGCGCCGGCAAGTCAACGCTGATCTCGATCCTCGCCGGGGTCACACCCCAAAGCGAAGGCCGGCTGGTCATCGATGGCAAGGAACGGCATTTCCAGTCTGTCACAGATGCGCGCCGGGCCGGCATCGGCGCCGTGTTCCAGGAATTTTCGCTGGTCCCGACGATGAGCGTGTCCGAGAACATCTTTCTCGGCCAGGAGCCCCGCCGCTTTGGCCTCGTTGATCGCAGCCGGATGAACCGCGAGGCGAAGGCGCTCTTTGTCCGGCTGGGCTTTGACATCGACATTCGCCGGTCGGTCATCTCCCTGTCGCGCGCCGAGCAGCAGATGGTCGAGATCGCCAAGGCACTGCACCAGGACGCAAGGATCCTGATCCTCGACGAACCGACCGCCTCCCTGACGGAGCGCGAGACGGAAAAACTCTTCGAATTCATCGGCAATGCCAAGGCGGCAGGCGTCGGTATTGTCTACATTTCGCACCGGATCCAGGAATTCAAGGCGATCGCCGACCGCATCACCGTGCTTCGGGACGGACGCTTGATCGGCACCATCGCCGGGCACGAACTGACGGAAACCCGGCTGGTCGAGATGATGACCGGGCGCCGTATGGAGGAGATCTATCCGCAGATCATCCGCAATCCTGACCTGCAGCCGATCATGACGGTGAGGGGCCTCAGAGCCTGGGGCGTCGCGGGCGTCGATATCGATGTCCGCCGTGGCGAAGTGCTGGGCGTTGCCGGGCTCGTCGGATCGGGCAAATCGCGCAGCTTCCGCGCGCTGATGGGCCTCCTGCCCGTTGAGGCAGGTTCGGTCACCCTGAATGGAGTGAATTGCACCGGCGCCGCCACCCGCCACATGATGCAGTATGGCGTCTTCTTCCTGCCCTCAGACCGCAAGGAGGAGGGACTGGTCCTCGGCGCCAGTGCCCGCGCCAATATCGCGCTCTCGGTCATCGACCACACGGACAGCCGCTCCGGGCTTGGTTTCCTGTCGACACGCGCCATGAACAGGCAGACCAGCGAAATCGGCGCCAAGGTTGACCTGACCGAGGCCTTTCTCGAGCGCGGAACCGCAAAGCTGTCCGGCGGCAATCAGCAGAAGATCCTGTTCGGCAAGAGCTTCGGCCAGGACTTCGACATCTACATCTTCGATGAACCGACGGTTGGCGTCGATGTTGGCACGCGCGCGGCGCTCTACCGGATCATCAAGTCCATCGCCGAGGCCGGAAAGGCGGTTGTTGTCATCTCCTCCGATCTGCCGGAGGTCATGCATCTCGCTCATCGCCTCATTGTTTTCAGCCATGGCCGCATCGCCGCTGAATTCGAAGGCGAGGGCATACAGGAACAGGCGGTCCTTGCGGCCTTCTTTGATCAGGAAAGACAACGGGCATGACCAGCGTAGACACTTCACCCGCAGCACAGGCATCTCAGGGCAGGGCATTCGGCGCCGTCATCAAGATGCTCTTTATCAAGCTCGGCGTGCTGCCGTTTTTCCTGCTGGCCGCGCTCATTGTTTTCACCCTGACCTCCAAACAGTTTCTCACGCTCGACAACATCACCAATGTTGCGCGCCAGTCGGTTTATCTGGTGCTGGTCTCGCTCGGGCAGATGCTGGTTCTGGTGACCGGTGGCTTTGATCTCGCCGTTGGTACCGCGATTGCGCTCACATCAGTGGTATCAGCCCTTGCCATGGTCTATTTCGCAGCGCAGTTCCCCGACATGGCCTGGCTGGTCATACTGCTCGGCATGTCCGCGGGATTTCTAGCCGCACTGGCGCTCGGTGCCCTCAACGGTCTCGGTATTGCCCAGTTCGGCGTCTCGCCCTTCATCATGACGCTGGGCGTGCAATCGGTCGGGGCGGGCTTTGCACTCTTCCTGACCGGCGGCGTCCCGATTGGCAACCTGCCCTATGAATTCGGCAATATCTTCGGCTTTGGACGCCTGTTCGGCGTACCGGTTCCGGTGCTGATCGCGATTGTTGCCATTGTCGCCATGTGGATCCTGATGAACAGGACGCGCACCGGTGCTCGCATCTATGCCGTCGGCGGCAACATCAAGGCGGCCAATCTGTCGGGCATCGACACCAAGAAGACCCTGTTCATCGCCTATCTCATCTGTGCCTTCCTGGCCTCGGTCGCCGGCATCCTGCTGACTGCACGCGTGGAAAGCGGCGAAACCAATCTCGGCGGCTCGATTGCGCTTGAATCGATTGCCGCCTGCGTCATCGCCGGCGTGTCGCTGCGCGGCGGGATCGGTCGCGTTGAAAGCGTCGTACTCGGCGCCTTCTTCATCGCGCTGGTCCAAAACGGCATGAACCTGATGCAGATCGGCTCCTACATGCAGATGGTCCTGCTTGGCTCGCTTCTCATTCTGGCCGTGGTTATTGACCAGTTCCGCTATCGTTTGCTGGTGGGTGGGCGTTGACGGGCTTTGTCGCAATGATCCCGACCTGCGACCGTGTTGCACGGATGGAGTTGGGAAGGTATTGCCGAACTTTACCAAGCTGTGAACCGGTCCGATGCCCTACAAATTTCACGATAGCCGTCGTGGCAAATTCCGGAAGGGGCGATACCGGGTTACGAACTGGCCGGCGTATAACGAGAGCCTTCGCCGTCGAGGCGATCTGACGATCTCAGTTTCGGAGGATGTGGCTCTGGAATGGACGGCGGGACCGCGCAAGACGCGTGGTGGGCGGCGCAAGTATTCAGATCTTGCGATCGAACTCTGTCTGACCTTGCGCGTTGCGTTCCGCTTGGCGCTGCGCCAGACCCAAGGCTTTATGCGGTCACTTGCGAAGCTGATGGAGTTAGCCCTGCCAGTGCCGGATTTCTCGACCCTTTCACGGCGTGGTAAGCGCCTGAAGGTGGCACAAAAGAGCCGTGGTCCGACAAGCCGATCACTCTAATTGTGGACAGCACAGGACTGAAGGTTCACAGCGAGGTTGGCTGGAACGGTCACAAGCATGGCGCCAAAGGCGCTCGTAAGAGTTGGCGAAAGCTGCACCTTGCCCTCGATCCTGACTGCGGAGACATTCTCGCATCCGAACTAACGACCGAGCACGTTGGCGACAAGACCACGCTGCCAAGTCTCCTCGATCGTGTCGACGCACAAGTCGGTCGGTTTCTGGCAGACGGCGCCTATGATGGCTCTGGCGTTTCGGATTGCCTGGCTGGCGCTTTCGGAAACGAGGTCGATGTCGTCGTCCCGCCTCCCAAGAACGCTGTTCCCGGCGGCAATTGTCAACGGAACCAGCATATCGAGCATATCGCCAAACATGGCCGGATGGCTTGGCAGGCTGCGGCCGGCTACAATCAGAGATCACGGATCTAAGCTCAGATAGGGCGCTTTAAAGCGGTCATCGGCGACCGGCTGCACGCCAGGAGCATCGAAAATCAGATCACCGAAACGAACATCGACGCCAGCGCGCAGAACCGCATGTCCGCCTTGGGACGGGCAAACTACGAGCGTGTCAGCTGATCATTTGCTGAATGGCCAAATGCTGATTACGACACGATCGTTTAGGGTGTATTATGCATATCATGGAAGGCTATCTGCCGGCTGCGCATGCGGCTGGCTGGGGCGTGGTTTCTGAACCATTCGTTTTTTGTGGAGCCCGGCGCATCGTGACGCTGGTTCGGTAGAAGCCGGAGGTCAAGCTGCTGATCGCGGCGTCTGGCGCTTACGTGTTTGTTCTATCCGCACTGAAAATCCCCTCTGTGACAGGAAGCTGCTCGCATCCGACCGGAACGGGCCTTGCGGCGTCATTGTTTGGTCCAACGGTGACGACGGTGCTTGGCGCGATCGTTCTTTTGTTTCAGGCGCTGCTTCTCGCGCATGGCGGATTGACGACGCTTGGCGCGAATATTTTTTCGATGGCCATCGTCGGCCCGTTCGTCGCCTACGGGTTGTTTAAAGGCATTACGAGCGCAGGCCTCAGCGGCGCGGTTGCGATCTTTGTAGCTGCAACGCTTGGCGATCTGGCGACCTATGTCACAACGTCCCTGCAACTGGCATTGGCCTTTCCGGACCCTATCTCGGGGGTAACCGGCGCTGCCGCCAAATTTCTTGGAATCTTTGCTGCGACACAGGCGCCGCTTGCCATCAGCGAGGGTCTTTTGACCGTGATCGTGTTTAATCTCTTGCAACGCTATAGCCGCGGCGAGCTGAACGCTCTCAACATTTTTTCTGCGAAGGCCTGATCATGCTGAAACGTAATCTCTTAATGCTGTTCGCTGTTATCGCTCTGGCCATCTTGCCGCTCGTCATCCACCACGGCGGAGACGCGGAATTCGCCGGCGCCGATGGCGAAGCTGAAGCGGTGATCACGGAAATCCGGCCCGACTACAAACCTTGGGCGTCACCGCTTTGGGAGCCGCCGAGTGGTGAGATCGAAAGCCTGTTGTTTGCTCTGCAGGCGGCAATCGGCGCCGGACTTGTCGGCTTTTACTTCGGTCGCAGAACCTCGCCTGCCAAACGTCCGGAAGTTCATTGACCGATGCGCGCTATTGATCGCTGTGCGCAGACCAACCGGTGGCGGCGCCACGCCGCCGGTGAAAAACTCTTGTGGGCCCTTGGCGTTTTGGCCGTTTCGCTCACCACGGCGGGATGGGTGGGGCAAATCGCGATCCTCTCGTCCATGCTGGCGCTGTTGAGCATTGGCGCCAGGATCCCATGGCGCGATATCGCCAAAGCCGCGCGCATTCCTTTTCTGTTCATCGCAACGGGCACAGCTGCCCAACTTGTTTCTGTCGCGCTGGTGGATCATGCGCCAACGTTTTCACTGGTTTCGGGACAAGAGATGGAGAAGGCATGCTTCGTAGCCCTTAGAAGCAGCGCCTGCATTTGCGCCTTGCTGTTTCTGGCGTTGACGACGCCGCTTTCGAGCATTCTGCAATTGTTGCAACGCATGGGTCTCAACGCGGAAATATCCGATATCGCGATGGTGATGTTTCGGATAATCTGGCTGCTGTTGGATTGTCTGGAGGCGGGTCAGCAGTCGCTTTGCTCGCGGTTGGGCTATACCAGCAACTCACGCATGCTGCGGTCCAATGGCCTTCTGCTTGCATCCCTTCTACCGCGTGTTTTTGCGCGGGCGCGGCGAATGGAAACGGGCCTGGCCGCACGCGGATATACCGGTCGACTGTCCTTCATCTCTGTGGAAAGGCCTGCGTCTGGCGTCCGGTTGCTGATAATCGGCAGCGGGCTGGCTGGAGCCCTTGTCTTCACCTGGTGGCTTGGATGATGCTGGAAGCCCGGGACGTAGAGTACAGATACGAAGACGAAAGCCAGGCGCTCCAACGCGCGTCGTTGGCAATCCGCGCTCGGGAGAAGCTAGCAATTCTGGGGCCGAACGGGGCCAGGAAATCGACTTTGTTGTCGTTGCTCAACGGATCTTTCAAGCCATTTGCGGGTGAGGTGTTGCTGCATGGCGCGCCGGTGACCTATAGCCGCAAAGGCCTGACCGTCTTGAGATCTGCGGTCGGGCTCGTGTTGCAGGACCCAGATGACCAGCTGTTTGCGGCAACCGTTTTTGAAGACGTCTCCTTCGGGCCTCTCAATCTCGGCCTGTCCACCGCTGATGCGCGAATGCGGGTAACGCATGCGCTCGAGGTGATGGGGATCGAAGAGCTATCGCATCGCCCGACGCATCTGCTGAGCTTTGGCCAGCGCAAGCGAGTTGCGATCGCTGGCGTTCTTGCCATGTCTCCGTCCGTTCTCCTTCTTGATGAGCCGACCGCGGGCCTCGATCCGCAGGGCGTCGAGGAACTTGCCGCAACGCTGCATACCTTGGCTGGGCAGGGCGTTGCCGTGGTGGTCGCTACGCATGATATCGATATGGCCTATGCGTGGGCTGAAAGAGTGGCGGTGTTTGGCGGTGGTAAAATACCAATGGATGGGACCCCGGACGAGGTGTTCAGCCACGAAGGGTTCAGTGCGTGTGGCGGGTTGCGCATGCCGACGATCCACCAGGTGTCGAAAGGTCTGATGGAGCTTGGCCTGATGTCTGCCCAGGATGGTTTGCCGCGGAGCGTCGCTGATTTGCTGAGATGTGTTCGTACTGTCCGTGATCGCGGATAGTGCGCCGGATCTGACGGAGCCATGCTTTTGCCACGACAGTTGAGACTTGCAAAGCCGCGCCAATTTCCGCAACATTTGTGAATGCCCATCTTGCCCCGAAGGGGACGGTAAAGGCTCATTAGGAAAGCCAGCCAGCGGCTAGAACTCGCCCATCGTGACAATCCGGTCGCAAAAGGACTGCAACAGGCTCAGATTGTGCGATACGACCAGCACGGCGGTTCCCATGCGGCTGGCCTGATGCAGCATCCGCACGATAGCGGCGGCATTGGTCGGATCGAGCGCCGATGTTGGTTCATCGGCAATGAGGACCTTGGGGCAGGGCGCAAGGGCGCGGGCGAGCGCCACGCGCTGGGCCTGGCCAACCGAGAGCGTTGACACTCTTGTATGCCTGGCAAGATGGCCCAGGCGCACCGCCGCCAGCGCCTGATCTGTCGCCACCTCGACATTGCTGTGACCGGCCGCGCGCAGTGGCTCGGCAATGCAGGCGCCGATGGTCCAGAGTGGATCGAGCGCGCCGACCGGGTCCTGCCAGACCATGCCGATCAGGCCCGGCGGCGGCGTATCGCGTCCGGGTGTCCAGTCCGCGATCCGCGCCTGTCCGCTTATGGGGCGCAGTTCGCCGGTCAGGCAGCGCAGCAGGGTTGATTTGCCCGAACCGGAAGGTCCGACCAGGCCGACGCATTCGCCGGCGGCAATTGTCAGGCTGGCGTCCGTGATGATTGTCCGGCTCCGATAGCCGGCCGTCAGATTTGCAACAGAGATCATGACCTCACCGGATTGCGGCAAGCGACACCGTCAGCAAGCTGCGGGATCTGCTGGCAGGACGCGGTCACACGGGCGCATCGGGGCGCAAAAGCGCAGCCCAGATCCGGATGTCGCGGGGATGGCGGATCGCCATCCAGCCCTTCGGGCAGTTGACCCGGTTTGGGCAAGGCGGCGAGCAAAGCTCGAGAATAGGGATGGCGTGGCTGGCGGAAGAAATCCTCGGCCGAGGCGTTTTCGACGATGCGCCCGGCGTAAAGCACAATGACCCGGTCAAACAGGCCGTCGACCAGATCCAGATCATGGGTCACGGCAATCAGCGCATCGGCGCGGTCCGCCAGCAAGCGCAGCATCTGCCGGGCGAGGGGCTGGTCGACGGCGCTGGTCGGCTCATCGGCCAGAACCAGCGACGGGCGTAGCGCGGTCGCCGCCACGATCAGCACGCGCTGTAGCATGCCGCCGCTCCAATACGCCGGGCGTCGCCCCAGCAGCTCGATTGCTGAGCCAATGCCGACATCCTCCAGCATTGTCGCCAGCGTCGTCATGCTGATCGTTTTACCATGCGCCGTCCAGGCCTCGGCGAGCTGCGTTCCGACAGACGCCAGCGGATTGAGGGCCGCCAACGGGTTCTGCGGCACGAAGCCGATCTTTTGGCCACGAATTGCCCGCCAGTCCCTGGGGCTGGCGTCGCTCAACTCCTTGCCCAGAAGCTGCAGGCGGCCCTGCACCCGTGCGCCATCTTTCAGCAGGCCGAGAATGCTGCGCACCAGCGTGGTCTTGCCGCAGCCGCTTTCGCCGACAATGGCAATCCGTTCGCCAGCCTTAACGTGGAGATCGAGGCCGCGCAGCACCCAGGCATCGCTTGGAAACCGCACCTGAAGATCCTTGATGCCAAGAATGCTCATGCGCGGCGCTCCTGCAGCTTGGCGTCGCTGGACAGAAGCAAGGCGACACTGACGACAAGGCCGATCGCCACGCAAGGGCCCGCCAGCAGCCAGGGCGCTACTGTGAAAAACATCTGCGCATCCCGCAGCATCATGCCCCATTCGGCAGCCGGAGCCTGGGCGCCGAGCCCGAGATAGGAGAAACCTGCAAGCGCCCCCAGCGTATAGCCGAGATCCAGCGCCGCCGCCGTGGCCAGCCTCTGGGCCAGATGCGGCAGGACATGGCCGAGAATGATCGAAAGCCTGGACACGCCGGCCAGCCGTGCGGCCAGAATGTCGGCGCCGGTCAGCCGCTCGACGGCGATGCCGCGCACCAGCCGCGCATACCAGGGCCAGCCAACGGCGGTAAAGGCCAGTATCAGATTGACAATTCCGGCTCCCAGCGCGCCGACAATCGCCAAGGCAATGATCATGGAGGGCAGCGCAAGGGTCGTGTCCACAAGCTGGGTCAGGCCATAGGCGAGCCAGGAACGGCCCGCAGCCAGGACGCCGACGGGAATGCCGATTGCAAGGCTCCCAGCCACAATTGCAAGCGCCGACAGAACCGAGACCCGCCCGCCATCCATCAGCCGCGCCAGCATATCGCGGCCATATTGATCGGCGCCGAGCGGATGGCGCAAACTCGGGGGCTGGACAATCGCCATCAGATTCTGGTCGGTGGGACTGATGGTCCACAGAAATGGCCCCAGCCAGATGAAGGCCATCATGGCGCCAAACAGAACAAGACCGCTGCTTCGCCGTGTCATGATTGCGCTCCTCCCTGGTCGGCGCGCGGCGATAGCAGCCAGAACATCAGGTCCGCAGCCGCCGTTGTGGCGATGTAGAAGGTGACGGCCAGCATGGCGAAAGCCTGCACCACCGGCAGATCGCGCCGCTTGATGGCGTCCACAATGAAGGCGCCGAGGCCCGGCCAGGAAAACACGTTCTCGATCATGATCGTTCCGGTCAGTGCGCCGGCAAGGCCGATGCCGAGAAATGGCAGAAAGCCGACCAGCGCATTGGGAATGGCGTGCCGCCACAACAGCCGCGTCTCGCCAATGCCGCGCGCCCGCGCCGCCAAGGCCCAGTCGGACGCCAACGCCGCGCCGACCAGACTGCTGAACGGCCGCCCCCAATAGCTGGCAAGACCAAGCCCGCCTACGGCTGCAGGCGGCAGAACCGTGCGCGGGGTTCCGTCGCCAATCACCGAGGCCCAGCCAAGGCCATTGGCGAAAATCCGGATGGCAATCAGCCCGAGCACAAAGCCCGGCAGGGCCGTGCCGATCAAGGCCTGCGCAGATAGCAGCCGGTCAGCCACGCCTCTTGGCTTGAGCGCCGCAAGCCCGCCCAGCACAAATGTCAGCAGGCAGCCTGACAGAAACAGGAAGACGCCGAGCAGCGCCGTTGCGCCGATCCGCTGGCCCATAAGGTCCATGACCGATGCGCCCGTCAGCCAGGAACGACCAAAATCTCCGTGCAGCGCATTGGCCAGCCAGTGCAGGTAGCGCAGCGGTAAGGGTTGATCCAGCCCCAGTTGCTCGCGGATGAGCGCCAGGGTTTCAGGCGACGCACGCGTCGAGGCCCGGCTGGCCAGAAAGGCAGCAGGATCGCCCGGCAGCACAGCGAGGATCAGATAAATGACCATGCTGGCCACACCGAGTGTGGCCAGCATGCCGGCAAGACGGGCAAGGACGACCCGCATCTTCAGGCCTTCGGCGCGGTTTTCTCGTTGACCAGCAGATAGAAGGGTGTGAGTTCCACATCCTTGAACCGGTCAGACAGGATGAATCGCGACTTGTCGTCAATGGTCGGCAGCCAGTAATATTGTTCGGCATTGATCTGAAGCGCCTTCAGCATCGCAGCCTTGATCTGCGCCTCGTCGCTGATGCTCATGACCGGATCAAGCGCGTCCTTGATGTCGGTGAATGCCTGGCCTGCATAGTCGGTCGAGGCAAACACCGCGTAAAGCGTGCCGAGCGGATTGGCGTTCAATCCCAGGCTTTCGGTGTAGACCGTATAGAGACCACCGTCGACCGAATGAACTGCCGGAATTTCGGTATAGCTCTCAAACCGCCGCACCGTCGCGGCAAAGCCGATCTTGCTCAGCATGTCGGCCGAGGCGGTGGAAATGCCTTCGCCAATCGCCGTGTAGCAATAGAAGCGGGCCTCCAGCGGCTTGCCATCCTTCGAGCGAAGACCATCGGCGCCCTTCACCCAGCCGGCCTCATCCAGCAGCTTTTCTGCCTCAGTCACATCATGCTTGATGAAATCGAGCGCCAGCGGATGGTTCGACGGGAACCAGCCTTTCATCGCCGTGCCGATATTCATGCCGACGCCGGCAGCCAGCGCATCATTGTCGACGGCCAGCGAGACTGCCTTGCGCACCCGGACATCGTCAAACGGCGCGATGTCATTGTTGGGCAGAAGGCCGATGAAACCGACGCCTTCGGTGACCTCGTAATGCACATTCGGCAAGGCTTTCGCGGCCAGGACCAGCGACAAGGCCGGATAGGCCAGGACATCGGCTTCGCCTGCGGCAATGGCCTGAAGTCCTGCCTGTTCGTCTGGAACCTGGCGGATCTCAACCGATTCCAATTTGGGCATGCCGCCCCAGTAGAGGTCATTGCGGGCATAGGTGATCTTGCCCGCTTCGATCGATTTCCATTTGAACGGCCCGGTGAAAATACCCTTGTCGACCAGGCTGGCATAGTCGCCTTTGGCAGCAGCCACCATTGCCGCATCGAAAATCGGGAAGGCATAGTGAGCGCAGCCAAACGGCAGCATCGGATAGGGCTTGGCCAGCACCAGATCGACCGAGAGATCGCCCGACACATCAATCGATACGGGCGCTCCCAGCAGCGTTGCGCCCGGATTGCCCTGGTTGGCCTTGTCGGACTTGTAATAGTCGATGCAGGCCTTCAGGGCTTTTGCGTCGAGCGCATTGCCATTCTGGAACTTGATGCCCGGCTTCAGGGTGATGCGCCAGCGGGTCGGCTCCATTTCGCTCACGCTTTCGGCAAGCCAGGGCTTTGGGCCGTTCCAGGTCGGCCGCAGCAGGAACTCGGAATTGCCGTAGAGATTTTCGGTCTGGACATCATAGCTGCCGGGGGCCGGGGCCGCCTTCAGCACGTAATCGGCGACAAACACAATGGAATTGCCGCCATTGCTGGCAAAGGCAAGACGCGGTGCGAAGGCTGTAAGGGCGGCGGCGCCGAGAAAATTGCGGCGCGAGAGTGGAAGCGTCATTCGGATTTTCCTGATTTTGGCAGCGACAGCGAAACGGCCGAAATGGCCTGGTTAGGACGCTGGTCGATGGCGGTGTTGAGACAATTGCGGTGATGATCCGGCGGTGGAACGCGGCCGATGATCTTGTTTTTGAGGCTGGGCGGCCGCTCGGCCTTGACGATTTCGCCAAAAGGCCGGGCAAGCCAGGCGCCGATATAGTCGCACAGCGGACGTGGATCGGTGCGGTCATCAAGGCCGCCAAACACCACGCCCCAGCGCCCCTCCGAGGCAATTGAAACCCGCCCGCGCCGCTGGCATGACCCCAGGCATTCAAAATCCAGCAGCGTGCAATCGGCAGCAAAGCTGCGCGTTTCGATTTCAGACCGTATGGCCTCCAGCAAATCCCTGCCGCCCCCCTGCTTCAGCCGCCGACGTTCAATGTCGGGGTCGGCGCAGGTGGTGCAGACATGCACTTCAAAGCGGGGGCCAGTCATGGGGTTTCCCCCTGCCGGATGGCGTAACGATCGCCTGAATCCGGCGAAGAGAAAGCCAGATTGAGGCAGCAGAAAGAGTGGCTGGAAAACATCGGTCAACAACGGGTGCGCAGCGGCAACGGCCGGTGAGGCAGTCACGGGTGCAGGGTCACGGAATCGCGCTTGCGGGCGACGGCGTTGCTAGATCGTGATGCTGATTGGCGGGCCGCGCGGACCAAAATTGGGAGAACAAGCATGGTAATGCCGCGACGCTATCGTCTGGATGCGCAGGATGGCGTCTGCAACCATCCTCCGTTCGCCAATCGCGTCCTGCTGATGGGGCATATCGAAGGAGGCGCTGATCCGGCAGGCGCTGCAATCGGGAACATGCCCGTGCTGTTGCGATTTGCCATCGCTGTTGTTCCCGGTCAAGCAGAACGCGGGAACCTTGCCATCCGGCAGCACATATTGCGCGATTTCCACCGCACTCAGTTCCGGAGTAACCGCGTCGATTGGTTTGTGGGCAAAGGACAACAATAGGAGCGCCAACACGCACAAAGCGCGTATCGCCACCATCGCATTTCCCGTCCGCAAGTTCATGCCGAAGCCCCCATGAACCATGGGTTAGCACCTCTGCCTTTCTGCGGCAATGTGGCTGATTGGTTGTATATTCGCTTGCAATACGGACCCTTGGGGGCGAGTCCAATCGCAACCCCTTCTGATAATAAGAGTGGGCTCGGTCTGCCTGAACAGTTCCGGGTGCTGCTTTAAGTGGATATTTGCCTCGATTATGCCGGCGCCATCATTGACGTCAGCGCGTTTAAGTAAGGATGGGCTTGTTGCAAACTTTCGGCAGAGTCAGAATGGCCCCTATTTCGCCGGCTTTATGCTTTGTTGAAGCTTTCCGCCATACCAATAGGCATCGCAGGTTAAGAAGAGCCTCGGTTCGATCTGGCCGAAGCGGTCGACGACTTCCTGGACTCCGAAGTCGGGCGAACACGATGCCCAAACGGCTCCGATCGAACTGGCCGCAAGCATGCACGCGACTGTTTCCGGCATATTCGGCAACATGGCCGCGACCCGGTCGCTGGGAGCGATCCCCATGGCGAGGAACGCCTGCTGCAATCTTGAGACCTCTTCCCTCAACCGATCCCAGCTCCATCGGTAGGCGACCTTGTCCTCTCCTTGGAAGATGATCGCGTCTTCGGGCCCGATGCAGGACAAGAGGTTGCGGGCAAAGTTCAGCCGCGCGTCTGGGAAAAAGCGCGCACGGAGGATGTCCGACCCGTCGACAGGGGGCCTGTCTCCCGGAGCTCCCTTGACCTGGCAAAAATCCCATACGCCGCGCCAGAAATCGGAAGGTTCGTCTACAGACCACTTGTGCAGGCTCGCGTGGTCGGGAAGTTCGATCCGGAAAGAATAGGCGCACAACCAGCTGAAGGCGCTCATTGCGCTGCTTCCCGCGCGTTCCGGAGACGGGGACCATAGAGGCGCGGTTAGCGTTAGCGCCATGAAATCATCCTATGGACTGTCACTAGGCGGCATTCTTGCCTGCGATTTCAGAGATCGCGCGCCGGGCCATCACCCGCACGAGGTTCTCCCGGTACGCCCGGGAACCGTTGCGGTCCTCGAAGAAGTCAAACGACGACAGGTCGACCCGGTCGGCCGTTTCGGCACTGAAGTCCTCTTCAAGCAGAGCCTCGAGTTCGGTGAGCCGAAACGCGCCTTCCGATCCGGCCCCCGTCACAGCCACCCGTACTGAAGAACCCGTTCGGCAGATAAACACTCCGGCCAGAGCATATCCGGATGCCGGATGGGGGAACTTCGCATAAGCCGCCTGTTCGGGGGTCTCGAATTCGAAGGACGTGATGAGCTCGTGCTCTTCGAGCGCGGTTTCGAAGATGCCGAGGAAGAAATCCTCCGCCGCCATCTCGCGCTTGTCGGTACGTATCGTCGCGCCCAGAGCCAGGATGGCGGCCGGATAGTCCGCAGCCGGATCGTTGTTGGCGACTGACCCGCCGATCGTGCCGCGATTGCGGACGTGACGATCGCCGATCTTGCCAGCCAGCCGTCCAAGGGCAGGGCACAAGTTTCCGACCGTCGAGTCACGTGCGACGGCGGCGTGGGTGGCTGCCGCTCCGATCGTGACCGTGCGGTCTTTGCTCGAGATTTCCGCGATGCCAGGAAGAGCGGTGAAATCGATTAGGTCCGTCGGTGCGATCAGGCCGAGTTTCATCGACGGCAGCAGCGTCATGCCGCCAGCGAGAAATTTCGGATCGGTCGCCCCCGCAAGCGTCGACTGGATGCTGTCGATTGCGGTCGGCCTATGAAGGTTGAAGGGTAACATTCGCCGCTCCTATGCCAGTTTTGCGATGGTTGACGCGGAGTACTTGTCCGCAGCGTCGAGGATTGCGGCCACGATGTTCTGATATCCCGTGCACCGACACAGATTGCCCTTGAGCTCCTGCCGAACGGTATCTTCGTCGAGAGGACGATCTGCCTTCTCGATAATGTCGATCGCCGTCAGGATAAGGCCGGGCGTGCAATAGCCGCATTGAAGGGCATGGTGCCGATGAAACGCCTCCTGGACGGGATGAAGCCTGTCGTCGTCGGCCACGCCTTCGACTGTCGTGATCGAACACCCGTGCGCGTGGGCCGCGAGGAAAGTGCAGGACTTCACTGTATCGCCATTGACGTTCACCACGCATGCGCCGCATTGCGTCGTGTCGCATCCGACATGGGTCCCCGTCAGGCCGAGGTCCTCGCGAAGGAAGCTCACGAGGAGACGGTGGTCTTCGACGTTCTTCGTCACTTTCCTGCCGTTGACGACGGCTTCAACTCTGGACATTGGGTTCCTCCCTTGGGTGACGCTCAGGCGTTCCTGGCAATTTCGGCGATGCGCTCGAAGAACTGGCCGGACAGTTTCTTGGACGTGGACTCGATCAACCTGCTGCCGAGCTGAGCCAGCTTGCCGCCGATGGCGGCGTCGACCGCGTAATGGATGGTCGTGCCGCCTTGCGTTTCTTCCAGGCGCACATTCGCTCCACCCTTTGCGAAGCCAGCGATGCCGCCGCTACCTTCGCCGGAAATGCGATAGCTCTCGGGGGCGATGATATCCTGCAGCTGAACCCGGCCGTTGAACTTCGCCTTCACCGGGCCGATCGCTATCGCAACGGTCGCGGAATATCCGTCGTCAACCGCTTCGAGGGACTGGCATCCGGGGATCGCCTCACGAAGCACGTCGGGATCGTTTATCAACGCCCACACCGTCGGCCTTGGTTTATCGACGAAAAAGCTTCCTTCGAGATTCATGATCTTATCCTATTCAATGCGAGTGTTGGCGCGCGGCATGGAGCGCGTCCCAGAGTTTGCCCGGAGTGACGGGCATATCGATATCCAGGACTCCGGCTGGCCGCACGGCGTCGAGGACGGCGTTGACGATGGCGGCCGGGGTTCCGATCGTGCCGGATTCACCGATGCCCTTCACGCCCAGAGGATTGCTCAGGCTCGGGATTTCGATGAGTTTCGATCGGATGGTTGGCATATGCTCGGCGCGAGGCAGGCAGTAGTCCATGAAAGACCCGCTGATCAGCTGGCCGTCGTCGTCGTAGACGACTTCCTCGCAGAGAGCCTGGCCAAGACCCTGGGCGCATCCGCCGTGAATCTGGCCTTCGCAGATCTTCGGGTTTAGCGCCTTGCCGACATCGTCGACCGAATAGAACCGGTCAATGGTGACGACGCCCGTATCCGGATCAACCTCTAACTCGACGACCTGACAGCCATTGGGAAAGTTCGGTTGCGCGCCGGGTTTCCCCGCGGACGTGCCCTCGCCATAGAGGCCGAGAGAAAACCTCATCACCGGACCAGCAGGAAGGTAAAAGAACTTCGCGACATTCTGGATGGGCATGCTCTCGTTGGAGTTACGGACCTTGAAGAGGCCGTCCTCGAAGAATACGTCCGCTTCGTCGGCCTTGAGCAACAGCGCGGCCATCTTCGACGCTTTGCCGATCACGTCGTCAACAGCGCGTTTCAGGGCGGTGCCGCCGAGCATGGAGCTGCGTGCCGCGAAAGTACCTCGTCCTATGAGCACCTTGTCCGTGTCGCCTTGGACGAACCGGATGTCCTTTTGATCGATGGACAGCCAGTCGGACACCATCTGAGTGAAAACGGTGGCGTGACCTTGGCCATGCGAATGCGTCCCGGCCAGGATGGTCAGCGTGCCCGAAGGGTCGAAGCGCACTTCCATCCGCTCGTTCATGACCCCCGCGATCTCGATATACGACGTGATCGAACGACCTCTCAGCCGACCTCTCTTACGGCTTTCCGCCTGTCGGGTCTCGTATCCTTCCCAGTCCGAGAGCTGGACGCATTCGTCGGCAAGTCGTTCGAACTCACCGCTGTCGTAGGTCAATCCGGCGGGATTGGAATAGGGCATCTGGTCTGGTTTGACGTAGTTCCGGCGTCGGAATTCCAGCGGATCCATTCCGAGCTCGTACGCGGCTTCGTCCATCAAACGTTCGATCGCGTATGCCGCCTCAGGCCGTCCCGCTCCGCGATAGACCGACATCGGGCAGATGTTGGTAAAGACGGCCCGTGTTTGAAGATCGACCGTCGGCACGTCGTAGGTGCCCGGAATAAGCTGCATCGAGAAGAATAGAGGAGGCGTGGCCGTGCCCCAGAAATAGGCTCCGAGATTGTGGAAGCCGCGGGCGCGGATACCTAGGATTTTCCCCTCCGCGCTGAGCGCCATGTCCGCGTAGACGATCTGGCCGCGGCCCTGGGTGTCGGTTTGCATTGACTCCGAGCGCGTCGCAATCCATTTCACCGGTCGACGGACCCTTTTCGAAGCCCAAAGGACGATGGCGTCCTCCGGATGGACGTGTGCCTTGAGACCGAAACCGCCGCCGACGTCCGGAGAGATCACCCGCAGCGTCGACTCGGGAATTTTCAGGATCACCGATGCAAGTACACGCCGGAAACCGTGCGGGTCCTGGGAGCTGGTGTGGAGAGTGAAGGTGTCCGTTCCGGCATCGTAGTCGCCGAGGCATCCCCTGGGTTCCAAGGATGCTGGCGTAACCCGGCCACTGGCCAGTCGACGGGAGACGATGAGGCTTGCGCCGTCAAAGGCAGCGGAAGTCTTTGCCTCGTCGCCGAACTTGAGATGAACCGAAAGATTTCCGGTCGGATTTTCATCCCAGACAACCGGAGCGCCCTCTGCCAGGGCCGCTTCGGCGTCGACGATCGCGGGAAGGGGAGCGTAGTCGACGTAGACCTGGTCGGCAGCGGCCTTGGCCTCGTCAACCGTCTCGGCGATGACCACGGCGACCCGCTCTCCCACGCAGCGTACGCGGTCCGCTACGAGGATCGGCCTCAGCGTTGCGAAGCCCTTGGGGCCGCCCCACACTTCCGGCATGAAGAACGGCGGTACGGAACCGAGATCGTCTGTGGCGACATCCGCTCCCGTAAGCACGGCGATAACGCCGGGCATTTCCGACGCCGCGGAGATGTCTATCGAAACGATATCGGCGTGCGCGTGTGGAGACAGCACCAACGCGGCGTGACATTGACGCTGAAGCGAGAAATCGTCGACATATCTCCCTTCTCCAGTCAAGAAGCGGCGGTCCTCGATCCGTAATGCGGGCTTGCCTATGGTCATTGGTTCCTCCAGTCCTCCTGAGACGATCAGCCGTTCGCCAATGCCGCGGCGAGCAGATCGTTGACTTGCGGTGCTGCTTCGAACAGCGGGATGTGAGCTGCACCTTTGATGGTCTTGACTTCGACGCCGCCCAGTACCGCCGCCAGCGCTTCTGAGGCTGCCCGCGGCGTGGCTTCGTCGAACTCGCCGAGCGCGATGGTTACGGGCATGCCGAGCCTGGAAGCGGTCGCCCTGCAGTCCGCGTCCGCCAGCGCGTCGCATCCCGCAGCATAGCCTTCGTCAGGTGTCCTCGACAGCATCGTCGCGAGGGCCCGACCCTCAACCGTTTTTCGGTAGCCGGGTGTCATCCACCGCGAAAGCACCCCTTCGGCAATGCTGGCGAGACCGTCCGCGCGGCACTTCTTGGCTCGGTCACGCCACATCGGCGGGTTCAGGCTGGCGAGGTTCGAATCCAAAAGCGTGAGCGTTTTGACGCGAGCGGGTTGTTTTCCCGCGAAAGCCTGCGCGACGAGGCCCCCGATCGAGATACCGCAAAGGTGATAGCTCTCCAGCCCAAGAGATGTGACGAGGGCATCGACGTCATCCGCAAGCGACTGGATCGAAACAGCCGTCTTCGAGACCTCGCTCAGGCCGTGCCCTCTGAGATCGGGGCAGACGATGTAGAAATCGCGACGCAACGCCTCGACCTGCCTCGCCCAAACGCTGGCGGATGTCCCCAAAGAGTGGAGCAGCACCAAGGCTGGCTTCGCCTGGTCTCCGTGGGTTTCGGCGTGCAGCACGTGACCGTCAAATTCGATGAACATATCAGAACTCCTGATTGAGGTGGACGAGAGCCTTCTCGACCACGGCGGTTTGGGCTTCAGGAGCCGCGCGCTCGCGTTCCAGACGGCTGATCTCCAGGGAGGAGTCCACGACGAGCTTGCAGCGCCCATAGCGGCGGTCCATGAAGGACTGGAGCGCCGCGGGAATGTCGCCCGCCTTGAAGACCTCCTGGGCAAGGACGATACCGTCTTCGATGCCCATGCCCGCACCCGACGCAAGCTGTGGCGTGGTAGCGTGGGCCGCGTCGCCGATCAGAACGACGTTGCCATTGCTCCAGGCGCCGTCCACGAATACCGTTTCCAGAGGCCTGCAGATGATGTTCGATGTCGCCGATAGCCCGTCGCGGACTTCGGCCAGGACGCCGCCGTAGCCCTCCATGAGCTCGTGCAGGACCAGGTGCTGTCCGGCTTCCTCACGACGCAGCGGTACGGGCTGGGCCTCAAGGTAGAACATGTACATCTGGTCTTTCGAGACGGGGTTGAGTCCGACCTTGGCAAGGCCGCCTAGAAAGAAGGTCCGGCGTTCAATCGACGGGTGCCGATCGGTCATCAGGCGCCAGCAGAGCTGTCCTGCGTACCGCGGCGCGGGCGTCTGCGGAAACAACCGCGTCCTTGTGTCGGAGTAAATCCCGTCGGCACCGACTATCAGATCGTATTCCGCGACCGACCCGTTCTCGAACCGGACCCTGCTTTTGCTCGCTCCGGCTTCGATGTCTTCGACGCCGACTCCAAGGATTGGAGAGACGCCGAGCGTTTGCAGGCGACGCTGCATGATCCGATGAAGGACGGGACGCAGAACTCCCCCGGCGCTCGGTATTCCCCCGAGCGCATCGTTCTTGGTGTCGACGGTGAAGAGGTGCTTTCCCTGTGCCGAGCAGATGTCGATTCCGTCGGCGGCGTAGCCCTCTTCGAGCACGTCGTCGAGTATCCCGAGTCGTCCCATTGCACGGAGGGTCGGCCCGGTGATCGTGATGCCCGCGCCATAGACCTTCCATTGCGGATCGCGCTCGCAGAGGTCGACGGCTATTCCGCCGTTGCGGAGGGCTATCGCCGCCGCCATACCCGCGATCCCGCCTCCGACGATCAGGACCTTGATGTCTCTAAGCATTTAGGCCGCCTTCTCGTCTTCGCCAACGAAGTGACCGATCCCGATCCCGGTGTACCAGTCGTTGACGGCCTTGTAGTAGGCGCGCTTGAATTGCATGCCTGAGACTTCCGCAGCTCCCATCGCCGCCATCCACATACGGATTTCCTCGGCGCCGTTCCCTGCGGTGTGAACGAAGTCGGTCGCGTAGGCGATGACCTCGTCGGGGTCTCCGGCCTCGAGACGCTGGAGGAGGTTCTCGTCGAATTCGCGATTGACCATCCCCATCCGCGGCGTCGCGATGTCATGGCTGATGCCGCCTGTCGCCAGGATGGCGACGCGTTCGACACCTTCGTATTCGCGGATTGCCTTGCCGAGGAAGCGGCCGAAATTGTAGCAGCGGCGCATCGTCGGCATCGGCGGCTGGACGCAATTGAAGAGCACCGGGACAATTGGCAGATCGGGCTCCAGCCCCGCCAGTTCTAGCGGGGTCAGCGAGCCGTGGTCGAGGACCATGTCCATGGAAAAGGAAGGATCGAACTCGGCCTGTAGCGCGGCTTGCAAAAGGTAAGACCCGAATGCCTGGTCACCCTGGAAGGTCCTGCGCTTTGCCTTGAGCCAGTGCTCGATCGGGCTATCGTAACTTTCGGCGGTTCCGATGCAGAGGGCGGGAAAGTTGTCGAGAAAGAAATTGTGCAGGTGGTCGTTCGACAGGACGATCAGGGCGTCGGGCTTACCGGATTCGAAATCCCTGCCCATCGCTTCATACGCACCGAAGATTTCATCCTTCAGCTCGACCGGGATGCGGTCGGGGAAGTTGAGCATCACAGGCGTGTGGCTCGCAGTATAGATTCCGGTTATTTCAGCCATTTGTCGTCTCCTTCTTTCATGAGGCTACGAAGCGCAGCCAAGGACACGTCCTCGGGGATTCTTACACCGATGCAGTGCGCGCGCAGGAGGTAGGGATTGACGCCGGCCTCGTAGAGTCCGGCAACGTCGTTGCCGCTGATCTTCGCCTTCATTTCGGGCGTAAGCTTGTAGCGTGACAGATACTGATCCTTGTCCTGGTTGTAGGCTGCCAGGTCGTCGGGCTTGTGATGCAGTTCGTAGAGGACCTTGTCCAAAAGGTAGGCCTCCGTCGTCGGCATCATCAGTCGCCAGTTGCTCATCTCGTTTCCTTTCGTGTCATTTCAGGCGTTGTTCGATCCAGCGCACGATGGTGGGAATCGTATGCGGCCCGAAACCCATGTGGCCGCCGGGGAAAAGCCGCACCGTCTTGGGGCTGCCGTGTTCGAGGAGAAGATAGATGTCCGCGATGGGGCACTGCTTGTCGTCCTTGCCGTTGACGAGAAGCAGGGGAGCCGAGGGACGGTCTAGGATGCCCTGATCCAGCAAGGAAAGAACCCGGAACCCTTCCGCGTATTCCTCATCATCGGACACTCCGAGCATGCGACTGCGGGTCTCGACGAGTTCCATCAGGTAGCTGTCGGGATACCGGGACTGTTCGACCCAGTCGCGCTGGAACATGTAATGCACGCCGCCGCCCCAGTTCACCGCGCCACGTAGCGCGTCGGGAATAAGATGTGCGAGCTTGGTCGCCCAGTGACCGCCAAACGACCGACCGATAAGGACGATGCGAGTTCCGTCGAGCTCGGCATTGTTCCGAGCCCAGTCGATCACCGGGAGAAACTGCCTCTCGCCATCCGGCTTGGCCTTGATGGGAGATTCTCCTGTCCCGACATTGTCCACGGCGATGGAGGCAATACCTGCCGCCGCCAACTGTGATGAAAGCTCGGTCATCTCCTCCTTCCATGCATCGACACCGCCCCACATGATCACCACAGGGGGCTTGGAAGCACCTTCGGGCTTGCGGAGATAGAAGCGCACGCGGTCGCCATGCGTCCCGCCTTTGAACGGGACGGTGACGGCTTCGATCGGCGGAGACGCCAACCGGCCGAAATTGCCGTAAGCCTCAAGCTCCAGCTCGTAGCTTTCTAGCTTGTCGGGGTGGTTGGGGCAGGGGAAGCGGCCCAGGAAGAAAAATCCGTAGGCCTGGTAGTAGTCGTCGCGAGCGGCTTTCAGGTCTCCCCGGGCCTCAGCATCGCGCCCCCGTTGAACGAACGCCTTACCCGATGCGACCCATGATCTGGCCCACTTCTCGCCGTCGAGTCCCTCCAGGCGATCGATCGCCGCTATCGTCTCTGCGGGGTCGGTCAGGCCGAGAGGATGCACCCGCTTGCTCAGGCGATCCTTCATCCATTCCTTGGCGTTCTCGAGGCTTCTCGGTCCGTCGGCATGGGCTGTTACATTGTGTGCGTTCATTCAGTTGCACTCCGAATTCATTGTAGTCTGGAAAGGGTTTCCCTGAGTCCGTCAGCGGTCTCCAAGGGTATGCTCAGCGATCCGAGGGCACTCGCGACAACGGCAACGGAAGCCGCATTCGATGGGGCGATTTCGCCACTCGGAAGAAGTAGGTTGTTCTCGAAGCCGATCCTGGCGTTGCCACCCAGAAGGCTTGCGGCAACGACGCATTCCGCTTCGCGGGGGCCGAAAGCGCAGACGCTCCAATGCGGCGGCCTTTTGGCATCGAGGAAAGATGTCAGGTCGGCGGGATCGGATGTCTGGTTTGCCGTATATCGTCCGAGGACATACAGAAGCGGTATGCGATCGGAGACGAGGCCGCGGTCCTGCAATGCCTTGAGCACTTGTTGTTCCACCTGATCGTAGAGAATGATCTGCGGCGCTACGCCTTCGCTCGACATCCACCGCATGAACCCGGCGAAGTGGCGCTCGTCAGCCTCGTTGCGCACTATCTCGCGCAGCGCGATCGAGGCAGCCTCCGGCCTGACTTCCTGGACCGCGGCGATCATGTCGGACGGCGAGAACCTACCGAGCGATTCTGTGGTGATCTGCACAACCAAGTCGTTGCCCACCTCACGACGAATGGCACGCGTCACCGCTTTGTAAGCATCCGCGTCCAGCGAGTGGCTCCCCTCGGCGTCCCGGACATGCACGTGGATGAGGCTGGCTCCTGCATCCCGGCATTCGGCGGCGCAGCGCGCCAGCTCGGTTGCCGAAATTGGCAGCGCCGGGTGGTCCGCCTTGGTTTTCCGTCCGCCGTTCGGAGCAACGGAAACCATCACGCGGCGACGCTCCGAAGAGCCAGCCCCATCCCGCGTCGACATGTCTTGGGAGGACATGGTCATGAAGAAAATCCGCCGTCGACCATGATGGCCGATCCGTTCGTGTAACGGCTGCGGTCGGAAGCCAGGAAGCACACCGCCTCGGCCACTTCCTCGGGCATGGCGTGGCGGCCCAGAGGTATCTGCTCGTCGAAGAACGCTCCCGCGTCGCGTCCGAGAACCGCAGACATCGTCTTCTCGGCCGTGCGCATGAATTCGTTATCGACAGGGCCAGGATTGACCGTATTCACACGAATGCCGCGATGGCCGAGCTCTTTAGACAACCCGCGCATGAGACCCGTCAGGGCATGCTTGGCCATGACATAGGAGCAGTTTCCCGGAACGCCCTTGAGGCCGACGATGCTGGATGTGATGACGATACTTCCGCCGTCGCGCATGTGGGGCACGGCATATTTGCAAGTGTAGAACCCGCCGTAGACGTGCGTCTTGATGATCTTGTCGAAAAGGTCCTCGGGATAATGCTCGATCGGACTGAGCGGCCCGTCATTGCCCGCATTGCTGAACAACAGGTCGATCGGACCAAAGGCCTCGACGGTCTGCTGGACAAAACTGCGGACCTGCTCGGGGTCGGTGATGTCGGCCACGCAGGATCGGGTCGTTGCCGGATCGAACTCGCCGACGACCTCGGCGAGCCGGGCGGCGTTGAAGTCTACGAGCATCACTTTGGCGCCTTCGCTGGCCAAAAGCTTGGCTGTAGCCAGGCCCAGGCTCCCGGCCGCGCCCGTGATGATGCAGGTTTTGTTGTCTACAAGTCCCATTATAAGCTCCTACTGGGCATTCTTCTCGGCGATCAGGCGCTTAGGCTCAGGCTGCCCAATCGGAATTTTCGAAAGCAAACTGTCATGGAATGTTGGCCACAGGCCCTTGGGAGCCAGAAGTATCGTGGCGATCGCGATGAGGCCCATCGCCGTCAGGTGCCAGCTTCCTGACAATCCAAAGCCGACCATCATCAGCTGCCTGAGCCCGTAGTAGAGAAGGGTTCCGACCACGGGGCCTCCGATGGTCCCGATCCCGCCGACGATTACGATGAAGATCATCGTCACCACCCAGTTCACGTCGAACCCGCTGGAGACCGTCACGAACATCGCGCCGGAGTAGCTGATCGCGCCCGCCAGGCCGCAGACGGCTCCCGTCGCGACCAATGCAAGGAGACGATTGCGCCTGACATCGACCCCGATGCTCACCGCGGCGAGTTCGTTGTCTCGGACACCCTTCATCGCCAGACCGGTCGGCGACCTCATCAGAAGACCCATGCCGAAGACCGTGGCGATCGCGAGGCCCGAACTCAGCCAGAAGATCGCCTTGAGAAAGACGTCGAAGTCGAGGTCCCTGGTCGCTTCGAGCGTGAGGCCCGTGACGTTCCCGAGGTTCGGCGCGATGAAAACCAGCATGGCGACGACCTCGGCGATGACCCAGGTGCTGATTGAGAAGTAGGCGTCGCGAAGCCGGAGCAGAAGAAACGAGGTGACGACGGCGAGGGCGATTCCGGCGACCGGTCCGGCGAACAACGCGGAGTAGGGCGAGATGCCGAGTGCGTTCGAAGCGTAGATCGCAGCATATGCGCCAAGCCCGACATATGCCTGGAGACCCAGCGAGACGAGCCCCACATACCCGGCCATCAGGTTCCAGGCGCTTGCCATGGCCAACATGAGACAGGCTTCGCCGACGACGGCGGTGATGCCTTCGTCCGCAAGAAGTGGCATCACGGCAGCCGCGCAGACGGTGAAGACGAATACCGCGATTTCGGAAAATCGTGTCATGCCCGTGCTCCAAACAGGCCGTTCGGCCTCACCAGCATGAATGCGAGGAAAAGCAGATGCGCATAGAGGAAACCAGCGTTCGGGTTGAGTTTGAGCCCGACGAGCTGGGCGATCCCGAGAGCGATCCCGCCCAGCATCGCGCCCCAGAACGAGCCAAGTCCGCCCAGCACCACGACTTCGAACGAGATCAGCAGACGTTCGACACCGGAGAACGGCGTAAAGGTCGTCCTCATGGCAAGCAGGACACCTGCGACACCCGCGAGGGCAAACGAAACACCCGTTACGATGCTGTAGACGCGGTCCGGCGTAATCCCCATGACCCTGGCGATCTCGGGGTTATCGGCGGTAGCCCGTACCATCCGCCCGAACTTCGTCTTCTTGAGAATGATTTCAAGAGCGAGGAAGAGACCAATCGCTATCAAAAGGGTGACCACCGGAAGGACCCCGATCTTCATTCCGAAGAGTTCGAAACTCTGCTGGGCAAAGTCCCCCTGTTTGATCATCCGGGGGCTCACTCCGAACCCTTCCGCCATCATGTTGCGCGCGACGACGGAGATGCCGAATGTCAGCAGCAGCGGGGCGACCATATTGTTGAGCTTTAGCGCCCGGTTGATGAGAGCCGCCTGGAGAGCGTAGCCCAACAGGAACGAAACGGCGGTGACCGGGACGATCAGCAGGAGAGGATGGAGGAACGGCAGAAGGGCGGACGCGCCCAGCCCGATGAACGCCGCAAGTGCGATGAACTCGCCGTGTGCGATGTTGACGATGCGCGTAACGCCGAAGACGAGTGCAAGACCCACGCCGAACAGGCCGTAAAGACCGCCGAGAAGCGAGCCGTTTATAATAGTCGAAACCCAGGTCAATGCGTCGTCTCCCCCAATCCGAAATAGGCGCGTGTCAACTGCTCGTCGGTCAGGTCGGCGCTATCGCCATGAAGCGTTACCCGCCCTTCGAGCAGGCAATAGAGCCGTCGCGCAAACGATCGTGCGCGGCGTACATCCTGTTCGACCAGGACAATGGAAGTCCCTTGCCGGGATATCGCTTCAAAGGATCGGTAGATCGCCTCGACGGCGATCGGGGCGAGACCGAGCGAAATCTCGTCGCAGAGCAAGACCTTGGGGTTCGACATGAGTGCCCGACCGATGGCCACCAAACCTTGTTGGCCGCCTGAAAGGGTGTTGGGCCGCTGCGACCGCCGCTCCTCGAGCAATGGAAACAGCTCGAACACCGTTTTGAGATTCCAGTGTCCCGGTCGGCCCGAAAATGCACCGATCTTGAGATTCTCCTCTACGTCGAGCGATGGGAAGAGAGCGCGACCCTCGGGAACGAGCGCAATCCCGGAACGTGCGATCTGCTCGGCCTTTCGACGGCCGATGTCGTTACCTTCGTAGATCACGCGGCCGTCAATCCTTGCGACTAGGCCAGCGATGGCGCGCAGCAGGGTGGACTTTCCAGCCCCGTTCGCGCCGACGATAGCTACGCATTCGCCAGCTTCGAGCGACATGGACAGGCCGTGCAAAGCCCGTAGGTCGCCATAAAAGGCGTGCAGCTGTTCGACTTCAAGCAGCTTCATCGGCAGGAATTCCCATGTAGATTTCGCGGACGAGCGCGCTGTTCATGACTTCGTCGGGCGCGCCCTCCATGACCTTCCGCCCGAAGTTGAGAACCATGACGCGGTCCGCGACGGCCTTGAGAGCGTGGGGGATGTGCTCGATCCAGATGATCGAGTGCATGGTCTTGAGTTCCTGGATCAGCGCGATGAGAGACTCCGTCTCGGCATCGGTCAGTCCCCCAGCTATCTCGTCGAGCAGCAGCAGCCGGGCGTTCGACGCGAGGGCTTTCGCCAGTTCGAGACGCTTTCGGTCGAGAAGCCGCAGCTTTCCCGCTGGAATATCGGCGGCGCCGGATAGACCAGTCCGCCTCAGGGCATTGTGTGCCAGCTCCCTTGCCCGCGCTCCCCGCAGCCGAGCTGCGGCATATGAAGCAAGAAGAACATTTTCGTAAACTGACAAGCTCTCGAAACACTGCGGTATCTGGAAGGCCCGGACGACGCCCAGCGAGGGGCGTCGATGAGGAGGCTGCGCGCAAAGGTCCACGCCATCGAGCATCAGGGAGCCGCTATCCTGGCGCACCACCCCGGTGAGAAGATGGAAAAGCGTGCTCTTTCCGGCCCCGTTCGGCCCGATCACGCCCAGGCAGCCTCTGTCGGGAAGCTCAAGATCGATGTCGTCAGCAACGACGATCGATCCGTATCGCTTCTTGAGACCGGATATGCGCAGGAGCGGAGCGCTCTTGGCCATTTCCATTCTCTCAGCTCCGAATCTGCGAGAGCGGAACAAGCTCGGCTGTCGGGGTCACGCCGCTCGTCCCGGCGTGCACGACGACGAGTTCGAACGGGAATTTGCCGTCCTTGGTCTTTCGCCATTGGCCGCCGACCAGCTTCTGGATCGCGACGTTCTTGACCGGCGAACCTGCGAAATCCAAGGGGCCGACAACGGTGTCCACCTTGAGAGAGGCGATGGAGTCGCGGATAGACTTGTTGTCCTTGGGATCGGCCGCGCCCTTGAGCGCCGCAAAGCCGACTTCCCAAAGCGAATGGGAGATGCCCAGCGGCTGGGTCCACTGCGTTCCAGTATTCTGCTCGTATTCGTCCGCCAACTGCCGCGCCGTCTGGCCGGTCATCGAGGATGTGTAGGGCAGGGCGGGATTCCAGAGGACTTCAGTCGACATGCCGTCGCCGAGGTCCCCGAGGCCTTCAAGGGCGCTTGGAAACAGGAACGGTCCTGCGACTGTGACTGCCTCTGGCTGGAATCCGTTTTGTGCGGCCTGGTTCCAGAAAGTGGCAAAGTGGTTCGGATAGCAACTGCCGGAAAGAATGCCGACTTCGCCGCCGACCAGAGAGGCTATCTGGTTCGTGAAGTCATCGTTGCTAAGCTGGAAGAAGCCCGTGTTGACTTCGGTGTAACCGTTCTTCTGCAGGAGAACCGGAAGCCCGTGCGCGGGGTCCGCGAAGCCTCGCGCGGCCGCAGAATCCATGTAGATCGTTCCAACTTTCTTGTTGGTCTTGAGGCTGTTCCACATGTCGGTATAGAGCTTGAAAACGTCTCCTGCGCCGATGCAGTAGTGGAACGTGAACGGGAAACCCTTATCGGGGGCGCCGTGACGGCCGAACACCCATGCCTCCCACGGCGATAAGGTGGAGATCATGGGAACACCGCGGGCGTCCGCAAGTTCGGCGGCCGCGCCGGAGGAATTGTCGCCGTCGTCCGTGAGGATCAGATCGCACTTCTCGCGAAGGATCAGGTCGCGTGCTGCCACGGCGGTTTGATTGGGATCGGACTGGTTATCCTTGACGATGATTTCGACCGGATAATTGGTGCCCTCGATATCAATGCCATTTGCGACTGTCTTTTGAACGCGCTCAACAATCCAGGTGTCTACGGCTCCGAAATCCGATCTCAGTCCCGAAATGCTCGCGAGCAATCCGATCTTGAGAGACCGGGTTTCCGCACGGGCTACAAGCGGGGTGGGGAACTGCGCCAGCGCGCCTGCGGCGACGGCGCCGCCCATGCGGGCGAGTGCGCCTCGCCGAGTGAGCTGTGCGGTGAATCCTTCGCGTTCCGTCATGATTTTGATCCTCCCAGACCATAGTTGATGGCGCTCGATCAGGCGCGTCGATCCGGCAATGGAAAACCCTTCACGCGGACGACGGTCCGCGCGGCGAATTTCTGTCAAATCGAGCTTCTGACGCCTCCTGCTTCGTGCCCGTCGACCTCCTCAAGCCGAAAATAAATGAGCACGCTCATTTTTCTGCTGCAGCAAGAACCAATTGTCAATACTGATCATGATCAATTTTTTTGAAGGGATGGAATTGGTGCAAGGATCACATTTCAACATCTTGCATCTCTGCGGCCGGGATCGGACATAGGTAGATTGATCCCGGATGCCGCACAAACATAACGCCTCCCGCCGCCATCACATCGGTAAAGTGAAGTTCAAGGTGACGAACTGGGCGGAGTATGAGGCGGGCCTTCGGCGCCGTGTCAGCAAGAACCTTTGGATAACTCCGGATGCGCTGGCGGGCTGGGCTGCCCCACGTTGCAGGACGTATGGTGGCCAGCCCCATCTATACGGGCGCAACCAAATAATCGGCCCATCAAAGACCAAATTCCGCACATCTGCTGATTCCCGCACCGACGCCCTGACGAGGCTTATTGAACGGCGGGGGAAACCGTTTCGGACAGCTGCGCGCGCAGATAGCCTCCAACTCCACCCCATGCAACACGGTCGCTGGAATCCAGCCGAAAAGGACAACGACAAAGCGGAAACGCGTGGACATTTTCACCGGCCACCGACGACGATTCCTTTTGAACGCGTTCAAAAACCTTGATAGGAAACCAGCTTTGCATCTATTTGTGTACTGTCTGATGCATTGGAGGTCGTCTTGGACGCAGCACTCGAAAAGGCGCGGAAGATCGGAACCCGCGAGCGGAACAAGAACGACAAGCTCAGGAGGATTAAGTCATCTGCTCTCGAGCTGTTCGTCTCGAAGGGCTTCGACGACACCACGACCCGAGAGATCGCGAGCGCGGCGGGTGTGGGTCTTGGCACCGTGTTCGTCTACGCCGAGACCAAGCGCGACCTGCTCTTTCTCATCGTCAACGATGACCTCGAGGATTGCGTCGACCGCTCCGTACAGGCGTGCTCCAGCAACCAATCGCTTCTCGGCAACGTTATGTCGATCCTTCGCATCCACTACGAGTATTTCTCGAGACTTCCAGTACTTTCCAGGCAGGCGTTGAGGGAAATGTACTTTTATCAATCGGGCAAGCAAGCCGAACGCTTCATGCGAACTCGTGAGCGACTGAGCGCATTGCTCGAGCGGCTGATCGAGGAAGCGAGCGCGGCCCGCGTCATTCATTCCGACGAATCGACGCAAGCGATCGCGCAAACCATCTTCGCGATCTACCAGGTAGACCTGCGTCGTTGGCTGTCGACGGACGACCTGAACCTCGATTCCGCGATGGACCACCTCAGCCATCAGCTCAAGGTCCTCATCAAGGGTCTGTCGCCTCGGCCCGAAGCTCTGGCCTGAGCGAGTTCACGCACAGCATCTTCAAAAGCCATTCCCTCCGGCGTTGGCGCGGGGATCAGCAGATGTGCGGAATTTGGTCTTTGATGGGCCGATTGACAGGTTGCTCCCGTCGAGGCTTGGAAACGAACGGATATCGGGCGTCCGCAGGCAAGCATTCGGTTCAGGATGGCCACGCCAATCGCAGCACCATGCCAAGCATCAAAGTAGTTTCTATCGCCAGATCCGAATAGAGAGGCTGGCCACCACGCGTCCTGCGACGAGGCGCTGCCCAGCCCGCCAGAGCATCCGGCGTTGTCCAAAGAGTCAAACTGCCACGGCGGCGAAGGCCCGCCTCATACTCCGCCCAGTTCGTCACTTTGAACCTCACTTTTCCGATGTGATGGCGGCGGGAGGCGTTATGTTTATGTGGCGTGCGGGATCAATCAAGCTGGTTTCGACCGCAATCGGATAAGCAGAAATCGTTGAATTATAATTCAAGCACCAACGCTAAGCCCGACCCAACCATTGCCCGGATCAGGCAGTTAGACGGCATGCCCGGAAAGCTCCGCCAGTCGCCTCTCGGCCTGGCGCCGGCGAATCTCCACCGCAAGCACCCCCAGAAGCGTGGCGGCGATCAGGATCACGGCCAAGGCATTGATGGTCGGGGTGATGCCGCTGCGCACCTTGGAGAACACATAGACCGTCATCGTGTCATAGGGGCCGCGGGTAAACAGCGTCACGTTGAAATTCTCGATCGACTGGAAGAAGGCGATTGCGGCCCCCGCGCCGATCGCCGGGTAGAGATGCGGCAGCAGGATGCGCCGCATCACCATGGCATGGCTGGCGCCGAGATCAAGCGCGGCTTCCTCGAAGGACCGGTCGAAGCTCTGCAGCCGCGCCAGCACCAAGAGCATCACGAAGGCGGCGATATAGGAGACCTGGCCGAGCACCGACAGATGCAGGCCGGCCGGCACCGACAGCGTGTTCCAGAACAGCAGCGTCGAGATGCCGATCACCGCCCCCGGCGTCAGGATCGGCGCCACCATCAGCCCGTAGAGCGCGTTGCGGGCAGTGCCCGCCAGGCTGTTGATCAGGATGGCGGCGGCGGTGCCAATCGGCACCGACAGCGCGACGACGGCCAGCGCCACGATCAGCGTGTTGCCGAACGAATTCAGCAGCCGCGTGTCGTTCCACAGTTCCACGAACCAGGTCCAGGTGAAGCCTGCCCAGGGATAGACGGAGGGAAAGCGCGAATCGTTGAAGGCAGCGCCGCCCATGACGATCAGCGGCGCCAGGAGATAGGCGAGGAAGAGATAGAGGTAGACCCGGAAGAGCCAGTCTGACTTGCGATTCATGGTCACCTCACTTGGCGATGTCGGAGAGCTTGACGCGGAACAGCCGCATCACGAGCGTCACGAATACGGTGCACAGGATCAGCAGCAGGAAGGCATAGGCAGAGCCGGTGTTCCAGTCGAGCGATTCAAACATCCATTGCTGGATGATCTCGGTGAACCAGCGCGAATTGGTCGACGCCAGCAGGGTGGGCACAAGGATCGAGCCGGCCGACAGCATGAACACCATCACCGACCCCGAAGCGATGCCGGGTTTGGCATGCGGCAGGATCACCCGCCAATGCGTCCGCCACCAGGGTGCGCCGAGATCCTCGGCTGCCTCGATCTGGTTGGTGTCAAGAGACTGGATGGCGTTGTAGACCGGAAACAGCATGAACAGCACATAGGTATAGACCAGGCCGATGATGATGCTGCGAAACCCGCTCATCCAGCGGATCGGCTTCTCGATCAGGTCGAGATTGATCAGCAGGTAGTTGAGCGGTCCCTTGAGCGACAGGATGATGAACCATGCAAACGAGCGCATGATCTCGCTGACCCACAGCGGCACCGTCAGCAGCAGGAAGATGGTCGGCAGGCTCCTGGGCGATGCCTTCTTCGAGAGGAAGAAGGCCAGCGGATAGGCGATCAGGAAACACAGCACCGTGACAAAGGACGAGTAAAGCACCGTCGACACGAACACGGTGATGTGGATCGGACTTTGGAAGAAGGTCAGGTAGTTCTTCAGCGTGTAGACATCCTTCGGCCCGCCCATCTCCTGGACGGGCAGGTAGAGACGGAAGGAATTCTCGAACAAGTAGAAATTTGGCAGGATGACCAGCGCCAGCAGCCAGAACGTGGTCAGCAGGCAGATCAGCACCGTCAGCGCCATGCCATAGCGGTTGACCAGGTCCTTCATGTCGCTTGCCCCAGGCTAGCCGGAATTTCATCCGACAGAATCACCGCCCGATCGGCATCGAACGCGGCAAACAGCTTGGCGCCGCGCTCGATTTCCAGTCCCTGGCCCTCGTTGCGCATTTCCGAGACGATGGTGCGGCCGGAGCCATCGCGGGTGAGGATGGAGATGAAATTGCCTTCGAAGGCGATGTCGGTAACCTCGACGGAGACCGCATTGGCTTCAGCCGGCGCGTTGGTCAGGGTGACATGCTCGGGCCGGACATAGAGCTTGGCGCTGGCATCGAGATTGGGCCCGAGCCGCGCTGTGAAGATGCCAGTGTCTGTCTTGAAGTTACCTTGGCCGGCATTGACCGTCACCAGCTCGCCCTTGAAGATGTTGCTTTCGCCGACGAAGGAGGCCACGAAACCGTTGGCCGGACGATCGTAGATCTCGCGCGGCCTGGCCACCTGCTGCAGCTTGCCATGCGACATGACGCCGACGCGGTCCGACATCGCCAGCGCCTCGCCCTGGTCATGGGTGATGTAGATGAAGGTGACATTGGTGCGCTTCTGGATGGCGCGCAGTTCGGCGCGCATGTGCTGGCGCAGTTTCAGGTCGAGCGCCGACAGCGGTTCATCGAGCAGCATCACCGAGGGCTCGACGGCCAGTGCCCGGGCAATGGCGACGCGCTGTTTCTGGCCGCCCGACAGGTGGCTGACGGCCTTGTCGGCGGCATTGGGCAGATCGACCAGTGCCAGCAGTTCCTCGGCACGGCTCCGGCGGATCTTCTTGTCGACACCGCGCGCCTCCAGTCCGAAAGCGATATTTTCCCAGACCGGCATCAGCGGAAACAGCGCCAGGTTCTGGAAGATCAGCGCCGTCGGCCGCTGGTTGGGCCGCTGGTCTTTCATGTCCTTGCCGCCGATGCGGATCACGCCGCTGCTTGGAGACACGAAGCCGGAGACCATGCGCAGGATCGTCGTCTTGCCGCAGCCGGAGGGGCCGAGAAACGAGAAAAATTCACCCGCCTCAATTTTGAGCGATACGTTGTCCACGGCGCGGAAATTACCGAAATCCGCACATACATCCTGTAATTCGACACTGGCGCTCATTGCCGGAGTTTTTCCCCTGTGACCTCAGCGGGTCATTTCTTTTGATTGTGGTCGGAACGGTCGCCGGGAAGATCCCGGCGACCGGCAGCAGTGTTTTAGGCTGCCTTGTACTTGTCGGCATATTCGCCGCGCTTGGAGAGGAACCAGGCGGCCTGGTCGGGCCACCAGTAAAGCTTGCTGATCGCATCGCCCGGGAAGCTTGCCTTATAGAATTCCAGCACCGCCGGATCCATCAGATCGATTCCGCTCTTGCCGACCGGGTTAGAGGAAAACGCCGTTGCCCACAGGGCAGAGCCTTCGGCGGTCGACACCCATTTGGCAAATTCATGCGCCTGCTCGACATTCCTGGCGCTCTTCAGCAGCACCAGGCCCTGGTTCCAGGCAAACGCGCCTTCCTTGGGTGCGACATAGGCATAGCCTTCCTTCACCAGGTTGAAGCCGGTGGAATCCCAGCACAGGCCGAGGACGGCGCCGTTGCTGCGGAAGGCCGCCTGGGCTTCGTTCTCACCGCTCCAGAACTGCACGACATTGGTCTTGGCCTTGATCGCCTCGGCCAGCGCGATGTCCCACAGCTCGACCATGGTCTTCTCGTCCTTGTAGCCGTCGATCCACGGCTTGGGCAGCTTGCCCTGGCTGTCGAGGAAGCGGCCCATGGCGGCGATCGCCGAATGGCCGCGCACGGTCACCTGGTTCTTCGGGTCGAACAGGTCGCCGAGGCTGGCCTTGCCGTATTCGGTCGGGAAGCCTTCCTTGTTGTAGACCAGCGCTTCGGTGCCCCAGACCGAGGGGACGAACAGCTTCTTGCCTTCGATCGTGGCGCGCTCGCCGGCCGAACCGTCGGCCAGGCCCGGCGCATAGTTGTCGATCGCCAGCTTGCTGACGTCCCAGCCTTGCAGCAGGCCGTTGGAGGCCCAGGCGGAGACGCGGTCCAGCGTCGGCTCGACGACATCGGAGGCACCGGTTTCCAGCGAGATCTTGGCCTGGGCAAACATCGTGTCCTGGTCAGGTTGCTCGGTGAAGTTGACCTTGATGCCAGTGGCCTTGGTGAAGGCCGGGAAGACCTTCTCGGCCATGCCGGGATAGCCGGCCCAGCCGGTGAAGTTGACTTCGCCGGACGAAGCCAGCGCGCCGGAGGAAAGGAAGGCGGGGGCGGCAAGCGCGCCTGCGCCGATGGCCGTGCTTTTGAGGATCGTGCGGCGCGTCAGCGCCTTGTCGAGAATGGTCATGGTAGTCTCCCGGTTAGAGATGAAGTTTGTGTGATGTTCCCGCCGGTGTCCCCGGTCTTGCTGTTGTGATCTGAATGTTACGAATTGGATTGGCGTCCGCTTGCCGTCATGCCCACGGCTTGCTTGCCGCCGGAGACGCATTCCGCCAGCACGCAGAGCAGCTCGAACAGCACGGTGGCGCCGAGAAAGGCGGTGGCGCCTGCCGGATCGAGCGGTGGCGACACTTCCACGACATCGGCGCCGACCAGGTTCAGCCCGCGCAGGCCGCGCACGACCTGCAGCGCCTGGTAGCTGTTGGGGCCGCCGACTTCGGGCGTACCGGTGCCGGGCGCGAAAGCCGGGTCGATGAAATCGATGTCATAGCTGCAATAGGTCTCGCCGGTGCCGGCGATGGCGCGGGCCTCTTCCATCAAATCGTCGACGCCGCGCTTATGGAACTCTTCGATCGGGATCACCCTGATGCCGACCGCATCGGCAAAGTCGCGATCCTCGAAATCATAGGCAGGGCCCCTTATGCCGATCATGCAGACGCGCTTTGGATCGAGCAGGCCTTCCTCGACCGCCCGCCGGAACGGCGTGCCGTGGGTGTATTTGAAGCCGCCGAAATAGGAGTGGAAGAGATCGGTGTGGCTGTCGAAATGCACCATGCCCAGCGGCCGCTCGCTGGCCAGCGCTCTGAGGATCGGCAAGCTGCAGAGATGGTCGCCGCCGGCCGTCAGCGGCACGATGCCGGAGGCCCGCACCTGCTGGTAGAAGTCGGTGATCCGGCGCATGGAATCGGCCACGTCGGCGGGATTGGGGCCGACATCGCCGAGATCGGCGCAGCGGGCCAGGTCATAGGGGCGCACTCTTGTCGCCCCGTTCTGGAAGCGGACCATCGTCGATTGGTCGCGCAACTGGCGCGGTGCATGGCGCGGGCCGGGGCGGTTGGTGGTTCCGCCATCCCATGGCACTCCGATCATGCCGATCTCCACTTCTGACAGGCGCGGATTGTCGAGCGCGATATGCGGTAGGCGCATGAATGTCGCTATGCCGGCAAATCGTGGCAGATCCACCCCTGAAATCGGGTGAAAATCGTTGTTGGCCATTCCGTTCCCCTCGCGGATTTTCCCGCTGTTGTTACAGGCAAGCTAGCCATGAACGGAAGGACTGACAACGATATATTTGGAAAAATGCCTCGACGCTAAGATTAGAATTTAGTTAGATTGCCAACTTTCGGATTATTGCTTATATAGAAGTCTTGCTGTGCATCTTTATTAGTCGTATTGCCGAAAAATATATCACGTATTTGCTGCAGAGAATCTGCGCGCCGCAATAAAAACGCCCGGTAAATGGCCAGAAATCAACGGCCGGCAAGGGGCGAAGGGCGCCATAGGCAGGATAGCTGACCGCTGGATGCTCTGGACCCCCGTTCGCCGGATTCTGGACCTGTCTGACACGACGGCGCCTGACTATGAGTGGAGTGCCCGTCGACCGGCATATCGGAGAAAATCGGATGGACGCCGTCATCATCGCTCTTGTCACCACAGGCGCTGCCGCCTTTCGCGGCATGACCGGCTTTGGTTATGCGCTGGTGGCAGCACTCGGCTTTGCCGGCAGCTTCTCGCCCACGGCCATGGTGCCGTTCATCTTGATCAACGACCTGATGCTGACAGGGTTCACGGTCGCCGACAGAGGCCGCAGTCCAATCGATTGGCCGGTGACGCGGCGGCTGCTGCTGGCCGGATTGTGCGGCGCCCTGTGCGGCAGTTTCCTGGTACCGTATCTGGCGGACGATCTGGCGCGGCTGCTGGTGTCGGCCACCATCGTGCTGGCGGCCTGCACCGCGTTGGTCCATCAACCGCCTGCCTGGCTGGCCAACTGGATGCTGGGCCTTGTCATCGGTTTCGTGGTCGGCGTGCTGCTGTCGGCCTTTGCTGTCGGCGGGCCATTGATCGCTGCATGGCTGCTGGCCGGCGGCACGCGGCGCGAAATGATGCGCGGCACGCTGGCGGTTTTCTTCGGCGTCATCGACCTGTTCACGCTGGCAAGCCGCGCCTATCTCGGCGGTCTCGGCGGTGACCTGCCGCATCTGCTGCTGCTCTATAGTCCGCTGACGCTGGCGGGCTTCGGGCTCGGCTATTTCCTGTCGCACCGGCTGCCACCGGAGGTCTGGACCCGCGTCTCGGCTATCGGACTGGTGATCATCGCCGCTGTCGGTTTCATCCAGTCGCTCTATACCCTTGTTTTCGTCTAGTTCTTCGGAGAGGTTCCACCATGTCCAAAATCGCGATCGTTACCGGCGCCACGTCAGGCTTTGGCAAGGCCATTGCCCAGCGTCTAGTCGCCGAAGGCTGGAATGTCGTACTGACCGGACGTCGCAAGGAGCGGCTGGATGCGCTGGTGGCCGAACTCGGCGGCCCTGACCGCGCCTTCCCACTGTGCTTCGACATCCGTGATGAACAGGCCGCGCGCTCCGCACTCGTCGAACTGCCGGAGCGCTTTGCCGCCATCGACCTGCTCGTCAACAATGCCGGCCTGGCGCTCGGCAATGGCCCTGCCCAGGACTGCGACCTGGCGCAATGGCGAACGATGATCGACACCAACATCACCGGCCTGGTGACGATCACGAGGTTGCTGCTCGAGACGCTGATCGCCCGGCGTGGCCTGGTGGTCAACCTCGCCTCGATCGCCTCCAGCTGGCCCTATCCGGGGGGCAATGTCTATGCCGGCACCAAGGCCTTTGTCCGGCAATTCTCGCTCGGACTAAGGAGCGATCTGTCCGGCAAGGGCGTGCGCGTCACCTCCATCGAGCCGGGCCTGTCGGAAAGCGAATTCACCCTGGTGCGCACCGGCGGCGACCAGGCTGCATATGACAGGCTCTATGCCGGCGCTCATCCGCTGCAACCCGAAGACATCGCCGAGACGGTGCATTGGGTGGCGTCGCTACCGGCCCATGTCAACATCAACAGCATCGAGATCATGCCGGTCAGCCAGTCCTGGGCGCCGTTCCAGATTTATCGCGAGGGGTGAGGACCAGGCCGGAGATCGTGCCCTCCCGACATCGCCTCCCCCTCTGTCGCGAAGCTGACAGAGGGGGGCCTGGGGACAATGCAGATATGATAGCGCTACCCGAACACCTTGGTCAGCGCCTTGTCGATCGCATCGGTAATCGCGTCGATATCCGCCTCCCGGGCGATCAGCGCCGGGCTGAGGCAGAGCGTGTTGTTGAAGCCGGGCAGCGAGCGGTTGGTGGCGCCGATGATCACCCCCTGCGCATAGCAATCGGCAATCACCGCCTGCACCAGCTTTTCCGGCGCCGGTTCCTTGCTCGTCCGGTCGGCGACCAGTTCGGCGCCGCAGAACAGGCCGGCGCCACGCACGTCGCCGATAACCTTGTGGCGCTCCATCAAGGCGTTGAGGTTGGCAACCAGCCGCTTTCCCATGACAAGCGTGTTGTCGAGAAGGTTCTCGTCCTCGATGATGCGCATGTTCTCGAGCGCCGCGGCCGGGCCGGCCACGCAGCCGCCGAAGGTGGAGATGTCGCGGAAATAGGACATCGGATCGTTGGCGTCGTCCTTGAATTGCTCGAAGATCGCCTCCGTCGTCACCGTGCACGAGATCGCCGCATAGCCGGAAGCCACGCCCTTGGCCATGGTGACGAAATCCGGCTGCACGCCGAAGTTCTGATACCCGAACCACTGGCCGGTGCGGCCGACGCCGCAGACGACCTCGTCGATATGCAGTAGGATATTGTAGCGCTTGCAGATCTCCTGCACCTTCTCCCAATAGCCCGGTGGCGGCACGATGACGCCGCCACCGGCGGTGATCGGCTCCAGGCACAGCAGGCCGATCGTGTCGGGGCCTTCGCGCAGGATCACCTCCTCGATGGCCTGTGCGGCACGCTCGCCGTAATTGTCGATGGCGCCGTACTGGCTGCGATATTCCAGGCAGTGCGGCACTTCGACGAAACCCTCGGGCAGGGGGCCATACTGTTCGCGGCGCTGCGGCTGGCCGGCCGCCGCCAGCGTCCCGAGCGTTGTGCCGTGATAGTCGCGGTCGCGGTAGAGGATCTTGTATTTCTTGCCGGCATGGTGGCGATAGGAGATCTGCCGCACCATCTTGAAGACCTTCTCATTGGCCTCCGAACCGGAATTGGAATAGTAGACGCGGCTCAGGCCAGGCATTTTCGAGATCAGCTTTTCCGCGAATTTCGCTCCGGCAATCGAGCCGGCCGAATTGGCGAAGTAGTTGAGCTTGACCAGTTGGTCGCGCACCGCATCGGCAATGCTTTCGCGACCGAAGCCGACATTGACGGTCCAGACGCCGCCTGACAGCGCGTCGAGATACTCCTTGCCGGCGGCATCCCAGACACGCATGCCGCGGCCTTCCACGAAGATGCGCGGATCGACGGTCTCATAGCCCTTGTGCTGGCTGAGATGATGCCAAACATGGGCGCGGTCGGCCTCGATGACGTCGCGGATGTCGTTGGGTTGGGCGGCGATGTTCATGGCAGGTCTCCGTGTGTCTGGATGTGCGCTCACCCTAGCATGACGGGCGTGTTGCGGGAGGCGCCTCGCTGCCTGGATCCGTGGAAAATCCCGTCTGGTCCTGCACCTGTCAGGCTCCCGACGGCGGCGGGCTTTCAGCCGGCTCGGCCAATGGGCGAAAGACCCGCCCGCGGCGGCAGCAATCCTCGACGACGGCGCCGAGCAGCAACAGCCCGGGCTCGATGCGATGGGTAGCGATCGAGCTGAATCCCAGGCGGAAGAAGCGCCGTCCCATCGCCGGGTTGGAAAAGAAGATGTCGCCGGCCTCGATCAGGATGCCCTGCGCCCGCGCCATCTCCACCAGCAGCCGGCTGTCGAGTTCCGGCGGCCCCTCGATCCACAGGCTCGTCGACCCGGCGCCGCGCGAAAACCGGCAGGACGGCATCGCCACTGGCAACAGCCTTTCGATCAGTTGGGCCCGCTCGAGCATCGCCTTTCCGGCCCGGGCCAGATGTTGGCGATGGTGGCCAAGTGCGATGAAGGTGGCGAGCGTCCGCTGATTGTTGGTCGGCGGGTGCCGCAGCATCAGCCGGCGCAACACCCGCAATTCGTCGATCACCGGTTTGGGGGCGACCACGTAGCCGATCCGCAGGCCGGGCGCCAGCACCTTGGAAAAGCTGCCGACATAGATCACGCGGCTGGCAGAATCGAGGCTCTTCAGCGACGCGATGGCGCTGTCGGCCTCGATCGAGAGATCGGCATCGTAGTCGTCTTCGACGATCAGCACGTCGTGCAGCATCGCCGCCTCGAGCAGCGCTTGCCGCCGCTCCAACGGCATGACCGTGGTGGTCGGGCATTGATGCCCTGCCGTCAGGAAGGCCACCCTGCTGCGGGCGAACCGCTCGTCCGGCAGCACGCCCTGGTGGTCGCTGGCCAGGAACACCGGTTTGCGTGTCGCCAGCTGCACCATGTTGCGCAGATCCGGATAACCGGGATCCTCGAGCCCGACCGGTGTGTCGCGGCCGACCAGCAATTGCACCAGCATCGACAGCGCCTGCTGCGAGCCGATGGTGACGATGATCTCGCCGGGGGCCGCGATGATGCCGCGACGCGGCAGCACCTGCAGGCGCAACTGTTCCGACAGGTCGGGATCATCGTCGTCGATCATGTCGCTGGCCCAGACCTGGATCTCCTGGACGCTCGAGGTTGCTCGCACCGCCTCGCGCCAGTCATTGGTGGGAAACAGACCCGGATCATACTGGCCGAACAGGAAGGGATAGGGATGGGCGCGCCAGTCTCGCGGCTTGCAGATCTGCGGCAGCCGCGATGGTTGCATGGCAAAGCGCGATGACCAGTCCGGGGCGGATTCGGCAGACGCCGCCGGGGCGGGCGCCAGCCGGTCGGCCGATGCGGCAGCAAAGATACCGCTGCGCTCGCGCGACACCAGCACGCCCTCGTAGATCAGCTGCTGATAGGCCGCCGTCACCGTGTTGCGGCCGATGCCGAGATCGGCAGCCAGCTGCCGGCTGGATGGCAGCCGGGCATGGGCGCCCAGCACGCCAGTCTCCACCGCCCGCACGATCATGCGGCGCACCTGAAGAGTCAACGCCTGCCCTTCGTGATCGATCCCGCCAAACAGCCGCCGCCAGGTCAGGTCCGGCTGCAGCCGGAGATTTTGCTTGGAGAGTCTCATGGACCCGGCGAAGCAAGAAGCGGGCCAGACTGAGGCGAGCACCGTGCGCTTTTGATAAGCGTTGGCGCATGAATTATAATTCAACGATTTCCGCTTATCCGATTGCGGTCGAAACCAGCTTGAGTGATCCCGCATGCCACATAAACATAACACCGACCGCCGCCGCCACATCGGCAAAGTGAGGTTCAAACTGGCGAACTGGGCGGAGTATGAGGCGGGCCTTCGCCGCCGTGGCAGCTTGACCCTTTGGATAACGCCGGATGCGCTGGCGGGCTGGGCTGCCCAACATCGCAGGACGCGTGGTGGCCAGCCTTGCTCCCAGTCAAATTTGCCGACAAACCTTAGAGAACGCCAACTAAAGTAGCTTTTTGCTATCGTACGGAAATGTTCGATAAAGTATCCATATTGACGTCGAGCGAAGCACTTTCTAGCCTTTCTTAGTAGGGGCTGCTGCGGCAACCGAACGTCGAAAGTTTCGCGCCAAGGCATCGCGACATCAAAAGCACTCCAATCCCGCTTCTTGTGATGGCGTCATTACGACAAAGCCTTTTATAGTGTTTTGAGGCGCCGTACTTGATAGCACTTGGCGTGCCGGCGCCCTGATGGCTGTCATTTTTCGCCAGTCGGTGGCCTGCTCTGGCATAAATATTGCTTCTCCAAGCAAGGGCGCGCCGACAGCGATGACGATTTTTGGTCCGCAAGTTCCCCCTCGCCGGACAAGGTTTGTCTGTGCACGATTCCTGGAGAACTGGAATGGGTATGATGCAGAGGGATAGCGCAGTTTTCATCGACCAGACGATGAATTACCTGGGATCATTGCTGAACTCCGATCGAATAGCGTTCTATCAGGTTGTTGACGATCAACGGATGATCGATTTCGCACTCAAGAACATCGATTCCAGTTTTCACCACGGTTATCTCGATGAAATGCATGTCTTTGATCCACTTCATGTTTCGAGGCTGAACCGGGGCGACGCGCCTCAGAAGCTTTACCATCTTTGGCGACAGGAACGCGATTGCCTTCCCGAGACCACCGTAAAATATCGATCCTTTCTGAATTGCTTCGAGGTTTCCGATGTCCTTGAGCTTTTGTTCAGATTCGAGGGGCATGTCGTTGCTGGAGCGAGTATCCTCTACAGGGATCTACAGCCCGCCGGATGCGAGCCGGCGCACCTGCAGGCAGCACACGCTTATATTGAGTTCAATCTCGAACAATATATTCGGCAATCTGGTCAATATCTACGCATGGCGCTGAGCACTCGGTTCGGCCTTTCGTCGCGCGAGATTGATGTGATCGAACTAATCTGCTGCGGCCGAACCAATTCAGAGATTGCAGAATTGCTGCAAATCGGCATGGCGACTGTTAAGACACATCTCATCAGGATCTATCAGAAGCTGGGCGTCGAAAATCGTGCCAGTGTCGTGGCGTTCATTGCCCATCTCGGTTAGGCCTCCACCGTTCGGTTGATTGTCAATCAGTGGGTTTTTGCGAAAGTCTCGATCTTCACCGGGGAAGCCGGAAAGAGACGGAGCAAGCAGAATATGAGCGATATCAATCCCGCATGGATCATGGTTGGCGATCTGGAAAAAGGGTTCTCCACCGACAACAACAAGTTGGCACGTACCGATGACCTTGTTGGAAAGGTCATTCGGTTGACAGGTCCCCAAGATACGGAAACAGAAATCACGTTCGAAACGGCCGACACGCTGACCTGGCGGCAGACAGATGACGCGCGACGTGGCGCCGAACAATATTCGGCAACATCGCTGCGGGATTCCATATTCTTCATCGACTATATCTCAGCCGGAACTAGCGTCAGCATCGTTCTGGATCTTGCGCGGAATCTGTTCACATCCGTCACAGTACGCATGCCAGCGGAAGAGCAGATCGAGAAGAGCCTTTTCAAACGCGCGGCCGAGGGGCAGGAACTGACGTCAGTGGAGCCAACAATCGTCTCTGGCCGTCTGTCGGGATTAGATCCTCACGGGTCCGAAATCCACCATCCGACCACGGAACTGGTTGGAAAGCGTGTGATGTACACCTACAGCAAAACCGAATGCTACGAGCATATCTATCTGAACTCCAGCTTCTACACCTGGCATTGCCTTGAAGGCGTCGAGAAGGGGTTGGGCGACACCGACCGCTGCCATTACATCAAAATCGATCAGAATCTTTACCTGTTCGTCTGGCGCGAAAAGATTGTTCCGACGCTGGGCGTGGTGATGATCGATCTCGACCGCAAAAAGACCACCGGAAAGATCCTGGGCTACGAAGGCCAGAATGTCGGTGCCTTGTCCAACTTTCCCGTTGGAGCCCATGCGCGCGTGTTGAACGTCACCAGCTATGCGGACGATCCGTCAAACTGAATTCGACAAGGCGCCTTGAACGTTCAAGGCGCCAATGCACAGGCGACGGCTGTGAGATTGGAAATCTTTTCCCGCCTGTCGGGCGTCCACCATAACGGCGGTTCTCTCCGTGAGTCTGCTGGCTAGCCCGCCGCATGCGCCCCAGACGGAAGAATATGATCGATCGTAGCAACGGACAGACACAAACCCGGAGCGTGCCGAAAAGCCGGTTTCGCAGTCGGCGTCGGACCAGACAAACTTAAAATAACGAAACCGAAGCCATCAAGGGCAATATCGGAGGGGTAACATGACAGAGCTTTCTTATGCGGGCAACTCGCAAGGGCTGCGCCGGAATTCACTGGGGGTCGGGGCGATCACATTTCTGGTGGTGTCTGCCGCGGCTCCGCTGACGGCGGTCGCTGGCGGGGTGCCGCTCGCGATGCTGCTCGGCAACGGCGCTGGCGTTCCGCTGGCATTTCTGCTCGTCACCGGGATCCTGTTTCTGTTCGCGATCGGCTATGTCGCGATGGCAAGGCATATCCACAGTGCTGGCGCATTTTATGCCTATACCGCGCAGGGCCTTGGGGGCATGATGGGCGGTGCGGCCGCCCTTATCGCAATCCTCGCCTACAACGCCATGCAGATCGGGGTTTTCGGCTTGTTCGGGGCGGCGACGGCTAGCCTTTTTGCAGGTCTGGGCCTTGATCTGCCCTGGTGGATCTGGACCTATGTCGGCATCGCAGCGGTCGCTGTTTTCGGCTATCGCCGGGTCGATCTGTCCGCTATGGTTCTGACCGTCCTGGTGATCCTCGAATATCTCGTGGTTTTCATCATCGATGCCGCCATTCTTGTAAAAGGCGGAGACAGCGGCCTGTCATCTGCTCCTTTCACCCCTTCCGCCATGTTGAACGGCGCGCCCGCCATCGGGGTTCTATTCTGCTTTGCCTCTTTCATCGGCTTTGAAGCCACTTCGATCTACAGCGAGGAGGCGCGCGAACCACACAAGACAATTCCCCGCGCGACCTATATTTCCGTCTTCATCATCGGCCTGTTCTACATGGTGACATCATGGCTTATGGTGGTTGGCGCAGGCGTCGACAAGCTCGTGCCGGAACTTCAGGGCCTAGCCGACCCGACGACCTTCCTGTTCAATCTGGCCGAACGCTATGTCGGTCATGGCATCGTCGTCGTCATGAACATTCTGTTCGTCACCAGCCTGTTTGCCGGCGTGCTGGCCTTCCACAATGGGGTTGCCCGCTACATGTATGTTGCAGGACGGGAGGGCCTGCTGCCGAAACGGGTCGGCGTCACGCATTCCGTTTTCCAAAGTCCCCATATCGGTTCAATCATCCAGACAGTCATTGCCGTCCTCGTCACTTCGCTCTTCGTCATGACCGGTCAGGATCCCGTGCTCGCCATGTTCTCCTGGCTGACCAATGTCGCCACATTGGCCATCATCCTGCTGATGGCGTCGACGTCCTTCGCTATCGTTGCCTTCTTCCGTCGCAATCCGGGTCTGGAAAACAATGTCCTTGTCACCAGAGTGCTGCCGATCATCACCGGCGTGACCCTACTGGCCCTGGTTGTCTATATCACCATCAATTTCGGCGGCATTGCTGGGGCGAGCGGCTTCGTCGCCATACTCCTGCCGGGCCTCGTAGTGGTGGCTGGCGTGGTGGGCTTGGCTGCGGCAGCACGGCTGAGAGCGGCCGACGCCGTCGCTTTCGCGCAGCTTGGAGCTGGCCAGGAAGCCTGACTGCCGATACCATCAAAAACGAGCAATACGGTTTCCGGTTCGCGAAGGAACGAGCCTGAAACCGTGTAACTGGCACCAGGTCCGGATCTCCGTCGATCAACCCTCAAGGGGTTGAACTGATGGGGTGGATACCCACGGTTCTCTCGCGTCGCGCCTGTCGGAAGCCGATAAAAAAGAACAACACCGCTGAAAACGTCGCTGCTTGGTTGTGACGGAATTTGACAGGCCCTTGGTTGATCTGCCTGATTGCGATAGACGGTAAAACCGGATAAATACCGTCATGAATTCGACAAACGGCAAAGCGCTGACAAAAAGACGTGACGGACAAGACGCTGAAGGGGCTGTTCTTTGCGCATCAGCGTGAACTGCATGCCTATCTCACCGAAAAATTGAAGGATGCCGATATCGCTGCGGACCTGACGCAAGAGGCATTCCTGCGTTATGCCGAGCAAAATCGGGCTGGGCGCGCCGTTGTGCTGAACGAGCGATCCTATCTCTATCGAACCGCGCACAATCTTGCCGTGGATTACGTTCGCCAGAAGGCGCGTCAAAAAACGGATGCCGCCGCGCATGATGAAATGGCGAGCCACCCCGATGATCGCCCGTCGCAGGAAGATGAGGCGGATGCGCGGCAAAAGCTGGATCGGCTACGCTCGATCGTGGCGGAACTGCCGGAGCGGACACGGCGGATATTTGTATTGAACCGGGTCGAGGGATTGAGTTACGCCGAAACCGCTGAACGCCTTGGCATATCGGAAAGCTCCGTGCAGAAACATCTGGCCAAGGCGCTGTTGCACGTCACCAAACGGCTGCGGCCGCAATAGCGAAAATAAGCTGCGGAACGTTACCGGATAGAGACGCCTTGAACGTCTCATTAAGGACAGCGTCTGACGTGGCGGTGCAAGAACATGGACCGAAGTGTGGGACACCGAGACGACAAAGAACAGATCGAAGCGGAAGCTGCCGAATGGGTCATCCGGCTCGGCGGCGATTCGCCTGACGTGCAGGCGCGCGCCTCGTTTCAGCGCTGGCGCTCTCAAAGCGTCTATCATGCCGAGGCTTTTGAATTCGCACAAAACACCTGGGGCGATCTTGCGGGACTGCGTGAGGCTCCCGGCTTGCTTTCCTTCGATCGTGTCTCCTCAAAACCGGACACGGAGCGGCTGCTCGCCCATATGAGCATGCCGCGTGCGCCCCGAAGGTCGCTCTGGTCCAGGGCGGGCATTGCCGCGATCTGTCTTGCCGCCGTGATCGGCGTGTCGAGTTTCTGGTATGGCAGCCCCATGACCATGATGATTGCGGATTACCGGACGTTGCCTGGCGAACAGCGCAGCGTGACCTTGCCGGACGGCAGTGTCGTGGACCTGTCTTCCGCAAGCGCGATAGCCTTGCACTTTTCCGATCGCGAGCGGCGCGTCGAACTGCTGGAGGGAGCCGCCTACTTCACAGCCGCGCCCAAGGCAGGGGGCGAAAACCGCCCGTTTGTCGTCGAGGGCGCGGAGGGGACGGCGACGGCGCTTGGCACGCAGTTTGTGGTGGACCGTCTGCCGGACGCGGTTGAGGTGACGGTGGTCGAACACGAAGTTCGTGTGAACCTGACCGATCCGGACCATCAAACCGCCAGCGCCATTCTGGCCCCCGGCCAATCCGTCCGCTATTCAGCACGGAGCGGTCTGGGCAAGGTTCAGGAGAAGGATGTCGAACTGGCGGCTGCGTGGCGACAGGGAAAGCTGGTTTTCGACCGGGTGCCGCTGGCCGATGTCGTGGCCGAACTCAACCGCTATCGCCGGGGCCGCATCGTCATTGCTAACCCCACACTGGCAAACCGCACGGTCAGCGGCGTGTTCGAGACGCGGGATCTCGGCCGGGCGCTGGCCACCATCACGCATGAACTCGGCATCGTGTCTGCCTCCGTTCCGCCGCTCGTGACGCTGCTGTACTGACCCGGCGAAGGGTCAGTTTCTACAGACACAAAAAAAGTCAAAAAAACCTTACCGGAAAACATGAGCGGATTCGTCTTATTTGCGAACCGGCGGAAGCAGCCTTCCGCCTGCGTAAGCGAGTGACGAAAGGGTTTTGTAATGGGGGTAAAGGTGGGACACAGCAGCCGGGGCCATGATGTTCGCCAGCGGCTCGGATCGACGGTCAGCGTGGTTGCGCTGGCAATCGGCCTGTCGCTTGCCGGTTCGACGGTCCTTGCGCAGCAGAGCGCCTCAAAAAACACGGCCCAGCCGCAATCCATCACCTTCAATATTCCCGCGCAGAACCTCAACAGCGCGATCCTGTCCTTTGCCAACAAGGCGGGCATCCAGGTCTTCTACGATGTTTCTCGCGTTGAAGGGCTGCGCAGCACCGCCGTTCGCGGCGCCTATTCCCCCGAACAGGCGCTGGCTCAACTGCTTGCGGGCACGGGCGTCTCCTATCGCTTCTCCGGAAACAGCGTCTCCTTGAAAAAACCGGAGGCTGCCGCAGATTCACCGATTGGCGCCGACGGGTCGACCGTTCTGGAGACGATCACTGTGCAAGGGCAGGGCGGCGGCGCCACGGAAGGAACAGGGTCATACACGACCAGTCAGATGAATACGGCGACCGGCCTGCCGCTTTCCATCCGAGAGACACCGCAATCGGTGACGGTGGTGACACGCCAGCGAATGGAGGATCAGGCCAGCAATTCGTTGCAGGATGTCCTCGAAACAGCTGGCGGCATTTCTATTCAGAAGTATGACAGCGATCGGACCGAATATCTGGCGCGCGGCTTCACGATTGGAGAGTTCCAGTATGATGGCGTGGTGATCCAGAACGAAGGAGTCTACGATTTCGGTCTCACCAATCCCGACACGACAATCTATGACAGGGTGGAGATCGTGAAGGGCGCCAACGGCCTTCTGCAAGGCTCGGGAAGTCCAGGCGCCGCCGTCAATCTCGTGCGCAAGCGGCCGACAGACACGTTCCAGGCCTCCGTTACGGGAACTGCGGGATCCTGGAATGCCTACCGCACGGAGGCCGACGTATCGGGGCCTATCAACCCCGACGGATCCTTGCGTGGTCGCCTCGTCGGCTCATTCGAGGATACCGAATCCTACCTCGATCATTACCAAAAGAAGTCCTTTAGTCTCTATGGCATTCTGGAGGCTGATGTTACCGACAACACGACATTGTCGCTCGGCGCCGACTATCAGCAGAGCAGGCCGCGGGGCACGAGTTGGACCGGACTGCCGATGTTCTTCAGCGACGGCAGCAGGACCGATTTCGACGTCTCGACCAATCCGGCGACCGACTGGAGCCGGCGCGATACCTTCACCAACAATTACTTCGTCACGCTCGATCATGAATTCGACAATGGTTGGCAAGCCGACCTTACTTACAATCATCGCCGGAACGGACATGACAGTGTGTTAGGCTCCGCAGGCAGCGGCTATCCAGACCCGGTTACCGGGGCGGGAGTCTATCAGTATGTTGGCAAGTATTCCGGTCGTTTGACCCAGGATACTGTCGATGCCAAGCTATCCGGTCCCGTCGAACTATTCGGTCGCGAACACGATCTTATGTTCGGCGCAACGGCGTCGCACAAAACGACCAAGGGGCCGCTCTATGGCTATGGGGGCGTCAACTACGATCCATCCGTACCGGACTTCTTCGCCTGGGACGGCGGCGCCGATGAGCCCGATTTCGATCTGACGGGGCGCTACGAGAACAGCCTGACGCAGTATGGCGCCTATGCAGCGACCAGACTTCGCCCGACAGACGATCTGTCTGTCATCCTGGGCAGCCGCATCAGCTGGTATGATTATGACGACCAGGGATCTTACGACAATGCTACGGCGAGCTGGAGCGGCGCGAGCCAGTATTCGACGAATGGCAAGATTACCCCATACATGGGGGTGGTTTACGACCTGACCCAAGACTGGTCGGTCTATGCGAGCTATACTGGCATCTTCAAGCCGCAGGGAAACCAGGACGTAAACGGCGCTTATCTCGATCCTGAAGAAGGCCACAGCTATGAAGCTGGCGTGAAGGCCGAGTTGTTTGATGGCAGGTTGAATACGAGCGCCGCCGTCTTCATGATCAAGCAGGACAATCTTGCCGAGACGGCTGGATATGATGCGGATCTCGGGCGGTATTATTACACGGCTGCCGACGGCGTGACGACGAAGGGCTTCGAGATCGAGGCTTCCGGCGAGATCATGCCCGACTGGAACGTTTATGCGAGCTACACCTATTCCCACGCTCGCAAGGCGGATGGCGAGAGGGTTTTTTCCTTCATCCAGACTACCGCGCCCGAGAATGTCGTCAAGCTCTATACGACCCACACGCTTCCAGGCGCATGGGACAAGCTGACCATCGGCGGCGGCGTGCGTTGGCAGGACAAGATCTATGGTTATGTGTGGAGCCCTGCGAACGTCTATGAGGACATCACCCAGAAGAACGTGTTCCTGGTTGATCTGATGGCGAAGTACGCGCTGAACGAAAAGGTGGCCATCAACTTCAATGTGAAGAACCTCCTGGACGAAAAATACTACGTCGGGCTTGGCAATTTCGACACCGGGTATTACGGCGAGCCGCGCAGTTTCAGCGTTTCCACCAAGTTCAAGTTCTGACCGTGTTCGCCCTGACGCGACGCGTCCTGAACAAGAGTGCGGCGGCATTGCTTGTGTCGCCCTCCTTCGCCAGGGCTGAGGTCGGGATCTATCCGCGGGTTATCGAGCATTCCTTCGGGCGCACCGAGGTGCGCTGGACGCCGCGCCGGCTCGTCACCATCGGCTATGGCGACGAAGCGCCATTCCTCGCGCTTGGGCACAAACCGGTTGGCATCGTCTATTCCGGTATGTTTCCCAGCGGCATGACCCCCTGGTGCGAGCAGAAATTCGGAGCACAAAAACCGGAGCTGCTTGATGGCGGCATGATCGATTTCGAAGATATTGCGCGTCTGAAACCGGACTTGATCGTTGGCGTATTCTCGCAACTCGACGCGGTTTCCTACGGGCGGCTGAGTCAGATCGCTCCAACCATTGCTTATCGCAGCGGGCCGTGGCGAGCTGAGTGGCGCGAGCAGACGGAAATTGCTGGCGCGATCCTTGGACTGGATGATCGGGCAAGACAGCTCATAGACGAGACCGAACGCCTTTTGCGAAGCTATGGCGACGCCTATCCTGCCCTGAAAGGCAAGAGCTTCACCTTCGGCTCCTATTTTGCCGGAAGCAGCAGAATAGTCGTCTATCTTCCGGGCGAGACGCGGGTCGATTGGATGATCGAAATCGGCATGCGACCCTCCCGCGGCGTTCGGCGGCTTGCCGAGGCAGGCGGCGGCCATGTTTCATCCGATGCCAGCCTCGAAGACCTCGAAAGCGTAGCCGCCGATCTTTTGGTCATGTGGTACGAACCAGGTGCTCGTTCGGCGCTCGAAAGCCAAAGCCTATTCCAGATGTTCTCGCCCGTGCGGCAAGGCCGATACGTCGCGCTCGATGACCCGACGGAGATCTGGGCGGCTTCCTGGCCGAGCGTTCTGGCCATTCCCTACGCATTTCCGGGGTTCCTCCCGCGACTGGCGGACGCAGCCAAGAATTCAGAGAGACAATGACAATGCACGCAAACGCACACGCTCTTTCGGGCGCGCTCGACCATGATCACGAGGCCTATGTGGAGGATAATTTCCTGGCCTTTGTGGTGTCGATTGGGCGCCTGACGCCATCCATGATGCGGGTGGTGTTGAAGCTTGATGGTGGGGAGCGGTTGCTGGGCAGCGGGCATCCGGATGAGTGGGTGCGTCTGGCGGTGCCGGCGGATGAGGCGACGCCGGTAGTGCTGCCGGTGCTCAAGGAGAATGGCCGGTGGGAGATGCCGGAGGGATCGGACTATGCGCCGAACCGGCCCTATACGGTGCGCCGCTGGAATGCGGAAAGCTCAGAGATGGTGCTCGACATGGTGGTGCATGAGGGCGGCGTGGCGGCAGGCTGGGCGATCAAGGCCAAGGTGGGCGACGTTGTCGGGATCTGTAATCCGGAAGGCCGCTTCTGGTTGCCGAAGGGCAGCCGGTGGCTGTTGATGCTGACGGATATCACCGGCTTGCCGGCGGTCGGCCGTGTGCTGGAGGAACTGCCTGATGGGTTCCCGGCGGTGGTGCATGTGGAGATCCCGTCGGATGCCGATCGTCAGGAGATCGGGGAGATGATCGAGACGGTGGCCGATGTGGAGGTGAGCTGGCACGCCTGCCACGGACTGCGCCCGGAGCGGCCCGGCTATACGGAACTGCCGCGCATCGCACGCGAGATCACCACGCTGCCGGAAGGGCCGGGCTATATCTATATCGCCGGGGAAGCCAAGGCCGCAGCCGAGTGCCGCAAGCATTTCCGGGATGCGCTTGGCTTCGACAAGCGCTGCATCGATGCGGTCGGCTACTGGATTGAAGGGCAGGCTCGGGTGTGAGCGCGGCGGTTCTCATCAAGGCTGGCGAGAAGGCGCGCGCCGCGAGGCCCGGACATGCGGCGCAGATGGCCGTGGTCCTCTTTGGTCTTGGCCTTCTGGCGGCCCTGTCGATCACCAGCCTCTCGCTCGGAGTGCGGCCTGTCGCTCTCTCGACCGTGCTGGAGGCGCTGTCGGCTTATGATGGCGGCTCAGTCGATCATATCGTGATTGTCGATTACCGCCTGCCGCGCACTCTTCTGGCTTTGTTGTGCGGAGCGGGTTTCGGCGTGGCGGGGGCGCTGATCCAGGCGGCGACGCGCAATCCGCTCGCCGATCCGGGCATCTTGGGTGTCAATGCCGGGGCGGCCTTCTTCGTGACACTGGCGGTCGGGCTGTTCGGCTTTCCGTCGATCCATGCCTATCTTTGGTTTGCTCTTCTCGGCGCCGTGCTGGTGACGCTGGCCGTCTACGGGCTGGGCATGGCGGGCGGCGGGATGGCTGGACGGGGTGGCGCAAGCCCGGTGCGTCTGGTGCTGGCGGGTGTGGCGCTGTCGGCGGTGCTGGGCGGCATTAGCTCCTCGATCACGCTTTTGAACCCGCAGGCCTTCGATGCCATGCGGCAATGGGCGATCGGCTCGGTGGCGGGGCGCGACATGGATGTCGTTGTCGCCATCACCCCCTTTATCGGTATCGGCCTTGTGATAGCGCTGTCGAGCGCAGGTTCCCTGAACGTCGTGGCGCTCGGCGAGGATCTCGCCCGCGCGCTCGGGGCCGGTCTTGTCCGCACCCGGATTTTGACGCTCGTTGCCGTAACCCTGCTCGCCGGGGCGTCGACTGCAGCCTGCGGACCGATCGGCTTCATCGGCCTGATGGCGCCGCATGTGGTGCGCTGGTTCACCGGGCCGGACCAGCGCCTGATCATACCCATGACCATGATCTATGCGCCGGTGCTGATGCTGTGCGCCGATATTGCCGGTCGCCTGGTGCTTCATCCGGGGGAGTTGGAGGCCGGCGTCGTCACCGCCTTCCTCGGCGCGCCGGTGCTGATTGCGCTGTCGCGGCGCAGACAGGCGGGTGGATTATGACAAGGCCATCTCGTCGTCCGCCCCATCCTGCAAGGCTGGAGTTCGGCCGCGTCGTTTTCGCCATTCGCCTCTTATCTGGCGGCCTGTCGTTCCGGCTCGATAGCCGTACGCTCACTTTGGCACTGGTTCTGCTTGTTCTCACCGCGTCACTCGCGGTCCTGTCGCTTCTGAGCGGCAGATATCCCGTTCCGTTGGCCGAAGTGCTCTGGGCTTTGGGGGGCCAGGGCGAGGACATGGTGCGGACGGTCGTGGTGGAATGGCGCTTGCCGCGCGTGGCGCTTGCCGTTCTGCTCGGCGCGGCATTGGGCGCGAGCGGCGCTATCTTCCAGAGCCTGACGCGCAATCCGTTGGGAAGTCCCGATGTCATCGGCTTCTCCGCCGGCTCCTATACCGGCGCGCTCATGATGATCCTGCTGTTCTCCGGCGGGTACTATCAGACGGCGCTCGGCGCGCTGGCGGGCGGTATAGTGACGGCAACCGCCGTCTACCTGTTGGCCTGGCGGCAGGGCGCGCAGGGCTTTCGGCTCATCATTGTCGGCATCGGCGTTGCCGCCATGCTGTCGGCCTTCAATGCCTGGATGATCCGCGAGGCGGAGCTTCAGGTGGCGATGGCCGCCGCGATCTGGGGAGCAGGCTCGCTGAACGGGCTTGGCGTGGAGCAGCTTTTGCCAGTGGCGCTGGTGCTCTGCGTCCTGTTGCCGCTGGCGCTTTTCCTGTCGCGCCCGATGCGCCAGCTGGAACTGGGCGAGGATGTCGCGCGCGCCTCTGGTGTCGATGCAGGTCGCACGCGGCTTTTGCTGATGGTGCTCGGCGTGACGCTGACGGCGCTTGTCACGGCCACGGCGGGGCCGATTTCCTTCATCGCGCTTTGCGCGCCGCAGATCGCCCGGCGGATGACCCGCTCGGCGGGCGTCGCGTTCCTTCCGTCGGCGCTGACCGGCGGGCTGCTGCTGCTTGCCGCAGACTGGGCCGCCCAGCATGCGCTGGGTCCGCAGCTTCCCGTCGGGGTCATGACCGTCAGCATCGGCGGGGTCTATTTCCTATTCCTTCTTCTGCGCGAGGGTCGCAAATGACCAGGACACCTGCCCATCCCACGCCCGCGCGCCTCTATGCCGATACCGTGACGCTGCGTTACGCCGAGCGCACGATCTCGCGCAATCTGTCGGTCGCCATTCCCGATGGGTCCTTCACCGTCATCGTCGGGCCGAATGCCTGCGGCAAGTCTACGCTCCTGCGCGCCTTGTCGCGGCTGCTTGCGCCATCGGTGGGTCAAGTGATCCTCGATGGGCGCAGACTGCGCGATATCCCGACCAGAGAGGTTGCCCTCCGCCTCGGCCTCCTGCCGCAGTCCTCCACCGCGCCCGACAGCATCACGGTTGCGGATCTCGTGGCGCGCGGGCGCTATCCGCACCAGTCCTTGCTGCGCCAATGGTCGAAGGCCGATGCGGAAGCCGTCATCGCCGCAATGGAGGCGACCCGTGTGACGGACCTCTCCGGGCGGCTGGTGGATGAGCTGTCTGGCGGCCAGCGGCAGCGTGTCTGGATCGCCATGGTGCTGGCGCAGGAGACGCCGCTGCTGCTGCTCGACGAGCCGACCACCTTCCTCGACATCGCCCACCAGATCGAGCTGATGGATCTGCTGGCCGATCTCAACGCTGAAGGCCGCACGATCGTTGCCGTGCTGCACGATCTCAACCATGCCTGCCGCTATGCCACGCATCTGATCGCCATGAAGGATGGCGCAATCCTTGCTGACGGCAGTCCGTCTGCCATCGTCAGCGAAGGACTGGTCGAAGACGTCTTCGGTCTGCCCTCCGTCATCATCCCCGACCCCGTCACGGGCTCGCCGCTGATCGTGCCGAAGGCGCGAGGCAAAACGGGCATGAACGCGCTGGCGAATGTCGATCAGCCAAAAACAGAGGATCTGACGCGAGAAAGTTTTACCGAAAGCGGCCCTCTCTTTCGTCATAGCTCTTGCAGCAACCGAACGGAAGGAGGGCACGGTGGGTGACCTGTTGAAGCGCTTCGTAGCCTATTATCGTCCCCATCGCGGCCTGTTTGCGCTCGATTTCTCCAGCGCGGTCGTGGCCGGGCTGTTGGAACTGGCCTTTCCCGTGGCGGTGACGCTGTTCATCGACAGGCTGCTGCCGACAAACCAGCTCGGCATGATCGCGCTGGCCTCTCTTGGCCTGTTCCTCATCTATCTGGTCAACGCGGGCCTGCAGGTCATCGTCACCTATTGGGGGCATATGCTCGGCCTCAAGATCGAGACCGAGATGCGCCGAAAGGCTTTCGACCATCTGCAAAAGCTCTCCTTTGGCTTTTTCGACAACCACAAGACCGGTCATCTGGTGGCGCGGCTGACCAAGGATCTCGAGGAGATCGGCGAAGTGGCCCATCACGGTCCCGAGGATCTGTTCATCGCCATCATGACGCTGATCGGCGCGCTTGCCCTGATGCTGTGGGTGCATGTGCCACTGGCGCTTTTGACGGCGATCATCGTGCCGGTCACTGCCATCCTCACCACCGTCTATGGTCAACGGATGACGGCGACCTGGCACGCACTCTATGGCCGGGTGGGCGAGTTCAACGCGCGCATCGAGGAAAATGTCGGTGGTATCCGCGTCGTCCAGGCCTTCGCCAACGAGGATCACGAGCGGGCGCTGTTTGCCGAGAATAACGGCAATTATCTCGCCACCAAGCTTGAGGCCTATAAGGTGATGGCAGCGTCCATGTCGCTGTCGTATCTCTCCATGCGCTTCGTGCAGGTGGTGGTGATGCTGGCCGGCGCATGGTTCGTCGTGCGGGGTGAATTGACCGCCGGCGGCTTCATTGGATTCCTGCTGCTGGTCAACGTGTTCTTCCGGCCGATCGACAAGATCAACTCGATCATCGAGACCTATCCGAAGGGTCTCGCCGGCTTCCAGCGCTATTGCCAGTTTCTCGACACGCGGCCCGATATTGCCGACCGGGGCGATGCCAAAACCGTCGCGAAGCTGAAGGGGGATATTGAATACCGCGATGTGTATTTCGGCTATGGCCCGCAAAGGCTAGTCTTTGAGGGGTTGAGCCTGTCGATCAGGGCCGGCGAGACGGTCGCTTTCGTCGGCCCATCGGGTGCGGGCAAAACCACGATCTGCTCGCTTCTGCCGCGCTTTTACGAGGTGACGGCTGGTGCGATTGCAATCGACGGCACCGATATCAGGGATATGACGCTGAAGTCGCTGCGCTCCCATATCGGTATTGTCGCCCAGGACGTGTTCCTGTTTGCCGGCACGATCAGGGATAACATCGCCTATGGCCGTCTGGGCGCCACGGAGCGTGAGATCTTGGATGCGGCGCGCCGCGCTAGGCTGGACGATGTGATTGCAGCCCTCCCGGCCGGCCTCGACACCATCATCGGCGAGCGCGGCGTCAAGCTCTCGGGCGGGCAGAAGCAGCGGCTGGCCATTGCCCGAATCTTTCTCAAGAACCCGCCGATCCTGATCCTCGACGAGGCGACCTCGGCGCTGGACACCGAGACCGAGCGCGCGATCCAGCAATCGCTGGCGGAGCTGGCGCAAGGCCGCACCACACTTGTCATCGCCCACCGGCTCGCCACCATCGCCAATGCCGACCGCATCCTCGTGGTCGACGACGGCCGCATCGGCGAACAGGGACGCCATGCGGACCTGATTGCCTGGAAGCACGGGCGCTATAGCCAGCTTCACGCCGCGCAAGCCGCCGTTTCCATGATTGCCGCCAACGCCCCGAGCACACCCGCTGCATCGCTTGCTGGCGAATAACAAGAGAGGAAGACGAATGCGCCTGACCCGGCATTCCGAAATCGCCATCGCTATTCTGACCGCCTGCGCCGGAGCGCCGGGCAAAACCATTCGCACGACGAAGGCGGCGGGAGCGGCCAAAACAACGAAGGATTATGCCGCGCATGTCGTGAACGATCTCGTCCACAAGGGCTTCCTGAAGACGACGCGAGGCTGCCAGGGAGGTATTAAACTTGCGGTTCCGCCACTGGATATCCTGCTCGGCGACGTGTTGAGGCGCATGCAGCCTGATCTGGCGCGTAACGCGAATGTTGGCGTGAGCGTTGAGCCATCGACCGCCAACGCCGCCTTCGCTGCAATTGTGGGCGCAGCAGAAGCCACCTTTCTGACCTTCATGGACCGTTTCTCAATCGCCGATCTGGTTAGCGAGATTGCGGGCAAACGGGTCGACTGCCTCGACTGTGAACTGCTCAACCCCGCGCGCCGAAAACGGGACAGGGCCGCCGCATTCACGAGCATACTTTATCGCCAGGAACAATCCGCCTCTCGTTTGCAGGATGAAGCCGACATCGGCCTCATCGTCGCGGAGTGCGCAAGAAGGGAAAGAAACCATCATCATGCCAACGCCTCCAGGTGACCGCAACCAATGCCGCCAGTATTCCGCCTGTAACCTACGCGCCGTCCTTTCTATCCCGGCCCTCGCGGTGGCGGCGATGATGGCGTTCGTTCCCGCATATGCGCAGGAAACCAATGGCAGTGCGCAAAAACAGTCCGTCAGCGGTGCGATCAAGCCCGCCGAAAGCGCCCAGGAGCACACGCCGGAAAACGCCATAGCGACCGGAGAAGCCGTACCTACCAAGAGCCGCCAACCTGTTGCAGGAGCATTGGACCGGCAGGCGATCGGCAATACCGCAACGACGCCAGCCGTGGCGGAAAGCGTTTCGTCGGATACGGCGGGCGAACTGCCCGCCGCTGCCCAGGAGACAGCAATCGGCAGAAAACCCGTCGCAGGAAACGCCACTAGGTCGCAAGCAATCGGAGAAACGGCCCCGGCGCTTCTCGAAGATCCTGCAGGCGCGATCTCGTATATGATGGCGTCATCCGAACGTCGCGCCGATCTGCCGCATGACCTTTCTCCGATCGGCATGTTCCTCGCCGCCGATTGGGTGGTCAAGGGTGTCATGATCGGCCTTGCCTTTGCATCACTTATCACCTGGACGGTATGGTTTGCCAAAACCATCGAGCTGACCGGGGCGAAAGCGCGGGCCGGTCGAACGCTCAAGACTATCCGCACCTCCAGAACGCTTGCCGAAGCCGTTGGCGGCAATGGAAGGCAGCGTGGCCCTGCAGCCCTCATGCTGCGTGCGGCGCAGGAAGAGGTGGGCCTTTCGGAAGACGCTATCGATCACGCAGGCGGCGACGGCTTGAAAGAGCGCGTTTCATCGGCGCTTGGCCGGATCGAAGCGTTCGCGGGCAGGAAGATGTCCAAGGGAACCGGCCTTCTCGCCACCATCGGCTCGGTCTCACCCTTCGTCGGCCTGTTCGGGACCGTGTGGGGGATCATGAATTCCTTCATCGGAATTTCCGAATCCCAGACCACTAACCTTGCCGTCGTCGCGCCCGGCATTGCAGAAGCCTTGCTGGCCACTGCCATGGGCCTCGTCGCCGCCATTCCCGCCGTGGTGATCTACAATATCTTTGCCCGCTCCGTGGCCGGTTACCGGCAGTTGCTGGCAGACGCGGCGTCCGGCGTTGAGCGGCTGGTGAGCCGCGATCTCGATTTCCGTAAAGCATACGGAGCGAAGACGCCTGACGTCGTGCTTGCGGCTGCGGCGGAGTGATATGTCATGGCTGGCGGTATCAGGGACAATAGTGGCGGCGACGATCTTACGGAAAATCACGAGATCAATGTCACGCCCTTCATCGACGTGATGCTTGTTCTGCTCATCATTTTCATGGTGGCGGCGCCCTTGGCGACGGTTGACGTTGCGGTCGATCTGCCCGCATCCACGGCAACACCGAGCCAAAAGCCCGACGAGCCACTCTACCTCACGCTGAAAGCCGACCTGTCGCTTGCGCTCGGCAACGATCCGGTGGCGCGCGAGGCGCTTGCGTCTCTCCTGGATAGAGAGACGCAAGCCAACAAGGATACCCGAATCTTCCTGCGCGCCGACAAGGGCGTAGACTACGGGGAGTTCATGAATGTCATGAACCTGCTGCGCGATGCCGGCTATCTCAAGATCGCGCTTGTCGGGCTGGAAACCCTGCCGCAGCCAGTTTTGTCGCCGGACAATGGGCAAGCAGGCGAACAACCTGCAAGCGACGGTCGCCAGCCCACTGCCGGAGCCAGACCATGAGCGGGGGCAGAGTCGCAAAAGCCTCGTGGGCAGACGAGTTCCAGGGCAGGATGAGCGCTGGCCGGGCGATGTTATGGACAAGCGCTGGAATCATCGCGCTTGCCGGTCATGCCGGCGCCGTCGCATGGGCCTTGCGCGAACCGCCCATGGAGATGGCCGATAGCGCCCCGCCACCGGCGATCATGATAGAACTCGCCGCCGAACCGCAGGCGATCAATACCGAGATGAATGAAATCTCCGAGCAGATGGAGCATTCACAGGAGGTGAAGAGCGATACGGCCGAACCGGTCGAACAGCCGCAGGAGATTGTCGAGCCGCCGACCCCGCAGGATGATATCCCGTTGAAACAACCTGTCGAGGACGTCGCCGAAGCCAAGCAGGAGCCGATGAAGCCGCTGGAGCCTGAACCCGAACCGGAGATCGATCCGATCGAGGAGCGGGTTTTGACAAAGCTTGAGAAGGTCGAGGTTCCGATCCCAGTCTTCCGGCCGCAACAACTCGCGGAAAAGCCGGTCGAAAAGCCGAAGCGGAAAAAGCACGACCTGGCGAAGAAACAGGAGCGAAAGAGACCTAGCCCAGCGTCGAAGACGTCCACGAAGGCGGCCGCGCAGGTTAAACAGTCCAATCGCAATGCGGCCAACCAGAGAACGGCAGGCATGGGCTTCAACTCCGTCTCTCCCGCCAAATGGCAATCGCGACTCATGGCCCATCTCGAGCGGCGCAAGCGCTATCCGTCCGGCGCGCGTTCGCGCGGCGAGCAGGGCACTGCCTATGTGCGTTTCCGCATAGACGATGCCGGCAACGTGCTCTCCGCCAGCCTTGCCCGTTCGTCCGGTTTTCCCGATCTCGACAACGCGGTGGTCGAGATGGTCAGGCGTGCATCGCCGGTTCCGACACCGCCGCCAGGTGTCAACAAGACCATCACAGCCCCGGTGCGCTTTACCGTAAGATGAGCGCCCAGTCGGTCCAAACCTGTGATCTTGACCAACCAACGGAACGGACAGTGATCGTACCCTCAAATAGATTCTGACGGAGCGGGGTGACAACACATCCATCTGCGCAACGATGAAATGGCGCTGGGCACATGAGGGAGCTGAACAATCGAGGTCTATCAACTCCAAACGACCTGTCGATAGCGGGCCTCAACAATACACGGCACTCTAGACCGACCGAACGAGCAGCAAAAAAGGTGGTCGCGCGAATCTTTAAGGAATGTAAAGCAGGCTTATAAGCTGACCTAAAAGCATAATATAAGTCTCGATCACAAGCAAATATCTCGCTACAGCGACATGTGAAATTCATAAAATATTGTAAATCGGTGCGCTTTTGAGTACGGGTGAGCCTCGGGATTCTTAATAATCTCTGTCGCGGCAGAAATATTCCACTGCTATTTACCGGACTTCACCAAGAACATTATTTACGTGTACCGCTGTTCGATTCTGTTCAAGGTGAAACGATTACTCCTTTCGTTCATCTTTGAAATGGGTATCTCAAGTTAAATATTCGAAAGTGGGAACCAAATTCCTCTACAATTAGGTGAAAGTGGGTGCATCGCGCGGAACTAGCCGACCTGCCTTCAGAACTCCGCCACCTTACCCCAGGCCGAGGCCATGAAGCGGGAAGGGTGGTAGGGCTTGGGATCGACGATGGGTTCGGCCCCAGTAACGATATCGGCGATGAGATGGCCGGCGCCGGGGCCGATGCCGAAGCCATGGCCGGAAAAGCCGGCAGCGAGGATGAAGCCCGGCAGGGTTTCGACTTCACCGATGCCCGGCACGCCATCCGGTGTGGAATCGATATAGCCGGCCCAGCTTGCGGTGATCTTCGTCTTCTTCAGTTCGGGCAGAAGCGCCAGCGCCCGTTCATGCGTCAGGCGGATAGTCGCCTGATCCGGGGTGGGATCGAGAATGCGCATCTTCTCCATCGGCGTCGGCCGGTCGAGTCGCCAGCGGGAAAGCGTTTCATAGCCGCTCTTCATGCCCTCAAGGCCGCCTGGCGCCAGGCTCTTCCAGCGCTTGAGGAACATCGGCAGGAATTGCGGCGAAAAGCATAATTGCTGCGGCGTGACGTCAACGCGCCCGCGCCCGCTGATCGCCAGAGTGTGGCCGCCATCACCGCGTGCGGTGAGCGAGATTTCGGCCGTGTGCAGCGCCGGCGGAATGCCCTCCGCGCTGCCCGAAACGGAGAGGATGGAGGATCGGATCGAGGCCTGCGGAAAGCGGATTCTCAGTTGCCGGCAGAAGGATGAGGCCCAGGCGCCGCCGGCCAGGATTGCCGTCCTGGTGCGGATCGTGCCCATTTCGGTGACGACGGCGCTGAGGCGCCCGCCTTCCGTCTCGACGCCGCGCGCCGCACAATTCTGGATAACCGCGCCGCCGAACTTGACGATGGCGCGGGCAACGGCGGGCGCTGCACTGGCCGGATCGGCAATCCCGTCGGTTGGCGAGAAGACGCCGCCCTTCCACGGACGGCCCGTCGCGCGGCCCTTTTCCGCCGCTTCCGATGCAGAGAGCATATGCGTCGTTACGCCGACGGTCCTGGCGAAATCGCGCCAGCGCGCCCAGCCGGCAATCTCGGCTTCGTTGTTACTGAGATAGAGGAGGCCGCAGCGGCGGAAGCCGGTATTCTCGCCTGTCTCGGCAGCGAAGCGTTCCCATAGATCGAGGCTCTTCGTGGAAATCGGCAATTCGCGCGCATCGCGGTTCTGCTGGCGACACCAGCCCCAGTTACGGCTCGATTGTTCCGCGCCGATGCGACCCTTCTCGATCAGCACGGTCTTCAGGCCGCGCTGCGTCAGGTAATAGGCCGCGAATACGCCGACAATGCCGCCGCCGATCACGACGACGTCGGCGGTCTTCGGCAGATCGGAGGGTGTGTCGATGAGGGCAAGCGGGGCGGGCATGGCAATCTCCAATTCTGCCCCTACACTATGTGCAGGCCATCCGCATGCGAAACCGGAGTGCCTGTCGCAACGGCAGAAAATGCTGGTCGTCACCCGCGCATCGAAATCTTCTGCGTCATGTCCTATTTCGCGGCTTGATGGACAAGGGATCACTCTATGCTAACGTTGCTTCAAACATGCGGCAGAATTTTATGCTGCACAATAAAGGGGAAGGCGGCGGACCGATGATGAAACTCGACCGGACGGATATCAAGATCCTCTACGAACTGCAAAAGAACGGCCGCATCACCAATGTGGAACTGGCCGATCTCGTGCATCTGTCGCCGAGCCCGTGCCTGATGCGTGTAAAGCGTTTGCAGGCGGAAGGCTATATCGAGGGCTATTCGGCCCAGATCAATCTGGCCAAGCTCGGCCAGACGCTGACCGTTTTTACCGAAATCACGCTGAAGAACCACCGCCAGGTCGATTTTGCGCGCTTTCTGGCAGTCGTCGCCAAGATCGACCAGGTAATCGAATGCCACCTGGTCTCGGGCGGCTATGATTATCTCCTGAAATTCATCACGGCCGGCATAGGCGAATACCAGACGATTATGGAGCGGCTGACCGATATGGACATAGGTATCGATAAGTATTTCAGCTTCGTCGTGCTAAAATCGCCGATTGTGAAGTCGCATCTGCCGCTGACAAGCTTGTTTCCAGTATGATATCGATCCGGTGGATGCGGCGCCCTCTTCTCCCCTTGGTGAGAATTGCCGAACGCAGTGAGGCGATGAGTGGCTCCCAGCTCGCTCAGTGGCAGAAATAACCCCATCCGGCCCTTCGGGCCACATTCTCCCCAAAAGGAGAAGGGGAACAGCCGTCAAGCCCCGCCATACTGCCGGACCAGTTCCGGCTCCAGCACGAGATTATCGAGCCAGGTCGGGTCGAGTTTCGGCACGGAGGAGAAGAGCAGTTTGGAATAGGGGTGCGTCGGGGATTTCACGTCCTCGCGGGTCAGGTGCTCGACCTTCTCGCCGCGGTACATGACCATTATCTCGTCGCAGATCGCTTCGACCACGGAGAGGTCGTGGCTGATGAAGATGTAGGAGAGGTTAAGCTCGCGCTGCAATTCCTTGAGCAGTTCGATGATGGCTGCGGCAACGACCGTGTCGAGCGCCGAGGTGATCTCGTCGCAGATGATGAGCTTGGGATTGGCGGCCAGCGCGCGGGCGAAGTTGATGCGCTGCTTCTGGCCGCCGGAGAGTTCCGACGGGTGGCGGTAGCGCACCGCCTTGGACAGGCGCACCATGTCGAGAAGTTCATCGACCCGGGCGTCGCGCGCTTTGCCCTTGAGGCCATGATAGAAGCTGAGGGGCCGTCCGAGAATGTCCTCAATGGGCTTGGCGGGGTTCAGCGCCGTATCAGCATATTGGAAGACGATCTGCATTTCACGCAGCGCTTTTCGCGAGCGTCGGCGCGCGTTGGGATCGAGTTCCTTGCCGTCGAAGATGATATTGCCGGCACTTGCCGGCAGGATGCCGGCGATGCAGCGCGCGAGTGTCGACTTCCCGCAGCCGGATTCGCCGATAATGCCGAGATTACGGCCCTTTTCGACCGAGAGGCTCACCGAGCGGACAGCCTGCATGAAGGGCAGGCCGTCGGCTTGGATCGGGCCATAGCCGGCGATGACGTTTTCGATTTGAAGCAGCGGACGCGCCTTGTCCTCGCGCCTGCCGGCAAATTGCGTTTCCTTCGGCTCGAAGGCGGACAACAGTTCCCGCGTGTAAGGATGGGAAGGCGCCGAAAGAATCGTCTCCGTCGCGCCCTCCTCCTGCACCTCGCCGCCCTTCAATACGACGATGCGGTCGGCGATCTGGGCAACGACGGCGAGATCATGAGACACATAGACGCCGGCAATGCCGCCGGCTTTCATCACTGACTTGAAGGCCTTTAGCACGTCGATCTGGGTCGTCACGTCGAGCGCGGTGGTCGGTTCATCGAAGATGACAAGTTTCGGTCCGCCGATCAGCGCCATGGCGGCGGCAAGCCGCTGTAACTGGCCGCCGGAGACCTGATGTGGATAGCGCCCGCCTATGGTTTCGGGCGAGGGAAGCGACAAGGCCCTGAATAGCTCAATGGCGCTGGCGCGGGCCTGGTCAGCCGTCATAAGGCCATGGATGCGGGTCACTTCGATGACCTGATCCATAATTGTCTGCGACGGGTTGAAGGCTGCGGCGGCGCTTTGCGGCACATAGGCGACTTCGGTGCCGCGAATGCCGGCCCGCTCGCGCTCGGAAAGCTTGGCCATGTCCTTGCCGTCGACCAGCAACGCGCCATCGGAAATGCGGCATCCGGGGCGGGTATAGCCCATAAGCGTCAGGGCGATCGTCGTCTTGCCGGAGCCGCTTTCGCCGATCAGGGCTACGATCTCACCCTTGGCGATCGAGATATCGACGCCCTTGATGATTTCGTTGCGGCGTCCGGCATCGGTGGTCGCCTCGACACGCAGGTTCCTGATTTCGACGAGCTTGTTCATCTCAGGCGCTCCTGTCGCGGATCTTGCGGGGAAGGTTGTCGATCAGCAGGTTGACGCTGATCGTCAGGCTGGCGATCGCGATCGAGGGTGCGATGATCGCTGCGGAGCCGAAGGACAGGCCCTGAATGTTTTCGTGGACCAGCGCGCCCCAGTCGGCGAGCGGCGGCTGCACGCCGAGGCCCAGGAAGGAGAGGCCGGAGAGCAGCAGCACGATGAAGACGAAGCGGATGCCGAAATCGGCCAGAACCGGCCGGATGATATTCGGCAGGATTTCCGAAACGGCGAGATAGAGCGTGTTTTCGCCGCGAATGCGGGCCACCGTGATGAAATCCATCGTGTTGACGTTCACAGCCAGGGCGCGGGCAAAGCGGTAGGAGCCTGGTGTGTAGATGAAGGCCAGGGTGAGGATGAGCGCCGGCAGCGAAGAGCCGACGGCCGCCACGACGACGAGGCCGAACAGCTTGCTCGGAATTGAGATCATCGCATCCATGAAACGGCTGAGTGCTGCATCAAACCAGCCGCCGATGACAGCGGCAGCCATACCGAGGATCACGCCTGAGGAGGAGGCTATCAGCACGCCGGCCAGCGCAATGCCGAGCGTGTAACGCGCACCGTAGATGATGCGGGACAGCATGTCGCGCCCCAGATAGTCGGATCCCAGCCAAAACTTGGAACTCATCGGGCCGAAATAGTCGATATCGACGATCTTGCCGACCGGATAGGGCGCGATCTGCGGGGCGAAGAGGGCGACCACGGCCCAGAACAGGATCACGGCGAAGGCGAGAACGCCGACAAGGCTGAACGTGTAGCCGAAGACGCCGGGAGAGGCGGAGGTCGTTGGGGCGCTTTGCGTCATCAGCGGAGCCTCGGATTTGAGATGATGGCGATGATGTCGGCAATCGTGATCAGGATCATATAACCGGCGCAGAAGATCACCGCGCAGGTCTGGATCAGCGGCAGGTCGCGGGTGGCGACCGCATCGACCATGAGCTTGGCGATGCCGGGATAGTTGAAGATCGTCTCGATGATGATAACGCCGCCGATGAGGTAGGAGAGCGAGAGCGCCAGTGCATTGACGATGGGACCGAGCGCATTGGGCAGCGCGTGGCGCAGAACGATGCGGCTGCGCGAGGCGCCTTTGAGGAGCGCCATTTCGACGTAAGGCGTCGCCAGCGTCTCGATCACGGCGGCGCGGGTCATGCGGATGATCTGCGCGGACACGACGAAGGTCAGCGTCAGGACCGGCATGGCATACATGCGCAGAAGGTCGTAGAACGAATGCACCTCGTTGACGAAGGAAATGGCCGGAAGCCATTTGAGATAGACCGCGAAAATCAGCACTGCGGTCGAGGCGACCATGAATTCCGGCACGGATATGATGCCGATGGTCAGCACCGTGACGAGGCGGTCGTAAAGCGAGCCCCGCATGACAGCCGAGGTGATGCCGAGCGTCAGCGCGAAAGGGACGGAAATGAGCGCCGTGATCCCGGCAAGCTGCATCGTGTGGACAAAGCGCCCGGCGATCAGCTTCGCAATCGGCATGTTGTTGGCATAGGACGTGCCGAGATCGCCGGTCAGGACGCCCAGCATCCAACGCAGGAAGCGCAGGATAGCGGGATCGTCGAGATGCATGGCATGACGCAGGCCGGCCACGGCTTCGGGCGTCGCGGCCTGACCAAGCAGGATCGTCGCAGTGTCTCCAGGCAGCATATTCGTGGCGAAGAAGACAGCGAAGGAAACGATCAGCAGCGTGATTACTGCGACGACGATCCGCTTGGCGATCATGCTTGCGATATCAGCGTTCATGGAAAACCTCCAGCCGCGCTGCCCTAAGCAGGCAGCAACCCCACTTTTTCATCAATGGCGGTTTGAAAAAAGAGCCGATCGTCGCCCGGATGCATTTGGCGCGATTGCCGGTGCATTCCAGGAGATATCAAGACCGCGCATGCTCCGGGAAATCCAGTTTCCCGGAGCATGCGCGGTGATGCGATCAGGCTTCGAGCCAGATGTATTCGGCCATGGCGTAGCCCATCATGCCGCCAAGCGGGTTGGCCGTCAGGCCCTTGACCTTGCTCGAAATGGCGTCGGCGTTGGTGATATAGGCCGGAATGATGGTGCCAGCTTCCTCCGCGATCATCGTCTGCATCTCAGAATAGATGTCGCGGCGCTTGGCCTGGTCCAGCATGCCGCGCGCTTCAACGAGCATGGCGTCGAATTTCGTCGACTTGTACTGGCTCTCGTTCCACGGCGCGTCGGACGAGTAGAGCAATGAGAAATAGATATCCGGCGTCGGACGCGGGTTGATATTGCCGAAATGGATTGGCGCTTGCAGCCAGTATTTATCCCAGTAACCGTCAGACGGCACGCGCTGGACGTCGAGGTTGAGGCCGATTTCGGCTCCAGCTGCCTGCATGATCATCGCCATGTCGATGGAGTTGTTGGCTGCATCCGAAGCGATCATAGGGATCGCTTGGCCAAGGACGCCAGCCTTTTCGAAATAGTGCTTCGCCTTGTCAGGGTCGAAGGCTTTCGGCTTCAGATCCGGATTGTGGAAGAAATTGGCCTTGGAAATCGGTTGGTCGTTACCGACTTCGCCAAAGCCGCGCAGCGCCGCTGTGACGATCTGCTCGCGGTCTACGAGATATTTCATGCCCATCACGAAATCGGGCTTGTTCATATCGAGCCGGATGTTCAGATTGGTGTAGTTGCCGCCGGTCGACTTGGAGAGTTGAAAGCCGGTCTGGCCCTCGACGAGCTTGGCCGAGCGAGGATTGATAGCTGCGGCAAGCTGGATGTCGCCGGCCAGCAGGGCGTTGACGCGGGCGTTGTCATCGCCGATGGCGAAGAATTCGAAAGAATCGAGATAGGGCGCGCCCGACTTCCAATAGTTCTTGTTCTTCTTGACGATTGAACGGACGCCGGGCTCGAAGGTTTCGAGGGTGAAGGCGCCGGTGCCGATTCCCTTGGAAAAATCCGTCGTGCCGTCTTGCACGATCATGAAGTGGTGCAGGCCCAGGATGAAGGGAAGGTCGGCGTTAGCAGCAGCAAGGACGATCTCGACCGTAATGGTGTCTATCGCCTTGATTTCCGACATCTGAGCGGCGATTTTGGCGACCTTGGAGCCGACAGCCGGGTCAAGATGGCGCTTCAGGGTGAAAACAACGTCGGCTGCAGTCAGCGCTTTTCCGTCATGGAAGGCAACACCCTTGCGCAGGGTTACGGTCCAGGTCTTGGCATCCTTGGTCTCAAGCTTTTCGGCGAGCTCCATCTGCGGCACGCCATTGGCGTCGATAAAGGTCAGACGATTGTAAAGAGAGCAGCAACGCACATAATCGGTGCCCAGCGAAGCCTTGGCTGGATCGAGCGTATCGGCGTTGGAGGACGAAAGGCCGGCAGCCTTGAAATGTCCGCCCGAGACAGGCGTTGCGGCGACTGCCTGTTCAGCGCGGCCGAAAACAGCGCCGCCAGCGGAGAGCGCCACGCCGCCTGCCAGCATCATTTTCAGGAGATCGCGACGCGAAGCGCCTCGACGGATGGCCTCTTCGACGCGGGCGTCGTCGGATTTCGTCCAGTTGGAAATTTTGTCAGTCATGTCATTCCCCTTCTTTGCTTTGTTTCGGGCTTGTATCCGTCTTGCGCGGACTTTCCGGCCCGGTGTGTGATTTCACGCGCGGCGTTTTGCCTTTTTCTGAAGATCAGTCTTGCATGTCCGCCGGGGCTTATCGTTCGATTTGGCCGAACGCGGCAGCATAATATTGCGAACTTGCTTCCCCCGGCGACATTTCGGCGAAATGCCGCCGGCCTTGCTTGCGGCCGTCAGGCCATGGCCTTGCGGATATCCGGGTCCTGCAGTGTCTCATCGAGCGTCTTGCGGGTGCGTTCAACGATGGCGTCGATATCGGCATCGGTGCAGCAGAGCGGCGGGGCATAGCCCAGCACGCCCTGCGGGAAGGCGCGGATGACGAGACCGTTGTCCCAAGCGCGGTCGAATATGCGCCGTGCCGGCTGGGCTGTTGCCGGAAGAGCCGTTTTCTTCGCCTTGTCGGTGACCAGTTCGACGCCATAGAGCATGCCACGGCCGCGAATGTCGCCCACCAGCGGGTGGTCGCGGAGGCTTTCCAGGCCTGCCAGCAGACGCGCCCCGGCCCTCACGCCGTTTTCGAGAAGCCCGCCTTCGTAGAGTTTCAACACTTCGAGGCCGATAGCGGCGCTGACGGGATGGGCCGAATAGGTGAAGCCGTGCCCCACGGCCGCATCGCCCGCGCCATCGGCGATCACATCATAGACGCCATTCGCCATCAGAACCGCGCCCATGGGCGCATAGCCGGAGGTCAGCCCCTTGGCGACCGTCATCATGTCCGGCACGATGTTTTCGTCGGCGCAGGCAAAGAGGGGGCCGGTGCGGCCGAAGCCGGTGATGACCTCGTCGGCGATGAAGAGAATGCCATATTCCTGACAGAGATCACGCATCGCCTTGATCCAGCCCTTGGGCGGCACGATGACGCCACCGGACCCCTGGATCGGTTCGGCATAAAATGCTGCCACGCGATCCGCGCCGATCTCCTCGATCTTGGCCTTCAGCGCAGCCAGCGACGCCGCGATGATTGATGCATCGTCTTCGCCGATCGGGTTGCGATAGGGATAGGGCGAAGGGATCTTGTGCTGCCAGTCGAAGGGCAGGCCGAAACCAGTATGGAAGGCCGGCAGTGCCGTCAACCCGGCGCCAACCGTGGTCGAGCCGTGATAGCCCTGCTGGATCGAGATGAACTGATCGCGCTGCGGCTGGCTCTTGGCATTCCAGTAATAGCGGACGAAACGGATGGTGGAATCCACCGCATCCGAGCCGCCAAGCGTGAAAAAGACGCGGTTGAGATCGCCCGGCGCGCGTTCGGCGAGTTCCGCGGCAAGCCGAATCGCCGGCTCCGAGCCCAGATCGAAATAGCCGGTGGCATAGGGAAGCTCACGCAATTGCTTGGTGGCCGCCTCAATGATGCTCTCATGGCCGTAGCCGGCATTGACGCACCACAGACCTGCAAATCCATCGACCAGTTGATGGCCATTAGCCTCGGTGACCGTTGCGCCGGAGGCGGATTTGAGCACCCGCACGCCCTCGCGCTCATGCCCGCGATAGGAGGAGACGGGGTGGATCAGGTGCGCGCGATCGAGTTCGATCAAGGAATTGGCGAGCATTTCAGTCTCCAAAGTGCTGTTTTCAGCAGGTTTGAGTTCAGCCGAGCGCCTGATTGGCGAGCGCATAGACTTTCCGGCGCGCCTGTTCGGCATCTTCCTTGGCAGGGCGGCGCATGGCGACGCCGCCGCCGACATGGGCAAGGCCGATATCGGCGAGCCAGAGCGCAATGCCCGTTTCGCTGCCCGTATCGACGCGCAGGAAGGTCCCAGGGCGGGAGGATGCGTGCCAGGCAATGAGCGCGCAGGCGGTCTTGGCGTCAGGCGCAATGACCGGTCCGATAACCTCGCCGCGGCCGAAGGGGCGGATCGCCGCCCAGGCCTCGATCGTCTCGCCCTTGCGAACGACCGCGATCTCCCCGCGCTCGACCAGCGCATTGATCAGTGCCGAGCGGTCCGCTCCATAGGCTTCCCTGTCGAGCGCTTTCAGCGCTTCAAGGTCGCCGGCCTGCATCTTTTCGATGCCCTCTGGGCGGTCGAGCGGACGAACCTCGCCCTGATGCTGGCGGATGAGGCCGGTCGTAACGAAGCCGAGCTTTTCATAAAGCGGCAGGCCCTCCTTGGTGGCAACGAGGCGGAGCGGTCGGCCATCGGCAAGGGCAACGGCCCGTTCCATCAGCGTGCGGCCGAGTCCAAGCCCACGCATCGTCTTGTCGACAATGACCATGTTGATCGTAGCGCAATCCGCAGCATAGGGCGTTACCAGCGTCGTGCCCGTGACGCGGCCGTCTGCATCTAGTGCGACAACGCCTGCGCTCAACGCCTGCGCCAGCATCCAGTCCTCGCGGCGATGCGGCCAGCTTTCGGCGCGTGACAGGGCAACTGCGCCATCAATATGCTCAGGCCCGAAGGCGACGAGGTCGATTTGGCTATTCTGCATGGCATTTCCTTTCCTGACATGAAGTCTCGTGCAGGATGCGGAAGCTATTCATCTGAATGGGGAGGCTGGCGCGCTATCTTGCGCCGAAGCGTCGGGCCAGCGCCGCATCTTATGCTGCGGGGCCTGCGAAACAGGGGGCAACGAGGCAAGGCGGCCGCCTAGGGGAGGTCTTTCGTGCAATTGTGTGCCAAACGGAACGGTAGATTAAAAACTTTGTGCTTCCCGGACGCGTCAATTCGGCCCGCGAGCGTTGGCAGGGATGTCTTATGATCAGGTCAACGAAACTTTAATGCCTGAGGAAGAACTTTATGGCCATTCGCCCGAAATATGTGTCCTTCGACTGCTACGGCACGCTGATCAATTTCGACATGGCGGGAGCCGCCCGCGATCTCTATGGCGACCGTCTCGACGCACAGGCCATGGACAAATTCATCCGCAACTTCTCCGCCTACCGGTTCGACGAGATCATGGGCGCGTGGAAGCCCTATGCGGAAGTCGTTCATAATTCGCTGTCGCGCACCTGCAAGGCCAATGGCGTGACCTTCAAGGACGAAGACGCGCAGATGGTCTATGAGCGCGTTCCGACCTGGGGTCCGCATGCCGATGCGCCGGCGGGCCTTGCCAAAGTGGCGAAGGAAATTCCGCTGGTCATCCTGTCCAACGCCATGAACTCGCAGATCATGTCGAATGTCGAAAAGCTCGGTGCGCCATTCCACAAGGTCTATACCGCCGAACAGGCACAGGCCTATAAGCCTCGCTTCAAGGCGTTTGAATACATGCTCGACATGCTCGGCTGCGGCCCGGAAGACATCCTGCACGTCTCCTCGTCCTTCCGCTATGATCTGATGTCGGCCCATGATCTCGGCATCAAGAACAAGGTCTGGGTAAACCGCGGCCACGAGCCGGCCAACCCCTATTACGGCTATACCGAAATCGCCGATATTTCCGGCCTGCCGGGCGTCGTGGGTCTCTGACCCGACACCCGCCGCAGATGACAAACCAGCAAAGGCATGGTCGATGAAATTCGTCTCCTATTGGCATGACACTGCGCCGGCCTTTGCCGGGGGGGCAGAAGGCCCTGTCAGCGGGCATTTCGATGTCGCCGTCATTGGCGCCGGCTTTACAGGGCTCGCGGCAGCGCGGCAGCTTGCACGGGCGGGGGTGAAGGTCGTCATTCTGGAGGCGGAGTGCGTTGGCTTTGGGGCGTCCGGCCGCAATGGCGGTCATCTGAACAATGGTCTGGCGCATAGCTATCTCGGCGCGAAGGCTGAGCTTGGCAAGGAGCGCGCGATTGCGCTCTATCACGCGCTGGACGATTCCATCGATACGATCGAGAAGTTGATCGCCGAAGAGGGCATCGACTGCTATTTCCGCCGTTCCGGCAAGCTGAAGCTGGCCTCGAAGCCCAAGCATTTCGAGGCCATCGTCCGCAATTTCGAGGCGTTGAACAAGGAATGCGATCCGGATACGGCGCTGCTGTCGCCGGAAGATCTAAGCCAAGAGGTCGTCTCCTCCTTCCATGGCGCGATGCTATCGAAGAAGAGCGCGATGATGCATATGGGCCGCTATGTCGTCGGGCTGGCCGAGGCCGCCGTGCGCCATGGCGCGACGATCTTTGAAGGCGCGGCCGTCACCGAGCATCATGAGACGAACGGCGTTCACACGCTGCAAACCACGCGCGGTTCGCTGACCGCCGCCAATGTGATCGTGGCGACCGGGGCCTATACCACAAAGAATTTCGCCTGGTTTCGCCGCCGCATCATCGCGGTCGGCAGCTTCCTGATTGCCACGCGCGCGCTCAACGAGGCGGAAGTTCAGGCGGTCATGCCCGGCAACCGCACCTGCGTCAACACGATGAACATCGGCAACTACTGGAGGCTTTCACCCGACAATCGCCTGATATTCGGCGGCCGCGCCCGCTTCTCGGCCACATCCGACCAGCGCTCGGACGAAAAGAGCGGCGCGATCCTGCGCGAGAGCCTGGAGCGCATCTTTCCGCAATTGAAGGGCATCGAGATCGACTATTGTTGGGGCGGCCTTGTCGACATGACGGCCGACCGTTATCCGCGCGCCGGCTTCCAGGACGGGCTCTGGTACGCCATGGGCTATTCCGGCCACGGCGCCCAGTTGTCTACGCATCTCGGCATGATGGTTGCCGACGCCATTCTCGGCCGCGCCGACCGCAACCCCATGCAAAACTACCCCTGGCCCGCCGTGCCCGGCCATTTCGGTAAACCCTGGTTCCTGCCGCTGGTGGGAATGTTCTACAAGGCTAAGGACATGCTGGAGTAGGCGCGTGCAATTTCGTTGCCGTCTCCGGCAAGCAATGATAATCTTGCGGCCATGACGAAAACCGAAAAACAAAGTGTGGTCAAAGCCAAGACGGGCTCGAAATCGCGCCGCGTCGTCGTGACTCTTCCTGACGGCGTAGAAGTGCTTCGCCCTGCGGTCAAGCCCACGCATTTTACAGAACGGGAAATCCGCAAGACGATCGAAAAGGTATTGCGCGAAAACTCTGAATCGACCGCGAATCTTTTGCGGCAGGTCTGATGGATGGCGGATGTCGACAGGCACGTTTTCGTTAACTGCCCGTTTGATGATGATTACCGCCCCCTGTTTGAAGCCATAGTCTTCACAATCATTCGCTCAGGCTGGAAACCGCGTTGCGCTCTGGAAACAGAAAACGCGGCCGAAAATCGTCTGGACAAAATCAGTCGCATTATCGCCGAATGCCAATATAGCGTGCATGATATTTCGCGCACCGAAAGCGATGGCACGCCGCCCTTGCCGCGTTTCAACATGCCGCTTGAACTGGGCCTCTTTCTCGGCGCGCGGAAATTCGGTGGTCGGAAACACAAGGGTAAGGTCTGTATTGTTTTCGATCGCGAGAAATATCGCTATCAGAAATTTATTTCCGATATTGCCGGTCAGGATATTCAATCTCACGAAGGCTCGGTGAACAGCCTGATTGAGAAACTGGCGGCTTGGTTGCGCCTGCAAACCCGAGATTCCAAAATTCCAGGTGGGAGCGAAATCGCCAAAGAATTTGCCTCGTTCAATGCAATTCTTCCAGCTTTCTTGAAAGCTGAGAAACTGTCTCGTGAAGAAATGGGCTTTGGCGATTACTGCCACATGGTTACGCAGTATCTGGATTCGGTATTCGGCTAACGGATAAAAGTGGCCGGCTTAAGCCAACCCGCCCATGTGGAAGCTTTTCGTTTCCAGATATTCTTCAATGCCCATCTGCGCGCCCTCGCGGCCGAGACCGGATTGCTTGACGCCGCCGAAGGGGGCGACTTCCATGGAGATGAGGCCAGTGTTGAGCGCCACCATGCCGAATTCCAGGGCTTCGCCGACGCGCCAGGCGCGCTTCATGTTCTCTGTGTAGAAATAGGAAGCGAGGCCGAAGGGCGTGCCGTTGGCTATGACGATGGCCTCTTCCTCCGTCTCGAAACGGAAGAGAGGGGCGACAGGGCCGAAGGTCTCTTCGGTCGCAAGTTCCATCTCGGTCGTGGCGCCCGTTAGCACGACCGGGGCCGTATATTGATGACCGTTCGGCATCGCGGGCGTTTCGGTAATGATCTTGGCGCCCTTGGACAGGGCGTCCGCAATGTGGCGTTCGATTTTGTCGATGGCGGCGGCGTTGATCATCGGGCCGATGGATACGCCAGCCTCGGTTCCAGGACCAACCTTCATCGCATCGACCCGGGCTTTCAGTTTGGCGGCGAAGGCGTCGTAGACGCCAGACTGCACGAGGATGCGGTTGGCGCAGACGCAGGTCTGGCCGCCATTGCGGAATTTCGAGGCGAGCGCGCCTTCGATGGCCAGATCGAGATCCGCATCATCGAAGACGATGAACGGCGCATTGCCGCCGAGTTCGAGGCTCAGCCGCTTGACGCTGTCGGCAGCCCCGCGCATCAGCAACGAGCCGACGCGGGTCGAGCCGGTGAAGGAGATTTTGCGCACGGTTTCGTTGGCCATGAGTTCGTTGCCGATCTCGGTTGGCATGCCGGTGACGATGTTGATGACGCCTGCCGGAATGCCGGCGCGTTCGGCGAGAACCCCGAGCGCCAACGCCGAATAGGGCGTGAATTCGGAGGGCTTGATGACGACCGTACAGCCGGAAGCAAGCGCGGGCGCGACCTTGCGGGTAATCATCGCATTCGGGAAGTTCCACGGCGTGATGATGCCGCAGACGCCGACCGGTTCCTTCAAGACAAGGATGCGGCGGTCGCGCGAAGGCGCGGGGATCGTGTGGCCATTGATGCGGCGGGCTTCTTCGGCAAACCATTTCACAAAGGAAGCGCCATAGCGGATTTCCCCACGTGCCTCGTCCAGCGGCTTGCCCTGTTCTGACGTCAGGATCAGCGCGAAATCTTCGAGGTTTTCGATGATCAGATCGAACCACTTTTCGATGATCAGGGCGCGCTCGGCATTGGTCTTCGCTTTCCAGGTCCTGAAGGCGGCGTCTGCCGCGACAATGGCTGCCCGGGTTTCTTCTCCGCCCATGTCCGGAACTGCGCCGATGGCTTTCTGCGTTGCCGGATTGATCACATCGACGGTCTTGCCGGAGCGAGCGGCCATCCATTCGCCATTGATGAGGCCGGTCTGACGGAGAAGGCTCTGGTCCTTGAGGTTAAGCATGGGGTTGTCCTTATTCAGAAGTGAGCGTGGCGATGACCGCAGCGGTGATCGTGTCGGTCGAGTCTTTGCCTTGAACCGTGCCGATGCCCTTCGCCGTGACGGCGCAAAGCGCGGCCATGACGCGGGCGGCGGCGTCCTTTTCACCGAGGTGATCGAGCATCATCGCGCCGGACCAAATGGTGGCCATGGGGTTCGCTATACCCTTCCCGGCAATGTCCGGGGCCGAGCCGTGGACGGGCTCAAACATGGAAGGTGTGGAGCGGTCGGGGTTGATGTTGGCGGAGGCCGCAAAGCCGAGCCCGCCCTGTATGGCGGCGCCGAGATCGGTCAGGATATCGCCGAACAGGTTGGAGGCGACGATGACGTCGAGGCTTTCCGGCGCCATGACCATGCGAGCGGCGAGCGCATCGACGTGATAGCTCGTGACCTCGACATCGGGATACTCGGCCGCGAGCTTTCTGGTGATCTCGTCCCAGAAGACCATGGAATATTTCTGCGCATTGGACTTGGTGACGGAGGCGAGCTTGCCGCGCCGCGTGCGGGCCTGTTCGAAGCCGAAGCGGATGATGCGCTCGACACCCTTGCGGGTGAAGATCGAGGTCTCGACGGCCACTTCATTGTCGAGCCCTTGATGGACACGCCCGCCGGCCCCTGAATATTCGCCTTCCGTATTCTCGCGGATGCAGAGAATGTCGAAGCCTTCCGCCTTTAGCGGACCTTGCACGCCTGGCAGGAGTCGGTGCGGGCGGATATTGGCATATTGCACGAAGGCCTTGCGGATGGGCAGCAGCAGGCCGTGTAGCGAGACCGAATCCGGCACCTCCGCCGGCCAGCCGACCGCGCCGAGAAGAATGGCGTCGAAGGCTCTAAGCGTCTCGATCCCGTCTTCCGGCATCATCCGGCCGGTCTCCTTGCAAAAGGCGCATGACCAGGGGAATTCCGTGCCTTGCAGCCCGAAGCCGGAGTTCTGGGCAATGGTTTGCAGCACGCGCCAGGCGGCGTCGATGACGTCGCGGCCGATGCCGTCGCCGGGGATCAAGGCTATATTGTGTGTTTTCAACTGTTCATCCTCAAAGACTGATGAGCACGCTCTTGCTCTTGCGGTTGGTCTCATAGGCCTCGCGACCGAGATCCTTGCCGATGCCGGAGCGCTTGTAGCCGCCGGTCGGCAGGATATGGTCACGCGAGCGGCTATAGCGGTTGACCCAGACCGTGCCGGCTTCCAGCGCGCGGGCAAATCGCAGCGTGCGGGACAGGTCTGACGTGAAGAGGCCGGAGGCAAGGCCGTAGACCGGGTGGGCGGAGAGGGCGAGTGCTTCCTCTTCCCCCTCGAAGGTCTGGACGGTCAGCACCGGTCCGAAGATTTCTTCAATAATGGCCGGATTGTCCTGAGTTGCCCCGGAAATCAGCGTCGGAGCGTAGAAATAGCCGGCGCCCTCCATGGCGTAGCCGCCCGTCAGGCACTCGCCGCCGGCAGCCTTTGCGGCCTCGACGATGCTGGCGATGCGGCTGCGTTGGCGCTCGGAAATAATGGGGGAATATTGCGTGGCCGCGTCCCAGGTCGGTCCCGGGCGAGCGGTTTGCATCTGTGCGATGATCGCGGCGATGAGTTCGTCTGCAACGGATTTTTCGACGATCAGCCGTGTGCCGGCGACACAGGCCTGGCCGGCATTGAAGGTGACGCTGCTGGCGATGGCTGCGGCGGCCTTGTTGAGATCGGCATCGGCAAAGACGAGCTGCGGGCTCTTGCCGCCCAATTCCAGCGTCATCGGCTTGACGCCGGTGCGGGCGATGTTTTCCATGATCGCCGAGCCTGCGCGGGTCGAGCCGGTAAAGCTCACCCTGGCGATATCGGCGTGGCCGGTCAGCGCATTCCCAGTTGTCGGACCATCGCCGAGCACGACATTGATCAGGCCCGCCGGGATGCCGGCCCTGACAGCCAGTTGCGCCATGTAGACGGTCGAAAAGGGCGTCATCTCCGAGGGCTTGATGACGACGGCATTGCCGGCGGCCAGCGCCGGGCCGAGCTTCCAGCCGGCCATGGATATGGGGAAGTTCCACGGCGTGATAGCGCCGACCACGCCATAGGGCTCGCTGATCGTCATGCCGAAGGTCTGGTCGTCGGTCGGCACGACATTGCTGCCTTCTTTGTCGGCAAATTCCGCGAAGAAGCGGATCTGCTCTGCCGTCACAGCAATATCGCCGGCCACAAGCTGGCCGACGGGCCGGGTGGAGGAAAGCGCCTCGATCTTTGCCAGCGTCCCGGCTTCCGCCTCGATGAGATCGGCCCAGGCCTGCAGCGACTTGGTGCGTTCGCGTGGGCGGACGCCGCCCCAGTTGCTGGACTTGAGCGCCGCCTTGGCATTCTCGACGGCGTGGTTCACTCTTTCTGTGTCGGCGACCGGGCACTGCGCATGGGCCGCACCGTCAGAGGGACGATGCATGTCGAGCCCGTCGTACGCTTCGATCAGCTTCCCGCCGATGAAATGGCCGATCGGCAAGGGCAGGGTCTCGGGATTAAAGCTCAGGCTCATCCAGCAGGTTCCTTTTCAGTCTCTTCAGGAGCCTAGCCGGACTTTGCGAGCACGAACGGTTGCTTGAGCCTCGCTCATCCGTCGTTTCTTGCGTTTTGAGGGCGGGCGGCAGACAAATCTTTTGCCGCACCGCCACGTCATGGCGTTGACCGGAATGCAGGCAGCGTCAGTTGACGACGACGTAGATCTTGCGCACGGTTTCGATCGTCTTCCAGACGCCGGTAAAGCCCGGCTTCATTACAAAGCTGTCGCCGGCCTTGTAGATCACGGGCTTGCCGCCATCGGGCGTGATTTCGACGACGCCGGACAGGATGTGGCAGAATTCAAAGACTTCGCCCTTGATCGACTTGGTTTCACCGGGTGTGGCTTCCCACACGCCGGAGAGCACCTTGCCGTCCTTGGCTTCATCCATCGCCCAGGTCTTGAAGGCGGGCGAGCCGACAATCAACCGCTCGGGCAAGGGGCCGGATTCTTTAGGGGCAAAGGTCGGGTTCGGGTCGAGGGTTTTCAGGAGAGACATGGACATCCTTTCGAGGGTTGTGCGTTTCAATAGCCGCGTGCCCGATCGACAAGACCGATCGGGTCGTGGCCGGACAGATGCAACCGGATACTGTCGATGACGGCGCGGGCCGCCGTTTCCGGCTGGGTGACGCTGGCGACATGCGGTGTCAGAATGATCTTCGGATGCCGCCAGAGCGGATGGTCGGCGGACAGGGGTTCCGGATCAGTGACGTCGATCATGGCTGATGAGAGGTGGCCGCTGTCGAGAGCCGCCAGCAGCGCGGTCTGATCGAGCTGCGGGCCGCGCCCGACATGGATCAGCGCCGCGCCTTGCGGAAGCCGAGCGAAGAGGGCGGCATTCAGAAACCCGCGCGTTTCCGGCGTCAGCGGCAACAGGCAGACGAGAATATTGGTCTCGGCCAACATGGCCTCCAGCCCCGCCGCGCCGTGATAACAGGTCACGCCATCAAGAGCGCGTGGGCTGCGGCTCCAGCCTGAGAGCTGGAAGCCGAACGGCTTCAGCCGTTCTAGCACCGCCTGCGCCAGCATACCAAGGCCGAGAATGCCGATACGGCGATCCTGCGCCGGCGTCTGTGCGATGGGCGACCACACGCCCTGCCGCTGCCGGTCGAGATAGGCGGGCAGGTTGCGATGTAGGGCAAGCGCGGCGAGCAGCACATATTCCTGCATCATCCGCACGATCCCGTCCTCGACCATGCGCACGACCTTCACAGGCTGAGGGATCGCCGCCAGATTGAACTGATCGACGCCCGCGCCGATCGAGAAGAGGATTTCGAGATTGCGATAGCGCGGCAAATCGGCGGGCACGGTCCAGGTGATCAGATAGCGCACCGCATCGGGGTCGACGCTCGCTGCATCCATGCTGAAGGGGATGCCGGGCAGGGCCTGCGCAAAAGCATCGGCAAAAATTGCGCCGCGCTTGGCGTCCGAATTGAAGAGAAAGGTCATCGGTTTTTGTCCTATGCCGCGCAGCGCTGCCCGAGCGCTTCGATGAAGCGCTGGCAGGCGGCAAGCTCGCTTTCGAAAATGAACTCGTCCGGCTTGTGCGCCCGGCCGATATCGCCAGGGCCGCAGATCAATGCATCGATGCCGGCGGCCTGGTATAGCCCGGCCTCCGTGCCGTAACTGACGGCGCTGAGCGGCGTCTCCGATGTCAGTTCCTGCATGAGATGGGCAAGCGGGCTGCGCGCAGCAAGCGCCAGCGCCGGATAGGCGCTCATCTCGTCCCACTCGACCGCGAAACCGTTATCGCGCAAAGCGTCCGCGGCCTTGCGGATGGGGCCAAGCAGATCTCTGGGATTGACGCCCGAGATGGCCCGCGCCTCCAGTTCCAGCATGGCAAGGTCCGGTATGATGTTGATCGCCTTGCCGCCCGCGATCACACCGGCCTGCAATGACGAATATGGCGGCTCGAAAGCCGTATCGAAGGGCCCTTGGGAAAGGCGCGCGGTCTGATCGATTGCGGCGTTGAGGACGGCTGCCAACGCGTGGATGGCGTTGAGCCCCAGATCCGGCCGCGAGGAATGCCCGGCCCGGCCCCGGATCGTGACCCGAGCGGCGGCCTTACCCTTGTGCGCGAGCACGGCGCGCATGTTGCTCGGTTCGCCAATGATAGCGCCGAGCGGCGGCGCGCACAGCGTCGGCAACTGGGCGATGAGATGCGGCGCACCCCGGCAGCCGGCCTCCTCGTCATAGGAAAAGGCGAGGTGGATCGGTCGCTTGAGGCCCGCCGTGACGAGTTGCGGCACAGCGGCTAGCGCTGCGGCAAGAAAGCCCTTCATGTCGGTCGTGCCGCGCCCGAAAAGCATGTCGCCCTCGCGACGCAGGCGGAACGGAGAAGAACTCCATTCATCCACTTCTGCCGGTACGACATCCATGTGGCCTGACAGAATATAGCCGGGCATATCCACCCGTCCGATGGTGGCGAACAGATTGCTGCGGTCGCCTTCCGGCCCTGCCAGGACCTTCGCGCTTATTCCATGGGAGGCGAGGTAATCGTTGATCCATGACACGATCGCGCCATTGGGGGCGCCGACGACGCTGTCGAAGGACACGAGCTTTTCCAGAATTTCAGTCGCGTTCATGAATTCCCCGGTGCAGCCTGTGGTCGATTGTGACATGTTTCGGCAGATCATCAGAATGGACGTTTTCGGCGAGATTCCATGCCGAACCTGTGGCCCATTCGGTTGATTGTTTTGCGATGAGGAAATTTTCGAGCAAAATGTGCGGTAACGTAGGTGTATCATTGTTCTGCTGCGTTTGATCAGCGGAGCAGCGTGGTCGGAAAAACATTGCGAGGACAGATCTGTGGCCGAGACAGCGATGCCGGGCGAAAGAGTCCAGATTGACGCCTTTGCCATGCAGATCGGCAATGTCGCCGATGCCGAACTCGAGGCGCTTCATGCGCTGTCGATTTCCGTCGGCTGGCCGCATCGCGGCGCCGACTGGCAATTCCTGCGCGAGGTCGGTAAGGGCGTCGTCGCGACCGACGACATCGGCCGCATCATGAGTTCGGCCATGTGGTTCCGCCAGTCGCCGGAACTTGCAACCATCGGCATGGTCATTACCTCGCCGCGACTGCAGACGCAGGGTTCTGGTCTCTGGCTGATGGAATATGCGTTGAAGGATCTGGAGGGCGTCGACCTGCGCCTCAATGCGACGCGCGCCGCCCAACGTCTCTATCACTCGCTGGGTTTCAAACCGGAAAAGACAGTCTATCAATGTCAGGGGATTGTTACACATTCCCCCGCAGGGGAGACTGTATGGGGAGACCTGCGCGCGCTCACCGATAGCGATCTAGACGCTGCGATTGCGCTGGACGGCGCAGCTTTCGGCGCCGCGCGGGCCGGCACCATCGGCAAGCTGTTCCAGCATTCGCGCGGCTATGGCCTTTTCCGCGACGGACGTCTGGTTGCCTTCGGGCTTTGCCGCCGCTTCGGACGCGGCCATGTTGTGGGACCCATTGTCGCCGCGACCGATGAAGATGCCATCGCGGTGCTCTCACCGCATATCCGGGAGCACGAGGGTGGCTTCCTCCGCCTCGACACACATTTCGAAACCAGCGACTTCGCTGCTATTGTCATGCGCTGCGGGCTCTCGGTTTTCGATACCGTACTGACCATGTCACTCGGCAGGACGCTTATGGATTTCTCCTCGGAAGAGGCGGATGCGCCCGTCACCTATGCACTGGTCAGCCAGACACTCGGCTAGGTTGAAACGCGACCTGTTGTCCGGACTGTTTTGGTGAAGGAGAGCAGCGGTGCAAAAGTCGACCACGATAAAGGCGAAATAACCCAGCCTCAGGCGCAGAAAATCCGGCCGCCTATTTCTTTTCAGCAACAAGTCCTGGCAGAATTGCATGACGAAAAATACCGCCGAACGCTCGCTCAACCCGTCTCAGGATGTCTAAACGAGCATTGTACGGCCGCGATGGGCGTTGGTGCGCGGATCGTGAATGGCGTTGTCGTAGGTGGTCGGCAATCGCAATAGCCGGTCCGCTGCAACGATACCATTCAAACACAATGCCTCCCGTCGCCATCGTATCGGCAAGATAGAGTTCAAGGTCACGAACTGGGCGGAATACGAAGCAGGCCTTCGTCGGGGAGGCAGCCTGACGCTTTGGATGACGCCGGAGGCGGTGTCATCCTGGCAGGAGCCGAAGCGAACGACCCTGAGCCGTCGGGCCAGTAAGCCGAGAGTTCCAGACAACCGGCCAGGTGATCATATCCCTGAGGCAGGGCCTGTCCACGTCCTGATCGATAAATACAAGGTTGCAGATCTAGGGCGCGGGCCAATGGCTGGAGCAAAGGCATGGCGAACGCGATTTGACAGAAATCGGGGCTTTTAGAAGTGTCCAACTGGCGCAAACTGCACCTAGCGCGCGATGCCGACAGCGGCGATATCATCGCGCACGTCATGACGGACCAGGATGCCGGCGACGCTTCGCTGGTGGAGCCACGGCTTGATCCGATTGACATGCCGATCGGGCAGTTCATTGCCGATGGAGCCTAAGACGGCAACTTAGAGTATCCGTTTTGGTCAAGCCATCTTTGGGACCCATTTCTGGTTTTTTCGCAGCAGTGCGTTTGCGAGCACGATGAGCTTTCGCATGATGG
>NZ_JARXVM010000026.1 GCF_029892285.1 Rhizobium sp. SG_E_25_P2
TCTCGAGAGCCGTTTGTTCGGGAGCGGGTTTCTTCAACATGTCCCAGTGAATCACAAACCCCTGGATGTGGCCAGGGGTTTGTCAGCAGTCTGAAAGCCGCCCGAGAGGGCGGCTTTTTAAATGATTTCAGTTGTTTCAGGCCTTGCGGCCCCAGGCGATGAAATGGCCGTTGGCGAAATCGCTGTCGAAAGCCTGTTTGGTTTTGCCATAGCGGAAAGGCGCGCCGTCGATATCGAGCGTGATGCCGCCAGCGGCGCGCAGCACGGCGTCGCCGGCCGCAGTGTCCCATTCCATGGTGCGACCGAAGCGCGGATAGACGTCGGCCTCGCCTTCGGCGAGCAGACAGAATTTGAGCGACGAGCCTACCGATGTCGTCGACGCCACGCCCGTTTCCGCCAGAAACGCTTCTGTTTCCGGCGAGTTGTGCGACCGGCTGGCCACAGCGGTCAAATCGCTCGAGCGGACGCGGCAGGCGATCTTCTCACGACCGGTGATCGTCACCTGCTCGGAAATGGAGAGCTTGCTCGCTTCATTGGCCGCGCCCGTATAGGCGACGCCTTTGGCCGGCGCGTAGACGATGCCCACGGTGGGACTGCCGTTTTCGATCAGCGCGATGTTCACCGTGAAATCGTCGCGGCGGTTGATGAATTCCTTCGTACCGTCGAGCGGATCGACGAGAAAGAAGCTGCGCCCTTCGACATTCGGTATCTGGCCTGCGGCCGCGGCTTCTTCCGCCACGACCGGGATATCCGGAAAAGCGTTGGCGAGACCGGCAAGGATGATGGCTTCAGCACGCTCGTCCGCTTCGGTGACAGGCGAACTGTCAGTCTTGTACGCAACACTCGGACCCGCCTTGTACACGTCGAGAATGGCGCGTCCGGCCTCCAGTGCGATTGTTTCAAGGATCTGTAGCATAGTCACCGCTTGTTCAGGAATGCTTCGATTTGCAATGCAAGTTCGGCGGGTTCGTGACCCAGCGTATGCAGATGCACTTCCGGATTCATCGGCGGCTCGTAATCAGAGGTGATGCCGGTGAAGTTGGAAATCTCGCCCGACTGAGCCTTTTTATAAAGACCCTTGGGATCGCGACGCATGCATTCTTCAAGCGGCGTGTCGATGAACACTTCGATAAATTCACCCGTGGCGAACAGATCGCGCGCCATCTGTCGTTCCGACCGGAACGGCGAGATGAAGGACACGATCACGATAAGGCCCGCATCGGTCATCAGCTTCGCCACTTCCGAGACACGGCGAATGTTTTCGACGCGGTCGTCATCGGTGAAACCGAGGTCACGGTTCAGGCCGTGGCGGATATTGTCGCCGTCCAGCATGAACGTATGTTTGCCCTGGGCATGCAGGAGCTTTTCGAGCGTGTTGGCGATGGTCGACTTGCCCGAGCCGGAATAACCGGTGAACCAGATGGCCGCCGGCTTCTGGCTCTTGATTTCCGCGCGCGCCTCCTTGTTCACGTCGGTCGCCTGCCAGTGTACATTCGAGGCGCGGCGAAGCGCGTGGTCGATCATGCCTGCGCCGACCGTGGAATTGGTGAAGCGGTCGATCAGCACGAAATTGCCGGTGACGCGGTTGGTCTTGTAGGGGTCGAACGCAATCGGCGCTTGCGTGGAGATATTGCAGGAGCCGACCTCGTTCATATTGAGATGCTTGGCGGCTTCATGCGCAAAGGTGTTGATGTTCACCTGGTGCTTGAGGGTCGTGATCGTGGCGCTAACGCTATCGACCTCGGTGCGCAGGATGTAGCTGCGGCCCGGAATCATCGGCTGGGCGTCGAACCAGATGACATGCGCTTGAAACTGGTCGGCGACCTGAGGGCGATTGGACGGGTCCACCAGCATGTCGCCACGGGAGATGTCGATCTGGTCTTCGAGAACGATCGTGACAGCCTGGCCTTCGACGGCGGTCTCCAGATTGCCGTCCTGGGTGATGATCTCCTTGATCGTCGATTCCTGGCCGGATTTGGCGACTGTGATCTTGTCTCCGGGCGCGACGCGACCCGAAGCGACCTGACCGGCAAAGCCGCGGAAGTCGAGATTCGGACGCACCACATGCTGCACCGGAAAGCGGAAAGCCTTGTTGACGCCGTCGTCTTCGATGGCGACGGTCTCAAGATGCTCAAGCAGGGCAGGGCCCTGATACCAAGGCATCTTGGCCGACTTGGTGGTGACATTGTCGCCATAACGCGCGGACATCGGGATCGGCTGGATCGACTTGAAGCCGAGATTGGCGGCGAACGACATATAGTCCGCCACGATCTTGTCGAAGACCTCCTGGGAATGATCCATCAGGTCGATCTTGTTGACGGCGAGCACGATGTTTCGGATGCCGAGCAGCGAGGCGATGAAAGAGTGACGGCGTGTCTGGCGCAGGATGCCCTGGCGCGAATCCACCAGCACGATGGCGAGATCGGCGGTCGAAGCGCCGGTGGCCATGTTGCGGGTGTATTGTTCATGGCCGGGCGTGTCGGCGACGATGAACTTGCGCTTGTCGGTGGCGAAAAAGCGATAGGCGACGTCGATGGTGATGCCCTGCTCGCGCTCGGCCTCAAGGCCGTCGACCAGCAGCGCGAAATCAATGTTGTCGCCGTCGGTGCCATGCTTGACGCTGTCGCGCTCGAGTGTGGCGAGCTGGTCTTCGAAGATCAGCTTGGTGTCGTACAGCAGACGACCGATCAGCGTGGATTTACCGTCATCCACCGAGCCGCAGGTCAGGAAGCGCAGCAGGGACTTCTTTTCCTGTTCGCGCAGATATTCGATCATGTCGCCGGAAACGTCGGCCGGGTTCACAACAGTCATCAGAAATAACCCTCGCGCTTCTTCTTTTCCATCGAGCCGGCTTCATCCTTGTCAATCAGGCGACCCTGACGTTCGGAGGTGCGCGCCGTCAGCATTTCGCGGACGATGTCCTGGAGGTTGGCGGCGTCGGAGTCGATCGCGCCGGTCAGCGGATAACAGCCGAGCGTCCGGAAGCGGACGAGGCGATCTTCCACCACGTCATCGGGGCCGATCGGCATGCGCTCGTCGTCCACCATGATCAACATGCCGTCGCGCTCCACCACCGGGCGCTTGGCCGCGTAATAAAGCGGCACGATCGGAATGTTTTCCTTCATGATATACTGCCAGATGTCGAGTTCGGTCCAGTTCGACAGCGGAAAGACGCGGATGGATTCGCCTGCGCCAACGCGGGTATTGTAGGTCTTCCACATTTCCGGGCGTTGGTTCTTCGGGTCCCAGGTGTGCTGAGCGTTGCGGAAGGAGAAGATTCGCTCCTTGGCGCGCGACTTTTCCTCGTCGCGACGCGCGCCGCCAAAGGCGGCGTCGAAGCCGTATTTGTCGAGCGCCTGGCGCAGGGCCACGGTCTTCATCAAATGCGTGTGGGTGTTGGAGCCATGCGTGAAAGGCCCGACGCCCTGATCGACGCCGTCCTGATTGACGTGAACCAGGAGATCGATGCCGAGATCCTTGGCCATCTTGTCGCGAAACGCCGTCATCTCCTTGAATTTCCAGGTCGTATCGACATGAAGGAAGGGGAAGGGCGGTTTGGCGGGATAAAAGGCCTTCATCGCCAGATGCAGCATCACCGATGAATCCTTGCCGATCGAATACAGCATCACCGGATTGGAAAAGGTGGCCGCCACCTCACGGAAGATATGGATGGATTCAGCTTCGAGACGCTGAAGATGGGTGAGTGACATGCGCTTGGTCGCTCCGCTCTTGGTCTTTTGAGTTTGAGAGCGTTTATTGACTTTGGCCGGCCAAGGCAACCGCTAATAACCGGCTTGCCCTTTCAAAACTGGAGGAGTTGCAGGGGTTGTGAATTGTTGCAACAGCATGACGCCTCTCCCCGGAGCCGATCACGGAAACGTCCGGAATGCGCCAGACGACGTCGACATGTCTTAAAACGCCGTGATTATGTCCGTCCCGGTATAGAGTTTTTCGCTGCGGCGCGGCATTGTAAGGTCACCACGGCGCAGGCTGCCTGCGCCCGCATCCAGGACGGATTTGCATGCGATTTTCTGCTCTATCGATCTTTCGCGAAGCCCTGAAGAAAAACACCGGCTGGGCGCCTGTCTGGCGTCAGCCGGAGCCCAAGCGTCATTACGATGTCATCATCGTCGGTGGCGGCGGGCACGGGCTCGCCACCGCTTTTTACCTCGCCAAGGAATTCGGCGTCACCAATGTGGCGGTGCTGGAGAAGTCCTGGCTGGGCTCGGGCAATATCGGCCGTAACACCACGATTATCCGCTCCAACTACATGTTGCCCGGCAACGAGCCGTTCTATGAGCTGTCCATGAAGCTCTGGGAAGGAATGGAGCAGGATTTCAACTATAACGCCATGGTGTCGCAGCGCGGCGTGCTCAATCTCTTCCATACCGACGGCCAGCGCGACGCCTATGCGCGACGCGGCAACGCCATGCATCTTGAAGGGGCGGGAGGCGAGCTTCTTGATCGCGAGCAGGTGCGGCAATTCGCGCCCTATCTCAATTTCGATCATCACCGTTTCCCGATCCTCGGCGGTCTATTCCAGCGTCGCGGCGGCACAGCCCGGCATGACGCCGTCGCCTGGGGCTATGCGCGCGGCGCCGACATGCGCGGCGTCGACCTGATCCAGAATTGTGAAGTCACCGGCATCACCCGCGAAAACGGCATGATCACCGGCGTCGAGACCAGTCGCGGCTTTATCGGCTGCAACAAGCTCGCGCTCGCCACCGCCGGTCATTCCACCGTCACCGCCTCGATGGCCGGTTTGCGCCTGCCGATCGAAAGCCATGTGCTGCAGGCCTTTGTCAGCGAAGGGCTCAAGCCGGTGGTCGACAGCGTCATCACCTTTGGTATGGGACACTTCTATGTGTCGCAGTCCGACAAGGGCGGGCTGGTGTTCGGCGGCGATATCGACGGCTTCAATTCCTATGCGCGGCGCGGCGGACTCGCCACCATCGAGCATGTGTTCGAGATCGGCGTCTCGATGATCCCTGGCCTCTCTCGCTCCAAGGTGCTGCGCACCTGGGGCGGGGTGATGGATATGAGCATGGATGGCTCGCCGATCATCGACAAGACGCCAGTCCCCAATCTCTATCTGAATACCGGATGGAATTACGGGGGCTTCAAGGCGACGCCGGCTTCGGGTTTCACCTTCGCCCATCTCATCGCCAAGAACGAGCCGCATGCCGTGACGCGCGAAATGCGCCTCGACCGCTTCGAGCGCGGCTATCACATCGACGAGGGCGGCAAAGGTCCTCAACCGAACCTGCATTAAGAGCGCATCTCCATGGCAAGCCTCATCACCTGCCCGCATTGCGGGGTCCGACCCAAGGAAGAATTCACCATCAAGGGCGACGCCGCCCCGGTTCGCCCGGCAGCGAGCGCGTCCGACAAGGAATGGCATGACTATGTCTATCTGCGCGACAATCCGATGGGCCGCTATCGCGAACTCTGGCACCATCTCAACGGTTGCCGCCGCTTCCTCGTCGTGGAGCGCGACACCGTGAGCCATGAGGTCTACACAGTTCAGGACGCCGCGGCGTTTCGTCAGGGAGGCGCCGAATGACCGCTTATCGTCTCTCCTCCGGGGGGCTCGTCGATCGCTCTAAATCCGTCGGCTTTCGCTTCGATGGCGTGGCCTATAAGGGCTTTGAAGGCGATACGATCGCCTCGGCCATGATGGCCAATGACCAATTGCTGCTTGCCCGCAGCTTCAAATATCACCGTCCACGCGGCGTGGTGACGGCGGGCGTGTCCGAACCGAATGCGCTGGTGACCATCGGCGAGGGCGGGCGAATGGAGCCCAATGTCCGCGCCACCGTCGCTGAGCTTTACGAAGGCCTGTCCGCTGTCAGCCAGAACCGCTGGCCGTCGCTGAAATTCGACGTGGGCAGCGTCAATTCTCTGCTCTCGCCCTTCCTGTCGGCCGGCTTCTACTACAAGACCTTCATGTGGCCGAAGAGCTTCTGGGAAAAGGTCTATGAGCCTTTTATCCGCAAGGCCGCCGGCCTCGGCAAATTGTCGATCGGAGAACGTGACCCTGATAGCTACGAGAAGAGCTGGGCCTTCTGCGACCTGTTGGTGATCGGCGCGGGACCGACGGGCCTGATGGCGGCGCTGGCCGCCGGTCGCGCCGGTCTGAAGGTTTTGATCGCTGACGAAGGCGCCCGTCTGGGCGGCTCGCTTCTCGCGTCGCGCCAATCCATCGGCGGCGAAAGCGCTGGTGATTACGCCCAGACGGTGGCGGCTGAGCTCGCCAATATGCCGAATGTGACCGTTCTGCCGCGCGCCACCGTGTTCGGCTGGTTCGACGATATGGTGTTCGGCGCGGTCGAGCGGGTGCAGAAGCACGTCGCCCAGCCGCATGCCGACCGCGCCGTCGAACGCGTCTGGCGCATTGCGGCCAAGCGCGCGGTGCTCGCCTCGGGCGCCGAAGAGCGGCCGCTGGTGTTCGGCGGCAATGATCTGCCGGGCGTCATGACGGCGTCGGCTATGCGCACTTACGCCAACCGCTACGGCGTGGCTGCCGGCCGCAAGGTCGCGGTCTTCGCCAATGGCGCTTCGGGCTATGAAACCGCGCGCGATCTGGCCGACAAGGGCGTGGAAATCGCCGCCATCATCGACAGCCGCGTCGGCGCCGCCGACATTGCCCCGGCAGGCGCCCGCGTCATCGCCGGCGCGCAGGTGGTCGACACCGAAGGCAAGCTTCGCATCAAGGGCGCGACGGTGGAGCGCTCCGGTTATGTCGAATCCATCGCCTGCGACGCGTTGGCCATGTCTGGCGGCTGGAGCCCGATCATTCATCTGATGTGCCATCGCGGCCAGCGGCCGGTCTGGTCGGAAGAGAAGGCGGCGTTTCTTGCGCCGTCGCTCGTGGAGCCCTTCTTCGCGGCTGGCGGCGCATTGGCTCTCGAAGGCCTCGGAGCCTGCCTCGCCGACGGCTGGAAAGCCGGAGCCGAAGCGGCCGCCGCATTCGGGTTGTCCGCTCCCGCCTATGCGCAGCCCGATGTCGAGGGCGAGACGGGAGAAGGCTTCACACCGCTCTGGTATGTGACCGGATCCAAGTCCAAGGCTTTCGTTGATTTCCAGAACGACGTGCATGTCGCTGATCTCGGCCTGGCGCTGCGCGAAGGCTATGGCCATGTCGAGCACGCCAAACGCTATACGACCAACGGCATGGCCACCGATCAGGGCAAGCTGTCGGGCGTCAACGCCGCCGCCATCATTGCCGGCATGCAGGGGGTGACGCCTGCCCAGACGGGCACGACGACCTTCCGGCCGTTCTACACTCCGGTGACCTTCGGGGCGCTTGCGGGCGCGGCGCGCTTCGAGCACGCCCAGCCGATCCGCACCTCGCCCTTGCATGGCTGGGCCAAGAAGAACGGCGCTAAGTTGGTCGAGGCTGGCCTCTGGTATCGCTCCGCCTGGTTCCCGCGCGAAGGTGAAACGAGCTGGCGGCAGAGCTGCGACCGCGAAGTCACGACCGTGCGCGAAAAAGCTGGCGTCTGCGACGTCTCCACCCTCGGCAAGATCGAGGTGATGGGTCCAGATGCGGCGGAATTCCTCAACCGCATCTATTCCAACGCCATGCTGAAGCTGCCGGTCGGCAAGGCGCGCTACGGCATCATGTTGCGCGAAGACGGCATGGTCTATGACGACGGCACCGTCAGCCGTTTTGGAGAGAACCACTTCTTCATCACCACCACCACCGCTTATGCCGGCGAGGTGCTGACGCATATGGAGTTCTTCCACCAGACGGTCTGGCCGGAGCTCGACGTCCGCTTCGTGACGGTCACCGACCAATGGGCGCAGATGTCTGTGGTCGGGCCGAAATCCCGCGAGATCCTGCAGGAACTGATCGTCGACGATCTGTCGGATGCAGCCTTCCCCTTCATGACCGCGCGCATGGTCAAGATGGTCGATGGCCCCGAGGCGCGGCTCTACCGCATCTCCTTTTCGGGCGAACTCGCCTATGAACTGGGCGTGCCAGCCGGTTACGGCGAGGCGGTCGCCGACGCAGTCATGGCGGCCGGCGCCAAGCACGGCATCTGCGCCTATGGCGTGGAGGCGCTCAATGTCATGCGCATCGAGAAGGGCCATGTCACCCATGCCGAACTCGATGGCCGCGTAACGGCTGATGATGTCGGCCTGGGCAAGCTCGTCTCGGCGCAGAAGCCCGATTTCGTCGGCAAGCGCCTGCTCGATCGCTACGGCATGAAGGCGGCGGACCGCCACCAGCTGGTCGGTCTCATGCCGGTCGATCCCAAGGTCGAGTTCAAGTCGGGCGCCCATATCCTGAAGGTTGGCGCAACGCCGTCGACGGTCGCCGATCAGGGCTGGGTGTCGTCGGTCTGCTATTCGCCGGCGCTCGGCCATATGATTGGGCTCGCCTTCGTCAAATCCGGACGGGAACGGATGGGCGAGAAAGTCGTGGTCTGGGACAAGCTCCGCGGTCAGGAGACCGAGGCGGTGATCAGCTCGACCGTCTTCTTCGATCCTGAAAACAAGAAACTGCACGCCTGAGGAGGATCTCATGACCTATCAATATCGTCATCCCCTGTCCGACGGCGCCGTGCATGGCATCGAGATGCCGAACGCCAATCATCTGGAGCTGGTCGAAGCCTGCGGCGTCTTCTCCGTCCTCGCCTTCAAGGGGCAGGCGGATGCGGTGGAAGCCGCATTGAATGCGCTCTCCGGCGTCAGCCTCCGCAAGGTCGGACCGGGTGAGTGGCTGGTGGTGACGGCGGAGCGTGGGACCGGTCTCGGCGACATCGCCGGCGCGATGGTTGTGGACCAGAGCCATGGCCGCTCGCTTTTCCGGCTCAAGGGCCCGCAAGCGGTGCGCATTCTGATGAAGGGCGTCGGCGTCGATCTGCCGGGCGGCTTCCCGATCGGTACATCGGCGATGATGGCGTTCCAGCACCTGACGGTCAATCTAGCCCGCACCGGCGATGACGCCTTCGAGCTGATCGTGCTGCGCAGCTTCGCCGAAAGTCTCCATCATGATCTCAGACTCGCGGGCCGGGAGTTCTCGCTGTCCTTTGCCGTCGCCGATCGCTGAAAGAACCGGTTCAAAAAGAAAGGCCAGCGGAGAAGCGCCTCCGCTGGCCTTTTTCGTGTCCGCGCTCCAATGGGGTCAAGCGCCGGCTACGGCCAGGGCGCGGCGTTCGCCGAAGCTGGTCCAGGCGACCAGCGTGGCCAGGCAGGAGGCAAAAGCGACGGTTTCATAGAGCGGCATGGCCGTGCCGTCCGCAAGCGCTCCCACCAGGAACATGCCGAGCGCGCCGGCGCCGAAACCGAGGGCTCCCATCAGCGCCGCCGCCGTGCCGGCGATTGCGCCATGCGCTTCCATCGCCATGGTGTTGGTTGACGGCATGATGCCGCCCATGGACGCCACCAGCACGAAGAACAGCGCGCAGACGACGGCGACATGATGAAGACCCATGGCCTGCGTCGCCACCAGTCCCACCGCAGCGGCCAGATTGATCAGCACAGACGCCTTGACGATGGCGCGCGGGCCGAAGCGCTTGAGCAAACGCACTGAAATCTGGCTGCCGATGCCCAGGCCGATCGCATTGGCGGCGAAGGCGATGGAATAAGCCAGGGGCGACAGGCCGTAAATATTCATGAGCACGAAGGACGAGCCGCCAATATAGGCGAAAAAGCCGCCTTGTGAGAGCGCGAGCACGCCGGCATAGGGAATGAAGGCGCGGCTTTTCAACAGCCGCAGATACCAGCTTACCGCCTGAGAGGGCTTGGACTGGGCCCGCAACTCCTTCATGCGCGTCTCCTTGAGCACGAAAATGGTCAGGACGGCCGCCAGAACCGAAAAGCCTGCAAGCACGGCGAAGATCAGTCGCCAGCTGGCCGCCTGCAAGATAAGGCTGCCGACCAGCGGCGCGAGAATGGGCGCGAGCCCCATGACCATGACGACCACGCTCATCAGTTTGGCGGCTTCATGACCGGTATAGAGATCGCGGATGATCGCCGCGCAGATCACCATGCCGATGGAGCCGCCCAGGCCCTGCACGAAACGCAGCGCGATCAGTTGCTCGTTGGTCTGTGCCAAGGCGCAGCCGATCGAGCCGATGAGGAAAATGGCCAGCGCCACGAAGATCACCGGCTTGCGTCCGACCCTGTCGGAGATGGGGCCGTAGAACATCTGGCCGATGGTGAAGCCCGAAAAAAAGCTCATCATCGTCATTTGCAGGCTGGCGGTGGTGGAGCCGAGATCCGTCGCCATGGTCGGAAGAGCGCCGAGATACATGTCGGTGCCGAGTGGACCAAGCGCGCTGAGGGCGGCCAAGGCGAAGGCTATGGGGAGGGTTGCGGATTTCATATCATTCGTCCTGCGCCTTGAAGCGCTTGCCAATCTTTCCAGGAAACACTATCGTTTCCTTATGCGGATAGGAAACGCAATCGTTTCCATTTGTCAAGCATTTTCGACGGGAGGCGAGGATGGCGACGGTATTAAAAGCGACGAAACCTCAGATGATGCCGGACGGCGAGCGGGTGCAGATGATCCTCGCCGCCGCCGAACGGGTCTTCGGCGCGTTCGGCTATGGCGACGCGACCATGGAGGAGGTGGCCCGCGACTGCGGCATGGCCAAGAAGACGGTCTATCGCTTCTTTCCCGACAAAGTCGCCTTGTTCACGGCCCTCATCGCCAGTCATGAACATCCCGACATACATGGATCCTGCGGCGAGGATGCAGGTGGAAGGGCGGCGCCGGTCGTGCTGCGCACGGCGCTTCTGGCAATCGCCCGCTTCGTGCTGCATCCGAGACAGTTGCTGATGACGCGGTTGGTCATCGCCGACGGCGGCCTGCATCCGGAACTTTCGGAGCAATTCTATCGAGACTGTATTCTCAAGACGCATGATGATCTGGCAAGGCTGCTGGCGCCCCATCTGCCGCAGGATGTCGATCCGATTGAGATCGCCGACATCCTGATCGGCATGTCTCTGGGAGGCCTGCATCTCCGAGCCTTGATGACGGGATGTCCAGCTGTCGACATGGAGGAGCGTCTTCAGGCAAGGGTTTCGCTTGCGGTGGACGCGATCCTCGCGCTGGTCGCCGGCAAAACTCGTTGAGCGTCGCGCATTTTGGCGCAAATAGACAAATTGTTTTCGCCTGAGCGACAAGAAATGCGCGTCTTGGGAAATAGAGTTTTGACTGTGAACTGAAGGCGGTTCCGGGCGGTGGCCGGCGGGCGGCGCATTTATGGAAAGCCTTTTCCAATCAATCAGTTATCTATAGCCGGGAGAGCTGTCAGCTCTTTCTGGGAGCGGAGCTATGCCATGAAGAGCCATGCCAGGGTCGTCGTAATCGGCGGCGGCGTCGTCGGATGTTCGGTCCTCTTTCACCTCACCAAATTCGGCTGGACCGATGTCGTCCTGCTGGAGCGGTCTGAACTGACCTCGGGCTCCACCTGGCACGCCGCCGGCGGCATGCACACGATCAATGGCGACCCGAATGTCGCCAAGCTGCAGAAATACACGGTCGAGCTCTATAAGGAGATCGAGGAATATTCCGGCCAGGACGTTGGCCTGCACATGACCTCGGGCCTCATGCTGGCCGCCACCAAGGACCGTTTCGACTGGCTGAAGACCATTCAGGCCAAGGGTCGCTACGGCGGGCTGGATACGGAACTGCTCACGCCGCGCGAGGCGATGGAATTCATGCCGTTGATGGATCCCGACCAGTTTGTCGGCGCGCTCTACGATCCGGTCGAAGGCCATCTTGATCCCTATGGCACCACGCATGCCTATGCCAAGTCGGCCAAGAAGAATGGCGCCGAGATCTATCTGCACACCAAGGTCGAGGATCTCGTGCAGCGCGAAGACGGTTGCTGGCGGGTGATCACCGACAAGGGCGAGATCATCGCCGAGCATGTCGTCAACGCCGCCGGTCTCTGGGCGCGCGAAGTCGGCCGCATGGTGGGGCTCGAACTGCCCGTGCTCGCCATGGAGCATATGTATCTCATCACCGAGGATATGCCCGAAGTGGCCGCGTTCAACGCCGCCACCGGCAAGGAGATCGTCCACTGCGTCGATTTCGACGGCGAGATCTATATCCGCCAGGAGCGCGGCGGCATGCTGATGGGCACCTATGAAAAGGACTGCCGTCCCTGGTCGCCGATCACCACGCCGTGGAATTTCGGCCATGAACTGCTGGGCGAAGATCTCGACCGCATCACCGGCGAGCTTGAAGTCGGCTTCCGCCACTTCCCGGCCTTCAACAATGCCGGCATCCGCAAGGTCATCAACGGTCCCTTCACCTTCTCGCCCGACGCCAATCCGCTGGTCGGCCCGATCCGCGGCCTGAGGAATTTCTGGTCGGCCTGCGCCGTCATGGCCGGCTTCAGCCAGGGCGGCGGCGTCGGCCTCGCGCTGGCCAACTGGATCATGAACGGCGATCCCGGCTTCGACGTCTTTGCGATGGACGTGTCGCGCTATGGCGACTACGCCACGATGGCCTATACCAACGTCAAGGTGCGCGAAGGCTATTCCCGCCGCTTCTCGATCCGCTTCCCCAATGAGGAGCTGCCGGCCGGTCGTCCCCTGCAGACCACGCCGATCTATGACCGGCTCAAGGGCATGGGCGCGGTATTCGGCCAGTATTACGGCTTGGAACAGCCGCTTTGGTTTGCGCCCGAAGGCGTCGAAGACACGTTCTCCTGGCGTCGCTCTACCGATTTCGAGCATGTCGCCCGCGAGGTGAAGACTGTGCGCGACGGCGTCGGCATGATGGAGACTTCAGGCTTCGCCAAATACAAGATCACCGGCAAGGGCGCGCGCGCCTATCTCGACCGTCTGCTCGCCTGCCGCATCCCGGCGCTCGGCAAGATGACGCTCGCGCCGATGCTGAAGCATGACGGCAAGCTGATCGGCGACTTTACGCTGGCGACGATGGGCGAGGACGATTTCCTGCTGATCGGCTCGGGCGTGGCCGAGAACTATCACATGCGCTGGTTCGAGAGCCATCTGCCGGAGGATGGTTCTGTGCGCTTCGAGGCGATCGGCCTTGGCCTCACGGGCCTCGCCATCGCCGGGCCGAAGTCGCGCGAGCTCATCGCCAAGCTCACCCATCTCGATATGTCCACCGACGCCTTCCCGTTCATGGCGATTCGCAAGATGGATATCGGAATGGCGCCGGCGATCGTCGGCCGCGTCTCCTATACCGGCGATCTCGGCTACGAGATCTGGATGAAGCCCGAATATCAGCGCGCCATCTTCGAGAAGATCCTCGAAGCCGGCGAAGAATTCGGTATCGGTCTCTTCGGGCTGCGCGCGCTCAATTCGCTCCGGCTTGAGAAGGCCTATGGCAGCTGGTCGCGTGAGTACCGTCCGCTCTATGGTCCCTATGAGGCCGAACTCGGACGCTTCATCGCGCTGAAAAAGGACGCCGACTTCATCGGCAAGGCCGCGGCCGCGAAAGAGAAGGAAGAGGGCGGCGCGCTGCGGCTTCGCACCTTCATCATCGAAGCCAAGGACGCCGACGTGGTTGGCGACGAGCCGATCTGGCACAAGGGCGAAGTCAAGGGCTGGGTGACCTCAGGCGGTTATGCTCATGGCCCGGGCCTGTCGGTCGCGGTCGGCTATGTGCCCAAGGAGATCGCCGAGGACGTCGAGGGATGGCAGATCGAACTGCTGGGCGACATGCTGCCGGCGAAGCTTCAACCAGCGGCGCTTTTCGATCCCGATGGCGCGATCATGCGCGGCTGAATCCTGCCCATTTCCTGTAACGATCTGTCCCATTTTCTCGCCCGGCGGTTAACCCCGCCGGGCGATTCGCGTTTTGTTTGGAATTTAGCGCTCCGGCGCAACCTTGAATTTTGTTAAATTCGGCTGACCCTTACAATTTCTTGCGCGCCAATGCCGCATTTGGCGGTGAAAGCCCGATTGGGCATCGCTTACTACGGTTGCAAAATGCGCCCAAAAAAACCGCAATATGCATAAATTGTGGTCAAATTCCGAATTTGAATGTCTGAGTTGCTGAAAACCGCACTTTGAGTCTTCACATTTCAAGCGAAAACGCTATGGGTTTTTGGAAAGGCCGTTCCACTCGCGGCCTTTCCTAAGAACAGAAGCAGCAGCGATCTAACGACTGCATGCGGGGGAAAAGAGACGGATGGAATATTTTATCCAGCAGCTCCTAAACGGGCTGACGCTTGGCTCTATCTATGGCCTGATCGCTATCGGCTACACCATGGTTTACGGCATTATCGGCATGGTCAATTTTGCCCATGGCGATATTTTCATGCTCGGCGGCTTCGTCGCGCTGATCGTTTTCCTGGTGCTGACCGGCGCGATCGCCGGCGTGCCGGTGGCGGTGGCCCTTCTCATCATGATCATCGTCGCCATGGCTGTGACCAGCCTGTGGAACTGGACGATTGAAAAGATCGCCTATCGTCCGCTGCGCGGCTCGTTCCGGCTCGCGCCGCTGATCACCGCGATCGGCATGTCGATCCTGATCTCGAACTTTGTTCAGGTCACCCAGGGCCCGCGCAACAAGGCGATCCCAGGCATGATCACCGATGTCTACACCTTCGGCGGCGTGTCGTTGTCGCTCAAGCAGATCGTCATTGTCATCCTGACGGCGGTGCTGTTGACCGGCTTCTGGTATCTGGTCAATCACACGTCTCTCGGCCGCGCCCAGCGCGCCACCGAACAGGACCGCAAGATGGCCGCGCTGCTCGGCATCAATGTCGACCGGACGATTTCCATCACCTTCGTGATGGGCGCGGCGCTCGCAGCGGTCGCCGGCGCGATGTATCTGATGTATTACGGCGTCATTTCCTTCGCCGACGGCTTCATTCCGGGCGTCAAGGCTTTCACGGCTGCAGTTCTCGGCGGCATCGGCTCGCTTCCGGGCGCCGTGCTGGGCGGGTTGTTGATCGGTCTCATCGAATCCCTGTGGTCGGCCTATTTCAGCATCGACTACAAGGACGTCGCGACCTTCTCGATCCTCGCCATCGTGCTCATCTTCAAGCCTTCTGGCCTGATGGGTCGTCCTGAAGTCGAAAAGGTCTGACATCCATGCAAAACCTCTCAACAAACAATCAGGCGGCCGGAGCATCTCTGACTGCCCGAGCCCTGCGCGAATCCATTTTCGCCGGCGTGGTGGCTTTCGGCCTCTTCCTGCTGTTCATCGGGCTCGAATCCACCCAGAACATCCACAACGAACTGATCATCGTCACCCATTGGGTGAAGCTCGCCTTCACCGTGGGTCTGGTAATGGTGGTCCGGTTCGCGATGATCATGTATGTTCGTCCGTGGCTTGAACGCCAGAAGGTGCTCAAGGATGCACCTAGCTTTGTGCCGGGCGCTGCCGCAGCAAAATTCTTCCAAGTGAAGAATGCTCTTGCAGTCGGATTTTTTGGCGGTCTGGTTCATCTCTACGGCGACCTCTTTGGTCCTCCGCTCGTCTCCTTGATCGCGATTTTGAAGGTCGTGACGGTCGTTTATATGATCGCTTGGGCCTTCAATCAGTTTCGTGGTTTCTTCGGGAAATACGGGTCGCATGTCGCGATCTTGGCTGTTGCGATCTACCCCTTGATTTCGATATCTCTGGTTGGTTTGCAGCCTTCGCTAAAATTCATCGACAACTTCGGCATCCAGATCCTGATCTATGTGATGCTCGGCTGGGGCCTCAATATCGTCGTCGGTCTCGCCGGTCTGCTCGATCTGGGCTATGTCGCCTTCTATGCTGTCGGCGCATACTCCTATGCGCTGCTGTCGCAGCATTTTGGCTTCTCCTTCTGGATCCTGCTGCCGCTGGCCGGTATTCTCGCCGCTTTCTGGGGCGTCATTCTCGGCTTCCCGGTTCTGCGTCTCAAGGGCGACTATCTCGCCATCGTCACGCTGGCCTTCGGGGAAATCATTCGCCTCGTGCTGATCAACTGGAAGGAAGTGACCAACGGATCTGCGGGCATTTCCGGCATTCCCAAGGCGTCGATCTTCGGCATCTGGTCTTTCGATGTGGGCGCGGCCAACAATTTCGCCAAGTCGTTCGAACTGCCGATGTCGTCGGTCTACTACAAGATCTTCCTGTTCTATCTCATCCTGGCGCTTTGCCTGGTCACGGCCTATGTGACCATCCGCCTGCGCCGCATGCCGATCGGTCGCGCTTGGGAAGCGCTGCGCGAAGATGAAATCGCCTGCCGCTCACTCGGCATCAACACCACCAACACCAAGCTGACGGCGTTCGCCATCGGCGCGATGTTTGGCGGCTTCGCCGGATCGTTCTTCGCGGTTCGTCAGGGCTTCGTGTCGCCCGAATCCTTCGTCTTCCTCGAATCCGCGATCATTCTCGCCATCGTGGTTCTCGGCGGCATGGGTTCGCTGGTCGGCATCGCGGTCGCTGCGGTCGCCATGGTCGGCGGCACAGAGCTTCTGCGCAACATGGAGTTCCTGAAGCTGATCTTCGGCCCTGAATTCACTCCCGAACTCTATCGCATGCTGATCTTCGGTCTGGCGATGGTGGTGATCATGGTGTGGAAGCCGCGCGGCTTCGTGGGCAGCCGCGAGCCGACCGCCTTCCTGTTCGAGCGCAAGAATGTCTCGGGCAGTTTCACCAAGGAAGGCCATGGCTGAGGCGGGAGCGATGACAATGGAAAAGACACCCCTGCTCGAAGTAGAGCACCTTTCGATGAAATTCGGCGGCCTGATGGCCATCAACGACCTGTCGTTCAACTGCTATGCAGGCGACATCACCGCGTTGATCGGTCCCAACGGCGCCGGCAAGACCACCGTGTTCAACTGCATCACCGGCTTCTACAAGCCGACGATGGGCATGATCCGGCTCAATCACGGCCAGGGCAAGACGTTCCAGCTGGAGCAGATGCCAGATTTCCGCATCACCGCGAAAGCCAAGGTTGCCCGCACTTTTCAGAATATCCGGCTCTTCTCGGGTCTGACGGTGCTGGAGAACCTGCTGGTAGCCCAGCACAACAAGCTGATGAAGGCTTCGGGCTTCACCATTCTCGGCCTGCTGGGCCTGGGTGGTTACAAGGAGGCCTCCAAGGAATCGATCGAGCTTGCCCGCTACTGGCTGGACAAGGCCGATCTCACCGAGCGGGCCGACGATCCTGCGGGCGATCTGCCCTACGGCGCCCAGCGTCGCCTGGAAATCGCCCGCGCCATGTGCACGGGTCCCAAGCTTCTCTGCCTCGACGAGCCGGCAGCCGGGCTCAACCCCAAGGAATCGCTGGCGCTGAACACGCTTCTGCGCTCCATCCGCAAGGAGAGCGAGACGTCAATCCTGCTCATCGAGCATGACATGTCAGTGGTTATGGAAATTTCCGACCATGTCGTGGTGCTTGAATATGGTCGCAAGATCTCCGACGGCACGCCTGATCACGTGAAGTCCGATCCAAAGGTCATCGCCGCATATCTGGGCGTCGATGATGAAGAAGAAGCCGCCAAGATCGCCGGAGGCGTAATTTGATGTCCCAGCCTCTGCTCCAGGTCGAGAATGTCGAGACCTATTATGGAAACATCCGCGCGCTCGGCGGCGTCACCGTCACGGTCAATCATGGTGAAATCGTGACGCTGATTGGCGCGAACGGCGCTGGCAAGTCGACGCTGATGATGACGGTCTGCGGCAGTCCGCAGGCCCGCAGCGGTCGCGTCGTCTTTGACGGTCGCGACATCACCCGCATGCAGACCCATGAAATCGCCCGGCTGCGCATCGCGCAGTCGCCGGAGGGACGGCGCATCTTCCCGCGCATGACCGTGTTCGAAAATCTGCAGATGGGCGCGTCCCTCGACAATCAGAAATATTTCGACGAGGACGTGAAGCGGATCTTTGCGCTGTTTCCGCGTCTTGAGGAGCGTCAGTATCAACGCGGCGGCACGCTTTCGGGCGGCGAGCAGCAGATGCTGTCCATCGGACGCGCGCTGATGGCGCGGCCGAAGCTCCTGCTTCTGGACGAGCCGTCGCTCGGCCTCGCGCCCTTGATCTCCAAACAGATCTTCGAGGCGATCGGCAAGCTGAACAAGACCGAAGGCCTCACCGTCTTCCTCGTCGAGCAGAACGCGTTCGCAGCGCTTCGCCTCGCCCATCGCGGCTACGTGATGGTCAACGGCCAGGTGACGATGAGCGGTTCCGGTCAAGAACTCCTCGCCAATCCTGAAGTGCGCGCCGCCTATCTCGAAGGCGGTCATCATTAAGTAGAACAGGGCGGAGGGTATCTTGCGCGCCGCGCGCAATCGGATACTCTCACGCTCGAGGGAGCTTTGAAAATGCAAGGTATTCTCTACGAGGAACCGATCGTCTGGGAGTTCTTCCTGGTGACAATCCTGCTCGGCGGCTGGACTGCCTGGCGCACGGGCAAAAGCGTGGCCGACAACTGGGGTGAAATCTGGCCGCAGGTGGTGGTTTACACACTGCTTCTCGGCGTCGCTGTTCGCTTCATCCATCACGCGCTTTATGACGGCACGATGTTCACCCTGCAATATTACGTGGTGGACACGGTCTATCTGATGGTGGTGGCCGTTCTCGGTTTTCGCCACACCCGCGCCGGCCAGATGGCGACCAAATACTATTGGCTCTATGAAAAATCCGGACCGTTCGGCTGGAAGAAAAAGAGCGTTTGACAAGTTTCCATCCGCTGTGAACAGATAGCGGAATGGGGAAAAAAACCCTTGGCGCGAAAGGCGGGCGACGAGGGCAAACAGGAACCAACCGCCTCAAATATTGGGAGTTAAAGATGAAGAAGATGCTTCTCTCCGCCGTGGCCCTGACAGCCATGGTGGCCTTCGGCGGCAACGCCTGGGCCGACCTGCTGGTCGGCGTGGCTGGCCCGCTCACCGGACCGAACGCTGCTTTCGGCGCTCAGCTCCAGAAGGGCGCTGAACAGGCGGCGGCCGACATCAATGCGGCCGGCGGCATCAATGGCGAGCAGATCAAGATCGTGCTCGGCGACGACGTTTCCGACCCGAAGCAGGGCATTTCCGTCGCCAACAAGTTCGTCGGTGACGGCGTGAAATTCGTGATCGGCCACTTCAACTCGGGCGTTTCCATCCCGGCTTCCGAAGTCTATGCCGAAAACGGCATCATGCAGATCACTCCGGCTTCCACCAACCCGAAGTTCACCGAGCGCGGCCTGTGGAACACCTTCCGCACCTGCGGCCGTGACGACCAGCAGGGCGCTGTGGCCGGCAAGTACATCTCCGACCACTTCAAGGACGCCAAGGTCGCTGTCGTTCACGACAAGACCCCGTATGGCCAGGGCCTTGCGGACGAAACCAAGAAGGCGATGAACGGCCTCGGCATCACCGAAGTGCTCTACGAAGGCATTACGCCCGGCGAAAAGGACTACTCCGCCCTCATCGCCAAGATGAAGGAAGCCGGCGTTTCCGTCGTCTACTTCGGCGGTCTGCACACCGAAGCCGGCCTCATCCTGCGTCAGATGGCTGACCAGGGCCTGAAGGCCACCATGATGTCGGGCGACGGCATCACCTCCAACGAACTGGCTTCGATCGCCGGCGACGCCGTCAACGGCACGCTGATGACCTTCCCGCCGGATCCGCGCAACAACCCGAACGCTGCTGACGCCGTCAAGAAGTTCCGCGACGCCGGCTTCGAGCCCGAAGCCTACACGCTGTACTCCTACGCCGCTCTGCAGATCATTGCCGAAGCCGCCAAGGCTGCCGGCAACAACGACCCGCAGACGGTCGCTGAAACCGCCAAGGCCAAGGGTCCGTTCAAGACCGTCATCGGCGACATCGGTTTCGACTCCAAGGGCGACATCACCCGTCCTGACTACACGATGTACACCTGGCAGAAGGGCGCCGACGGCAAGTACACCTACCTCGAAAACAAGTAAGCTTCGGCTTCACGTTTTCAGACCATCAGACCCGGGGCTTCTGCTCCGGGTTTTTTCGTTTCTGGGCATCAGCGCCTGTGCCGAGGGCAACAAAAAAGGCGCCGTCTCCGGCGCCTTTCGAGATTGATGGAATGGATCGCTTACTTCAGCGCTTCGTTGGTGATGTCGAGCGTGTAGGCGCCTTCCGGCTTCTTGGTGATCACCGGGTCGGAGCCGCCGGACAGCAGGGTGGCGACGGTGCGGTCATAGTCGGCCGGGTCGAGCGCGCCGTTCGAGCCTGCGGTCAGCTTGGCGACTTCCGACATCATGGTCTTCTGATGCTGCTCGGTCTGGGCGCCGGAGGCGTCGTTTTCGAGCACGATGCCGGCAGCTTCGTCCGGATGCTCTTCGGCGTATTTCCAGCCCTTCATCGAGGCGCGGACGAATTTGACCATCTTGGCCTTGAAAGCATCGTCCTTCAGCTTGTCTTCCAGCACATAGAGGCCGTCTTCAAGGGTGGAGACGCCCTGGTCTTCATACTTGAAGGTTACGAGGTCATCGGCCTTCACGCCTGCTTCGAGGATCTGGTGATACTCGTTATAGGTCATGGTGGAGATGCATTGGGCCTGTTTCTGCAGCAGCGGGTCGACATTGAAGCCCTGCTTCAGCACGGTGACGCCTTCCGCGCCGCCATCGGTTTTGAAGCCGAGTTTGCCCATCCAGGTGAGGAACGGATATTCGTTGCCGTAGAACCAGACGCCGATGGTCTTGCCCTTGAAGTCTTCGGGCTTGGTGATGCCGGAATCCTTGGCGCAGGTCAGCATCAGGCCGGAATGCTTGAAGGGCTGGGCGATGTTGACGAGAGCCACGCCCTTTTCGCGGGTGGCCAGCGCCGAGGGCATCCAGTCAACGACGACATCGGCGCCGCCGCCGGCGATCACCTGCGCAGGCGCGATGTCCGGGCCGCCGGGCTTGATGTCGACGTCGAGGCCTTCTTCGGTGTAGAAGCCCTTGTCCTTGGCGACGTAATAGCCGGCAAACTGGGCCTGAGTCACCCATTTCAACTGCAGCGTCACTTTGTCGGCGGCCTGAGCCGAAAGTGCGGCGAGCGTCAGCGCGCTCGCGGTCATCAGGAGTGTGATGGTCTTTTTCATGGTGTTTTGTTCCCTCTTTATATTACGCCTGCCCACCACGGACAGACGGATGCCAGAATGTGACCCGCCGCTCGAAGAAGGCGACGAGACCATAAAACAGTGAGCCGACCAGCGCGGCCACGGCGATTTCGGCCCAGACCATGTCGATATTCATGCGCCCGACTTCGGTCGAAATGCGGAAGCCCATGCCGACGATCGGCGTGCCGAAGAATTCCGCCACGATGGCGCCGATCATCGCCAGTGTCGAATTGATCTTCAGCGCATTGAAGATAAACGGCCAGGCGGCGGGCAGACGCATTTTGAGCAGCGTGTTGCGCCAGTCGGCGGCATAGGTGTGCATGAGGTCCCGCTCGATCGAGGACGACGCCTTCAACCCTGCCAGCGTGTTGATCAGCATCGGGAAGAAGGTCATGATCACCACGACAGCCGCCTTGGATTGCCAGTCGAAGCCGAACCACATCACCATGATCGGGGCGACGCCGACGATAGGCAGCGCCGAGACGAAATTGCCGAGCGGCAGGAAGCCGCGCTCCAGGAAAGGCGAGCGATCAATGAGGATCGCTGCGAGGAAGCCCAGGCCGCAGCCCATGACATAACCTGCCAGCACGGCCTTGAAGAAGGTCTGCTGCACATCGGCCCAGAGGATCGGCAGGGACGTGATCAGCCGGGCCCAGATCATCGACGGCGGCGGCAGAAGCACATGCGGCACGTTGAAGCCGCGCGTGAGGCATTCCCACAGCACCAGCAGCGTGATCCCGAACAGCGCCGGCACCGCCAGGTTGGCGGCGCGCGCCAGGGTGGTGTTGGCGAATTTCTGTTTGGTCAGCCAGGCATTGAAGGCCCAGGCGGCAATCCAGAAAATCAGCCCGAAGAATATGAGCGACGTGTTCATCAGCGCGCGCCCTCCGGTTTTGCGCCCATGGCTTTCATGGTCAGTTTTTCGATGACGCCAACCAGCGCCACCAGCCCTGCCGCGACGGCCGAGGCCATGAACAGCGCCGCCCAGATCTGCGCCGTCTGACCGTAATAGGAGCCGGACAAGAGACGCGCGCCGAGACCTTCGACCGCGCCGGTCGGCAATTCGCCGACGATGGCGCCCACGAGAGCAGCGGCGATCGCCACCTTCAACGAGGCGAAGAGATAGGGCACCGAAGCCGGCCAGCGCAGCTTGATCAGCGTCTGCGCGGTGCTGGCGTTATAGGTGTGCATCAGATCGAGCTGGATTTGTTCCGGCGAACGCAGGCCCTTCACCATGCCGACCACGACGGGGAAGAAGCTGAGATAGGTGGAGATCAGCGCCTTCGGCAGAAGTCCCGAAATGCCAATGGCATTGAGCACGACGATGATCATCGGCGCGATCGCCAGCACCGGAATGGTCTGGCTGGCGATCACCCATGGCATCAGCGAGCGATCCATGGCGCGGTTGTGAACGATGCCGATGGCCAGCGCCACGCCGAGCGCCGTTCCCATGCCGAAGCCGGCCAACGTCGCCGAAATGGTGATCCAGGCGTGATAGACGAGGCTGCGCTTGGAGGTCGGCTTCATCTCAAACGTGGTCTTCCACCATTCCGCCAAGACTTGATGCGGGGAGGGCAGAACCGGTCGTTCCTGCGTGAAAGTCTTCTTGACAAGTTCGGAGAAGCCGATCTCGGTTCCGGCGCTGGCCGCCTGGCTGCGTTCGAAAGGCGCGTTGAGCACCACCACGAAGACAAGCCAGAGCGCGATCAGCGCGGCGATGACGGTCATGACCGGAAAGGCTTTGTCGCGAAGCCAGATCATGGCGTCACCGCCTTGGTCGGCCACATCATCAGCGTCATGGCCACCAGGCCGAGCGCCAGGCCGGCGGTCTGCACGCCGGTCAGGCGTTCGTTGAACAGCAGGAAGGCGATGATATTGGCGAGGATCAGCTGTGCGATGGCCGAGATCGACACGGCCAGGCCGAGGCCGCCTTCGCGCATGAGCTTGAGCATGATCAGATTGCCGATGATATAGAGGCTCATCGACAGAAGCACCCACAGCCAGTTGGCTGTCGCGACATAGGTGCGCGAGGCGGTGGCGGCGCCGACGAAGATCACCGCGGAAATGGCGAGCCAGAGGATAAAACCCGTTTTCATCGGCTGGTCCTCCGGCCAGAGGTCGCGCAAGAACTATTCGTCATAGGAATGACCCGCACGCAGGCCTTCGCGGACGCGATGGGCGATTTCGAGAAATTCCGGCGTCTCGCGAATGCCGAGCGGCCGCTCCCGGGGAAGGGTGGATTCGATGACATCGGTGACGCGGCCGGGCCTAGGGCTCATCACCACGATCTTGGTGGAGAGATAGACGGCTTCCGGAATGGAATGGGTGACAAAGCAGATCGTCTTGTTGGTGCGGTCCCAGAGTTTCAGGAGCTGTTCGTTGAGATGGTCGCGGACAATCTCGTCGAGAGCGCCGAATGGCTCGTCCATCAACAAAAGATCGGCGTCGAAGGCGAGCGCGCGGGCGATGGAGGCGCGCTGCTGCATGCCGCCCGACAGCTGCCAGGGATATTTCTTGCCGAAGCCCGAGAGATTGACGAGATCAAGCGTGCGCTCGACGCGTTGCTTCTGCTCCGACTTGGCGTAGCCCATGATTTCGAGCGGCAGGGCGATATTCTCTTCAATCGTCCGCCAGGGATAGAGCGCCGCGGCCTGGAACACATAGCCGTAAGCCCGGCTCTTGCGGGCGTTTTCAGGCGTCATGCCATTGATGAGGATCGAGCCTGATGTCGGCTTTTCGAGATCGGCGATCACGCGCAGGAATGTCGTCTTGCCGCAGCCGGAGGGGCCGATGAAGGAAACGAAATCGCCCTTGTTGACGTCGAGATTGACGCCGGTCAGCGCCGTCACCGGCCCGTCATTGGTCGGAAAGACCAGGCCGAGGTCGCGCGCCGTCACCACTGGTGTTTTAGAAGTGGACATGTTCACCCAGTATCATGATTATTCTCCCCTGGCGGTTATTTCCGCCTTCTCTTGGTTCGATGGAGTTTCGGATTATGTCATCACCCCCTGCGTCCGATTGCAAGCTGATCCGCCCCGCCGTCCCCTATGACAGCAAGCAGGGCTTTTCCTATCTCGAGGGTATTTCCAAGGAGTCGGCGGGCGCGCAGGGCATCGCGATGATGCTCTTGACCGTGCCGCCTGGCGGCCGCGCCAAGGCCCATATGCATGAGGGGCACGAGACAGCGATCTTCGTGCTGTCGGGCGAGGTCGAATGCTTCTACGGCCCCAATCTCGAACACCGCGTCATCACCAAGGCCGGCGACATGTTCTACATCCCCGCCGGCATGCCGCATCTGCCGGTCAACCGTTCCCAGACAGAGAGTTGCTCGGCGGTCATTGCGCGAACGGATCCCAACGAGCAGGAGAGTGTGGTGTTGCTGCCGGAATTGGAGAGGCTGGCGGATTGAGAGCGCCCGCCGCCCATTCTCCCCCCTTGTGGGGGAGATGTCGCGTAGCGACAGAGGGGGGTATCTCACCGGACGCGACCTCATCTGAATTTATCCGTCCCCACTGCACGGACTATAAGTTCACAGACATCGTCTATATGCGCCAGCACGTCTGTGTTCCAAAAGCGCAGAACCGTCCAGCCGTCGCGCTCAAACCTTACGGTCCGCGCTGCATCGTAAACTTGCTGCTCTGCTTCTCCGTGTTGCGACCCATCGACTTCAATGATCAGTCGATGTTCCGGGCAAGCAAAGTCAGCGATGTACCCGGCCAAGGGAAACTGGCGACGTAATCCCAGTCCCATCAGACGATGGGCGCGGATCTGGCTCCACAGCTTCCGCTCGGCATCGGTCATCTCCCGACGCAAGCCCTTGGCGTTTCGGCGGAGTCTGGGAGCTATCGATGCATGCGGCATTCTCTCCCTCCTGGGGCCCACCCCCCTCTGTCGCTTCGCGACATCTCCCCCACAAGGGGGGAGAGTGTGCCCGGCGACGCCGATCGTCCTAAAGGCCTGCAACATTGCGTCTCACACCCCGCTCGCCGGTATCCCCGTCCGCTCCACCTTGCGCGGTGCAACCAGCTCTTTCCACGTCGAAAGCGCCTTGTTGACCGCCGTGAAGGGCTCACGCTTGACAAACTGGCCGTGGCCCTCACGGGTCTTGACGGTCGTCTCCTCGATCGCCACCTCGCCGCGGGTCAGTGTGAAGCGCGGCAGGCCGGTGACTTGCTTGCCTTCGAAGACATTGTAATCGATCGCCGATTGCTGGGTCTTGGCGGTAATCGTCTTGGAGCGCTTGGGGTCCCACACCACGATATCGGCGTCGGCGCCGACCAGGATCGCGCCTTTCTTCGGATAGATGTTGAGGATCTTGGCGATGTTGGTCGAGGTCACCGCCACAAATTCGTTCATGGTCAGACGGCCTGTGGCGACGCCATGGGTCCAGAGCATCGGCAGGCGATCTTCGAGGCCGCCGGTGCCGTTGGGGATCTTGGCGAAATTGCCGAGGCCGAAGCGCTTTTGGTCGGTGGTGAAGGCGCAGTGGTCGGTGGCGACGCAGGAGAGCGAGCCCGATTGCAGGCCGGCCCAGAGGCTGTCCTGATGCGCCTTGGAGCGGAAGGGCGGGCTCATCACGCGGCGGGCGGCGTGGTCCCAGTCCTTGTCGAAATATTCGCTCTCGTCGAGCGTCAGGTGCTGGATCAGCGGCTCGCCATAGACGCGCATGCCCTTCTGGCGGGCGCGGCGGATGGCTTCATGCGCGTGTTCGCAGGAGGTGTGCACGACATAGAGCGGCACGCCGGCCATGTCGGCCAGCATGATGGCGCGGTTGGTCGCTTCGCCTTCCACTTCGGGCGGGCGCGAATAGGCATGCGCCTCGGGGCCGTTATTACCCTCCGCGAGCAGCTTGGCGGTCATGGAGGCGACGACGTCGCCGTTTTCGGCATGCACCAGCGGCAGCGCGCCGAGTTCGGCGCAGCGCTGGAAGGAGGCGAACATTTCGTCGTCATTCACCATCAGAGCGCCCTTATAGGCCATGAAATGCTTGAAGGTGTTGATGCCCTTGTCCTGGACGATCGTCTTCATCTCGTCGAAGATGCGCTCGTTCCAGCCGGTGATCGCCATATGAAAGGAATAGTCGGCATTGGCCCGCGAGGTCTTGTTGTCCCACATCGTCAGGGCTTCGAGCAGCGACTGATCCGGCGCCGGCAGGCAAAAATCCACCACCATCGTCGTGCCGCCGGCAAGGCCCGCGCGGGTGCCGCTTTCGAAATCATCGGCGGAATAGGTGCCCATGAACGGCATTTCCAAATGCACATGCGGATCGATGCCGCCCGGCATGACATAACAGCCGGCCGCGTCGAGCACCGTGTCGCCCGACAGGTTCTGGCCGATCTCAATGATCACGCCGCCCTCGATTTTGACGTCGGCCTTGTAGGTCAGGTCGGCGGTGACAACAGTGCCGTTCTTGATAATTGTGGTGGTCATGCGTTCTCTCCCTCTGAACGTGCAATGTTATTGCTGTGATGCAGCGGATTTCGCGGCGTTGGCGCGTTGAAGTAGATCGGCACCTCGAATGAGAGTTTGCTTGAGTTTTCGCTATTGGCGCCTGCTTTGAGTTCGCCAAACGAAAGCACCTTTATGCCGCCGCCACCTTCGACTGAAACCGTTACAGAGACTTCGAACTTAACGTCGTGCGCCTGCTCAATGCGCTTGCCGTTGACGTAGCCGGGCGCAATATAAACCATTGATTGTTTTTGAGCTTCGACTACGCCGTTGGTAATATCGAGCAAGCTCTGCTTAACGAACTCGTCGAGTTTCATGCCATGCCTCCCTTGCCTTCAAATTGATGGCCCAAAAGGGAGCGCGTGAAGCGTTGCTTCACGAGACCTTGTCTAAACGTCCACCAGATCAAGCCGCTTTTCGATGCGGCCGAGACGTTCGTCCAAGCGGTCGAGACGACCGGAGAGGCCGGCGTTCTGGGCTGTAAGGCCGCCGACCTGATATTCGAGGAGACCGATGCGCGTCTTGACCTCTGACATGTCGTCTGCAAGTCGCTCCACCTTGCCGCGGATGGCGCGGAGATGCTCGAGGACCAGATTGTCGGTTGATGAGGACATGCTCGACGCTCCATCGGACCATTTACAACCCAGTATAGCGATGACGCCCTCACTCCACAATCCCCGCCGTCTCCACCACCGCGCGCAGCAGCACATCGGCGCCGGCGGCGGCCCAGTCCTTGGAGATTTCCTCGGCTTCGTTATGGCTGAGGCCGTCGACGCAGGGGCAGAAGATCATCGTGGCGGGCGCGACCTTGGCGGCCCAGCAGGCGTCGTGGCCGGCGCCGGAGATGATGTTCATATGGCTGTAGCCGAGATCTTCGGCCGCCTTGCGCACCGAGGCGACAAGGGTCGGATCAAAGGTGACCGGATCGAAATGGCCGACAGCCTCGACCGAATAGCCGACGCCGAGGGCTGAGCAGATCTCCGCGGCTTCCTTTTCGATGCGGGCGCGCATGCCGTCGAGCTTGGTCTGGTCAGGCGAGCGGATGTCGACGGTGAAGATCACCGTGCCCGGCAGCACATTGCGGGAATTGGGCGAGAACTTCACCTGACCGACACCGCCCACGCAGCCCGGCTGGTTGTCCATGGCCACCGTCTGGACCATTTCTATGATCCTGGCCATGGCGAGCCCGGCATTGACGCGATGGCTCATCGGGGTCGAGCCGGTATGGGCTTCCTTGCCGGTGAGCGTGAATTCCAGCCACCACAGACCCTGGCAATGGGTGACGACGCCGATCTGCTTGTTCTCGGCCTCAAGAAGCGGTCCCTGTTCAATATGATACTCGAAATAGGCGTGCATCTTACGCGCGCCGACCTCTTCCTCGCCGAGCCAGCCGATACGCTTGAGCTCGTCGCCATAGGTCAGGCCGTCCGGGTCCTTGCGGCCATAGGCATGCTCCAGCGTATGGATGCCGGCGAACACGCCGGAGGCGAGCATGGCGGGCGCAAAGCGGGCGCCTTCCTCATTGGCCCAGTTGGTCACGACGATGGGATGCTTCGTCTTGATGCCGAGATCGTTCATCGACCTGACGACTTCCAGACCCGCCAGCACGCCGAGCACGCCGTCATATTTGCCGCCGGTCGGCTGGGTGTCGAGATGGCTGCCGACATAGACGGGGAGGGCGTCGGGATCCGTTCCCCGCCGCGTCATGAACATGGTGCCCATCTTGTCGACGCCCATGGTCAGGCCGGCCTCGTCGCACCAGCGCTTGAACAGATGGCGGCCTTCGCCGTCTTCATCCGTCAAGGTCTGGCGATTGTTGCCGCCTGCCACGCCGGGGCCGATCTTGGCCATGTCCATCAGCGAATCCCACAGACGGTCGCTGTTGATGCGCATGTTTTCGCCGGGTGCTGTCACGATTATCTCCCTTGCGGCCCTCAGGCCTCATTCTTTCGGGCGGTGTTCCGCTCCGCATGGTTCCCGTGGTCTGGTGAGGCGTTGTTTTTCTTGTTCGCCTTTATTGAACAGTTGCGTGGACTTGCCTTTTGTTCAATAATTTGACCGTTTGGTAAACATTACAACTTCCAGCGCCTTGCTCAAGACGAAAAACGCGATTTTGCCTAAAAATTTTTCGGTTGAAAACTTGGCGTAAAAATTCATCAATAGCACATCGCCCCGGCCGGTTTTGGCCGGAAAAGCGGGAGCAGACTCAATGCCGATACCCAGAGCCGCCCAGACACAGCGACGGACGCGCATTCAGGAGGAGAAAGAAGAGCAGATCCTCGAAGCGGCGCTCGACGTGTTTTCTCAAAACGGTTTCAAGGGCGCGACCATCGATCAGATCGCCGAGGTGGCCGGCATGTCCAAGCCCAATCTTCTCTATTATTTCCGCACCAAGGAGGCCATGCATCGGGCGTTGATCGAGCGCGTGCTCGACACCTGGCTCGATCCGCTCAGGGCGTTCGACGCGGAGGGCAATCCCGAAAGCGAGATCCGATCCTATATTCGGCGCAAGCTGGAAATGGCGCGCGATTTTCCGCGCGAGAGCCGGCTGTTCGCCAATGAAGTGCTGCGCGGCGCGCCCCTGATCGAGGATGCGTTGAAAGGCCCGCTAAAGGAACTCGTGGATGAGAAGGCCGAGGTCATCAGGGCCTGGGCCAAGGCCGGCAAGATCGCTAAATGCGATCCCTATCACCTCATTTTCTCGATCTGGTCGACCACCCAGCATTACGCCGACTTCGACGTGCAGGTCCGCGCTGTGCTCGGCCAGGAAAAAGACGGCGACGGTCGTTTCGAGGACGCCGCCCGTTTTCTTGAGCAATTGTTCATGGGTGGGCTGAGCATCCGCAATTGATGCATCAATAATGATGCCGACACTGTGCGATGAGTAGGCCCTGTTCGCTGGGGCGGTAGACGATGCGATGCTCTGCGTCAATGCGCCGTGACCACCAGCCCTTCAACTCGCCGCGCAACGGCTCCGGCTTGCCGATCCCATGAAAGGGCTGACGGCTGGCGTCCTTGATCAGGGGATTGATCCGCGCCAGCATCTTTCCATCTGTCGCCTGCCAGTAGAGGTAGTCTTCCCAGGCGCGTTCGTGGAAGATCAGCTTCACTCGGAGAGTTCTCGCGCCTCGCCCTTGCCGTCGTCGAGATCCCGCACGGCTTCAAGAAGCCGTTCTGCGTTACGTGGATTCTTGAGGAGATGGGCCGTTTCCTCATAAGAAGCGAAGTCTTCCACTGACATCAACACCGCAGCCGGTTTGCCCCTGTCCCGCGTAATGAGCACGGGCGCGCGGTCGTCGGTCACGCTGTCGAGGACGGCGGCAAGGTTTTTCCGGAGGTCGCTGTAGGATGTGGATCGCATGATGTTATTGTACTCGAATGAGTACAAAATGCAAGCTTCAATCCGGCAATAATCCCATGATCAGCAGGCCGCAGGCGGTGGCGAGCGCGCCGGCCAAAACCGAAACGCTCACCCAGCCATGGCCAAGCAGGCCTTGTTGGAGAATGATGAAACTCGGCGTCAGATAGCCGTAGCCCAGCACTTTGGACGAGGGCAGCCTGAGCGAGGCGTATTGTAGCAGCAAAAAGGTGATGATGGTGGTGACCACCGCGAGATAGGCGATCGCGATCCAGGCGATGGCCGGAACCGTCGCGAAATCCAACTCTACAAGCGAGGGCGCGCCGACCGGCAGCAGCCAGAGGCAGGTGGCGGCCACCGCCCAGAAGGCGAATTGATAGGCGGCTTCGCCGCGATTGAATTTTCTGAGCAACGGCGCATAGGCCGCGTGGCAGATCACGCCGACGAAATAGATCAGCTCGCCCTGGCCGATATCGAAGGCGAGAAGTGCTCCGAGATCGCCGCGAAACACCACCCAGACCGCGCCGGCGGCGGCCACGATGAGACTGATCAGCACGCCGGGCTTTGTTGCCTGTCTCAGGAACAGCCAGGAAAAACCGGCGCTCATCAGCGGCATCATGGTGAAGACGGCGCCGGTCGAAACGGCGGAAGTAAACTCCAGCGCCTTGAACATGGTGCTCATATAGATGGCCATCAGCAGGCCAAGGATGAGAAAGCGCCAGGGGCGGCCGGGATAGGCAAGCGGCGCCCTGAGAAGAAACAGTCCGGCTCCCGCCATCACCGCCACGGCCAGCACATAGCGCAGGCTGTTGATCGCGTAGCCGGGCATCACGGCCGTCGCAGCCTTGCCGAGTGTGAAGGAGCCGGCGATGAGCACGGCGAACAGCAGCATGGCGAGATGGGCGGTGAGCTTTTCCCTGCCCACGGCATGGATGTTGCCCGCGAGTCGCGGCGGTTTCGACGCGTCCTGCATCATCTCTCCTCACGGTCAACGGCTCTATGCCGCCGCTTCTGCCCGATGCCGGATCCGGGCGCAAGCCGCGTGACGCGGAAGCTGATATGAAAAAGGGCGCCGTGGGCGCCCTTTCGTCGTTTGTTAGAATTCTTCCCAGTCGTCCTTGACCGCGCCGCCGCCGCTGGCGGCTCTTTTCGGCGCCATCGCGGCTGGAGCCGGTCGGGCAGGGCGTTGTGGCGCGGCGCGCTGCGGCGCGGACGTCCGCATCGCCTGTGCCGTCTGGCGCAGCATTGCCGCCTGGTCGCCGAGACGGAAGCGGGCCAGCAGATCGTGCAATTGACGGCTTTCGTCGGCGAGAGAGACGCCGGCGGCGTTCATTTCCTCGACCATGCCGGCATTCTGTTGCGTTGCATGGTCCATCAGATTGACGGCGCTGTTGACTTCGGCCAGCCCGGTGGACTGTTCCTGGGCGGCCGTGGCGATGGCGTCCATATGCGCGTTGATCGATTGCACGAGCTGCTCGATCTGGGAGAGGCCGACGCCGGTTTCATTGACCAGTTTCACGCCTTCGCCGACCGCGACCGCCGAATTCGCGATCAACGCCTTGATTTCCTTGGCGGCGTTGGCCGAACGCTGGGCGAGTTCGCGGACTTCCTGCGCCACGACGGCGAAACCTTTGCCAGCTTCGCCGGCGCGCGCCGCCTCGACGCCCGCATTCAGGGCGAGAAGATTGGTCTGGAAGGCGATTTCGTCGATGACGCCGATGATCTGGCCGATTTGATGGGAGGATTTCTCGATCCGCTCCATCGCCGAGACGGCGTCGCGCACCACGGCTCCCGATTGCCCCGCAGTCGAGCGCGCAGTCTGGGCGACGTCGCGAGCCTCCTGGGTGCGCTTCGAGGTTGCCGTGACATTCGAGGTGATTTGCTCGAGCGCGGCGGCGGTTTCCTCCAGAGAGGCGGCTTGCTGTTCGGTGCGCTTGGACAGATCGGAGGATGCGTTGGAAACTTCCGCGCTGCCGGCGCTGACGGAGGACGCGGAACGGCCAACCGCGCCGAGCGCGTCGCGCAATTGCCGGACAGAAGCGTTGAAATCCTCGCGCAACGGCTCGAACTGCTCGGCAAAGCGATCATTGATTTCGCAAACCAGGTCGCCCTCCGCCAGTCGCTTGAGGCCTGCGGCGAGCGAGCCTGTTGCCTGGCGAAGCCGGGTGTCCGCCTCTGCTTCTGCGCGGCGTTGCATTTCCACCCGTTCGCGCTCTGCCCGCTCGCGGTTCTCCTCCGCCTCGCGCTCAAGGTCGCGCGCCCTGAGCGTGCGTTCGCGGAAAATGGCGACGGCATTGGCCATTTCGCCGATGACATCCTTGCGGCCTGCGCCCGGAATGGCAGTGTCGGTGTCGCCGTCGGCGAGCGTGGTCATGCGCCGGGCGCTGTCCTTGATGAAGGAGGACAGCGTGCGGGCCACGAAAACCGACAAAAGCACCATGCTGAGCGTCAGCGCGCCCTGGATCAGGAGCATGCGGATCAGCGCGCTGCGGTCACGGGCGATTTTTTCGGCCATGGCTGTATTCATGCCGGCCCGATATTGGCTCAGGAGATCGGCGACGAGGACCCGCCGGGCGCCAATTGCCGCCTGCCACTGGTCGACATCCTGAGGTCCGGCTTCAAATTTCTCGTTTTTCGTCATCAACTCGCGAAACTTGTCGATCAATTTGCCTTCGGCGGTTTGCCAGAAGGCGTCATAGGGTTCCCGGATAGATGCGGGAGCCGCTTCGTGGAATGTGGTCAGATGCAACGGGATCAGGGTGTTGGCCCGCGCAAATGTGGCGAAATTCCCGGTGTTCAGCGGTCCATCCTTGATGAAGCTGTTCCCCAGTCGCCGGAGCATCTGATAGGCGCTGTGCAGCTGGATCAACGAATAGTAGCCGGCCGTGGAGCGTGAGAGCTCGCGGTCCGCCGTTTCAAAGCTCACCTGTCGGGCGATCTCCGAGCTGAACCGCGCCACCGGCTCGAGATAGCGAAGGCCGGCCATGGGATCGGCGGTGTTGGAATCCACCATCGGGCGGAATTCGTTTTGCATTTGCCTGTAACGGGTTTCAATCTCCGCAACCGTCCGGCCGAGAGCGGCGTCCGCCAAACCGTGACGGTCGGCGTTGTCATAGCGGGTCTTGAGATCGTTGAAGGTCGTATCCGCCTCCCTGCGGATGTCGACGAGCTGCTGACCTTTGGCGGAGCCTTCTTCCGCCGCGAGGATGGCGAGGCTGCCGGCGCTGTCGACCAAAAGCTGCAGCTTTTCCGTGTTGATGTCGACTTGATAGGCCTCATAATTCGCCATTGTCATCAGGCCGCCAAGCGATGTCACTGCGATCAGCGGCACAACTGCGAGTCCGGTCAGTAACTGGCCGAATGATAATTTCTTGAATCCAGACAACATGATTTCCTCGGATCGATGCGCCCTTTTTTGAAAAAGGGATAAACAGCGCACTTGATGGTCGCGGAAGTAACTATTGAGTTTTTCATTTAAATACGCGTTAATATGAGGCCGTAATTTTTCGGATGATTGGCGGATAAATCCGATATATCTGTGGCTAACCTGATCGTTGCCAGTTTTTTGGCGCCTTATACGATTTAGTGGCTGACCGTTTTCGACAAGAGGTTTATAGTCAGCACACCCGCGATGATGAGCGCGAGACCAATGAGGGCGGGCAGGTCCATCTTCTGGCCGAAAATCAGCCAGCCCGCCAACGCCACGAGCACAATGCCGGCGCCTGACCAGACCGCGTAGACGATGCCGACAGGCACGGTCTTGGTGACCAGCGACAAAAGATAGAAGGCGAAGGCATAGCCGAGCGCCGACACCAGGCTCGGAACGAGTATGGTGAAGCCGTTCGATTTGGCGAGGGCGGACGTGGCGATCACTTCCGCGACGATGGCGATCAGCAGCAGGGCGTAGGTCATGGATATCTTGTAGACCGTCGACTTCGGACGCGCCAGTCCCGGCCGCGCCGACACGGGTCTTCAAGACGACGCGGTCTGGCGGATTCCGCCGGAGCCGCTATATGTCCTGATCGAAGAGGAGATCTCATGCGGCTCAAGGTCAGGATCCAGGCGCTCTACGAGGCCAAATCGCGCGATGCGCATCGCTTCCGGTATATGCTGCTCGGCATCGACGTGATCACCATGATCCTGCTCGTCGTCACGACATTCTTCCATGGCGAGGTCTGGGTGATCTGGGTCGATGTCGCGATCGGCTTTTATGTCGCGCTCGATTATGTCGCGCGCTACTGGATTGCGGGCAACAAACGGCAATTCCTGTTGTCGCCGCTCAACATCCTCGACGTGATCGTCATTTTCTCGCTGTTTGCGCCGCTGTTTGGCGCAGCCTTCGCCTTTCTACGCAGCCTTCGCATACTCCGCCTGTTGCGGTCCTATCGCCTGCAGGCCAAGCTCCGGGCGGATTTCCCGCTTTTCCGTCGCCATGAGGATGTTATCCTCAGCGCCGTCAACCTGTTCGTCTTTCTGTTCATCATGACGGAACTGGTCTTCGTGACCCAGGCGCAGGTCAATCCGGCGATCGGCGATTTTCTCGACGCGCTCTATTTCACCGTGACGACGCTGACGACCACGGGCTTCGGCGACGTGACGCTGGTGGGCGATATGGGCCGCATCCTCGCCATCATCATCATGGTGTTCGGCGTGTCGCTGTTCCTCCGGCTGATCCAGACGATCTTCCGGCCCTCCAAGGTGCGCTTCGACTGTCCGCAATGCGGCCTCTTCCTGCATGAGGCGGATGCGGTGCATTGCAAGCATTGCGGCACGGTGCTCAACATTCCCTCGGATGGCTCGGTCTGATCCAGTTTTGTTATCGGGCGAAATAATTCGTGCATTGGGCCCTCTTGCAAACTTCGTGAATCGGCATACCTTTTCCTTATCGGCAACAAACAGAAAGGATGGTGATCCAATGTCTAATGAGTATTCGGCGCTCGTATATGGCTTGGAAGTGAGCGTGACGTCTGCGAGGCAGCCCTCGCTCTGATCCTTTCTTCCAGGGCCTTCTAGGCCCGGCCAGATACAGGCCAATCTCATGGGGGTCGTCCGTCGGGCGACCCTTTTGATTTTTAGAGGCAATGGCCGCAGGCGTTTTTCGCGGCGCAATTTTACGATCGCATTCGCGCAAGATGAATTTCAGTCTTTATCCCGTTTCCACCCTTGTTCCACTGCTGCTGGCGGCCTTCATCGCGGGGCTTGCGCGTGGGTTTTCCGGTTTCGGCGCAGCGCTGATATTCGTGCCGCTTGCCAGCGCGGTGGTCGGACCCCGAATGGCGGGACCGATCTTGCTGGTGATCGATATCGTCGCGAGTTTTCCGCTGATCCCCGATGCCTTGCGCAAGGCCGACAAACAGGCCGTCGGCCTGATGTCGATTGGCGCCCTGGTCGCTGTGCCTCTCGGCGTGATGGCGCTTATGCATTTCGATCCGCTGGCGACGCGCTGGGGCATCTCGCTCACGGCGGTCGGCTTCCTGCTTCTGCTGCTGTCGGGCTGGCGCTATCGTTCCAAACCCGTGGCGGCGGCTACGCTTGGCGTCGGCGCGATCGCCGGCTTCTTCAGCGGCGCGGCGCAGCTCGGGGGGCCGCCTGTCGTCACTTATTGGCTCGGCGGACAGCACAAGGCCGCGCAAGTGCGCGCCAATATCGTTCTCTATTTCGCGATTTCCTCGGTCTTTTCGGCCATCAGCTATTGGTGGGCCGAGCTTCTGGTGTTGCAGGTGTTTGCTCTGGCGATCATGACGGGTCCGGTCTACGGGTTTGGCCTCTATCTCGGCGCCCGCAGCTTCGGCTATGCGCGCGAGGATATATTCCGCCGAATCTGCTTTTCGCTCATCGCGGTGTCTGCGATCATCAGTCTACCGGTCTGGGATGGCGTCAGGAACTGAGCGTTGAAAGGAGCATTGGGACATGCGCGGCGATTTTTCTGTCCGACGGACAGCCATGCCTGGCGTGATCGCCGTCGCCGCGACGAGTGGCATGACCTTCTCGTGCCACTCTCATGACGACTATGGCATCGGCGTGGTGATCTCCGGCGCCCAGACATCGGCGAGCGGGCGAGGCCAGGTCGAGGCCGAAGCGGGTGATCTCATCACTGTCAATCCCGGCGAAATCCATGACGGCGCGCCTGTAGGCGACGCACGCAGCTGGCGGATGCTGTATTTCAGTCCCGATGTCGTCAATGATCTCATTGCCGGCGAACCGTTGCGCGGCTGGACCCCGAAAGAACTCAAATTCCCGGTGTTGCGGGCTCGCGCCGCCGCTCGGCGCTTTCTCTCGCTCTACCGGTCGATGACCGGGCCGCCTGGCGCAGATCCGCTGGCGCGCGAGGAGGATTTCGCCGACCTTCTCTCCACGCTTCTGGAGGACCGAACGCCCGCGCCGGCTGCTGCTCCCGATATCGGCAAGGCCTTGGCGATGATCGCGGATGATCCGTCGCGGAACCGGTCGCTGGCCGAAATCGGCGCGGTGCTCGGCCTGAGCCGGTTTCAGGCGCTGCGCGCCTTCCGGAAAGCCTGCGGTTTCACCCCGAGCGCTTATCAGGCGCAGAAGCGTTGCGATGTCGCCCGTCGCCTGATCCGGAGCGGCGCGGCGTTGGGCGAAGCGGCTTATGCCTGCGGCTTTTCCGACCAGAGCCATATGACGCGCGCTTTCGTGCAACGCTATGGCTTCACGCCCGGCGCGCTCGCCGCAGCCTGAACTGCAATCCGGTTCAAGACCATCCTCATCACCGCCGATAGGCTCGGGCCATCCATTGGAGAACCCTCATGAGCCCGGAATTCCTGATCACCACCTTTCTCGTCGTCGCCTCGCCCGGCACGGGCGCCATCTATACGCTGGCGGTCGGCCTGTCGCAGGGCGGCCGCAAAAGCCTTGCCGCCGCCTTCGGCTGCACGCTCGGCATCCTGCCGCATCTCGCGGCAGCCAGTCTCGGCCTGACCGCGCTTCTGCACGCCAGCGCGCTTCTGTTCGACCTGTTCAAATATGCCGGCGCCGCCTATCTCATTTTCCTGGCATGGCAGGTCTGGCGCGACAAAGGCAGTCTGTCCCTGACGGCCGAGGTTGGCGAACGCTCTTCGCTGGGTCTCGTGGTCAAGGCGGTGCTGATCAATCTGCTCAATCCGAAACTGTCGATCTTCTTCGTGGCCTTCCTGCCGCAATTCATTGCGCCGCAATCGACGACGCCGATGGCGGACATGCTGATGCTCAGCGCCGTGTTCATGGCCATGACCTTCGTCGTCTTCGCTCTCTATGGCGTGCTGGCTTCTGCGATCGGCCACAGGATCGCAGCGAGGCCGGGCCTGATGATCGGGTTCAACAGGGTCTTCGCGCTCGCCTTTTTCGCCCTCGGCGCCAAACTGGCCTTCGCTCGGGCGTAACCGGCGACTGAACCGGAACGGGCGCCACGTCGTTTCATCCTCGGCCTCTTTTCCCTGTCTTGCGTATAGAGGCCAAACACAGGATGCTTCGTCTCACCATGCGCCCGTCAGACCTGCTTTGCTCGACGCCAAAGGGTCTCTATTGCCCGCCCGGCGATTTCTATATCGATCCTGTCGCGCCCGTGCCGCGTGCGCTGATCACCCATGGCCATTCCGATCATGCCCGCTCGGGACACGCCGCCGTGCTCGCCACGCAGGAAACGCTCGATATCATGGGCATCCGCTATGGCGACAATTTCGCCGGCGAGAGCCAGGCGGCGGAGCTGGGGCGCGAGATGAAAATCGGCGACGTCACCGTGCGCTTCGCCCCTGCCGGCCATGTGCTGGGCTCGGCCCAGATCGTGGTGGAGAAAGATGGGCTCCGGATCGTCGCCTCGGGCGATTACAAGCGTCGCGCCGACGCCACCTGCCGGGCCTTCGAGCCGGTCGCCTGCGACGTCTTCATCACCGAAGCGACTTTTGCGCTGCCGGTGTTCCGTCATCCCGACGATCGCGACGAGATTGCGCGCCTGCTTCATTCGGTGGCGCAGTTCCCCGAGCGCAGCCATCTCGTGGGCGCCTATGCGCTGGGAAAGGCGCAGCGGGTGATCAGCCTCATCCGTCAGGCGGGCTATGACAAGACCATCTATCTGCACGGCGCGCTGGAGCGTCTGTCGGCCTATTACCAGAGCCAGGGCGTCGATCTCGGCCCACTCGCGCCGGCGACCATCGAGAAGGGCTCGAAGGAGAAATTCGCCGGCGAGATCATTCTCTGCCCGCCCTCGGCTTTTTCCGATCGCTGGGCGCGGCGGTTTGCCGATCCGGTCACCTGCTTCGCCTCGGGCTGGATGCGCATCCGCCAGCGCGTCAAGCAGCGCGGCGTCGAACTGCCGTTGATCCTGTCGGATCATTCCGACTGGGACGAGTTGACCCAGACGATCCGCGACACCGGCGCGGGCGAAGTCTGGGTCACGCATGGCCGCGAGGAGGCGCTGGTGCGCTGGTGCGAACTGCACCAGATTGCCGCACGCCCCCTGCATCTCGTGGGCTATGAGGACGAGAACGACTGATGCGCGGCTTTTCCGAACTCATCGACCGACTGGTGCTGACGCCGTCGCGCAACGGCAAGCTGACGCTCTTGCGCGATTATTTCCGCGATACGCCCGATCCAGACCGGGGCTATGCGCTGGCGGCGCTGACCGACGGGCTCGACATTCCCGCGATCAAACCCGCCATCCTGCGCCAACTCGCCGCCGAGCGCATGGACGAGGTGCTGCTCGCCTATAGCTATGACTATGTCGGCGACCTCGCCGAGACCATCTCGCTGATCTGGCCTGAGACAGGCGAGGCGAAAGCGCATGACATGCGGCTCTCCGATATGGTGGACACGCTGATGAAGGCGTCGCGCTCGGATGCGCCGAAACTCTTCGCCTCCATGCTCGACCGGATGGATGCCTCAGGTCGCTACGCCGCCATCAAGCTCGCCACCGGCGGCTTGCGCATCGGCGTCTCCTCCGGCCTCACCAAACAAGCGCTGGCCGATCTCGGCTCCCGCGACGTGGTCGAAATCGAGGAAATGTGGCATGGGCTTAAATCTCCTTACGTCGAGCTCTTCGCCTGGCTGACCGGCAAGGCGGAGAAGCCCGAACAAGCGGCCCGGGCGATGTTTCGTCCGGTCATGCTGGCGACCGCCGTGGAAGATGGCGATCTCGATACGCTGTCGATCGATGATTACAATGCCGAATGGAAATGGGATGGCATCCGCGTGCAGGTCAGCTCCGAAGGCGGCGTGCGCCGGCTTTATTCCCGCAGCGGCGACGAGATCTCTGGCGCCTTTCCCGATCTTCTCGGCGCCATCGATTTCGAGGCCGTCATCGATGGGGAATTGCTGGTTGGGCGGCTGCCCGAGTTTGTCGGCACCTTCTCCGACCTGCAGCAGCGACTGAACCGCAAGACCGTGTCCGCCAAGGTCGAGAAGGAGTTTCCGGTCTTCGTCCGCGCCTATGACCTGTTGATGGAGGATGGCGAGGATCTTCGGCCACTGCCGCTCATCGAGCGCCGGGCGCGGCTGGAGCGGCTGATCGGCCGGATCGATCCCTCACGCTTTGATCTTTCGCCGCTGGTGGCTTTTGACAGCTGGGATCATCTCGACGCGCTCAGGCGCGCGCCGATCCATCCGATCATCGAAGGGGTGATGCTGAAGCGCAAAGATTCTCCCTATCTGCCGGGTCGTCGCAAGGGGCCATGGTTCAAGTGGAAGCGCGACCCCTATGTGGTCGATGCGGTGCTGATGTATGCCCAGCGCGGCCATGGCAAGCGTTCCAGCTTCTATTCCGACTATACATTCGGGGTCTGGCAGGAGGCGGAGGGTATTCGCCAGCTCGTGCCGGTGGGCAAAGCCTATTTCGGCTTTTCGGACGAAGAACTGATGCAGATCGACAAATTCGTGCGCGACAATACGATCGACCGCTTCGGGCCGGTGCGTTCGGTCAAGGCGACGGAGGAGTATGGGCTGGTGTTCGAAGTGGCCTTCGAGGGACTTGCCCGCTCCAGCCGCCACAAATCCGGCGTCGCCATGCGTTTTCCCCGCATCTCCCGCCTGCGCTGGGACAAGCCATCAGGCGAGGCCGATACGATCGAAACGCTGGAGGCCATGCTGGAGACGATGGAGACCGGCCGCCGCAGCTGACGCTCAGGGCAGCGGCAGGCTCCAGATTGCGAACAGCGGCTTGTCTCCGGAGCGCATGGCGTGGGTGATGCCGAACGGATTATAGATAAGCCCGCCCTTGCCGGGCGTCACCCAGGGATCGGCATTCTGCCGCCAGTCGCCTTCGGAGAGAGCGATGTAAAGCTCCTCCGGCGGATGTCGATGATTGGGATAATCCGTATTCGGCGCCAGGATGGACAGGCCGATCTCGACGGCTTTGCTTTCGGCAAGGCCGCCAGCGCCGACAATCATGGCTTCCGCATAGGTCTCTTTCAGAAACGACGGCTGGCCAGGCGCGATGGCGTCGCTCCAACGCAAGGATGGCTCGATCGCCTTGATCGCTTGGGCGAGACGCGTCAAGAGCGGGCCTGCGCCGTCAAGCGCTGCGTAACTGTCCGCAAGATGCCGGCAGGCTGGCGCCGATTGGGGCGGTCGATCGGAGATCAGCGCGCGATCGAGCATATTTCTATCAAGGCGCTCAAAGCCTGCCCGTGGCGGGCCCGCATCGGGCAGGGCGGCCAGAAGGCTCTCCCGGAGCGCATCGAGAAACTCTTGAAGGTCGGATTCCAGGGCGGCGGTCTTGCTCATGAGACAAGCCTAGCACCCCTGGCTGCGGAGACAAGATGGAACCTGCGCGGGAATGTTCGCGTTCCCGATCATTGTTTTGGATAGGACGGCTTTATGAACCCTCAGACAACGGATTTCCTCGTCGCCAGCCGCGCGGCCATCACCCAGCTTACAGGGCTGGCCGTGCATTATTCGCTGTCGCTGGTCGGCGCGATCCTGCTGTTTCTCGTCGGCTGGATGCTGTCGCGCCTGCTGCATCGCTGGACATTGAACGGCCTCAGCCGTATCAGGCATTTCGACGTCACGCTCGCCCATTTCCTCGCCAATGTCGTGCGCTATGCCGTGCTCATCCTTGTGGCGGTCATGGCGCTCGGGCAGTTTGGCGTCCAGACGACATCAATCATCGCCACGCTCGGCGCCGCCGGCCTCGCCATCGGTCTGGCGCTGCAGGGCACGCTGCAGAACATCGCCGCCGGCATCATGCTCCTGATCCTTCGGCCTTTCCGGGTCGGAGAAACGATCGAGACGCCGCAGGTGGCAGGCACCGTCACCGAAATCGGCCTGTTTGCAACAGAGTTGCGCACCTCGGATGGGCTTTTCCAACTCGCGCCGAATTCGGCGCTGTGGAATGTGCCGGTCAAGAACTATTCCCGCCTGCCGACCCGCCGTTACGAAGTGGCCGTCACCGTGCCGGCGAGCGAGGATCTCGCCCGCACGGAGGATCGTCTCCTCGAACTCGCCCGTCGCGATGACCGCATTCTCGACGCGCCCGCGCCGGTCGTCTCGATCAAGGAATTTTCCACTGAGACCGTCACGCTGGCGCTGTCGGCCTGGGTAAAGACGGGGGACTATAGCGCTGCGACCCGCGATCTGACCCGGCGGGTGAAGCTCGAGTTTGATGTGAAGCCCGACACGGCGCCGGTACCTGCGCCCTAACAGTCAGAGAAGTTCGTCTTTCGATTGGGCGCGATAGAGCGCTTCATAATCGCGTCGGCTGAAGAAAATGTTCGAAATCTCCACCCGACCTTCAGTGACAGTATAGGTTATGATCGCGGAGCGCTCGAATGGCACACTTCGAAGTCCGACAACGAGATCGTCGCGCTTTCGCCCGCCATGTGGAGCGTCGCCGATCTTGCGACATCGCGCCATGATGCGGTTCACGAAGCGGTCGGCGACAGCATTGCTCTGGCTGGCTTCAGCGATCGCAAAATGGATGGCTTTCAGATCATTGATCGCTTGTGGTCGATAGGCGACGTCAAGACGCTGCATCGGAGAACTTGCGCTCTTGCTCCGCCATGAAGCGGGTCATTTCCGCCTCTGCTTCTTCCTGGGTCAGGCTTGGCCTGGGGTCATCCAGTGACTGGCGAATTCTCAAGACGATGTCCTGCAGATGTCGGGCGTCTTCTTCCCGGCGTTCTGCCCATTGGCGAACGGCTTCATCGACGACATCATTCTCGCTGGCGAAGTCACCGGAAGACACAGCCTCGCGAACCACGTCCAGCGTTTCATCGTCAAGAATTATCCGGATGCTCTGACTTGTCTTCATTGGCGCCGTCTCCGCGTACGAAACCAATGATATCAGAATTTGGGCATGGCTCCAATGCGCCGCGGCAGCCCTCGCGCCTTGTAAAATGGCCGGCGGTCGCCCGCCGGCCAAGCCTGTCTTACTCCGCCGCTTGCTTCGCCATCGGATTGTTTGGATGGGTCGTCCAGTTGGCGTAGTCGTTGCTCACGGTCTTGCCGGTGCGCGTGTCGGTCTGGCCGGCGGCCAGCGGGACCATGGTGATGCAGTTCTCGACCGGGCAGACGTCAACGCAGAGATTGCAGGCGACGCATTCGTCCTCGATCACCTCGAAATGCCTGACGCCGTTGACCATCGCCGTGATCGCCTGGTGGGACGTGTCCTCGCATGCGATGTGGCAGCGGCCGCATTTGATGCAGAGATCCTGGTCGATCTGGGCCTTGGCGATGTAGTTGAGATTGAGATACTGCCAATCGGTGACATTGGGCACCGCGCGGCCGCGGAAATCCTCGAGCGTGGCGTAGCCCTTGGAATCCATCCAGTCCGACAGGCCTGATATCATCTCCTCGACGATCTTGAAGCCATAGGTCATGGCGGCGGTGCAGACCTGCACATTGCCGGCGCCGAGCATCATGAATTCGGCCGCGTCGCGCCAGGTGGTCACGCCGCCGATGCCGGAGATCGGCAGGCCGCGGGTAGCGGGATCGCGGGCGATTTCCGCCACCATGTTGAGCGCGATCGGCTTCACCGCCGGGCCGCAATAGCCGCCATGCGTGCCCTTGCCGTCGATCGAGGGCGTGGGCGAGCAGGTGTCGAGATCGACGCCGGTGATCGAGTTGATCGTGTTGATCAGCGACACGGCGTCGGTGCCGCCGGCATGCGCCGCGCGCGCGGGCTTGCGGATATCGGCGATATTCGGCGTCAGCTTGGTGATCACGGGCATGCGGGTATATTGCTTGCACCAGCGCGCGACCATCTCGACATATTCCGGCACCTGGCCGACGGCGGCGCCCATGCCGCGCTCGCTCATGCCGTGCGGACAGCCGAAATTGAGCTCGATGCCATCTGCGCCCGTCTCCTCGACGAGCGGCAGGATGGCCTTCCACTCTTCCTCGACGCAAGGGACCATGATCGAGGCGATCAGCGCCCGGTCCGGCCAGTTCATCTTCACCTGCTTCATTTCCTGCAGATTGACCTGCAGGGGACGATCGGTGATCAGCTCGATATTGTTCAGGCCGAGCAGGCGCCGGTCGGCGCCCCAGATCGCGCCATAGCGCGGGCCGTTGACATTGACCACGGGCGGGCCTTCCGAGCCCAGCGTCTTCCAGACCACGCCGCCCCAGCCGGCCTTGAAGGCGCGCTCGACATTGTAGGCCTTGTCGGTCGGCGGCGCCGACGCCAGCCAGAAGGGGTTGGGGGATTTGATGCCAACGAAATTATTGCGAAGATCAGCCATGTCTCTTCTCCTCGCGCTCAGCTGAGCGACTGGTGAATGGATTCGGCGGCGTCGCGACCCATCGCGGCGGCCGATACGGTCAGGTCGTCGCCGCCTGCGGCGCAATCGCCGCCGGCCCAGACGCCCGCGATGGAGGTGCGACAGTGCTCATCGATGGCGATCTTGCCGCCGTCGAGTCGGATGGTTTCCACACCCGCGACATCCAGCTTCTGGCCGATCGCGGTCAGCACCTGATCGCAGGCGATGGTCAGCTTGTGACCGTTGCCCTTGAGCTGGCCGTCCTCGATATGGGTGTATTCGAGCTCGATTCCCGAGACATGGCCATCCTTGTGGTGGATTTCGGCGGGCTTCAGCCAGTGGCGGATCAGCACGCCCTTCTGGGCGGCGAGATCCTGCTCGAATTCCGAGGCGTTCATGTTCTCCTTGCCGCGGCGATAGCAGATCGTCACGTCTTCGGCGCCAAGCAGCTTGGACTGGACGGCGGCGTCGATGGCCGTCATGCCGCCGCCGATGACCACCACGCGGCGGCCGACCGGCACATCCGCCTTGCTGTCGGCGGAGCGGAGATTGGCGATGAATTCGACCGCGTCGATGACGCCGTTGATATGGTCGCCGGGAGCATTGAGCGCGTTGACGCCGCCCAGACCCATGCCGAGGAAGACGGCGTCATGCTTCTGGCGGAGGTCCTCAAGCGTGAAATCGCGACCCAGCATCTGGCCGTCAAAAATGTCGATGCCGCCGATGCCGAGGATATAGTCGACCTCGCGCTGGGCGAAATCGCCGGGCGCCTTATAGGCGGCGATGCCGTATTCGTTGAGGCCGCCGGCCTTGGGGCGGGCGTCATAGATTGTGACCGCGTGTCCCTTCATCGCCAGGCGATGGGCGCAGGCAAGGCCCGCCGGGCCCGCGCCGACGATGCCGATGGTTTTGCCGGTTGCGGGCGCGCGGGTGTAGAATTGCCTGTCCTGCTCCATGGCCGCGTCGGTGGCGTAACGCTGGAGCCGGCCGATCTCCACCGGCTTGCTTTCTGCGGTGTTGCGCACGCAGGCCTGCTCGCACAGCGTTTCGGTGGGACAGACGCGGGCGCACATGCCGCCGATGATGTTCTGGTCGAAGATCGTTTTCGCGGCGCCGATGGCGTTGCCGGTCGAGATCTGCCGGATGAACAGCGGAATGTCGATCGAGGTGGGACAGGCCGTCATGCAGGGCGCGTCGTAGCAGAAATAGCAGCGGTCGGAGGCGACCAGCGCTTCGTGCTTGTTATAGGCCGGATGGAGATCGGAAAAGTTTTCCTCATAGCTTTTTGGGTCGAGCCGGCCGCTATGAAGGCCGGGCGCAAGATTGACCATGGTTGCATTCCCCTTGTTGTTTATGGGGAAAGGCTAGCAAAGGCCGAAATTTTTATCAAACGGTAAAATTTTTGCAGAGCAATAATTCTTCAGTCTATCTTTGACGAAGATCAAGAAATATTAGGTCGCAAGCGCTTAGCTGGCCGGACATCCGTCCGGTTTTAAAGTTGATTGCAAATGTATAGTAATTTTTGAGCCGAATCATCTTGCGATGCGGCGGATTTTCTTCGCGTCTGCGAAGGTCGCGACGCCGGCCGGAGGTCCGGCCGGCGCGCGTTCATTCCGCCGCGAGACTGTGGTTCTGCTGGCGGGCGCGCTCCTGTTCGCGGAACTGTCGCGGCGTTTCTCCCGTCTCCCGCGCAAAGAAGCGGGTGAAGTAGGCCGGGTCGGCAAATCCCAGCCCATAGGCGATTTCCTGGGCGGTCATCACCGTGAACACGAGGTCGCGCTTGGCCTGCGAGATGATTTTCTCCGACAGGAGATCGTTCATGGTCTTGCCGGTCTGCGCTTTGGTGATGCGGTTGAGATGCGTCACGGAGATGCCGAGTTCTCGGGCGTAGAACTCCACCGGCAGATGTTCACGGAAATGACCGGCGATCAATTCGTTCAATCTGGAGATCCGGAGACCGTCGCGGTCGGACACGCTGTCGCGGCTTTCCGCTTCCATCACCATGTCCGAGGCGAGCGCCAGAACGATGCCGAGATAGGCTTCAATCAGACCGAAACGCGGTCCGAAACTGGCGTTGATCTCCTGGCCGAGTCGCCCGAGCGTTGCCAGCAGATAGGCGGCGTCGGGATGTTCCGGATCGAGCCTGAGCACGCGCGGTTCGCGCAGGAATGCCGTCACGCGCGATGCGTGGCCCGCCTGCACCGGCAGCCGCCGCGTGATTGCCGTCAGCACCTGACCGTCGACATCCTGCGAGAAACGAAAGCCGTGGCTCACCTTTTCCGGCACGAAGACGAGACAGCCAGCCGACAACCGATGCAGCGCCTTGCCGATCAGCGCATCGCCCGTTCCGGCGCGAATGTGCAAGATCTGAAAAAGAAAGTCGTGTTTGTGTTCCTTGATTTCCCATTTGTAGAGACTGCTGCGCTCGGTAATGGATTCGGCGTGAATCCAGAAATCGGGCAAAGCTTCGCTCGCCTCACCGTAGAGGCCGTATGTGGGTACCGTCTGTTTCATGCCTCCTCCTGGCGTCCGACCCGAGCCTCTCCTCCAAGCTCATGTTCGGAATGTGCAATTCCATGCGTGGAAACTGCATTCAAAGAGTGTGACCGCCCATTTATCATTTTGCAAGAGAGAAGGGCGGTCATTCGCTAAAATTGTCAGCATGGGAGGAAAAAATGCGCACACAGGTTGCGATTATCGGCTCGGGTCCGTCCGGACTTCTATTGAGCGCGCTGCTGGACCAGATCGGCGTCGACACCGTGGTGATCGACCGGGTGGATCGAGATTACATTCTCGGCCGCATTCGCGCCGGCGTTCTGGAAAGCGGCATGACGGCGCTGCTCGACCAGGCCGGCGTTGGCGACCGCATGCATCGCGAGGGCCTCGTGCATGACGGTTTCGAGCTTTCCTTCGGAGGCCGGTTGTGCCGGATCGACCTGAAGGCGCTAACCGGCAGGAACGTCATGGTCTATGGCCAGACGGAACTCACCCGCGACCTGATGGACGACCGCGAGGCGCGCGGCGGCAAGACCATCTACAACGCCAAGAATGTCACGCCGCATGATTTCGACGGGGTCAAGCCCTATGTGACCTTTGAGCTCGATGGCGTTGAACACCGCCTCGATTGCGATTTCATCGCGGGCTGCGACGGGTATCACGGCGCTTCCCGCGCTGCCGTCGAGGGCAAGGGACTCCGGCACTACGAGAAGATCTACCCGTTCGGCTGGCTCGGCGTACTGGCCGATGTGCCGCCGGCGCATGACGAACTGATCTATGCCAATCACACGCGCGGCTTCGCGCTCTGCTCGCAGCGCTCCAAGATCCGTAGTCGCTATTACGTCCAGGTTCCGCTCGACGACAAGGTCGAGGCCTGGTCCGACGACGCCTTCTGGGACGAATTGCGCCGGCGCTTGCCGGAGGATGTGGCCGACAAGGTCATCACGGGCCCCTCGATCGAGAAGTCGATTGCGCCGCTTCGCTCCTATGTTGCCGAACCCTTGCGTTTCGGCCGCATGTTCCTGGTCGGAGACGCCGGCCATATCGTGCCGCCGACGGGCGCGAAGGGGCTCAATCTTGCGGCGTCCGACGTGCATTACCTGTTCGAGGGTCTGCGCGACTTTTACGCCGATGGCGCGATGTCGGGCGTCGACGCCTATTCGGGCCGGGCGCTCGCGCGAATCTGGAAGGCGGAACGGTTCTCCTGGCTCATGACCACGCTTCTGCATCGCTTCCCGACCTCGGGCGAGTTCGACCTGCGCATCCAGGAGGCGGAACTCGATTACATCGCCACATCGGAAACGGCGCGCCGGTCCATTGCCGAAAACTATATCGGCCTGCCTTACTAATCCCTTTGCCGCGTGTCTCCCAAGCGCTGCGACCCCGGCCGTGAATGGCCGGGGTTTTTTGTATGTTGGCCAAGCCACAACGGGATCGGATTTAACATGACAAAAATCATCATGTTTAATCTTTACTTTGAAACTCATGTTATGTATCCCTTGCGTCGAAGCGGCGGTCGCCGCGCGATGTCGAGAGGGATCCATGGCGAAGAAGAATGGCAAGGCGAAGGGCGGTCAGGCGTCGGCTCGCGAGCGCGTTGAGGCCGGCGGCGAGAGCAACACCGGGCTGAAAGGCCGCTCCATTCTCTATGTCGGCGGACGTGATTGCCAGGTCGCCCATCTTCGCCAGATCGCCGAGAATTTCGGCGCCGAGCTTATTCATCACGATGGCGGCCTGCGCGAGGCCGTGTCCCGCATCGACACCGTGCTGCCGTCGGTCGAATGCGTCTTCTGCCCGATCGACTGTATCAGCCACGACGCCTGCTTGCGCGTGAAGACCGGCTGCAAGAAGACCGGCACGTCCTTCGTGCCGCTTCGAAACGGCTCCAAGTCGAGTTTCGAACGCGCGTTGCAGGAAATTCATGAAAGGACGGCGCGGGGGTGAATGACAGAGATCCATTCTTGATGATCGGGTTGCACAAGCTGGCGGCCGAACGCGGCGACGGCTTCGCCCCGGAACTGCTCAGCCTGCTGCTCGAGCGTGGTCGCCGCGACCTTTTGGCCGCCCGGCCAGATCGGCTTGATGCCGACCTAGATTCGGCGCACCATCACGCCGAGAGCGCGGCCTGCATAAATGGCAACGACAATGTCGTGCCGTTTCCCGGCCGTCAGAAATGCAATCCAGGGAGATGACATGTCCGGCTTTATCGCGATGAACCGCTTCAAGGTGGCCCTCGGCAAGGAAGGCGAATTCGAAGACGTCTGGAAAAACCGCGATTCGAGCCTGGATGCCGTTCCCGGTTTCGTCGAATTTCGCCTGTTGCGCGGCAAGAGCTTTGCCGAGGATGGCTATACGCTGTTTTCGTCGCATACGCTCTGGGCGTCCGAAGAGGATTTCCTCGGTTGGACCAAGTCCGAGAATTTTCGCCAGGCGCATAAAAACGCCGGCGGCCACCGCGATCTCTATGTCGGTCCGCCACAATTCGAAGGCTTCAGCGTGGTTGAGGGCGCCTGATGCCCGAGGTAATCGAGGACGCCGACGTCATCGACGTTCTGCCGGTCCTGCCGTCGCTGTCGATTGCCGAAAGCCGCGGTTTTTACCGCGATAAGCTCGGCTTCGATGAGATCGTCCATGAGGCGGACGACTATTTGATCGTCCGGCGCGTATTCGCCGGACGGCGGATGGAGCTGCATTTCTGGCTTACCGATGACCCGCGCCTGCCGGAAAACAGTTCCGTCTATTTGCGTGGCGGCGGTATAGACCGGCTGCATGCCGAGTTTTCGACCCGCGCCTTGCCGGATCTGTCGCCGCTCGAAATCCGACCCTGGGGCATGCAGGAATTTTACGTGCGCGATCCGCATGGCAATCTCCTGCGTTTTGGGCGGGTGGTTTAGGACGTCCCTGCCTGTTTCCGGCATTGCGCCTGCCGCGCTGCGAGAAAATCGCGCTCGCGGTTGTTGCTTGCCAGCCGCCCGGCGATTTCGAAGGCGCGCTCGGCCTCGCGCCAGCGCTCCAGGTGAAACAGCGCGTCGCCGCGCGCGGCATGCAGCGGGGCATAGGCTTCGAGGTCTTTCAGGCCGTCCATGCCGTCGATGAGTTCAAGCGCGACGGCCGGCCCGCGCGCCATTCCGGCTGAGATGGCGTGGTTGAGCGCCACGACCGGCGAGGGATTGAACGCCAACAGCGCAGCATAGGTCGTTTCGATCTTCGGCCAGTCCGTGTCTTCCCAACGCCGCGCGCGGGCATGGCAGGCGGCGATCTCGGCCTGCAGCCGGTAGAAGCCCGGCTTGGACGCAAGAGCCTGGGCTCGTTCGAGCGACGTCAGCCCCTGGTGGATCAAGAGCCGATCCCAGCGACTGCGATCCTGCTCGGGCAGAGCGACCAGATTGCCGTCTGCATCGACGCGTGCTGCGAAGCGCGAGGCTTGCAGATCCATCAGCGCCAACAGTGACAGCGCCTCCACGTCGTTCGGGAGACGGGCGGCGAGCATGCGGCCGAGCCTTCGCGCCTCGCCGGCGAGATCGGCGCGTAGCACCGCATTGCCGCCGGTCGGCGCATAGCCCTCGTTGAAGATCAGATAGACCACCTCAAGCACCGAGCCCAGTCGCCTTTCGAGCTCCGCGCCGCGCGGGATCTCATAGTCGGCGCCGGATCGGGAAAGCGCCGCCTTGGCCCTGACGATGCGTTGCGCCATGGTCGGTTCCGCGACGAGAAAGGCGCGGGCGATTTCCGCACTGGTCAATCCACAGACCAGTTTCAGCGTCAGCGCCGCCCGGGCGTCGGGGGTGAGCGCCGGATGGCAGGCGGTGAAGATCAGCGACAACACCTCGTCGCCGACATCATCGTCGATCGAAGCCTCCAACGCCGCAATCGCCGCCCCGCCGTCATCCTCGGCCCCTGCCAGTTTCAGATGTTTTTTCTCCGCCATTTTGACATGGCGGAGATGATCGATCGCCCGGCGCTTGGCCGTCGCCATGAGCCAGGCCTGCGGCGAGGCCGGCGGGCCGCGCTTTGGCCAGTCGATCAGCGCCTGGGTCATCGCATCCTGGGCGATGTCCTCGGCAAGCGACGCGTCGCGTAGCATCCGGGCGAGCGTCGCGATCAATCGCGGACGCTCGATGCGGAACACGGTGTCGATCAGGCGAGGGATGTCCTGCACGGATCAGCCTTTCTGAGAGGCCTCCTGCAGCCGGTCATGCAGGGCTGCTGTTTCTGCCGACATAGCCTCAGCGAAATCCGCCATTTCATAGAGCGGGCGGATTTCGATCTCGCTCGGGCCCAACATCGGGTTCGGGCAACGTTTCACCCATTCCACCGCCTCATCGAGATCGCGGACTTCCCACAGCCAATAGCCGGCAACCAGTTCGCGGGTTTCGGCGAAGGGGCCGTCGATCACCCGACGGTCCGCCCCGTCGAAGGCGATGCGTTTGCCTGCTTTCGACGGCTTCAGCCCGTCGCCGGTCAACATCACCCCGGCCTGGATGAGTTCTTCGTTGAACTTGCCCATGGCCTGCATCAATTCATCGGACGGCAGAATGCCGTTTTCGCTGTCTTCGGTGGCTTTCACCAGCACCATCACGCGCATCGTCTCTCTCCTCTGATCCGGAAGGTCCACGCCTTCCACTCCCCAGACGAGCGACTATGGCGATATTCGACAGGCCGCGAAACTTTTTTTGAAGATCTTACTGACCGCGGGCGGGGGCGAAAGCGCCGGCCGCCACCGCGATCCAGCCCAGGATCATCATCATCCCGCCTGTGGGCGCCGACATCGGGAAGAGGCCATGCCCCATCCTAGTGCGAAACAGGAGATCACCCGCAAACAACAGGCAACCCAGGCCGATGAGCAGGCTGGCGACAAAGGCGGTGCGGATGCGCTGATAGCCGAGATAGAGGCCGAGAAGCGCCGGCGCCTGCGCCATGCAGGCTGTGGCGGCCGCGCCGATCAACCGGGGATCGCCGCCATGGGCGGCCATGGCCGACAGCGCCACGCCGGTCGCGCCGAGGCTGCCTGCCAAAAACAGCACGATGCGGGGATAGATCTCTTTCATGCCGGGCCTCCCGCCTCGTCTCGGTTCTGCATATGGAAGGCCAGCCGTTCGATCGGCGCCCAGATGATCTCGCGCAGCTTGGGATGGCTGATGGTGTCCTCCATCGCCTGCTTGAAGCACAGCATCCATTCGTCGCGTTCGGCCGGGCCGATCGGCGCGACGAAATGCCGGGCGCGCAGGCGGGGATGGCCGTATTTGTCGGTGTAGAGCGGCGGGCCGCCGAGATAGCCGGTCAGATATTCGTAAAGCTTCTCTTCGGCGCGGGAGAGATCCGGCGCATGGATCGCCCGGCAGCGCGCCGCCTCAGGCAGCGTGTCCATGAGGTCATAGAACCTGCGGGTCAGCGCTCTTATGGTCGCATCGCCGCCGATGGCTTCGTAAAGGGTGATTGTCTCTTCGCTCATGAGGCTTCTTTGAGCCTGATGGCGCGAGGCGTCAATGCGGCAAATCAATCCTGTTTCCGGGGCGTAGCAGACCTTCAAAAATAATTTGCGCCGGAGACAGGAATTTGAAGGCGAGGGGCCTTGCAAGCCTGAAAGCGACTGCGTAACGTCAGGAAAAATTGAAAGCGGTTTCAATTCCTGCCGTCATTCCCGATCAGCCGTTCCAATGGAGGAAACCATGGCCGTCCGCACCATCGTCTGGGGCGAAAACATTCATGAGCAGACCAATGAGGTCGTGCGCTCGATCTATCCCGAAGGCATGCACAACACGATCGCCAAGGCGCTGAACGTCGATCCCGCGATTTCCGCGACGACCGCGACCCTTCAGGAGCCCGAGCACGGCCTCAGCCAGGCCCGTCTCGACGAGACCGACGTGCTGGTCTGGTGGGGCCACAAGGACCATGGCGCGGTGGCCGACGAGATCGTCGAGCGCGTGGCGCATCGGGTCTGGGAAGGCATGGGCCTGATCGTGCTGCATTCAGGCCATTTCTCGAAGATTTTCAAGCGGCTGATGGGCACGCCCTGCGCGCTGAAATGGCGCGAGGCCGGCGAGCGCGAGCGCGTCTGGAACGTCAATCCCGGCCATCCGATCACCGAGGGCATCGGCGAACATTTCGTCATCGAAAACGAGGAAATGTATGGCGAGCACTTCTCGGTGCCCGAGCCGCTCGAAACCGTGTTCGTGTCCTGGTTCCAGGGCGGTGAAGTGTTCCGCTCCGGCCTGACCTGGCGGCGCGGCCTGGGCAACATCTTCTATTTCCGCCCGGGACACGAGACCTATCCGACCTATCACCAGGCCGAAGTGCAACAGGTGATCCGCAATGCGGTGAAATGGGCGAAGCCAACCCGGACAACGCCCTACAAGGCCATCCATGACGCGCCGAACGTGCCGGTGGGCCAGACGCTGGAGCCGGTCGAGGAACGTGGGCCTACTCTGCACCAGGCCGGCGAAGCCGGTTATCGCTGAGATCAGGGGATCGTTTCAATGCGACTTTTGATTCTCGGCACCGGCGGCATGGCGAAGAACCACGCCATGTCTTTCAAAGCGATCGACGGCGTCGAGGTGACGGCGGCGGTGGATGTGGACGCCGCCCGCGTGGAAGCTTTCGCGCTGACTCATGGCATTGCCAACACCTTCACCTCGCTCGAAGACGCCATCGCCTGGGGCGAATTCGACGCGGTGGCCAATGTCACCCCCGACCGCGCTCATCACCCCACCACCATGCGGCTGATTAAGGCGGGCAAGCACCAGTTCTGCGAAAAACCGCTGGCGGAAAACTATGATCTCGCCATGGAGATGACCGAGGCGGCCGAAAAGGCCGGTCTCATCAACATGGTCAATCTCAGCTACCGCAATGTCGCGGCGCTGCAGACGGCGCGGGCCATGGTGCGATCAGGCGAGATCGGCTTCGTCAAACATGTCGAAGCCTCTTATCTGCAGAGTTGGCTGATCTCGAAAGCCTGGGGCGACTGGCGCACTGAAAGCCAGTGGCTGTGGCGGCTCTCCACCGCGCATGGCTCCAACGGCGTGCTCGGCGATATCGGCATCCATATCCTCGATTTCGCCTCCTACGGCTCCGGTCTCGACATCGCCCATATCTTCGGCCGGCTCAAAACCTTCGACAAGGCCGAAGGCGGCAAGATGGGCGACTATGTGCTCGACGCCAATGACAGCTTCACCATGTCGGTGGATTTCTCCAACGGCGCGCTGGGCGTCATCCACGCCACCCGCTGGGCGGCCGGCCATTACAACGATCTCAAGCTGCGCATCTATGGCGACAAGGGCGGCATCGAGATCGACCACAAGCTGACCGGCACCAAGATGCGGGCCTGCTATGGCGACAATGCCGAAACCGCCGAATGGATCGACATCGAGCCCGAGGCGACGCCCACCAACTATCAGCGCTTTGCGGACGCGGTGAAGACGGGCGTCAACGGCGAACCCGACTTCCGCCACGCCGCCAGCCTGCAAAAAGCGCTGGACCTCGCCTTCATCACCGAAAAGGAGCGCGCCGAACAGGCGCTCCTCTGACCCGATCCTCCCGGGGCCGCCCGCCGGCCCCGGCTTCCCCCACGCCCATTCTATGCCGACAATCCGCATTTTCACCATTGAAGACCGGGCGGGACTGGGCTAAGACGAGTTCCATCGGACGCGGAGATTCTCCGCAAGGCATGCACCCGTAGCTCAGCTGGATAGAGTGTTGGATTCCGATTCCAAAGGTCACAGGTTCGAATCCTGTCGGGTGCGCCAGCCTACTAAGTGATTTCATTGACATATCAGTCTTTTCTTGTTTTCTCTAGCGCAGAAAATAAGCTAGCTCAGTCCTAGCCCAGTCGCGTTTGCGCTTGGGAATTTCTCAATGTTTTCAGTGTAGCGTGTGAGGGCTGGGATGCGCATCTAGCGCAGTTCCAGCGCAGTTGCGGACCATAGCAACTCGAAGGATGCCCCACGTTATGCTGCATGATCCGAACCCGACGAGGAAAACGCCGTTCACTCTTTTCCAGCGGGAGGGAACGCAAAACTGGTCGATGCGATATTCGCTCGGCGGCAAGCAATACAAAAAGACGCTCGGCACAGCCGATGAGCAAGAAGCATTGCAGCGGGCCTATGAGATCTGGCACGAGCAAAGCTTTCGCGCGAAGCAGGGGCTGTCGCTGGATAGCCATGCCTTCTCATCGGTTGCCGAAGAGTTCATCGAAAAGATCATTGCCGAAGCCGAGCGCGACGAGCGCAGCAAGTACCATCCGATTTATTGGCCGCCGATCATTCGCCGTTTTCCGGTTGGATATTTCGGCGAGCGCGGCATCGAGACGATCACGACTGCTGATATCGAGCGCTATATCGAATGGCGCAAGACGTATTGGACGACAGGCCCTGGCATCGAAATTCAGAAAATCCGCGTCGAACGAGAGGATGGACGTGTTTTCGTTCGGCCCGCGCCCCGCAAAGTCGCGGCTCTCTCGACGATGAAAGGCGAGATGGTCATTATCCGCGAGATATTCGATCGCGCGGCAAAATGGGGCTATTGCAAGCCAATCGTGGTTCCCGCCGTCAAAACGCGGAAAAAGCCCGACACACGCCGCCCAGGGTTTTCGCCTGAGGAATATGAAAAGCTTCTGCAAAAGAGCCTTGAACGGATCAGCGAGCCGCAGCAATCGGTCAAGCTGGTCAAGGCGAAGGATGGGCGTATCTGGTCACAAAGCACCCTGACTGACCGTGTCCGCTCTGACCGCATCCGTCTTCATGCCTATGTCGAACTCATGGCCAATACCGGCCTGCGTCCGACTGAAGCGAAAAACCTCATCTGGCGTGACATCCTGCGATACCGGGAAACACGAAAGTTGCCGCAATATCAACAAGACGCCCGCCTTCAGGTTCACGGCAAGGGCAAGCATGGGAATGCCGTGCCGTTGCATGGCGCGATCCAAGCGCTTCACATGCTCTGGATTGTTTTTGAAGGTGAAGTTGGACGCGAACCCCAGGATGAAGATCCAGTCTTTGCCGATGCCAAGGGCAAGGCAATCCTGTCGTTCTCGCGTGGGCTGAATTCTCTGCTGAAGTCGGCCGGTTTGGAGCGCGACAACAGGGGTGCAAAACGGACGGCCTATTCCCTTCGGCATTATTACATTTCGATGATGTTGGCGCAGAATGTGTCAGTCCACCATATCGCCCGAAACACCCGGACATCGATCGCGATGATCGATAAGCATTATGCGCAGGTGAATACCGAGCAGATCCGGGATTATCTGCGGCCCGGCGAGGAGGAGCTACGGAAGGAGCCTGTCCTGCTGGATAGTGCGACATTCGACGAGATTCGCCAACTCGAGAAATGGTTGGCCGAATTGAGGGCCGGGAAATCCATGTCGCAATAGGGATCGATCTCGCCGTGACTTTCGTCACGTTGAAGCATCGGCGGTTGAGGCCGATTTGGCGCCGCGAGTGGACTGTCCGGTTTTAGAGAGCGTTGGGCGGTAAGCTGCTCTTCAACAAATTTCTCATCGAGCAAAATTTTTCCGGTCAAGCTACAGCCCTGCTTCATCGTTCAACTGGGCCAAAGCTCAACGCAGGAGCAAGCTACCGGTTCGAAACTGCTATGGTGAGCCACGCCTTATCGAGCCCGGCGATAGGCTGAGTATTTAACTTGTGAATGCTGCTAATTGGAGACATGATCGACGTTACGCTGTTGAAATGAGGCCTTTTATCTCTTCAACATCGCGTGATTATTCTGCAGTGATGAGGGAGAGGAAAGTGCTCAAGGAGTCCAGTGCCGAAATTGCAATCGAAACGGATGATGTGGAGCTGGTATTGGCGCTGCAACAGGTGGCGGCCGATGGGAATACGTTGACGACCAAGCGCGAAGGGCTCGACGGGGCGACACTCTCAACGGTGCTGCTCACACTTACGCCTATCCTCATTGTGCAGATAGTCGGCCTTCTGAAGACGCGCGAGGCAGCGAAAAGGCATGTCAGAGTGATCTACAAGGGAGTCACGATCCAAGGCGTCAGCGAAGAGACCTTGAAGAAGATTTTGGAGTCTCAGCAGTTGAAATGACACACACGGGGCTCATTGATCGATATATCCGGCAAACCAAGCTCAACTGTGAAGAGCGGGTCGCTGAGCCGTTTTATGCGGCGCTCAAAGGCACCGTGTTCGATATGTTTGTCTCCCATTTCCACCTGAAGGCCGGATTTCGCGTCGTGTATTCGCCGTCGCGTCGTGCTGAGCGCATAATCGTCGGAGACGAAACTTGGCTGGTCTACGATCAGTATCTTGGGCAGACATTCAGTACCCTAAATCGTATTTTGTTTGAAACAGAGGGCGAGAAACCGGCGATTGTGTATTTCCACAAATACATAGCAGAGCGGACTCTAGAATACGGTTGCCCAAAGCTTGGTGTACATTTTGCCAATTTCTTTCACTATGAGCGGCAGGCGACCCGCGGCTCGGGAGAGCCCAACCCTTCACGCGGTGCCTATACAATCACGCAGGAACGATTTGCCATCTTTCATGAACTCGGACACGAGCTTCAGAATTCAAGCAATGATCTCGTTGGTGTGTTCACCTCGCTCGTTTCTGACACCATAGAAAATCGACGCGACAGGTTCACCTCGACTACCTTGGAAACAATGACCGAGGACTTCAGGAAAGGTAGTCCCGCTGCATACCACGACAAAGACTTGGAGACATTTCTTGCAGAATTGGCGGAGTTTCATTCTAGTCAGCACGGCCAGATGGAACGCCGCAGCTACCTGCGAGCACTCGATAATAGCGAGACCGCTAGCGAGCTGTTTTGCGATTTCTTGGCTGCCGAATTTGCGCTGCTGTCACTTGATGGATCTGCGGAGGAGATCGTATCGGCTATTCGAGCGCTCTACATCGGCTCATATCATCTTAAGATGCTCACCTATGTCGACTGGCATCTAGAGCACATTCTGCTGCGCGAGACGCCCGCCACAATCAAATTGGCTCAGGATTTCGATCGCATACAGGCGATACAAGTTCGCAATCATTGTTTCAAGTCGCACCTCCTCTTCATCTATGGCGCGCGGCTGCGCAGTGCTGGGGCGGCCGATGTTGACGGTCTTATATCGACTCTCAACGAAAGGCTGATGCTGGACCAGAAGCACTACTATGAAAGGATTTTTGACCCCGTAGGAAAACTGATCAGTTTTGTCTCAGAAGTTGACCGTCTCAACGAACTTGCTGCGGAAGCTTTGGCGCCCTTGGCAACCGTCCACTCGCCGGATGAACTGGACTTGATTGTCAATTTGGCCATTCTGAAGAACACAGGCTGGCCGTTGTCTTTTGCAGAACACTGGTTTCCCGGCCAGAGTTAATCGGTACCTGCTTGGCAATGCGCGGCCTCGACTGCATGCGTCCGCTGTGTTCTCTCCGTTATGGTAGCAGCATTGTCTGCCAGATTTTTTGAAGTTCACCACTACGAGATAGTGGCAGTTTTCGGAAGCGGTCGAGGCATTTGCGAACGACCGAAATGAAGGCGCATAGCTGTCGCTTCCTGGACCGGCGAACGAATGATGCTCAGGCAATCAGGGCGAGCATATCAATCTGGCTAGATTTCAGTCGCTCTTTTTCCAAACGGCTATAAATGGGACGACATCGCAATGATACCGGGAAAGGATCACAGCATGTCTCATCTCAAGGCTCTCAAGTTGACGTCGGCGGCTCCCGTTCGCGCTTCTGCCGATCCGGTTGTACGGGCGCGGGAAAAGATGATTGCCGCGCTTGCCGAACAGCGTCAGATGGCCGAAGCGAAAATCGCGGGTCGGCATTTCGCGCCGACGCATATGGTTCGCCGCAAGAATGCCGAGGGCCAGCGCGTCGAGGTCGAGACGCTGAAGCGTGTTCGCCCGGCCTGGTTCGCGGATGGGTCGGGCAAGGTTTTCTTCGGCCTGCGCTACGCTGGCAAGGCGATCGAATTCGCCAAGGACAAGAACGCGGTTGAGGTCGGTGAACTCGATGCGCTGCCCAGCGTGATCGATACGCTCGTGGAAGCGATCCGCGCCGGCGAGCTTGATGCGCAGCTGACGGCGGCAGCCGTGGCGCGTGGACAGATGCTTCGCAAGGCCGGCTGATCCTGGCTCACTTTTCGACGCTATTCGGAACCCGAGAGATGTATGTCATCTTTCGGGTTTCCTGCATCTCATGCGGCGCCTGTGAGGATGCTGGCCGCCATTGTGTTGGCAGACCCGTTCGCCTCTTCTTCAATGTCGAAGATCACCCAGCCGTGGCCACTTGACCTAAACCAACTGACATAGCCTCACGCACGGCCAGTTCCGCCATGGCGAGTGCCGCCTCGCGCGTCGCAGCGGCGGCGATGAAGCGGCCATTATGGCAAAAACTCGCACCGTCTACGCCGCAGGCGGCCTCCAGATCGCGATTGGTCAGTCCAGCCCAAGCTGCAGGCAGATTTGCGCGCAGCTCAAATCCCTCGTCCGCGCGTCGGATGCCGGTCAGGCACCAATCCTTGTCGCGGGGGTGGACAACAAACAGCAGATGTTCGGCTCCCGCCTTCACGACGGCGGAACGGAAGGGCATGCCCATCGGGAGTTCGAGAATACGGCCTTCGCCCGCATCCTCGATAGCCTTTTTCACCAGCGCCTCGGCCCGTAATTTTGCGGCGCTTTGGGCTATCCTTGCCTCAACGAAACGACGCGCAATGGCGAGGGCGTTTTGGAATGCGCGATCTTCGGCATCCGGGCCCACCTCGTCGAAAACGGGTTTCAAGGTTTCCAGCAGAACCGGTAACGTCAGCCCTGCCAGCGGCCCTGCGATGGAGGGGCTGAGCGCGCCATTGTCCATAAGATCGATCGGCAACACAAAGCTGGCATCGAAAGAGGCGTGCAGGACGTCGATATGCGCTTCAGGAAGGTTTGAAGCGGCAAGATAGTCGCGGCCAAAATGCTTCCAGATCAATCCGAACGAACTGTATGGTTGGCCATCCTCGCGCAGCGGAGCGCCGCGCTGATGGTGATCGAAGATCTGCGCGGCAGCGTCATAGACGCCGCCCACGTCGTAGATGATCCGGTCTGCACCGGGTGTGATCCATTCCGGCGCTCTGCTGCGGATCAGACGAGCCTGCGGGAAAAGCTGGGTCAGGATCACGCTGGACAGCAGTTCGTCGGCATGGAAACCGCCGGAATGGGTAACAAGGAAATTCGGGATCATACGGGTATGCGCCTGTTGTTCGCGGTGATGCCGCTTGCGGTTGGCGCCAGATAGCCTGTGTTCGCTTTCATCTCAAGCCGCCATTCATCCCAGTCATGTTG
>NZ_JARXVM010000027.1 GCF_029892285.1 Rhizobium sp. SG_E_25_P2
ACCGGCAACGACATCCTCGATTACATCTCCAACAAGGAGGTGTTCCACTACGAGGACGGCTTCGTGTCGATCCCGCAGGGTCCGGGCCTCGGCGTCGAGGTGGACGAGGCCTATGTGATCGAACGCGCCAAGGAGGGCCATCGGTGGCGCAACCCGGTCTGGCGACATGCCGACGGCAGCGTGGCGGAGTGGTGAGATCAATCAGCGGGCGCCGGCGAAACCGGCGCCCGCCCATCATCAAGACAGGTGATGCGGCTTGGTCATGCCGTAAACAGGCGTATCCATGCCGACCTGGCGGGCCTTGAGCTGTAGCGACAGATATTGCGAGTAATGCCGCGACTGGTGAAGGTTGCCGCCATGGAACCAGAGAGCAGGCTGCTGCGTCGGTTTCCACATATTGCGCTGTTCTCCCTCCCAGGGACCGGGGTCCTTGGTGGTGTTGGAGCCGAGACCCCAGCATTTGCCGACCTTGTCGGCGACCTCGCGCGAGATGAGATCGGCCGCCCAGCCATTCATGGAGCCATAACCGGTGGCGTAGACCACGAGATCGGCTGGCAGTTCCGTTCCGTCCTTCAGCACCACGGCGTTTTGAGTGAGATGCGAGACATCCACGCCGGATTTCAGCTTGATCGAGCCGTCGATGACCAGGTCGCAGGCGCCGACGTCGATGTAGTAGCCTGAACCACGACGCAGATATTTCATGAACAGGCCGGACTCGTCGTCGCCGAAATCCAGCATGAAGCCGGCCTTTTCGAGCGCCGCGTAGAAATCGGCGTCCTGTTCACGGATCTTGTCGTAAATCGGGATCTGGAATTCATGCAGGATCCGGTAGGGAAGCGAGGCAAAGATGAGGTCGGCCTTGCGCGTGGTCATGCCGCCCTGCACCGCCCGCTCGGAATAGAGATCGCCAAGGCCAATCTCCATCAGTGAATCCGATTTGACGATATGGGTGGACGAACGCTGCAGCATGGTGACATCGGCGCCGGCTTCCCAGAGTGCGGCGCAGATATCATGGGCGGAATTATTGGAGCCGATCACCACCACCTTCTTGCCGGCATAGGCGTCCGGACCCGGATGCTGCGAGGAATGCTGCTGTTCGCCCTTGAACACGTCCTGTCCGGGAAATGTCGGCACATTGGCCTTGCCGGACATGCCGGTCGCTAGCACCAGCTGCTTCGGCTTCAGCACCACCTCCTGGCCGGCGCGATCGACGATCACGGTCCATTCGCCGGTCGCTTCGTCATATTGAGCGGATTTGCAAGTGGTGGAGCCCCAGTAATTCAACTCCATGACCTTGGTGTACATTTCCAGCCAGTCGCCCACTTTGTCCTTGGGCGTGAAAACTGGCCAGTTTTCCGGGAAGGGAATGTAAGGCAGGTGATCGTACCAAACCGGGTCATGCAGGCAGAGCGACTTGTAACGCTTGCGCCAGCTATCGCCGGGCCGCTCATTCTTCTCGATGATGATGGTCGGCACGCCGAGCTGGCGCAGCCGCGCGCCAAGCGCGATGCCGCCCTGGCCGCCGCCGATGATGACGACATAGGGCTGGGTGGAATAGCCGAGTTCGGCAGCTTCGGTCTCGCGGTTTTCCTTCCAGGTCTTGCGATTGCGGTCATGACCATGCTCGGCGCCCATCGGACGTTGGAAGCCTTTCGGCTCCTCATGGCCCTTGAGTTCGGTCATGGTGGTCAGCAGCGTCCAGATCAGCCCATCCTTGAGGCGGATGTGGCCATAACCACGCGCAACGCCTGTTTCGAATTCGAACCAGCCGTCCGTGACGCCGCCGGCCTCAGAGGCGGCCTCCTTGGAATCCTGCACGAAATTTGACGGCTTCGTCGCGGCCAACTGGGTGGCGAGCATGTCGCGGATCTGCTCATGGCCTTCTACGGTCTTGAGGTTCCAGGTGAAGGTCACCAGATCGCGCCAGTAGCAATCGGTCTGAAACAGGTTGACGGCAGCGTCGATGTCGCCGCTTTCGAGGGCTTGGCCGAGTTTTGAAAGAACCGAGTCGATCTTGGTTCCCGGGCTGATATCAAGCATGGTCATCTCCTCCATGGATGCTTGGTGGTTCGTGAGGAAGCGCCGGTTGCAGCGCTCCATTCGACTTCAGCGCCTTGGCGTCCGGGCTCCTCTCCCGGAAACCGAGGCTGAAAAGTTCATTTCGAAAGATCGATCAGGATCTTCAGATGCGCGCCGGCGGGATCGAGCAGGACGTCGAATCCTTCCTTGACGGCTGTGTCGAGGGTGATGCGCTTGGTGACGATCTTGGTCGCCGGCAGCAGGCCTGATGCGATCAGCCGGATCACCCTCGGCCAGTAATGGGTCGGGTAGGCCCAGGAGCCCTTGATCTCGAGATCGCGAAAGGTGACCTGGAACCAGTCGAGCGGGTTTTCATGCGGATGCAGGCCAGTCTGCACCACAACACCCTGTTTGCGAACGGCGTCGACGCAGGCCTTCAACGCATGTTCGTTGCCCACGCATTCGATGGCGACGTCGCAGCCGACATGGCCTTCCGTCAGCGAGCGAACGACATCGCCGACCTTGTCGCGCTTCGGGTTGATGGTGATGATATCGGGCAGCACGCCTTTCGCCAGCTCAAGCCTCGCATCATTGAGATCGGACACGAAGAGCTGCGCGGCGCCGGCGGCGCGGGCGGCGAGCAATGTCAGCATTCCGATGGGACCGGCTCCGGTGACCAGCACGCTACTGCCGGCGGTCACGCCGCCGCGATCGCAGGCATAGACCGCGACCGCCGTGGGCTCGACAAGAGCAGCCTCTTCATCGGTCATGTCATCGGGAATTTTCTGGACATTGTATTCGTTGACAACCGCCGCTTCGGCCATGCCGCCGCCATCCCAGCTCAGCCCGACCAATGCCAGTTCGGGGCTCAGATGAAACAGGCCGCGATCGGCAAAATAGTCGCCGGATCTCGGCATGACCAGCGGCTGGATCGACACCCGGTCGCCGACAGCAACGGACGTCACCCCTGCCCCGATAGCCTCGATCACGCCGCCGAATTCATGACCGAGAACCTGCGGACCATGTGCGCCGGTAAAGGGATGCGGCTCGGTGGGGATGAAGATCGGGCCGTAGCTATATTCGTGAAGGTCGGTGCCGCAAATGCCGACGAAGCGATTGCGGACCAGGACCTGCCCCGGCCCCGGCTGCTTGGGTTCGGCAATGTCTTCGAGCCGCAAATCCTTGGCGGCGTGAAATCTGAGCGCGCGCATGTTTTCTCCCTTTGGTCTTTTTGACGTAAAGTGAGCTGCAACCCCCGTGCCAGCGGCAGCGTGTGGTTCAATTATTTGAATTCACGGCATTTTCTCGGTCGATTACCACATCTTGCGCCACAACTGTGGCGCAACAAGTGTGGCGCGCGCCACAACAGCGCCCTCAATGCGTCCGGTCTATGCCGAGCCGCTTCATGCGCCGATGCAGCGTGGTGCGGTCGATGCCAAGCCGCCGGGCGGCTTCGGACACATTGCCCTTGCAGGCGGCCAGGATGGCGCGGACATCCGCTTCAGCCGTCTCCTGATCGGCCAAACCGCCTATATGCGTGAGATGATCCGGAAGGTCGGCGACCTCGATCAGTCCGCCCTCGCAAAGCGCGGCGGCAAAGGCGATGGCGTTGTCGAGTTCACGGATATTGCCGGGCCAGGAATAGTTGAGGATCAGCATTCTGGCCGCGCCGGAAAGACGCAAAGGGCGGCCTATGGCTCCGTGCTTTTCGAGAAGTCTGTCCAACAACCAGACAAAATCCTCGCGCGCCGCCAAAGGCGGCAGCGACAGCACTGCGGCGTTCAGCCGGTAATAGAGATCCTCGCGAAATTTTCCGGCCGCCACCATATCGGCCAGCAAGCGATGTGACGCCGAGACGACACGGAAATCCACCTTGCGCGGCGCAGATCCGCCGACAGGCAGGACTTCGCCCTCCGCAAGCACGCGCAGCAAGCGGCTTTGCGCCGCAAAGGGCATGTCGCCGATCTCGTCGAGAAACAGCGTGCCGCCCTCGGCCTCCTCGACGAGCCCTTTGCGCCCCTTGGCGAGCGCACCGGTAAAGGCGCCGGGTGCGTGGCCAAACAATTCGCTCTCGATCAGTTGTTCGGGGATCGCCGCGCAATTGACCGCGACGAAGCGGCCGGCAACGCCACTCGCCTCGTGAATGATCCGCGCCAGGAATTCCTTGCCGGTTCCCGTCTGCCCCTGCAGCAGGATCGGCAAGCGGCTTGGCGCGAGCTTTGCGACCTTGCGCCTGAGACCGTCGATCAGTGGCGAAGTCCCGCCCAATCGGGAGATCGCGGGCGCCGGCCGCGCGAGCCTGGCGACCGGCGCGCCGGCGACACGGCTCTGCGGTTCGATCGCATGGGCATAGAGGAGGCCGCCGTCGCGCAAGGCGATCCGGCGATCCTGCGGCAGGCTGGCGCGCGTCAGCGAGGCAAGCTCATCAAGGCCTGCTTCGAAGAAGTCGGCGACGGGCTGGCCGATCATCAACTCGGGGCTGCGCCAATCCAGCCCGCGCGACCGGGCGAGAAGCCGCGCGCCGCCATGGGTCATCCCGGTGATGTGCCCGACGCCATCCACCGACACAGCCGCTTCCGGATCGACATCCAGAAACTCGGGCGCTGCAGCGAAACGCAGAACCAGGTCATGGCGGCTATTGGCCATGAGATTGGCGAGTTCGATCCGCCGCACGGTGGAGGACACGAGATGGCGCGCCATGTTCTGGCTCGCCTTCAGAATGGGCGAACTGAGGAGAGAAATGTCGAGCACCGCCGTCAACGCGCCTTGCGTATCATAGATCGGGGCGGCGGTGCAGGAGAGCGGCGTATGGGTGATGTCGAAATGATCGGTCTGATGGATCGTCAGCGCTTCGCCGGTGGCGATGCAGGCGCCGACCGCGCAGGTGCCGGCGCGCGGCTCCGACCATTCCGAACCAAGATAAAGCCCAGCCTTACGCAGATTGTTGTTGAAGGAGGCGTCGCCGAGAAATTCGACAGTCACACCCTGACGATCGGAAAGGAGCAGCACATAATTCTGCTCGGCGACCTGTCGATAGAGCCGCTCGAGACCGGAGCGGGCAATATGCACCAGATCCTCGGCCTGCTGGCGATGTTCGCGCAGCCGCGTTTCAGAAACGATCACCGCCTCGCGCGCTTTGGCCGGATCAAGCTGATACGTGTCCAGGCATCGACGCCAGGATTCGACGACCAGCGCGTCCCTCCCCGTATTGCTGCCCTGCCCGACGCGCTCGATTTCCTTGACGTGCTCCGAAAAACCCATGAAATCACCGGCCAGAAACAGGCCGCCTCCCGTGATCCTCAGGGAGAGCATAACCGCAATTGCGGCGAGAGCCTAATCGTTCAACAAAATCGGCAGCCTTTATCGCGTCATTGACGCGACAGCCGGAGAGGCGCATCGCCCGGCAGGATCACGGGCTCTTGGCGAGCGGTCCCAGCAGCACATCGCCGAACAGGGGCTGGTAGCTCTTTCGGATGTCCGGATCTTCCTTGAACGACAGCGCGTATTGGCCGATCTGGTGGAAATAGGTGATGCGCGCCCGGACAATGCTTTCCTTGTCGGAATAGCCGATCTTGAGGAAAGAACGCACCAGAAGCTGGATGCGCAGTTCGTCGATCGCATCCACTTCCCCGGCAATCTTCTTGGATGTCCGCGCCCAGTCGCGGATGGCGAGATCGAGTTTCGGGCTGAAGGGTTTTTCGTCGACCCAGGTATGCACGATGTCGCTGAAGAACTGCACGCCGTCGGTAACCTCCCGTTCCACCATTGCCTGGAAAGGCGCGCAATTGGATCGCCGCCATTCCGAGAGCAATTCGTCGTGCAGATCGCTCAGGCTCGAAAAATGGAAATAGAAACTGCCGCGCGTCACCTTGAACTGTCGCGCCAGCCGGTCGATCTTCACCTCGGCGATGCCGCGCTTCTCCAGAACCTTGCGGGCCGCCGCCACCCAACCCTCGCGCGTCAGCGTCCTGCGGGCGACTTTGCCTGTATCCTCGGCGTCGGGAGCTGCGGATAACTGTTTCGCTTTTGCCAAAGGCTCTTCGCTTTCAAGACCGGAAATGGCCGGCGACATCGCCGGCCGGCCCGGATGTCTCATCCTGCCGTTAGCAACCAGCGGGCGCTGAATCAAGGGAGCGCGCTGATCCGCTCCAACATAAGTGCGAAGAAGGGATCGGGATCGATCCTGCGCAGCACGTTGCAGTTTCTCTCCTGCCCAGTGACATGCCACCAGTCGACCACTGTCATGCCGATCGTCACCGGCGACGAAATCTCCACCGTCACATGGCACTCGCGCTGCTCGAAAATCTCGGGCGCCAGCAGATAGCCGGTGACGCAGGCGTCGTGAATCGGCCGCGCTTCGGTCGGGAATTTGTGCGAGCCGTAGATGCGGAAGAAGTCGGCGAGATTGGCCGCCTCGATCGCCGCGCGGCTGCCGGTCGCCCGGAGCCTGGCGAGCCATTCCGGGGTCATCTGCGCGGTGTAGGTGCAATCGATCCCGGCCATGGTGACCGGCACGCCCGAGGCGAACACTTTATGGGCCGCGTGCGGATCGACATAGATGTTGAACTCGGCAGCAGGCGTGGCGTTGCCGCCCTCGAAGAAGCCGCCGCCCATCAACACGACTTCACGGATGCGCGGAATAATCCGCGGCTCCATTGTCATCGCCATGGCGAGATTGGTCATCGGTCCGAGCGTGCAGACGGTGATCTCGCCGACCTCCGCCTCCATGATGGTGCGCACCATCCAGTTGACGCCGTGCTCGGCCTGCAGCGGCGTCACCGGTTCCGGCAGATCAGCGCCGTCGAGGCCCGTTTCGCCATGCACATATTCCGCCGTCATCAACGGCTTGACCATGGGAGCCGGGCAGCCGGCGAATACCGGAACATCAGGCCGGCGCGCCAATTCCACCACTTTCAGCGCATTGATCGCGGTAAGCCTGAGAGGAACGTTGCCCCCGACCGTGGTGATCCCGACGACCTCCAATTCCTTTGGCGAGCCGAGCGCGAACAGAATCGCAAAGGCGTCGTCCTGCCCCGGATCGGTGTCGATAATGATCTTGCGTGGGGTCATTGTTTTGATTTTCCCATGATTGACGAATGCCTATTGCCGATATCATTTCTATGTGTAGAAATACAGTACTGTATCGTATGTTCAAGACAGGAGTTTGGCGATGACCTCGATCGACCGCGGCGACTTTTCCGAGATTCCGATTCTAGACGTCTCTTCGCTCTACGGCGATGACGAGGCGGCCATTCGCGCCACGGCGGCAACGCTGCGCAGCTATCTCGAGACCATCGGCTTCCTTTATGTCGTTGGCCACCCCATTCCCCGCGCCGATGTCGAGGCGGTCCGCGAAGCCAGCAAGCGTTTCTTCGCTCTGCCGGACGAGGAAAAGCTGAAGCTCAAGATCGACAAGAATTTTCGCGGCTTCCTGCCGTTCGCCGGCTCCACCATCGTCACCTCCTCGGTCGCCACTGTCAGCAAGCCGAACCAGAGCGAATCGATCTTCTTCATGCATGAAGTCGACGAAAACGATCCGCGCGCTATTGCAGGCGAGCCGCTGCAAGGCCCGAACCAGTGGCCGGATGAGGCGCAGCTCGCTGGATTCCGCGCCACGATCGAGCACTATGTGGAAGAGATGAGCACGCTGGCGCGCAAGATGGTGCGGGCGATCGCGCTCTCGCTCGGCCTACCCGCCGACAATCTCGACCGCTATTTCGAAGATCCGACCACGTTCCTGCGCCTGCTGCATTATCCCACCCAACCGCAGGAAGAAGGCCTGTTCGGCTCTGCGCCGCATACCGATTACGGCTTCATCACGCTGCTCGCCCAGGACGATGTCGGCGGCCTCGAAGTCAAGAACAAGGCCGGCGAATGGGTCCCGGCTCCGCCAATCCCGGATTCCTTCGTGATGAATGTCGGCGACATCCTCGCCCGCTGGTCCAACGACGTCTTCGTGTCGACCCCGCATCGCGTCATCAATCGCACCGGTCGCGAACGCTATTCGCAGCCCTTCTTCTTCGATCCAGCCATGAACGAGATGATCGAAGCGCTGGATGTCTGCGTGCCCGCTGGCGCCGAGCCCAAATATCCGCCGGTTCAGTATGGCGATTACCTGATGGAGCGGATCGACAAGAACTATCACTATCGCAAGAAGCAGGCAGCGGAAGCCGCCGCCGCCAAGATCTGAACCCGCCAGGAGGCTCGTTTGGGACCACAGGTCGATCCTGTCACGTCTGCCGAGACGCCGCCAGCGAAGGCCGATGTGGTCATCGTGGGCGGCGGCATTATCGGGCTGAGCACGGCGCTTTTCTTGGCGCGCCGCGGTCTCTTCGTGGTCGTCTCCGAAAAGGGCGATTTCGTCGGCGAGCAATCGAGCCGCAACTGGGGCTGGGTGCGGCGCATGGGCCGCGACCCGCGCGAATTGCCGCTGATCGTCGAGTCCATGCGGATCTGGGACGACATGAATATGCTGGTTGGCGCCGATGTCGGCTTTCGCCGGACCGGCATTCTCTATCTCTGCGACCAAGAAGACGATGTCGCACATCATGTCGATTGGCTGACGCGCGCGGGCGATTTCGCCTTTGACACCAGGCTGGTGCGGGGCGCTGAACTCGCCGATCTTCTGCCCGGCGCGGCGAGAAACTGGCATGCCGCGCTTTATACAGCGAGCGACGGTCGCGCAGAGCCGCAAAAAGCAGCATCGGCGATTGCGCGAGCAGCGGCGGCTGACGGCGCTGTCCTTATGGCCAATTGCGCCGTCCGTGATATCGAGACCACCAATGGACGGGTCTCTGCAGTCTTAACCGAACATGGGCGCATTGACTGTCACACGGTAGTTGTCGCGGGCGGCGTCTGGTCGACGAAACTGCTGCGTCGTTTGAATGTGAGACTGCCGCAACTCGGCGTTCGCGCCTCGGTGCTGCGCACCAGCCCAGTCTCGGGCGGCCCCGATGGCGCAGCCTGGTGCAAGGACTTCGCCTATCGCAAGCGACTGGACGGCGGCTATACGATCGCCGACGGCAGCCAAAACCGCCATGATATCGGCGCCGACAGCTTCCGCTATTTCGCAGATTTCGTGCCAATGATGCGGCAGGAATGGGGAAGCTTCAGCCTGGGCTTACCCTCTCCGCTGACCGTGGACATCAAGGGGGAAACAGAGTTTGAACGGATGCGCACGCTCGACCCCGCGCCCTTGAACCATCGCCTGACACAGACATTTTCAGACCTGCAAAAAGCTTTCCCGATTTTTCGGGGCGCCAAAGTCGAGCAAAGCTGGGCTGGCATGATCGATGCGACACCCGATGCGATCCCGGTCATTTCCAAGGTGCAGTCGCTGCCGGGATTGGTGATCGCGACGGGATTTTCCGGCCATGGCTTCGGCATCGGACCCGGCGCGGGCAAGCTCGCCGCCGATCTGGTCACCGGCGATGCGCCGCTCGTTGACCCCACAGCCTTTCGCTACGAACGCTTCATTGACGGAACGCGGCCAAAGCCGACGACGGGGGTGTGAAGCAATCGAGAATTTCCGTCCAGCGGGTCTGGACCGGAAGCCAGCGGGACCAGGCTTAAAGCGGAACCCGGCGGCGGGAGTAACAACAAAGAAGAGAGGAACGACTGACATGAAATCTTATCTGACCTATGCAGGCCTCGGCCTCGCCGCCATGATGACGGTCTGGAGCGGCAACGCTGTTTCGGCTGACATCAAGGCTTCACCCGACGTGGCGAGCAGCGGCAAGCTTTCCGTCGCCAACACGCTGGATTACGCGCCCTTCGAATATCTCCACGCCGACGGCAAGCAGACCGGCATCATCGTCGAACTCGCCGGCGAAGTCGCCAAGCTTGTGAAGGCGGAGCTCGATATCCAGCGCACGCCCTTCCCGTCGATGATCCCGGGCCTGGCCTCCGGCCGTTTCAGAATCGCCTGGGAAACCTTCTCCGCCAATCCCGACCGCCTCAAGCAGGTCGATTTCGTGATGTTCATTAAGGCCGGCATCGCCGCCTCGACTTCGCCGGAAAAGAAGGACAGCTTTACCGGCGACATGCCGCTCTGCGGCAAGCGCATCGGCGTCTCCGCCGGCAGCGCCTCCGACTTCCTTGTCGACAAGCTCAGCAAGGATTGCGCCGACAAGGGCCAGGAAGACATCAAGAAGTCCGTCTTCAACTCCTCGACCGACATCGTCCAGGCTGTGCTGTCCGACCGTGTCGACGCCCGTATGGACGACGCCACCGCATCCAGCTATTTCGAAGTCACCAGCAAGGGCCAGCTGGTCGTGCTGCCGACGCTTTATGACGTTGCGCCGCTCGGCCTCGCCATCGCCAAGGATGACCCGGCGACCGCCGAGATGATGGTGTCCGCGCTTGCGGAGCTATTCAAGAACGGCAAGTATCAGGAGATCTTGAACAAATACGGCATGGGCGCCTATGCGATCAAGGAGCCCTATTTCGTCAACACGATGGAATCGCTCCGCGCGGAATAAGGCCTGAAACCGGCTCCAAGAGAGCCTGTTGAAAGGCTCTTTCTGAGCCGTCCAATCCATGAGCGTCGCCGGACCAACAACGGCGGCGCATCGTCGGCGTTTCAATCCAGGCGCCATCCGAGAATACCAAGGACAGAGTCATGAGCACCGCCGATCCTCCCCACTCCCTCGCGCATGCGGCCATCGCCGAGCAGGTCTCGCGCCTGAAGGTCGTGCCGCAGCGGCAATACGGCATCTGGATCGGCACCGCGATCGCTCTCGTGCTGGCCGGGTTCATTATCCGCGCCTTCGCCGTCAATCCCGCCTTCGACTGGGGCACAGTGATTGGCTATATATTTCATCCTCCGATCCTGCGCGGACTGGGCACGACGCTTCTGCTCACCGTGCTGATCATGGCGGTGGCCATCGTTATCGGCGCTGTCATCGCTATCATGCGCGTGTCGCCGAGCCCGATCCTGCGCGCTTTCGCAGGCGTCTATGTCTGGTTCTTCCGTGGCGTCCCGGCGCTGATCCAGCTGATCTTCTGGTTCAACCTGTCGATCCTGGTGCGTGAGGTGTCGCTGACGGTTCCTGGCCTCGGCACATTGTTTTCCATCCGCACCAATGACCTGATGACGCCGTTTCTCTCCGCCGTCGTCGCATTGTCGCTCTGCGAAGCAGGCTATATGGCAGAGATCATCCGGGCGGGCATCAAATCGGTTCCCTCAGGCCAAGCGGAGGCGGCGAGCGCGCTCGGCATGCCCTATCGTCTGATCCTGAAGCGCATCACACTGCCGCAAGCCATGCGCTTTGTCGTTCCGCCGACCGGCAACGAAGCCATCAATCTGCTCAAAATGACCTCGCTCGTCACCTTCATCGCCGTCGACGATCTCTTCTATTCGGCGCAAAGCATCTATGCCCGAACCTTCGAGACCATACCGCTGCTCATCGTGGTGGCCGTCTGGTATCTGGCGGTGGTCAGCATCATGTCGGTCGGCCAGCATTTCCTAGAACGTCATTTCGGTCGGAGCGACAAGAGCGAGGAGTCGCTTCTGGCGGATATTCTGGCCAAACTCATGCCCATAAGCAGGAGGCAGAGTCATGTCTGAGGCCAGCATATCCAACCGCGACCGCTTTCAGATCCCTCCCGAATCCATGGTGTTCGCCCGAGGCGTACGAAAATCCTATGGCAACCTTGAGGTTTTGAAGGGCATCGACCTCGATGTTCCCAGAGGCTCCGTCACCTGCATCATCGGCCCTTCGGGCTCAGGCAAGAGCACCTTCCTGCGCTGCATCAACCATCTCGAGAAGCTCTCGGGAGGCCTGCTGCTCGTGGATGGCGAATTCGTGGGTTACGATCTGGTGGGCGACAATCTCCATGAGGTGAAAGACAGGCTGCTCTGCCAGAGGCGCGCAGAAATCGGCATGCTGTTTCAATCCTTCAACCTGTTTTCCCACATGACCGTGATGGAGAACATGATCGAGGCGCCAACGCAGGTGCGCCGTATGCCCGTCGACCAAGCCCGCGCCGAAGCCGAGGTGCTGCTCAAACGCGTCGGCTTGTCCGACAAGCTCGATCGCTATCCGCGCGAACTCTCAGGCGGCCAGCAGCAACGCGTCGCCATTGCCCGCGCCATGGCGATGAAGCCGAAAGTCCTGTTGTTTGACGAACCGACCTCGGCGCTTGATCCGGAACTGGTTGGCGAAGTGCTTGGCGTCATGCGCGACCTCGCTGAAAGCGGCATGACCATGGTGGTGGTGACTCATGAAATCGGCTTCGCCAGAGAAATCGGCGACCAGTTGATCTTCATGGACCAGGGCGTGATCGTGGAGCAAGGCGATCCGCGCGTGATGATCGCCGATCCGCAATCTCCCCGCACGCGGGAATTTCTCTCACGCGTGCTCTGATTTCCGGGCAGCGGGCACATGGGACAGCACGCCGCCGCGCCGGAAAAGCAACCGGCTTCGACCACGCCGACTTTTTCACGGATGAGAGCAGCGGCGTCCTGAGCTTTCAGGCCGACGCCTTTGATGTTCGGAAACGCATCGATCGCGCCATGCGGACTTTGGCAGAATATTCCGGGCGTCTGACTCAACCGACTGACGACAAGTTCGCGCTTGCGCCGGTCTTCGTCGTCCACCAGTTTCTCTTGCAGAGCCCGGCGCAGCGCTAGTTCGCCGCGCATGTCGGATCAATGCACCCATCCGTCCCGTAGCGCCTTTACCGTGGCGTCCTTGATATGATCAGGCGCGTCATGGAAGGGTTAACCGAGTTCGAGATGAATGGGATCACGTCCCTGACTTGCTATTGCGGAGCCTTCTGAGACATTCCGAAACTCTTGGGGGGTATCTGGGTAATCCGTTTCGCAAGACGTGGCATGTCTGATCTCCAACATTGGCGTTTGGAACGGCGAACCGCGTCTTGATTTGGATCCAGCAGCTCTTGCGCGTTTGATCAAATGATGCCGCGCCTTGTTTTTCAAGGTTCTGACAGATAGATTTTCGCCGCAGGCGAAACTGACCTACCTGAAAAGGGATACGCATTGGCTTTGGACGAGAATTTCGGCCCGGTTCTGGGGAGGGTCACAGTTCAGGACGCCGTTTACGTAAAGCTGCGAGAGGCCCTGCTTCTCGGCCGTTTCGATCCGGGTCAAGTGCTGACCATCGCATCACTTTCGCAATCGTTCGACACCAGCCACATGCCCGTCCGCGAAGCTTTGCGACGGCTTGCCGCCGAAAATGCGCTTGAAGTCGCCCGCAACGGTTCCGCTCGCGTGCCAGCCGTCAGCTCCGCCCGCCTCGACGACCTCTGCCGCGCACGCGCTTCCATAGAGGGACTCGCCACGGAACTGGCGGCGCAATTGATTTCCATTGAGGAAATCGACGCGTTGGAGGGCGTGGTTGCCGCGCATGAACTCTGCGCCCAAAACGGCCAGGTGTACGAAATGCTGAGCGTCAATCGTGAATTCCACTATCGGATCTATAGCGCGTCGAGATCGGAAGTGCTCACCCAGCTCATCGACACGCTTTGGCTGCGCTACGGCCCCTATATGCGCATGCTCCCGGCCTATGTCGCCCCGCGCATGGCCACCGAAGACTTTCGATCCTACACCGTTCATCACCGCAGGATCATCGCGGCTATGCGCCAGCGCGACGCGGTGCGCGCGCGCGAGGAAATGGTTGCAGATATCAGAGACACGCAGGATCTCTTGCGCAGACTTATCGACAATTGAGGCCGCCGCCACCCTACCGGGCTCCCTGGCGCCGATGACAAAAAGCTGGGAACTAAGTTGATGTTTTTTATATATTTTTTAGGAATAAAAATATTCTTCCGCCAGTTCAAAATTCCTCCCGCAGACCAGATTGACGAAAAGTCCCCAATATGATCTTTTGATCAAAATAGTTGAGGCTTGAAATGTCCAGGTACTTTCTCTTCCACTCCATCGGAACCTTTCCGGGCAAAGCAGAACAGATGAGCGAAGCGTTGTCGCGCTTTTCGCAGATCTGGTCTGCGGAAGACGACGGCCAGTGGCCGGCAGCGCTCGCGGAACGTCAAGCCTTCATTGACGCCTGGCGTAGTGTAATCGGCGCCCCCCCGGGCTCGGTGACGACGGCCGAGAACGTCACGACAGCGCTCTTCAGTTTGGTTGGCGGACTGCCCGCGAACCGGTTGCGCGGCAAGCGCCTGCTCGTGGCGGCAGATTGTTTCCCTAGCCTGCATTTCCTCTTGGCCGGCATAGCGCGGAGGTTCGACTTCGTCCTCGATACGGTGCCTTTCCGTCCAGGCGAGGCCTGGGTTCGCGACGAGGACTTCATTGCCCATTGGCGAGAAGATGTCGGTCTCGCGCTCCTGACTTTCGTTTCCTCGACCACATCGCACCGCGTGGATGTTGAGCGGTTGGCGGCGCATGGGCGCGCGATGGGATCGGTCGTCGGCATCGACATTACGCAAGGCGTCGGCGTCGTTCCCTTTTCCGTGGCGGCCGACACTGTCGATTTCGTCGTTTCCACATCGCTTAAATGGCTGTGCGGCGCATCAGGCGCCGGCGTTCTTTATGTTCGCCCCGACCTGCTCATGGACTGCCAGCCCGAACTGCGCGGCTGGTTCAGCCAGGAAAACCCCTTCTCCTGGGATCTCGACAAGTTCCACTACGCTGGCGACGCGCGTCGCTTCGATCACGGCACGCCTTCGATCCTGGCCTCAGTCGCTTCGCTTCCAGGCCTCAATTGGGTGATCGCGCGTGGGGTTGACGCCATCAGGGCCAACAATCTCGAAGCCGCCCACAAGATTATCGGTCACGCTCGGGATCTCGGCTGGAAGATCGCGTCGCCTGTTAACGACGACGAACGCGGAGGCAGCGTCATGCTGACGCTGCCCTCGACGGTCGAGCCCACAGCGGTGATCTCGGCGCTCCGGGCTGAGGCGATCTATTGCGACGCGCGCGGCAGCACCATGCGGCTTTCGCCAGGCGCAGTGACGTCCGAAAGCGCCGTCGATGAGCTTTTCACTGCGCTTGAACATATTGCGCCGAAGGGAAGCAGCACGCGCGCATGACATGAGAACCACCGCGCCCTGATGGACGCGAACCGCCCCACCTATGGTTAACCATTTGAAAAGCGGGTGTTTATGCCGCTTTTCAAGGTAAAAAGAGCCGGATTATTCGCGGTCAGTGGCGATGACTTCAGAAAATATTGAGCCGCCGCATCAGGATTTGCCAGCGGTCCAGCCGCAACGTGCTGGCGCCATGATTGCTGCGGGCGACGGCATCGACGAGCACATTCAGGATCAGCGTCAGGGCGACTGTCGACTCGATGAACAGTCCCGAGCCGGACGCTGCAAACATCGTGTGGTCGGCGACATCATGCGCCCAGTCACAGAATTCATCGCTGATGACGATCACCTTGATGCCGTTTTCCTTGGCGATCTGCGCCACTTTCAAACCGTCATTGGCATAGGGAACGCCGTCGATCAGAATTAGAACCAACGGCTTCGGACTGGGGTCGCCGATAAAGGACAGCCATTCCCCGAGCATATCGTCATGGGCGGACATGAAGCGGACATTGTCTCGGGCGAGAGCCAGGCGGCGAGAAAAATCCTCGGCTGTGCCGCGCAATGCCTGAAAACCCGTCACGAAGATCTGCTCCGCGATGGTCGCGGTTTCCACAAGTTCGCGCCAGGGCGCGCCCTTGAATTCCACGAACAGCCGTTCGATGGAGCGGATCTCATTCTCGCGCACCTCTGCGTAAATGTCGGGCGAAGCAGCGCTTTCGCTCTCGTCTGACAGATGCCTCTCGTTGACTGCCTCGACTTTCAGCTCAAGCTTCAGGCCGGCAATGCTTTTATAGCCAGCCCGGCGCAGGAAACGGCTGACGGAGATTTCGCTGACCGATACCTTGCGCGCCAGCGAACTGCCGGTTTCGAAAGGAATCTGGTCGATATGCGCGATAATGAAATGCGCAATTCTGGCCTCGGTCGGCGTCAATTCTGGAAGCAGCGATTGAAATTTTCGGATTGTGGTTGCGGACATCAATGTCGCGGCTTCGCCGCCTCCGGTTGAGACAGAAATATACCATAATAATGTTATTGACAGAAGTAAACGCCAAGAAGATTGTTTACCCATAAATGAGCAATGAAAACATTCGCCATAGGGGAACTACAATGAATCGTCGTAACTTTATCAAATCAGTCATATCCGCAGGCATCGGGGCGCCGTTCCTGCTCGAACAACTCTCTTCAATAGCCGCCGCAGCCGGAAAGAAGGTCCTGCGCATCGGCTATGCGGCCCCGGTGCAGACGCTTGACCCGATCAAGACGGTCTTTGCTCCCGATATCATCAGCCAGGGCATGATGTATGCCCGCCTGTTGAAGGCCAATGCCGATCAGAGCGAAGTTGGCCCCGGGCTTGCCGAAAGCTGGACAATCTCCGACGACGGACTGACCTACACATTCAAGCTGCGCGCGGGTCTGAAATTCTCGGATGGCAGCCCGCTGACGGCCGAAGACGTCGCTTTCAGCTACAACCGCATGCGCTTCCAGAAAGATACCGTCTACGCGGCGCCCTTCCAGCCGCTGGTAAAGATTGAAGCCGTGGACGCGGTCACGGTGAAATTCGGTCTCGATCGTCCCTTCCCGCCGTTCCTCAAGCTCTGCGAGATCTGGAATACCGGCATCGTCTCCAAGAAGACCGTGACTGCGATGGGCGACGAGGCGTTTGGCGCGAAGCCGGCCGTCACATCCGGTCCGTTCAAATTCGTCGAATGGAAGACCGGCGACCGCGTGATCATGACGCGCAACGAGCACTATTACCGGGATGGCCTTCCCCATCTCGATGGCATCGAGTTCATCTTCGTGCCGGATGTGAATACCGGCGTCTCCATGGTTCAGGCCGGCGAACTCGACGTCAGCATGGGCGTGCCGTTCGCGCGCATGAAGGAGCTTGAAGCAGCCGGCGTGACTGTTGTCTCCGAGCCGTCGAGCGCCACCTCTGATATGCTCATCAATCACGCCAAAGCGCCATTTGACAATCTTGCCTTCCGTCAGGCCGTGAGCTTTGGCATCGATCGCCAGCAGATCAATGACGCGGTCACCGCAGGTTACGGGACCGCCGCATCATCGATCTTCAGCCCCAAGCTCGATTTTTACGACAAGGACTTGAAGGTCATCACCCGTGATGTCGAAAAAGCCAAGGAACTTCTGGCGAAATCGGGGGTGGCGGACACATCCTTCACGCTTCTGACCAATGCCGGGGCCACCGATGAAGACAAGACGGCCGTGCTCATCCAGGCGCAGCTGTCAGAGATCGGCATCAACGTCACAGTGAATTCGATTGATCCAGGGCAGGCCTGGACCCAGCTCGTGGCGGGCGATTATCAGGCGCAGCTTAACTGGTGGTACAATGAAACAACGGACCCCGACAACGCCGTGCGCTGGTGCGTCTGGGGGGCCGGCGCTAACAAATCCTATTACACCAACTACAACAATGACGAGGTCAATAAGCTGATCGACGCTGCGGCAGGCGAAGCCGACCAGACCAAGCGGGCCGCCATGTACAGCCAGATCCAGAAGATCTGCGTGGATGAAGTAGCGCAAGTCGCGCTCTATCATCCGTCTTGGACAAGCGCCCGCTCAAAGGCGGTCACAGGACTGGTGTTCGACCTTGGCTCGCAATATGCGGCAATCGACGACGCTGACCTCAAGGGCTGAAACCCGGTATTCTGACCGCGCAGGTGTTTTTCAATGACGCGATTCGCCTTTCTGTTGCGAAGGCCGTTCGAGCTGATCCCGGTTTTATTCGGGATCAGCCTGATCACCTTCGTTCTGTTGCAACTCACGCCAGGCGACCCTGTCCGCCTTTTGCTGGGTCCCAAGGCGGGCGAGGCCGCCATCGCCCTGGTGCGTGAACGCTACGGGCTCGATAAACCGCTGCTGGTTCAGTATTTTTATTACATCAAGAATGTTCTGTCCGGCGATTTCGGCCAGTCGATCACCTATCGATCGGCCATCGGGCCCGTGATCCTCGAACGGATCGGCCCGACCGTCTACATCCTTCTCTATGGCCTATCGCTCTCGGTGCTCCTGACGCTGGTCCTGGGTGTTATGGCCGCGCGTAGCCGTGGCGGCTGGGTCGATCAGACCATCCGCATTCTCTGCGTTGTGGGAGTGGGCGTGCCATCTTATGTCGCCGGCCTGCTGCTGGTGCTGGTGTTCTCGCTGTCGTTCAAGCTCTTTCCAGTCTCAGGCTATGCAGACGGCGTCTTTGCCAATCTCCATCATCTCTTCCTGCCGGCGCTCACCATCGCCATTTCGGTCACGCCGATCCTAACGCGGAATTTCCGGGCCACTCTGCTGCAGCAGATGAATGCCGGCTATGCGATTGCGGCGCTGTCCAAGGGCGTGTCACAAAGGGCGGTGTTCTGGCGGCATGTATTCTGGAACTCGCTTCTGCCGACCGTGAGCCTGTTCGGGGTCGTCGCGTCCTTCCTGATCGGCGGCACGGTGGTGATCGAGAATGTTTTCAACATTCCAGGTCTCGGCCTGCTCCTGGTGCGCTCGGTGCTCAGCCGCGACTATCTCGTCGTGCAGGGCGTGACGATCGTTATGGCGCTCGGCATCGTGTTGTCGAACCTGATCGTGGATATCCTGATGGCGGCGCTCGATCCGAGGGTCAACCCATGACGCGCGCGCTTATGTGGTTACGACGTGAGGCTCCGCGATCGCTTCTCGTCGGTCTTGCAATCACCCTGTTTTGGATTGTGGCGGCGGCGCTTGCGCCAGTTCTCAGCCATTTCGACCCGATCAAGATTGACGTTATCAACGCCTTGCAGCCGCCCGGCGGCGCGCATCTTCTCGGCGCCGATTCCGTCGGCCGCGATGTGCTGACCCGCATCCTCTATGGGGCGCGGATGGATCTGCTGATGGCGGTCGCGGGCGTCGCCGGCCCGTTCATTCTGGGCACTGCGATCGGCCTTCTCGCCGGCTATTCCGGCGGCTGGCTGGACGCCTTGCTGATGCGCATCCTCGAGGTGACCATCTCATTCCCCTACTTCGTCCTGGTCATCGCCATTGTCTCGATCATGGGGCCGGGTCTGCAAAGCTACATCATCTCGCTGACCGTGGTGAACTGGGTCACCTATGCGCGGCTCGTGCGCGCCGAAACGCTGGTGCTCAGCAATGCCGATTTCGTGCTGGCGGCGCGTGTGCTGGGCTATCGCCCCGGACGGATCATGCTGCGCCATATTTTCCCCAACGCCATCATTCCATCGAGCGTGTTTCTGATGACCGATGCGGTTCTGACCATCGTGCTGGGATCGTCTCTCGGCTTTCTGGGCCTCGGCGTGCAGCCGCCGACACCAGAATGGGGCGTCATGATCGCCGAAGGCAGGACTTATCTCGGGTCTGCCTGGTGGATCTCACTGTTCCCAGGGCTCGCTCTCTGCTCGCTGGCGTTCGGCCTGTCGCTGGTCGCCGATGGCATGGCGCAAGTCCTGGACCCGGAGGCCTGAAATGGAGGATCTCGTCTCTATCGAAAACCTCTCTGTCAGCTTCGACACCAGCCATGGCCCGGTTGACGCCGTCAAGGATGTGTCATTTACAATCAGGCGCGGCGAAGCTCTGGGAATCGTGGGCGAATCCGGATCTGGGAAATCGGTGGTCTGCCGCGCCTTGCTGCAGATCTTTGCCGCCAATGCGCGGGTGACGAACGGGAAGATCCTCCATGAGGGCAAGGACGTGCTGGTCATGTCCGCCGCCGAACTCAACCGCTATCGCGGCGAAAAGGCCGCGATGATTTTCCAGGACCCGTCCACCCATCTCGATCCGATCATGAAGGTCGGCGATCAGGTCGCCGAGGGCCTGAAGATACACCGCAAGCTGAACCGCGCACAGGCAGGCGATCAGGCGGTTCAATTGCTTGACGACATGAAGATCCTCGACCCCGCACGGCGCGCCTCGGCCTATCCGCACGAACTGTCGGGCGGCATGCGCCAGCGCGTGATGATCGCTGCGGCGCTTGCCTGCTCGCCGGGCCTTTTGATCGCCGATGAGCCGACCACCGCGCTCGACGTCACCGTCCAGGCGCAGATCCTTGGCCTGCTGCAGAAGATCCGCAAGGAGCGTGATCTGACGGTTGTGCTGGTTTCCCATGATCTGGGCGTGATCGGGGCGGTGTGCGACCGCATCATCGTCATGAAGGATGGCGCCATCGTCGAAACGGGCTCCACCGAGGAGATTCTGACCGCGCCAAAGGCGGAATACACCCGCAATCTTATCCGATCGCAGCCTTCCCTTCTGCCGGATCGCGCCGACACAACCTCCAGCGGACCAGATGTCGTGTCCATCGACAAACTGTCGGTTCATTTCCCCGCGCCGCGTCGTCTGTCTGATGTCATCACCGGCAGGCCCGCGCATGTGGTGCGCGCGGTTGACGATGTCAGCCTCTCGGTCCGGCGGGGCGGATCGCTCGGCATTGTCGGCGAGTCCGGCTCGGGCAAAAGCACGCTCGCCCGCGCCATTGTCGGCCTTGTCCGCCCGACATTCGGCGCCATCAACATTGCCGGTCTAGAGGACGTCAAAGCGCGCAGCCGCGTCGTGCAAATGGCGTTTCAGGATCCTTATCTGTCCTTGAACCCGTCCTATACGATTGCCCAGACGTTGTCGGAACCATTTATCGCCCATGGCCTCTGCGCGCCGTCGGAAACGCCAGAACGGGTGAAGGCGCTGATGCAGACGGTGGAACTGCCGGAGCACCTGCTTCGCCGCAAATCAGGCCAGCTGTCCGGCGGTCAACGCCAGCGGGTGGGCATCGCCCGCGCGCTCGCAATGTCGCCGGAGATTCTCATCGCCGATGAGGTGACCTCGGCTCTGGATGTCTCCATTCAGGCGCAGATCCTGGAATTGTTCAAGCGCCTGCAGGCGGAACTGGGGCTGACCCTGATCCTGATTTCGCATGACCTCGCCGTGGTCCGCTATCTGTGCGAAGACGTCGCCGTGATGCAACATGGCAAACTGATCGAATATGGCCGGAGCGCCGATGTCCTGCGCCATCCCCAGACCGAATACACCCAGGCGCTGCTCGACGCCGCGCCAAAACTGATGATCGCCAAAACAGGACCATGACTTCCATGACCAAACCCCGCGCCCGCGCGCTTGGCCTGCCATTTCCCGGCGCACCTGGCCCCAACAACGCCATCACCGATGTGCCCGGCGTTCTCGTGGGTTTTTGCACGCTGACGGATCCGGCGCAGAACATGCGCACGGGCGTCACCGCGATCATCCCGCGCGCCGAGAAGGATAGCCCCCATCCGGTCTGGGCGGGATTTCACACCCTCAACGGCAATGGCGAAATGACCGGCGTCCATTGGATCAATGACGCGGGTTACTTCGTCGGACCGGTCTGCATCACCAATACCCATGGCGTAGGCGCTGTGCACACCGGCGCCACGCGTTGGATGATCGATACATACGCCAAGCATTTCAAGGAAGAACACGCCTGGGCGATGCCTGTCGTCGCCGAGACCTATGACGGCTGCCTCAATGATATCAATGCGATGTTCGTCAAGCCGGAACACGCTTTGGCGGCGCTGAACGACGCCCGCTCCGGCCCCGTGGCGGAAGGCTCCACAGGCGGTGGCAATGGCATGATCGCCTATGGCTTCAAGGGCGGCACCGGAACCTCGTCGCGACGGGTGGTGATTGGCGGACAGACCTATACGGTGGGCGTGCTGGTGCAGGCCAATTTCGGCATTCGCCCCTGGTTTACGGTGCTGGGCGTGCCTGTCGGCCGCGAAATGGGCGAGGACTGGCGTCAAACCAAGGAAACCGGCTCCATCATCGTGGTCATCGCGACAGATGCGCCTTTGTCGGACGCCATCCTGCGGCAACTGGCCAAACGCGCCTCGATCGGCATCGGACGATCCGGCTCGCCGGGCGGAAACGGGTCCGGCGATATCTTCCTCGCATTTTCCGTGGCCGATGAGATGCCAAATTCGCTGCATGCAGGGTCGGTCATCACGCGCCATTCGCTCAATTGGGAAGAGCTGGACCCCTTCTATGAAGCAGCGGTTGAAGCAGTCGATGAAAGCGTGATCAACGCCATCGTTGCGGGCGAAGATGTCGAGACCTTCAAGCCGCAAGGCTATATCTGCCCCGCTCTGGACACCGATCGACTGATGGCCATCATGGCCGCCCATGGGCGCGCCGGCGGACAAAAGCAAGGAGACTGATCATGGCTCTCAACCAGGCAAGAGAAGACGAACGATTTCTGGTGACCGGTGTGCAGATGCCGGTATCGCTGACCGAGGACAATATCCCCGCCATGCGCGCCAAGGTCGCGGAGACCATGGCGCTGTTTCCCGGAACCGATATGATTGTCTTTTCCGAGCTTGCCATGCATGGCCCGCTCGACGCGCGCATCTCGCCCGATCCATCGAAGGATATCGAGGTATTCCAGGCGCTGGCGGTCAAGCACGGGGTCTGGATCATCCCTGGGTCAATGTATGTCCGGCGCGAGGGCCTGGTCTTCAACCACGCCGTCGTCATCAGCCCCGATGGCTCCATTCAGGGCCAGTATGACAAGATGTTCCCGTTCAAGCCGTTTGAGTCGGGCGTGGCTGCGGGCGCTTCGGTTCTCGCTTTCGACGTGCCGCGCGTCGGACGCTTCGGCCTCAGCATTTGCTATGACATCTGGTTTCCCGAGATCATGCGGACCCTGTCGAGCATGGGCGTCGAAGTGTTGATCCATCCGACGCTGACCGGCACCACCGACCGAGCCGCCGAAAACGCGATCTCCAAGGCAACGGCGGCGATGTTCCAGTGCTATGTTGTTGATGTCAACGGTCTCGACGGCGGCGGCAATGGCCGCTCTCTGGTCGCCGATCCAAGCGGCAACACCGCCTATCAAGCCGGGCAGGTCTCGGAAATTTTCCCGGTCATGCTCGATCTCGGGCTTGTGCGTCAGGCGCGTCGCGACGGCGCCAACGGGCTTGGTCAGGTGCTGAAATCCTGGCGCGACCGGGAAAGCGAATTCGACATCTATGCGCCCGGAAAAACATCGGCCTATCTGGACAGGCTCGGTCCTCTGGAGCCGATGAGAAAGCGGCCTTTGTAGCTCACGATCCCGGCCGCAAAAGCGGCGTTGCGCACACGGGCGTCTTGATGATTTGCCCTACAGCCGCATGAAGCGACACCTCCGGTTGTCAGAGAATCTCGACGGGCTTGGTCCACTGGATGAGCACGACACAGCCTTCCTCCGATGAAACGGAATGGATGCTGCCCTCGGGATTGGCGACCAGCGAGCCCGGTCCGTAATGGCCGTATTCGTCGCTTTGCGAGCCTTCGAGCACCAGGATCGTCTCCAGCCCTGTATGCCGATGCTTCGGCACGCTGGCGCCCGGCGCATAGCGCAGAAGCGCCAGTTCCGGCTCGCCGCGCAGGATACGGCAAATCTCGACGCCGTCGCGAAAATGTTCGAACGCGCAGTGACGCCAGCCGCTCGTCAGGAATTGCGCCATATGCAGGGTGTCAGTCATCAAGGGCCTCAACAATCTCATCGACAATGGCCGCCCATCCGACGATCGCGCCCTGGGCGGTCATCATGTCGATGGCGGCTTTCTTGAATTCGGGGAAATAGCTTTCGGTGGCGTCCGTCGCGAGCAGGCACTCATAACCACGGTCATTCGCCTCGCGCATGGTGGTCTGAACGCAAACTTCGGTGGTCACACCCGCAAACACCAGTTGGGAAACGCCTTTTTGCGCGAGGATATCGCCGAGAGGAGTTGCGTAGAACGCGCCCTTTCCCGGTTTGTCGATCACGGTTTCACCAGCCAGGGGATAGAGAGCCTCAACGATATCCGCTCCGTCCTCGCCCGCAATCAGGATGCGGCCCATGGGGCCCGGATCGCCGATGCGCAAGGACGGTTTGCCGCGCGTCCGCTTGGCCGGCGGGCAGTCGGAAAGGTCGGCTGCGTGGCATTCCCGCGTGTGGATGACAGGTAATCCGGCCTTGCGGAAGCCGGCGATCAGCCGCGCCGTGGCGGGCACGATCGCCTGCAACAGCGAGACGTCGTTGCCGAGCGTCGCGCCGAAGCCGCCCGGCTCGATGAAATCGCGCTGCATATCGATGACAATAAGCGCGGTCTTGTCCGGGATGAGAGTGAAGTCGAAGGGACGCGCCTTGATCGTCGCCATCAGTGATGTCCCGCCATGTGTTTTCCGATGTCCCCGATATCCGCATTTGCCGCCGGTGTCTCATAGACGATGCCGCCGTCCGACATGACCAGAATGCGATCCGAAAGCTCGAGGATTTCGTCGAGATCCTCGCTGATCAGCAAAACCGCCGTCCCTGCATTGCGCGCCGCCATGATGCGGGCGCGGATTTCCGCCACCGCCGAGAAATCCAGCCCGAAACAGGGATTGGCGATCAGCAGGAGATCCACCTTGCCATTGAATTCACGCGCCAGAACCGCGCGCTGGACATTGCCGCCCGAAAGCGCTGCGATCGGCGTGTCCAGCGACGCCGTCTTCACCTTGTATTCGCCGACCAGACGGGCAGCCAAGGCCGCCATGCGACGGTTGTCGAGCCAGAATTTCGGTTTGCCTTCGGCAAAGTCGAAATCGCGGAAGAAGATGTTCTCGGCGACGCTCATTTTCGCCGCGCAGGCGTTGCGCAGCGGTTCTTCCGGCAAAAAACGGACATTCAACGCGCGCACCTGGCTGCGCGTGGCGTGAAATGGCGCGCCGCAGACCTCGATTGCGCCCTCCGACACCGGACGCTGGCCGGACAGGATCTCCATCAACTCCATCTGGCCATTGCCGGAAATGCCGGCAATGCCGACGATCTCGCCGGACTTAACCTGGAGTTCATCAATCGCGATGGTCTTCAAGCCGGAGCGGTCGGAAGCCGTCACGCCCGAGACTGTCAGAACAGGCTGTCCATTGTGAACGAGACGAGCGGCTGGCCGCACCAGTTCTTTCTCGCCGATCATCATTGCCGCCATGTCCGCAGTCGACAGATCCGTGACCTTGCCGCCGCCGACATGTTCGCCGCGCCTGAGCACGGAGATTTCGTCGGCGAAGGCCGTCACCTCTCGGAATTTGTGGGAGATCATCAGACAGGTGAGGTCGCCGCTGGTGGTCAGACCGCGCACCATGCCGAGCAGTTCATCCGCCTCTGCCGGCGTCAGCACCGAGGTCGGTTCATCGAGAATGAGGAAACGACGCCCGAGATAGAGTTGCTTGAGCAGTTCCAGTTTCTGCTTTTCCCCCGCCGCCAGTCTGCCGACGGGAACATCCAGCGGCACGGCGAAAGGCATCTTTTCCATGAAGGCGGCAAGGGCTGCGCGTTCCCTCTCCCAGCGAATGCGCGTCGGCACGTCATTGCGGCTGATCACGAGATTTTCGGCCGCCGTCAGCGAGGGCACGAGCGTGAAGTGCTGGTAGACCATGCCGAGACCAAGATCATGAGCCGCGCGCGGGTCTGGCGCGTCCACTTCGCGGCCCTCCACCACCATCTGCCCTGACGTCGGCCGATAAAAGCCCATCATGCATTTGACGAGGGTGGATTTGCCTGCGCCGTTTTCCCCGAGCAGGACGTGAAACGAACCGGCGTCTATCTTGATCGACACGTCGTTCAACGCCGTAAAGGACCCGAAGCGCATGGTCATGCCGATCGTTTCCACACTTATGGCGCGCGATGGCGTTTCGTGCTGAAGCGGCGGAACCCTCATGGCAGGGCCTCGACGAATTTGGCGCTGTCGGAGACCGCGCCGAATACGCCGCCCTGCATCTTCACCATCTTGATCGCGGCGGCGTGATTGCCGGGGTCCGTCGCCGCGCAGCAGTCTTCGAGAAGCAGACATTCGAAGCCGCGGTCATTGGCCTCCCGCATCGTTGTATGGACGCAGACATCAGTAGTTATGCCAGAGAGCACGATGTTCTCGATGCCGCGTGTTCGAAGAAGCAGTTCGAGATCGGTGGCGCAGAAGGAGCCCTTGCCGGGCTTGTCGATGATTGGCTCGCCTTCAAGCGGCTTGAGCTCGTCGATGATCTCCCAGCCCGGTTCGCCGCGCACCAGAATGCGCCCACAGGGACCGGCGTCGCCGATGCCGGCGCCGATCTGGCGCGAGCGCCACCGCTTGTTCGGCGGCAGGTCGGACAGGTCGGGCCGATGGCCCTCGCGCGTGTGGATGATGTGGTAGCCTTTCGCCCGCATGGCCCCGAGCACCGACTTGATCGGCTCGATCGGCGCGCGGGTGAGCGAGATGTCGTAGCCCATCGTATCGACATAGCCGCCCGGTCCGCAGAAATCCGTCTGCATGTCGATGATGATCAGGGCGGTGTTTTCCGGCCTGAGATCGCCGTTATACGGCCAGAGATAGGGGTCAGCCTGAATGGTGGTCATCATAGTCTCCATTCGCATGTCGCCGGACACGGCGCTTTTCATTTGGTGATGCTGAGTTCGCCAGGCGCCGAAGGCATGGCGCGGGTGGTCGAGCTGGTCGCGACCAGAAGTCCGAGAGTGAGCACGTAAGGCGCGGCGTAGAAGAGATAGTAGCCGCTGGTGACGCCGACCGATTGCAGCGCCGGCCCGAGTGCTCCAGCGCCGCCGAACAGCAGCGAGGCATAAAGGCAGTTAACAGGATTCCAGCGGGCGAAAATGACAAGCGCAACCGCCATCAGGCCCTGTCCGGAGGAAATGCCTTCATTCCAGCTGCCGGGATAATAGAGCGAGAGATAGGCTCCGCCGACGCCGGCCAGAGCGCCGCCCGCCGCCGTGCTCCACAGCCGCACACGGTTGACGTTGATTCCGAGCGCGCGGGCGGCGTCGGCGCTGTCGCCGGTGACCCTTATGGTCAGCCCGATTCGGGTGTTTTTCAGCATCCAGGCGGTTGCAAAAGCCAGAACGATCCCAATGAGGAAAAGCACATTGACGTTGAGAGCCGCCTGAACCTGCGGCAGGCCGGACAAGAAGCCGAGTGGTATTGCGGGGAGATCAGGCGCGACAGGCTGCACATAGGGCTTGCCGAAGAAGAAGGCGAGGCCGGTCCCGAAGATCATCAGCGCGATGCCGATGGCGATGTCGTTGACACGCGGCAGCTTGCAGATCCAGCCATGCAACAGGCCGAACAGCAGGCCGGAAAAGGCGGCGGCCATGACGCCCAGCCAGGGCGATCCTGTGTGATAGGCCACCGCATAGCCGCTCAAAGCGCCGAAGACGAGCGTGCCTTCCAGCCCGAGATTGATGCGTCCGGCGCGTTCCGTCAGGCATTCGCCTATGGAGACGAAGATGAACGGCGTGGACACGCGGATCGCGCCGCCGAGGATGGCGAGGGGCACGCCCCACAGACCGATATCGTCAGTCATTTCTGCCTCCGCTCGAAGATAGACATGAACCGCAGCCGACCCTGAAGCGTGTCGGACAGGAGGATGGCGATGAAGACCATGCCCTCCAACACCAGAACCGTCGCATCCGGCATGTCCATGCGTCTTTGAACCAGCCCGCTCGATGCTTCGAAGCCGGCGAAAAGAATGGCCGCGGGGATGATCGCCAGACCGTTGTGGCGGGCGAGAAAGGCAATGAGGATGCCGGTGTAGCCATAGCCCGCCGCAAGCGATGCATTGGCCGAACCATGGACCGCCGCCACCTCGAACATGCCGGCAAGGCCCGCAAAAGCGCCGCCGAGGGCTGTGAAGCCGATGGCGAGGACGCCCGCCGGAAGTCCCTGGATCTGCGCGGCGCGAACATTTCCGCCGACGATCCGGGCTGCAAAGCCAAAGGTTGTGCGTTCGATCAGCACCCAACTCACAATACAGGCGATGATGCCGACGGCAAGGCCCCAATGCACGCCAACGCCGGGGATCTCGCCGATGCGCCATGCTTCGGGCAGCGGCGCGGTGGACGGTTTGTTGAGGCTTGCGGGATCGCGCAGCGGGCCTTCGATGAGGTGGTTCATGAGCGCGATAGCGATATAGGCCATCAACAGGCTCGAAATGGTCTCGTTGACGCCGCGCAGCCGCCGGAGCGCCCCGACGCCGCCAATCCATACGCCGCCGACGACCATGGCCGCGATCGCCATAAAGGCGATGCCGATGGGCGCCGGCATTGACGGCGCTAGCATGGCGACGGCGCCCGCCGCCACACCGCCCAGAACAATCGCGCCTTCGCCGCCGATAATGACGAGGCCGAGCCTTGCAGGCAGCGCCACGCAGAGCGCCGCCAGCAGCAGAGGCGCTGCGCGCGCCAGTGTGTTCGTCCACGAAAAGGCCGTCCCGAAACCAGCCTTGAAGACCAGCAGGTAGAAGTCGACGGGCGATTTGCCGAGCACTGCGAGAAAGGCGGCGAATGCCGCCATCCCGGCCAACAGCGCCGCCAGCGGCAGGATCGCTGCCTCGATGCGGCGGGCTCCGGCTTCACTCAGGAAGCCCGCCCGCCCGGTGGATGACGCCACAAGTTCGGCCTGCATGCTCATGGTCTGCCCTCCAGTCTTCAGATGCCGTGTCAGGAGGTGGAGCCGACAACGCCTTCGACCAGATAGCTCATGCTTTCCAGCGCCACATCCGTTTCGACGAAGGCCTGTCCCTCTGTCGCCACGACATTGCCCTTGTTGTCCTTGAGCGGGCCCTTGATGGCGGCAAAGCCGCCCTTCATAATCTCGGCCTTCACCGCTTCGAACTGAGTGCGCGCCTGTTCCGAAACGGCCGGGCCAAGCGGGCTCATCTTGATGAAGCCATCGGCGATGCCGCCGCGCACAAAGTTTTCGATCGTCCCGCCGGCAAGCGTCGTCTTGACCATGTCGGTATAGACCTTGCCCCAGTTCCATTCAGCGCCCGTCAGATATTTTTCAGGCGCAAGCGCGCTCTGGTTGGCGTGATAGCCGCACAGAAACATGCCGCGGCCTGCGCCTGTTTCCATGACCACCTTGGGGCCGTCCACATGACAGGTGATCACGTCGACGCCCTGATCGGCCAGAGCATTCGTAGCCTCTGCCTCCTTGACGGCGAGCGACCACTCGCCGGTAAAGATGACATGGCACGTGATCGTGGGGTCGACGGCGCGAGCGCCGAGCAGGAAGGAGTTGATGTTCAACAGCACCTGCGGAATGGGTTTGGCGGCCACGAAACCGATTTTCTTGGTTTTTGTCGCATGGCCTGCGGCAATCCCGTTCAGATACTGACCCATGCCGATATAGCCGAAATAGGATCCGACATTCTTGGGCTTGTCCGGCGTCCACAGGCCGCCGCAATGCTCGAAGCGCACGGCGGGATTCTTCGGGGCCACGGCCAGGATATGCGGATCGAAATAGCCGAAGGATGTCGGAAACAGCAGTGTTGCGCCGTCAAAGCCGATCATGCTTTCCATGGTCTTCTGGACGTCGACGGTTTCGGGAACCTGTTCCTCTTCGACGACAGTGACGCCTTCCATCGCCTTGACGGCTGCGGCCCCCTGGGCATGGGACTGATTGTAGCCGAAGTCGTCTTTCGGACCGACATAAATGAAGCCGACGGTGAGCCCGGCGGCGCGCGCCATTCCTGCGGGCAGGATGCCGGAAAGGGCGGCTGCGCCGGCCATGCCGGCCGTGCTCTGCAGAAACTGGCGACGATTGGGCATCAGGATCTTGGACATGCGAAAGTTCCCCACTTTTCGTTAGACCGGTTGCGCGTTTATGGCTCCGAGCGGCCCGCGCCTTTGAATTTCGCCGTCAGTAATCCAGATAGACGCGCTTCTGTCTTGTGCTATGTTTTGGCTGGACCGCTGCAAGAATTGCAGCAGCTCGGAAAGGCCCGCCATGCGCTATCTCTCGTCCATCCGCTATATAGACGCTGTGGTGAAAGCCGGGTCCATCCGCGCGGCCGCAGATACGCTGGCAATCACCTCGACGGCGCTCAATCGCCGCATTCTGGCGATGGAAGCGGAACTCGGCGTGCCGATTTTCGAACGCATGCCGCATGGCGTGCGTCTGTCGGCAGCCGGCGAGATCTATATCCACCACATCCGTAACCAGCTTTCCGATATGGAGCGGGTGCGGTCGCAGATCGCTGATCTTTCGGGGGTGCGGCGGGGTCATGTCTCCATCGCCTGCAGCCAGGCGCTTTTACCTTATTTTCTGCCCAGCCAGATCGCGCTTTACCGGAAGGAACATCCGAATGTGACGTTCGGCGTGCATCTGCGCGACCGAGAAGCCGCCGAACAGGCGCTCGTCGATCATAGCGCCGATCTTGCCGTGGTGTTCGAACCCGTCCGGCTTACGGATTTCATGACCCTGATCCGGGTGCGCCAGCCGGTTCACGTGGTGATGTCCTGGGATCATCCGCTTGCGGCGAAGACAAATGTGCGCCTTTCAGATTGCGTCGATTATCCGATATCGCTTCCCACCACGCCCTATGGCGTCCGGCATCTGCTCGACATCGCCATGCGGGTCGCCGGGGTGCGCCTCGACCCGGTCATCCAATCGGACAATTTCGAATTTCTCCGCAATCACGCCGTGTCGGAAAACATCCTGACCTTCCAGATCCCGATCGGACTTGCCGAAGAAACATCCACCGGCCGGCTGATCTCCCGCCCGGTGGATGGTCGCGATGTGCCCGCAGGAATTCTTTATCTCGGCCAGTTGAAGGGGCGTACCCTGCCGGTTGCAGCCGCCCGCTTCGCCTCCCAACTCACCAGCGCGCTCGCAAGTCAGTTCGAGGCATCATAGATGGCGCGAAACAGCGTCAACCGGCGCTATTTCCCGCCAAATATCGCTTTTGCGCTGACAACGGTCTGCGGTCCGGTCACGACTCCGTCACCGAACATTCGCCCGGCGCTTCAGCAATTTTGACGTTGCGGCGGGATTTCAGAAAAAGGTTCCGGCCATTTCAGGAGAGCCCGCAAGAGCGTGCTCCATGAACTCGAGCGCGCTCTTGAGGGTATCGCGTTTTATTGGCCCGCCGAGGCAAATGCGCACGGCTTCGTCGGCCTGGCCATCAACAGTAAATGCGTCACTTGCGACCACGCCAATGCCGGAGTTACGCATTTGGGTCCCGAAGGTCGAACGAGTCCATCCGTTGGTCAACGGCAACCATATATTGAAGCTGATTGGGTCGCTTCTGTAGCTGCCTGCCGGCAGCACTTTCGCCACCAGGGCCTGGCGAGCGGCAGCTTCGGCGCGGATGAAGCGCAGGATACTGTCCGCTGTGCCATCCTCTATCCAGCGCGTGGCCAGGGCGGTGGAGAGCGGTGACGCCATGACGCTGGCCGCGCGCATGGCGCTGGCGAAGGGCCACGCCGCCCTGGTGTCGGGCACGACAACATAGGCCAGCCGCAGGCCGGCGCCGATGCATTTTGCAAGTCCACCGATATGCCAGGTCAGGTCGGGCGCCATGGCCGCAAGCGGAGCCGGGCCGTGCAGCGGAATAAACCCATACGCATCGTCCTCGACGATCGGGACGTGATATTTGCGGGCGACAGCGCAGATTTCCTCGCGCCGCTTTTCCGGTATCGTCAGCGTCATCGGGTTTTGAAGCGTCGGATTGAGGTAGAGCGCCTTCGGTTTGCCGGTTTTGCACATCTCGGCAAACGCAGCGGGAATGACGCCCTCATCGTCCATCGGCAACCCCACAAGATTAAGGCGAAGCTGAGCGGCAATCGAGCGCATGCCGGGATAGGTTATATTCTCCGACAGCACCAACTCACCCGGCTTTGCCAACAGCCCGAAAATCGCCAAAAGCGCCGGATGCGCCCCGGGCGTCACGAAGATACGTTCTTGCGAGGGAACCAGTCCTCGGCGACTAAGCCATGAAGCGGCGGCTTCCTTGTCCATTCCGGCGCCGCCAAAACCCTGATAGCGCAGCAGCGGGATCAAATTGGTGGATACGGCGGAGAGCCCCTCCTGCATACGCGCCAGAAGATCCGGATCATCCGGTTCCGGCGGCATATTCATCGAAAAATCGACGACGGAGGTGCGTCTCGCATCCAGCGCGGCCTGCGAGACGAAACCGCGCCGTTCCTTTTCGGGGCCGCCCGTGACGAAAGTTCCGCGTCCGACATGGGGGGCAACCAGTCCTCGCTTTTGCGCCTCGACATAGCCGCGCGCAACGGTGGTGAAATCGATCGCCAAGCGTTTCGCAAGCTCTCTTTGTGGCGGCAACCTGTCGCCAACCAGCAGCTTGCCGCTCTTCAGATCCATCTCGATGACGTCGGCGATCGCCATGTAGCGTGGGCCGCTGCTGCGGGAGAGGTCTGGAAGCCAGGATTTCATGACAACTCATCTATCGTGAACATTGACCGTATATTGTTGCTTTCCGGCTCTGTCACGCAAAAAGCGACTGCTCAACTCGGCAGCAACGCGCTTTCCGTTTGCCAAGCAGAAGTGACAGCACATTGACTGCATTCAAAGTCGATCAACGCGCCTACGAGTTCACCAGATTTTTGCCCAGAGTTTAGCGTGAGCGAGATATTCCCAGCAACATTGAATGCATACTTGAATGCAGATCATGCGGTTTTGATTTGATATTAGGCAAAACGCGGACTGGCACACCCATTGCAATTGAATGGCAGTGGCCCGCCCTGGGCCGAGGTCAAAACAGGAGCCATTTCATGCCCGCTATCACCGCCCCCGCCCACGCTGATGGAGATTTCTTCGTCGACTATGAGGAAAAGGTATTCGAAGATGTCCAGGCGATGGAAGGTGAAAAAGCCCTCATCACCTTCCACACCGTCGCCTTCGAAGGCTCGATCGGCCTTGTCAACCTGCTCCAGGCCAAGCGTCTGAAGCGAAAGGGTTATGACACCTCCGTACTGCTCTATGGCCCGGGCGTTACGCTCGGCATCCAGCGCGGTTTCCCCAAACTCGGTTCCGAAGCTTTCCCCGGACATCTCAACTTCAACAACCAGATCAAGGGCTTTCTGGAGGAAGGCGGCAAGGTCTATGCCTGCCGGTTTGCCCTTCAGGCGCTTTATGGCCACGGTGAGCCGGCCCTCATTCCCGGCATCACTCCCATCAGCCCGCTGGATGTGCTCGATCTCATGTTGATCCACCGCCGCGCGGGCGCTGTCATCCTGGACACCTGGACGCTGTAACCCCACTCATCCGCGTCCATCTTGGCGCGTTCGGAAGGCGGGGTCCGCTCCGCCTCCTTCACCTCAATTCAAGGAAATCGTCATGGCTGACAACAGGACAGTTCGGGCCGCCGCCGCACAGATCGCGCCGGATCTCACCTCAGGCGACAAGACGTTGACCCGGGTGCTTGAAACGATCCGCGAAGCCGCAGCCAAGGGCGCCGAACTGATCGTATTCCCGGAGACCTTCGTCCCCTGGTATCCCTATTTTTCCTTCGTCCTGCCGCCGGTCCTTTCCGGCCGCGAACATTTGCGGCTCTATGAGGAGGCGGTCACAGTTCCCAGTGCTGCGACCGACGCGGTAGCGGCAGCAGCCCGCGAAAACGGCATGGTCGTTGCGCTCGGCGTCAATGAGCGGGATCATGGCACGCTCTACAACACCCAGCTCATCTTCGACGCCGACGGGACCCTTGTCCTCAAGCGGCGCAAGATCACCCCTACTTTCCATGAGCGGATGATCTGGGGCCAAGGGGATGGCTCCGGCCTCAAGGTGGTCGACAGCAAGATCGGACGCATCGGCGCGCTCGCCTGCTGGGAACATTACAATCCCCTCGCCCGCTACGCGTTGATGGCGCAGCATGAGGAAATCCATGTCGCGCAATTCCCAGGCTCCATGGTCGGTCCGATCTTCGCCGACCAGATGGAAGTCACCATCCGCCATCATGCGCTGGAAAGCGGCTGTTTCGTCGTCAACGCCACCGGCTGGCTGATGGATGAGCAGATCCGAACCATCACCCCGGACGAGGGCCTGCAGAAGGCCCTGCGCGGCGGCTGCATGACGGCGATCATCTCTCCGGAAGGCAAGCACCTGGCGCCGCCGATCACCGAGGGTGAAGGCATCCTGATTGCCGATCTCGACATGAGCCTGATCCTCAAACGCAAGCGGATGATGGATTCCGTGGGCCACTATGCGCGCCCGGAACTGTTGCATCTCGTCATCAACGACCGCCCGGCAAACACGATGGTAGCCGCTCATCCTTTCCTCGAAACCGCACAGACAGGGAGCAATACCCATGGACACCAGACCCCAGCTTTCGACGGAAACCCTGATCAACGAATTGCAGTCGTTCGGCGCGAGGCTCGTTGATCCCAAGGCCGGCCACGAGAGCCGCCGCGGCGGCGCTGGCCCCTCCGATCACAAAGCGCTCACTATCGACGGCATGACGGTCATGGTCCCGGTGCACACGGCGCCCGCCTTCGAAAGCCCCTACCTTGTCGAAAGACCGGATGAAGCGGGTAACAGCCGCATCAGTCGTGACGGCCGGGTCATCGGCGAAGTCTCCTTCCCCCTGCGCCCCCGTTTTTACGAGCGCTCGACGGCAGACGGCATTCCCTATTCACAGATCGCCGTACTGCACGGACGCGACGTGCTGGCAACCACCGTGTTGCAGACCTGTATACGCTACCAGAGCCGCACGAAAACCTGTCAATTCTGCGCCATCGGCCAGTCGCTGGCGGCAGGACGTACTGTCGCCCACAAGACGCCGGCGCAGCTTGCCGAAGTCGCCAAGGCCGCCGTCGAGCTCGATGGCGTCAAGCATATGGTGATGACCACGGGCACGCCGAAGGGCGACGATCGGGGCGCTGCGGTGCTGGCGGACAGCGCTCGCGCCATCAAGGCGGCAGTGGATATTCCCATTCAGGCGCAATGTGAGCCGCCGGAAGACGACATTTGGTTTTCACGCATGAAGGAAGCCGGAGTCGATGCGCTCGGCATGCATCTCGAAGTGGTGACGCCGGAGATCCGCGCCCGCATCATGCCGGGCAAGGCGCAGGTCGGCATCGAGAAATATATGGCGTCCTTCAAGACGGCGGTCCAAATATTCGGACGTGGACAGGTCTCCACCTATATCCTCGCAGGCCTTGGCGACACACGCGAAGCCATCCTCGACATCTGCGAAAGGCTGGTGGCGACAGGCGTCTATCCCTTTGTCGTGCCCTTCGTGCCGATCTCGGGCACGCCGCTTGAAAGCCATCCCGCGCCAAAACCCGAATTCATGCACTCGATCCTCGGGCCCTTGTCGAAACTGCTTGTCCAAAGCGGCCTGAAAGCCGTGGACATCAAGGCCGGCTGTGGCAAATGCGGCGCCTGCTCCGCCCTTTCCACCTATGAAAGGATGCTGACCAAATGATGATCGAACCCTTCTCGCCCTTCCGCACCAGCGAATTCCAGGTGAAGTTCGCGACATCGGCCTGGGAACGTAGCCAGGCCCATGCCCTTCGCCGGGAAGTATTCTGCCGTGAACAGCAAATTTTCCAGAACGACGACCGGGACGCGATCGACGATTCCGCCACCCCCATCGTTGCGCTTTCCATGCTCGGCGTTGCCGCCGACCAGGTGGTCGGCACAGTGCGCATCCATGAGGAACAGCCGGGTCTCTGGTGGGGTTCGCGCCTTGCCGTCCACGAGGATTTCCGCAAGATCGGCGCGCTCGGCGCCACGCTGATCCGGCTTGCCGTTTCCTCCGCCAATGCCATGGGTTGCCACACGTTCCTGGCCAATGTTCAGGTGCAGAACGGGTTGCTGTTTCGCCGCCTGCATTGGGATGTGGTCGAAGAATTCGAGATCTACGGCAAACCGCACTTGCGGATGCAGGCGGATCTCAGCTGGTATCCGCCTTGCGCCACGCCGGAGGCGGGTTTCGTGGCGCTCGCCAAACGGGCGGCATGACGATGGCGGATGTCGACCTCGCCGCGCTCGCAGAAAAGCTACGAGCCAGCAACGGGATCGCGGCCAAACACGATATTGGCGGCGTCACCGCGCGGCTCGGCGTCAAGGATAAGTCTGTCCCCGTGGGGGACGACTGCGCCGCCCTCCCTGACGGGGACGGCTACCTGCTGTTCGCCATCGAAGGCTTCATGAACGCCTTCGTCGCCGCTGATCCCTGGTTTGCCGGCTGGTGCGGCGTCATGGTCAATATCTCCGACGTGGTCGCCATGGGCGGCCGGCCAACCGCCGTGGTCGATGCTGTCTGGGCCGATGGCGAGGCGGGCGCAGCTCCGATACTGGACGGCATGCGGGCAGCGGCAGAGGCTTATGGCGTGCCGATTGTCGGCGGTCACACCAATATCCGCACCGACCGGGGCCAGTTGTCCGTCGCCATTGTCGGGCGCGCAAAACGCCTGCTGACCAGCTTCGACGCTCGCCCCGGCGACGTGCTGGTTGCCGCCGTCGATCATCGCGGCCGCTACCGCGCCCCCTTCGACAACTGGGAAGCCGCGACCGATGCGCCGGCTGACAGGCTGCGCGGCGATCTCGACATCCTGCCGCAGATCGCGGAAGCAGGGCTTTGTCTTGCCGCCAAGGACATCAGCCAGGGCGGGATCATCGGCACGGCGATCATGCTGGCCGAATGTTCCGGTGTCGGCGTCGATATCGAAGTTGCAGCCATCCCAATGCCCTCCGGCGTCAGCCTCGACCGCTGGCTGGGCACCTTTCCGAGCTTTGGCTATCTGCTGTCCGTTGCGCCTGACAATGTCAATGCTGTGCTCGACCGGTTTGCGGGCCGCGCGATTTCCGCCGCCATTATTGGAGCTGTGCAGCCTGGCAGCGCCGTCTCGATCACGGACGGATCCAGGCGCATCCTTATCCGCGACCATGCGACAACACCCCTCATGCAGCTTGGGCCGACGGAGGATTGCCGATGATCCGGCCGCTTCGCATCGCCATGCTGACCCATTCCACCAATCCGCGCGGCGGCGTCGTGCATGCGATGCAGCTTTCCGAGGCGTTGACAGCCCAAGGTCACGCGCTGACGCTGCACGCGCCTGACGTCAAGGGCGGAGGTTTCTTCCGCACTCCCGCCTGTAAGACGGCCTGCCTGCAGGTCGGGCCAGCTTTAGCGGATATGACGGCCATGGTGGAGCAGCGTATTGCCGATTATGTCAGCTATTTCGAACCCGCGGCGCATCGAGATTTCGACGTCTTCCATGCCCATGACGGCATTTCGGGCAATGCTCTGGCGACGATGAAGGAGCGGGGCCTGATTTCGGGTTTCGTGCGCACCGTCCACCACATCGATCAGTTTGAAGATCCGCGCCTCATGGCCCTTCAGGACCGTTCGATCCGATGCGCCGATGCCTTCTTCTCCGTCAGCAAGATATGGCGGGACGTCTTGCGCGACAGCCACGGCGTGGATGCAACCGTGGTCGGCAACGGTGTCGACACCAACCGTTTCGCCCCCACCTGGAGCGGCGAACAGACCGCGCTGCGCGATCGGATAGGCCTTCCCGCCGGCCCGATTTTCTTGAGCATTGGTGGAATCGAGGCGCGCAAGAACACGCTCGGGATTCTAGATGCATTTCGACAGCTTCGCGCCGTCAGGCCGGATGCGCAACTGGTTATCGCCGGAGGAGTGTCGTTGCTCGACCACCGGGATTATCAGGACGAGTTCCAGTCCCATTTGCGGGCGCTGCACGACGATGCCAGCGCGGTTCACTTGGTTGGCGCCGTGTCCGATGATGATATGCCGAACCTCTACCGGCTCGCCGACGCGCTGGTGTTCCCCTCGCTGAAAGAGGGCTTCGGTCTCGTCGTTCTAGAGGCCCTGGCGAGCGGCGTTCCCGCCATCGTGCCATCGATTGCGCCTTTTACCGAATATCTGGGCCGCGACGACGCCCTCTGGTGCGATCCCCGCCACTCGGCTTCGATTGCCGAAGCCATGGCCCTGGGTCTGGTTCCGCAGATCCGCGAACGTGTCATCCCGCGCGGCATGGAGGTCGCGGGGCGCTTCACATGGCGGCGGGTCGCGGAATCCCATCTTTCCACTTACACACGATTGAAGGAGGCAGTTCATGCCTGAGATCCGCTTTGTCATCACCTGGCCGGATGGCGAGGAAGAGACCTGTTATTCACCCTCCCTGGTCATTCGCGACTTTTTCACCGAGGGTGAAAGTTATCCGGTGGCGGATTTTGTCGACCGCAGCCGAAAGGCGCTCACCATCGCCAGTGATCGGGTCGCCGCAAAATACGGATTTGCCTGTTCTGCGGCACACGACCAACTCGCCCGCATCGAAGCCGCAGCCCTCCCCTTTCTGGAGCGCGCGGACGCCCGCGTCCGCTGCGAGACCTTCATCCTTTGAAAGGACCCAAGATGACCCGATCCCTGAAATCCCATTATAGCGCCGTTGTGGTGGGTGGCGGCCAGGCAGGCCTCTCCGCCAGCCATTACCTCAAGAAACACGGGCTCGACCATGTCGTGTTCGAAAAGAAGACCGTGGCCCATAAATGGAAGGACGAGCGCTGGGATGCGTTTTGCCTGGTCACCCCGAACTGGCAATGCCAACTACCCGACCATCCCTATGATGGCGCCGATCCGCATGGCTTCATGGTGAAGGATGAGATCGTCGCTTATGTCGATCGCTTCGTCAAAAAGGTCGACGCGCCGGTTTTCGAGGGCGTGAGCGTTACCGCGCTGGAGAAGTTCGGCGGTCTTTTCCGCGTCGAATCGTCAGCCGGGACCGTCACGACCGACAACGTCATCCTCGCCACCAGCCTCTACAGCCAGCCCTTCGCGCCGCGTTCCGCGGAACGTCTCCCCGATGAAATCACCCAGATCCACACGGCCAACTACCGCAATCCCGCGCAACTGCCGCCGGGCGCCGTCATCGTCGTCGGCTCCGGCCAGTCCGGCTGCCAGATCGCCGAAGACCTGCATCTGGCCGGCCGCAAGGTGCATATGGTCACCGGCAACGCCCCGCGCTGCGCCCGCTTCTACCGCGGCCGAGACGTCGTCGACTGGCTGGCGGATATCGGCCAATACGATATCACCGTCGCCCATAACGGCATGTCTAAAAAGAAGCACGACACCAACCACTATCTGACCGGTCGCGATGGCGGGCGCGATATCGACCTTAGAAAATTCGCGCTGGAAGGCATGGCCCTTTATGGACGGATGGCGGGCGTTTCCAAAGGGAAAATGCTGTTCGAGCCAAACCTCAAGAGCAATCTCGATGGAGCCGACCGCGTCTATAACGGCATCAACGCGCTTATCGATCGCCATATCGCGGAAAAGGGCATCGACGCGCCGGCCGGCAGCCCTTATTTCCCGCTCTGGGAACCGGAGCACGAAACGACAGAACTGGATCTCGAAGCTGAAGGCGTCACATCCGTCATCTGGGCGACAGGCTTTACGCCCGATTGGTCCTATGTTGGATTGCCTATCTTCGACGGGACCGGATATCCCGTCCAGCGACGTGGGGTAACCGGGATGGACGGCGTCTATGTACTGGGCCTTCCCTGGCTTTGGACCTGGGGATCCGGTCGGTTCCTCGCCGTTGGCAAGGACGCCGAATATGTGGTCGACCATCTGGCGACGCGGCTGGAGCGGGCACGGCGTCCGCTGAAACAAGCGGCGAACGGATAAGCGATGAACCTCGCTTTCCGGCCCGCTATTTTGGACGAACCATCGAGCCGCGATCTTATGGACCGCGCGCTCGACCCGCACCTGCTCGTCGGCATGCCGCATCTGACGCCGCACGGCCTGTCGGAAACCTGGCTGATGAAGGAGTTGGGACATCGGCATTGGTTGATGCTGGCGCGCGATCTCGGCATGGACGACGCCGATTTCCGCACTGTCGATGGAGAGCAAGCCTATGCGGCCATCTGTGCGACTTCGCTATGCGAAGCGCGCCTGGAATGCGTGAGGGCAAACAGCATCCTGACCATCCGTTCAGAGCTGTCGACCGTCTCGCGCACCCAGATCGCGACGAGCCACGACCTCTTCGCCGAAGGGAGCAAAATCGGACGGGTGGAATTGATCTCCGCCTTCGTTCGCAGGGAAATTCACGGGTGCAATCATTCTCTTGCACGCGCAGCGGTGCTAACGTCAGAGGCGGCCCCCTACAAATTCAACCAACTCGCAAAGACCGCCGCAGATATTCGCAATTTACGGATAGCGACCTATTGGGGCCTGCCAGTCACAGCCAAGGAGCCCCTGCGATCATTTCGATACGATCCTGCGGTCTCTCAGGAGTTCAATGGCGCCGGTCTTTTCTATTTTGCGGAATTCCAGGCTCTTGCGGAGCGCGCTCTCGACGCCTGGCTTCCCGAACGCGAACCGTTGAAACGGCGGGATGTCTTTTTTCTCGGTAATATAGAAAGGAGCGAAGGCCTCATCTTTGACTTGGTCGCAGCGTCAGACAACGGCGACGTGTTCAATGGCCAGATCAGACGGCAATCCGGTGATGTGATCGCGAAACTTTTCATGTCTTCCAAGGAACTGCCATGAGGACCAAATCATCGAAGGATCGTGGTCAACCCGTTGCCCAACGCCAACGTGCAATCGAGCCGCAGGTTATGGCCTGGAAAATGACGTATCTGTTCTGTGGACACTGCGCATGAGTTCTCTCGCGATTATCGAGATGGCGCGGCCAGTTTTCGTCATTGCAAAGGAATCGCGGCGCCAAATGCCGGCATTGAATGTTGCAAGGGGGGAAACGCCATCGATGAAAGTCAGACCGACAGCGGGGAGGAAATGGCTGACATTGGTGGGCAAGGGCAGCAAACCGTCTGTTCGCGCCGCAATCAGCAGGGCGTTCAGCCAGGATGAGGTCTTGACGATCTTACCACGCACGCGACTGCGGATATCCCCGCCGCCCCAGGCGGGCTGGTCAAGCGCGTCATGATAGTCGATCCAGTCGCAGGCGAACACGCCGGACAGGTCCCCCAACGGCGCGCCCAACAACGGGTGGCCGATGCGTCCGGCCAGGCGCACCTCGACATGGACAAGGGCGTCGCCCGTCACGCGCGAATCGCCAGGGTCGATATCCGTGTTGCACAGGGCGATGTCGATTTCACCATCCGCCAGAAGGCGGACGAGGCGCGCCTCGAGATCGACATGGACGGACACTGAAAGATCCATATCCGTCGCGGCCAGGCGTTGCACCAATTCCGGAACGCAGCCAACGCTCCAGGACGGGCTGGCGCCGATCCGCAGCGACTTGCGCCGGTTGAGCCCGACCGCGCGCGCGTCGAGTTCGAGATGGCGCATCTCAGCGTCAACCCGCTTGGCGTGACTGAAAACGCTTCTCCCCTCCTCTGTCAATTCGACGCCACGCGGGCCGCGCTCGACCAGTTGGAATCCGAGATGGTCCTCAAGCCGCCTCAGACTTTTGGTCAAGGCGGGCTGCGTCAGGCCGAGCCGAGCGGCTGCCCTGGTGACGCTGCCTTCCTCGATCAAGACGATGAAATGCCCCAGTTCCCGATACATGAATGTCTCTCGCTTTTCATTCCCACAAGGAATGTCAGGTGAATGAGATGAATTTGTAGTTATGGGAGGCGCGCAATACAACAGGCCGTGGAGAGCAATTCGACGTTCGGGAGGAACGACATGGAAAACAGCACGGAAACGGATCTGGCGATTGTCGCCGCAGGAGCAGCCGGTCTGGCGGCAGCGGTCGCGGCGGCGCAACTTGGCCTCGCGGTTGAGGTTTTTGAAAAGAATGCGACAACCGGCGGAACCGCCAATCGCGGCATGGGGCCATTGGGAATCGAAAGCCGGCATACGCGCGCCCGGCTATTCCGCCCCACGCGCGACGAGGCGTTCGAAGCCTTCATGACCTATACGCATTGGCGGGTCGACGCCAATCTGGTGCGCGCTTTCCTCAACAAATCCGGAGACACCATCCATTGGCTGGAGAGCCTGGGCGTGACTTTTGCCGAGCCAGCGACCTATTTCTCTGGATCCTATCCCACCTGGCATCTGTTGCAGCCCGAGAACGGGCCTCCGGGTCCCGGGGGCGGCGCCACGATGATGAAGATCCTGACGCAGCGCGCATTGGAGCTCGGCGTAAAGATCCACCTGAATTCGCCGGTCTCCCGCCTGATCACGGAAGACGGCAAGGTGACCGGCCTGGTCATATCAGAGAATGGCGCCGCGCCGCACAGCGTGCGCGCTCGCTCGGTCGTGATCGCCACCGGCGGGTTCGGCAATAGCGAGGCGATGATCCGCGACCATACGGGCTTCGAACTCGACAAGGATATCTTTCCCTTCAAGATACCCGGGGTCACCGGCGACGGAATCCGCATGGCCTGGGAGGCCGGCGCGCAGAAGACCGAAATGGGGATGGAACTGGTCTATGGCATGCCCGACCCGCTCACTGTGCCGCCCGCCCTTCATGAGGCCTGCCGGCAGCCGCATCTGATGGTCAATCTGCTCGGCAAGCGCTTCATGGACGAAGCCGTCATGCCCAATGTCACCTTCACCGCCAACGCCATCGCCCAGCAAAAGGACAAGACGGCCTTCCTGCTGTTCGACAGCGGCATCCTTGAGGAGATGAAGCGGGACTTCGACACGCGCAATCGCGTTTTCCCGAAGGAGCGCTTCGACGACGCCGAGGCTACGATCGACGCCTATCTCGCCAGCGGCAAGGGCAATTTTTATCGCGCTCCCACGCTCGCAGCGCTCTCGGCGCAAACCGGCATCGACGGCGAGACGCTGAGCAATGTCGTGGAAACCTATAACGGCTACTGCGCCCAAGGCTATGACGCGCAGTTCAACAAGGAGCGGCGCTATCTCCGCCCGCTGACCGGCGGCGTATGGTATGCGGCGCGGCATTTCCCGAGCGCCTATGGCAGCGCCGGCGGCATCAAAATCAATGAGAATGCGGAAGTGGTGGGCAAGGACTGGCGCCCGATCCCCGGCCTCTACGCCGCCGGCACCGATGCGTGTTCGATCTATGGCGACAGCTATCCGTTTATTTTCCCTGGCACATCGATGGGGTTTGCGCTGAACACCGGGCGCATCGCGGCGGAAACGGCGCACGCCTATATCAGCGGAGCGATATAGGGTCGGGGCAATTGCAAAAAAGTAATTGACCCGAAAATGATAACTGGTTGCCTATTTTGGGTCTTCGTCATGCGAGGACCCGCTGGGACGGATTGCAGACTGCTCTGCGACTGTGCCTGATCCTCAATATAGCGTTTGGGCGGTGGCGACCGCCCATCGCGGGCAGATCCGGGATAAGCGGAAATTCTACTGATGAAGGCCGAGTGGCAAATGTAGGAATGACCTGGCGGCCTCGGCCACAGCCCGCAACGAGCGGTTTTCACCGGGCCTGTGCCTGACGATCTCCTCCGCAGAGTCATTCTCGCACTATGTCGAACCGAAGCGGCCCTCATTCCATCACGGAAAGAGGGCCGTCTTTAAATCGCGCAAGTTCAATCTTCGTCAGTCTTCCGGAAACATCGCCACCGCCCGGCACCAGCCGGCTGAGCCGCCGCGGATCTTGACCGGCAGGCACGAGACGGTGAAGCCGCGCGCAGGCAGTTCTTCAAGCCGGGTCAGTTTTTCCATATGCAGGAAAATGCCGTCTCGCCCGGCTTTGTGGCCTTCCCAGATCAGGCCGGCATTGCCCGTGACGGCAAAGCGTTCGGCGGTGATCCGAAACGGCGCATCCCAGGACCAGGCGTCCGTGCCGGTGATGTGCACTCCCTGCGACAAGAGCCAAAGCGTCGCTTCACGGCCTATGCCGCAACCGCGGCCAATATAATCCGGCCGACCATAAGTCGCGCCCGCCGAGGTGTTGACGAGCACAATGTCAAATCGCTGGAGAGGAGCGCCTGTCGCTTCGACGGCGGCGCGCACTTCGTCTGCGGTCGCGACATGCCCATCCGGCAAATGGCGAAGATCGAGCTTCACGCCTGGGCGTATGCACCAGTCAAGCGGGACTTCGTCGATCGTCCAGGCGCGCTCGCCACCATTCATGGTCGAGGCGAAATGCCAGGGCGCGTCCAGATGCGTGCCGGCATGCGCCGTCAGCGTCAACTGCTCCACCGCCCAGCCTTCCGCGCCCGGCAGGTCTGCTCGGTCGAGACCAGGGAAGAAACGCATGACTTCGTCCGCGCCGGCCTGATGATCGGAATAGGTGATTTTTGGCCCAAGCCCTGGAGGATCGGCAGGCGTATCATTGTCGATGGCGACGGACAAATCGACGATTTTCATGGTCTGTCTCCTGAAAGGGCCTCGCGGGCCAGAGATTGAAGATCTGCATCGCCGGCAAAGCCGAGGCCGCGCATCAGGCCTTCACCACCCGCTGGTCGATCACGCCGAACGGCGTCGCGCCATCGGGAAGCCGCGCCTCCATCCGCACCCGATCATCCCAGGTGAGGAACGGGGTGACGGACTCGCCCTGCTCGAGGAGTTCGATGACGCGGATTTCCGAAATACAGGAGGAACCGGCTCCCCGATCTGAGTTCGACACCGTGCCCGAACCGACAATCGTGCCTGCCGACAATTTGCGGGTCCGAGCGCAATGGGCGATAATGCCGTCAAAAGCGAAATGCATCTCGGCGCCGTTCGCGCGGCCAACCTCGCGCCCATTGATCTCAACATGCAACGGCAGTTTCACCCGGGCATTGTCCCAGAAGGGTGCGATCTCGTCCGGCGTGATGGCGAGCGGCGCAAACGCCGTTGAGGGCTTGGCCTGCAGCCAGCCGAAGCCCGTCCGCATTTCGCGAGGCCCGAGCTTGCGCAGCGACCAATCGTTGATCTGCACCAGAAGCCGGACATGCGAGACGGCCTGTTCGGCGCTGACGCCCATGGGCACGTCCGACAGGATCACCCCGAACTCGCCTTCCATGTCGATCCACAGGCTGTCGTCTGGGAATGCAACATCGTCGACAGGACCGCGCAGATCGTCGCTCGCCCCCTGATAGACAAGCGGGATGGTCTCGAAATCGGGATTGACGGGATTGTTGAACGCCTTGTCCATCAGCCGGCCATGGTTGAGAAAGGCGGACGCGTCGAGCCATTGCGGCGCACGCGGCAAAGGCGCCATACAGCGGTCGGCTTCGAAGCGGGTGGCGAAGGCTTCTTCGCGGGAGTTCAAGCGACAGTAAAGCGCGTCTAGACGCGGAGAGACACTATCCCAGTTCTCGATCGCCTCCAGCATGGTTGTTGCAATGCCGACAGCAGGCGCCGCAACGGCAAGGTCTTGAGAGACTATCCATAACTGGCCATCGCGGCTGCCGTCTTTATAGGTCGCAAGCTTCATCTGAACCTCCGGAAGACTATGTGCTGTTTCGGTCTGCGACCGGACAACGCCTCAGCGATCGCGGGCACGTAAACCCCATCCGATTTCGGAAAACACCGATCGGCCGGCCTCGTCATGCGGTCCTCGCTTTGCTGAAGAAGATGGTTGAAGCGACGGACACCAGCACAGCTGCGGCCCCAAGCGCGCCGAAGCCGAAATTCTGCCCGAGCGCGCCGCCGACAATCGGCCCGAGCGCCGCCCCGATCATCAGCATCGCGGGCGTCGCGGCCACCGCCCGGCCGGTGGGGTCGAGACGGGCAAGCAGGCCGAAGGCGAAAGTATGGGTGAAAATCTGGATCGCCACGAAGAAGGCCGCGACTGGCGCCCAGAGCACGAAGGCCGTGGCGCTGGTGACGATGACGGCGAAAAGGGCCTGCACCGCCGGACCAATCTGGACGACGCGCTCCGCCGCGAGCCGCTTCTGCAGGATCGCCGCAAGCGGCGAAGGAACTATGAAATTGACAACGCCCAAGGCGATCAGGGCGCCAAGCACGCCTTCCGGAGGGAAATCTCGCAACTTGCCTATCACTTCGACGAAGGAAAACACCATCGCCTGATTGAAGGTCATGATGCTGATGCCGAAGATGGTGAACCAGACGGCGCGACCGAGAGGCGCGGCGCCATGCGCTTCACCGCGCGCCGGATTAATGAAGAAGATCGCGCAAGTCAGGCACGCGACAGCCATGACACAACCGAATACGCGAAACAACATAGGCCCGCCGAAGGCGATCATCAATTGCGGCAAAGCGCCGAGAAGCACGATCCCCAGAAGACCGATGGAAATACCCGCCAGCGCGTAAAGTCGGTGCGGATTGACCGATTTACCGATTGCCCCATGCACCATGGATAGCGCGGCGCCAACCGAAAAGCCTGCAACGAGATGAAGGGCCGCAAGTTCGATATAGCCGCTTTGTGTGGAGGCGGCGAAGAAGGCCAATGCAGCCGCGCCATAACCCAGCGTCGCTGCAATCTTCTGGTTGATTTTATTGAGACGTGGCGCGACCACCACGCTTGCCGCTACCGCGCCGAGCAGGAACAAGGTCACGAGGCCGCCAGCCTGTTGAGGGCTGAACCCGAACCGCTCGACCAGTGCGCCGACCCAGACCGGAAGCGCGATCAGATCGAGCATGCCGGCGCAATGCGACACCACCAGCGCGGCCGTTCCGCCCACGCCATATTTCTGTCCTGTCATTTTCGATCCTCCCGGACCGGCGCGGCGCAGAGCCGTCGCGGTCCCCTCTCCCCGTTATGGTTCCACGCGCTCAGATGGTTTCAGCGAGCGTTTTCATGGATTGGCGCATTATTGCCGAATGCTCCTCGCGGCTGCCGCCATGAATTTCGATATCCGCAAGTTGAGCTGAATTCTCGACCACCATGCGACACCGCTCCCAGCGTCGCGCCTCAAAGGCTGCGAGCGCATCCGCCACGGTCGAGTGCCGCGCCACTTCCTCGGCGAGCACCATCGCATCCTCGATGCCGATGCAGGCTCCGGCCGCCAGATGCGGTGTGGTCGCATGCACGGCGTCGCCAATCAGCGCCACGCGGCCCTTCCTCCAGGGGCGCGGCATCAACATTTGTTCGAGCGGCCGATAAATGACGTGATGCTCGTCGGACAGTTGATCGGCAATGGTCTGAATGATCGGCGAAGGAAACTTCCTCAAAAGCGCCCGCAGCGTTTCGACGAAGGTCTCCGGAGCCACGAAGTCGTTGACTTCTTTGTCTTCCGTCAGGAAGAGATAGGCCTTGTCGCGCGACACGCCGTTCAGGCCAACCTTCAGTTTCGGCCCCATCCACATGGCGACAGTGGTGATTTCTGCGGGCCGGGGCAGCACGGCTCGCCAGACCGATTGTCCGATGAAGCGGGGCTTGGGCGCTTCTGGAAACAGTTTGGCGCGAACGCTGGAATAGAGACCATCCGCGCCCACGGCCAGATCGTATCGCTCCGGCTGGCCATCGCCGAACCCGACCCAGACGCCGTCCTCGCGGTTGTCGATCGTCGTGAAAGTTTCGCCGAGACGGACGTTCACGCCGGCGGCGACAACCGCTTCCTGCAGGATCTTGGCGAGCGCCGGCCGCATGATACCGCCGCCGCCGGCGATATCGGGGCCTGCCACGCGCGGCGTCGGCAAGGTCACGAGAACGCGATCGTCTGGACCGCGCATTTCGACGCCGTCGGAGGCGAAACCCTCCGCCATGAAGCGATCGATCAGGCCGAGTTCCTTGAGCACGCGCAGGGTCGAGCCATGCAGGCTGATGCCCGCGCCATAAGAGCGCCAGCCGGCATCGATTTCGAAAAGATCGACCTCGACGCCCTGACGCGCCAGCCGCGCCGCCGCCGTCATGCCGGCAAAGCCGCCGCCGATGATCAGTGCCTTGTTGATGCCTGCATTCATAGTGTTACCTCCTCCTCGGCCAGAGCGGCGAAAACTTCGCCCTGCTCGTTGACCGTCAACTCCACGCGCGTCAGCCCCTGCCCCAGGCAGGGACCCAAGACGCATTCTCCCGTTTGCATGTCGAACAGTGCTCCATGCGAATGGCAGGCGATATGCGTGCCGTCGCCATTCAGGTAAGCGTTGGACCGCCAGGCCATCGGCGTGCCCTGCGGATAGTGAGGGCAGGCGTCGAGCCAGGCGTGCAGCCGCCCCTCCTTCCGCAGAACGATAATCTTGCGACGATATCCTCCGACCGGACCGAAGCCTTTGGCTTCGCCCTCGTCGACATCTCCGGTATTGCAGAGACCCACGAGACGCGATGCGGGGGACAGCATCGGCTTAGCCTTTCGCGCCCGGAGGCGGTCCGCCGGGGGCCCATTTCTCACGCATTTCGAAGAGCACGATCTGGGAGGCTTCCGCGCCCATCGGCGCTTCACGGGCCACCCAGGCGTCGTCATGCTTGTCCATGTCGGCGTCATATTCGAAGTGACAGCCGAGCGGACTGTTGAAATACCAGAACCAGTTCGAACCGAACTTGTGGCGGCCGGGGCCCCAGAAGCTCTGATAGCCCTTCTTGACGAAGCGCGTGCCGGCGACCATCAACTCGGTCGGACCGCCCATATGGAAAGCGAGATGTTCGCAGCCCTTCATATAATCCGGCGTGCGAATGAAGAAGAGCGTGTGGTGATCGTCATTGGCCTTCGGCCGCAGGAAGGGACCCGCGCCTTTCAGAACGTCGGTGATCACGAAGCCGAGACGGTTGCAGTAGAAATCCGCCGCGATTTCGATATCGGGGACGAAGAGAACGACATGGCTCAGCGACCGTGGCGCAGCCGGCATATCCTCCCAGACGCCGATTTCATTGGGCTTACGCTGGGCCGGCGCGCCAGGAGCGTTGATCTTTTCGGCCGGCATGTCCAACTCGCGACGGATCGTCACCTGGAACCTGAGTTCAAAACCATGCGCGTCACGGGTCTCGATGGAGCCGTCGGCGAGACGGGTGACGCGACGATCTTTCGACAGTTCTGCTTCGATCGCGTCGAGGTCTTCAGCCGAACGCACCCCGTATACCTGTTGGCGCAGCAGATTGGCTGTCGGAAGCGTCGCCGGCAGCGACGGATCGGATTTATGCCGGATGAGAATTCCGGTGCCGTCGAGCGCGGCGAACAGGCCGCCAGTTTGATCGACATCGACGGGCTGCAGGCCGAAATCGCGAAGATATTCCGAAGCGGCGGCGACATCGTCCACGCCGAAAACCAGATAATCCGGTCCAATGATATTCATGCTGATCCTCCCTTCGGCCGTCGCGTCAGCGACCGGCAAACATTCTGAATTCGCGGGCGATGAGATAGGCGGCGGCGCGTTTGCCTTCTGCCGCCCCGGCGTCGAGCGCCAGTCGGCAATGTTCGAGAAGACGACGCGCCTCCTCTTCGTCGCCAGCCCAGAATTCATCGACGACGGCGATCGGTCCCGGCGTGACGGCCGTGTTGCGACAGTAGCCGGAATAGGCGACCTTGCTCAAAGCGATACGATCGGCGAGATCGACCGACGCCGCGCCCGCAGGCCTGACGACAAACAGTTTGAGATCGATCGATGCCGAGGCTGGCTCCTGCACGCGCTCTTCCGAGAATGGCTGCCCCAAAACATGGGCAATATCGACAAAGCGCGGCTCGTCAGGGCGCAGGCGCTCGGCATAGAAGGATGTTTCCCGCGACGCCTTGAGCGATTCGAGATCCTCGAACCAGATCTGGGTTACAAAATCCAGGCCGAGTCGCAGGGCGGCGGGCGCGGTGTCATCCTCGGCGAAGACCCCGTCCAGCCCATGATTTTGCGTATATTTGCGCGGGGCGTTTTGCGGCTCGGCAGCGATATAATCGAGCACGAGACGGCCGTGGACATCCTTCATGTGACGGCGATTTTCAGCCATCGTTTGGCCCGGAGCGCGGCGTCCGAACATCATCATCTTGACTGTCATGCTGCGTCTCCATGCGCGATGCGTCCGCCGAGAATCTCCGCCACCCAATCGGCGATATAGGCGCCGGCATTGGCGGAATTGTCGAAGCTGGAATGCTGGACGCCGCCAGTGCGAGCGTCGAAGATCTTCAGTTCGCGGTTGGGGCTGTTGACCAGCTGATCATAAGTCGCTTGCGCCCAGTGCAGCGGGATCTGGCTGTCCTTCTCGCCGTGAGTAACGAGGAACGGAACCCTGATACGGTCGAGCACGCCGTCGAGATGAACATTTTCGGCAATGCGCATGAAGTCGTCCATGTCCTTGGCGCCCCAGACCCAGCGGACATGCTCCCAGTAATGCGGCACCGGAAAATCGCCTTCACGGGCCAGACGCTTCTTCTGCACGTCGCGCCAGTCGTGATTGGCGCCCCAGACGACGCCACAGGCGAAACGCGGCTCGAAGGCCACCGCGCGGGGACAGTAATAACCGCCGAGCGAAACGCCTTCCATGCCAATGCGCTTCGCATCGATTTCGGAACGCGTCTCAAGCCAATCCACCACGCGGCTGGCCCAGTGCTCGCTATCATAGCGCGCCGTAAGTCCCTGTAGACGCAGCGCTTCGCCGGTTCCCGGCTGGTCGACCACAAGCGACGCGACGCCTCGTTTGGCGAGCCAGACTGGCAAACCGACGAGGAACTTCATTTCCTTGGTGCTGTCGAGGCCATTGACCTGCACCAATACCGGCTGCGGACCGCTGACGCCCTCTGCCGGAATATACAGGGCGGATAGATGCGTTCCTTCATAGGGGATTTCGACCCGGCGACATGCTGAACCCGACAGACGCAGACCTTTCTCGAACATATCGAGGAAACGCCGGTAAAGCGCCAAACGCCCCTCGGAGCCATGCGCCTGCAACCGCTCGGCGGTCAGCAAATAATTGGCGGCGCGAATGAGCTTTTCGCCGGCGGAAATCAGTCGGCCCTTGGCCTCATCTTCTTCGGCCAGAGAAATGAGCTTTTCGCCCATGCTCGCCCAGGTCTGGCGAAACGCCATCACGCCGGCTGCATCCGGGGCCTTGGCGGCCTCCTGCAGCGGCGCGCACATTTCCTCGATCTCCCCGATACGGGCGCCCATCTCGATCGACAGGTTCACCGAGAGGTTCCAGACATAATTGGTGGGGAAATACTTGAACATCACGCCTCCTCAACTCTTTCGCGTCGCCGACGGCGACGCCACGGGGCGGCAATCCGCAGCCATGCCCTGGCATGGCTTCCCGATCGCTCCTCCCGGGCAAAGACTTAACGAAAATCAAAACGTTTACAAAATTTGTTGTTTCAATCCCACCTATTGATATGCTGAATACAAGGAGGAGCCATGCGTTTCAAAAATCTCGACCTTAACCTGCTGGTGGCGCTCGACGCGCTGATCCGTCTGCGCAATGTCAGCCGCGCAGCGGAAGAAATGTTCATCACACAATCGGCCATGAGCAACGCGCTTGGGCGATTGCGGGACTATTTCGACGATCCCCTGTTGATCCAAGTGGGCCGGATGATGGAATTGTCTCCGCTTGCGGCGTCTCTTGAACAGCCCCTGCGCGACATCATCGTGCGGATCGACAGCGCCGTTGTGTCGACGCCATCGTTCAATCCGGCCGATTCCAGGCGCTTGATCGGCATGGTCGTTTCCGACTATTCGCTGCATACGCTGATCCCCATCTTCATGGAAATCGTCACGGCAGAAGCCCCAGCGCTGCAATTTGATTTCAAACCTCAGCAGAACTTCCCGCATCTGCTGCTGGAAAAAGGCGAAGCCGATCTTCTGATTGCGCCATCTGTGTTCTGCTCGACCCACCACCCTTCTGATGTCCTGTTCTCCGACGAGATCTGCCTGGTTACGGATTGCCGCAGCAGTTTTGCCACCGGAGAAAAAATAACCCGCGAACAATTTGAATCGGCCGGACATGTGGTGATGCGGCCACCCAATGGCGGCGAGAGCTTTGCCGAGCGGGCCTGTCGCGAAGTAGGCCTCGCCATCCGCGTGGAAGTGGCGACTTTTGCATTTTCGACGCTGTCTGTGCTCGTGCGCGGCAGCAACCGGCTCGCGCTGGTCCAGAAAACTCTCGCCATCGAGATGATCAAGACGGGCGGTCTTGCAATCATCGATCCGCCGCTCGACCTTCCACTCCTAGAACAGTCGGCGCAATGGCACAGCTACCGCTCCCGCGACCCGGCCTTAACCTGGGTGCGTGAAAAATTGAAAACTGCTGCGGCAGAGCTTGCCGGCCGCTCATCGCGTTTGGCGGGCCAACGAGCCATCACAGCAATCAATACATAATATTCCCAAACAAAATTTTACAAATGCCAACTCCCTGCCGTACCCAAATGGATGGGGAGAGCATCAAACAAATTTCGGCAAATCGCATCCTGAGCGCAAGTCCTACGCTCGGGAACCGGTTTCGACGCTCATTATACGCCGCCATGCCGGATTGCACCCGCGTGGCGCATAGCGGGCGCATGGATATGCTCAAGACGAATGTCTCGAGCGGAGAAGGATTTGATTGCCCCGAACAGAGACACGCGACCAGTTCTTATGCGGCTGGCGCAGGTATTATGAGGAGGATGAATTGAAGAATTACCGTAGCCTTATCCTGACAGTCGCCATCTGCGCCCTGGGCGGCTCCGCCATTGCGGCGGAGAACGGCAACAGCCAATATGCGCCGGGCGCAGCGCAATTCTACGGCGGCTCCATTCCGCCCTATGAAGGCCTGTATTTCCTGTCGCAAACCAGCTATTTTAGCGCTGACCGCACCAATGACAGCGATGGAAACGAAGTACCGATTGACTTCAGCGTCAAGGCGGCAGTCGAAACCATGCGCTTTCTCTATGTGTCGGATATCAAGATCGGTGACGCCCAGCTCTGGGGACAACTCGTCCTTCCGGTAATCCATCTCGACATCGACACGGCGTTCGGCTCCGATAAAACGCTTAACATTGGCGACGCCACCACCACGATCGGGCTCGCCTGGCATCCGGACAAAGCGCAGACATTCGTAATCGGCATGGATATCGGCGTTCCGACGGGAGCTTATGATGAGCACGCCCTGGCCAATAGCGGCTTGAACCATTGGTCAATCCAGCCCACGGCGGCCTATCACTATTCTGACCCGGACGGACTTGAATTCGCCGCGGCGGCGCGCCTGATCTTCAACACCGAAAACACCGCTACCGACTACAAGAGCGGTAACGAATTCGTGCTGGACTATGCCGCTGGCTGGAACTTCGGCAAGATCCGAGCAGGCGCTGTCGGCTATTTCATCAAGCAGTTTACCGATGACCAAGGTCCGACGGCCGCCGCCGACGGTCATCGCGGTGAAGGCTTCGCCATCGGACCGTCGCTGACATACAGTTTCAATCCGGGGCTTCAGATCAGCGCTTCCTGGCAACACGATGTCTATGCTGAAAATCGCTCCCAGGGCGACTCCATCTGGATGAACTTCGCAACGAAGTTCTGAGGTCGCCCGGCGTTCCCACGACGCCCCAGAGTGCAAAAAGACAGCCTTCGCCGCAACGGCGCCTGCCGCTTCCGCAAGGTTGCCGGGGCACCTTTATTTCCGGAACGCAAATTCACCCGGTGATTTTGTCACCGGGCGTCAGGCTGCTGACACCCCCCTGGCCACAGCCAGGGGGGCGCAGTTCACTGGGACATGTTGAGAAAACCCACTCTTCAACAAACAGCTCTCGAGATTGTGACGCTCGACGGGCTTGTCCCCAAGGATTACCTGCTTGGCAAGATCGACGCGGTGATCGACTTTTCCTCCAACAATCGTCGCATCGCCGGGCTCTACTGCGCCGACAATTGACGTCAATCGCAAGACGGCCAGGGGCAAGGCGATCTCCAAGCGAGGAAAAGAGACAGTCGAGCGCTGCTACGCCGGCTCCAAGCAGTTGCACGACCACCGCTACGCCCGTTATCGAGGCCCGATCAAGGTGCAATGGTCAGGCTTTTTGGTAGTTTGCGCCCAAGTCAAATTATCGGATGGCGGCGCACACGCTTTCATTGCCTTCCCATGCGCCGCCGAAACTCTCCGTTATAAGAAAGCCAAGCGAGACATATTCGTGATAGATGTCCATCACCGACCGCGCTGCAGTATCGTCCACGATCATATGCTGCCCAGCTCGCCGCATCGCGAGGCAGTTGCTTATATCGGCGCGGCAGATTGCGTCACCATGCCCACCGTCGACATGAAACACGTCGAAATTCAAGTGCCGGTGATGCGTGGCCAGAACCGGCAGAACATCGCGAGAATCTTCTCCGAAAAATGTTACACGGCCCGGGAATGCGGATAGCAGATATTCCGCAGCAAGCGGCGTGTATTTTCTAGCGCAGATATCTACGCCGACATAATGCAGACTTGGGTTGGTCGACAACGCCAAGAGCGCGCTATGCCCGGCGTTGAACCCGATCTCCAGAAGCATGCGCTTCGATCTCAGTGTCCTATGGAAATTGCGCCGTTTGTGAGCGCGCGACGGGTTCGGCCCTTCCATAATCATAAAATCGGTTTGCCGATGATGGTAAAATAGATTTCCTTCGAGCTCTTCACCAGTGCTTCTCACGATGTCATTGAGCGCCTTTAAATGCGCCCTGAACATATTAGAAAGCACTTCCTCCTTCTGATCTCCGATTGTGTATGCGCTTGCCATAAAACCTCCTACTGCTCACTTTAGGTAAGGCCGTGGCACATATCCTGCCAACTGCGCGCGCCTACACCGATTGCGTTAGGTTTGGCATTTTTATCAACCATAGAGCAACGCTAGCAAGACTTGTTTTCGCTCCGTAGTGCTGCCACTGTGGGTTAGACGCCTTTGGATGCTAGGCTCTCGGCTTTGAACTCTAAAACCCAAGCGACGGATTGAAGGAGATGACGCACTTGGCGATTTACACTTGGGAGAGCGAAGCTGACGATATTTTTAGTGCGAACCTACTGCCATACGCACCGTTCAAAATTATACTGAAAACCAAGGATGACCCATGGTTTGTCCGCGAGTGGTTCCGACATCACGCAGCGATCGTCGGCCCCGAAAACATCGTGATCTTCGACAACTTGTCCACCGATGAATCGGTGCTGTCGTTCTACGAAGAAGTCGAGCCATCAACCACTATTGTTCGCAACCGTTTTGGCGTGAACCACATCCATAACATTCACAAGTGTCCCGCACTCTATGTTGCTCTCACGCAATACTGCGATCGTTTCTGTATCCTTGATACCGACGAGCGGCTGATCATGATGAACTCGCCAGACAGCATCGCGGCTCCTGGAGACATCGTCACCGCCTTATCGAGGCAACAACCCGACGTCTTCATCCCCACTCTCTGGCTTGGAAACGCCTTTAAATCGCCTAGGCACATGAAGATGAACGCTGAAGCCGACATGATCAACGCGCTGCGATGGGGCAAGCCAATCATCTCGACCGGAGATATCCCGGAGGGATTCATCAATCACAACTGCCAGATCGGCAAGATGACCGATAAAGTGGCAGCAACGAGCCGGATGCTGCTGCTTCACCTTAAAAACCTTCACCCGGAACAGCGCATATCAGCAAATCTCCGGAAGCTTGAGAGCTACGGGTTCATCGACGTCGGGACGCCAGCCGAGGAAGCTATCCACTGCGATCCGAAGAAGATCAATAAAGGCGATGCGACATACTGGATTTCTGAAATCCACAATTTACTTCAGTCGAAAGATGCGCCTGAACAGCGCGCCCAAATGACAATTGAAGATGATCGGATAACCTATTCGTCCGATATCGCACGAATACTCATGACCGCGTATTTCGAAAACAGCAGCCAGTTCTACGCTCAAGCCGACATCACCCCTTTTCAGGCGGCGGCTGAGAGGTAGGCACATCACTGTCGGGTTTCATGACAAGTTTTCATTATTGGCAAAGACTGTTGATGATCAGCTCTGTGCCTATAGAGTTGACCAAAGATACGGCTGTGGCCAGGTCTGCGGCAGCAGAAGAGATTGTTGCTCGCCGACCGGAGAATTCCCATCGAAACCGACGCCTTGCTCACTCGAGACTGGCCTGCTTTACCCGCCTCCCGCTGCGGTTCCCTGAACGCAAAAACGCCCAGTGATTTTATCACTGAGCGTTCAGGAATTGATTTTGGTTGCGGGGGCAGGATTTGAACCTGCGGCCTTCAGGTTATGAGCCTGACGAGCTACCGGGCTGCTCCACCCCGCGTTACCAGATTTTTGCCGCAGGCAAAATATCGACAGATTTTTGCCGTAGGCAAAATATCGCTTAGTCTAGCAAGGCCTCGACGCGACAGGTGTTTTGCGTTTTGCAAAAGACCGACAGCGCGGATTGTGAAGAGATTGAGATGTTTGCATTTTGCAGACCTGGCGGCGACCTACTCTCCCGTGTCTTAAGACAAAGTACCATTGGCGCAGGGGCGTTTCA
>NZ_JARXVM010000028.1 GCF_029892285.1 Rhizobium sp. SG_E_25_P2
ACAATCTAACGGTCCAAGCCAGAGGTCTCTCAACTACTATGTAGAACTCGTCCAGTCCTCCACCGTAGGTGGAGGTTTATTTACTTCATAAAAAAGCCCGGAGCGACAGGCGCTCCGGGCCGAATGCGCTCGCTCGCCTGGGCGTCAGAGTTTGCCCGCGCGCTGCTGGATCATCATGAAAGTGTCAAAGGTGTATTCACCGATCTGCGCCCAGAGATAGGCGTCTTTCTTGAAGGCCAGCTGATGGTCATAGATCTTCTTGAAATGCGGGCTCTTTTCGCTGAGCTCGGCATAGGTCGTCAGCGACGCCTCATAGGCGGCGTTGAGGATTTCCTGGCTGTAGGGCTTCAGCACTGCGCCGCCACCAACAAGCTCCTTGAGCGCGACCGCGTTCTTGGCGTCGTATTTGGCGAGCATCATCGAATTGGCCGTCGCGCAGGCGTCGGAGAGGACCGCCTGGTAATGCTTGGGCAGTTCGTTCCACTTGGCGAGGTTGACCACGGCGTGAACAACGGGACCGCCTTCCCAGAAACCGGGATAGTAATAGTATTTGGCGACCTTGTTGAAGCCGAGCTTGGCGTCGTCATAGGGGCCGACCCATTCCGCCGCATCGATCGTGCCTTTTTCCAGCGCCGGATAGATATCGCCTCCGGGGATCTGCTGCGGCACGACGCCCAGGCGCTCCATGACCTTGCCGGCCAGGCCGCCGATGCGCATCTTCAGACCTTTGAGGTCTTCCAGCGTGTTGATTTCCTTACGGAACCAGCCGCCCATCTGAACGCCGGTATTGCCGGCGGGCATGCCGTAGAGGTTCTGCGTCGCCAGAAACTCGTTCATCAGGTCGCCGCCGCCGGTATAGTACCAGGAATTCTGCATGCGGGCATTGAGACCGAAAGGAATGGCGGCGCCGAGCGCATAGGCCGGCTCCTTGCCATAATAGTAGTAAAGCACGGTATGGGCCATTTCCACCGTGCCCGCGCCGGCGGCGTTGGCGGCTTCGAGGCCCGGGACGATTTCAGCCGCGGCGAAGACCTGGATGTCGAAGGCGCCGTCAGTCGCCGCGCGCACATGGTTGGCGACATCGACGCCGCCGCCATAGATCGTGTCCAGTCCCTTCGGGAAGGATGACGTCAGGCGCCAGGTGATCTTCGGATTGGACTGCGCAATCGCGGGCGCAGCGAGCGTTGTGGCCGCGGCAGCGCCTGCGGCTGTAACACCGGCCTTCTTGAAAAATGAACGACGATCCATGTGACACCTCCCAGTAAAACGGATCTTGCAGTTTGGCTTTCCCCAGCGAGGTGGCCCTCGCCCGACGCGGATGTTAAGCATGGCCCCTCGGCGCCCGCAAGACGCGAACTCCTTATTTTCCTAATGCTTCCGTCGAAGTAAGATAGTGCTTACCGATAGTTAGGGTCTGGGATTTAGAATCGGACAATTGACATCGCAGAGCCGACGCGCCACTTGATGGCCGTTCAAAACGTCTTCGGAGACACGTATGCCCAGCCCGATCATCGCCATTCCCGCCGACACGCGCGAAATCGAAGGTTATTACTGGCATGCGACGCCGCAGCAATATGTCAATGCCGTGGTCAAGGGCGCGGGCGCAACCGCCATTGTCGTGCCGGCCCTCGAAAGCGGCAACGACATCGACGCCATTCTCGACCGCGTGGACGGCGTACTGATTTCGGGCTCCCGCTCCAACGTGCACCCTTCGCTCTATGGCGGCGACGCCTCGGAGAAGAACGGCCCTTACGATCCCGCCCGCGATGCGACGAGCATGGAGTTGATACGTCGCGCCATTGATCGCGGCGTGCCGCTGCTCGCCATCTGTCGCGGCATTCAGGAACTCAATGTCGCGCTCGGCGGCACTTTGGAAACCGAGATCCAGGAAAAGCCTGGCGTCTGGGATCACCGTCGTCCCGACGTGCCGGAACGCGACAGGATGTATGCCATCCGCCAGACGGTGAAGGTCAAGGAAGGCTCCTGCATCGCCGCAGCCCTCGGCGCCGGCGAATTTCAGGTCAACTCGCTGCATCGCCAGGCAATCGGCGTCACAGCGCCGCGTCTGACGGTCGAAGCTGTCGCCGAAGATGGCACGATCGAGGCGGTCGCCGTGATCGACGCCCCGAATTTCGCCATCGGCGTGCAGTGGCATCCGGAATATTGGGTCGAAAGCGACGCCACCTCCGCCCGGCTGTTCAAATCCTTCGGCGACGCCGTACGGGCCTATGCCGAAGCGAAAGGCCGCTGAGCGGCGGTGTATTTCGCCAGCCGATAGAGCAACAACACGGCGATGATCGCGATATAGATCAGCGGTCGCGGCGGCCAGCTTTTGACCGCCATGATGAAATGCGTGACGCCGAGAATGGCGGCCGGATAGATCAAAAGATGCAGCCGTCCCCAATTGCGGCCCATCTTGCGGATTGACCAGTTGTTCGAGGTGACCGCCAGCGCAACCAGGCCCACGAATGCCGCCATGCCCACCATGATATAGGGCCGTTTGATCACGTCGGCGACGATCTCCGGAAACACCAGCGCCCGGTCGAGAATGGCGTAGGTCAGCACATGCATCAGCGCGTAATAGAAGCTCATCAGCCCCAGCGCCCGACGGAAGCGGAAGAGATTGACGCGTGTGAGATCCCGGATCGGCGTCACCAGGAGCGTCGCGATCAGAAAACGCAACGTCCATTCCCCTAACAGGTGCTCGAAGGCCTGCACCGGATTGGCGCTGAGGCTTCCCGTCGCGCCCAACCAGAAATACCAGGCGGCCGGGATAAAGCCGAGCCCGTAGATCCACCAGGGCGAAATCTTGGCCATGGCGCGATTGATGCGGCGCGGCCAGTCCACCACTGCATCGCCGGCAGGGGCGGCCATCAGTAATTCGCCTTCAGATCCATGCCGGCATAGAGCGAGGCAACCTCGTCGGCATAGCCGTTGAACATCAGCGTGTCCTTCTTCGGCGAATTGAAGAAGCCGCCGCCCTCGCCGATCGGCCGTTCCGTGGCCTGGCTCCAGCGGGGATGATCGACCTTGGGATTGACGTTGGAATAGAAGCCGTATTCGTCCGGCGCCGCTGTGTTCCACGCGGTCGGCGGCTGAGCTTCGACAAGTGTGATGCGCTCGATCGACTTGATGCTCTTGAAGCCGTATTTCCAGGGAACCACCAGCCGGATGGGAGCGCCGTTCTGATTGGGCAGGAGATCGCCATAGATGCCGACCGCCATCAGCGTCAGCGGATGCATGGCCTCGTCGAGCCTGAGACCTTCCTTGTAAGGCCAGTCGAGAATGGGCGTGAAACCGCCCACGCCAGGCATTTCGTCGGGCCGCAGCGCCGTCTGAAACGCGACATATTTGGCGCTGGCGAGCGGCTCCGCCATCTTGAGAAGATCGGCCAGCATGAAGCCGCTCCAGGGCAGCACCATCGACCAGGCCTCCACACAGCGGAAGCGATAGACGCGCTCCTCGACCGACATTTTGGCAATCAACTGATCGACATCGATCTCCAACGGCTTGGCCACCAGGCCATCAATCTTGATGGTCCAGGGACGCGGCTTGAATTTATCGGAATAGTCGGCCGGATCGCCCTTGTTGACGCCGAATTCGTAGAAATTGTTATAGGTCGTGGCGTCTTCTTTCGGGGTGAGCTTGTCACTCACCTTATAGGCGGAAGGCTTGGCGGCAAGCGCCGCAAGCGACGGCGAGGCGCTCGCACCGATCAAGCCGGCCGCCGCCGCGCCCGCCAGAAATTCCCGTCGGCGCAGGAAAACGGATTGCGGAGTGATCTCCGAAGCTGCGATCTTGGGAAAGCGATAAGCCGGCATGACGGATCCTCTTCAGGTCAGGTCTCGCCAGCTTATACGGACAAGCGCGGCTTTTGTTACAGCGCCGCGCGTAAAATCACCGTGAACGGCGTTTTTGCCAGCGTGCGCGCAGCCAGAAGATCGCGAAAAACGACAGGATGATCGCTACCCCGGCGCCAAAGCCAAGCCAGGGCGAAACATCGCCGAGCCCCAGCACGATCTTCGGCATGAGAGCCAGAGCGACGCCCGCTCCGAGGAGAATGATGGCCGCCGCGATGGCGTTTTTGCGCGTCTCGCGCTTATCCTCTGGCTTTGACACGTCAACCTTCCGTGATGGTGGTGCGGATATCCGAGAGACCGCGCAATTGCCGGCCTTCCGCGTCGAAATTAGCGGGCGCGAGCCAGGCTTCGAAGGCCATTTTCAGGCGCGGCCAGTCGTCGTCGATCATCGCATACCACGCGGTGTCGCGATTTTCGCCGCGTGAAATCATATGCTTGCGGAACACGCCTTCAAAGGAGAAGCCGAGCCGCTTCGCCGCCGCATGGCTCGGCGCATTGTCATTGTGGCATTTCCATTCGTAACGGCGATAGCCGAGATCCTCGAACACATGCCGCGCCATCAGAAAATGCGCCTCGGTCGATATCGGGCTGCGCGCCATGGCGAGCCCATGCGCCACGCCGCCGACTTCGACCACGCCATTGGCGGGATCAGCGCGCATGTAATGCGCCATGCCCACAACGTCGCCGGTGTTATTGTCGATGAATACTTCGCGGAGCCAGCCCGCCTTTTCGACGGCGTCAAGCCAATCGGCGAAGACGTCCGCAGTCTGGAAATCCGGTGCGGCAAAGTATTTGAGCCGCGCATTGACGCCGATCTCGCCGAGCGCCGCCCACAAAGCCAAAGCATGCTCATCCCGCACATAGGGAACGAGCGTCACATAACGCCCTTCGAGCCGCACCGGCTTCGGCGCAGGCCTCGGCGTCCAATTGCTGAGATCTTCCTTTTTCATCCCCGTCTCCTTAACAGAACCGGGGATGATGTTCACCACCACGCCGACAGATCGACAAATAAATTTCGGTGATGGGCGAAGGCTCAGCCGACCTTGGCGGAGGCCACTGTCGCTTCGATATGATCGATCAACCCGTCGGCGAGACCCAACCGGCCTGCCAGAAGATCGAGATAGCCGCGTTCGGCGCGGGAGTCTGGATCAATCGCGATACGCGAGGCGGTGTAGAGTTCGACCTTCTGGCTCTCGCTCTTGGCGGCGTTGACGATACCGTCGAGATCGACGGGATTGGAGAGTTCGGCGGCGAGAAAGGCCTCCGCGTCGGGATCGAGCCCGGCAAGCTTGACTTTGCCGAGGATCGCCTGGCGCTCGGCCTCATCAATATGGCCGTCGGCGCGGGCCGCCGAAATCATCGCGCGCACCAGAACCACCGCGAAATCGTCGTTATTGGTGTGATCTTCCAGCGAAAAACCAGTGCCGGCGGGCGCGGGCAGCAGTTCCGGCGCAGCCTGCCCCTGGGCCGGCGCGGGCGCGCCGCCCACCGGCTGCGGCTGGCTGCCTTCCTGCCAGTTCTTATAGGCCTGATAGCCAAGCCCGGCGATAGCCGCCAGCCCTCCGAGCTTCAGCGCCGAGCCGGCCAGTTCGCGGCCCGTGCCGGTGCCGAGCAGCACGGCGGCGATGGCGCCGGCGGCCAGCGGATTGTCCTTCGCCATCTGGGTGACCTGCCCGGCGCGGTCCTTCACCGATCCGCCGACACCAGGCATGTTGGAGCCCAAAAACTGGTCGAGAATTTTCTTGGCGTCGAACATTCCATTTTCTCCGGTTGAGACAATTTCGTCAGCAGATAGGTATGACGCGCGGATTATGCAAAGGGAATGAAACCAATCCTCCAATCGTCGAAAATTTTGCGCAATTTCTGGCATCAGCCTCTGGAAAAACCGGGGCATCGGCGCAACCATGAAGGGATACTCACCACAACCCAAAAATTATTCCGTTGAAAATTGATCCATATATGGTACACATCTCAAAAAGGATTGTTGCGAGGTTTTACACGACCGAGACCGGCATACAGCCTGTGAAAGAATGGCTGATGTCCCTCGGCAAAATAGATCGGCAGGTGGTCGGGGTCGATATCGCCAAGGTCGAATTTGGCTGGCCGATCGGCATGCCGACATGCAGACCGCTGCGCGGCGGAGTGCTCGAAGTGCGATCGAGCATCAAGAAGGGTCATGTTGAAGCAAGAACCTATTTCGGGATCGATGACGGCGTCATGCTGCTGCTTCATGGCGCGGAAGGCAAAGATGGCCAGCAGGCGGCAATCAAAGTCGCGATCAAGCGATGGAAAGATTATCAAATTCGCAAATTGAACTGAGGAACATCGAGATATGACGACAAAGCATGATGTTATCGGCGGCTCGCTGGAAGACTTTCTCGACGAACTCGGCGAGAAAGAAGCGGTATACGGCGCTGCGATCAAGCAGGTTTTGGCTTGGCAGATCGAGGAAGAGAGAAAGTCTCAGGCGCTGTCAAAATCAGACATGGCAGCAAAAATGGGAACCAGTCGCTCCCAATTGGACCGTGTTCTTGATCCATCCAATGTCGGTATTTCTCTCGACACGCTAGAGCGCGCCGCACGGTCGCTCGGCAAACGACTGAAGATCGAATTGGTCGACACCTGACGCCGCCTCCAGTCCATAAGACATAAGAGGCGGCGTCAGACATTTCATTCTGGAATCGACAGGAAACCCTGCGTTTCACCCAGCTAATGCCGCTGCTTCCGCCGCGAGCTTGGTGATGCCCTCCCAATTGCCCTCGGTCACCATCGCCTTCGGCGCAACCCAGGAGCCGCCGACGCAGACGACGTTGGACAGGCTGAGATAGTCGCGGGCGTTCTTGAGCGAGACGCCGCCGGTCGGGCAAAAGCGGATGCCAGCGAGCGGGGACGCCAGCGCGCCGAGATAGGCCGCGCCGCCAGCCTGTTCGGCCGGGAAGAATTTCAGCACACTATAGCCGCGATCGCGCAGATGCATGACTTCGGTCGCGGTGGCCGCGCCCGGCAAGAGCGGCACATCGCTCTGGTCGGCGGCGTCGAGCAGCGACGGGCCGGCGCCCGGCGAGACGACGAATTTCGACCCCATCTTCACCGCCTGTTCCCATTGGCGGGCGTCAAGCACGGTGCCGGCGCCGGCGACCGCGCCTTCCACTTCCTCGGCCACCGCCTTGATCGCGTCGAGGGCTGCAGGCGTGCGCAGCGTGATTTCGATGGCCTTCAGGCCGCCCGCGACTAGCGCGCGGGCCAGCGGCACTGCCGATTTCACATCGTCGATCACGATCACCGGCACGACCGGCTGCAGCTTGAGAGTGGAGAGAAGGTTCTCGGTCTTGGCGTTCATGTCGCCGCTCCCTTAAAACGATTGAATTGGACGAAGACCTACTAAACTCGGCTGGCGGTGTCGAGCAAAAAGGATATCACAGACATGATCCGCTGCGCACCGACAGGGGTCAAACAGGTAAACCGATGCCCCGTTCCGCCCTTCCCCGCTCCGAACGCCTGATGCAGCTGTTGCAGGCCCTCAGGCGTCACAGGCGTCCCGTCACCGGCCAGGCGCTTGCCGAAGAAACCGGCGTCAGTCTCAGAACGCTTTACCGCGACATCGCGACGCTGCAGGCCCAAGGCGCAGACATCGACGGCGAGGCCGGTCTCGGTTACGTGCTTCGCCCCGGGTTTCTTCTACCGCCGCTGATGTTTTCAGAAGACGAGATCGAGGCGCTGGTGCTCGGCGCCCGCTGGGTGGCGAGCCGCGCCGATGAAGGCCTGTCGGATGCGGCGGGCCATCTCATCGCCAAGATCGGCGCTGTGCTGCCGCCTGATCTCGCCGAACGGCTGGAAACCTCCAGCTTGATGGTCGGCCCCTCCCCTGGCGCCGGGTCGAGCGTCGACCTCAAGCTCATGCGCCGGCTGATCCGCGACGAGCAGGCCGCCGAAATCGAGTATGCGGATGCGCATGGCGCGGCGACGCGTCGGGAAATCTGGCCTTTCGCGCTGGGCTTCTTTGAAAATGTCCGGGTGGTCGTGGCCTGGTGCGCGCTTCGCAACGGCTTTCGCCATTTTCGCGCCGACCGGATTAAACATATGCGCACGCTCGACCGTCGTTATCCGCGTCGCCGCGCCGCCATGCTCAAGGAATGGAAGAGCCAGCAAGGCGTAGGTCCAAACGCTGCTGACAAAAACTGACAGCAGGCCGCGCTACATCGTCCTCCGGCGCCAAGGGATAGCCCAAGGCCAAGACATCGGAAAGGACGACAAGATGACCCCGAGCTACATTCTTCTCTACGTTGCCGACATGCCCGCCAGCCGCGCCTTCTATGACGCGCTGCTGGGCCTTGAACCCGTGGAAGGCGCTCCCACCTTCTCGCTCTATGTGTTGCCGAATGGGCTGAAATTCGGTCTCTGGACCAAAGACGGCGTTATTCCGGCAGCCACCGCACCCGGCGGCTCAGAAGTCGGCTTCCCGCTCGGCTCCGACGCCGAGGTCGATGCCGTCGCCGAAAACTGGGCAGCGCAAGGCGTCGAGATCATCCAGCCGCCGGCGGAGGCGGATTTCGGCCGCACCTTCACCGCCGTCGATCCCGACGGTCACCGGCTGCGCGTCTTCCACGTCTCGCGCTGAGATCAGGCGAAACCGCCGGATTGGACAACGACGCGTGTTCCGACCGGCGTGCGGCCATAGAGATCGATGATGTCCTGGTTGAGAAAGCGGATACAGCCTGAAGACACCATCGTGCCGATCGACCAGGGCTCCACCGTCCCATGCAGGCGAAACAGCGTGTCCTGGCCGTCGACATAGAGATAGAGCGCGCGCGGGCCGAGCGGATTCATCGGCCCGCCATCCATGCCGTTCTGATATTGCAGATATTTTTCCGGATCCCGCGCGATCATGTCGGGCGTCGGCGTCCAGCGCGGCCAGGCCGCCTTGCGGCCGATCCGCGCCTCGCCCTGAAAGTTCAGGCCTTCCTCGCGTCCGACCCCGACGCCATAGCGGATCGCCTCGCCATTGCCGAGCACGGAATAGGCGAAACGTTCCTGAATATCGACGACAATGGCGCCGGCAGGCTCGTCGGTGTCGTAGACCACCTGTTGCCGCCAGTATCTCGGATCAACCCGACGGAGATCGACAGCGGCGACCGGATAAGGTTCGTTCAGCACAGGCCCGTACATGGCCTGATAATAGGGATCGATACGCGGCCCCGCCGGCCTTGCAATGCTGGTCAGCCGTCTCTCGCTCGCGCAACCCGCCAGCAGCAATGGCGCGCCGAGGATCAGGCTGCGCCGATCAATTCCAGTCGTCATACACACCTCGTCTCGTCTGACACGCGCTTTGACGCTGTGTCTCCGCCCGAACAGGCAAACGTATGACGGTCTATCGAGTTCCCCGTTCACGACTGGGTGAACAGGTTCAATTGCTCAGGCGGGCGGCGCCATGAAGGCGACCGGGTAGATGGCGTCAGAATATTCGAGGTTTGCGACGGTCGAGAACCCATGGCGCATTAAGGCCGCGCCATCGCCCAAAAGAGAGCGGTGGCGCGACTCACACGGTGCAATTAGCCCATTGCTGCGGCAAGAACTGTCTTCAGCGACGTCGTCGGGCGACCGATGATGCTGCTCAGCGTCTTGCTGTCATCGAACAGACCGCCCTTTGAAGCGCCGACGTCGGATTCAGCCAAAAGGGCCGCGAAGCCTTCGGGAAGCCCGACCTGCACCAGCATGGCCTTGTAGGCGTCCTCAGGCATATAGGCGTAGACCACGGGCTTTCCGGAGATTTCGGAAATAGCCGCGGCGAGATCGCTGAGAGTGAAGGATTCGTCGCCAGCAAGCTCCAGCACCGCATTGATATACTGGTCGGAATTGGCCAGCACCACGGCTGCGGCTTCGGCATAATCAGCGCGGGCGGCGGCGGCGATGCGACCTTCGCCAACCGAGCCTGCGACGGCGCCATGTTCAAGCGCCGGCCCGATCGAGCCGAGGTAATTTTCGAGATACCAGGAATTGCGAAGGAAAGCGTAGGGAATGCCCGAGGCGATGATCGCCTTTTCGGTGGCGATATGTTCCATGGCCAGACCGAGCGGCGAACTATCGGCGCGCAGAAGGCTGGTATAGGCAATAAAGCCGACGCCGGCCTTCTTGGCGGCTGCGATGACATTTTCATGCTGCGGAAGGCGCTGACCGACTTCGCTCGAGGAGATCAACAGCAGATTGTCGACGCCGACGAAAGCGGCTTCCAGGCTCGCGAGATCGTCATAAGAGCCGATCCGCACGTCGACGCCGAGCGCGGAGAGATCGGTGCCGGCTTCGGGCTTGCGCACCAGAGCGATCACCTGCGAAGCGGGAACCTTGTCGATCAGGCTTTGCACCGCCAGACGGCCGAGCTGGCCGTTTGCACCGGTGATCAGGTATTTCTTGGCGTTTGCAGACATCACGTTCTCCTTGGGTATGGTCTTATTTTGAAGACAGGTATAGAATAGAGACCATAAACCTTTTTGAAAAGGAGGCAGGTTGAAATGCCTAGGTTACTTTCAAAGAACCAACTGGGGCCGCTTCGGTCTGGCGATCGTATGGAGACATGGCGCGCGCTCGGCTTCAGCACCGAAAAATGCCCGGTCCGCGATGTGCTGGATCACATCGGCGACAAATGGACAGTGCTGATCCTGGTCTCGCTCGCGACGGAGAACAGGCGCTTCTCAAATCTGGCGCGGCAGATCCCGGATATTTCCAAACGCATGCTGACCCAGACGCTCAGGGACCTGGAGCGCGATGGTCTCGTCAGCCGGCAGGTGTTTCCGACCAAGCCGCCCAGCGTCGAATATGCGTTGACCGAGCTCGGACGCGACGCGATGATCCCGATCTCGGCGTTGATGGACTGGGCCGAACGGCGCCATCCGGATATTCGCATCGCCCGGGCTAACTATGACTCTTCTCAGGTTGACGCCGCCTGACAACGACAAAACGGCCTCCGGCAGGCAATTTCAAAAAAACCTTAGCGTGAATATCTTCTCCCAATTGACAAAGGCCCGGCGTAAAGCAAGTAATGCGGACATAAAAAGAACGATCGTTCGCATTCTTTCGCATGGATCGCCAAATGGGCAAGACGCGCAAAATCTCGACTGACGATGTGCTTGACGCGGCCGAGCGCGTGGTCGTGCGCCTCGGCGCTGTCGGCCTGTCCATCGACGAGGTTGCCCGCGAAGCGGGAATCAGCAAGTCGCGCGTCGTCTATGACTTCAAGACAAAGTCGGGACTCCTGAACGCGCTCGTCGAACGCCGAATCCGCATTGACAGGGAACGCGTCGCAGAAAGCGTGCGCCAGCAACGAGATAGCGACAACCCTCCCCTCTTTGGCCGCCTGACCGCAGCCGGCGCGCTGACTTCCGACAGCGAACGGGCCGTGGCGCTCGCCATTTGCGCCGCAAGTTCGCATGACGAGGGCGTTCAGGCGCAGTTTCGCCAATGCACCGCCGACGACCTGACAGAAGTGACCCGGGAGGCGAAGCGCCCTCGCGCCTCGCTTGTCGCCTATCTCGCTTTTTACGGATTGACGATCATGGAATATTTCGACCTCCATCAGTGGAGCGAGGTCGAACGCGCGGGACTGCTTCAGGACATCGGGACCATGTACGCGGCCTTCCCCGAAATATGATCCGAACCGGGCGCGCGCACCGCCACCGAATTTCTCTCATTCAGACACATGATTGAAGGTAAGACGATGAAAAAAATCGCCCTCGGACTGACCGCCCTGGCCATGTCCGCCATGATCGCCTCGCAAAGCTTCGGACAGGCGCAGCAAATGCCTCCAGCAGCGGTTGGCGTCATCACACTTAAAACCCAGGCCGTGCCGGTAATGAGCGAATTGCCCGGCCGCGTCGCCGCCACCCGCACCGCTGAAGTGCGCGCCCGCGTCACCGGCATTCTGCAGGAGCGCGTTTTCGAGCAAGGCAGCCTGGTCAAGGCCGGCGACGTGCTCTACCGGATCGATCCGAAACTGTTCAAGGTGCGCGTCGCCAGCGCCCAGGCGACGCTGCAGCGCGCTATCGCCACCGAAAAGAACGCCCGCCAGCAACTTGAGCGGCAGGATCAGCTGCGCAAGCGCAATGCGGTGTCCGAAGTTGAATATGACAACGCCGCCGTCGCCGCAGCGCAAGCGGCTGCCGATGTCGCTCTGGCCCAGGCGGCGCTCGATGAAGCGACGATCAACCTCGATTACACCGAAGTTCGCGCGCCCATCACCGGCATCATCGGCGGCGCGCTGGTGACGGAAGGCGCGCTGGTGACGGCCGACAGCACGCAGAACCTGGCGCAAATTCAGCAGATCGATCCCGTCTATGCCGACTTTACCCAGTCGGCCGACGAAATGCTGGCCCTCAAGCGCGCTGTCGACGCCGGCCGTCTCGAAAGCCCGGCTCCCGGCCAGGCCCGGGTTGAGCTCGTTTTCGACGGCGGCGACATCTATGCCGAAAAGGGCAAGCTGCTGTTTTCGAGCGCCAGCGTCGATGCAACCACCGGCCAAGTGACCCTGCGCGCCGAATTCCCCAATCCCAAGGGCGACCTGCTGCCGGGCATGTATGTCCGCATTCGCATTGAACAGGCCGTCAACAAGGACGGGATCATCATTCCCCAGCGCGCCGTCATGCGCACGCAGGATGGTCGCGCCCAGGTCTATGTCGTCGGCGACGACGATGTCGCCCAATTGCGTGATGTGACGCTCGGCGCGGTGATCGATCAGCAATGGACGGTGGAAAGCGGCCTCAAGGGCGGTGAACGCATCGTCGTCGACGGCGTCACCAAGGTCCAGCCCGGCGCGAAAGTGGCTCCCGAAGCCGCCGCCCAGCCCAAGAACTAAAGGCTAGATGTCCTGATGGCTCATTTTTTCATTCAACGACCTATCCTGGCCTGGGTGTTCGCGATCTTCATCTCGATCGCCGGTCTCATCGCCCTGCCCTTCATGCCGATCGCGCAATATCCCAATGTCGCGCCGCCGCAATTGTCGATTTCGACCTCCTATCCCGGCGCTTCGCCGCAGGAGATCTATCAAAGCGTCACCCAGCCGATCGAAGAAGAACTGAACAGCGTCGATGGCCTGCGCTATTTCGAATCCACCTCGGATTCGTCGGGTTCGATCTCGATCAACGCCACCTTCACCTCCGGCACGAATATCGATCAGGCGCAGGTGGATGTGCAGAACGCGATCCGTCGCGTCGAACCGCGGCTTCCGCAGACCGTCACCCAGCAGGGCATCGAGGTGCAGCAGTCCGGCTCGGGCTTCCTGATGGTCGTCGCCATCACCTCCACCGACGGCAAGCGTGACGCCGTGTCTCTCGGCGACTATTTCAGCCGCAACATCATGGGCGAATTGCGCCGCATCGAAGGCGTCGGCAATGTCCAGCTTTTTGCGGCCCAGCGCGCCATGCGCATCTGGATCGACCCCGACAAGATGGTCGGCCTCAGCCTGACGGCGTCGGACATTACCGACGCGATCACGGCGCAGAACGCGCAGGTCGCCGCCGGCCAGATCGGCGCGGCGCCCAATCCGGTTAACCAGGACCTTACCGCCACCGTGCTGGTCAAGGGACAACTGGCTGATCCCAAGGAATTCGCCAACATCGTTCTTCGGGCCAATCCCGACGGCTCCACCGTGCGCCTGAAGGATGTCGCCCGCGTCGACGTCGGCTCCGAAAGCTACAATTTCTCCAGCCGCCTCAACGGCCAGCCGACGGCGGCCGTCGGCATCCAGCTCGGCACCGACGCCAATGCGGTGTCGACAGCCAACGCCGTCAAGGCCAAGATGGAGGAACTCAAGAGCTTCTTCCCGGCCGGCGTCGATTACGCGGTGCCCTATGACACCAGCCCCTTCGTCTCGGCATCGATCGAGAAGGTCGTGCATACCCTGCTCGAAGCCGTGGCGCTGGTGTTCATCGTTATGCTCATCTTCCTGCAGAGTTTCCGCTACACGGTGATCCCCACACTCGTGGTGCCGGTGGCGCTGTTGGGCACGCTGTCGATCATGTATGTCAGCGGTTTCTCGGTGAACGTGCTGACCATGTTCGCCATGGTTCTCGCCATTGGCATTCTCGTCGACGACGCCATCGTGGTGGTCGAAAATGTCGAGCGCATCATGGCCGAAGAGGGCTTGTCGCCCAAGGAAGCCACCCAGAAGGCCATGAGCCAGATCACCGGCGCTATTCTTGGCATCACGCTGGTCCTGGCGTCCGTGTTCATCCCCATGGCGATGTTCCCCGGTTCTACCGGCATCATCTATCGCCAGTTCAGCCTGACCATGGTCGTCTCGATCCTGTTCTCGGCTTTCCTGGCGCTGTCGCTGACGCCGGCGCTTTGCGCCACCTTCCTGAAGCCGATCCCCCAGGGTCATCACGAGAAAAAGGGCCTGGCCGGCTGGTTCAATCGCGGTTTCGGCCGGCTCACCAATGGCTATGGCCGTGGCGTGACCGGCATTGTCGGCCGCGCCGGCCGTATGATGATCGTCTATCTCGCCATCATCATCGGCCTTGGCTACCTGTTCATAAATCTGCCGGGCAGTTTCGTTCCGAATGAAGACCAGGGCTTCCTGATCGTCAACATCGAAGGTCCGGCCGAATCGAGCAGCAACCGCACGGTGGCGACGCTCGAACAGGTGGAGAAGATCTTCCGCGCCGAACCCTCGGTCGAAAACATCGTGGCGATTCAAGGCTTCAGCTTCTCCGGCAATGGCCCCAACGCCGCGCTTGCCTTCGTCACGCTCAAGGATTGGTCCGAGCGCGGCGACGGCCAGTCCGCCGAGGAAATCGCGGGCCGCGCCAATATGCAGTTGTTCGGCCTCAAGGACGCCATGGCTTTTGCGCTGTCGCCGCCGCCCATCCAGGGCCTTGGCACAGCCAGCGGCTTCTCCTTCCGTCTGCAGGATCGCGGCGGCAAGGGACAGGCCGCGCTTCAGGCCGCCGCCGGTCAGTTGATGGGTCAAGCCGCCCAGAGCGGCATGATCGTCGGCGTTCGCCCCGAAGGCCTGCCCGACGCAGCCCAGGTGCTGCTCAGCATCGATCGCGAAAAGGCCAACACCTTCGGCGTGACCTTCGCGGACATCAACAACACCATCACCGCCAATCTCGGCTCGTCCTATGTCAACGACTTCCCGAACGCCGGCCGCATGCAGCGGGTGATCGTTCAGGCTGGCGAGACCAGCCGGCTGCAGGCCGAAGACCTGCTGAAGCTCAACGTCCGCAACGCCAGCGGCGGCATGGTGCCCCTCGCCGCCTTCGCCGACGTCAAGTGGCAGCGCGGCCCCGCACAGATCGTCGGCTACAATGGCTATCCGGCAGTGCGCATTTCGGGCATGGCGGCGCCGGGCGTGGCCTCAGGCGCGGCGATCGAAAAAATGGAAGAACTCGCCCGGCAATTGCCGGAGGGCTTTGGCTTCGAATGGACCGGACAGTCGCTCGAAGAGCTGGAGTCGGGCTCGCAGGCGCCGCTCCTGTTCGGCTTCTCCATCCTGTTCGTGTTCCTGTTGCTCGCCGGTCTCTATGAAAGCTGGTCGATCCCGCTGTCGGTGATGCTGGTCGTGCCACTCGGCGTCATCGGCGCGGTGCTCGCGGTGTTCCTGCGCGATATGCCCAACGACATCTACTTCAAGGTGGGCCTGATCGCCATCATCGGTCTCAGCGCCAAGAACGCCATCCTGATCGTGGAGTTCGCCAAGGACTATTTCGCCGAGGGTCGCAGCCTCAAGGATGCGGCGGTGGATGCGGCCAAGATCCGCTTCCGCCCGATCATCATGACCTCGCTCGCTTTCGCGCTCGGCGTCGTGCCGCTGGCGATCGCGACCGGACCAAGCGCGGCGAGCCAGAACGCCATCGGCACTGGCGTTCTCGGCGGCATGATCTCGGCGACGCTGCTGGCTGTTGTCTTTGTGCCCGCCTTCTTCGTCTTCGTACTCCGGCTGTTCCGCACCAAGCGCCCAACCCATCTGTGAAACAGCGCAACATCGCATGTTGAGGGCCGCCGCCAGGGCGGCCCTTTTGCATTTTTACCATTCGACAAGATTTGCTATGCATGCAATGCATATTTGCCGCGCGATCGCGGATGTTCATTCCTTGGGCGCCGGCGCCTATATGACAGGCGTTGGATAAATGCCGAAAAGGCCAAGGATAACAAAATGAACATCATGAAAAGACTGAACGACTGGCGCAAATATCGCCAGACTCTCTCCGAACTCGGCCGCATCAGCGAACGCGAATTGCAGGATCTCGGTCTGCGCCGCGCCGATATCGAAGCCGTGGCGCGCGGCGAAATCCGCCGCTGAGGCCCGTGCCGTCTTCGGATCGCCCTTTCAGACAAGGGCGATCCCTTTCAGGCCTTCCACCCGAGATTATTTGCCGGTGATCACGATCTCGGTATGGCCAATGGCGGTCTCCCCGGCGCTATAGCCGCCACTTGCAGCGTTCGCCGCTACCTGCTCGCGCCCCCAGGCCTCGATCCATCCCGCCGCCGCATCGTCCTTCTGTTTGAGGATGACGGACAGGGTATAGGATTTTTCGCATCCCTTCTTCCCGCAATTGAAATGCAGCACGCCCGCCGCACGGATCTTGCCGCTTTCGTCGACCACCACCGCGCCGCGCTCTATCGCACTCTGGTGACGGGAGGCGGAAAATCTGTAAACGCCTGGCGCGGGTTCCGCACGGGTATCCGGAACGCCGCTCATGGCTTCGCCGACGACGTCCCACAACGGCTTGGCCCGTCCCAGCCATGTGACTTTCTTTTTCCCTGCAAAGGCCTGCAAAGCTGGCTCGAAGTCCTTGGCCCAGACCAGCTGGTTTCCATCCTGACAGTTCGAGACGGAAGACAGGCGGCAATCGCCTGCAGCCTGGGCAGTCGATGCAGCGGCCAAAAGGCCGAATACCAGAACGAAACGTCGCATGAGGGGTCTCCGGAAAAGCGTAGAGCGTCTGACGAGCGGCGTTATCCTAGCCGAGCGTTCTCATAGGGCCACAGCTGATGCTAAAACACCTCGGATTTCATAGAAAAAAGATGCTGGCCGATCAGCCGCCCGTGCGCACCACACCTTAGCCCAATTCATCACCCTCGCCGACGGCGCTTGATACAAGGGATATTCGACAATCAAGCATGAGACCGGCGAATTTCCCCCCGCGAACTTGCCAGTTGCGCGGGTTCGCCTGTATCCTCTTGTCCGGGAGGATGCGCGCGGCGGGGAGGCTGTGCGCGAACATCACATATGCTGGCAGGCCACAATCCCTATCTCGTGGCGCTTTCCCTGGCGATCGCGGTTCTGGGCGGATATACCGGTCTGGGCTTGGCGGGCCGTATCCTGGGAAAGACCGATTGGCAGCGCCGCGCGCTTCTGGTGGGCGCGGCGGGCTTTTTGTCGACAGGCATCTGGACGATGCATTTCATCGGCATGCTGGCGGCGCCTTTGCCTGCCGATATCGCCTATCTCGTTTTGCCCACCATCGTGTCCTTTCTGATCTGCGCGCTGGTGGTCGGCGTGTCGATCTTCTTCGTCGTCGGCAGCCGTCCGGGAACAATCGGAACCGGGCTTGCGGCGCTGTTGCTCGGCCTCGGCATCTGTTCGATGCATTATGTCGGCATCCATGGACTGGCGGGTCATTTCGCTATCGAGCATGATCCATTCAAGGTTCTGCTGTCCGTGGTGATCGCCACCGCCACCGCCTATGGCGCGCTGCGCATCTTTCTCGATCCGCAAGTGGGCCTAAGGCTCGCCATTTCCGCCGTCGCGTTCGGACTGGCGGTGTCCGGCATGCATTACACGGCGATGTGGGGCATGCATGTGGCGCCCGCCGGCGGCGGTCATGACATGGCCGCCATGGGCGCGAGCTTCCAGATGTCGTCGCAATTCGTGTCGCTCGTCGTCGCCTGTCTCTGTTTTCTCGTCACAGCAGGCTTCCTTCTGTTTCTGTTGCCGGAACAATGGGGCCGCGCCGAATCCCAGCCCGCGCTCGTCCCTGCCGACAGACTTGAGATCACGGAACCGCCAGCTTTCGACCATGAACCGCCGCCCATGCCGCCGCAGCAGCGCGGCAGGATCGAGCGCATTCCGGTGCAAAGCGGCGGGGCGACGCAGTTCATCCCCATCAGTGACGTCAGGTCGCTCCGGGCGGATGCGCATTACACCTGGGTGCATGACGGCAATCGCGAGCGCATGTGCGGCTGGTCGATTTCCGAAGCCGAGGCGGCGCTCGACCCGACCATCTTCATCCGCGTCCATCGCAGCCATATCGTCGCCATGCCGCATGTGACGCAGGTCCGGAAGGAAGGCGACGCCGCCGTGGTGGAGCTCAATGGCGCCCATCCGCATCAGGCGCCGGTCAGCCGCGCCCGCGTTGCCGAAGTGAAGGCGCGGCTGGGCCTGACCCGCAGCAGCGCATAGCCGACAAGGACCTTCGATAGGTAAGAATGACTGACGCAGTTCGTGCGCCGGCAGCCGCATTTCGTGCAAAACGCCGCGTTTCGTGACGCGATCCCCCCACCCGTCTTGCCGAATGTCGGGATGCGACACAGGCTCCTCTTACACCCGCGTCGGGAGCGCGGCGTGCCCATCATCTGGAGGAGAAGATGATCCCGGGTTCATTCGACTATCACCGTCCGTCAAGCGTAGCGGACGCGATCAAGCTATTGGCTGATCTGGGAGAGGAGGCGCGACCGCTTGCAGGCGGCCACAGTCTCATTCCCATGATGAAGCTGCGCATGGCCTCGCCTGAACATCTTATCGATCTCGGCGGGATCGAGGCGCTGAAAGGCGTCTGTCGCACCGGCGCCGACATCGTCATCGGCGCCATGACCACCCAGCACGACCTGCTACAATCCACTGACATCGAGCAGTCGCTGCCGATCCTGCATGAGGCGGCCAAGCTGATCGCCGATCCGCAAGTGCGTTATTGCGGCACGATCGGCGGCAATGTCGCCAATGGCGACCCCGGCAATGACATGCCGGCGCTGATGGTGACGCTGGGCGCCCGCTACCGCCTCGAAGGGCCGAACGGGGCTCGCGATGTCGCCGCCCGGGATTTCTACGAGGCCGCCTATTTCACCGCGCTCGAGCCAGGCGAAATCCTGACCGGCGTCGCCATTCCCGTCCCTGCGGCCGGCCATGGCTACGCCTATGAAAAGCTCAAGCGCAAGGTCGGCGACTACGCCACTGCCGCAGCTGCCGTGATGTTGACGATGGAGGGCGGCAAAGTCGCTGCGTGCGCCATCGGCCTCACCAATCTCGCCGACATCCCGCTTCTGGCGGAAGAGGCGGCGGCGGCGCTGATCGGCTCCAGTCTCGACGACGCGTCGATCACGCGCGCCGCAGACCTGGCGCGGTCGATCATGGCGCCGGCGGCCGACGCCCGCGGCCCGGCCGAGTACAAGATCCATGTCGGCGGAATCATGGTCGCCCGCGCGATCAAGCGCGCCGCCGCGCGCGCGGCCTGAGGAGGTTCAAATGGCGAAAACCCATATCAAGATGACCGTCAATGGCGACGAGGTCGAGGGATTGGCCGAGCCGCGCATGCTGCTCATCCATTTCATTCGTGAGACGCTGTCGCTCACCGGCGCCCATATCGGCTGCGAAACGTCCCATTGCGGCGCCTGCACCGTCGATATCGACGGACGCTCGGTCAAAAGCTGCACCGTCTTCGCCGTGCAAGCCAATGGCGCCGACATCACCACGATCGAAGGCATGGCCAATCCGGACGGAACGCTGTCGGCGCTGCAGGAAGGCTTCCGCATGATGCATGGCCTGCAATGCGGCTTCTGCACGCCCGGCATGATCATGCGCGCTCACCGGCTGCTGCAGGAAAATCCCAACCCGACGGAGGAGGAAATCCGCTTCGGCATTTCAGGCAATCTCTGTCGCTGCACCGGCTACCAGAACATCGTCAAAGCGATCCAATACGCCGCCGCCAAGCTGAACGGCGCCGATTTCCAGGAGGCCGCGGAATGAACGACATGACACCCACGCGCGAACAGCGCGAAGCCCGCCTCGAAGGCATGGGCTGCAAGCGCAAACGGGTCGAGGATATCCGCTTCACCCAAGGCAAGGGCAACTATGTCGACGATGTGAAGCTGCCCGGCATGCTGCATGGCGATTTCGTCCGCTCGCCGCATGCCCATGCCCGCATCAAGTCGATCAATACAGAAGCCGCCCTGAAAGTGCCGGGCGTGCTGGCGGTGCTGACAGCCGAGACGTTGAAAACAGTCAACCTCGCCTGGATGCCGACATTGGCCGGCGACGTGCAGATGGTGCTGGCCGACGGCAAGGTGCTGTTCCAGAACCAGGAAGTCGCCTTCGTGGTCGCCACCGACCGCTATGCCGCTGATGACGGCATTAATGCGGTCGAGGTCGAATACGAGCCGCTCGACGTGCTGGTCGATCCCTTCCAGGCCATGGCGGATGACGCTGTCGTGCTGCGCGAGGATCTCGCCGGCAAGACCGTGGGCGCGCATGGCCCCCGCAAGCATCACAACCACATTTTCGAATGGGCGGTGGGCGACAAGGACCTGACCGACGCCGCCTTCCGCAAGGCCGATGTGACGGTGAAAGAGATGATCTCCTATCACCGCACCCATCCGTCGCCGCTCGAAACCTGCCAATGCGTCTGTTCCTTCGACAAGATCAAGGGCGAACTGACGATCTGGGGCACGTTCCAGGCGCCGCATGTCATCCGCACCGTGGTGGCGCTGATTTCCAAGATCCCGGAACACAAGATCCATGTCATCGCCCCCGATATCGGCGGCGGCTTCGGCAACAAGGTCGGCGCCTATCCCGGCTACATCTGCGCGGCGGTCGCCACCATCGTCACCGGCAAGCCGGTGAAATGGGTGGAGGACCGGATGGAAAACCTCACCACCACCTCCTTTGCTCGCGACTATCACATGACCACCGAGATCGCCGCCACCAAAGAGGGCAAGGTCACCGGGCTGCGGGTGCATGTGCTGGCCGATCATGGCGCCTTCGACGCCTGCGCCGATCCGTCCAAATGGCCGGCCGGCTTCTTCAACATCGTCACGGGGTCCTATGATTTCCCGGTCGCGCATCTTGCGGTGGACGGCGTCTACACCAACAAAGCGCCGGGCGGGGTGGCCTATCGCTGCTCCTTCCGCGTCACCGAAGCCGCCTACTGCATCGAGCGCGGCATGGACATCCTCGCCCAGAAGCTCGGCATGGACCCGGCCGAACTCCGGATGAAGAACTTCATCAAGGCCGAGCAATTCCCCTATCACTCGGCGCTCGGCTGGGAATATGACTCCGGCGACTATCACACCGCCATGGCCAAGGCGATGGAGACCATCGACTATGCCGGGCTGCGCCGTGAACAGGCGGAGAAACGCGAGGCCTTCAAGCGCGGCGAGACGCGCGAGATCATGGGCGTCGGCGTATCCTTCTTCACCGAAATCGTCGGCGCCGGCCCGTCGAAGAATTGCGACATTCTCGGCATCGCCATGTTCGACAGTTGCGAGATCCGCCTGCATCCCACCGGCGCCGGCATCGCCCGCGTGGGCTCCAAAAGCCAGGGCCAGGGGCACGAGACGACCTGGGCGCAAATCATCGCCACCGAAATCGGCATCCCCGCCGACGACATCATGGTCGAGGAAGGCAATACCGACACCGCGCCTTACGGACTGGGCACCTATGGCTCGCGCTCGACGCCGGTTGCCGGCGCCGCCATCGCCATGGCGGCCCGCAAGATCAAGGCCAAGGCGCAGATGATCGCCGCCTATCTCCTCGAAGTGCATGAGGACGATCTCGAATTCGACATTGACGGCTTCCGGGTCAAGGGCCTGCCGGAAAAGTTCAAGTCGATGAAGGAGATCTGCTGGGCGGCCTATCATTCCGTGCCGCCGGGCATGGAGCCGGGCCTGGAGGCGGTCAGCTATTACGATCCGCCCAATATGACCTATCCCTTCGGCGCCTATTTCTGCGTGATGGACATCGATGTCGACACCGGCGTCTACAAGGTCAGGCGCTTCTACGCGCTGGATGACTGCGGCACCCGCATCAACCCGATGATCATCGAGGGCCAGGTGCATGGCGGCCTCACGGAAGCTTTCGCCATCGCCATGGGCCAGGAGATCCGCTACGACGAGATGGGCAATGTGATGGGCGGGTCCTTCATGGACTTCTTCATCCCCACAGCCGTCGAAACCCCGCATTGGGAAACGGATTTCACCGTCACGCCGTCGCCGCATCACCCGATCGGCGCCAAGGGCGTCGGCGAAAGCCCGAATGTCGGCGGCGTGCCGGCCTTCTCCAACGCCGTCAACGACGCCTTCGCCTTCCTCGGCGCGACCCATATCCAGATGCCGCATGACCACTGGCGCAACTGGAAGGCCGCCCGCGATCTCGGCGTAGCGGCGTAGAGCGCGGCCATGACTTGGCGGTCCGTCAAGATCATCGGGGGCCGGTTGGAAAAGAACCCCTCCCCAACCCCTCCCCACAAGGGGGAGGGGCTAAGCCGGGCTCGCCAGTGTCAGTCATTGGCGGGAAAGACGCAGCTGCAGGGTCTCTCCCCCCTTGTGGGGGAGATGGCCGGCAGGCCAGAGGGGGTTTTATCGCCCTGGTTTGCGTCATGACCCCCATCCCCCGCCCCGACATCGCCTCGCGCCTCGCCGCCGCCGGCTACATCCCCGACACTGAGCTGACCACCGCCATCCAGCTGATGCAGATGCTGGGGCGTCCCTTGCTGCTCGAAGGCGATGCCGGCGTCGGCAAGACGTCGGTCGCGACCGCGCTCGCCCAGGTCCACGGCGCGGAACTCATCCGGCTGCAATGCTATGAGGGGCTCGATCAGTCCGCCGCACTCTATGAATGGAACTATCAACGTCAGTTGCTGGCCATCGAGGCCGGTCGCGGCCGCGATGTCGATGCGCTCGCCGACGATGTGTTTTCCGAAAAATATCTGTTGGAACGGCCGCTGCTGAAGGCCATCCGCAGGGCCTCGCCGCCGGTGCTGCTGATCGACGAGATCGACCGGGCCGATGAGGAATTCGAGGCCTTCCTGCTGGAACTGCTCTCCGATTATCAGGTGACGATCCCCGAGCTCGGCACGATCAGGGCTACGTCCGTCCCGCTCGTGGTGCTCACCTCCAATGGCACGCGCGAACTCTCGGATGCGCTGCGCCGCCGCTGTCTCTATCACTATGTCGATTATCCCGATGTCGATCGCGAGGCGCGGATCATCCTCGCCCGGGTGAAGTCCGCCGGCGCTTCGCTGGCGCTTGCCATCGCTCGCATGGTCGAGGCGCTCCGCAAGGAGGATCTGCGCAAGGTGCCCGGCGTCGCAGAAACGCTGGATTGGGCCGTGGCGCTTTCAGGCCTCGGCGTCGAAACCCTCGGCGACAATCCCGAGATCGTCCATGAAACGCTGCTCTGCCTGCTCAAAACCCGCGAGGACCGGGCGCGGATCTCGCCCGAAGTCACCGCGCGTCTGCTCGGGAGGGTCGCATGAGCTGTTGCGGAACGCCCCTGACCTCAGAGGAATCCGATCATGTCGACCAGGTGATCGCCGAGCGCCTCGCAGCCTTCCTCGCGACCCTGCGCGACAACGCCTTTGCGATCGGCCTCAGGGAAGCGCAGGATGCGGCGCTGTTGATGGCGAAAGGCTTCGCGGCTGCGCCCGGGCAATTCCGATCAGCGCTTAAACATCTTCTGACCAGCCGGCGCGAGGAATGGCAGCGTTTCGACGGTCTGTTCGACGCCTTCTGGCTGGGCAAGCGGGTCAAGCGCCGGAGCCTCGTTTCCGCAAGCAATGGCCCCCAGGCCAATCCGGCGATGAAATCGCTGGCAGACCGCGCCGCAAGCGCTTCGCAGGCGGGCGGCGCCGATCAGGTCCCTGCATCGGGCGAAACAGAGACGGAAGACGGCGCAACCGGCCGCATGGAGGGCGCGTCTGCAATCGAGACGCTCGACCGGACCGATTTCAGAAAACTCTCCGATCCCGACGACATCGCCCGCGCCCATGCCATCGCCGCCCGTCTCGCCCGCGTGATGCGCACGCGGCTGACGCGGCGCGACGAGATGCGGGCCAAAGGCAGGCGGATCGATCTCCGCCGCACCATCCACGCCAATATCAGCCATGGTGGCGCCGCACTCGATCTCGTCTGGCGCCGGCGCAAGGTCAAGCCGCTCCGTCTCGTGCTGCTGCTCGACGCGTCCGCTTCCATGCAGGCCTATACCGGCGTTTTCCTGCGCTTCATCCATGGCGTGCTCGATGAATTCCGCGAAGCCGAAGCCTTTCTGTTCGACACCCGTCTCGCCCATGTCTCCTCGGCGATGCGCGAGCGCAATCCCGCCCGCGCGCTTGATCGTCTTGGTCTGATGGCGCGCGGGGCGGGCGGCGGCACGCGCATCGCCGAAAGCCTCGCCACGTTCAATCGCTGGCATGCAGCCCGCGTCATCCATTCCCGCACCTGCGTGATGATCGTCTCCGACGGCTACGAGACCGGCGACGCCACAGCGCTCGGCCGGGAGATGGCGCAGCTTTCGCGCCGTTGCCGCCGCATCGTCTGGCTCAATCCGATGCTGGGCTGGGACGGCTACGAGCCTCGCGCCGCCGGCATTCGCGCCGCGCTGCCTTACGTCCAGCTGCATGCGCCGGCCAATACGCTGGCCTCGCTCGCCGATCTTGAACCCTATCTCGCCCGCCTGTGAGGACAAACAGATGACCGTTCACGTCGACGTCATGGACATCATGTCGAAACTGAAGGCCGCCGAGGAGAGCTTTGCGGTGGCGACCGTGGTGCGCACCGTCTCCGTCACCGCGGCCAAGGCCGGGGCCAAGGGGGTGATCCGCCCGGATGGCACCATCGTCGCCGGCTGGATCGGCGGCGGTTGCGCCCGCGCCGCCGTGCTCAAGGCGGCGCGGCAGGCGCTGGCCGATGGCCAGCCGCGGCTCGTCTCCATCCAGCCCGAGGATCTGCTCGCTGATCAGGGCCTGAAGGGCGGGCAGGAGCGTGATGGCGCGACCTTCTTCGTCAATGGCTGTCCGAGCAAGGGATCGATGGATATTTTCATCGAGCCGGTGCTGCCCAAACCGGCGCTGGTCATCCTCGGCGCGAGCCCGGTGGCCTTGGCGCTGTCAGCGCTCGGCCGCCAGTTCGGCTATCATGTCGATCTCGCAGCACCGCATGCCGACCTCACATCGATCCCCGACGCCGACCGCGTGACCGATGGCTTTACCCCTCCCCCGCCCGAACAGAGCAGGCGTTACGTGGTGGTGTCGACGCAAGGCCGCGGCGACCGCGCGGCATTGGAAGCGGCGCTTGGCATGGAGACCGACTATTGCGGCTTCGTCGGCAGCCGCCGGAAATTCGCAACACTGACGGAGGCGATCCGTCAGGCTTATCCAGGAATGAACGAGGAGCGGGCCCGGCGGCTGGGCGGCGTCAAAGCCCCCGCCGGGCTCGATATCGGCGCCATCGCGCCCGATGAAATCGCGCTCTCCATTCTCGCTGAAATCGTCGCGATCAGGCGCGGCCGCCAGCGGGCGGAACTCGACAGTCACTCACAAGACGCCAACAGGGAGGAATAGACAATGGATATGAACGGCAGCGAAATCATCGCAGCGCCCGTGGACACGGTCTGGCAGGGGCTCAACGATCCCGACATCCTCCGCCAATGCATTCCAGGCTGCGAGGCGCTGGAAAAAAGCTCCGACACCGAGATGAGCGCCACCGTGGTGCTGAAGATCGGCCCGGTGAAGGCGCGGTTCGAAGGCGCGGTGCAGCTTTCCAACCTCAACCCGCCTTATTCCTACACCATCTCGGGCGAAGGCAAGGGCGGCATGGTGGGCTTCGCCAAGGGCGGCGCGGATGTGACGCTGACCGCGCAAGCCGACGGTACCACGCTTCTGAGCTACACGGTGAAAGCCGATGTCGGCGGCAAGATCGCCCAGCTCGGCGCGCGGCTGATCGATTCCACCGCCAAGAAACTGGCGTCACAGTTTTTCACCAGTTTCGGCGAGAAAGTAGCAGGCGCAGCGCAGGCGGCGTGAGGTTTACGACATCAAACTCGGGATTCGCCGCCGCCCCTCGCCGCGAGCGAGCGGCGCACATCCTCTTCGGCCAGATCGAGCAATTCCGTGATCGCCGCGCGCGCGCCATCTTCGTCGCGCGCGGCGATGCAATCGCAGACGCGCTTGTGCAGCGGAAGCGACGGCCTCTGGCCGAACGGATTGTCGTCGGACAGGCGAAAGCTGATCACCATCGCCGTTTCTGTCAGCGCCGCCAGTGATCCGACCAGTTCATTGCCGGTCATGCGCAAAATCGCCTGGTGAAAGGCGAGGTCCGCATCGGTGAAACGATCATTGTCGTCGGCGGCCTGCTCCATGCGCTCATAAAGCGTGTAGAGCCTTGCGATGTCGTCGGGCGTCCGTCGCCTGGCCGCCAGCGCCGCAGCAAGCGGTTCGATGCCGCGGCGGAGCTCGAACAGCGCGCGCGCATCTTCATGCGACGAGGTTGAGCCATACCGCCAGGCGAGCACGTCGGGATCGAGGAAATTCCATTCACTGCGGTCGCGGATGCGGGTGCCGATCTTGGGCCTGGATTCCACCATGCCCTTGCCCGCCAACACTTTCATCACCTCGCGCATCACCGTGCGGCTGACGCCATGGGCCGCGCCCCAATCATCGGCATTGGGCATGGGATCGCCGGGCGCAAGCTCGCCGCGCACGATGGCGCGGCCGATCTGCTCCAGCACCTTGGAGTGCAGGCTGGCGACCGCCGATCCGTTCATACGGGTATTCTGATAGCGCATGTCACCGCCTTCATCCGATTCTTCATACGATATGAACAATAGGCGGCAAACTCGTCAAGCAATGGATCGTCACACCCAGCCGCCATCGACGATGAATTGCTGGCTTGTGCACATGCGGCTGTCATCGGCGGCGAGAAACAGCGCCATGCTGGCGATGTCATCGCTTTCAAGCCGGTCCGGCAGGCATTGCCGCATCTCGATCTGCTGCTCGCCTTCCGGCGTCAGCCACAGGCTCTTCTGCCGTTCAGTCATCACCCAGCCGGGGACGAGACAGTTGACGCGGATGCGCCGTGGCCCGAATTCACGGGCCAGCGCCCGGGTCAGCCCGTAAATCCCGGCTTTTGCCGCCACATAGGCCGGACAATCGGGATCGCCGACCATCCAGGTGATCGAGCCGAGATTGATGATCGAGCCGCCGCCAGCCTCAGCCATCATCGGGGCCACGGCTTGGGCGGCAAAGAACTGGTGACGGAAATTCACCGCCATGCGGTCGTCCCAATAGGCGACGCTGACGTCTTCGGTCTGATGCCGGTCGTCATTGCCGGCATTGTTGCACAACACGGTAATCGGCCCATGGGCGCGGGCGGCGTCTGCGATCGCCGCGCGCAGCGCCTCGATATCCCGGAGATCGCAAGGGATGAAAAGCGGCGCGGGCAGACCTTCAGCCGCCAGCCCGGCGACAAGCGCCCGCGACGGCGCTTCGGCAATATCGACAAAGGCCACGCGCGCCCCTTGCTGGCAGAAGCGGCGCACTAGGCTCTCGCCAATACCGCTGCCGCCGCCGGTGACGAAGACGGAGCGTCCGGCGAGACTGGGATAGTGAGCGAGCGTCGAGATCGGAAGCATCATCGTTTTCCTGAACATGACAAATGGTCGCCCGCTTTAGCGACCCAAGATGACGGTTTTGCTTCGGTCGGGCGAAGACAGGCGTCCGGTCTGTCATTTTCTATTCGTATGAATAATACGAATAATGTCATTCCTCTGTCATTTCCACCCATTACCACCTGCCCATGTCGGGGCTGCGACCGAATTTTCCCAAAGTCGAGGCGCCGCGATCATCAGGCTGATCTGCGCATCGGCTGCCGGTATCGCCGCCCATGACGGGCGGGACCAACCATTTGTTTTTTGATTTGACGGAGCGATCCATGTCTGAGACCCAAACCTGGCGATTGGCGAGCAAAGCCGATTACGATTATCTCGATGCGAACCTGTCGGGCCTGCGCTTCACGCAAGGCCTGGTCTGGAACGACGATTCCAACGAGTGGATTTCATCCTGGCAATACGGAATGGCGCGGCTCGACGCCGACTTCAATTTCCTGCAGACCACCGGCTCGATCGATCTTTCCAACTTCGACATCTCAACCGGCATCCCGACCGAACTGGCCGCGATGGGCTTCGATCATATCGGCGATATCGATTACTATGACGGCCGCGTCTACATCTCGCTCGACAGCGAGGCAGGCGATTACCAGAACGGCCATGTCGCGGTGCTCAACGCCTCAGACCTCAGCTATACCGGCGAACTCTATGAACTGGTTGGCGATCCCACCAATGAACATGACGATGTCGCCAGCTGGGTGGCGGTCGATGGCGAGGCCGGTGTCGGCTATGGCAAGGAATGGCAGTCGGGCGACACGATCAATGTCTATGATCTCGACGACTGGAGCTTCACCGGCACGCTGCAGATGGACAAGAGCCTGAAGAACATCCAGGGCGCAAAAGTTCTCGACGGCATGATGTATATGGCGGCCCATGATTCCACCCGCTCGGTCTACAGCCTCGACCTCTCCACCGGCCATGTCGAAGAACTGTTCCAGCTGCCCACGCCATCGGGCGGACGCACCGAAACCGAAGGCCTCGAAGTCCGCACCAATGAAGACGGCAATGTCGAGATCACCGTCGAACTGATCATCGATCCCGAAGGCGACAATGAAGGCGACGCCTATACCCGCCTCTTTACCTATGTGCTCGACGACAGCGACCAGGGCGACGCCGCGCTCACCCATACATGGTCGGTCAACACCGACGCCGACACGACCGATGCCGACGACTACTCGCTGACCCTGCGCGAAGCCTTCGCCAAGCGGCCGGAGGGCGATTCCGTCCGCTTCGCCGCCGCACTCGCCGCCTCGACGGTGACGGTCGAGACGGAGGCCGTGGCAATCGCCAGCGATGTGACCATCTCGGGCGCCGACGCCGCCGATGTGGTGCTCACCGGCAGTTCGACCGCCAGCGTGCTTGCCGTTTCCTCAGGCGTGCTCACGCTCGACGCGGTCGACGTGAGCGACAGCGACGCAGGCGTCAGCATCGTGGTGACGGGCGGTTCCGTGGCGCTGACCAATGGCGCAACCGTCGAGACCATCTCGACCTCGGTCGATGATTTCAAGCTGGCCAAGGGCGCCGCCGATCTCATCCTCACCGGCTCGGCCGTGACCGGCTACGGCAACGCCGCCGTCAACACGCTGACCGGCAGCGACAGGGCCAACCATCTCCTGGCCGGCGCGGGCGACGACATCGTCACCGGCAATGGCGGCAATGACATCATCGAAGGCGAAAAGGGCGTCGACACGCTCACGGGCGGCGCAGGCCGCGACTTCCTGATCGGCGGCGCCGGCGCGGACAACCTGACCGGCGGCGCGGGCCATGACCAGCTCTCCGGCGGCCAGGGCGCCGATGTCTTCGTCTTCGCGAGCGGCGACATGTCCACCGGGCTGGCCGCAGCCGACGTGATCTACGATTTCTCCGGCTCGGCCGGCGACATCATCGATCTCAGCGCCATCGACGCCAACAGCAACCGCAAGGGCGACCAGACGTTCAAGTTTATCGGTTCGGACGCCTTTTCCGGCCATGCCGGCGAACTCCGCACCGCCAGAAATGGCGGCGACACCTATCTGTTCGGCGACACCGACGGCGACGGCAAACGCGATTTCGCCCTGCATCTCAGCGGACAGGTGGATCTCAAGGCCGATTATTTCGACCTCTGAGCCGCCCTCCCCCGCACACGACGCCCCGCCAGCGATGGCGGGGCGTTTTTGTGCGCGGCCAAAGCCTGCGCGGCTCCTGCAGTTGCCGCGTTCGACCCGGACTGTCATCCCCGCCATCAAAACATGGCTGAACGAGGCATGACTTGCCAAGTCGCCGCGCTCACGCCGCGCGGCGGAAGGCGTAGTGTTTGCCGTCGGAGGTGGAAACCAGCCCCATGCGATAAAGAGCTGCGAGCACCGCCTGAACCGGGCCCACGCATTTGCGGCCCTGCTTGAAGGCCGACGCGATCGTCTCGGCGTCGATAAATGAATCCGCCGCCATCAGCTGATGCAGCACCGCCGGGGTCTGGTCGCGTTCGTCGCTAGGGAAAGCGGGCTTGGGGCCTGAGATCTCGGCCAGACTGGCCTCGCCGAGATCGACTTCCAGCTGCTCGTGCTTTTCCTTCTCCGAGCCGAAGCGCGGGATCTGGTAATCCGGCCGCAGCCAGCGCACATGGCCACGCTTTTCCTCTTTGGCCCGCTCCTTGTTGAGCGCCACCAGCCGGGCGAGAAGGTCCTCTTCCGGCAGATCCGCGGGCCAGCCATAGGCCTCGGCCACCGCGAGATCGAGCTTCTCGTGTAATTCTTTCAGGATCAGCACCAGCCCGTCGTCAAAGATGCAGCGCTCCTTGTCGGTCAACGCGTCGGGATGCGCGCCCGCCTTCAGCCGCTCCAGCACATTATAGAGCCCGGTCAGCGTCAGATGCGCATGCGCCGCCAGCACCCGCTTGCGATGGGCGTCCAGCTCCTCGGCGATCGCGCCGATGGCGGCCTTTTGGGCGTCGGTGGCGTCGGGGAATGGGAAGGGGTCGAAAGTGCGGGATTTGACGTAGACGGAGTCATTTCCGACGCCGAGCCAACTGCCGGCTCGCATTGCCCAGGCTACATGGAGGCATGATGAAAGGACGCCAAGATTATATGCATCGCTCAAGGCGATTGCGACTAACTTGTTGTCGGGCAGAATCGAGGCGTCGAGAAACTGAAACACGCGATGCTTGGCGGTCTCGACGGTTGCAATGTAGCGAGGAAGATTGGCAAGAGCAGGCCTTAAGTCTCGGCGCGGTTCCCCGAACGTCCACCAGTTGTCACGATAGGTGGCGCGATTATTGCCATCACGGTCCGGCTTCACAGTTGCCATTACATGCTGATAGACAGCCGGAAATCGCGTCCGCACGTTTTCCGCCGTCAGCCCGAACAGGTCGATGACCATCACGCCGCGCGGTCGATCGGTCAAATCCCGACCGTTTCGGTAGACGCGGATATGTTGCTCCAGGCCTGCCATGAGCCCCAGGCCCAAATGTTGAGCTTCCTCAGGCGTGACAATGAAGCCTGAGCCATGGAGTGACATCCCCCGCGACGACAGCCCTTCATTCGCCTTTAGGGCAATAGCCGAAGCCACATCCACCCCAACCGTCAAATCCGCATTGATCTTGCCCTGCTTATCCGCAAACAGGATCACCGGACTGTCGGTCTCAACCGCCTCTTCCGCCGTCACCTCCAGCAACCGCCCATCCTTCTTGCCGGCTTCCGCCACCGTCATTGCGATGCGCACGGCGGCGCTGTCGCGGGTCAATTTGGTCCAGGGATGATCGGCAATCGCCATCACCAGCGACAGCGGCTTCTTGGCGGCAAGATAGGGCTCCATCACCCGGCGCTGAAACACCTGGCTGATGGAATTGGTGGTCACGAAGCCGAAGCGTTTGAGCGGGCTCTTGGCTTTGAGCAGGATCTCGGCGGAGCGATCCCACCAATACATCACGAAATCGGCGCTCTCATTCATATGCTGATGCGCCTTCCACAGCGCTTCGGCATAGCCAGAGCCCATGCGGGCGCGGATATCCTTGCCGCCCACGAAAGGCGGATTGCCGACGATGTAATCCGCCTTGGGCCAATCCGGCCGGCGCGGATTGGGATAGGTTTCCCGCCCCTCGACCACTTTCGGCAGGGGATAGCCGTCCCAGGTCAACACCGCGTCCATGGTCTGGATATTCTTGAACGCCTTCAGGATCGGCTCGGACGGGGCGACGCCGCGATTGCGGTAATGCCATTGCAGATGGCCGATCCACAGCACCAGTTCGGCAATGGCCGCAGCGCGCGGATTGACCTCGAGGCCGAGAAACTGGTGAGGATCGACCGTATGGCTTTCGAGCGCCAGCCCTTCCTGGCCGCCGAGATCGTTGAGCGCTTCCAGCACCTCGCCTTCCAGCCGTTTCATCAGTTCGAGCGACACATAGAGAAAATTGCCGGTGCCGCAGGCGGGGTCGAGCACCCGGATGTCGCAGAGCCGATCGTGAAACGCCTGCACGGTCTTGATCGCCGCATCCGCCTTGCCCTCGGCCTTCTGCCGATCGGCGGTGGAGCGGGCATTGTCCCATTCCGCCCTGAGCGGATCGATGACGGTTGCGATCACCAGCCGCTCGACATAGGCGCGCGGCGTGTAATGCGCGCCCAGTTTGCGCCGGTCGTCGGGATCGAGCGCCTGTTCGAGGAAAGTGCCGAAGATCGCCGGCTCGACATCCTTCCAGTCATGGCGGGCGGCGGCGGCCAATTCACTGATCTCTTCTTGCGCAAGCGGCAGCGCCCGGCGCCTCCTGAAGAATTCGCCGTTGAATTTCTTGACCTTGTCGCGGATCGTGGCGGAGAAGGCGCCCTCGTCCATGGCCTTCCACAGCTCTTCCATCATGCCCGGAAAGATCGCCGGCTTCCTGGCGCAATCTTCCAGCAACGTCTTGAAACTGTCCTTGGGCAGCAGTTCGACATCCTCGGCGAACATGGTGAACAGCACCCGCATCAGAAACATCGCCACCTCTTCGGTGGCGTGGCCCTGCTTTTCCAGCGCCTGGCTGACCTTTGCGATGCGGGCGGCGATCTCCCGCGTCACCTTCGCGGCATGGCGGGAAGGGTCAAGCGAGATCGGGTCGAGCCAGATGGCTTTCAGCCGGGCGCGCACCGCCTCATCGCGCAGGTCTTCGAGATAGATGCGGAAGGAGCGGCGATCGGGAAACTGGTCATAGGCCTTTCCGTCGCGGCGGAAATTGGCGTAGACCTCGATGGCGTGGCCGACATCGCAGACCAGCACGAAAGGCGGCGGCTCATGCGCAGCGGGCAACAGCCGCACATAATTCTCGGCCTGGGCGCGGGCGTTCATCATCAGCACGTCCCAGGAGCGATTGGCGCCGGCGCGCTTTCCGCGCGAGGCCGCGTCCTGCGAAACGGCGGCCCCCGAAAGCTGCGGCGCATTCGCGAGCTTCTTGTCGCCCGAAAGCCGGCTCTGCTTGGCCTCCAGCACGAAACAGTCGCGCTTGTAGAGATCGATGCGCTTGGCCGACGCCGCCCCATCCCGCGCCGTCTCCATCACCGCCCGTTCGAACACATAGTCATTGCTGGCATGCGCCGCCGACGCGGGATCGGGATGCGGCAGACCCAGAATATCGCAAAGCTCGGTCAGAAACAGCGCATAATTCGCCCGCTCCTGCCCGCCTTCCTGCCCCTGCCACCGCTTGATAAACGCCTCAACCAAAACCTGCACGCCGCCGATTCCCCGCCCTCTGGATGAACAGATCATAAACCCTGCCGGGGCCGACGCAACACGCGGAATGAACGGCGCCGGCAATCACGGCGAAAAATGCAAGCGGGTGTCACAGCCGGTGAAAAGCATGAGGGGCAACGAGGAGGAGAGATTGAAATGGCGGAGAGGGTGGGATTCGAACCCACGGTACCCGTAAAGGTACTCCGCATTTCGAGTGCGGTGCAATCGACCACTCTACCACCTCTCCGCAGTCCGCAGTCGCCCGGGTGGAGAGCTGGTCGAGGGCTCAGGGGCGAAGCGTGGGCGGGATATAGCGAGGAAGATTGGGACGCGCAAGAGAGAAAATAGGCCTTTTTCGCTTTTGTCCCCGCGCCTTGCCTTGACAGTCCGGAGGCCCTCGCGTACACGCAAGCCATGAATGCTGCGGATAGCTCTATCCTCGGCCTGAAATAGGCTTTTCCGAAAGGCGGCCGAACACCGGCGGATTTCCGCCACACGCAACCGACTGACAAAAAGACCGCACGGGCGGCGTTCGAAAGAACTTTTCCCGAGGCGCGTACAAAGAACATGAAAGGAAAAATAATGTTCGCAGTCATCAAGACCGGCGGTAAACAGTACCAGGTTTCCGCCAATGACGTCATCGCCGTCGAAAAGCTCGAAGGCGAAGCCGGCGCTCAGATCGAATTTACGGAAGTCCTCGTGGTCGGCGAAGGCGCCGGCGCCAAGATCGGCGCTCCCTTTGTCGAAGGCGCGGTCGTGACCGCGGAAATCGTCGAGCAGGGCCGTTCGCGCAAGACCATTGCTTTCGTGAAGCGCCGCCGCCAGAATTCCAAGCGCAAGAAGGGCCATCGCCAGGCCTTCACCAAAGTGCGCATCGTCGCAATCGCGGCTTGATCGGGTTAAAGAGGACCAAGGAGAACTACTATGGCACACAAAAAAGCTGGCGGCTCCTCGCGTAACGGCCGCGATTCCAATTCCAAGCGCCTCGGCGTCAAGAAGTTCGGCGGCGAAGTCGTCATTCCGGGCAACATCATCCTGCGCCAGCGCGGCACGCAGTGGCATCCGGGCGCCAATGTCGGCCTCGGCAAGGATCATACCATTTTCGCGCTCGTGGAAGGCAATGTGGACTACCGTACGAAGGCCAATGGCCGCGTCTACGTATCCGTCATGCCGAAAACCGCGGCCGCAGCAGAGTAAGCCGGAGCTCTTTAAACAGCCGGCGCCTCATCGGCCCGGCTGACGCTTCAGGTTGCAAAACCTCCAGGGTTCAAAAGGGAAGATGGGGAAATCCATCTTCCCTTTTCGCATTTGACCAAGGAGGTTGTCATGCAAAGTCCAATCCTGAAGGAAAGCCAAAGTGGCTTTCCCAGCGACGCGCGGCCCTTGCCGCAGGAGTTGTTAAGTCCGCAATTGCAAAGCGAGCGCCTGACGCTCCGCGCGCCCGAAACGGCCGACGCCCACGCAATTGCCCATCTCGCCAACAACATCAACGTCGCCGCCAAACTCTCCCGCATGCCGCATCCCTATACGGTGGCCGACGCCGCGAATTTTATCGCCCGTGTTGCCTCCGGCGAGATGGGCAAATGCGTGTATGTCGTCACCCGAACCGACACCCGAACCCTGCTTGGCGGCTGCGCGCTGGAGCAGACCGATGGCGGCCGAGGTCTGGAGATCGGCTACTGGCTCGGCGAGCCCTATTGGAACCGGGGCCTGGCGACGGAAGCCGCGCAGACCCTGATCGACCACGGCTTCCACACCTTCGGCGCAGACTATATCGATGGTCGCTGCCTGGTGATGAACACCGCCTCGCGGCGCGTGCTGCAGAAATGCGGCTTCCAGTTCCAGGGCACGGGCATGGCCTCTTCGCTGGCGCTCGGCGGCCGGGTTTCGGTGGAATGGTTCCGGCTGGATCGCAAGACCTGGGATTCGCTCAGACATTGGGGAGGGGCGAGATGAACGCGCTCGTCCATGATCTCCTGCTGGGCACCCGTCCCCTGCCGCCGCGCACCAACCCCGCCTGCCCCGATCTCGGCCAACAGCCGCTGATCCGCACGGGACGGCTGACGCTTCGCCCGCTCAACGCGTCCGACGCGCCGGCTATCCGGGCGGGCCTCGACAATTACCGCGTCGCCAAGATGCTGGCCCGCGTTCCCCAGCCCTATCACCTGGAGGACGCCGAGGACTGGCTGGCGGCGGGGCCGAAGGGCGGCTGGAGCTTCGCCGTCACGAGAGGCGGAATCGGCGCCATCCTGTCGCCGGGCGCGCAGGCCGCCAATGGCAATGTCGATGACAGGCTGATCGGCGTCGTCTCGATCGAGTGGACGGAGACGGCGGGCCGCAAGGGCTGGCATCTCGGCTACTGGCTGGCCGAAGAGTGCTGGGGCCGCGGCCTGATGACGGAAGCGGTCAACGCCGTTCTCGCCCGCTTCTTCGCCGCCCATATGGGCGAGACGCTCTATTCCCAGGCGATGGCCGACAATCCGGCCTCGCTGAGGATCCAGGGCAAACTGGGCTTCGACGTGACAGGCGTGTCCGATCTCTATTCGGAAGGACGCTCGGCCATGGTCAGAACCATCCTGACCGAGGTCACCTTCGGCGGTTATATGCCGCACTGAAAAAGAAAGGCCCGGGCGCGCTCAGCGCCCGGGCCTTTTTATCAAGCGAAGCGGTGATTACGCCGCTCGGCGCGCCTGCCTCGCCGCCCCACTCTGTCCCCTTGCTTGGGCGAATGTGAACCGCTCCACCAGCGCCTTCAACTTAGCCGCCTCCATGGCGAGCGCCGAGGACGCGGCGTTCGATTGCTCCACCAGCGCCGCATTCTGTTGCGTGGTGTGATCCATGGAATTGACCGCCTTGTTGACCTCGACCAGCCCGCTCGATTGTTCCTTGGTCGAGACCGCAATCACATCCATATGCGCATTCATCTCGACGATGAAGCCGCCGATCGTCCGCAGCGCCTCGCTGGCCTGACGCACGAGATCGACGCCATTGGCCACTTCCGCGCTGGAATTCTGGATCAATTGCTTGATTTCCTTGGCGGCGTTGGCCGAGCGCTGCGCCAGTTCGCGCACTTCCTGCGCCACGACGGCAAAGCCTTTGCCGGCCTCCCCTGCCCGCGCCGCCTCGACGCCGGCGTTCAGCGCCAGCAGATTGGTCTGGAAGGCGATTTCGTCGATGACGCCGATAATGTTGGAGATCTGCTGCGACGAGGACTCGATCTTGCGCATCGCCTCCTCGGCATGCCCCACCACTTCGGAAGATTGTTCGGCGGACTGATTGGCGCGCGAGGCCACGCCCCGCGCCTCCTGGGTGCGCTTGGAGGAGTTGGCGACATTGGCGGTGATCTCCTCGATCGCCGCCGCCGTCTGTTCGAGCGCCGCCGCCTGCCGCTCGGTGCGGCGCGCGAGATCGTCGGCGCCCTCGGCGATTTCGCGGGTTCCGACATCCATGGTGGCGGTGCTCTCGGCCACCGAGCTGAGCGCGGCCGCCAGTTGCGCGACCGAACTGTTGAAGTCCTTGCGAAGGCCCTCGAAATTCTCATCGAAAGCGTCGTTCAGCTCGACGGTGAGGTCGCCCTGCGACAGGCGCTTCAATCCCTCCGCCAGGCCGGATGTCGCCTGCCGCAACCGTTCATTGGCCTGCTCTTCCGCCTGGAGCCGGGCGAGACGCTGGGCTTCTTCCGCTTTCAGCCGGTTGCCTTCCGCTTCGGCCTGCAGCCTTTTGTTGGTGAGCGCCGCCTCACGGAAGATCTGCATGGCCCGCGCCATGCGGCCAATTTCATCGCCCCCGCCGGCGGGAATATCCACTTCGGTGCGGCCTGCGGCCAAAGCTTCGGTGGCCACAGACAGCCTTTGCAACGGACGCGACACCAGCCGGTGGTTCAACAGGGTGAGTCCAGCCGACAGCAACGCCACCACCACCGCTGCGGACAGGCTGATATGGCGGACATCGGTCAACGCCTCCTGCTGAGCAAGCGCCGCCTCGGCGGACTGAGCCCTGATCGATTTCGACAGCGCCGTCATGGTCTTGACAAACATCTTGAGCAGTTCCGCGCTCTCTCCCGACAGTTCCACGGCGCGGGCGAGATCGACGCTTTCGGTTGAGCGCATATAGTGGATCTGCTTCAGCACGAAATCCATCTCCCACCGGTGGATTCCGCTGGCCGCCTGCTCGAATTTGGGAAGATCGCCGGGCGTCAGCGTGGTGATCATGCCGCGGAGAATCTCGACGTCGCCGTCGAGATGGCTCAACATGCCCTGCACTTCCTCGACATAGGTCCGGTCGCCGGTCAGCAGGAAATTCTTGAGCGCGAGGCCTGCCTCGGTCACGTCGGCGCCGAGGTCGTCGGTCCGGCTGACCAGCTTCATCAGCGCCTTGTCGTTTTCGGCAAGCGTGGCGACCATCTGCACCCGCTCGAAGATAAACACACAGACGCCGATCGAGATGATCGCCAACACAGCGAAGGCGATCAAGCCCTTTTTGCTGACGGAAAGATTGCTCAACATGATATATCTCCAGGCTTGCTGGGAACCCCAGATAGGCCGCGTTTTGAAGGCGTTGTAAATTTCCCGGGTTTCAGTCAGCCGCCGGCTTCTCGCCGTCTCGCCAATTCTGTCAGATTGAACTCAACGGTGACGGCGCCGATTTTGCCGCCGCCATTCTTGTCCGTCAGCGTCATGCTGGCCTGGCTGCGCCAGATCTTGACTTCGTCGTCCCATTCAGGCTCGTCAATGAACAGCGCCTCATTGCCGACGTCATAGGTCTTCTGAAACTTGTCCTCGTCGCCCTGCCAGAAATCGCTGGTAATCGAACTTTGCCCCACATTCAGGCCGTGTTCGTCCATCACGAAAATTTCCGCATAGACGCCAAGCGACCGCCCCTGGATTCGGCTCAGATAGATTGACAGCGGACTGGACATGGTTGCAGCAATCAGCGGCTGATCGTCCTTTTCTCTTTCGGCGCGCCAGGCCTTGTCCAGATCATCGATCCGAGCCTGATCGAGATCATTCCAATTCTTGTTGCGCGCCTTCACCGACAGTTGAACGATTTCGGTCTGCAGCCAGCCATGCACCTCCTTGATCACATCAGGTGAGATGAGGGCTTTGGCGTCCGGTTTTGGCGGCTCCGCATGGGCGGCGGCGGTCGTCATCAGCAAAATGGCGGCGATAGTTTTAAGTTGCATGTCCCTCTCCACTTCCCGAATAAAGATTGGCGAGGATAGCTAAAATTTTATGAATTATAGCAACTATTATTCATCCAATGAAATTCACACCCGCATTGCGCGCGCAATCTTTAGTTTATAGAGACTATTGTAATTTAGAACCACCGCGATCCACCACCACGACTCAGCCGAGTTCCAGCCAGACCGGCTTATGGTCGGAGGCGATGCAGTCCATGTCCGTCCAGCCGCGCCTGAGACGGGACGTCAGCGTAGCGCTCGCGAAGATATAATCGAGATATTGCCTCACTTCGGGCTTGCCCGGCTCCTCCCAGGAAAAATCGCCAGCCTGCCGCCCGCCGAGATAGGCCAGCGCGTCCACCGGCATTGTGGCCCGCGGCGTGCGCCCGTAATAGGGATCGACGCGCCCCGCCATGGCGATATATTCAGGCGTTTCCGGCATCATATTGAAGTCGCCCATGATCAGGTAATCGTCGGTATGCGGCAGATCCGGAAAGCCGAATTCGCCGCCGCCGGTCACCCCGCCCCCTTCGACGCCATAGAGAACCGCCCGGTCCTTGAGATAGGCGATCTGGCCGATGCGCTCATCCGGGTCGCGATGGTCGAGATGGGTGGAATAGACCCGCACCGGCCCCTCGGGCGCGTCGATCAGGGCTTCCAGCGCCGCGCGCTGCAGGTTGAGTTCGCCATAGGTGCGGCTGCGCGGCAAAAGCAGATTGCGCAGCGACAGGATCGGATAGCGCGACAGCACCATATTGCCGAATTGCAGCCGCCCCGCATGGCCCATGCCGGCTTTGGCAGGTCGGTAATCGATATCGGCGCCGGGGCCGAAGGCCTGGTGAAAATCCGGGAGCAATTCGGCCAGCCGCGCCGGCATGTCGAGAAAGGCGTTTTTGGGAAGGTTCCGCGTCACTTCCTGAAAGCCGATGATGTCGGCGCCGCGCACGACATCGGCGATGCGATCGAGGTCGCAAACGCCGTCGAGACCGAAACCATATTGGATGTTAAAGCTGACGACTTTCATGATATTCTTTGACCTTTCCGGCTTAGCCGCTATATCGAACACGCGCGGCGGCCAGAGAGCAAGCCCGAGACAAGAAGAACGGCAAAAAGATGAAGTTTCTCGACCAGTGCAAAATCTATGTCCGAGCCGGCGACGGCGGCGGCGGCTCCGTGTCCTTTCGGCGCGAGAAATTCATCGAATTCGGCGGACCTGACGGCGGCGACGGCGGTCGCGGCGGCGATATCTGGATCGAGACCGTCAACGGTCTCAACACGCTGATCGACTATCGCTACCAGCAGCATTTCAAGGCCGAGACCGGCGTGCACGGCATGGGCCGCAATCGCCACGGGGCCAAAGGCTCGAGCGTCACGATCAAGGTTCCGGCGGGCACGCAGGTCTTTGAGGAAGACGGCGAGACGCTGATCTGCGACCTGACCGAGGTCGGCCAGAAATTCCGCCTCGCCAAGGGCGGCAATGGCGGCTTCGGCAACGCCTATTTCAAAAGCTCCACCAATCAGGCGCCCGACTGGGCCAATCCCGGCCAGGCCGGCGAGGAAAAGACGCTCTGGCTGCGTCTGAAGCTAATCGCCGACGCCGGTCTCGTCGGCCTGCCGAACGCCGGCAAGTCGACCTTCCTGGCGACCTGCACCCGCGCCCGGCCGAAGATCGCCAATTATCCGTTCACCACGCTGCATCCCAATCTCGGCGTCGCAACGGTGGACGGCAAGGAATATGTGCTGGCCGACATTCCCGGCCTGATCGAAGGCGCGCATGAGGGCATTGGCCTCGGCGACCGCTTCCTCGGCCATGTCGAGCGCACCCGCGTGTTGCTCCATCTCGTCTCCGCCCAGGAAGAAAACGCCGGCAAGGCCTATAAGACCGTCAAGGCCGAGCTTGACGCCTATGGCGCGGGGCTGGCTGAAAAGCACGAAATCGTCGCGCTGTCGCAGATCGATACTGTCGACGCTGAAGAACTGAAGAAGAAGAAGGCCTCGCTGAAGCGCGCTTGCGGCCAGACTCCCTTCGCCATTTCCGCCGTCAGTGGCAAAGGCATGCCGGAAGTGTTGCGCGAGCTTGCCCGCATCATCGAGACCAGCAAGGCCGAAGATCCTAATTTGCCCAAGGCCGAAAGCGCCATCGACTGGAAGCGCAAGGAAAAGATGGCGCCTTTGGCCGATGAAGACGACGAGGACTTTGACGACTATGACGACGAATGAGCGCCTCAAGCTCGAAGACTGCCGCCGCATCGTCATCAAGATCGGCTCCGCGCTGCTGGTGGATCGCAAGACGGGCCTGAAAAAGGCCTGGCTTGAAGCGATGTGCGACGACATCGCCCAGCTCGCCGCCAAAGGCGTTGAAGTGCTGGTGGTGTCCTCCGGCGCCATCGCCATGGGCCGCACAGTGCTCGATCTGCCCTCGGGCGCGCTGAAGCTCGAGGAGAGCCAGGCCGCCGCCGCCGTCGGCCAGATTTCGCTGGCCCGCGCCTGGTCCGAAAGCCTGTCGCGTCACGACATCGTCGCCGGCCAGATCCTGCTGACGCTGGGGGACACCGAGGAGCGCCGTCGCTATCTCAACGCCCGCGCCACGATTTCCCAGCTGATGAAGCTGAAGGCCATTCCTGTCATCAACGAGAATGATACGGTCGCCACCAGCGAAATCCGCTATGGCGACAATGACCGGCTCGCCGCCCGCGTCGCCACCATGGTCGGCGCCGACATGCTGGTGCTGCTGTCCGACATCGACGGTCTCTATACGGCGCCGCCGCATCTCGATCCCGAGGCGCGTTTCCTCGACGTCATTCCGGCCATCACCCCGGAGATCGAAGCCATGGCGGGCGGGGCGGCTTCCGAACTGTCGCGCGGCGGCATGCGCACCAAGATCGACGCCGGCAAGATCGCCACATCGGCGGGCTGCGCGATGATCATCGCTTCGGGCAAGGTCTATAATCCGCTGGCCTCGATCGCCAAGGGTGTGCGCCACAGCTGGTTTGCCCCCTCGCCCGAGCCGGTCACCGCCCGCAAGACCTGGATCGCCGGGCAATTGCTGCCAGCCGGCCGCATTGCCATCGACGACGGCGCGGAGCGCGCGCTGCACACCGGCAAGAGCCTGTTGCCCGCCGGCGTCCGCGACATCGACGGCGATTTCTCGCGCGGCGACACGGTGGCGATCCTGTCGCTCGATGGCCGCGAGATCGCCCGCGGCCTCGCCGGCTACGACGCCCAGGAAGCCCGGCAGATCGCCGGCAAGAAATCCGCAGAGATCGCCGAGATTCTCGGCTATTCCGGCCGCGCCGCCATGGTCCATCGCGACGACATGGTGATGACGGCCGCCCGCCAAACCCGGAGCAAGACGAAGGACAAGATCGATGCTTGACATGGCCAAGGACGATATCAAGACACTGATGCTGGAGATCGGCGCCCGCGCCCGCGCCGCCAGCCAGCCACTGTCAATCGTCCCGACGCCAGCCAAGAACGCCGCCCTTCTCGCCATGGCCGACACGATCCTCGCCCGCAAGGCGGACATTCTCGCCGCCAACGCGCTGGATCTCGAGGCCGCCCAAGCCAATGGCATGGCCGACTCCTTTGTCGACCGGTTGCTGCTGAACGACGGTCGCATTGACGCCATCGCCCAGGGCATCCGCGAAATCGCAGCGCTCCCCGATCCCGTCGGCGACGTCATCGCGGAATGGGACCGGCCGAACGGGTTGCATATCGAACGCGTGCGGACGCCGCTCGGCGTCATCGGCGTGATCTATGAAAGCCGTCCCAATGTGACCGCCGACGCCGGCGCGCTGTGCCTGAAGGCCGGCAACGCCGTGATCCTGCGCGGCGGCTCGGACTCCATTCATTCGTCGTCGGCGATCCATGCCTGCCTGGTCGAGGGATTGAAATCCGCCGGCCTGCCCGAGCATGCGATCCAGTATGTGCCCATCGCCGACCGCGCCGCTGTCGGCGAGATGCTGTCGGGACTGAATGGCGCGATCGACGTGATCGTGCCGCGCGGCGGCAAATCTCTGGTCGCCCGCGTCCAGTCTGAAGCCCGCGTGCCGGTCTTCGCCCATCTCGAAGGCGTCAACCACATCTATGTCGACGCCTCCTCGGACGTGGAGATGGCCAAGAACCTGGTCATCAATTCCAAACTCCGCCGCACCGGCGTCTGCGGCTCGGCCGAGACACTTCTGGTCGACAGCGCAGCCCTTGGCACCCATCTGATGCCTATCCTCGAAGCGCTCACCCATGCCGGCTGCGAGATCCGCGCTTCGGCCACCGTGCTCAAGGTGTTTCCGGCCTTCAAGCCGGCGACCGACGAGGACTGGTCGACCGAATATCTCGACGCGATTATTTCGGTCGCCGTGGTCGACGGCGTCAGTGGCGCAATCGACCATATCAACCGCTATTCCTCGCACCACACCGAAGCGATCATCTCGGAAGACGCAGGCGCCGTCGCCCGTTTCTTCAACGAGATCGATTCCGCCATCCTGCTGCACAACGCCTCGACGCAATTCGCCGATGGCGGGGAGTTCGGCATGGGCGCGGAAATCGGCATCGCCACCGGCAAGATGCATGCGCGGGGCCCTGTTGGCGTCGAGCAATTGACATCGTTCAAATATCGCGTCCGCGGCAGCGGCCAGATCAGGCCCTGACGCCGGTGGATGCAGGGGGGATCGGACGGCGTCATCTGATCATGCCGCATGTCGAGCCCGGCATGCTGGTCGGCCTGTTCGGCGGATCCTTCAATCCGCCGCATCAGGGGCACCAGCTGGTGGCCGATATCGCGCTCCGCCGGCTCGGGCTCGACCAGCTCTGGTGGATGGTCACCCCCGGCAATCCGCTCAAATCCCGCCGTGTGCTCGCGCCGCTTGCCGAACGTTTGGCCTTGTCGGAGGCGATGGCGCATGATCCGCGCATCCGCGTCACCGCTTTCGAGAAGAGCCTGAATTCGACCTACACCGCCGAGGTTCTCGCTCGGGTGAAAGCGCGCAATCCCGCCGTTCGCTTCATCTGGATCATGGGCGCCGACAACCTGCGCGATTTTCACCGCTGGCAGAACTGGCGCAAGATCGCCATGACCTTCCCCATCGCCGTCATCGACCGGCCCGGCGCGACGCTGGCCTTTCTCTCCTCCGTGATGGCCAAGACCTTCGACTATGCACGTCTCGACGAACATGACGCGGGCGCGCTCGGCTCTCTCCCCGCCCCGGCCTGGACCTTCATCCACGGCCCGCGCTCGCGTCTGAGCTCGACAGCCATCCGCTCCGCCGGGCGCGACGGGCAAGCCTGATTTACCGAAGCTTAGGGCCTCGGCGCTACAACCGTCTGATCGCCCGCGACCTCGGAGGGACTATGACGGTCGAACTCAGCATCGCCGTGCCGGTCTATAACGAAGAGGACATGCTGGTCCTCTTCCTCGAAACCGTGACCCCCATCCTCGAAAGCGTCACCGCCGATTTCGAAATCGTCTTCGTCAATGACGGCAGCCGCGACGCGACCCTCGCTATTCTCACCCTCGCCCGCTCGCGCGATCCCCGCATCAAGATCGTCGATCTCTCGCGCAATTTCGGCAAGGAGGCGGCGCTGTCAGCCGCCCTCGCCTTCTCGAGCGGCCGCGCCGTCATCCCCATGGATGTCGACCTGCAGGACCCGCCGGGGCTGATCCCGGTCATGGTCGAGAAATGGCGCGAAGGCTTCGACGTCGTCATCGCCCGCCGGGCCGATCGCAGCGCCGACACAGCCATGAAGCGCTGGACATCAAGCCTGTTCTACAAGACCATCGGTCGGCTGAGCGATATCGACATTCCCGCCGACGCCGGCGATTTCAGGTTGATGGACCGCCGGGTAATCGACGCACTATGCGCGCTGCCGGAACGCGCCCGCTTCATGAAAGGCCTGTTCGCCTGGCTCGGCTTTCGCCAGACAATTATCGATTATGTCAGGCCCGCCCGCGCCGCCGGCAGTTCGAAATGGAAGCCCTTGGCGCTTTGGCGCCTCGGGCTGGAAGGCATCGTCTCCTTTTCCAGCGTGCCCCTGAAGCTCTGGAGCTATATCGGGCTTGCCTGCGCCCTCACCGGCTTCGTCTATGGCGCCTATCTGATCGGTCGCGTGCTGTTTCTCGGGTCGATGTGCCGGGTTATGCCTCGCTTGCCAGTTTCATCCTGTTCTTCAACGGCATCGTGCTGATCGGACTCGGCGTGGTCGGCGAATATGTCGCCCGCATCTTCATCGAGGTGAAGGGCCGGCCGCTGTTCCTTCTCCGCGAAACCTGGGGGCTGGAGGCGGTCGAGGCCTTGCCGAAGCCAGAAATCACAGCCCGGCCAGAACGCCTGGCCATCCTCCGCCCGTGACGTCGCCTCAACGAACCTCGATCCCTGAAACGCCATCCGGCATGGCGAGCGCGGTGATGGCGATCTTTCTGACGGTTACGCTGCCGATGATCCCGGCCATTGTGTTCGGCGCCTTGCGCAAAGGCGTCGACAGCATTTTCCATGCCCGATGGCAGGACGCCTTCGCCGGGCAATTCTGGTCCGGCGATCTCTATCCGCGTTGGCTGGTGGACTTGAATGACGGCTTCGGCAGCCCGGTGTTCTTTCTCTATCCGCCGCTCAGCCATTTCGTCACCGCGCTGCTCCAACCGCTTTTTTCGGACCCCGCCACACTGGCGCTCAGGCTCGGCGTCTCCGCCTGGATGGCGATGTTGCTGTCCGGCATCGCCTGCCTCGGTTGGCTGCGCCGCGCCTTCCCCCACGCGCCGCAGGCGGCGCTCGCCGGCGCTCTCGTCTATTGCCTTGCGCCCTATCACCTCTATATCGACGTCTATCAGCGTGGCGCGCTTGCCGAAGTCTGGGCTTTCGTCTGGCCGCCCCTGACGCTGATGATTCTCACAGCCGCAGACCGCATCAGCACCAGAACAATCGCCGCACTGGCCCTGACGCTGGCTGGCCTGTTCACGACCCATGCGCCATCCATTCTGATCGCCGGCCCTGCCTATGGCCTCTATGCGGTCATCCTCGATCTCAAGGCCCGGAGCCCGAACAGGCTGGCGACACTGACAGTTTCGACGCTGCTCGGTCTTCTCCTCGCCGGCGGCTATCTCGGCACGGCGCTCACCCATTCGGCCTATATCGACACGGCGGCGCTGTTTTCCGGCCGCAATCTCGCGAGCAAATGGTTGCTGGGCGGGGCTGTCTGGCCCGATCCCGGCATAGAACTTTATGTGCATGTCGCCAGCGCCGTCACATTCGGATTTGGCCTGCTTCTCGCGGGAATAGCCTTGACCCGAACATGGCATGTGGCGCGAACACAGACAGTCGCGGCGCTCGCCTTCCTGCTGCTCGCGCTCTTCCTGATGAGCATCGCCAGCCGACCGCTCTGGGATCTGCATCTGCCGCTGGACCGGGTGCAGTTTCCCTGGCGGTTCCTGCTGCTGGCGACAACAGGCCTGGCGCTTTCCGCGACCGCATTTGCCGCTTCCATGCCGCGCATCGCCCGTCTGCTTCCTCTGGTCGTCGTTCTCCTTGGCCTCGGGATCAATATCGGTTTCACTTTCCTACCCTCGCGCCTTCCAGCGTCCATCGATCCCAAGTCTATCACCCGATCCAGCCCCGGGGATGAAAGCTGGGACGCGCCGGAATATCGGCTGGCGGCGCCGGCGGAAACGCAGGGCCTGTTCGCCCCCGGCGAAAGGGTTCGGCTGATCGAGGGTCAGGGAGAGATCACGGTGCGAGACTGGGCGCCGCGCCACATTCGGTTCACGACCGCTCTCGCCACACCGGGCATCATCGCTATCAGGCAGTTCGATTATCCCGGCTGGACAGCTTCGGGCGGCAGGCTTGTCGATGGGGCGAAATTTCTGCGGATCGCGGCGCCGGCCGGCCAAAGCGAGGTCGAACTTCGACTGGAGGCGTTACCGGCCGAACAGCTCGGCTGGTTGGCGAGCCTGTGCGGCGTGCTGGTCCTCGCTTCGCTCTGGATCGCGCCGAGCCTCATGGCGAAGCGCTTCCGCTGATCAGCTTTCGATGCGGCGGGCTTCCGATTCCAGCATGATCGGCACGCCGTCGCGGATCGGGAAGGCCAGCTTGGCCTTTTCCGACACCAGTTCGTTGCGGTCGCGATCATAGATCAAACGGCCCTTGGTGACCGGACAGACCAGCAACTCAAGCATTTTCGGATCGGGGCGAGCGAGATCGAGATCGGTCACCGAAGCCTCACTGCAGGGTGCGGGCGGCGTCGCCGAAGGCCTTGGCGAGCACGATCTCGGTCATGGCGACCAGCGTCTCGGCGCGCGTCCTGAGATCGGGGGCTTCGAGCAACGCCTGCTTTTCGCGCGGCCCGAACGGCGCCATCATCGACAGCGAATTGACCAGCGTGCGATTGGACGTCTTGCCGACCGCTTCCCAATCGACCTCAAGCTTGTTGGCGTCGAGATAATTGCGGAAGGCCGACAGCAGAGCGTCGCGATCGACGGCGGGATCGTCATCAGGTTCGATCAGGTCGCTGACGAAGGGCTTGATGGCGAAGCGACGATAGGGACAGTGTCCCTGCGGCATTTCATTGAGAAGCCGCACGCGGCAGATGCCGGAGACATCGATCACATAACGGCCATCTCCGGTTTCGCCGAAGGTGGTGATGCGACCGATCGTGCCCACCTTGCAGAGGTCGGGATTGCCCGCCGGGCTCTCTTCGGTTTCGGTGAAAACCGGTTGGGCGACGCCGATGAGCCGGTTATGCTTGAGCGCGTCGTCGATCAGGGCGAGATAGCGCGGTTCGAACACATTCAGCGGCAGATGCGCACCGGACAGCAGCAGCACGCCCGACAGGGGAAAAATCGCAATCGTTTCCGGCAGGTCCGCCTCGGTCAGATAACGCGCATTGCCAACTTGCATCGACCAACCTCTCTCCATTCAACAGGAATATGGGGGACGAAGGCCCCCCATTCAAGCAATGGCCGCCTTAGGAGAACAGGATCGACGACAATTTCCGCCGCGCGGCGATGGTCGCGGGATCCTTGACGCCCCAGACGTCGAAGAACTGCAGCAACTGGCGGCGGGCGCCGTCGTCGTCGTAAGCGCGGTCCTTCTTCATGATGTAGAACAGATGCTCGGCGGCGCCCTCGCGATCGCCTTCGACATTGAGGATCTTGGCGAGCTTCATGCGGGCGTCGTGGTGATCGGGATTGAGCGCCAGTTCGTGCTCAAGCGCACGGGGATCGCCGAGCTTGCGGGCTTCCTCGATCTGCGCCAGCTTGGCGAGAAGCGGCGCGACGACCGCATCCGTCTTCTTGTCGTCCGGCAGGCTGGCGAGCAGATCGCGGGCGCGCTCCCACTGACCGGCCGCGATCATGCAATTGGCCATGCCGGCCAGCGCCCTTAGACTGTCGGGATCGGCCTGCAGAACCGCGCCGAACATATCGGCCGCGCCGCCGAGATCGCCTTCGGCGAGCGCCGCCTCGGCTTCGGTCAGCACCGCCTCGATTTCCGCCGCCTCATCGATGGGACCCGCGCCAGGGCCGGCGATCTTGTCGATGAAGGCGCGCACCTGGGTTTCGGGCAGCGCGCCCATGAAGCCATCGACCGGACGGCCATTGACGAAAGCGACGACAGCGGGAATGGACTGAATGCCGAGCTGGCCTGGAATGGCGGGATGGTCATCAATGTTGAGCTTGACGAGCTTGACCTTGCCGCCCGCCTCCGCGACCACTTTTTCGATCACCGGCGTCAACTGGCGACAGGGACCGCACCAGGGCGCCCAGAAATCGACCAGCACCGGCTGGCGCGTCGATTCTTCCATGACATCGCGACCGAAGGCTTGCGTGGTGGTGTCCTTGACATGCGCGTGCCCCGCGCCGCCATTGGTTTTTGACGCAGGCTGGCCGCCAAGGCCGCCAAAAGGATTGCTGAAACCCGTCATTCTCGTCACTCCGATTTTTCCGCCCTGATGTCGTGATTTAGACGGTCACTTTCAAGATATGGGCCTTGTGTCCGGTCGCCTCGATGAAGCGGATCAGATCATCCCGGCCGATCGAGGTCGTGGCGTCGTTTCTGAGCGGGTGGCAATTGATGATGTCATTCTTCATCAGTTCTTCGTCGAGCACAATCGTCACATTCTGCTCCATATCGTTGATCACCCCGAAGGCGGTGACCGAGCCGGGAACGACGCCGAGATATTCCATCAGTTTCTCCGGCTTGCCGAAGGAAAATTTCGACGCGCCGCCGACGATCTGGTGCACCGTTTTCAGATCCACCGTGGCGTTTTCCTCGACCGTCAGCAGGAAATACTGGTCCTTCCTGTCCTTCACGAACAGGTTCTTGGTGTGACCTCCCGGGATCTCGTCGCGCAGCGCCGCCGATTCGGCCACCGTGAACACCGGCGCATGGCTCTTGGTCTGATGGCGCGCCCCGAGCTGATCGAGAAAGGCAAACAGGTCCTGATCGGTTTTCGGCTGGGCTTCGGCCATTCTTCTTCTCCTTGCTGACTCGCTCCGGAGCCGAGTGATACGATGCTTCCGCATTGGGAGCAATGGCCGCACCGTTGACTAGCCACTCAATTTTCGACGTGTTTTCAAAGGGATGCAATTTTTCTTCACTGCCCTGTCATTTCCCTGTTGCATTCTCGGAAGCCTTGAGCGATATAGCGCCCGTCGCCGCCGGATGGCAGCGGCTCACGGACCAAACCTACCCCAGGGACGTGATGATGAGCGGGTGTAGCTCAGGGGTAGAGCACAACCTTGCCAAGGTTGGGGTCGAGGGTTCGAATCCCTTCGCCCGCTCCAAAATCTCCAAAAACAATGATATTCCATCTTTCTGAGCGCCAACTGCGCGGTCGAGACTGCGGGCGGCTTGTCGCGCAGCGCTTTCGTATCATCTCGAGCCACTATCCACAGGCTTGATTTTTTTCATCAAAAACCTGTTGCATTTCATCTGCGTCTGGGGCAAATAGCCCTCGTCGACGGCTTCGGCGACACGCGGTCCACACTACCCCAGGACAGCGGTTATTGAGCGGGTGTAGCTCAGGGGTAGAGCACAACCTTGCCAAGGTTGGGGTCGAGGGTTCGAATCCCTTCGCCCGCTCCAAATTCTCAAAGACGACAGACCATGCGAAATTGCTCCGCCGCGTCATCACGCCCGGAGTTTTGCCTCATTATCTCGCTTCGCCCATAAGGGCTCGGCCGGGGCGCGAAGAACGCCTCGTTAAGTAAATTTTATAGTGACGCTCATCGCGCCCCACATTCGTCGGTTTGTGCTTCGAACTTGACGCTCGTCGCCGCAGGTCGAGCCTGCGGGTAATCCGCCTCTAAAGCGGGCCTTACTGTAACGTCCCTTTCGAGACGCCACCCTGGGGGACGCTTTCACGCCAAGTCCCCAGTGTTCGGGGGTCGTCGTTTCTCGAAGCCCCGGAGAAAGAGGGTTCACGTCGTCCCCCTTCCCCCAGCGCCGGCCCCATCTCGCCGCGACGCCTCGCGGTGTAGCCGATGACAGGACGAGATAAGGATAAGCGGCGTGGGATGGTGGGGGATGAAAATATTTTCGGGAGGGTGATCTTTTAAGTAAGGCCCTCCCCCACCCCTCCCACAAGGGGAGGGGCTTAACCGGGAGCTGCCGCTGGCGTCCCACAGTTCAGCCTAGCGGAGGCAAGGTTTCTTGGGGTTGGAGGGTGAGGCAGCGTAAGCCCCTCCCCCTTGTGGGGAGGGGTTGGGGAGGGGTTTTCACTCTCTCCGTCGTCATCCTCGGCCTTGCGCCGAGGATCTAAGCCATCGAGCAAAATCAATAGGTTGCAGATGCTCGGGACAGGCCCGAGCAGGACGGCGGCGCGGGTTTTGTTCCGTATACGGTTGACCGCCTGCACGGCCACCATACGGCTGCCGCCACCTTCTCCCCGCGCAGAGCGGGGAGTCCGGACGATGAAGCGCCGACAGCGCCATTTACCCCTTTTGGGGCCTGGCAGAATGCTCGCGACAGTCAGGCGGCGGCTTCGTCTTTTCCGCAGTAGTTTCGGTAGAGCGTGGCGATCAGATCGCGGGCGACATCGCTTTCAATGCGGTACCAGATCGTCTGGCCGTCGCGGCGGGCGGCGATGATGCGATCGCGGCGGAGCAGCGCCAGATGCTGGGAGACTGTGGAGTCGCGGATGCCGAGAAATTCCGCCAACTGTCCGACCGAATGCTCGCCATCCGACAGGCGACAGAGGATCAGCAACCGGTAGCGGTTGGACAAGGATTTCAACAATTCGCTCGCCTGTTCGGCGCCCGTTTTCATGGCTTCGGCGTCTATCTTCATAGCTACGAATATAAAGCAGGTACAGGCGCTTTGCAAGACGCCTGCCGCAGGCGATCAGACATGGACATTGCCATGGGCGAGTTCGGCGTCCTCATCCGGCGTGAAATAGGCGACATAGATCAGGACGGCATAGAAGGCGGCCACGACCGGCGCCACCATCTCGCCCGGCGCGGGGCCGAGGCTGGCGCTCTTGGCCGCCGCATAGGCCATCTGCCAGAGATCGGCGGGACCCTGGCGGGCCGCGAGCTCCGGCGTGGTGATCTTGAGGATCCAGGCGAGCAGCAAAAGGGCGAAGACATAGATATAATTGCGTCGCAGCCGCCGGGCGAAAGCGACCCGCTGGCTGATCAGAAAATGCGGCGTGCGCAAGGTCTCGCCCAGGATCAGCAGCCAGTTGGAGGCGAAATCCGGTTGCGGCGAGAAGATCTGCGCGAAATAATGCCGTTCGAACTGCCGGACGCGGGCGCGGTAGACATCGAAGAAGCGATAGCGCCGCGCCTCGATCCACAAGAGCAGCAGATTGATCAGCATGGCGAAGAGCAACACGCCGTGATGGGCCGCCGGCGTCGACAGCGACACCGACAGCATGGCGGCGGCGGCCGTCAGCGCCCAATTGGTGGTGCGATCGAGCCGGTCGCGCCAGCCGGCCATGCGGGCGATCTCGGCGCGATGATAATGCGCCATGGTGTTGACGCGCTCGGCCGAGGTGAGCGGCGTGGGCTGGGCGCTGGCGCCCGGATGCGCGGCGATATCTGACATCCCGACCTCCCTGTCGATGCCGATTAAAGGTGAAAGGGCGGGCTGGGTTCCATGGCTGCGGGAACTTGCGGCCATCGAGGCGGTTGGCGTCGTATTTCGAACGCCCGGGAGCCGACCATGCCGCCGCTGATCCGCCTGATCCTGTTTCACGCCGCCAATGGTTTTCTGATCGGCGCGGGCGCCGCGCTCGCGCTTCTGCTGCTTGCTCCGCCGGCTGTGGAGATGCCGCCGCTTGGCCTATGGCTGGCGGTCTATGCGCTCGGCGCGCCTTGCGCGCTGGGATCGGTGGGAACGGCGCTCTGTCTTTCGCCGGAGGATTGATCGCGGCCCTTCCCCTCGCCCGCGCTTCATGGCAAAGAGCGGCGGAAATCACGACTGGGGGATGGAATGACCGCGACTGCGCAGAAGAAAACCCGCATTCTCGACGGCGGCATGAGCCGCGAACTGGTGCGGCTGGGCGCCGAACTGAAGCAGCCGGAATGGTCGGCGCTGGCGCTGATGAACGCGCCCGACATCGTGCGTCAGGTGCATGAAGAATTCATCGTGGCCGGCGCCGAGGTGATCACCACCAATTCCTATGCGCTGGTGCCCTATCACATCGGCGAAGAAAAGTTCCACGCCGATGGCGCAGCCCTGATCGCGCTGGCCGGACGGCTGGCGCGGGACGCCGCCGATGGCGTGGGCCAAGGCAAGACCGTGGTCGCAGGCTCGCTGCCGCCGATCTTCGGCTCCTACGAGCCCTGGAATTTCGATGCAGCGCGCGCGCCGGATTATCTCAACGTTCTCGTCACCTATCTCGCGCCCTATGTCGATGTCTGGCTGGGCGAGACGCTGAGCCTGATCGCCGAAGCAGACGCCGTTCGCGAGGCGGTCAAAGCCACCGGCAAGCCGTTCTGGATCTCCTTCACGCTCGATGACACGCCCGCGGCCATCGCCGAGGGCGCAACCCGTCTGCGCTCGGGCGAAAGCGTCACGGCGGCGGCCGAATGGGCGGCGGCATCCGGCGCCAAGGCGCTGCTGTTCAATTGTGCTGCGCCCGAAGTGATGGGACAGGCCGTGGTCGACGCCCGCGCAGTGTTTGACGCCCGTGGCGTCGACATCGAGATCGGCGTCTACGCCAATGCGTTCGAAAACCTCAATGACGGCGAAGCCGCCAATGAAGGCCTGCATGGCACGCGCGAGGATCTGAATTCCGACAAATACTCAACCTTCGCGGCGGAATGGGTGGAAAAGGGCGCAAGCCTGGTGGGCGGCTGCTGCGGCATCGGCGCAGAACACATCTGCCGGGTGGCAAAACGCCTCAGGGCATAAGGTAATGCTTGTCTTATGATTTTCGTGCTTCTTGGTGAGATAAAGAAGCGCCGGAGAGGACGGCCATCCTCTTCCGGCGATGGGGGACGGATCGCGAATAC
>NZ_JARXVM010000029.1 GCF_029892285.1 Rhizobium sp. SG_E_25_P2
CAATCTAACGGTCCAAGCCAGAGGTCTCTCAACTACTATGTAGAACTCGTCCAGTCCTCCACCGTAGGTGGAGGTTTATTTACTTCATAACAAAAGGCCCGGAAGCGTCGCTTCCGGGCCTTTTTCAAACACGGTTTTCGACCGATCAGACCAGCCGGCTCTGCACCAGCGTCGCCTCGACGAAGCTCGCAAACAGCGGATGCGGCTCAAACGGGCGGCTCTTGAGTTCGGGGTGATACTGCACGCCGATGAACCAGGGATGATCGGGATATTCGACCGTTTCCGGCAGAACGCCATCCGGCGACATGCCAGAAAACACCAGGCCGCAATTTTCCAGCCGGTCCTTGTAGTCGACATTCACCTCATAGCGATGGCGATGACGTTCGGAAATCTCGGTTGAGCCGTAGATGTCGGCGATCTTGGTGCCTTTCTTGAGCGCCGCGCGATAGGCGCCGAGACGCATCGTGCCGCCGAGATCGCCCGACGCCGAGCGCTTCTGCAGCTCATTGCCCTTGATCCACTCGGTCATCAGGCCGACGACCGGATCCGAGGTCTTGCCGAATTCCGTCGACGAGGCGTGTTCGATGCCGGCGAGATTGCGGGCGGCTTCCACCACCGCCATCTGCATGCCGAAGCAGATGCCGAAATACGGCACCTTGCGCTCGCGGGCAAACTGCGCCGCGCGGATCTTGCCTTCCGAGCCGCGCTCGCCAAAGCCGCCGGGCACCAGAATGCCGTGGACCTTTTCGAGATAGGGCGCCGGGTCTTCCTTCTCGAACACTTCGGATTCGATCCATTCCAGGTTCACCTTCACCTGGTTGGCGATGCCGCCGTGATAGAGCGACTCGATCAGCGACTTATAAGCGTCTTTCAGGCCGGTATATTTGCCGACAATGGCGATGGTGACTTCGCCTTCGGGATTATGGATGCGGCGGGAGACTTCTTCCCAGGCGTCCATCCGCGGCTGCGGCGCGGGCTCGATGCCGAAGGCGGCCAGCACTTCATCGTCAAGGCCTTCCTTGTGATAAGCGATCGGCACGTCATAGATCGAGGCCACGTCCAGCGCCTGGATGACGGCGGAGGCGCGCACATTGCAGAACAGCGACAGCTTGCGGCGCTCGGCTTCCGGAATTTCGCGATCAGCGCGCACGAGCAGAATATCGGGATGAATGCCGAGCGCCTGCAATTCCTTGACCGAATGCTGGGTCGGCTTGGTCTTGAGCTCGCCGGCCGCCGGAATATAGGGCATCAGGGTCAGATGCACATATACGGCGGTGCCGCGCGGCAGGTCGTTACCGAGCTGGCGGATCGCCTCGACAAACGGCATGGCTTCGATATCGCCCACCGTGCCGCCGATTTCGCAGATCACGAAATCATAGTCCTCATTGCCGCTGACCACGAAATCCTTGATCTCATTGGTGACATGCGGAATGACCTGCACGGTCGCGCCGAGATAATCGCCACGGCGTTCCTTGTCGATGATGTTCTTGTAGATACGGCCTGTGGTGATGTTGTCGGCCTTGTTGGCCGAACGCCCGGTGAAGCGCTCGTAATGACCAAGGTCGAGATCGGTCTCGGCGCCATCGTCGGTGACGAAGACTTCACCGTGCTGGGTGGGGCTCATCGTGCCCGGATCGACATTGAGATAGGGGTCGAGCTTGCGCAGCCGGACCCGATAGCCCCGCGCCTGAAGCAAAGCCGCCAGTGCTGCGGCCGCGATCCCCTTGCCGAGAGAGGAAACCACACCGCCAGTGATGAAAACATATCGCGCCATGGGCTTTATCCGTTACTGCGTCCCGGCTGATTCCGCCAGTCCTGATTTCATCTTGATGCGAAATTGGAAATGTTTGCGCATTCCCAACAAAAAACCGGCAGGTCAAGCCTGCCGGTTTCGTCAGCCATCGAAGGCCTTGTTATTGCGCGGGCGTCTGCTGCTGCCCGTTGGTCGCCGGAACGGCGCCTGCGGGCTCGGCCGGCGTGGCGGCGGGAGCCGCAGCGCCAGTCTGGGCCGGCTTGGCCGCGTTGGTGTTGTCGCCGCCGGTCGGAATGGCGTTCGGATCGACGGGCGCCGGGGCCGGCGTCTTGCCGCCGAGCGAATCCAGCAGACCGTTCGGGTTCGAGCCGCTGGTGCTGGTCGGCAGCTTGTTGAGAATGTCGGTGGGCTTCGCCTCGTAGCGGGCGAGCAGGCCAAGACCGAGCGACGTGATGAAGAACAGCGCCGCGAGGATCGCCGTGGTGCGGGTCAGCGCATTGGCCGCGCCGCGGGCGCTCATAAGGCCCGAGCCGCCGCCGATGCCGAGCCCGCCGCCCTCAGAACGCTGGATGAGCACCACGCCGACAAGCGCCAGCACGATCATCAGATGGATCACGATCAATACGGTCTGCATAAGTCCTATCCTGTTTGGGCCCTTCCGGAAAAAGCCCAGTTTCGCGGCGCTCATACACGAGCGCACGCCGATTTGAAAGCCCCCGGCGAGCGAAATGCGGGGATCGCCCCTTGATCAGGAAACAGGCGATCAGGAGATCAGCGTGTCATACACGCCGCAAATGGCGAGGAAGTCCGACGATTTCAAGCTTGCCCCGCCGATCAGCGCGCCATCGACATTGTCGACCGCCATCAGTTCGGCGGCGTTGGACGGCTTGACGGAGCCGCCATAGAGAATGCGCATCTTGGCGCCCTCGGCGCCGAAGCGCGCGACAAGCTCCTTGCGCATGAAGGCGTGCGCTTCCGCGACATCGTCAGCCGTCGGCGTCAGCCCGGTGCCGATCGCCCAGACCGGTTCATAGGCGATGACAGTATTTTCCGCAGTGGCCGCATCCGGCACGGAGCCAGCAAGTTGCGTCTCCAGCACGTCGAGCGTCTGGCCGCCTTTGCGCTCGGCTTCGGTCTCGCCGATGCAGACGATGGCCGTGAGATCGGCGGCATGCGCCGCTTCCGCCTTGGCCCGCACCAGCGCATCATTTTCGCCATGCAGCGTCCGGCGCTCGGAATGGCCGACGATGACATGCGTGCCGAAGCAATCGGCCACCATCGACGCCGAAATGTCACCGGTATAGGCGCCGGATTGCGCGGTATGGCAATCCTGCGCGCCGATCTCCAGCGGGCTGTCGGTCAGAAGCGCGGTGGCGACATAGAGAAGCGTCGCCGGCGGGCAGATCAGCATGTCGATCTTGCCGGCCAGGCTCAGCGCGCCCTCGCCCATGTCCTTGAGTTCGTTGAGCTGCTCGCGCTGCCCGTTCATCTTCCAATTGCCCGCCACGAGCGGCCGAACGTCCGGTGTCATCTCGTCTCTCCCGAAATTGTCCTCGCCGCTCTATCAGAGGCGGGGAAAAGCGGGCAAGCGAATTGTGGCCAGCCGGGTTCGCCAGTGTCGGCGCCTCAGCGCGAGAAGATCCAGTTCAGGCTGTCGCGCCAGTCGGTCATGCGAACCGGCGTGCCGTGCGAACCGGTCTCGAACAACACGAAACGGCTGGGATAACCTTCCTTCTTCAGCGCCCTGTAGGCCGCGACCTGTTGATCGGCCGCATAGACGCTGTCGCGTGCGCCATGGCTGAAGAACAGCGGCAGCTTGGCCTGATGCGCGGCGCTCGCCTTGAAGTCCGGATCGCTGACGCCGCCCATCACCATCATGCCGCTCAGCTCAGCCACAGTCTTCGCGTCGCGGGCGATGCTCCAGCAGATGAAGCTGCCCATGGAGGCGCAGGACAGCACGATCCGCGCCTTCGGCGCGTTCGCCTTCACCGCCCCGATCAACGCCGAAATCTCCTCGGCGCCGGCGGCGTCGAAACTCTTCACCGATGGCGCGAGATAAACGCCGCCATTGTCGACGGCGAGATTCTTGAGCCGGTTGAAATTGCCGCCGAAGCGCTTGTCATTGGCGCCCAGCTTGCGGTCGCCGCCGCGGCCATGAATGAAGATGACGGCAAAAGCGGCGTTCTTGATCTTTCCCGCGCGAAAAATCTCGATCTCGCGGCCGCCAACCTCGATCTTCTCGAAATCCTGTTTCCAGCGCACGCCGAGCGAGACATAATCGCCCTTCACCTCGCGTTCGGGCACGCTGTCGCGGCCGTTGATATCGCGCATTTCCTGATAATCGACGGTGATGAAATCGCCATTGTCCTCTGACGCGAGGATTGCGGGATAAGCGAACAGCGCATCCTTGAAGGGCTTCAGTTCCAGCGCAGACGCCTGCCCTGTCGCAAAAACCATGAAAACTGCGGCGATTGCGACGCTTTTTAGCAACTGAACTGTGGACATTGCATCCCCCCTTGCCTGCATCTCGCTTGCGCCCTTGCCTTTCGGCGGTTTCGGACGCAAATCTCGGCCAATCGCGCCTGTCCGCGGCTTCTGGCAGAATCTGCTGATTCGCGGAACCAAACACTTCCGAACAGGACACTATGAGCCAAGCCCTGAATCTATTCGACGACATGCCCGAGAGCCCGAAGCCGGAGCGGCCCGAAGTCGCCCCGCCCAAGCCCGCGCCGCAGGACCAAGCGCCGAAGACGAGCGAAGACTATGGCGCATCCGCCATTCGCGTGCTCGAAGGGCTTGAGCCTGTGCGCATGCGCCCCGGCATGTATATCGGCGGCACCGACGAGAAGGCGCTGCACCACCTGTTTGCCGAAGTCATCGACAATTCGATGGACGAAGCGGTGGCCGGCCACGCCAATTTCATCGAAGTGCATCTCGACGCCGAGGGTTTTCTCACTGTCACCGACAATGGCCGCGGCATTCCGGTCGAGAACCATCCGCAGGTTCCCGGCAAGTCCACCCTCGAAGTCATCATGACCAAGCTGCATGCCGGCGGAAAGTTCGACGGCAAGGCTTACGAGACATCGGGCGGTCTGCACGGCGTCGGCGTCTCGGTCGTCAATGCGCTGTCGGATTTCGTCGAGGTCGAGGTCGCCCGCAACCGCAAGCTCTATCGCCAGCGCTTCTCCCGCGGCATTCCGCAGGGTCCGCTGGAAGAACTGGGCGATGTCCACAATCGCCGCGGCACCCGGGTCCGTTTCCATCCCGATCCGCAGATCTTTGGGCCCCACGCCAAATTCGATCCGGGCCGCATTTATCGCATGTCGCGCTCCAAGGCCTATCTGTTCGGCGGCGTCGAGATCCGTTGGTCCTGCGCGCCCGAACTCGTGGCTGGCACGGAATATGAAGACAAGGCCGTCTTCCATTTCCCCGGCGGCCTCAAGGACTATCTCGCCGTCCAGATCGGCAAGGATTTCACCGTTACCCGCGACATCTTCGCCGGCAAGACCGAGCGCAGCGGCCATGGCTCCGTCGAATGGGCGGTGACCTGGTATGGCGGCGACGCTATGCTGCATTCCTACTGCAACACCATCCCGACGCCCGAAGGCGGCACGCATGAAGCCGGCCTGCGCATCGCGCTGACCAAGGGCCTCAAGGCCTATGCCGAACTGACCAACAACAAGCGCGCCGCCAATATCACCACCGACGACGTGATGATTTCGGCCGCCGGCATGCTGTCGGTGTTCATTCGCGAACCGGAATTCGTCGGCCAGACCAAGGATCGCCTCGCCACGGTCGAAGCCCAGCGCATTGTCGAAAACGTCATCCGCGACCCGTTCGACCATTATCTCGCCGACAATCCCAACGAAGCCGACAAGCTCTTGGAATGGGTGATCGAGCGCTCCGACGAGCGCATGCGTCGACGCAAGGAAAAGGAAGTCAGCCGCAAGACGGCGGTGCGCAAACTGCGCCTGCCCGGCAAGCTCGCCGATTGCTCGCAGAATTCGGCCGAGGGCGCCGAACTGTTCATCGTCGAAGGCGATTCGGCCGGCGGCTCGGCCAAGCAGGCGCGCAACCGCGCCAACCAGGCCATCCTGCCGCTGAAAGGCAAGATCCTCAATGTCGCCAGCGCCGGCAAGGAAAAGCTCGGCGCAAACCAGACGATCGCCGACCTTACCCAGGCGCTCGGCTGCGGCGCGCGGTCGAAATATCGCGAGGAAGACCTGCGCTACGAGCGCGTCGTCATCATGACCGACGCCGATGTCGACGGCGCCCATATCGCCTCGCTGCTCATCACCTTCTTTTACCAGGAAATGCCGGATCTGATCCGCAAGGGGCATCTGTTCCTCGCCGTTCCCCCGCTTTACCGCATTTCCCAAGGCGCCAAGGTTCTCTACGCCCGCGACGACGCCCATCGCATGGCGCTGATGGAGAAGGAGTTTACCGGCCGCGGCAAGATCGAGATCAGCCGATTCAAGGGTCTCGGCGAAATGTCGCCCCCGCAACTGAAAGAGACGACGATGGATCCGTCCAGCCGGACATTGCTGCGCGTCGATATCGACGAGGTGGATTTCGAGGGCACGCGCGGCGCGGTCGACGCGCTGATGGGCACCAAACCGGAGGCGCGGTTCCGCTTCATTCAGGAGCGGGCCCAGTTCGCCGAAAATTTGGACATTTAGTGAGATTGTAACAGCTGCGAGCATCGAACTGATACATATTCTTAAGAGGCGCGAGGCTATCTTGCCCTCTTGAAACATGAATGGGTATCAGAATGCCAGCTCCGCAAACCGCCGCCTCAACGGTCACGATCGACGCCCGCTCCTTCCAGCGCGTGGTCGTGAACCTTGCCGGTCGCCTGATGCTGCCGGACTATACTGAGCTTGAATGCAAGGCCGTCGACATGTCGCCCGGCGACATCCATTTCCATTGCGCCGCGCTTCCGAAGATCGGCGACCGGATCATCGCCTATATCGATCATATCGGCCGCATCGAGGGCTCGGTGATCAAGGTTGTTGACCATGGCTTCGTCACCACTATCAACGCCACCGACCGCAAGCGCGAGAAGCTCGCCGCACAGTTGACCTGGCTCGCAAACAAGACCGCGCTCGGCCTGCCGGAAGATCGGCGCCATGAGCGTATCGCGCCACGCTCCGCCCGCTCGGAACTGGCGCTGGATGATGGCCGCGCTTATCCCTGCCGCATCATCGACCTGTCGATGTCGGGCTGCGCCGTTGAAATCGAGGTTCGCCCGGCGCTGGGAACGCCCGTCCGGCTCGGAACCATGCGCGGCAAGGTCGTGCGCCAGTTCCAGGAAGGCGTGGCGATCGAATTCGCGAGCATGCTGAGCCGCGAGAATTTCGAAGCCTATCGCTGACAGCAGCCGGCGAAATACGCTTCAAAGGCCGGGCCATGCCCCCCCAAGCCCCTCACTGGAATATGAAATCCGAGTAGATACTGGCTGGCGCTGCCTTCCTGAGACAGGGATATTGGGGACGGTTTATCGTCCTGCAGATTTCTTGGTGAAGCAATCTGTGCGCGGATTGATCGCAAAACCATGGTTTTGCGACTTTGCGAAATTCAGTTGCAGACCTGGTTCTTTAGAACGTGTCTCGCCATAGCAGCGCAAAAACAGTTGCTATTGGGCTTGACGATGATAAGCAGGAATTCCGGCTCCATTCCAAAAGGAAGATATTATGCCGGATTTTTCCACGTTCATGCTCTTTGCCGCCGCCTCTCTGGTGCTGACCGCCACACCTGGGCCGGATATGTTGCTCATCGCCTCTCGTAGCGTAAGCCAAGGACGTTCCGCCGGGTTCCTCACATATGCAGGAATAGCTGCCGGCACTTATTGCCACGCGATCGCTGCGGGGCTTGGTCTGTCACAGCTCTTTCTTGCTGTTCCCATCGCCTATGAAATCATTCGGTGGGCGGGCTGCATCTACCTGATTTACCTAGCCTATAAAACTGTTCGTTCCGAAGGGGCAGCTTTCGCGCCATCGTCCGGGCTCAAACGCCTTTCAAACAGGCGTATATTCGCGGAAGGTTTCGCAACAAATATTCTCAATCCGAAAATGGCGCTATTTGTCCTGGCGCTCTTCCCGCAATTCGTTGACCCCTCGGGCGGCGCGATGTTCGCGCAGATGGTCGTACTGGCCACCATCTTGAACGGAGTAGGCTTTCTTGTGAACGGCGCGGTCATCCTTTTGGGAGGTCACATCCGCAATCGACTCTCCGCGTTACGACGCTTTCCCAAGCTTCCGCAGTATCTGCTTGCAACCGTATTCGCTGGATTGGCGTGCCGCTTGGCGCTCAGCACGCGGCCCTGACGGGCGGAACGAACGCAAGCCTGTCGCAAGAGCTATGGCCGGGCCCAGCGCCCGGCCTTCATCTTTTGAGCCTGGGCCTGATCCTCGCGCAGTCGCGCGTCAGGCGATCCCAGGCGAGGCTGCGCAGCCGGCAAATATCCAGCGACAAAAAATTCAAAAAATAATTTCGATGATTTTCAACGCTCATCCGCAAACAAGAGCCGCGAAGTCACGGCAGTCCCTTCTGCTTCGACGCGAAACAATCTGTATCGTGCTGGCACAGTCTGCCCGCGTCCAAGGGCGCGACCATGTCCGCGTGATGCGGCGCCTTAAAATACGATTTAATATCAAGGCCTTGAAAGATGTCCGATAAACTTTTCGCCAGATTTTGCGCGAATTATCGCTTGATTTTCGCCTAAACTTCAGCAGATTTTACTCAAGTACACATCAAATATATATCAATAGATATTCAAAATATTCGATAGTTCTACTCGAATTTGTACTTTATCTTACTTCGCATTTTCGCGAGGAGTAAAAAAGCATGTGTCATTGTCTTCTCAACACGGGGAGACAAAAACATGTTCAACGCAAGAAACATCAAAGTATTGATCACAGCGGCGGCAATGACCGCAGCCACGAACACCGCTTTCGCCTTTTCGCCGAATATCGTGACGCTTGGAAAAACCAATCCGCCGATCGGTCACTATGAGTTTTGCCGCGACAATCCCAACGCCTGCTCAGCCAAGCAGAGCGACACCGGTCCGATGCAATTGACGGAAGCGACCTGGAAGACGATCCTCAAGGTCAATTACGACGTCAACACCAGAATCCAGCCGCTGACCGACGAGGAAATCTATGGCGTCGAGGAAAAATGGGCCTATCCCACCGATGTCGGCGATTGTGAAGATTATGTGCTGTTGAAGCAGAAATTGCTGGTCAAGCAGGGCTTCTCGCCCTCGGATCTGCTGATCACCGTCGTGCTGCAGCCGAATGGCGAAGGCCATGCCGTGCTCACGGTCAGAACCGATCGCGGCGACTTCGTGCTCGACAATATGCGCAACAAGGTCCTGCTCTGGTCGGATACGGAATATACCTATCTCAAGCGTCAATCGACGCTCAGCGCCGCCAAATGGGTGAAGATCGAAGACGATCGCGCCCCTGTGGTCGGCAGTTTGAACTGAATTCGGCGAAAGCCGCGCTTTAACCCTCCAAGGGCCGGTCACGTCCCCCAATCCCCGTCCGACCGAGCCCTCATTGCCGGTCCCGTTGTCCCCGGGACCGGCTTTTTTTTATCCGTGAACCTGCTTGAGCAGGCCGATAAGAACCAGGCCGTAAAGCCAGGCCCATCCAAGCACCGCAGCAACCGACAGCCCGACCTGTCCGCCGCGCATTCGCCCGGCCCTCGCCTCGCGGACAACCCTCTCTCCGAACAATGCCGGTCCCGCTGCGAGCGCGAAGATCCACGACAGCAACCGCCCGCGCCCATCTTGCGCCGTTCCGCGCGCGACAAGCAGGCCATCGAATATCAGCCGGCTCGAATCCAGGATCGCCAGAGGCGCGGCAAGCCCGATGATCAGACTGACGATAATGTCGCTCGCTTCAAACATGTGCCACTTCCATCCATAACCGGAGTCATTTCTTTCAACAGCAAGTTTCGGGCCAACCGCGCCACATCCAGCCAGGCGCAGGGCTGCGGCTCTAGCAACGGTCCTTGGCGTCAAAACCAGATTGCAAGGGTCATTGATCGATCTCATCAGTTCTTATCAATGATCCCCGGCATCAGCCCACCAGGAGAGCCCTGATGAACGAGGATGATTCGGAACCGGACGAAGCGCCGCTTCTTTCGACATCGCTGTTGTGGAAGATCGTGGGCGGCCTGGCGGCGCTTTCGGTCGCCTCGCTTCTTCTGTCGTTTGCAGCGAGCCGCTACGGCGCCTGGCTGGCCCAGGATGGCCGCACCGAGTCGGAACAGGCGATCGCCGTGACGATCGGTCAGGATACGCTCGTCCTTGCCGCCAACATGTTTCGTTTCGCCGAACACCGAAAGAATGGCGCCGCCGAACAGGTCGACATCGTCGTCACCTGGCCTGAAATGAAAGGCTATTCAGCCGCCACCGCCGCCCGCTTCGACAAAGCCGCAGACGACGGCAACCTGCTTTTCCTGCAATATAGCCAGAGCGTGATGTCCAGGGATATGTCGGGACGGCTCGAGCCGATCTATCGACGGCTGTTTGCGGGCGCGCCCGAGGCCGGACCGGCCGGCCTTGCCCTTCACCACCTCGATCCCAAGGCCGGCTATGGCGAAGAGGTCATCCTGACTGGCGAGGATGGCGGCGCGCCATTCGTCACCCGCTGCGTTATGCCGAAAACGGAGAAGGACGCCACGTCGAGCGATTGCCAGCGCGACATTCATGTCGGCCGCGATCTGACGCTGCTCTACCGCTTCTCCTCGGCGCTCCTGCCGCAATGGCGGAACCTCGACCGCGCTGTCCGTCTCTTCTCCGACGAAAGACTTAATCTTTCGCCGTGAATACGCCGTGAACCGTGAGCCGCCGCGCTGTTCACGAAACGTCCCGAACTGCGGCAATTGCCGCCTTTCGCCCCGCTTTTGCACACCGCGTCAACAGTTTGGTAACGCTAACGACCTATCATGCTTTTTCGAACTCTCGGCCTTTCAAGGTCAGTGCAACAGAAGCAAAGAGTAGCCTAGTGTCAAAGCCCACATTCTCGTTGCTCTCCCTCAGGGGGAAATGCGTCCTTCTCGCAAAAACCGTTTGCTCGCTGGCTGTGGCGGCAACTCTCGTTTTTGCTAATGCCTCGGAATCCCTCGCCGGCCCCAAGCCGGCCTCGATCGTGATCGACGCCCGCAATGGCAAGGTCATGCATCAGGAAGACCCCGACGGTCTGCGCTATCCTGCATCGCTGACCAAGATGATGACCCTCTACATGGTGTTCGACGCGCTCGAATCCGGTCGCATCTCGCTCAGGACCAAGATCACCATGTCCAAGCACGCCGCCTCGCAGTCGCCGACCAAGCTCGGCATCGGCGCCGGCCGCTCGTTTACGGTCGAACAGGGCATCCTGTCGCTGGTGACACTGTCGGCCAATGACTGCGCCACCGCCTTCGCCGAATTCCTCGGCGGCAGCGAGCCGCGCTTCGGCAAGATGATGACCGCCAAGGCCCGCGGCCTCGGCATGAGCCGCACCATCTATGTCAACGCCAACGGCCTGCCCGACAGCCGACAGGTAACCACCGCCCGCGACCAGGCTCGCCTCAGCCTGGCGCTGCGCAAGCATTTTCCGCAATATTACGGCTACTTCCAGACCCGCAGCTTCACCTATGGCAAGCGCGTGATCGGCAACCACAACCGTCTGCTCGGCGTTGTCCGGGGCGTTGACGGCATCAAGACCGGCTTCACGCGCGCCGCTGGCTTCAACCTCGCGACATCGGCCAAGATCGACGGTCGCTCGATCGTCGCCGTAGTGCTCGGCAGCCCGTCGGGCGGCGCCCGCAACGCCAAGATGCGCCGACTGGTCGAAGCCAATCTTCCCAAGGCGTCGCGCAAGGGCGATGGCGAAGCTTTTGTGTCCATGGCCTCGAAAAATGCGGTCGACACGGCTTATGCCACCCCGTCCGCCAAGTCGGCCCCGGCCATGGAAGTCGCCTCGGCGGATCACAGCCTTGACCTGCCGCACAAAGGCCCGGTTCCCCAAGCCCGCTACGACGACGGCGCCCAGGGCCAGGAACTCCAGGCCGATGCGGCAGACACCGTGCCGGTGATCCGCGCCAAGACCGTCAAGATCACCAAGACCGCGTCTCTCGACAGCGCTGTGGGCGCGCCCGACACCGGCTCGCTCGCCGAGATCCCGGAGCGTCCGGTCGCCGAAACGCCGAAGGTCGACTCCGTCACCACCGCCTCGACCGCCCCCTCCGAATCCTATGGCAAGGGCTGGGTCATTCAGGTCGGCACCGCCTCCGAACGCCAGGAAGCCATGAACATCCTCGACCGCGTCAAGGATAAGGGCGGCCGCGCGCTGCGCGCAGCCACTCCCTTCGCCATGGCCTTCTCCAATGGCGGCGCCCAGGTCTACCGCGCCCGGTTCGGCGGCTTCGCCGACCAATCCGCCGCCGTCAACGCCTGCAAGGCCTTGAAGCGCAAGGGCGTCGGCTGCTGGGCCGCCATGCAATAGTTTTTGAAAGATCAGGCCGCGGCGTGTGTTTTCGCCGCGGTCGCACGGAAACCTCGATTTTGTTTTGCGTACGAGGCCCCTTATGTCCAACACGCCGTATTCAGACCTGCGTGACGAAAACCAACGGAAAGCCTATGGCAAGAGCCTCGGCCTTCTGCCGCTGCACGAAGCCGCGCTCAAGCTCGCCGGCATGGGATTGAACCGATCCCATGACAAGACCAAGGATCTCGTGGCCATGCTGCTCAGCCATGGCGCGCGCGCCTGGCGGGCCAACCAGCCGCAAGCAGATCTGCATCTGCATGTTCGCTCGCCGCGCGGCAAGACGCCAGTTCGGCTGAGAATGCGCTGATTGGGAAAAATGATCGACAGAAAATGGCGGGGCCGCGAGGCTCCGCCATTCTTGTTTCAGAGCAGCCCGAGTTCGGCGAGTTCGCGCTTGAGATCGGCCGGCATTTCGCCCAGTCCGCCGGCCATCAGATCCGCCGGCGCATCCTTGGTCTCGAGATAGCGCCAGCCCTGGAACGGCCGCTTCGGCTGCGGCATGGTTTCGATGACATCCGGCGCGAGCATCAGCCGGCAGCGACCGATGCCGTCATTGTCGGTAAAGTCCTCGATGCCGATGAGTTGCTGCCGGGCCGACAGCACGCCCTTGATCACCCAGTACAGCGAACCGCCGTCAAGTATCTCGGCGCTGCGCTTGGGCGACATGCGCGTCACATGGACCGAGTGCGGGGGGAGGCCGGCGGCGATCGCCAAGCTGGTCCGCTCCGCCACCCAGTCGCGCAGGTCGTCGATCGATTCCGCGCCGACGCAGAGTTTGATGAGATGCAATGCCATGGCGTCTTTTCGACCAGTCGCGCGCCGCAGTCAATGCGGCGCATCCGCCATCAACAGCGCGTCAACCCGCTCAGCACTCCACAACATTGACGGCGAGGCCGCCGGTGGAGGTTTCCTTGTATTTCTCGCTCATGTCGTGACCGGTCTGGCGCATGGTCTCGATACAGGCGTCGAGCGGCACGAAATGCTGGCCGTCGCCCTTGAGCGCCAGCGACGCCGCCGTCACCGCCTTGACCGCGCCGAGCGCGTTGCGCTCAATGCAGGGCACCTGCACCAAGCCCGCGACGGGATCGCAGGTCATGCCGAGATGATGTTCGAGCGCGATCTCGGCGGCGTTTTCCACCTGCTCGGGCGAAGCCCCCATCACGGCGGCAAGGCCCGCGGCCGCCATGGCGGCGGCGGAGCCCACCTCGCCCTGACAGCCGACTTCAGCGCCGGAGATCGAGGCGTTGTGCTTGATGATGCCGCCCACGGCCGCTGCGGTCAGCAAGTAATCGCGGATCCCGTCCTGGTCCCAATCCTCGTGGAAATGCTCATAATAGCGGATCGTGGCCGGGATCACGCCCGCAGCGCCATTGGTCGGCGCAGTGACGACGCGGCCGCCGGCGGCGTTTTCCTCGTTCACCGCCATGGCGTAGACCGAAAGCCAGTCATTGGCGAGCAGCGGATTGGATTTGTTGGAGCGCCATTCCTCCTGCAGCTTGTCGTGAATCTGGCGGGCGCGGCGGCGCACCTTCAGCCCGCCCGGCATGATGCCCTCCACCTGCAAGCCGCGTTCGATACAGGAGCGCATCGCGTCCCAGATCCGGTCGAGGCCGGCGTCCAGCGCCTCGCGGCTCATGGTCGCCTCTTCATTGGCGCGCTTCATCTGGGCGATGGTCAGGCCCGAACGCGCGGCCATGTCGAGCATCTGCTTGGCGGTGGCGAAGGGATAGGGAACCTTGATCGCCTCCGGCTTCTTGGCGGCGGCGCGCATCTTTTCGAGTTCGAGATCGGTGACGACGAACCCGCCGCCGATCGAATAATAGATCTGCTTCAGGAGCAGTCGACCCGAAGCGTCGAACGCCTGGAACAACATGCCGTTGGCGTGCCCGGTCAGCGGGGTCTTCTTGTCGAGCACGAGATCGTCCTTGGGACGGAAGGCATAGCCATCATGCCCCGGCGGCGAGATGCGGCCTGAAGACTCGACCTCGGCGACCAACGCGTCCATTCTGTCTGGATCGATCGTATTGGCTTTCGCCCCCGTCAGGCCCAGAATGACCGCGCGGTCTGACCCATGGCCGATGCCGGTATGGGCGAGCGAGCCATGCAGGCTGACCTTGATCGCGGCAACCTTGGCGGCGGATGGACGCGGCCAGTCGGGCGACAGGATGAGATCGAGAAACAGATTGGACGCCGTCATAGGCCCCATTGTGTGTGAGCTCGACGGACCTATGCCGATCTTGAAAACATCGAATACCGAAAGAAACATGAATTATCGCCTTCCGCCTGTCATGACCCTTGCGCCGGACATTAGTATGGTTTTGACGTTTGTCGCCTCCGAACTTCCGCCAGCCACTGGCACGGGGGCGACATTGACCCATTTCATGCGCAAGCTGATTGGGCGATACACACAGTCAGTTTCTCCGATTCCCGAGGCTTAGAGCGGCCATGACCCATCTGGACTATATCGCAATCGCCTATTTCGTGCTGCTCTGGGCGCTGTTCAACTGGGTGACCGGCGTTTCCCGCCGGTTCAATCGCCTGAGCGTCACCCGCGGCATGGCCATTCACCGCGCCAACTGGATCCGCAATTCGCTCAATCGCGACCTCAAGATGATCGATACCCAGATCATGGCGGGGCTTCAGAACGGCACCGGTTTCTTCGCCTCGACCTCGATCCTGGCGCTTGGCGGCTGTTTCGCGCTGCTCGGCCAGACCGAACAGGTGCAGGCAATCTTCGCCGATCTGCCCGCCGTCTTCCACAGCAGCCGCGCCGCCTTTGAACTCAAGGTTGGCGGTCTCGCCGCCATGTTCGCCTATTCCTTTTTCAAATTCGGCTGGTCCTACCGGCTGTTCAATTATTGCTCAATCATGTTCGGCGGTCTGCCGATGCAGTCCGAAGCGGAGAAAGATCCTGAAGGCGCGCGCCGGGCGGCCGAGGCTGTCATCGCCATGAATGTCGTGGCCGCCAAGAATTTCAATGCCGGGCTTCGCGCCATATTTCTGTCGATCGGTTATCTAGGATGGTTCGTGAACGCCTATGCCTTCATGGCCATGACCACCTTCGTCATCTTCGTCCTGATCCGGCGGCAATTCTTCTCCGAGGCGCGCGACGCCATTGTCCGAGGCATGGAATCTTGAATTCAGACATTTCTCCTCAGGCTTCGACGCCGAAGCGGCGCCAGGCCTGGCTCGATATCGCCCGCGGCTTCGCCTTGTTTCCGATGGCGAGTTATCACTTCATGTGGGATCTCGCCGATTTCGGCTATCTCGCGGCGGATTTCCCGACATCCGGCTGGCCAAAGGTCTATGCGCGGGTCATCGCCTCGACCTTCCTGTTTCTCGCCGGCTATTCGCTCTATCTCGCCCATAGCGCCCGCTTCAACGCCAGGAGCTTTCTCAAGCGGCTGGGAGTGATCGGCCTGGCGGCCGGCGCCGTCACGCTCGGCACCTATCTCTGGATGCCGGGCGGGCTTATCTATTTCGGCATTCTGCACGCGATGGCGACCGCCAGCGTCATCGCCCTGGTGTTCCTGCGCGCGCCCGTCGTCGTCACGCTCGCGGCTGCGGCCGCCGCTTTCGCCGCGCCGCATGTCATCGCTCCGGGAGGCGTGTTCAATTCGCCCTTTCTCTGGTGGGTCGGATTGGCGGACCAGAACCGTCCCTCCTTCGACTTCGTGCCGATGCTGCCCTGGCTCGCGCCGTTCCTCACCGGTCTGGCCGTCAGCAAGTTCGTCAGCGCCCGCTTACCCGCGCCAGAAAATAACCTGGGGAAAACCACACAAAAACATTGGAAAACCGTGCTTGCCTTTTTCGGGCGACACAGTCTCGTCTTCTATCTGGCGCATCAACCTGTGCTGATTGCGATTCTTTATGGGTTAAGTCTTGTAGTTCCACCGCCGGCGGTGGATCCCGGCGAGGCCTATATCCAGAATTGCCGACCGAGTTGCGAACGAAATCAAACGCCAGGCTTTTGCCAGTCTTTCTGCGATTGCACGCTGCAGTCGCTTTCGAAAAGCGATTTGCTGGCGCTATTCCAGTCTGGCGCAATCTCGGTAAGCGATGATCGGATCAAGGATATCGCATTCCAGTGCAGCATTCGCTCCGAATAGGAGCACAATGGCGGGTGGACCAGATGAATGTATATCGCGCAAGACCGGTGACCTATCCCTGGCCGACGGCGTTTTTTCTCGTCATCCTGCCGCTTTCCACCCTGTGTTACGATTATGCGCCGATACATATGCTGAACGGTGTGCCGCTTTTGAGGATCGCCATTTCCAGCCTGATGATTGGAGCGGGGATAGTCATGGCGATCTGGGCGATCGCGGCGCTCAAGAGCCACCACACGGCGCTCGGCTCGATGAAGAACACCTCGCGGCTCGTCACCACGGGTCCGTTCCGGCTGACGCGAAACCCCATCTATCTCGGCTATACGGTCGCCGCCCTCGGCCTGGCGCTGGCGACTAACAATCTTTGGACGGCCGGCCTCGCCGTTTGCGCCGCCGCCGCCACCCATCTTTGGGTGATCAGGCGCGAGGAACAATTCCTGCAGGCCCGTTTCGGCTATGAATTCGAGCGCTATCGCCAGCGCACGCGCGCCTGGCTGTAAGCCGGGGCGACACGTCGCGCATGTTTTATTGAAAATCAGGTCGAGACGCCGATTTCCGCCAGCCGGTTGAGACAGGACTCTTCGATACTGTCGAGCTCGGTGATCGTTTCGTCGATGTCGCGTCGCTTCTGCCTGAGATCGTCGCGCTTGTCGTCGACCTTGCGCATCAGCAGCTTCAACTGCCCGATCTCTCCGGGCGGCTCCTTGTAGACCTGAATGATTTCGCGGATTTCGGCGATGGTGAAGCCGATGCGACGGCCGCGCAGGATCTGCGCGATCAAATGCCGGTCCGCCTGCCTGTAGAGCCGGGTGCGGCCGCGTCTTTCAGGATGAATGAGACCTTCATCCTCGTAGAACCTGAGCGTGCGCGTGGAGATATCGAACTCGCGCGTCAACTCGGTTATACTGTAAAACTTGCTCACTGCCATGCCCGCCGCCGATTTTAGGATTGGCGTCAGGTTAATTGACCTTGACGTAAAAGTCAATTTTTCTCACCGCCAGCTGAACCACAGCGTCGCGAGACCGAGAAAGCCGAAGAAGCCGGTCAGATCGGTGATCATGGTGACGAACACCGACGACGCCACGGCCGGATCCGCGCCAAACCGGTTGAGCAGCAACGGCACGAGATTGCCGGCCATCGCTGCGGCGAGAAAATTGATGAACAGCGCGGTGGCGATCACCAGGCCCAGATGGACGTCGTGATACATGAAGCCCGCGACGAGCCCCACCAGGATCGCAAAGATCAGGCCGTTGGTCGTCCCCACCCCCAATTCGCGCCGGATAATCCGGCCGGCATTGTAGATGTCGAGATCGCGGGTGGCGAGCGCGCGCACGGTCACCGTCATGGTCTGCGTGCCGGCATTGCCGCCCATCGAGGCGACGATCGGCATCAGCACGGCCAGCGCCACCATCTGCTCGATCGTGGCGTCGAACAGGCCGATCACGGTCGACGACAGGAAGGCCGTGCCGAAATTGATGAACAGCCAGAGAAAGCGCGACCGCACGGTCGACAGAACATTGTCCGACAGTTCTTCGTCGCCGACGCCCGCCAGACGCTTGATGTCTTCTTCCGCCTCTTCATGGATGACGTCGACGACGTCGTCGATGGTCAGCACCCCGACCAGCCGGGCATTCTCATCCACGACGGCGGCCGACAGCAGGTCATATTGCTGGAAAAGCTGCGCGGCCTCTTCCTGGTCCATGTCGGCCGGAATCGAGTGGCTGGTCTCGCGCATGATATCGTCGATCTTCACGCCCCGCTGGGTGCGCAGGATGCGATCGAGATCCACCGCGCCCAGAAGCTTGAAGGTCGGATCGATGACGAAGATCTGGGTGAAACTTTCCGGCAGATCCTCCTCTTCACGCATATAGTCGATGCATTGGCCGACCGTCCAGAATGGCGGCACCGCCACGAATTCCGACTGCATGCGGCGGCCGGCTGAGCTTTCCGGATAGTCGAGCGCCCGGCGCAGCCGCACCCGTTCGGTGAAAGGCAGCTTGGCGAGGATTTCCTCGCGGTCCTCCTGGTCGAGGTCTTCGAGAATATAGACGGCGTCGTCCGAATCGAGATCGCCGATGGCGGCGGCGATGGCGTCGTTGGGGATCTGCTCGACGATTTCCAGGCGGATCGCCTCGTCGACCTCGGTCAACGCCGCAAGGTCGAAATCGTCGCCGAGCAGATGGATCAGCGCAATGCGCTGCTCCGCCATCATCGCTTCGAGCACGTCGCCGAGTTCGGAAATATGCAGCCGACCGACATGGCGACGCAGGAAGATGACGTCGCGATCCGCGATCGCCGCGCCGACCAGAGCCAGGAAATCGTGCCGCACCGAGCCGTCTTCGGTATAGATATCCGGAAGTTCCGGGCGCTCCGCCGGTTCAGGGGCGTCCAAAACGTCCTGTTCGCGGTCTCTCGACATCGCTGCGCCCCCTTCCCGTTGACCCTGTCCTATTCGCCCTCGCCCACCCCAGGGCGCGCGGGCAATTTGGCATGAACGACTTCTCTTTCCGACGGATCCATGGCCGCCGAACGGTGCTAGACGAATTCGCAAGCTGGGTCCACCGAAAATCCCGGCGCCGACACTAGCGGGAGCGGCGTTAATTTTCTGTGCAAAATCAATTCGATGCGGTGTTTTTTCGTACAGCGCCCCGAACTTTACATTTCTTCATGCGCCGGCAAAAACGCCGCAACATCGGTTGTCCATTCTGGCCTCATCGGAATGAGAGCGAAGAAAGGACTTCCCCATGACGCAAGACCTCGACACGAGCATCACTGAGACGCCGAAATCCAGCTGGCTGCGTCGCATCGTCATCGTCGGCTCCACCACCGCCGTGGTGCTTGGCGCGGGCGCGCTGGCCTTCGCCGGCGGCCAGGACGGCTTCGGCCCCGGCGGCATGCGACACAAATTCATGCAGGGCTATATGGAATATCGCATGGACCGCATGCTCGGCGATGCCGGCGCCAATGACGAGCAGAAGGCCAAGATCAAGACGATCCTGAAAACCGCGATGGAACAGGTCCGTCCGGACCGGCAGGAACGCCGCGCCATGCGTGACGGCGCGCTCGACCTCCTGGAAGCCCCGACCATCGACCGCGCCGCCATCGAGGCATTCCGGGCCCAGCAGATCGAAAAGCTCGACGCCAAATCGAAAATCATTGCCAAGGCCGTCGCCGATGCCGCAGATGTGCTGAACCCCGATCAGCGCAAGAAGCTGGTGGACGAACTCGACGAGATGGGCTTTGGCCCCGGGCGCGGGCCTGGCGGCGACCATCCGCCGGCGATGATGGACGACATGCCGCCCAAGGCTCCTTGAGCGCCCCAACAGCAGGACCATGACATGGCGGATGAAATTCTTGTGATCGACGACGACACCCGACTGTCCGCCATGCTCTCTGACTATCTCGGATCGGCAGGCTATGCCGTACGGACGGCGGCGACGGGCGCTTCAGGCCTCCAGGAGATCGCCCGTCGTCCGCCGGACGCCATCGTGCTCGACGTGATGCTTCCAGACACCGACGGCTTCGATGTCTGCCGGAAGATCCGCGCCCGCTCCAACCTGCCCATCCTCATGCTGACGGCGCGCGGCGAGGAAACCGACCGCATCGTCGGACTTGAGATCGGCGCCGATGATTACCTCGGCAAGCCCTTCAGCCCGCGCGAGCTTGCCGCGCGGCTGAAGGCGTTGCTTCGTCGCGCCCGCTCCTCGGTCCAGCAGATGGAACTGCTGCGTTTCGGAGGGCTGGAAATAGACCGTGACCGCCGCATCGCCACCGTTGACGGCCATGAGGCGGCGCTGACCGGCTATCAGTTCTCGTTGCTGGTGGCTCTCGCCGAAAATGCCGGCCGGGTGTTGAGCCGCGACCGGCTGATGGAATTCGTCAAGGGCGAGGAGCTCGAAGCATTCGATCGCTCCATCGACGTGCATATTTCCCGTATCCGCGCCGCCATCGAAAAGGACCCAAAAAATCCTCGGCGGATCCTCACTTTGCGCGGCTCCGGCTATCTCTTCGCCCGCAATCAAGACGAGGGCTGAGCCGTGATCGCCTCCCGCCTGTTTCTCAAGGTCTACTTGACCGTGCTCGGCTGTCTCGCACTCGTCGTGATCACCCTGAGCGCGCTGACCTTTCTCGGCCGGCTCGACCCCAATCGCGGCCCGCTCGAACAGGGCGTCGGCAAACTCGCCTCTTCGGTGCTGAGCGCCGATGTGCCGCTTGCGCAACGGCAGTCGATGCTCGACCGGCTCTCCCGCGCCTTCGACGCCGATATCGCCATTTTCGACGCCAAGGGTCGTTTCGTTCAGGGCGCCGGCGCGCGCATCGAGCGGCCCGACGCCGATGATCCCTGGATCGAGAAGACCGATCGTTTCCGGGCGTTCCGCATCGATATGCCGGACGGCGCGACCTTGGTCGCTTATGTGCCCCGGCGCTTTGCGCCGCCGCGCGGACATCTCGTCGGCCTGTTCCTGGTCACCGCCTTGATGGTGGGCGTCGGCGCCTATCCCGTCGTCCGCCATCTCACCCGGAGGCTGGATCACCTGCGGGTCAGCGTGGATCACTGGGGCAATGGCGATCTTACCGTTCGCGCGCCTGTTCATGGCCGCGACGAGGTCGCCGCCGTGGCGCGCACCTTCAATCTCGCCGCCGACCGCATCGAGGCGCTGGTCAAATCACAAAAGAGCCTGCTGGCCAACGCCAGTCACGAATTGCGCTCGCCGCTCGCCCGCCTGCGTCTCGCCGTGGAAATGCAGGAACTGGCGCGGTCTGATAGAACCCGCGACGAAATCATTCGCAATCTGGCCGAACTCGACGACATCGTCGAGGAAATTCTCTTGAAAAGCCGCCTGAGCGGCGAACGGCCGCCGCCGCTCGACCAAAGCGTCGACCTCCTGGCGCTTGCGAGCGAAGAGGCCGCCGCCACCGGCGCTGGGGTCGAGGGCGATGCGGGCCTGATCATCGGCAATGAAAAACTCCTGCGCCGGCTGATCCGCAATCTGCTGCAGAACGCCGAACGCCATGGCGCGCCGCCGGTCACAGTGACGCTGGCCGCCGAAGGCGACGCTGCGATCCTGCGCATTCGCGATCACGGCCCGGGGATCGCGCCGCAAGACCGCGAACGGGTGTTCGAGCCGTTCTATCGCCCCGCCGGTCGCAGCGAGGCGGATGGCGGCTGGGGACTCGGCCTGTCGCTGGTCGCGGAAATCGCCCGCCTGCATGGCGGATCGGTGATCATAGAGAATGTCGAAGGAGCGGGCGCCTGTATTCTGGTCAGGATCGCGAAGGGCCCCTCAGGCCGCTTCCTCTAGCGCGGGCAGCCCCGCTTCATCCAGCCGCAGCCAGCCGCGGGAGTGCGACCCGCACTCGCCGGTCACCGCCACGCTGTCGATGAGACGTCGCCACCCTGGATGGTTTAGTCGATCGCTGACGATAGTGTCGATGCGCTCGAGCGCCTCGGCCTCACGCTGCGTCAGGCGGAGGCGACCGTGATCGAGCTTGCCCCGGACGATACGGTAGACATAATCGAGATCCTCAATTGAAACGCCAGCTCGTTTGCAGGACCGTTGGGCGGCATAAGCGCCCTCGCCTGTAGCCAGCGCCAACCGCAACTGGTCGAGCGCCAGAGCCGACAGGATATCCGGACAGTCGCGCGACAGTTCCATCACATGCAGAAGGAGTTCGAGTTCGTCATTGTCCCGAATCACGGCGTCTGGCGCGATCATCGCCAGAAGACAGTCGGCGTCATCGGCGTCGAGGAAATTTTCGGCATAGCCGCCATTGACGAAAAAATCCGCCATGGCTTCGACGAACCACCGGCTCCATTGCGGGCTTTTTTCCGGCGACGACTTGTGAAGCGCCAGCAACAGCCAGGCGTCGGCCTCGCTGACGAGTCCCGAAACAAACATGCGTCCGCGCAGCATCAGCGCGTCGTCCTGCGTCAGCCGCTGTTTCCCGGCAAGCGCCGAGGCGGGATAACGCAACGTTAACTCCAGCATCGAAGTAGCTCCCGCTTCATCATGAAGCAGTTGCAATCTCGCAGTCGAACGTAAATTTCGTCTCAATCGGAATGGTGTATGTTTTCTTAATCCTGAACCACCACCCTGGTCTCGTCGCGCCGGGCGCTCCAGATAATATAGAGGCCAGAGCCGATGATGATGGCGACGCCCAGCCATTTGGAGAGATTGGGAAAATCCCCAAACAACAGATATCCCAGCGCAGTCGCCGAAATGATCTCGAAATATTGGAACGGCGCGAGCACCGAGACTGGCGCCAGCCGGAAGGCTTTCACGACCAGCAGATGGCCGTAACCCGACAGGCCGCCGAGCAGCACGAGAATCCCGAAACTGAACAGTCCGTCGGGCAGCGCCATCTGGAAGTCGCCCCAGCCGGCAGCGTCGCCGCCCAGCAGCACGGCCCCCATGAACAGCGAGCCGCCGACGCCCGACAAGGTCTGCATGGTCAAGGGCGGATCGGCCTCGCCGATCGCGCGGTTAAGAAACAGATAGAGCGCGAATAGGAACGCGCAGGCGACTGGCAGCAACGCCGTCAGGCCGAAGAGCTGGAAGCTGGGCTGGATGACGATCATCGCCCCGCCGAAGCCGATGAGGATAGCGAGCCAGCGCTTCCAGCCGACTTTCTCGCCGAGAAGCCAGGCCGACATCGCCGTCAGCATGAAAGGCTCGACGAAATAGATCGCGAAGACATCGGCGAGCGGCATATATTTGACCGCCGTGAAGAACAGCAGCGTCGCCGCCGCATGCAGCGCCCCGCGCAAAAGGTTCATCCAGGGGCGCTTGGCGACGAAAGCCCCGCGCCCGGCCACCGTCACCAGAAGCGGCAGCGTCAGCGCCGTCTGGAAGAAAAAGCGATAGAAGGTCACCTGCCCCGGCGACATCGCCTGCACATTGGCCATATACTTGGCGATGGCGTCCATGCAGGGCAGGATCATCATGGCGGCGGCCATGATGAGAAGCCCGCGGATGAGAGACGACGACGGAGGCGAAGAGGAAAGAGTGGTCATGAAGACTCGCAGCGGATTCGTGAGCTGAGTTTATCGAAGGCTGCTGTTGAGAACACGCGCTAACTCAGTTTCTCAGCCGAATAGTCTTGAACCTAAGAATCAGCATTGCTTGACTACGATGCACAACGCCGACCATCAGGCGGACTACCCCTCACCGCTCCGCCGCGATCCGCGCCGCCATCCGCTCAGCCATCATGATAACAGGCGCATTGGTGTTGCCGCCGATCAGGGTCGGCATCACCGAAGCGTCGATGACCCGAAGCCTCTCCATGCCCTTGACCGTCATCGCCTCGGGATCAACGACCGCGAGCGCGTCGACGCCCATCCGGCAGGTGCCGACCGGGTGGTAGATCGTATCGGCCCGCGCCCGGATTTGCCTGAGGATCTCGGCGTCGCTCAGATCGGCGAAGGGATGCAGATCGCGGCCCCTGATGTCGTCGAGCGCCGGTCGTTCCATGATGTCGAGCATCGTCCTGATCCCGGTGATCATCAAGGCCTCGTCGCGGGTGTCGCTAAGGAAGCGGGGATCGATCTTGGGCGGCAGTTTGGGATCGGGACCATGAAGGCCCACTTCGCCGCGACTATAGGGCCTAAGCACGCAGACGTGACCGGAATAACCCTGCGGCAGGTGCAGTTTGCGGGCGTGATCCTCCAAGAGGCCGATGACGAAATGCAGTTGCAGATCGGGAATGGCGACATCGGGCGAAGACCGGAGAAACGCGCCGACCTCGGCCACCGGCGAGGCGCAGAGCCCGGTCCCATCTTTCCGCCAGCGCAGCATTTCCCTGGCGATCGTCATCAACCCTGACGGCGTCAGACCGACCGTGTCGGCGCCGCTGGAGCGAGTGGCATGCACATAGTCGAGATGGTCCTGCAGGTTCTCGCCGACTCCCGGCAGATCATGCACCACATCGACGCCGGCTTTCTTCAACTTGCCGCCGGGCCCGATTCCCGAAAGCAGCAGCAGATGCGGCGAGCCGAAAGCGCCGGCCGCCAGGATCACCTCGCGCCGCGCCTTCACCTCCTGTCTCTGGCCGCCGCGCCTGACGACGACGCCGCGCGCGCTGCGGCCATCGAGACTCAATCGTTCGGCATGCGCGCCCGTCAGCACCTGGAGATTGGGCCGGCCCATGAGCGGATGCAGATAGGCCGCCGCCGCCGAGCAGCGCTCGCCCTTTTTCGGCCCGTCCCAGAACTGCGTCACCTGATAGAGGCCCGCGCCTTCCTGCTCCGGTCCGTTGAAATCGTCGTTGAGCGGCAAGCCAGCCTGGCGGCAGGCCTCGATGAAGCGGGCGGAAACCTGTCGCGGCGTCTGTTGTTCGCCCACCTGAAGCGGACCCGAGCCGCCATGCAACCGGCTGTCGCCGCGCTGATTCCCTTCCGTCTTCACGAACCAGGGCAAGACCTCCCGCCAGGACCAGCCGGCGCAGCCGAGCTGCGCCCAGCGATCGTAATCCGAGGGATGGCCGCGCACATAAAGCATGGCATTGATGGCGCTGGAGCCGCCGAGCGCCTTGCCGCGCGGCTGAAATCCGCGTCGCCCATTGAGCTTTTCCTGCGGCTCGGTGAACAGCGCCCAATTGTTGATCTTCGGCTTGCCGCTGACCATGGCGACGATGCCGAACGGCATTCGGATGGCGATATCCCGGCCCTCGCCGCCCGCCTCGATCAGGCACACTGTTATCCCCGGCATCTCGCTCAGCCGCGCAGCCAGCACCGAACCCGCCGATCCCCCGCCGACGATGACATAGTCGAATTCCATGATGCAGTTCCTCCCCGCGTCTAGAATTGTTCTCCTTTACGTAAAGGTCAACAGGATCTTGCAGCCGTTTCGGTCCCTGCGTCAGACGCGGCGATATTTTGCGCTTTCAGGCTTGCCCCGCCGCCCCCCGATATGTTCTCTAGCCGCAAAACAATCGTCATCCGCTAATGGAGGATTCCCATGGACGTTCGCGCCGCCGTGGCCGTGCAGGCCGGCAAACCGCTTGAAATCATGACCGTTCAGCTCGAAGGCCCGCGCGCCGGCGAAGTGCTGATCGAGGTCAAGGCGACCGGCATCTGCCATACCGACGATTTCACCCTGTCGGGCGCCGATCCTGAAGGCCTGTTCCCGGCCATTCTCGGCCATGAAGGCGCAGGCGTCGTGGTCGATGTCGGCCCGGGCGTGACCTCAGTGAAAAAGGGCGATCATGTCATTCCGCTCTACACGCCGGAATGCCGCTCCTGCCCGTCCTGTCTGTCGCGCAAGACCAACCTCTGCACCGCGATTCGCTCGACCCAGGGTCAGGGCCTGATGCCCGACGGCACCAGCCGCTTCTCGATCGGCAAGGACAAGATCCATCACTATATGGGCTGCTCGACCTTCGCCAATTACACCGTGCTGCCGGAAATCGCCGTGGCCAAAGTGCGCGAAGACGCGCCCTTCGACAAGATCTGCTATATCGGTTGCGGCGTCACCACCGGCATTGGCGCGGTCATCAACACCGCGCAGGTGGAGATGGGCGCAACCGCCATCGTCTTCGGTCTCGGCGGCATCGGCCTCAACGTCATTCAGGGCCTGCGTCTCGCCGGCGCCGACATGATCATCGGCGTCGACATCAACAATGACAAGAAGGCCTGGGGCGAGCGCTTCGGCATGACCCACTTCGTCAATCCGAAGGAAGTCGAGGGCGACATCGTCCCCTATCTCGTCAACATGACCAAGCGCGGCGCCGACCAGATCGGCGGCGCCGACTACACCTTCGACTGCACCGGCAACACCAGGGTGATGCGCCAGGCGCTCGAAGCGTCGCATCGCGGCTGGGGCAAGTCCGTTGTCATCGGCGTCGCCGGCGCCGGTCAGGAAATCTCCACCCGTCCCTTCCAGCTGGTCACCGGCCGCACCTGGATGGGCACCGCCTTCGGCGGCGCGCGCGGCCGCACCGACGTGCCGAAGATCGTCGACTGGTACATGGACGGCAAGATCCAGATCGATCCGATGATCACCCATGTCATGCCACTCGAAGACATCAACAAGGGTTTCGACCTGATGCACTCAGGCGAAAGCGTGCGCGGCGTGGTCGTGTACTGAGCCGACAAGACCCACCGACTCTTCAAGCGCCGGAATCTCGCGATTCCGGCGTTTTGTTTTTCGTGAGGACGAGCCGACACAAGAGCCCGGATACAGACGTCGCCGGTTTGATGACGAGCCTATGCGTCCCTATCAAGGACCACTGGTATGAGGAACGAACCGAGCCTTTTTTCGGCGCGGCGAGATTGGCCAGACATGCCCAAACATCTGAACCACGCCGCCAATCTTTAAAAACGACCGCGCGGCCCGACGTTACAGCGACCAGTTTTTGTGCGACTTCATCCAGGTGAACAATTCCGTATAGACAGCCCGATTTTTCTTGGCCCAGGAGATCATCTTGGGAATCTCCGCGCGGCTGGCGCAGAGAGGGATCTCCACATTGGCACTCTTGAAGATTCCTTCGATCTTGTGGGTGTTGCCGCCGAACACCACAAAGGGAATTTCCGCGCGGCAAGCAGCATAGACAGCATGATGGCGGCCGGTGATCAGAAGCTTCGAAGTCTTCAATGTGGCGACGAGATCGTCCCAGGTCATGGCCATCATGTCGACAAACGGATATTTCAGCGCCTCCGCGCGCGTTAATTTGACGAAGGCGGTAAACTCCTTGGAATAGAAGTCGGTCAGGACAATACTGTCCTTGTGGTCGATCATGTTCACCGGCGCCTTGAGCGGCGCAAGATAGGAAAGATCGGGGTAGACCCTTGCTGAAATGCCGTGTCGCTTCGCAAGGTCATCTCTCGAGAGAACCTCCCGGACATGAATGCCCTTGAGACCCCGCAGCACCTCGTCATAGTCGCCGGGATTGTCCTGCCATACCGAATTGACAAGATAGGCGGCTTTGCCGGCGTCCACGGCTGAGCCGAGCGCCTTCATCTTGCGATGAAAGCCGACGCCGCCGCTATGCATCGTGCCCTCGCCATTCATGACCATGATGTCATAGTCGCCGTCCTCGACGACGACCCCAACGGGTGCAAGATGATGAAGCAGGCTCCGCGTCACGGCGGCCGATCCGCAATGATAATGCGAATGATCGCCTTCAAGCCTGATGCGAAGCGGTTTGACCGTTTCATAGGTCATCCACTGGTTTTGATACCGGGATTGGGCGACATCGTCGAGCACGGACTCAATCGCATCCCCCCGCCGCAAAGCGCCGAGAACCGCAGCCTCGCCTTTCCAGTTATGATTGGCGGAGGGTCGACTTGCACGGAAATAATTCGCCGACGTAGGGTTTGCCCCAATCTGGTCGACCATGGAGAACCCATAGGTATCCACATTCGTCAGGCCGCCGCGCCACTCAGCCAACATCGCCAGAATTTGGATGCCGCTGCTCGCCGTACCTCGAAACGCCTTGTTGAGCCGCTGGCGAACCTCATAGGGCGGCGTCGCCATCCTGACCCCACCCTCCGAAACCTGAAAGGCGGCGCCTTTCTGGACCGTGAACGCTTCCCAGTCTTTTCCGGTCACGATAAGCGGCGCGGACGCCCGGCCGACCAGTTTCCTGAGCTCGGAGTAATTACAGACCAGCAGGTCAGTTTTCGACCCATAGTCAACTTGAGCATGTGAGGGAACCGCCGCCAGATTGAACCGGATAACCAGATCATGGGCATCAATCTCAAGACCCTTGCCGGATCCAGTCTCGATCGTGGAGTTTCCCACGACTGCGATGCGCCGCGTAACATCCGACAAGATATCGCGCAGCCACAGACAATCGGCGGCGAAACGGTCGGCGAACGCCTTGGCCCGCTTGCCAGGAAAACCCGGGACGGCTGCGGGATCTCCCCGCAGGACAAGATCCGCCGCCAGCGGCAAGGCGTTGGGCTTAAGCTCCCTGGCTCTCTGCCGTATCGTGTTCCGGCACAATTCCGGATCGACCCGGGCAAGCACGCCGAGATAGTCATTGAGCAACTTGTCATTGCCGCGCGCGAGCAGCTTTTGATAAAGCGCCTTCAGCCTTGCAGGCTCCTCGCCGATCATGAACAGAAGCCATAGCGCTTGGCCCTCTACAGAGTCCTTGCGCCTTTTTTCCAGAAATTCGCGAATAAAATCGATATTGGCGGGATCAAGCACGGCCCGTTGAGCCCAGATGTCGACCAGAAACTCATCAGCCTCGGCAACACCCGCCTCGCGCAGCGCCTTGAGATGGCGCTGAATCTCGACAAGATATCCCGCTTTGGCGAGCCACATCGAGAAGCGTTGATATTCCAGCACCGCGTCGGCCCGCAACGGGCCGCCTGACCGAATTTCCGCCAACAACAAAGCGAAGGCGTCCTCGAACCGACCCTGGCCGGCGAGAAACCGGGCGGTCTCAACCCTGCCGGTCGCCGCGCCAAAGACCGATAGAATGGACCATTGCACGCCCGCCAGCGCATTTTTCCGGTCCAAGACGTTGTGTCGCGCCGCGCCGTCGAGAAAATCCAATGTGCGCTTCAAAGGACGATGAAATAGACGATCATACATGTAGCGGCACCTTGGACAACAAACACAGGCGGTCTTACATGAACCCTAAACACGACAAAAGCCGTTTTTGCGCAATGCCGAGCGCCAAGATAGGCTGGACGCCGCATAGCGATGACAAATAAGAAAAAGAGAGGTAACTGGCTGCATCGCGATCGACATGTCGCCAATACGAAAATCCCGCACGGAAATTTCCGCCGGGGTGATCACGGGAGAGCCGCGCGAAAGCGGGCATTCCTGGTAGTTTGTAGTCAGGCGTTGCTTCCGCGCGGCCTCGAAGCATGAACCGTAATGGGAACCGGCTCACCGAACTTGGCCGACGCCGCCAGCAGAGGCGTCGATTGCTTCGGAATCGTCTAGGCTTGGAGGACGACAGGCCTGAACGATCGCTTCGTTTCCGCCTGCCCGCAAAGTCTCGCGAAACACTCCGGTGACGGAACGGAAAGAGGATAACGCCGGGCGAAAGGGCGGGGATGTAATTTCGCGAAAATTTATTCAGTCGCCGAAATGGAAAGAGCAAGCCGCCGAGATCGCGTTATCTAAGCTCCCCGTTTAAGATACATTTTTCCATTTCGGCAACGACCGCGTCGCCGTACATCCACAACAGAAAAACTGCTCCGTCAAAAAATATCACCAGCCACCAATCAAGGCCATTGCGGATGCCGCATCCTGTGGAAGAGCGCCAATTCGACGCCGTGATAATCACCGCGCCCACACTCCTGAAATCCAAGCTTCTCCGCCAGAACGAGCGACGGCGTGTTGATCGGGTCGATCATGCAGACCACCCGGCTTCCTTCGGGCCGTCTATCCATCCAGGCCAGCGCCGCCTGTTTGGCTTCACGCGCAAAACCACGGCCCTGAAAGTCATTGGCGATTTTCCACATCGCTTCCGGCGCCTGATCGAACAGCGGTCCGTGACCACGTTTGAAATAGGCGAAACCAACTTCACCGCAGATTGCGCCTGTCTCACGATCCACGGCCACAAACGGGCCGAAACCAAAACTCTGCCAATGGCCGATCCACCGCAACAGCCGGGCGAACACCTGCTCTTCGTTAAGCACCGGCAGCGGCGATTTGATGTCGCCGCTCATCGATTGCGTTAGCCACATCGGCGCATAAGCCTCGAAATCGTCAAGCGCATGCGGCCGGAGCAAGAGCCGTTCGGTGGTGATCATTCTCCATCTCCCTCAACGACAAAAGCCGGGCGCGAGGCCCGGCTTTCCAATGACGACCAACGAGAACCGATCAAGCGGCTTCGGCGGCAGCCTTTTCGTTTTCGACGCGCTGCAGGTCAGCGGAACCCTTGGCCGAGATGTCGCGATCGACGAATTCGATCACAGCCAGCGGCGCGTTGTCGCCGTGACGGAAGCCGGCCTTCATGATGCGAAGGTAGCCGCCATGACGGTTGGCGTAGCGCGGAGCGATCGCGGCGAAAAGCTTGGCGACGAGTTCCGGGCTGCGGATCTGCGAGATGGCCTGACGGCGAGCGTGCAGGTCGCCCTTCTTGCCGAGCGTCACCAGCTTTTCCACGATCGGGCGAATTTCCTTCGCCTTCGGCAGGGTGGTGACGATCTGTTCATGTTCGATCAACGAAGCCGCCATGTTGGCGAACATCGCCTTCCGGTGGCTGGCGGTTCTGTTGAGCTTGCGGCCCGAATTTCCGTGGCGCATGGCTATACTCCTTTAAGCGCAGGTCTCTGATCTTGCGAGCCTGCCGTTTCCTGGCACAAGCAGGAACCTGTCCTGCCGTTTGTCTGGGAAAGGCAAGCGAGCCTGCCTTTTTGTTTATTAATACTGGTCTTCGTAGCGCTTCGCGAGCTCTTCGATGTTCTCCGGCGGCCATGCCGGCACTTCCATGCCGAGATGCAGGCCCATGGATGCGAGAACTTCTTTGATCTCGTTGAGCGACTTGCGACCGAAGTTCGGAGTGCGGAGCATCTCGGCTTCGGTCTTCTGGATCAGGTCGCCAATATAGACGATGTTGTCGTTCTTCAGGCAGTTCGCCGAACGCACCGACAGTTCGAGTTCGTCGACCTTCTTGAGGAGGGCCGGGTTGAACGCGAGTTCGGTGATCGTTTCCTCTTCGGCTTCCTTCTGCGGCTCGTCGAAGTTGACGAATACCGAGAGCTGGTCCTGAAGGATGCGAGCCGCGAAAGCGACGGCGTCTTCACCGGTGACGGAACCATCGGTTTCGATGGTCATGGTCAGCTTGTCATAGTCGAGAACCTGGCCTTCACGGGTGTTTTCCACCTTGTAGGACACTTTCTTGACCGGAGAGAACAGGCTGTCCACCGGGATGAGGCCGATCGGCGCGTCTTCCGCACGGTTGCGATCGGCGGGAACATAGCCCTTGCCGTTGGCGACCGTGAATTCCATACGGATCTCCGCGCCCTCGTCGAGCGTGCAGATCGGATGGTGCGGATTGAGGATCTCGATGTCGCCAACCGTCTGGATATCTCCAGCGGTGACCACGCCCGGACCCTGCTTGCGCACGACCATGCGCTTGGGATCATCGCCGTCCATCTTGATGGCGATTTCCTTGATGTTGAGCACGATATCCGTCACGTCTTCGCGGACGCCCGGAATCGAGGAGAATTCATGCAGCACGCCGTCGATCTGCACGGCAGTCACCGCGCCGCCGCGCAGCGACGACAGCAGGATGCGACGCAGAGCATTGCCGAGGGTCAGGCCATAGCCCCGCTCGAGCGGCTCGGCGACCAGGGTCACCTTGGTGCGGCTCGACGAAGTGAACTCAACCTTGTTCGGCTTGATGAGTTCCTGCCAGTTCTTCTGAATCATGTGGTATGACCTTTCATTCGCGCCACCATCCAATCGTGGCGATCGACATCGAGGAAAGCCGGTTCAGGACGAAACCCGAACCGGCCGAGATAGATGATCAGACGCGGCGCTTCTTGCGCGGACGGCAGCCATTGTGCGGGATCGGCGTGACGTCGCGAATCGAAGTGATGGTGAAACCAGCGGCCTGAAGGGCGCGCAGCGCGGATTCACGGCCGGAGCCAGGACCGCAGACTTCGACTTCCAGCGACTTCATGCCGTGTTCCTGGGCCTTCTTGGCGCAGTCTTCAGCAGCAACCTGAGCAGCGAACGGGGTCGACTTGCGCGAACCCTTGAAACCCTTCGCGCCAGCAGACGACCAGGCGATCGCGTTGCCCTGGGCATCCGTGATCGTGATCATCGTGTTGTTGAAGGTAGAGTTGACGTGAGCCACGCCCGACGAGATGTTCTTGCGTTCGCGACGGCGAACGCGAGTGGCTTCCTTGGCCATATTTAGTCCTTTCGTTGATCTCTTCACCGCCGTAACACCAGCGGCTACACCATCCGGGTCATAGCATTTAGGCGGTGGACGCCGAGAACCGGCACCCGCCGCCTATTTGCTGCGACCAGGAAGATTACTTCTTCTTGCCGGCGATCGCCTTTGCCGGACCCTTGCGGGTGCGGGCATTGGTGTGCGTGCGCTGACCGCGCACCGGCAGCGAGCGGCGATGACGAAGGCCGCGATAGCAGCCAAGGTCCATCAGACGCTTGATGTTCATCGAGGTTTCGCGACGCAGATCGCCTTCGACCTGATAGTCGCGGTCGATTGCTTCGCGGATCTGCAGGATCTCAGCATCGGTAAGCTGATGCACGCGACGGTCGGCAGCGATGCCGGCCTTCTCGATGATTTCCTGAGCAAATTTCGGACCGATCCCATGAATATAGGTCAGCGCGATGACGACGCGCTTCTGAGTCGGGATGTTGACGCCAGCTATACGGGCCACGCCTGTTCTCCTTGCATTCCGCTTGCCATCCGGCAATCGGTTGTTGTTTCACGACCGCGGACGGCCGCCTGTTGCCTTTATCCGGTTCGCTTCATGTCAAAAACGACCGTAACGGGTTCTCCCACTTTCACGGGGAAATCCGCGCCGATCGCTTTAAATCTTTCGCGAGTTGGCGCGTCATTAGCGGAAAAGCCTTAAAAAGGCAACCTTCCGCTAAAAGTTTTTTGGATGTCACACGCGCGAAAGAATCGTTTCAATCGCTGCCGTTACTTCATCGATCGGAGCCATGCCGTCAACCGGCTTAAGCAGGCCGCGCGCATGATAATAGCCAATCAACGGCGAGGTCTTCTTGTAATAGTCCTGAAGACGCGTCGTCATCGTCTCGGCATTGTCGTCGGGACGACGCTTGAACTCGTGGCTGCCGCATTTGTCGCAGACGCCCTCGACCTTCGTCCGATGATTCTTGTCGTGATAGCCCGCGCCGCATTGCGCGCAGGTATACCGCCCAGATACGCGCTGTACGAGAACAGCGTCATCGACCTGCATCTCGATGACAACGTCGAGCTTCATGCCCTTGGCCGCCAGCATCACCTCGACGGAATCGGCCTGCACCAGCGTGCGCGGATAGCCGTCGAGAATAAAGCCCTTGGCGCAATCCGGCTGATCGATCCGCTCGGACACGATGGCGTTGACGATTTCGTCCGACACCAGGTTTCCTGCGTCCATCACAGCCTTGGCGCGCTTGCCGACTTGGGTCCCCTGAACCACCGCCGCCCGCAACATGTCCCCCGTCGAAAGCTGCGGAATGCCATGCTTTTCTACAATACGCTGGGCCTGGGTGCCTTTACCGGCGCCCGGAGGCCCCAACAGAATAAGCCTCATTATCCCCTCTTCCCTCCCCGGAGCTTTGATTTCTTGATGAGTCCCTCATATTGAGTCGCAATGAGGTGGCCCTGGATCTGCGCGACCGTATCCAGAGTAACACTAACCACGATCAAAAGCGAAGTACCACCAAGGTAGAAGGGCACGCCGGTTTGGGCGATCAGGATTTCAGGCAGAATACAGACGACGATCAGATAGGCGGCGCCAAGCACCGTAATACGCGTCAAAACATAGTCGATATGTTCGGCGGTGCGCTCGCCCGGCCGGATGCCGGGAATGAAACCGCCATGTTTCTTGAGATTGTCGGCGGTGTCCTTCGGATTGAAGACGATCGCTGTGTAGAAGAACGCAAAGAACGCAATCAGAGCCCCGTACAGCAGCATATACAGCGGCTGGCCATGGCCGAGCGCGGCAACGATCGCCGTCGCCCAATCGGGCAGCGCGCTGGAGCCGGAGAAGCCGGCGAGCGTGGCGGGAAGCAGCAGCAGCGAAGAGGCGAAGATCGCCGGAATGACGCCCGCGGTGTTGAGCTTCAACGGCAGGTGTGACGTGTCGCCCTGGAACATGCGATTGCCCACTTGCCGCTTCGGATACTGAATCAACAGCCGGCGCTGGGCGCGCTCGAAAAACACGATCATGGCGATGGCGGCAACGGCCACCACGATCACGACCAGAATGATCGCCGTCGAAAGCGTGCCGGTGCGGCCGAGTTCGAGCGTGTTGGCCAGCGCGTGCGGAAGGGCCGCAACAATACCGGCGAAAATGATCAGCGAAATACCGTTGCCAATGCCGCGCGAGGTAATCTGCTCGCCGAGCCACATCAGGAACATCGTGCCGCCGAGCAGCGTGAGCACGGTGGAAATCCGGAAGAACCAGCCGGGATCGCCCACGATGCCCTGCCCTGCTTCCATCGACACCGCGATTCCATAGGCCTGCAGCGCCCCAAGCAACACCGTGCCGTAGCGGGTGTACTGGTTGATCATCTTGCGGCCCTGCTCACCCTCTTTTTTGAGCTGTTCGAGCGCGGGCACGACAGACGTCATCAGCTGAACGATGATCGATGCCGAGATATAGGGCATGATTCCGAGCGCGAAAATCGCCATGCGGCTAACCGCGCCGCCGGAAAACATGTTGAAGAGCCCGAGAATGCCGCCCGCCTGCGACTGAAAAGCGTTGGCGAAGGCGTCGGGATTGATGCCTGGCAGCGGAATATAGGTGCCGAGGCGATACACCAGAAGCGCGCCAAGGGTGAACCAGATACGCTTTTTAAGTTCTTCAGCTTTCGAAAATGTCGAAAAGCTCAGATTGGAAGCAAGCTGTTCCGCTGCAGAAGCCATAACTCTCTCCGCAAAACCAAACTCCCGAGGCGAAAACCTGGGAGTGGCTGGGTCTTTCCTGTCGAATGAACCGGAAGCGGGCGGCGATGGACATCAACACGGCCTCACCTCTGGCGAATGGCCCGGACCGTCCAATCGGACAGATTCCGGTCGTGAGGCTTTCATATAGAAGCAAAAACGCCCGGTGTGAAGCACACCGGGCGTCTTATTCATGATCTTACTCGGCAGCAGCTGCTTCGCCGAGGATCTTGACAGAACCGCCGGCTTTTTCGACCTTCTCGACGGCCGGCTTGGAAACGCCGGACACTTCGAAGGAGATCTTCGCGGTCAGTTCGCCGTCGGACAGGAGGCGAACGCCGTCCTTGATGCGGCGGATCACGCCAGCAGCCTTGAGAGCGGCGGCGTCGACAGTCTTGGAGACGTCGAGCTTGCCGGCGTCCACAGCCTGCTGCACCCGGCCGAGCGACACGATCACGTAATCGGCGGCGAAGATGTTGGTGAAGCCGCGCTTCGGCAGGCGGCGATAAATCGGCATCTGGCCGCCTTCGAAACCGTTGATGGCGACGCCGGAACGGGCCTTCTGACCCTTAACGCCGCGACCGCCGGTCTTGCCGGTGCCGGAACCGATACCACGGCCAACGCGCTTGCGCGACTTCAGCGCGCCTTCATTGTCCTTGACTTCGTTCAGTTTCATTGTCGTGTCTCCGTCTTACTTTTCGTCGACGATGCGCACGAGGTGGCTGACGGCGGCAATCATGCCACGGACAGACGGCGTGTCTTCGAGCGTGCGGGTGCGGTGCATCTTGTTGAGACCGAGGCCGATCAGGGTCTTTTCCTGACGGTCGGGACGACGGATCGGCGAACCGATCTGTTCAACGGTGATCGTCTTCTTTGCTTCAGCCATCTTACGAATCCTTATTCTTCGGAAGCAGCGGCGGCGCCGATGGACGCGCGACGGTTCTGAAGCGTCGCGTATTTGATGCCGCGCTGAGCAGCAATGTCCTTCGGGTGAACCTGGTTCTTCAGAGCGTCGAACGTGGCGCGAACCATGTTGTAGGGGTTCGACGAACCGGTCGACTTGGCGACGACGTCATGAACGCCGAGCGTTTCGAAGACGGCGCGCATCGGACCACCGGCGATGATCCCGGTACCGGCCTTGGCCGAACGCAGGAGAACCTTGCCGGCGCCATGGCGGCCGTTGACGTCGTGATGCAGCGTGCGGCCGTCGCGCAGCGGCACGAAGATCAGGTCGCGCTTGGCGGCTTCGGTGGCCTTGCGGATGGCTTCCGGCACTTCACGCGCCTTGCCATGACCAAAGCCAACGCGGCCCTTCTGGTCGCCGACGACGACGAGAGCAGCAAAGCCGAAACGACGGCCGCCCTTCACCACCTTGGCGACGCGATTGATGGCGACGAGCTTGTCTACAAACTCGCTGTCGCGCTCTTCACGGTTCGAACGATCATCTCGCGAACCACGCTTTTCCTGTGCCATTGTCCTTTTCCTTTTTCTTTTCCGGGTGCAATCGGCAGTTTACATAAAAGCCCTGGGGTCCTTATCGGGCTCCAGGGCCGGTGTCTTCTTGAAGCAGAGCTTCAGGTGACGTGGAGCCCGGCGAACCGGGCTCGACATCAGAAGTTCAGACCGCCTTCGCGAGCCGCGTCGGCAAGAGCCTTGATGCGGCCGTGATAGATGAAGGCGCCGCGGTCGAAGACCACGTCCTTCACGCCGGCTGCAGCGGCGCGCTCGGCGACGAGCTTGCCAACAGCGGCGGCGGCGGAAACGTCAGCACCGGTCTTCAGAGAAGAACGGAGACCGGCGTCGAGCGTCGAGGCGGCTGCGAGAGTGCGGCCCGCCACGTCGTCGATGATCTGCGCGTAGATGTTCTTGGAAGAACGATGCACGGACAGACGCGGACGACCATTGGCGACAGCCTTGATCTGACGGCGGACGCGGCTTGCGCGCTGCACGAGCTTTTCTTTAGTGCTAGCCATTTTGCGTCTTCCTTACTTCTTCTTGCCTTCCTTGCGGACAATGCGCTCCCCGGCGTATTTCACGCCCTTGCCCTTATAGGGCTCGGGACCGCGATACTCGCGGATCTCGGCAGCGACCTGGCCGACAATCTGCTTGTTGATGCCCGAGACGACGATTTCCGTCGGCTTGGGGCAAGCAAGCGAGATGCCTTCCGGCGGCTGATAGATCACGTCGTGGGAGAAGCCGAGCTGAAGCTGCAGGTTGGTGCCCTGCATGGCGGCGCGGTAACCAACGCCGGTGATTTCGAGCTTCTTCTGATAGCCGTCCTTAACACCCATGAAGAGATTCTCAATCATGGTGCGGGACATGCCCCACTTGGCGCGTGCGTCCTTCGATTCGTTGGCCGGAGCCACCGCGATCGCATTATCTTCATAGGACAGAACAACTTCATCATTCGCGACGAAGAAGAGTTCGCCCTTCGGGCCCTTTGCCGTCACCTTCTGTCCTTCGACAGTGGCGGTCACGCCTGCAGGCACCTGAACGGGCTTTTTACCGATACGAGACATTTTTCTTACCTGTCTGTTCGTTACGCGAGACTGTCAGTCCGATCAGAAGATCGAGCAGAGCAGTTCGCCGCCAACATTCTGTTCACGAGCCTGGTGGTCGGCCATCACGCCCTTCGGAGTCGAAAGGATGGTGATGCCGAGACCGTTCGCGACCTGCGGAATGGACTTGACCGAGACATAGACCCGGCGGCCCGGCTTGGACACGCGGTCGATCTTGCGGATCACCGGCGCGCCTTCGTAGTACTTCAGCTCGATGTTGAGCTCGGACTTGCCGTTCTCGAAATCGGTCTTGCTGTAGCCACGGATGTAGCCTTCCGCCTGCATCACGTCGAGGACGCGAGCGCGGAGGTTAGAGGCCGGTGTCGAAACCGACGATTTGCGACGGGCAACGCCGTTGCGGATACGGGTGAGCATATCACCCAAGGGATCAGACATGGACATCGCTTGCCCTCCTTACCAGCTGGACTTCACAATGCCGGGAATCTGCCCGAAGTTGCCGAGCTGGCGCAGAGCCACACGCGACATCTTGAGCTTCCGGTAGAACGCGCGCGGACGACCGGTCACTTCGCAACGATTGCGAATGCGGGTCTTGGAGCCGTTGCGCGGCATTTCAGCCAGCTTGAGGGTAGCCCGGAACCGGTCTTCGATCGGAAGCTCGCGGTCCTGGATGATTGCCTTCAGCTTGGCCCGCTTATTGGCCTGCTGGGCAACCAGCTTACGGCGGCGCTTGTTTTTCTCAACTGCGCTCGTTTTCGCCATTGGTTTTTCCTTTTCTACGCTCGTCGTTACGGTTACTGACGGAACGGGAAGTTGAACTCTTTCAACAGAGCCCGAGCTTCATCGTCGGTCTTCGCCGTCGTGCAAACGATGATGTCCATGCCCCACATCTGATCAACCTTGTCGTAGTTGATTTCCGGGAACACGATGTGTTCCTTGATGCCCATGGCAAAGTTGCCGCGTCCATCAAAGCTCTTCGGATTCAGGCCGCGGAAGTCGCGAACGCGCGGAAGCGCGATGTTGACCAGGCGGTCCATGAATTCAAACATGCGGGCGCCGCGCAGGGTGACCTTCGCGCCGATCGGCATGCCTTCGCGGACCTTGAAGCCTGCAATCGAATTGCGGGCCCGCGTCACGACAGCCTTCTGGCCGGCGATAGCGGAAAGATCCTGGGCGGCGACAGTCGGCTTCTTCGAATCAGCCGTCGCTTCGCCAACGCCCATGTTGATGACGATCTTGTCCATGCGGGGGATCATCATTTCATTGGCGTAATTGAAATGCTCCTGCATCGCAGCGCGGATGCGAGAGACATATTCCGTCTTGAGCCTGGGCTCGTACTTAGCTTCAGCCATCGATAGTCACTCCCGAACGCTTGGCCACGCGGACCTTCTTGTCGCCATCGATCTTGAAACCGACGCGAGTCGGCTTGCCGTCCTTGGGGTCGGCGATCGCGATGTTCGACAGATGGATCGGAGCTTCCTTGTTGATGATGCCAGCTTCCTGCGAAGCGGTCTGACGCTGGTGGCGCTTGACAACATTGATACCGCGAACGATGGCGCGATCTTCCTTGGGAATGACCTGGAGGACTTCGCCGGAACGGCCCTTGTCCTTGCCAGTCAGAATGACGACCTTGTCGCCCTTACGAATTTTTTGCATCTCAGTCGTTCCTCGATAATTACAGCACTTCAGGAGCCAGCGAGATGATCTTCATGTGGTTCTTGGCGCGAAGTTCGCGCGGAACCGGTCCGAAGATACGGGTGCCGATAGGCTCTTTCTTGTTGTCGATGAGAACGGCTGCATTCGTGTCGAAGCGGATCACGCTGCCGTCGGCGCGGCGGATGTCCTTGGCGGTGCGAACCACCACGGCCTTCATCACATCGCCCTTCTTCACGCGCCCACGCGGGATGGCTTCCTTGATCGAGACGACGATAATGTCGCCGATCGAAGCGTATTTACGCTTGGAGCCGCCCAGCACTTTGATGCACATGACACGACGGGCGCCGGAATTGTCCGCCACGTCGAGGTTTGTTTGCATCTGAATCATGTCAGGTCGCCTTCTTGTTATGACCGAAACGGTTGGACGAAACCCGAAGGTCGAATCCCCTGATCCGGCTTGTCGATCCAAGTTTCACTGGAATGGCCGCGTCTTATAGAAAACACGCCCAAAATCAAGTCTTTTCTCAAAAAGACTTCACGCCCGGACGTTATTTCCGGGCGCGATGTTCAAAAGCATCAGATTGTCACGGATCAATTGTGAACCGTCACGACCTTCCAGCACTTGTCCTTGGAGATCGGCGCGCATTCCTCGATGGAAACGACGTCGCCGGTCTTTACGGAATTGTTTTCGTCATGGGCCTTGTACTTCTTGGAACGGCGAACCGTCTTCTGAAGCAGCGGGTGGGCAAAGCGACGCTCGACGCGGACCACGACGGTCTTGTCGTTCTTGTCGCTGACGACGGTGCCCTGAAGAATGCGTTTCGGCATTTTGTATTCCTTCAAGCCTTGGCTTCGGCCGCCTTCTGGCGGGCGATGGTTTTGATGCGAGCAATATCCTTGCGCACTTCGTCGATGCGGGCGGTCTTTTCAAGCTGACCGGTCGCCTTCTGGAAGCGGAGGTTGAACTGCTCTTTTTTGAGCTTGGCAAGCTCATCGTTCAGCTGGTCGGCGCTCAGCGCGCGAACATCAGACGCTTTCATTCGTCTTCTCCTTATTCGGCGATGCGCTGCACGAAGCGCGTCTTAACAGAGAGCTTCGCGGCGCCCAAACGGAGGGCTTCGCGGGCAAGCTCTTCGCTCACGCCATCGATCTCGAACATGATACGGCCCGGCTTGACGCGGCAAGCCCAGTATTCCACCGAACCCTTACCTTTACCCATGCGGACTTCGGTCGGCTTGGCGGTCACCGGAACGTCTGGGAACACTCGGATCCAGACGCGACCTGCGCGCTTCATATGACGGGTGATCGCGCGGCGAGCCGCTTCGATCTGGCGGGCGTTGACGCGATCCGGCTCCTGGGCCTTCAGGCCATATTCACCGAATGCGAGATCCGAACCACCCTTGGCGACGCCATGGATGCGGCCCTTGAACTGCTTGCGGTACTTCGTACGCTTTGGCTGCAACATTTTCTATTCTCCAACTCTGCCGTTACGCGCTTACGCGTTTTCGCGGCGGCGGTTGTTGTTACCGCCCTGGTTGTCACCTTCCAGCGCACGACGCTCGGAGGCCATCGGATCGTGTTCGAGGATTTCGCCCTTGAAGATCCAGACCTTGATGCCGCAGACGCCGAAAGCCGTATGGGCTTCAGCGACGCCGTAATCGATGTCGGCGCGCAACGTGTGCAGCGGTACGCGACCTTCACGATACCATTCCGTACGAGCGATTTCCGCGCCGCCGAGACGGCCGGCGCAGGTGATCTTGATGCCTTCGGCGCCAAGACGCATCGCGGACTGAACGGCGCGCTTCATGGCGCGACGGAAAGCAACGCGGCGCTCGAGCTGCTGGGCGATCGACTGCGCGACGAGCGTGGAGTCGATTTCCGGCTTGCGCACCTCAACAATATTGAGATGCGTTTCGGAATTCGTCATCGTCGAAATCTTCTTGCGAAGCTTCTCGATGTCGGCGCCCTTCTTGCCGATGATCAGGCCCGGACGAGCCGAGTGGATCGTGACGCGGCACTTCTTGTGCGGACGCTCGATGACCACCTTGGCGATGCCGGCGGACTTCAGTTCGTTCATGAGATAGGTGCGGATCGCAAGATCTTCATGAAGAAGCTGGCCGTATTCGGCGTTGTCGGCGAACCAGCGGCTGTCCCAGGTCCGGTTGATGCCCAGACGGAAGCCGATTGGATTGATTTTCTGACCCATTATGCAGCCTCCTCAGTGTCGGCAACTTCCCGGACGACGATCGTCAGGTGCGAAAACGGACGCTCGATGCGGGAAGCGCGACCGCGACCACGGGCGTGGAAGCGCTTCATCACCATCGACTTGCCCACATAGGCCTCGGCGACGACGAGGGCGTCGACGTCGAGATCATGGTTGTTTTCTGCATTGGCGATGGCCGATTCGAGGGTCTTCTTCACCGTCGAGGCAATACGCTTGCGGGAGAATTCGAGCTCGGCGAGAGCGCGCTCGACCTTCATGCCGCGGATGAGAGCGGCGACGAGGTTGAGCTTCTGCGGACTGACGCGGATCGTGCGGGCGACAGCCTGCGCTTCGTTGTCCTTGAGCCGGCGTTCGGTTTTAGCCTTGCCCATGATTACTTCCTCTTCGCCTTCTTATCCGCGCCGTGACCGTAATAGGTCCGGGTCGGAGAAAATTCGCCGAACTTGTGTCCGACCATTTCTTCCGTGACCAGCACCGGAACGTGCTTGGCGCCGTTGTAGACCCCGAAGGTCAGGCCAACGAACTGGGGAAGAATGGTGGAGCGACGGCTCCACATCTTGATGACTTCACTGCGGCCGCCTGCGCGCACCTTCTCAGCCTTCTTGAGAAGATATCCGTCGACAAACGGGCCTTTCCAAACTGAACGAGCCATTTAATGACTTCCTCTCTCAATTAGCGCTTGTGACGCGAGCGCATGATGAACTTGTCGGTCGACTTGTTCGACCGGGTCCGCTTACCCTTGGTGGGCTTGCCCCAGGGGGTAACCGGGTGACGACCGCCCGACGTGCGGCCTTCACCACCGCCGTGCGGATGGTCGACCGGGTTCATCGCGACGCCGCGAACATGCGGACGCTTGCCCTTCCAGATCGAACGACCGGCCTTGCCGTCATTCGTGTTGCCATGGTCGGGGTTCGACACCGCGCCGATGGTGGCGAGGCACGAGCCATGCACCAGGCGCTGTTCGCCGGAGTTCAGGCGAAGGATCGCCATGCCCTGGTCACGGCCGACCAGCTGCACATAGGCGCCGGCCGAACGAGCGATCTGACCACCCTTGCCCGGCTTCATTTCCACATTGTGGACAATGGTGCCGACCGGGATGGATTGCAGCGGCATGGTGTTGCCGGGCTTCACGTCCGCGCCCTTCATGGAGGACACGACCTTGTCGCCAGCCGTCAGGCGCTGCGGAGCGATGATGTAGCTCAGCTGGCCGTCTTCATACTTGATGAGAGCGATGAAGGCGGTGCGGTTCGGGTCATATTCCAGACGCTCGACGGTGGCTTCCATGTCGAACTTGCGACGCTTAAAGTCCACCAGACGGTAAGAGCGCTTGTGACCGCCACCCTGGAAGCGCGCGGTGACGCGACCGAGATTGTTGCGGCCGCCCTTTGAGCTCAGGCCTTCCGTCAGCGTCTTGACCGGCTTGCCCTTGTGCAGGCCGGAGCGGTCGACGATGACCAGCTGCCGAAGGCTCGGGGTGATCGGATTGAATGTTTTCAATGCCATTGTTCTATTCCTCAGAGGCCGGTGGTCACGTCAATGGACTGGCCTTCGACCAGCGTGACGATGGCCTTCTTGACGTCCTGCTGCTTGCCGATCGTGGCCTTGAAGCGCTTGACCTTGCCCTTGCGGATCAGGGTGTTCACGGCCTTGACCTTGACGCCGAAGAGAGCTTCGACAGCGGCCTTGATCTGCGGCTTGGATGCGTCCTTGGCGACGTTGAAAACAACCTGGTTGTTTTCAGAGACGAGCGTGGACTTTTCCGTGATCGACGGGGTGCGGATCACATCATAGTGGCGAAGGTCAGTCATTTGAACCGCTCCTCGAGGGCTTCGACTGCGGCCTTGGACAGCACAAGCGTGTTGCGGCGCAGAATGTCGTAAACGTTGATGCCCTGAACCGGCAGCACATCCACATTCGGAATGTTCTGGGCGGCGAGCTTGAAGTTGCTGTCCAGCTCGGCGCCGCCGATGAACAGCGCATTGCTGAGGCCGAGACCGGCGAAAGCATTGACGAGGATCTTGGTCTTGGCTTCTGCTGCGACCAGGTTGTCAACGACGATCAAGGTTTCGGACTTGGCCTTGGCCGACAGCGCGTGACGCAGGGCAAGAGCGCGGATCTTCTTGGGAAGATCATGCGCATGGCTGCGGGTCACCGGGCCATGAGCGCGACCACCGCCACGGAACTGCGGAGCGCGAGCGGAATGGTGACGAGCGCGGCCCGTGCCCTTCTGCTTGTACATCTTCTTGCCCGTGCGCGAGATTTCGGCGCGGGTCTTGGTCTGATGCGTGCCCTGACGCTTCTTGGCGAGCTGGTAGCGCACCATGCGCGCAATCAGGTCTTCGCGGGGCTCGAGGCCGAAAATGGCGTCCGAGACCGAAAGAGTGCCGGCATCGTTGCCTTCGAGAGTCTTAACTACGAGATCCATATCGGCCCCCTTACTTCGCGCGGACGCCGGCAGGACGCGGAGCGTCAGCCGGAACGCCAGCCTTGACCGCGTCGCGAACCAGGATCCAGGAGCCCTTGGAGCCGGGAACGGCGCCGCGAACCAGGATCAGACCACGATCGTCATCGGTCGAAACCACTTCGAGATTCTGCGTGGTCACGCGGGTTGCGCCCATGTGGCCGGCCATCTTCTTGTTCTTGAAGACGCGACCCGGATCCTGGCGGTTACCGGTGGAACCATGCGAACGGTGAGAGACGGACACGCCGTGCGTAGCGCGGAGACCGCCGAAATTATGGCGCTTCATGGCGCCGGCGAAACCCTTACCGATCGAAGTGCCGGTCACGTCGACCAGCTGTCCCGGAACGAAGTGGCTCGCGGCCAGTTCGGTGCCGACGTCGAGAAGGTTCTCGGTGGACACGCGGAATTCTGCGAGCTTTGCCTTCGGCTCCACCTGCGCGAGAGCGAAGTTGCCGCGCATGGCCTTGGAAACATTCTTCACCTTGGCGACGCCCGCGCCAAGCTGAACGGCGGTGTAGCCGTTCTTGTCTTCGGTACGCTGGGCGACCACCTGGCAGCCTTCCATGCGCAAAACTGTTACGGGAACATGTTCGCCGGCATCTGTGTAGATGCGGGTCATTCCCACTTTCTGTGCAATTACACCTGAACGCATCGGTTCGTCCTCTTGAGAGTCCCTGACGGGGCAAGCCCCTTCACGCCTCTTTGTTTAAAGATTCCGTGAGGCCTCGCGGCCTTACGGTTTCCCGTTGTTGGAAGCCGTTGGCGGGACCCGCCACGTACCTTCCTTGTTATTCGGCTTTCGCCAGTCTCAGAGCTTGATTTCGACGTCGACGCCTGCGGCCAAATCGAGTTTCATCAGCGCGTCGACCGTTTGCGGTGTCGGATCGACAATGTCAAGTAGGCGCTTGTGCGTGCGCATCTCAAATTGTTCGCGGCTCTTCTTGTCCACGTGCGGAGAGCGGTTGACCGTGAAGCGCTCGATCCGGGTCGGAAGAGGAACCGGGCCGCGAACCTGGGCTCCCGTGCGCTTTGCGGTCGACACGATTTCGCGCGTGGAGGCATCGAGGATCCGATGATCAAACGCCTTGAGGCGGATGCGGATATTCTGGCCGTTCATTCGACTAGTCCTTAATGTATGTCCGCGATCCGGACACTGTTCTTGTTTCTTATTGAAGGAGGACAGGGGCCCGAAGGACCCTGCCCTCACTCCGTAAACCGGATTGGTCAACGATCAATCGGCGAGGCCCCAACGGACCTCGCCGAAATCACGTTACTCGATGATCGAGGCGACGATGCCGGCGCCGACGGTGCGGCCGCCTTCGCGGATTGCGAAGCGCAGCTTTTCTTCCATCGCGATCGGAACGA
>NZ_JARXVM010000030.1 GCF_029892285.1 Rhizobium sp. SG_E_25_P2
GCCTCATCCCATCCCCGAAAACACCACCTGAACGAGCAGACCAAAAAACGCGAAAACCCGCCGGGAAAAACGGCGGGTTTGTCAGCGGTCTGAGGTAATGCAGATGCATTACTTGCGCAAGACCTTTGCTAACGCCCGCTTCACCCTCCCGCAGAGTTTCGCCGCCGCAGGTTGCAAAACGCGCTATAGCATCTGCGACTGCCATTGCCATCACGTTTCCCTTTTCAGCCGCAGGACCGCCGAAGCCCGATGAGCCTCTATCCTCAACTCGATCCCGTAAGACCAGCCCAAAAAGGGCCAGGCGCGGACTGGCGAGCGCTGGCGCGACACTGGCTGCGCAGGCTGGCGAAGGCGGTTTTCGTCGTTGCGATTCTGACCGTCCTCTGGCGTTTTTTCTATCCCATCTATTCCTGGCGACAGAAGATCGAGGTGACCGTCAGCACGCCGCAGGGAAAGGTCAGCGGCTCCTCGGTGATGGCGGTGACCTGGGGAGACAGCCCGGACATCCTGCCCGATCCCCCGCATGTCTATCATCATTCGAGCGGCGAGGCCGTGGTGATGGAGTTGCCCGGCAATCGCCATCTGTTCGCGTTGATGACGAATTCGGACAGCCTGGCGCTCAGAGTGTTCGGCAAGGACAAGTTCCCGAAGCAGACACCTTATGCGACCGACTCCCTGCTGCCGGCGGCGGAGGAGGTGAACGGTCATTTCGGCGAAACCCGCAGCCTCACGCCTGATCAATACCCGCTGCTGGTCACCTTCGGCGACATCAACGACCCCGCCAGCGTGCGCCGCGTCGATCCCGCAAATCTCGCCGCCAGCTTCGGCGCGGGCTACCGGCTGGAGGGCATCACCATCACCATCACAGACGAGCCGTTGACGGAGGGCAAGGTGGAGGCGGTGCTGGGGTGGTGGACGAAATACGTGGATTCCAAACATCGCATGATTTCACTCCGGTATCCGAATTCCAGCCCAAGGGGCTATGACACGCTTACCCCTCTGGACTTTTGGTCACTCAACAACATCCCGAAGTAGAGGAAAATCCTATAGCAATCGATCCAGATCCGTTCATGGCTATGCTTTCCGTGGACGCATACAACAGAGATTACTTGCCTTGATCGAGGACGGAACGTTACGTCGTTACGGGCTGCCTGACGGATTGGGCAAGGCAGCCCTCCCGGCGGCTTTCATGAAAGGAACGCGATGAAACGATTGTTTGCGGTTTTGGCCATATCGCTCTTGTCGGCGCTGTCTGGCTGCGCAAAGCATCTTGAGTGGCGTCAGAAGATCAGCGTGATGGTGCAGACGCCGGACGGTCCCAAAGCAGCGTCGAGCGTGGTGTCGGCGCTGATGACGAACACACTGGGCATGTGGGTTCCGCCTGAGGGGAAAGGCGTTACCTACAAGATCACCGGCGAAGCTGCGGTTCTGGAATTGGCGCCCGGAAAATACCTGTTTGCGTTATTGAACCTGCCTTCCGCGCCGTCGGTTTTCCTGCCGGACGCGCCGCGTGAAGAGGCGATTGCACAGATTCCCTCTATGATCGGCCAGACCCGCAGCCTCAGGCCCGATCAATACCCGCTGCTGGTCACCTTCGCCGACATCAACGACCCCGCAAGCGTGCGCCGCGTCGATCCCCAGAATCTCGCCGCCAGCTTCGGCGCGGGCTACAGGCTCGAAGCTATGACTATGACCATAACCGACGAACCCGTGACGGAGGGCAAAGTGGAGGCGGTGCTGGGGTGGTTGGGCGAATACCCCGAACCCAAACTTAGTCCCGCTACGGGCAGAACCACCGATATTCCATTTTCTAGAAAAGTATCCCACGGCGATTTTATTCGGAGATAGTAATGATCGCTTCTCCAGAATTGTTTGTGATCAACTATTCAATGGATGGCTGCAACCGAGGCTATGGCGCTGGCATTGGCGGTCTTGCAGAGGCTCGTCTGTCAATCGAACGGCCAGACAGTGATATCATTCTTGGGCTCGGATTCGTCTGGCGGGATCGCCCGTGGCGCGTGATCTTGAAAGCGTAAAGGGGCGCTAAAGATGAGAACAGCACTCGGCTTCATCATTGGGATTATCGCTCTCCTCGGACTGCTCTATCTGTCCGGGACCCGGTTTGCCGCGCATCAGAAAATCACCCTTTCAGTCGCCACGCCTGCCGGCGTGAGGAGCGCGTCGGCGGTCCAGAAACTGTCCTTTGAAAAATCGCTGCCGGATTGGGTGGTTCCCGGCGACGCCGGGGGAAGCAGCATCTGGCTTTCCGGCGAGGCCGTGGCGCTGGAGATCGCTCCCCAAAAGTATCTCTTCGCCCTGCTGACAGACACGCCGCGAGCCTGGGATGTGTTTTTTCCCCATCAATCGCCGGCATCCGTCGGGCCGGTCATGGCCGCCAGCATCGGCAAAGTCCAAACCCTCACCCCCGATCAATATCCGCTGCTCGTCACCTTCGGCGACATCAACGACCCCGCCAGCGTGCGCCGCGTCGATCCCGCCGATCTCGCAGCCAGCTTTGGCGCGGGCTACAGGCTCGACGCCATCACCATGACCATCACCGACGAACCGGTGACGAAGGGCAAAGTGGAGGCGGTGTTGGGGTGGTTGGAAACAGTAGGACGTACCCGTCCTAGTCTGAAAGGTAGGCCCGAGAATGGCCTCGTAAGCCAACAGCCCGACCCAGAACTATACATGATTACGTCTGGCGACTTCTCAACAGAGCTTTTCAAATGACCGTTTCTCCAGAATTGTTTGTGATCAACCTTTCAATGGATGGCTAAAACCGAGGCTATGGCGCCGGCATTGGCGGTCTTGCAGAGGCTCGCCTGTCAATCGAACGGCCAGACGCTGATTTCATACCGGGGCACGGACCTGTTGAGTCTCAACGCAATCAACGACGCCTCGTCGGGTTGGCTTCTTGGCGCCAGCGGCGCCTCACATCCCCGCCCGGCGCTCCAGCGCTTCGACCCGCTCGGTCAGATCGCTGAGCGCGATCGTGTTCTGAAGACCGCCCTGCAGCGCAGTCAGAATATCATTGTATTGGCTGCGGAGCTCGATGCGCATCTCGCGGATATGCTCCGAATTGCCGTCGATTGTGTTTTCGATTTCCTCCATGCGGTGAAGAAGCGCCTCCAGACGGTGCACGAGCGCCTCGAAACGATGCGTGATATCCGTCTGAAACTGCGCGAAATCCGACCGGAATTGTGCGATCTCCGACCGAGTCCTGGTGTGTTCCGATTTCATCTCGAGCACATCGCTCCGCACTTGCGTGTTCTGGCGCGACAGTTTGGTGAATTCCGACTCGAAGCGCCCGATGGCGCTGATGTTTTCGGAAATATTGCTGTTCAGCGTCTTCATGCCGTCGAGAACGGCAGAGAACTGGTGGATCAGGCGCTTCTGAAACTCAAAATCTTCAGACATCGGGCGATCTCGGCGTTGACGAAAAGGATCATACAACGTTGCGATGATCGAGACAACAAGGACAACCGGCCGAGCCTCAACACCACTCGAACCTTTTCGCCCGCCTCCCTCCCCCTTGCCCCCGCCCCGCATTCGCTCTATCCAGCCCGCTCCCCTTTCCCCCGCCCCGGAGGCCTAGACCATGCTCCCCTGGATCACCCTGGATACGGCCGAGATCCCCGGCGGCGGCGAGACGTTGCGGCTCAAGCAGCGGGGGACGGAGTTTTCGATCATGCTCGGGGCCAATGAGCTGATGAACAGCCGGCTCTATGGCTCGGAAGAGGCGCTTGCGACGCTGTCGCTCGACAAGCTCACTGGGCGGCCCAAGCCCAAAGTGCTGATCGGCGGGCTCGGCATGGGGTTTACGCTGCGCGCCGCGCTCGGGCGGTTGGGGCCGGAGGCGAAGGTCGAGGTGGCGGAGCTCGTGCCGGAAGTGGTCGACTGGGCGCGCGGGCCGATGGCGGCGCTGCATCAGGGCGCGCTCGATGATCCCCGGGTGACGATTACGCTGGGCGATGTCGGCGCGGTGATTTCGGGCGGCAAAGCCTATGACGCCATCCTGCTCGATGTTGACAACGGCCCGGATGGCCTCAGCCGCACCGCCAATGACGCGCTTTACAATGCCCGCGGACTGGGGCTCGCCAAGGCGGCGCTGACGAAAGGCGGCGTGCTCGCCGTCTGGTCCTCGGGCCGCGATCCCGGCTTTACCCGCAGGCTCACGCAGGCGGGATTTCAGACCGAGGAGAAGATCGTACGCGCCACCGGCAAATCGGGGGCGAAGCACATGATCTGGCTGGCGGTGAAGCCGTAGAGCGCTGCCTCAGAAGATGAAATCGCTCGCCTTGAAGTCGGCGAGCTTGACGTTTTCGATCGTCACCTGGTCGTCGCCGGGCAGGTCGATGATCACATTCTTGCCGCTCTGGCGCATGGAATTGGTGTTGAGATCGACGAAACTGTCGAAGGCTTCGTTCTCGGCGAAATCGCTGAGATCGATGCGGTCGTCGCCCGTCCCCGAGATCTGAAAGCCGCGGATCCTGTCGGCGCCGCAGTCGAGGCTGAAGATGAAAGTGTCGCGCGCGCCGTCTTTCGCCGAGCCGCCGATCAACAGATCGTCGCCGCGGCCGCCATTCAGCGTGTCGGCGCCGGCGAGACCTTTCAACGTGTTGTCGCCGCGATTGCCGGTGATGAGATTGGCGGCGCTGTTGCCGACGCCCTTGAGCGCGTCGCCGCCGCGCAGGGTCAGGTTCTCGATATCGAGGCCGAGGGCGGTATTGCGGATGACGGAGAGCGTATCGGTCCCCTCGCCGCCCGAGACCTCGATATCGACGGCCCCCATAAAGATGAAATCGTCGCCGGCCCCGGTGGTCGCATCGCCGCCGACCACGCCGGCGAGAAGCTTCAGCGTGTCATTACCGGCGCCCAGATCGACATCGCCGGTGATGACGCCGGTGTTGATCATCGTCGCATTGCCCAAGGTTTCGGTGATCGAGCCCTGGATCGTTCCGGAATTGACGATGCGGGCGATCGCGTCGGTCTCGCCCGAGATCTGCGCCGCCACGCCGCTGTCCACCGCGATCACGCCGGAATTGTTCAGCGACAGGCCTGCGCCCGACAGCTGGACGGCGACGCCGCCCGAGGCGATTTCGCCGCTGTTGGCCACCGCGCCCTCATCGCCGAACAGGGCTACCCCGAAGGAGGCGCCGGTGATCACGCCGCTGTTGACGACGGTGTTGCCGGTTCCCGCCACATTGACGCCGCCAGCGCCGGTGATGGCGCCGGCATTTGTGAGCTTGAGGACATTGGCGTTGCCAATGACGCCGTTATCCGCCGCCAGGATGCCCCCGCCAGCGCTGATCATGATGTCGTCGCCGGAACTGAAGATCGGGTCGAAGGTGAACTCGTCGAAGGAGCCCAGCGAGACGCCATCGTCGCCGCCCGACACGATCCGTCCGTCGATCAGCACATTGCGCCCGACAAAGGCGCCGGCAAGCTCCACCGCGTCGAAAGACGTGATCAGCGATATGCCGGCGGCGACCACCAGCGTGTCGGAACTGCGCGTGAGACTGACGGCGGTGGTGGAATTGGCGGTGAGGACGGTGATGGCCATGGATCAGCTCCGGTGAATTTGCTGGACGGCAAGACGACAGGCCGCTTGCCATCGGATTAACAAACACTAAATTGAAAACTCAGCGGGCTTCAAAGCCCAAAAATGGGGGCATCCGTCCCAATTCTGGGCGGACCGGACGGCGAGAGGCGAGATGGACCAGATGAACCGCAGTCTGCAGCCGGACACGCTGCGCGCCCGCAGCCAGGCGCTCGCCGCCCATCCCGGCTTTCTCGCCGTGGCCCGGGCCGGCGCGCAAGGGCTGCTGGCCATGTATGACCAGCACCCGGCTTTGGTGCGGCTGATCGGCAATCACCAGAAATGGCTGCTGACCGGGCTGATCTACGGCGCCTATCTCAAATCGGTCGCGCCCGGGGCCTTCCGCCCCTTCTGCGCCGCGCAGGTGATCGAGGATGCGCAAGCGGCTGACATTCTCAGCCGCAACACGGTGCAGCAGACGCTCGATGCGATGGCCGGCTATGGACTGCTCGGCAAAAGTGAGCATGGCGACGACGGACGGGTGACCTTGCTTCACATTCCCGACCATATTCACGGCTCGACGCGCGGCTGGGTGGCGCTGCATTGCCAGGCTCTGGATGGGCTGGACGGCGGCGACCGCGCATTGCGCTTCACCTCCCAACCAGACCGCTTTCCCGCCATTCATCGCGGCCTGCTGGCCGGGCTGACCCTGCCAGGCGGCTGGCGCGATCCGCCCGAGGATGTGGCGCTGTTTCTGGACGCCCGCCACGGTTTCCTGATCGCCGAACATCTGGCGGCGACCGCCGAGCCGGATGGCGAGCGCTATATCGTCACGGGCCTCAGCCGCAGCGGCGTCGAACGTCGCTACGGTATCGGCCGCTCCACCGTGCACCGGCTGTTCCAGTCGGCGGAGGCGAAAGGGCTGATGTCGCCCCTCGACGGCGGCGTCGCCGTCTCGGGCGACTTCATGGCCAGTTACGCCGGCTGGCAGGCGCTGAAATTCGCGGCGCTCGATCTGGCGGTGGAGGCGGCGCTTTCCGGCTCCGCCTGATCCCTCACCAGGAGGTCAGCGCCCTCAGCGTCGGGGTTTTCTTGAAAACGTGATCGTCCATGCGGGTGAACAGCCGGTCGATCAGGCCGACGGCCTCGACCACGGCGGGGCCCTTGTTGAGCATCACGCATTCGGCGCGGGCGGCCATGGCGGCGTCGGTCATTTCGCCGCGCGAGGGCACGCCGTCCTTGACCAGATCCTCCAGCACCTGGGTGGCCCAGATCACCGGGGTGGCCGCCGCCTCGCAGATCCACAGGATCTCCTCCTGCATTTCCGCAAGCCGCTCGAAGCCGATTTCGGCGGCGAGATCGCCGCGGGCGATCATCACGCCGAGGGGCCGGCGGGCCCGGGCGATCAGCGCCGGCAGATTGCGCACCGCCTCCGGCTGCTCGATCTTGGCGATCAGCGCGAGCGGCCGGGCCGGCTCGCCGGCGCGGATGAGCGCGTCCTCGAACAGGTCGAGATCGTCGGGACGGCTGACAAAGGAATAGCCGATCATGTCGGCGATGCCGATCACGGTGCTGAGATCGCTTTCGTCCTTGGCGGTCAGCGGCGACAGACCCAGCGCGGTGTCGGGCAGGTTGACGCCCTTTTCCGCCTTCAGCTTGGCGCCGCCGGCCTTGGCCTTGACGACGCGCAGCAAGACTTCGCCGTCGCGCTTCTCCTCCACCACCGCTTCGAGCTTGCCGTCGTCATAGCGGACGCGATGGCCGACTTCGAGCCGGGTGACGATGTCGGGCAGCGACACCGAGGCGGCGAAGCGGGCGCGGCCGTCGATCTCGGGCGCATCGATGGTCAGGCGGAAGAGATCGCCGGGAGCGAGTTTTCCGGCTTTCTTCTCGGACACCACCGTCTCCACCCGGATCTTCGGGCCGGCGATGTCCATCAGCACGGGAATGTCGCGGCCAAGGCTCTGGGCCGCAGCGCGGACATGGTCGGCGATGGCGCGCCAGACATCGGGGCCGTCATGGGCGCAATTGATGCGGGCGACATCCATGCCGGCTTTGGCCAGCGCCAGCACGAAATCGGCGTCGCCAGCCGCCTCACTGGGCATGGTGACCATGATGCGGCCGCGCCGATAGGATCGCGGCGCGCCGAACAGCAGGTCGGTCGCCTCGATCAGCCTGGCTTCGCCGGAAAAGAACTCCTCTTCAGACGGCGCGGCGTGTTCGGTCAAACCGCCTGAAAGCGCGGCAAGCGCATGCGCCACCGCGTCCAGCGTCGGCAGCACCCGGCTTTCCATGCGCCCGAGCGAGGAGAGGCCGCGCGCCATCAATTGGCGCTGCAGCGGCCGGAGATCGCGATGGCGAATGGCGAGATAGGCGGCGAGATTGAACAGTTCCGGCTTTGCGGCGGCGGGATCGAGGCCGAATGCGGCGATAAGACCGGGGGCGGCCTCAGCCGCTTCGCGCCTGACAGCCTTGATCTCGTCGAGAAGGGCGGCGTTTTCAATGTCTTCGGGAGCAATGTCTTTGGGGGCGATATCGACCTGGGCGTCCATGGCTTGTTTGTCCTCGTGGCTTTGGCCGGCATACTAGCTATGCCCGATGATGCGCCCATGACAGGGATCAACCGGCCGGGACGAAAAAGCCGGCGCATGATGACGCGCGCAACCGGATTTTCCAGCTTCGCCATTTGCTTGCCCCGGAATCAGTGTTAACCCTCGCGGAAGTAGTTCACAGGATCGCCCGCCGTCGATGTTTCGCCTGCCCTTCCTCGTCGCGCTCGCGCTCCTCGCCGCTTTCGGCCTCGGCATCGGCTCGACGGTGATGATGCTCGACGCCTCCTCCGGTTTCGGCGCCATCCGCATCGGCGCCTGGAAGGCCTTTCCCGAAGCGCAGACGGCGGATGCCGATCCTTACGCCCGCTCGCACCGCGCCCGCGCCGGAAGGCTGCTCTATGGCGCGGCCGAGGGCCTGACCTTCACCGCCGACAGCGACGATAGCGGCCAGGGGCTTTCTCCCGCCTGCACCTATCGCATCACCGGCCAGACGCCGCCGGCGCGCTTCTGGACGCTCTATCCCGCCGACGCCAAGGGCGAGCCGATCGCGGCGGATGCGGCCCTGCCGGGCGCGCTGAATTCGGCGACGGCGCTCCGGCGCGCCGATGGCGGCTTCGACATCCTCGTCTCGGCCCGGGCGCAGCCGGGCAACTGGCTGGCTGCCCCCGCCGACCGGCCCTACCGGCTGGCGCTGACGCTGTTCGACACGCCGGCGGCCGGCTCTTCCGGCCTGATCGACGTGGTCATGCCCAAGGTCGCGAAAGTGAGCTGCCCATGATCCGCGCCTCGCTGTTTTCGCTTCTGGTCGGCGTGGTGGGGGCGGCGCTGCTGCATGTCATCATCGTCCTGGCCCTGCCCGCCTTCACCGGCATCGACGCCTATACCAAGCTGACGGCCTATGACGCCGACCAGCGCTTCGTGCGGTTCAGGGCGAAACCCGACGCCATGGGCTTTTCCAACGGCGATCCCTTCCTGCGCGTGGCCGCCTGCCTGGTGTCGGTGGCGCAGCGGCCGGTCAGGCTGACGGCGCCGGCGGGGCCGGTGTTCTGGTCGTTTGCCGTGTTTGATTCCGATTCCAACGAGATCTTCTCGATGAACGACCGTTCGCAGGCCGGCGGCGGGCTGGACGCCATCATCGGCTCGCCCGAACAACTGGCCCGCATCCGCCGCGACAATCCCGACGCGGTCGCCGACAATGTGCTGATCGAAATGCCCAGGCCGGAAGGCTATGTCGTTATCCGCGCGCTGGTTCCGACGCCGAGCCAGGAACAGGCGGCGCGAGACTTTCTCGACGGCGCGACCTGCGAAGGCGCCTGAGCTGGAGGGCAAAGCAAGCCCTTCGACCAGCCAAACCATTGCTATCATATGATTTTTTTAAACTCAAAGTTAATGCGCAATAAACTTTTGAGACTTGTATAAACTATTTTGGCACATCTTCTGATACCACCAAAAATGATCAGGCCAAACATAAATTCTGGAGTCCTTTTATAAGAAACCCTTAAGAGTCGGCATCGCTAATAAAGCCATCGAACGAATTACTGATGTTTGAGGCGGCCGACAAACGCTCCCTTCAGGCCCGGTGAACAGACTCCGGAAAATCATTTCCGTCAACGGCGCGACATCATGTTTCGCCGACAGCTTGGCTATGGCCGCGTGCAAGCGCGATGCCTAAGCCGCCTTGCTTCGTTGCGGCGATGACTGCCGCTCGCGCTCCCCAACATAACAATTCTTGGCAAGCCGGTCTTTCAACAGACGCGGCGCGAGCACCTGCGCATAGGAAAAACCCATGACGACCTATAGTGAAATCCTCACCCTTCTCGGTTCCGGCAATTCCGTCGATCTGCCGGACGACGAGGCCTCGATCACGTTGGAACAGGCGATCTCGCTCGCCGACGCAGGCGTCAGCTTCGACGAAGGAGACGTGCTCACCGTCGCCGACACCGCCGCCAACCTTGAGCTGATCGACGATGAGGGCATCGCCAAGATCTCGACCTTGGGCGTGTCGCTGATCAAGGCGACCGACAGCGCCCTGACGCTGAGCCTCGCCCAGGTCAATGCGCTTGCCGCCGCCGATATCGGCGCGGGCTACAGTTCCGGCGAATATTCCTGGACGTCGGACAGCGACACCAAGGTCGCAACCACATCATCGACCTATGACTCGAATGTGACCGCCCTGACAGGCGGCGGCTATGTCATCACCTGGGCGTCCTACGACTCGTCGGAAACCGGATATGTCAACTATTTCGAGATCCTGAATTCGGACGGCTCGGTTGCCGGCGAACCGACCGTCATATCCAGCACGTCCTCGAATGGCGGTTGGGCGTCGGCCGAAACGGCGGCGCTGGCCGATGGTGGTTTCGCCATCGTCTGGACCGATTATACGACAAACGAGATCAAACTGGGGACGTATACCGCCGACGGCGTCAGCGATTTGGTCGTGACGGTCGCCGATGCGTCGTCGCAATATTCCTACTCGTATAACGATGTCAGCGTTCTGCCCGACGGAAACCTCGTGGTGAGCTGGGCGGACTACACCAAGGACGGCTCCAGTTACGGCGTCTACATGAAAATCCTCGATGCGTCCGGCGCCGAGGTGCTCGGCGAGACGAAGGTCAACGATTATACAAACAACAGTCAATACAATCAGAAAGTGACGCCGTTGGAAAACGGCTCCTTCGCGATCGTCTGGACCTCCTACGGTCAGGACAGCAGCGGCGAAGGCGTCTATATGAAGATCTATTCGGCGGATGGCGCCGAGATCCTCGGCGAAACACGCGTCAACGAATATACGACCAGCGCGCAATATCTCCCGCGCGTCATCGCGCTCGCGGAGGGCGGCTTCTCCGTAACCTGGTCGTCCGAGGGGCAGGACGGCTCGAGCTATGGCGTTTACACCAAGGTTTACGACAATAGCGGCAGCGTTGTGCTCGGCGAAACCCGGGTCAACGACACGACAGAAGGCTACCAGTACTGGTCAGACGTCACCCCGCTCGCAAATGGCGGTTTCGTGTCGACCTGGATGTCCTATGACAACTCCTCCAATTATGAGATTTTCTGCAAGCAATTCGCAGCCGATGGCACGACGGTCACCTCAGAATTCCAGGTCAGCAGCGGCTCCAACACCTATGACATTTATCCGTCCGTGTTGGCACTGAGCAATGGCGGCTATGCCGTCGCCTGGTATTCTCTCACATCCGGGACCTGGATACCCACGGTTCAGGTCTATGACGAAGACGGCAATGCGATCGGCGGCGCGATGCCGTCGTCACTCACGCATTCGGCGACGGATTGGGGCTATGGAAATGGCGAGGATTACGGCGTCAACCTCGTCGAACTCGACAATGGCGACATCGTCGTCGCCTGGGGCTCTTCCGACGGCGTCTATACACAGACATTCGAAATTGGCATCGAAGCCCCCAGCCTGAGCGAGCCGGCCGCGACGATCGACAACCTCTCGCAGTCCGACGTCGCCGACCTGATCGAACTGGGCGTCAAGACGATCTATGTCACCGACGCCGGCGACGTCACGCTGTCCACCGATCTCGCGACTTCGCTGATAGGCATCAGCGGATTGACGATCCTGGAGGCCGCCTCGGTGACGGTGTCGGCCGAAGGCGGAGCGCTCGATGATTTCAGCGACAGCGACATCGCCAAACTCGGAGCAATGGGCGTCACCGCCATGGACGCCACCGACGACGCGGCGACACTGAGCCTTGACCAGGCCAACGCCTATGTGAGTGCGGAAATCTCCTTCGCAGACGGCGATATGGTCACGGTGCAGCTGGCTTCAACGGATCTCGCCGAACTCGACGCCACCGCCATCTCCGCCCTCACCGGCATCGGCGCCGATGTCTTCGATCTCACCGACGACGCCGCCACTCTGTCCACCACGGGCGCGCAGACCCTGATCGACGCCGGCGTCACCTTTGCGGACGGCGACGCGATCACGGTGTCGGGAACAGCCGCCGACCTCGACGCCTTCATCGCCGCCTATGTCGAAGGCGACGCGACATTCGTCGACATGTTCGACGTGTCCGACGACGGCGAGGTGACGCTGACCGTCTCCGAATGGCGCGCCTTGTCGGATCTCGGCGCGGCTTTCTCCGAGGGTGACTCCGTCGTGATCGCCGACGGCTCGGAAGGTCTCGACACGCTGACCGCCGACGATATCGACAGTCTCGCCGATTTCGGCGTCCAGACCATCACCTTCACCGGCGGCTCGACCAATATCGATGGCGACGTCGTGCGCGAAATGGCGGTCAAGGGCCTGGCCTTCGCTTATGACGACGCCTCCGTGGTGCGCATGACGGTGAGCGCCGAGGATATCTCCGGCTTGACGACGGACAGCATCGCCGACCTTGCCTCGGTAAAAATCGATGCGTTCTTCGTCGAAGAATACGCCAGCGTGTCGATCGACCAGGTCAACGCCCTGGTGGACAATGGACTGAGCATCTATTCCACCGCTTCGCTGGCGCTGTCGATCAGCGTGGCCGAAGCGACAGACTTCGACGCCTCCATCGTCGAAAAAGGCGAAACCATCGGCGTCAACGCTTTGGAGATCTCGGACTCCGCCGCCGAACTCGCCACACTCTCGAGCCTTTCGCCCGAAGCCCTCGCTCCGCTTGACGGCGCAACATTGAATGTCACGGGCGGCAGCGGCGTCTTTACCCTAACCCAGGCGGGCGACCTGATCGACGCCGGCTTCACCTTCGTCGACAGCAACACGATCGTCGCCACCGTGAGCTTGGCCGAAGCCCAGGCTCTGGCGGCGGAAACGGCCGAGACGCTGGACGCCGGCGGCGTCGACATCATCGAACTCGAGGCAGCGCCCGACGACATCAAGGCGCTGAGCGTCACCGATATCGCGGCGCTCGGAGAGGCGGGCGTCGACGTGGTCGATCTCGACCCGGACCGCGTGTTGCTGAGCGCGGCCCAGATCGCCGCATTCACTGCCGCCGGTATCACTTTCAATGATGGCGACACGGTCGTCGAATACGCCGCCCTCCAGTCGGCGAGCGACGCCACCACCGTCACCGAACACGCCGCCGCCGAGGTGGATGTGACGGCCAACGACACCGTCACCGACGGTTTCGACATCGACGTCACCGCTGCGGTGATCTCGTCGGGCGACGGCGTCGTGACGCTCAATGACGACGGCACATTGTCGGTCTCCTATACCGGCGCCGATATCGACGGCTCCGACACGGCGGTGGTCAAGGTGACCTACACGGCCACCGACGGAGAAACGACCGCGTCTTCTGAACTGACCGTCACCTTCACCGCCACAGCCGAAGCCGGCGACGACATTGTCGGCACGCCGAAGGCCGACACGCTCACCGGCACCAGTTCCGGCGAGCGGATCTTCGGTCTGGCCTCCGATGACGTCCTGTCCGGTCTCGGCGGCGACGACACGCTGTATGGCGCGGCGGGCAACGACACGTTGAATGGCGGCGAAGGCGACGACAGTCTCGACGGCGGCGAGGACGACGACAGGCTCGTCGGCGGCGCGGGCAACGACACGTTGGGCGGCGGGGCCGGCAAGGACCAACTCTATGGCGACGCCGGCAATGACACGCTGGATGGCGGCAAGGGGGTGGACAAGCTCTATGGCGGCGCCGGCAAGGACAAGCTCTATGGCGGCACCAGCGACGATATTCTCTCCGCAGGCGCCGGCAATGATACGCTGACCGGCGGAGCCGGCGATGACGTTATGTCCGGAGGAAGCGGCGCGGACACCTTCGTGTTCATCAAGGAAAACGGCGGCCATAAGGAAATCGTCACCGATTTCACCGCCTCCGGTTCGGCCCATGACGTCATCGATCTCTCCTATTTCGACATTGCCAGCTTCAAGACCCTGAAGGCGATGATGGACGAGGACGGACAGAATACCGTCATCGAGTTCGAGCCGGGCGAGACCATCACACTCAAGGGCGTCGACATCGGCGATCTCGGCAAGAGCGACTTCCTGCTCTGAGAGCGGATCAGCAACCAATCGCAAACGCCGCCCCGCGAACCGGGGCGGCGTTTGACCAGAGACAAGAGATCGACCTCAACCGGAATGGGCGCGAAACAGGCAATTGTTGAAAAAATCGCCTTGAGCAAGGGCTACAACCTTTCGATCTGCTTAACACTCCCAATAATGATCAGTTTTTGGGCTATATTTTTTGTTGCGCAAACGATGAATCACGCGTAATTTATTCTTGACCTTGCAGCGAACGACTTATTTATACAAGCTTATGCATATGCGCCGATGCCGTGCGCAATACGGGTTCATGAAGGCCTTTTCATCACGCCGTTTGGATGACCTAAGCCTTTTCATTCTTTTTCCTATCCTGCGCGGTTTCGCGCTCCTCCATCTGCTGATCGACGAGACGCGCCGTGCTTAGGGGCGCCGTGAGCCTGTCCGGCCGAATGGGGTCTGTCGGACAGGCTCCTTGCCTTCACGGCAGGCCTGCCGCAGCGCCGCGCATCACGCGATGGCCGGAGGCGAGACCTCGGCGCGGCTGACGCAAGGTCGGACATTTGAGCGTGTCTCAGTTTTCCCACTGTAATTTTAGCTATTCAAAATACACTGTTCATAAACGAAGACTTTGTAAGGTTTTCCAGCGACATGATCCGAAATGCGAAAGGCGCGTAGTCGGCCCATTTCAACCATGGCGGACGCCGACGCCTCGCGCCGACCGAAGCGGCGCGCAGTGAGTGTCATGTCCCGTCCAAGCTGCGGGCTTTCACGACGGGATATGCAGTTGAAACAGAGGCCTGGGGCGATGTCTTCATTGCTCTGAATCGGGCTGGCGCGCGGGGGCGCGCGTGAAAGTGGGGAATTCGATGCTCGACGGATTGTTTGCAAAACACGGCAAGGCCAAGCTCGCCGCGCTTGATGCGCTCGGCGCCAATGTCATGCTGGCCGACGCCCAGCTCAACATCACCTATATGAATGACAGCGTGCGCGACCTGTTGCAGGAGGCCGAAAGCGACCTCAAGAAGGAATTGCCGCGCTTTGCGATGTCGACGCTGATCGGCTCGTCCATCGACATCTTTCACAAAAACCCCAGCCATCAGCGCAACATGCTGTCGGCGCTGAAAAAGCCGCACAACGCCACGATCTGGGTCGGCAAGCACGCTTTCGACCTGAAGGTCACGCCGTTGGTCGACAATGGCAAGACCTTCGGCTTCGTGGTGGAATGGGCCAACGCCAGGGAGCGTCTGCTCAACCTCGATTACAACAACCAGATGACAGCGCTGAGCCGCGTGCAGGCGATCATCGAATTCACCGCAGACGGCAAGGTCGTCTGCGCCAACCAGAATTTCTGCGACGCGCTCGGCTACCGGCTGGACGAAATCGCCGGCCAAAACCACAGCCTGTTCGTCGACAAGGATTACGCCGCCACGCCCGCTTATACAGAATTCTGGAATGCGCTGCGCCGCGGCGAAGCGCAGATCGCCGAATTCACCCGGGTGGGCAAAGGCGGCAAGAAGGTGGTGATCAACGCCTCCTATAATCCCATTGCCGACGCCCAGGGACGGGTGGTGAAGGTGGTGAAATTCGCCACCGACGTTACCGAACGCGTCCGCGCCGTCGACGAGATCGGCGAAGGCCTGGGCCGGCTGGCCGGTGGCGACATCTCCTTCGAGATCACCAAACCTTTCGCCCCGGATTTCGAAAGCCTGCGCATCAATCTCAACAATGCGCTCAAGCAACTGTCCGACACGCTGGGCGCGGTGGCGCAATCGACATCCGAAATCGACGGCGGCACGCAGGAAATCTCGCGCAACGCCAATGACCTCGCCCGCCGCACCGAACAGCAGGCCGCCTCGCTGGAGGAAACCGCCGCCGCGCTTGACGAGATCACCGCCAATGTCACCAATTCCTCCAAGCGCGCCGAGGAAGCCCGCCACGCCGCCGGCGAAGCCAATGACAGCGCCGCCCGCTCCGGCAAGGTGGTGGCCGACGCCGTCGGCGCCATGGCCCGCATCGAAGCCTCGTCCAACCAGATCTCCAACATTATCGGCGTGATCGACGAAATCGCCTTCCAGACCAATCTGCTCGCCTTGAACGCCGGCGTCGAAGCGGCCCGCGCAGGCGACGCCGGCAAGGGTTTCGCGGTCGTCGCCCAGGAAGTGCGCGAACTCGCCCAGCGCTCGGCGCAAGCCGCCAAGGAGATCAAGGATCTGATCCGCAACTCGTCTGAAGAGGTGAAAACCGGCGTGCGGCTGGTCAGCGAGACCGGCGAGGCCCTGAAGACCATCGAGACCAATATCGTCACGGTCAACACGCATATGAACGCCATCGCCATCGCTTCGCGCGAGCAATCGGTCGGCCTGTCCGAGGTCAACACCGCTGTCAACCAGATGGACCAGACCACCCAGCAGAACGCCGCCATGGTGGAGGAATCCAACGCCTCCAGCGCCACGCTGGCCAGCGAGACCGAACGTCTGCGCTCGCTGATTTCACGCTTCAAACTGTCGGGCTCGGCTATGGCCGCCCCCCGCGCCGCCTCGCGCGCCTCCCGTCCCGTCGCCTCCCCGGCCCGGGCGCTGACCGCCAAAGTCGCCCGCAGCGTGGGCGGCGGGGCCACAGCGGAAAAATGGGACGAATTCTGAGGCGCCCAGCTTCCCGGAACAGACAGACAAAGGCCGGCGAACAAAAGTCGCCGGCCTTTGAAATTTCAGCTTTGTTCACCGCCGCCCGCTGTCAAGCGGGGCCGGAACGTTCGGTCCGGAGTGCGGCGATCTCGTCGCGCAGCGCCCTGATCTCGCGCAGCAATTCGGCATTGTCGACATGGATCGTCTTCAGCTCGGCGTCGGTGTCGGCATTCTGGTCCTGCATGGCCGAGACGATCACCCCGATGAACAGATTGAGCACCGAATAGGTGCTGAGCAGGATGAAGGGCACGAAGAACAGCCAGGCGTTGGGGTGCTGCTCCATCACCGGCCGTACGATGCCCATCGACCAGCTTTCCAGCGTCATGATCTGGAACAGCGAATAGAGCGAGGCGCCGAGACCGCCGAACCAATCGGGGAATGTCGCGCCATAGAGATTGGTGGCCATCACCGCCGACACATAGAACAACAGCACCATCAGCACGATGATCGAGCCCATGCCGGGCAGCGCCGCAATCAGCCCGCCGATCACCCGCCTGAGCGACGGCACGACCGAGATCAGTCTGAGCAGCCGCAGGATGCGCAGCGCGCGCAACACCTGGAACGGCCCGGTGGCCGGAATGAGCGCGATGGCGACGATGCCGAAATCAAACAGGCTCCAGGGATCGCGGAAAAAGCCCAGCCGGAAGGCGTAGAGCCGCATCAGGATTTCCAGCGCAAACAGCGCCAGGATCAGCTGATCCAGCCCATGCAGCAGCGGCCCGGCCGCCGCCATCGCCGCCGGATTTGTCTCCAACCCCAGCGTGACGGAATTGAGGAGGATGAGACCGACGACGAACCGCTCCCAGCGCTCCGACGTCAAGATACCGATCAGTTTTTCACGCATTAACGACCCCTGGTTTCAGCCGGCAGGAATTGCCGATGCCCTGGTCTCCGTCAAGCCCCCCTTCCAGCCTGGCCTGCCGCACGATTGCACGTTCCACGCCCGCCGACCGGCGCATGCGCCTGCCCTTGGCGTGAAGCGGCTTCACGGGCGGGATATTCGATGCAGCCGCTGCGGCGCGGCGCGAGGTTGCGCGCCCACTATTGACAGTATCGTCCATGTTGCTACCTTCACCGAAAATGGAGACCGAATGTATAGAATGGACGAACTCAGACAACGAGCGGCGCACAAACAGTCGACTGCGGATATTCCGGTGTTCACACACGCGATCACGATAGATCTTGATGAGAAGAACAGCGCGACACTGCAAGACTACGGTGTGAAAATTGTTGGGGCTGGGTCCGGAAATTCGATCACTCTCGAAAAGGATCAAAGGGCGCTCGATATCCAACTCGAATTCGCCCAGGCTTCCGACTGCCATGTGGTTCTCGGCCGCAGCAAGCCGATTTCGCTTCGGCTCACCGTGCAGGGCAAAGACAATCTCATCTGCCTTGCCGGCGTCAGCGATCGGCAGTCGCATAATCGCGTCACGGCCTTGATCAAGGGCAACCGCTCATTGCTGCATCTGGGGTCGGATTTCACCAGCGTGAACTCGACCCTCGCCTTGTTCGGCGAGGACCGGATCATGTCTTTCGGGCCGGATTGCATGCTGTCCTGGAGCATCCACATGATCAATTACGACCAGCACACGCTCTTCGACATGGAGACGGGGGACGTGATCAACGACCCCACGGATATGAGGATCGGACGGCATGTGTGGATCGGCCAGGACGCGCTGTTCACGCGCGGCGTCTCGGTCGGCGACGGATCGATCATCGGGGCGCGCGCGCTGGTCGCCTCCGACATCCCGCCGACATCGCTGGCGGTCGGCGTTCCCGCGAAAATTCTGCGCAAAGGCGTGTCCTGGACCCGCGCCTGGATGGGGCATCGCCCGTCGATCGAGGAGACGCGCACCCTGCTGATGGGCCAAATCGATGGAACCGGGCAGGTCGCGTCGGGGGAAAATCTCAAGTGATGTTCACATATGCGCCAGGGGTCTATCCCATCACTCCATCCAATGATGCCCCGCCGCCAACAGCTGCGCCTTCGCCGGGTCTATGGCGGCGCGCTTGACCAGCAGATGGTCGCCATCGAAGGTGGAGACGACGAACACGCCCAGCCCCGCATTCGACAGCGGCGCGACGACCGACAACACGACGCCCGTCTCATCGAAGGCGAAGGGCCCCTGAAGTTTCAGGCAGGCCCAGCCGCCATCCTGCCGGATATCAGCGGGAACCCGTTCGGCGCGGCAGAGGATCGACAATTCCTCGTCCGATCTCGATATGCTGACGAACCCCTCGCCATCCGCCCAGGCGGGGATGGCAGCCGTCGGCGACAGGCGGGAGACGACGTAATCGCCGTCGAGCAGCTTGAGCGTCACGGAAGGCATGGTCAGGCGCTCTTCTTTCTCGCCGGCTTTTTCACCGGCCCCAATTGATAAGGGCTGGTCAGCACCGACGCCGCGCCGAAATGATGCGACCAGAGTTTCGCGCCGAGTTCGCCGGACACGTCAAGCGAAGAGCCGACGCAAAGCCATTTCAACAGGGTCGGACGCAAGCCCGCGTCGAACAGCATGAAACCCGCCGCCAGCACGCAAGTTTCGGCCTGGATGCCGCAGACGAGGACCTGTTCGACGCCCTCCTCGCGAAAATAAGCGATCATCTCGGCGGGCGGGCAATAGCCGTGTTTGACGAAGACGCGGTCGGTGTTGATCAGCGGATTGTCGTTCGGGGCCGGCTTCCAGCCCAGTTGCGCCTCGAACGGCGTCACCGTCTCGTCATGCCGCTCGACGGTGGCGACGCTCAGATAGCCGGGCGCGAGGTCGCCGATCGCCTTGACCTGCCAGGCGGGCGGAATGAACGAGGGTTGGACATCGACGATCAGCAGGGCTTGTTTCATGGCGGACCTTTGCGGACAGGGCGACTTGCGCAGCGGGAGGAACGGTTTACACTGCATACTTACGCCAACTTGCTTACAGTGTAAACATAGATGACACCGAAACAGGATCTCAGGACAAGCCTGCTGGCCGAGGCCACCGCCCTGCTCGAACGCGGCGACGCCGAGCCGAGCCTGCGCGAAGTCGCCCGCCGGGCCGGCGTTTCCGCCATGGCGCCCTATCGCCATTTCAAGGACAAGGCGGCGCTCATGGACGCGGTGGCGGAGGCGGGTTTCACGCGGCTGTCGGCGGCGCTTGAGGCAGCGGACGCCACGGCGGAGGGCCGCGCCGCGCTGACGGCGCAGGGCCTCGCCTATCTGGCTTTCGCCGAGGCGCAGCCCGCCGTCTTTCGGCTGATGTTCCAGCGCGCGCAAAACGCCGCCGATCGCGACAGCCCGGCTCGCAAGGCGGCCTATGACGCGCTCGCCCGACGCGCCGCGGCGCTTGCCCCTGATAAGCCAGAGGCCGCAGCGCTCATGGCCTGGGGGCTGGTCCATGGCCTGGCCGACCTCCGCCTCAACGGCGCTCCCGCCGCCGCGCGCGCCGAAGACGCGGTCCGGCTGTTGGTGGAACTGCTGGCCCCCGGCTGAGACCTGCGATCCCCGGCAAGATCCCGTCCGGCCGAGGTCAGGCCGGCGCAGACGCGATCCAACGGCGCGTGGCGTTCAGCCGCTCCTTGTCGCGAAACGCCTGGTCGAGATCGATGTCGTAGCGATTGGCGATGGCGCAGAGGTAAATCAGCAGATCGGCGAGTTCGCCGCCGATCGACAGCATCACGCCGCCGGGCTCGATCGGCATCCCTTCCTGCTTGCGCACCGCCTTGAACAATTCGCCGACTTCCTCGCCAAGCAGCAGGCATTTCTCCACCGCCGACTGATGCGAAAAGCCGCGCTCGACCTCCAACTTCGCGACATAGGCCTGCAGCTCGCGCAGGCCCGCCGCTTTCATCAACGCATCGGTCATGACGGGTTTCTCCTTCGCCATCATCATCAGCGCCGCTGAGTTGCGCCGCCAATGTTGCTGGCGTGTGACAGCGGCGGCCGCGCCATTGCCGCGCGCCGCGCGCGCCCTTGACATCAGCCCTGTTCGAGCGCATTTCAGCCTCGACGGCGCAGTCCGTCAGTCTCAAAGGAACCCTCGTCATGGACCCCGACAGTCGATTGTCGACATCGCATAACTCGCGCGCGCGCTGACGGGACCGCTCCCGACGGCGCTAAACGCGCCCGAAGGAGAAGACAATGCTCAGGACCTATTTCCGGGCGGATGACCGCCTGCGCGCCGCAGCTCTGACCGCCGACGCCGCGCCCTCCCCTGAAACCATCCTCGCTGCAGAGACCCAGCCGGCCGTGATCTGGTATGATCTCGTCGATCCCTCGCCGGCCGAGAGCCGGCATGTCGAAGCCTCGCTCGGCGTGACACTGCCGAGCCGCGACGAAATGGAGGATATCGAGCTGTCCGCCCGTCTCTACCAGGAGAACGGCGCGGAATTCATGACCATGACGGCGCTGACCAATCTTGATGGCGATGAGCCGATGAAGACGGCGGTGACTTTCATTCTCACCGATGGCGCGCTGGCGACGCTGCGCTATGGCGAAAGCCGGCCCTTCGCCGCCTTCGCCGCCCGCGCCGTGCGCGGCAATGGCCAGAGCTTTCAGAACGCCGAACTGGTGATGCTCGGCCTGATCGAGGCGATGGTCGACCGCATGGCCGACGTGCTGGAGCGGATCGGCAACGAGATCGACGGCATTTCGCGCAACATCTTCCGGGCGAAAGCGGCGCGCTCCAACAAGAAGCAGCAGGACCTGCAGTCGCTGATCGAGCAGTTGGGGCAGAAGGGCGATTTTCTCTCCGGCATCCGCGAAAGCCTGGTGTCGATGACGCGGCTCGTCGCCTATCACGCCGCCACCGAAAATCCCGGCCGCAAAAGCGGCAAGGAAGCCCGCCAGATGATCAAGCTGCTCGGCCGCGACGCCACCTCGCTCGGCGACCACGCCGCTTTTCTGTCCGGCAAGATCAACTTCCTGCTCGACGCCACACTGGGACTGATCAATCTCGAGCAGAACCAGATCATCAAGATCTTTACCGTCGCCTCGGTGGTGTTTTTGCCGCCGACGCTGGTGGCCTCGGTCTATGGCATGAATTTCCAGCTGATGCCGGAGCTGCAATGGAGCCTCGGCTATCCCTGGGCGATCATGCTGATGATCGCGTCCGCGGCGCTGCCGTTTCTGTATTTCAAGCGGCGGGGGTGGTTGTGAGGGGGCCTCGTCGAAAGATGAAGCATTGCTCAAATACAACCAAATGGGCTTTTAGGAGTTTCGTAAAAGTAGCAGTCCGCCTATCATGAAGCGGTTGCTAGATGAGAATCATATCTCACTAGCCACTGCAAGGACGCGCCCTTTCCCGATTGAGGGCAGACGCGTCAAATTGAGTTCATGACCGTATCAGCGAGACACATGTATGGGTAAGATCAAACTGTATCAGGGCTTTTTCCCCTCGAGCAATTTCCTCGACAAAGCCAGCTTCCGGCTGCGCGAACACGACGCAGACGAGATGCAGTTTTCCGACAAGCGCGGCGCGCATGTCGAGATCCAGGGCAAGGATTTCGCCTACAGCAAGGGCGAACTGGTTGGTGGCATCATCACCGCCATGCAGATCTACGACAAGGAGGGCGACATCACCCTCAGCGCCCGCAATATCAGCATCAAGAGCGACGTATTCAGCTTTTACTATGATCGCGATGGGGCCGGGGCCTTTGATTACGTCCATTCCCTGGGCAAGGACACCGTCATCGGGTCGTCAGGCGACGACATGGTGGCGGGCGACGATGACGATGACGTGCTGTTTGGAAAGGGCGGAGACGACGGTCTTTACGCGCAGTTCGGCACCGACACCCTACATGGCGGGGTCGGAGACGACCGCTTCTACTTCAACTACCGAATATTCGACGACGCTGTGATCGCCGATTTTGACGACACCGGCACGGTTCAGGACACAATGATCGTCAGCTATAGCATGTATAAAAACATGAAGATAAAGCAAGTCGGCCACGACACGGTGCTGCATTTCGACAAACACGACGTGACGCTGCTGGATTTTAAAGCTGATGATATTAATAAGGCTGACTTTGATTTTGCACAGCAATATGGCTGAAGACAGCCGCAGCAGATAAAACTGCCTCAACCAAGCTCGTCTGCGCGCTCGATGCGGAGGATTTTGCGCTAAGACACTGCGGCCTGACCGGTGCTTTCGACAGGCCCGGTCTCGCGCCGCTGATCCCGCAATCGCATAGCTATGTCGGCGGACGCCCGACATTGTGGACGGTGACGGTGGAGCGATAGGGAATGAGAGGATTTCATCGGACCATTTTCTTGCACCAAAGAATGTGTTAGCCGTGCGCTGACACTGTCCGGTTTACACAAATTTCAGATGTGTAAACGAGTGCCGGATCGTCTGCATAAGCCTTAGCCTCAGTATCCAGAACTCTATGTTTCAGGTAAGCCAATGGGAAAGATAAAAGTATTTTCTGGTTATCTTCCATCGACCCTTTTTCAAGACGAAGATCGGTTTAAACTCGGACACCATGATGAAACGACCATTTTTTTTGGAAATGAAAGTCGCGATCACGTCGAGATAGATGGAAAAGGATTCGCCTTCAAAAAGGGGGAACTCGCAGGGGGCACAATTACAGCGATGCGTCTCTACGGCAATGACGGGGATCTTCTGGTCGATGCCCGCAACCTCTCCATAAAGAGCAGCGTCTTTAATTTCTACTATGATCACGACGGCCAAAAGGCTTTTGACTATGTTTTTGCTGTGGGCGCAGATGTGATGGTAGGATCTGACGAGGACGATGTCTTGATGGGTCACGATAAAAATGATCGCCTTTACGGAAAAGGCGGGGACGATTTTTTCTTTGCCCAAGGAGGCGCAGACATATTTTATGGAGGCGAGGGTTCAGATCAGTTTTACCTCGATAGCCACTTCAAACGAGCTACCGTCGCCGACTTTGATGATGCTGGAAATGTTCAGGATCGATTATTTACAAATAAATCAATGTATATACATATGAAGATTGAACAGATAGGAAAGGACACGGTCCTTCATTTTGAAAACAGTGAAGTCACTCTACTCGACTTTAAGGCCAAAAATATTGATCGCAGCGACTTCAACATAAATTTCGATTTAGGCTGAAAAGAACACATACTTGATTTCCATTTTGCGTACGTCTGATGCTGGGCGTCTTACGCTCAATAGCCAAATTCATTGACCTGGATATCTTGGCCGCAGACGTTCAACTCGCCCCGCACCCTCAATCCTCCAGCGCCCCGCCCGGCTTGCGGGGCTTGTTGGACAGCGCGGTTGAGGCGATTTTCATCAGATTGTCGCCGCGGCGGACGAAGCGGGCGGCGACGCGGGTGACGATGGTTCCCTCAACCGGGGCGAGGATGGCCACGTCGTTCTCCGGGAAGCCGGGGGTGGGGATGATCGCAGCCAGGCGGTCGCCCGCTCTCACCTGATCGCCGAAGGTTTTTTCGAACAGCACCGTGCCGGCTTTCGGCGCATCGATCATCTGCACATAGTCGAGGCCGGCGACGGGGCCGGTGAAGGCTTCATGGCGCACGGGCTCGCCCGAGACGACGTTGCGGCGCTGCAGGAAGGCCATCAGGCCCTCGGCGTCCTTGGCGGCGAGATCGGGGCGGACGTCGCGAAGCCCGCGGAATTCCATGGTCAGCGAAATGCGGCCTTCATGCCAGGCGGCGCGGGCGCCGAGATCGCCGGCCTTCCAGGCATGGGTGACGGCTTCCTCGAATGCGGTCGAGCCGCCGTCGGAGAGAAGCACGGCCTCAAGGCCGAAACTTTCGGCGAGATCGATCGCCTCGGGCCAGAAGGAGGCTTCGAGATAGGCGTAGAGCTGGCTTTCGTCGTCGCAATGCAGATCGAGCACCAGATCGGCGCCGAGGGCAAGATGCAGCAGGTGGCGCTTGAGCTGGTCGGCGGCAGGCCGCGCTTCGATGCCGTCGAGCAGGGAAGCGCGGTCTTTAAGCGCGATCAGCGGATAGTCGCGGTTGAAATTCGTGCGGCTGGCGATCTCGAAGCGGCCCTGCAATTCGCCATGCAGCCATTGGCCGGCGCCGATGGGATTGCATTTCGGAACGATCACCACATCGCCAAGCAGACGGCCTTCGCTTTCGGCTGTACGGAGCGCGGGGATGAAAGCGTGCAGGGCTGCGACGCCGGGCAATTCGCCGGCATGCAGAGCGGCCTGGATATAGACGCGAGGCGCCTTGGGGTCAGACCCCTCGAAGGTGAGAACGGGAACGCGCCATTCTCCGGCGACGTCGTCACTGATCACGATTTCGGATGTCTGCATGGTGTGGCTCCCGTCTCGATGCGGGGCCTATGTGCCGCGTTTTCGGCGCGCTGTCCATGGCGTGGCGCGGGCAAAGCGCGGGAGGGTCACAAGCGGGCGGCGACTGCGCCGCAGGTCTCGGTCCATGGCGCGGAGGCCAGGATCCTGCAAGCCGCACGATCGGGGTCGGCGCGCTCAGGCGCGGCCTCGGCCGGTCGTTGAAATCCGCTCAGTGCTTCTTGGCCTTGGAGCCGCTTCGGCGCTTGCGCGGGTGGTCTGTCGCATCGGTCCAACGCTCGTAGCGCACGCCGGTGAACAGCAGGATGCGCGCTTCAACGGGTTGTTCCCGCATGCGTTTTGGCTGTTTGGCCAGCCAGGTGTCCAGTCTAATCACTTCTGCCATTCTCTTCTCCATCAGATGGATCGAGACGGATGAACTGGGAATGATCTCATCCTGCCGTGTCGGGCTGGCGCTTTCCGTCGCCGCGAGGCTCGGGACATATGCGCCTTTCTCCTTTCATCAGCCGCTCCGGTCGTTTTCGAGACGTCCGAAGTGCTTTTTAGTTCCACGAGATACACGATGGATCGCGAAGGTTAACGCGACCTTATGATTTGCGATCACACCATGGCATAGTTAACACCGGCTTAAAATACGCACAAATGATTTCAACGGGTTGGTTTTCACATGCCCGTCAACGCCACGGCGAAACCTCGCTTTGGCGATTTTGGCGCGCAGCCGCGGCAAAAACAAGCAGCCGGCGCGATGACGCGCCGGCTGCTGTTGTCCTTGATGATATCGGCGTCAGTGAGAGGCGTTTGCAGCCAGGCTGGGGCCCTGCTTCTGCTGTGCTGTCCAGAACGTATAATCCTCCTGGAAGACAGCGTCGGCGGCCCGGGAGATCTCCAGATCGAACACGTCCCAATAGGCTTCGAAGAAGTTGAAGCCGTAATTGGCCTGGATGACGGCGCTGATAAAGGCGGTGGCGGCGCTTTCGTGCAGGCTCTCGCCGCGCATGGCCGATACGCAGGACACCACTGCCTTCTGATAGGAAGCGCAGCGTTCGCCGGACCATTTGTCGAGCAGAAACTCGCCCGCCTCACGCGTCGTCCGGATTTTCGCGACCTCTTTTCCCGAGCGTCGATCATGCAGAACGACGCCCATCTTCCACAATCCATTGATCATGGAGCTACCCCATTGGCTATTTCCATGCAGGATAGCTATTTAAGCTTGCGCGAAATTGCTCCCAGAAATGCTCACGGGAGAACAAGCCTGGATGAAGCGGACCAAGCGCCGCAAGACTGCGACAGAACTGGTCTCACGCCCCAAAAATAGGCGATCAGGCGCGGGCGGCCTCGACCGCGTCGCCATACGCCCAATAGGGAAAATCGGCGGCGATCAATTCCTCGGCGGCGCGGGAGATTTCGGCGTCGAAATCGTCCCAGAAAGCGTCGAAGACATTGATCTCATAACGCGCCTCCACGGCGGCGCTGACAAAGGTCGCAGCAGCGGTGGAATGCGGGATCTGTCCCTTCAACGCCTGGGCGCAGGCGCGCACGGCGCGCAGATAGGCATCCTTTCGATCCCGCGCCCAGCCGGACAGCAGAAACTCGGCGGCGGTGCGCGTGTCGGCGATCCTGATCGTTTGACCATCGAGACCTGCGCCGCCTAACAGAACCCCGCTTTGCCACATTTGTATCGTCATTGTTACAATCTCTCGGTTCGCAATAGATCCGGATATAGACGGCGAAGCTTGCGCGGACTGAGCCAACGCCCAAGCCAGATCTTGCAATCGCGGCTTTGCGCGCCTGCCGGCGGCCGATGGTTAACGGCCTGTAAACTGTTTGCCGGTAGTGTTTTCGAAATGGGACAGTATTGCGTAGAGGGCGCCCAGGTGTCTGACGGATTTCGTGATTTGGAGGGTCCGCCGCTGACGCGGACCAAGGATGTCGTGCTGATGGCCACCGTGTCGAGCTTCGAGGCCATGACGCATCCCGGACGCAACGACGTCAGGCAATTTTCCGAACTGTTCGAGCCGGTGTTCCGCGCCTCTAGCCATGAGGCGCAGCGCAACGCCGCCGCAGCGCTGGCGCGTTCGCCGCATGTGCCGCGCAGCGTCGCCTGGTTCCTGGCAACCCAACCGATCGGGGTGGCCGCGCTGTTTCTGGCCGCCTCCCCCACGCTCGACGACGAATTGCTGATCGCCGCCGCCCGACTGAAGGGCCGCGACCACGCCAAGGCCATCGCCGCCCGGCCCAATCTCTCCGTGAAAGTGGTCGATGCGCTGGTGGCCCTGCATCAGGGCCTGCCGGACCGCTCCGCCAAGCCGCGCGCCGACGCCGCGCCCCAGCCAGCCGAACTCGTGACGACCGAACCCGGCCAAAGCCGCGGCGTCCGCGAGGAAGACCTGCGCCGGACGCTGAAATCGCTGGTGGCGCGCGACGCGCTGACCCGCAACGAGGAGAGCGACGACGCCGCCGCTGAGCGCGAAGAGGCGCTGTTGATGCGCTTTGCCCGACTGCGCGAAGCCAAAGCCTTTTCCCGCATGCTGGCCCACTGCCTGGGCTCGAGCGTCTGGCTCACCAACCGCATCATGCTCGATCTATCGGGATTGCAACTGGCCACCGCGCTCATGGCGCTCGGCCTGCATGATGGCGAAACCCGCTTCGCGCTGACGCAATTCTATCCGCATCTTTCGGAAAACGCCGGCGCGGGCACGCGAGCCGAGAGCGTGGTCGCAGGGCTCGACGCGGACGAATGCGCCGACCGCGTCGGCGTGTGGATCCGCGCCGACGCCTATACGGATGGCCAGGCGGAGGAAAGCGCCGCCAACGGCAATGGCGCCGCGCCGCAACGCTTCAACGCTGCGCAAAAGCGGGCGGCGGGGTGACCTCGGACACGGCCAGGGCGCTGCGGTGACGAGAGCATCTGTCAAGGATTTCTTGGCACACCGGCGGCCGATTTGCTGACATCCCTGAAGGCCGGTCGCTTTTTGGCTTCCGGGGTCGTCGAAAATCTTCATGCGGCCTTTTCGTCCAACTGCGGTTCTCTCTCAGTCGGATGTCAAAATTGATCCCGTCATATGAGGTCTGATTAATAGCCCCTGGCATTGCTGGCGCGGTGTTTCCCCGACCCAGACAAAGAAGCGAGCGAATACGAAAGATCGCGACACGCTTTAAGCCGCACGGCACGCTTTGACTTTTCTCTTTGAACCAGGTATTTAGTTTTAAAACTAGGTACCTGGTTTTCTGGGCAGTAGCTTGGGAGCAAGCGAGGATCAAATGGCCAGATCATCCCGAGAAAGCGCGATACGGCGCCCCTTGACCTATCTCCTTGGCGTCGACTCAAACATTCGGGTGTTGCGGGTGCTTTCTCTCCATGGCGGCATGCTAGCCGCCAGCGAGATTGTCCGCCAGAGTAGGCTCGTGCAAGAAAGTGTGAGAAAAGCCCTGATCGATCTGGTTTCCCTGGGGATCGTTTCACCATCCGGAACTGGACGATCGCGACTGTATCGTCTGAATACCGAAAACTACTTTTTCGCCACGCTGTCGCATCTGTTCAAGGCGGAAAACGACCGATTTTCAGAAATTCTAGGCTGCGTGCGCCAGTGCTCCTCAGGTCTGCCGATATTCAGCCTGTTCTACTACGGCAGCGTCGCTCGCGGCGAGGATCGGCCGGATAGCGATTTCGATATCGGCGCCATCGTCGAGACGAATGATCTCGCCTCGGTAATAGAGCGTTTGCGGCAAGCGTTGATATCTGTGTCCGAAACCTATGCATTCACCCCCAATGTCGTCGGAATGGATTTCGCAGATGTCGGGCGATTGGAAAACAGCGCGGATCCCTGGTGGATCAGCGTCAAATCGGAAGCGATCGTCCTGTCTGGAAATCGTCCTGAAGATGCAATCCAGGTCGCTGGAGGCTGTCATGGTTAGAACCGGACCGACGACGAAGAAAGACGAGGCGTTTGCAAGGGCCAGGCTGCTGATTGCCCGCAGCTATCTCAAGGACGCCCGCAACAGCAACGCCGTCGCCGACCCTGATGATATCGGCAATCCGTCGATGTCGACGATCATCAACTGCGCAATCGCGTATTCGGATGCATTGACAGCCAAGTTTCGCGGCGAAATCAATCAAGGCAACCATCAGGCGGTGATCAGCCTTTTGAAAGCGGCGCTGGGAAACCAATTGCCCGCCAAGCAGGTGACCAATCTGCGCGCGCTTCTCGAACAAAAGGATGAAGTGCAATATGGAGCGAGGCTAAAAACACGGATGGAGGCAGAAAGAGCGCTCGAACGCCTCGAAGAGTTCGCGGCCTGGGCCGAACAAACATTCACGCTTTAATTTCAAGGACGGGGAGGACTGGGACGGCGAATAATGACCCGGGCGTGGAGCAAAGCAGCCCCTGCCCTTCGCCTGACAGGCTTCGCGCGATGCCTGCGCCCCAAAACCAAAAACGCCGCCCATGGGCAGGGAATGCCATGGACGGCGCCGGTCAGAAATGAAGTCCGAAGGCTTCGCTCATCCTCTACATCGGCACTACGACAGTTTTGCGATGCAAAAGTAAAAAGCCGACAGAAAGGTTGGGAAGCTTCCGCCCCTAGCAGGCGGGAGCTCCAGGTCTTGGGAGGTGTTTCAGAACACGCGCAGGCGGCGATGCTCCCGCTCGTCGCGGGCTTCGCGCGAGGAGGCGATCACCGACGACGCGAAGGTGGCGATGAACATCGCCGAAATCAGGCTGGCGAACAGGGCAAGCACGAATGTCATGGTCTCATCCTCATGAAAAAGGATCTCTTGTCCGGCGTGAAGCGCGTCGGGTGGGGGATTTTTCGGATTTTCGTCGTGACCGGCGGGCGCTGTCGGGCGTCCTGCGGGTCGATTCCAAGTCTGCTGTCACCATGACAGACTCACATTGCCATCGCGTTGAGGAAGATGGTTAACCGAGCCTGAATCGACATCGGAACATGACCGCAGGATGGGTCGCGCTGCGCAATTCTTGACGAGCGTCAATCCAGAAAGTTGCAATTTCGCAACATCAAACAAGATCTCCCCAGACGCGTTTAGCGTTGTCTAATATATTGATCTAGCGCAAAGAAAGGGGGATCGGCGGGGAGATAGTGCGGATGTGACACACGATGCGGGCCCGCCCTGGGGCGTCTGGCGCGGACCCCTCGCAACGGAAGGAAAAGAACCATGTCCCACGCACACATCGCGCCGCTGATGGCCGCCCTCGCCGCGGCAACCCTGCTTTCCGGCATGCCGGCCAAGGCCGCGGATCTCACCGCCGCCCCTGAAGTCGCGCCGGAAGCCCAGGCCGATGTCGCCGCCGCCTTCAGCCCCTGGCAGGTCCGCCTTCGCGCCCTCGGCGTGCTGCCGACCGATTCCGGCGACGTCGACGGCATTTCCGGCTCCGACCTCAGCTATACCGACAGCGTGATCCCGGAACTCGACATCACCTATTACTTCACCAAGAATATTTCGGCGGAATTGATCCTCGGCACCACCCAATCGTCGATCCATGGCGACGGCTCGATCGGCAGCCTCGGCAAGCTCGGCGACACCTGGATCCTGCCGCCGACGCTGACCGCCCAATATCACTTCACCAATTTCGGCGCGTTCCAGCCCTATGTTGGCGCAGGCGTCAACTACACGATCTTCTACAACCAGGACGCCACCGGCGCGGCAACCGACCTCAAGGTCAAGAACGCCTTCGGCGTGGCCCTGCAGGCCGGCTTCGACTATATGATCGACGAGCATTGGGGCGTGAACGCCGATGTGAAGAAGATCTTCCTGCGCCCTGATTACGAAGCCACGGTCGGCGGCGCCGACGTCAAGGGCACCGCCAAGCTCGATCCCTGGCTGATCGGCGGCGGTCTCACCTACCGCTTCTGACCGGCTTCGGCCGATCCTGCCTGCTTCACGTCATGCGCGCCTTTCCATTCGAAAGGCGCGCATTTTTCGTTGATGGGCGACGGGTTCAGAACACGAAGTCGGCCCCGTCCATTTGCGCCTTCTGCATGTTCTTGATCAGGATCTGGTCCGAGCCCAACGACAGCAGCAAATCCGCGCCCTGATTGACGGCGTGATTGTTCCTGAGATCCGCGATATCGGTGATCCCGGTCCATTCGCTGACGTCGATACGGTCCGTTTCGTCGCGGTAATCCATGATCGTGTCCTTGCCGTCGCCGGAGGCGAAGTGGAATATGTCCGCCGCCTTTCCGCCGGTCAGGATATCGTCGCCGCCATTGCCGTAAAGCTGATCGGCGCCAGCCAGGCCCTTGATCCTGTTGGCGGCCTCGTTGCCGCGCAGCACATTGGCCAGGCCGTTGCCGTTGCCGTTGATGGTCTCGGAGCCGAACAGGATCAGCTGTTCGATATTGGTTCCCAGCGTATAACTGACCTTGGCGCGCACGGTGTCGGAGCCTTGGCCGGCGAGTTCGACCATCTTGAGCCGGGCGCTATCGGTCGTCAGCATATCATCGCCGGCGCCGGTCAGCAGCTTGCCGGTCAATTCGCCGCCAACGCCATTGAAACTGTCGTCGCCCGCCCCAAGCGAGACATTGCCGATCAGAACGCCGCTGTTGACGACCTGAGTGTCGCCGCCCTCCGAAAAGATCGAATAGGTGTCAGAGATGATCGTACCGCGATTGATGATGCTGGAGACATTGTCGGCGTCAGGCGAATCGATGACGCCGTAGCTGGCGCGGATCACGCCTGCCGCCTGGTTGGTGAAGATATTGCCGTTGCCGTCTCCGAAAAAGCCCGCTCCGTCGGTGGCCAGGGCGTGGATGACGCCGCGATTTTCCACCTCGTTGGAGTTTCCGCCGAAACGGACGCCATATTGTTCGGCGACGATCACGCCCCGTACCGACGCGTCGCTATTGCCGCCATCGAGAACGACGCCGTTGCCGCCGCTGATCAGCGCTTCCGCGCCGATCCGCACGGACGAGTTGGAGCCGAGCAGGCTCACGGCTGCGGACGACGCCGAAATATCGCCGAAAATGTTGACGTTGATATTGTTGACGCCGGCTCCGGCGCTGATGCCGGCGTTCGACGCCGCGATGGAAATCGAAGCGCTTTCGACAAGGGTGTAGGTCTCGTTGGACAAGCCCGCCACATAGCCGGCTGTCCGATTGCCGGTAATTTGCTTCGCCATCAGTGCGTCCCCGAAAGTATAGTGAAGTTGTTGAAGCGTCAAAGTGCCGCCCAGGCGTCGCAAGGCCGCGAATCACCGGCACCTTAACTTTAGCGATTATTGCGGTTTTATTTTATTTTACCAGCCCCGGGCGCCGTATGGTCAGCAGCGGCCAGTAGCGATGGCGCGCGCCCATTGCGGGCGGTTCCTGGCGCTGGCGATGGCGGCGGCGGCGGCGCTGTCATAGGCGACCAGGCGAAACTCGACCGTCCAGCCATGGGCGGTCCTTTCGATCACCGCGTAAGCGGCGTGCGGCGCCCCCGCCTCCACCTTGTGGTAATAGGGCAGATCGTCCTCATAGGCCGGGCAGCCAATCGAGCCGGGATTGACGATCAGGCGGCCGTCGGAAAGCCGCACAGTGCGGGCAATATGGGTGTGGCCGCACAGGATCAGCGACTGGCTGACGCCTTCGGCCATGGCCTCGACCTCAGCGAGCGGCCGGGCATGCACAACACCCTCGGGCGAGACGGTCTCCAGCCAGTAGTGATTATCCTCGCGCGGCGTGGCGTGGCAGAGAAAGACATCATCCTTCCAGACGCGCGAAAACGGCAGGCTGGCGAGCCAGGCGTGATGGGCAGGCGTCAGTTCGCGGTAACAATCGGCTTCCCATTCGTGCAGCGCGGCGGGATCGCCGCGCAGATAACGGTCGTGATTGCCCGACACCGACACCATGTCGCGGGCCAGAATGAGATCGGCGGTCCGCGCCGCCTCCAGCGGCCCGGAAAGATGGTCGCCGAGATTGAGGATGTCGGACACGCCCTGCGCGTCGATGTCGGCGAGCACCGCCTCAAGCGCCAGCGCATTGCCATGAATATCGGCGATGACGGCGAAACGCATCACGAACCCCGATAGGTGGAGTAGCCGAACGGCGACAGCAGCAGCGGCACGTGATAATGCAGTTTTGGATCGGCGACGCCGAAACGCAGCGGGATGATATCAAGGAACAGCAGATCCGGCAGCTTCTGGCCGGTCATCTTCAGATAGGCGCCGGCATGAAACACCAGCTCATACTGGCCGCGGGTGAGCTGTTCCTCCGACAGGATCGGACCGCCATCGATGCGGCCGTCGGCATTGGTCCGCACGGTCTTGAGATATTCGCGCACCTCGTCCTGGATCCGGAAGACATCGATCATCACGCCCTTGGCGGGAAGGCCGAGCGCGGTGTCCAGAACATGGGTGGTAAGGCCTGCCATCAAGAAATCTCCGGGATTACAAAGGGGGTTTGATAAAAATATTCCTCAAGGTTACCGCCCGGCCCCTGCCTGTCAACCACGAGAAAGTCGCAAATCCCGCCGAGCGCCATCAGAGGGTGGTGCCAGAGGCCGGCGGGATAATTGACGCCCTGATCACCGCGAGCGAGGAAAACATGCGGTACGCCCGGCCCGCCGCCCTCATCCTCCGCCACCACCACCAGCCAGGGCTTGCCCGAGAGCGGCTGGAAACTCTGGCTGCCCTGGGGATGCCGCTCCATCATGTCGACCGTATAGGGAAGCTGGCGCGGCTGGCCGCGGAAGATGTTGAGGATCACCTCCGCCCCCTCGCCCAAAGCTTCGGCGCGGCCGAGTCCGTGATGCCGCTCGGTGGTTCCGCCATTGATCAGGCGCATTTTGGCGGGGGTGGCTTCGATGACCTGGCCAAAGGGCGCGAAGGAGTCTGCGGTCAGCGGGCGGATGGGGAGGATCTGGGGCAATGGGAGGGTCCTTAGGCGAGAATGGGGAAGTGTTTCAATAGCGCTATAGAAGCGGCTTTATGGTTGACGGCGTGCGCCGCCCCTCATCCGGCTGCCGCCACCTTCTCCCGGCGCATGCGGGGAGAAGGGCGATTGTGGCAAGGCCGGCGCGCCATCCTCCTTCTCCCCGTGTTACGGGGAGAAGGTCCCCGCAGGGGGATGAGGGGCGGCGCACGCCATCAGCCATCATATCGGCCGAGCCTCACGGAAGATTCGAGGGCTCACATCGACGGGAATATCGCCTGGCGTCACGAGATGAATGGATGTTCCTTCGAGAAGCCGCTCCAGAGCATCCTGGAGACCGCCGAGCGTCAGAAGCGTCGAGCCGGCGAGGTCATCCACCAGAATGTCGAGGTCGCTGTCCTCGCGGTCCTCGCCCCGCGCGACCGAGCCGAAGACGCGCGGATTGGCGGCGTTGAAGCGGCTGATGGTGTCGCGGATGGCTTGGCGGTGCGCGTTGAGACGATCGGACGGTTTCATGCGGCGGCTCCCTTCTCGCTTGATGATAGCGCGGGGAGATCTGGTTTTGAAGGGCGGAGTTCGGCATCCATCAAAGGCGACCGAGGGTCGCGGGGCCATGCCCCCAAAACGCAAAAACGCCAGCCGCGAGGGCTGGCGTTTCGCAAATCAGATCCGGCGCGCCGATCAGGCGGCGGCGGAGGCTTCCAGCGACACTTCCGAGATCGTCTTCAGAACCTGGGAAGCGATCTGGTAGGGGCAGCCCTGCGAGTTGGGGCGGCGATCTTCCAGATAGCCCTTATAGTCGTTCTTGACGAAGGAGTGCGGCACGCGGATGGAGGCGCCGCGGTCGGCCACGCCCCAGGAGAACTTGTTCCACGGAGCGGTCTCGTGCTTGCCGGTCAGGCGCAGATGGTTGTCCGGACCGTAGACGTCGATATGTTCCTTCCAGTTCTTGGCGAAAGCGGCCATGAGCTCTTCGAAATAGGCCTTGCCGCCGACTTCGCGCATGAACTTGGTGGAGAAGTTGCAATGCATGCCCGAACCGTTCCAGTCGGTGTCGCCGAGCGGCTTGCAATGGAATTCGACGTCGACCGCATACTTTTCGCAGAGGCGGAGCAGCAGGTAGCGCGCGATCCAGATTTCATCGGCGGCCTTCTTGGAGCCCTTGCCGAAAATCTGGAATTCCCACTGGCCCTTGGCCACTTCGGCGTTGATGCCTTCATGGTTGATGCCAGCGTCCAGGCAAAGGTCGAGATGTTCTTCGACGATTTCGCGGGCGATGTCGCCGACATTCGAATAGCCGACGCCGGTGTAATAGGGACCCTGCGGAGCGGGGTAGCCATTTTCCGGGAAGCCCAGCGGACGGCCGTTCTGGTAGAGGAAGTATTCCTGCTCGAAACCGAACCAGGTGTCGGAATCGTCAAGGATCGTGGCGCGGCTGTTGGAAGCGTGCGGGGTGACGCCGTCCGGCATCATGACTTCGCACATCACGAGAGCGCCGTTGGTGCGGGCCGGATCGGGATAAATGGCGACGGGCTTCAGCACGCAATCCGAAGAATGACCTTCGGCCTGCATCGTGGAAGAACCGTCGAAGCCCCAGAGCGGGAGCTGTTCGAGCGTCGGGAATTCTGCGAATTCCTTGACCTGCGTCTTGCCGCGCAGATTCGGAACCGGCTTGTAGCCATCCAACCAGATATACTCGAGCTTATACTTTGTCATGTCCATCTCTCGTAAAGTGACTGCGCGCATCCTGGCGCAACCGTAGTTCTGATCCTCCGGCTCTCCCGGGGCTCGGAAACATGAATGCATGTTCCGTGCCAGTTTGCCGGCGCATGCTCGCAAACCGCGAAAATGCGGCGTTTTGCGCCATTCAATTAAGCTTTTTGCGAGATACTGGCGGAACTCACGGCCCCCGCGCGGCGTTTCTGCTCAAATTTTAGCGGAAATTGAGAGGCCGATTAGAAAAGCGCCGCAACAAGCTCAGGAACCAGTCAGACTCTGATAAATTTTTGGGCGTTATGCTGTTTTTGTGTGCAAACATGTGAAGTTTCTGTTACAACCAAGATCCGAACCCTTACGGGGTTGATGGAGGAAAGCGAGGCAGTAGCATGACAACGGGCATGATCCGGGAATCGGCGAAAATCTACCAGTTCCCCAAGAGAAACATTCGCGATCCGCGTCTCGGCGCCGGTCTTCCCAAGGTGGTGATCATGGAAAGCGGCGGCAGCTGGTACCATGAGGACGCCATTCGCGAAGACGACGACACGCGCAAGCAATAGTCACTGCTTGCAGCGCGCGACGCGCCCGCGAGGTTTTCGCGGGCGGAGGAAGTTTGACGCGTATCTTCAGCGCCGAAAGCGGGCCAGGCCGTGGCGGACCAGGCGATCGACGAGATCGTCATAAGCGAGGCCGCTGGCGGCGAAGGCGCGGGCATACATGCTGATATCGGTGAAACCCGGCATCGTGTTGACTTCGTTGATCACGAAGGAGCCATTGGCGCGCAGGAAGAAATCCACCCGCGCCATGCCGTCGCAACCGAGCGAGCGGAAGGCGGCGCGCGCCGTATGGCGCATCACATCCTCCACATCATCAGGAAGTCGTGCGGGCGCGATCAGCGCAGCGCCATCCGGGTCGAGATATTTGGCGTCATAGGTGTAGAAACCGTGGCTCGCCGCCGGCGCGATCTCGCCGGGACTGGAGACGATGACGTCGCCCTTCTCCGTCTCCAGAACGCTGAATTCGATTTCGCGGCCGGCGACGAATTCCTCCACCAACACGATCTCGTCATGACGGAAGGCTTCCGCCAGCGCGGCGTCGAATTCGGCCGCGTTCGCCGCCTTGCCGACGCCGACGGACGAGCCCTGCCGGGCCGGCTTGACGAAGACGGGCGCGCCCAGCGCAGCCGTCACGGCGCCGAAATCGACCGGTTCGCCGCGCCGCAGGGTCATGTCGCGGGCGACCGGCAGGCCGCTTTCGCTGAGCAACCGCTTGGCGACGGCCTTGTCGATGGCCGCAGCCGAGCCCAGCAACCCGCAGCCGACCAGCGGCAGGCAGGCGATATCGGCGAGCCCCTGCATCGAGCCGTCCTCGCCATGCAGACCATGCAGCACCGGAAATAGCGCATCCAGCGCCGGAAGCTCGCGCGCGCCCTCGGCGCCGAGCGCCACCAGACGTCCGCGGCCGCCGGGCGGCAGGCACAGTTCCGCCCCGCTCTCCGGCGCCGTCAGCGTTTCGCCGCCAAGGTCCTCGCCCAGCCGGAAACGGCCGTCGCGGGCGACGAAGATCGGCGCGGGCTCATAGCCTGAGCGCATGAGCGCTCTCACCACATTGGTCCCAGAGCGCAGCGACACGTCATGCTCGCTGGAGCGTCCGCCATAGAGCACGCCGATCCGCAATCCGCCCTGTTTGTCCGTCATCGTCCCATCCCTTGTCTTGCCCATGAGTCTGTATACTCGTATACTCGTATACGAGATACATCGAAGCGAGATGCGGCGAAACTATGGAGGCCTGACTTTTGCCGAAGATGCCGCCATTTGCCGAGCCCGGTCTTGCCGGCCGGCGCGCCGCCCCGCCGCGCACCGCCGCCGACGATATCGCCGACAGTCTGCGCGAAGACATCCTGTCGGGTCGGCTCACCGGCGGCGAGATCATCCGCCAGGACGAGCTTGCGGCGCGCCATGGCGTATCGCGCATGCCGGCGCGCGACGCCTTGAGGCGGCTTGAAAGCGAGGCGCTGATCGAGATCCATCCGACCCGCGGCGCCGTGGTTGCGCCTTTCGATCCCGACGCGATCCGCGAGATCTATGCGCTGCGCGCGCTGCTCGAAGGCGAGGCGTTGACGCTCTCCTGCCCACGCCTGAGCGCAGCCGATATCGACGAGGCCGAAGCGGCGCTGGCGCGACTGGAGGCGGAGCGCGACCCCGCCCGCATCGGCGCGCTCAACAGCCGGTTTCATCTGGCGCTCTGCGCTGCTTGCGGCAATGCGCGGCTTCTCGATCTCATCGCCGGCCAGCATGCGGGCGCCGAACGCTATGTGCGCAGGCTGCTGACCGGGCTCGACCATCAGGCGCAATCGCAGGCCGAACATCGCGCCATGCTCGACGCCTGCCGCAGGGGCGACGTCGAAACAGCGGTCGCCACACTTCGCCGCCATCTCGACGACGGCGGGCGCCGCCTGCTGGCGACGATGCGGGAGGGCGGCGCGTGACAGCCGAGCCGGTGATCATCGTTCCCTATGATCCAGCCTGGCCGGTGATTTTTGATGCGCTTCGGCGGCGCATCGAAGCCGCGCTCGGTCCGATCGCGACGGCGGTGGAGCATGTCGGCAGCACCTCTGTTCCGGGTCTGGCGGCCAAACCTATCATCGATATCGACGCGGTCATTGCCGACGACACCGCCCTGCCCGCAGCAATCGCCCGGCTTTCAGCGATCGGCTATGCGGATCAGGGCGAAAAAGGCGTCGCCGGCCGGCGCGCCTTCGCGCCGCCGCCCGGTCTTGCCCGGCATCATCTCTATGTCTGCGCCTCAGATTCCGCCGAACTGCGCCGGCATCTGTTGTTTCGCGACCGGCTCAGGGCGAACCCCGATCTCGCCGCCGCCTATGGCGCGCTCAAGCAGAGGCTGGCGGCTGAGTATGGCCGGGATCGCGAGGGCTACACTGAGGCCAAGACCGGCTTTATTGAAAACGCTCTGGCGGGCGTGGTCTAACCTGTCAGACTGATGCGATCGCTCTTCCCGCGGCCCGGCAGCGTGGATAGAGTGCGGGCATATCTATCTTTGACCGGATTCGCCGACCGTTTCGGCCCAGATCCCAATCCGCCTTACAGAAAGCCCTTTTCATGCGCACCGACGCCTCGCTCAAGCCCGTGTTCGCCGCCGCTCTCGGCGTCGGATTGTTTTCGCTGCTGGACGCGATGATGAAGGTGATCGCCACCACCTATCCGCTGGCGCAGTCTTCCGGCATGCGCTATGCGGCGGGGGCGATGGCCGCGATCGTCTATTACATGCTGACGGTCGGGCGTGCGCCGACCGCTGCGGAAGTGCTGCGCAGCCTGCCGCGCGCCGCCTGCATTCTGCTCGCCGGAACCTGTTTCTTCTTCGCGCTCGCCCGGCTGCCGCTCATCGACGCCATCGCGCTCAGCTTCCTGTCGCCGCTGTTTCTCGGCCTGTTTTCCTGGGCGCTGCTGGGGGAAAAGCTGCGGCTGTCGACCGTGGCCGCCATGCTGATGGGGCTGGCCGGCGTGTTCGTGATCGCCCAGGGACACAGGCTGGACGAGAACAAGGCGTTTGAAATGCTGGGCTTTGTCGCAGCCATCGCCACGGCGGGCTTTTACGCGCTGTCGATGGTGCTGACCCGCAAGCAGGGCGCCAAGGACCCCGTTCCGACGCTGGTTATGCTGCCGGTCACCATCGGCGCGCTGGTGACGGCAGGGCCGATGATCATGGTCTGGCAGCCGGTGGAAACCTGGCACTGGCCGGTGCTGGCGCTGGTGGGCGTGACCGGCACGGCGGCGCATCTGTGCATTTCCTGGGCCTACGCCAATTCACGCGTCGGGCGGCTGGGCCTGTTGGAATATACCGGTCTGGTCTGGGGGGCGCTGTTCGGCTATCTGCTGTTTCGCGAAAGCCCTTCGGCATTCACCATCGCCGGCGCGGTGATCATCGTCGCCGCCTGCCTGCCCGCCTTCCGCAAGGAGACCGCCTGAGCGCGGCGGCCGTCAAAACATCCGGGCCCGGCCATACAGCGCATAGTTCCGGCTGTCGCTGCTCACTGCAGCGCGGGCGCCGTAGAACACCGGGGTTCCGTCGCGATGCAGCGTCGAGGTTTCGAGCGCGGTGATCGCGTGGCCGAGCAGTTCGGGTGGGGCGCCGGCGCCGCTCGAGGCGGCGCAGCCGTAATGACCTGTGAGCACCGGCGCGGTGGCGATGGAATGGCGCAGCGCGCCGACGATCTCGGCGATCGCCTCATGCAGGCGGCGGGTGACGCCCGCGACATAGCTCTCTTCCGTGCCGAACACGATGAAGGCGAGATGCGGCTGGCCCAGCCAGTAGCCGCCTTCGCGGCCTTTCAGCAATTTGCGGGCGAAGCCGCCGAAACGGGCGAGGAAATAGGCGCGCGCCTTGGCAAGTTCCGGCCGGTCGAACTGTTCGAGGCCAGAGATGCGGCAGAGGATCAGCGTATAGCCGTCGATGCCGCGATCGCCATGGAAGATTTCGCCCAGCCGCCGATTGAAGGCGCGGCGATTGCCGAGCGCGGTGGGGCCGTCGGTGAATTTGGCGCGTTCGGACTGGTCGATCGTATGGCGAATGGCCTTGACCGTCTCGATCCGCTCGCTGACCGACCGCATCATCCTGTTGGTGGCGACCTTCTGGGCGGCGGTGGCCTGGCTGACATGATCGATGGCGCGGCGGATGGCGATGGAATCGCGCGGATCGGCGCGGGAAAACTGCTCGCTGGCCTGAGTGAGCACCGTGGCATAGGCGCTGAGCGCCTCCTGACCGTTGGACAGCGCATCCTGAAACCCCTGCAATTCCTCCGAAAACAATGAGGCGGAACTGTCGAGCGCCGAATGGCCGAAATGATGCGGCAGAAAATTCCGCGCCAGCCGCTCGACATCCTCTGCCGTCACATGCTTGCCGAGGGTGATGAATTGCTGGCGGAGATCGGGATTGTCGCCCGAAAGCACCTCATGCATCAGCTCGAAACTGACCGGCGTCACCTCAAGCCCCATACGCAGGAGCTGGATGATCACCTGCTGGGCGAAGTCTTGCCGGTTTGAAACTGTGTTCATGGCGCGCGTCCTCGGATTCAGGACGAATCATAGAGGTTCGCGGAAAAGGCTTGCTTAAGGGGAATGGTAAATGTCGAGTGAATCCGAACGATAAATTCCGGTTCACGCGCCGCCCGTCGCCCGCAGGCCCTCGGCGAGCGCCCGAAACGCGGCGACCGCCTTGGGCAGCGCCATATCCGGCGCCGGGCTGGCGGCGACCCAGAGGGCGGCGTTGAGGGCCGCGCCGGTCAACAGGCGGGCGGCGGCGTCAGGGTCGACGGATTTGAGCACACCCTCCGTCATCAGCGCCGCCACCGCATGGCGGGTCTCGATCAGGCAACTGCTCTGGCTCGGCCATTGCGAGGGATCGCCCAGCACGGCGGGGCCATCCAGCAGCACGATGCGTTGCACATCGGGATCGAGCGCCATTTCGATATAGGCGGCGGCTTCCGCAAGCAGCGCCTGCCAGCCATCATCGGCCTGGGCGGCAATCGCCCGGGCGCGCGCCGCCATTTCGGAATCCACCTGATCGACCACGGCGGCGAACAGGCCGCGCTTGTCGCCGAAGGCGTGATAGAGCGCGCCGCGCGTCAGCCCGGCCTCGGCGGTAAAATCATCCATGGAGGCGGCCATATAGCCTTTTTCCGCAAAGGCCTTGCGGGCGGCGGCGAGCAGCCGGGCCCGGTTTTCCTCCATGCTTTCGCTGCGTTTTTTGGCCATGCCGCTCCATTTCACATACGCGACGTATGTTTTTGATTGACATACGTCGCGTATGTCGCCTAATTTTACATACGCAACGTATATCAAGCGGAAGGCCCGAGCGGAAGCCCGCAGCCGGCTTTCAAACAGGAGAGATCCGATGACCAGACCGGAACCCATCTTCCCGGCAAACCGCCACGCGCTTTACCAGGCGCATGGCTATAGCGCCGCCATCCGCTCCGGCGACCTGTTGTTCGTTTCGGGCCAGGTGGGCAGCCGGGCCGACGGCTCGCCCGAGCCGGATTTCGAAAGCCAGGTGCGGCTGGCCTTTGGCAATCTCCGCGACACGCTGGCCGCCGCCGGCTGCACCCTGGACGACATCATTGACGTCACCAGCTTCCACACCGATCCCGAACGGCAGTTCGCCACCATCATGGCGGTGAAGCAGGAGGTGTTTCCCAAAGCGCCCTACCCCAACTGGACGGCGCTCGGGGTGACCTGGCTGGCGGGATTCGATTTTGAGATCAAAGTCATCGCCCGCATTCCTGAGAGTTTGGATCGCGCCTGAAGCCTCAGGCATATCCCTCCAGCTTGGCCAGATCCTCAAGCAGTCCGGGGCCTTCCGGCGCCCATCCCAGCCGCGCGCGGGTGAGCGTGCTGGAGGCGGGCATGTTCAGCGTCACGAAATGGGCGAGCCAGCCGAAATGGCGGGCGGCGTCTTCCGGCGCGATCGAGATCGCCTGTAGACCCAGACGTTCGGCCAGCGTTTCGGCGATGGCGCGCAGCGACACAGCCTCTTCGGCCACCGCGTGATAGCGGCCGCCGGCGACGCCCTTTTCGATCGCCAGGCGATAGAGCCGGGCTGTATCGTCGACCGGGCAGGCGCACCAGTCGACCGCGCCGTCGCCGACATAGGCGACGACGCCTTTCTCCACCGCCAGATCAATCAGCGGGGTGATCAGCCCCTGGCTGCGGCGGTCATGAATCTGCGACAGGCGCATGACCAGCACCTTGACGCCGCGATCGAGCAGCTCGCGCCCGGCCAGTTCGGAGGCGATGCGCGGATTGGGATAATTGGGATCGAACATGTCCTCATTGGCCTTTTCTCCCGGCCCCGGTTTTCCGACCCCGACGGCCGAGGTGATCAGCAGCGGCCTGTCCGAACCAACCAGCGCCTCTCCGAGCGCCAGGATGGCCTTGTGGTCGCGGGCGCAACTGTCGGCGAAATGGGCGAAATCATGGTCGAAGGCGGTGTGAATAACGGCGTCGCAGGCCGCCGCGCCAGCCCGCAGGCTGTCGAGATCGTCGATGCCGCCATGATGGATCTCCGCGCCGAGAGCGGCGACCTTGGCGGCGCTGGCCTCGGAGCGGACGAGGCCGAGCACCTGATGGCCGGAGGCGATGAGTTCGGCAATGATGTGGGAGCCGATGAATCCGCTGGCGCCGGTGAGGAAGATGCGCATGAAATGTCTCCTTGCTTGTTGCTGCCGAGGGCGTAAACAGGAGATCTATCGTGTTAAAGCCGGTAGCTTATCCTATTATAATGCTTCACAGGATCAGGCGATGGACGAGAACAATGCGCTGGGACGTTTTCTCAGGGACCTGCGCGCCCGCCGCGATCCCGCAAGCTTCGGCTTCACGTCGAGCCGGCGGCGCACGCCCGGGCTCAGGCGCGAGGAAGTGGCGCAGCGCGCCCATATCAGCCCCGCCTGGTACACCTGGCTCGAACAGGGCCGCGGCGGCCCGCCCTCCGCCGACGTGCTCGACCGCATCGCCCGGGGGATGCTGCTGACCGAGCCGGAGCGCGAGCATCTGTTCATTCTGGGTCTCGGCCATCCGCCGCCGGCGCATTACCGCGCGCCCGAAGGCGTATCCCCACGTCTGCAGCGGCTGATCGACGCGTTGGAGGTCAGCCCGGCGATCGTGCGCACCGCCACCTGGGAGGTGCTGGCCTGGAACCGGGCGGCGGCGCTCGTGCTGACCGATTACGCCAGACTGCCGCCCGACGGGCGCAATCTGCTGCGGCTGATCTTCTCCAATCCCGACATCCGCGCCAAGCAGACCGACTGGCGGGCGATGGCGAGCGGCGTGGTCGCCGCCTTTCGGGCTGATGCGACCCGGGCCGGCGCTTCCGCTGAGATCACGCGCTTGGTGGAGGAACTTTCGGCGCTCAGCCCCGATTTCGCCGAGATGTGGGCCGACGCCTCGCTCTTGCCGCATGGCGACGGCGCCAAGCGGCTCAACCATCCCAGACTGGGATTGATCGAACTGGAATATTCGAGCTTTGCAGTGGATGGCCGGCCGGACCTCGGACTGATCGTCTATAATCCGGTGACGGACGAGACGGCGGCGCGGATCAGGGAATTGGTCAGGGGGATGGCGGGCTGAGCGCAGCGCCAAAGGCAGTTTTTTCTGAGTGTCCTTGACGGCGTGCTCCGCCCCTCATCCGGCTGCCGCCACCTTCTCCCCGCGCCTGCGGGGAGAAGGGCGATGGAGCGCCGTCATTGCCACATCCTCCTTCTCCCCGCAGGCGCGGGGAGAAGGTCCCGGCAGGGGGATGAGCATCTGTGTTTGAAGTCAAGGGGCGTTTGGGGACCAGGGGCGGTTTTGTGTGATGAGAGTGTTTGC
>NZ_JARXVM010000031.1 GCF_029892285.1 Rhizobium sp. SG_E_25_P2
CAACATGACTGGGATGAATGGCGGCTTGAGATGAAAGCGAACACAGGCTATCTGGCGCCAACCGCAAGCGGCATCACCGCGAACAACAGGCGCATCACCATATGATCCCGAATTTCCTTGTTACCCATTCCGGTGGTTTCCATGCCGACGAACTGCTGTCCAGCGTTATCCTGACCCGGCTTTTCCCGCAGGCTCGCCTGATCCGGAGCAGAGCGCCGGAATGGATCACACCCGGTGCAGACCGGATCATCTACGATGTGGGCGGCGTCTATGACGCTGCCGCGCAGATCTTCGATCACCATCAACGCGGCGCTCCGCTGCGCGAGGATGGACAACCCTATAGTTCGTTCGGATTGATCTGGAAGCATTTTGGCCGCGACTATCTTGCCGCTTCAAACCTTCCTGAAGCGCATATCGACATCCTGCACGCCTCGTTCGATGCCAGCTTTGTGTTGCCGATCGATCTTATGGACAATGGCGCGCTCAGCCCCTCCATCGCAGGGCCGCTGGCAGGGCTGACGTTACCGTCTCTGCTGGAAACCCTGAAACCCGTTTTCGACGAGGTAGGCACGGATGCCGAAGATCGCGCATTCCAAAACGCCCTCGCCATTGCGCGTAGTTTCGTTGAGGCAAGGATTGCCCAAAGCGCCGCAAAATTGCGGGCCGAGGCGCTGGTGCAAAAGGCTATAGAGGATGCGGGCCAACGGCGTATTCTGGAACTCCCTATGGGAATGCCCTTCCGTTCCGCCGTCGTGAAGGCGGGCGCTGATCATCTGCTGTTTGTTGTTCACCCCCGCGACAAGGATTGGTGCCTGACCGGCATCCGACGCGCGGACGAGGGATTTGAGCTGCGGGCAAATCTGCCTGCAGCGTGGGCTGGACTGACCAATCGCGATCTGGAGGCCGCTTGCGGCGTAGAGGGTGCGAGTTTTTGCCACAATGGCCGCTTCATCGCCGCCGCTGCGACGCGCGAGGCGGCACTCGCCATGGCGGAACTGGCGGTGCGTGAGGCTATGTCCGTTGGGCTAGATCAAGTGGCCACGGCTGGGTGATCTTCGACGAAGAGGCGAACGGGGCTGCCAACACAATGGCGGCCAGCATCTTCACAGGCGTCGCACGAGATGCAGGACACCCGAAAGATGACATCCATCTCTCGGGTTCCTAATAGCGTCGGAAATTGAGCCAGGATCAACCAGCCTTGCGGAGCATCTGTCCACGCGCCACGGCTGCCGCCGTCAGCTGCGCATCAAGCTCGCCGGCGCGGATCGCTTCCACGAGCGTATCGATTACGCCAGGCAGCGCACCGAGTTCACCAACCTCGACCGCGTTCTTGTCCTTGGCGAATTCGATGGCCTTGCCAGCGTAGCGCAGGCCGAAGAAGACCTTGCCAGACCCATCCGCGAACCAGGCCGGACGAACCCGCTTCAGCGTCTCGACCTCGACGCGCTGACCTTCGGCGTTCTTGCGGCGAACCATGTGCGTGGGCGCGAAATGCTGACCCGCGATTTTCGCCTCGGCCATCTGCCGCTGTTCGGCCAGCGCGGCAATCATCTTTTCCCGCGCACGCACAACCGGATCGGCAGAAGCGCGAATTGGAGCCGCCGACGTCAACTTGAGAGCCTTGAGATGAGACATGCTGTGATCCTTTCCCAGTATCGTTTCGATAACGAAACAATAAGACCTTTTGGAAAAAGAGCGACAAAAGAGTTGATGACGTCGTATGCGCCGCGCGAATTGGCGAACAGACCGACGCGCTCAATAATGGCCGAGGTTACAATCGTGTGTTTTGCGGCCGCAGTTTGTCTTTCAGGCGTTCGACATCGACCTGCCCGTAATGCTTGTCGATCATTGCAATGGAGGTGCGAGTATTGCGGGCGATATCGTAAATGTCGGCCCCGCCCGCTATCATTTCAGAAATGTAATAGTGCCGCAGCGAATAGGTCGTTCTCGCAACGTCACGAAAATCCTTATGCAGATCACAAGCCTTTAGAAGCTCTGAAAAGCCCTTCTTGAACGATTGAATTCTGCTGCCATCGGCATTTGCGAAAACGGGGTCGCTGTCGTCGGGTTCGCGACCGACTTCTGATTTGAATCGGTCCCAGAGCACGTCAAGCCAGGAAATGACACCGATATGGGGCACAAGCTTGCCATGCTTGCCCTTCCCCTGAACCTGAAACCGAACATCGCGGTCCTTGAGTGCGTCGTTGATCGTTGACCTGAAGCCGATCACGTGCCGCCAATTCAGGTTCTTCATTTCGGTTGGCCGCATACCCGTGCCCGCGCCGATCTCGATATAGGCATGGAGCTTTAGTCGCTCCGACATGACATGACTATTTTGACGAAATTGCCGCCACATGCGGCCGTCGCGGCCATGGATGATCTTTCCATCCAGACTGGGATAAATGCGGCTCAAACTGACCGAGAGGAGTTTTTCGAACTCTTCAGGCGTAAAGCTTGGGCGGCGATTGTCGTTACGTCGGCGGACCTTGAGATCTGGAACCTCCACCTTGCCTGTATATCCCCACTTCAAAGCCTGCTGAAACAAGGCTCTGACGATCACCAGTTCGCCGCGTTGTCGACTGATGGAGGGAACTTCATGGCCAGCTGGACGGCGCATGATTTTGCCGTTGCGCTCGAAACGGATGTACTGAATATCTTTTCCGGGCCCGGTCACCCAATATTGCCGACGCCATTCCAGATATCGCTCCAGATCCGGCTCACGAATCGTCTCGATTGGCTTATCGCCGAAAAAACCAATTAGATAGCGCCGGATCACCGGAGGAAAATCTCGGGGGTGATATTGGCTCCGCTCACCGCGCTCGCTCTCCAATTCGATGAGCTTGATGAATTCTTCCGCCACTTCGGAGAAAGGTCGCTCGACAGCGGAAATGCCGTTTTTTACCCGATAGCTGGCCTCGCCCCAAAGCTCGTACGCCTTGCGGTAAGCCTCGCCTTCGTCCTCAGTCCCCAGGCTCTTCCTGATCTGCTTTCCGCCAGCCGAAAACCGAACCGACCAGACTGTCCCGCCGGGACGTTTAAAGAGGGTGAAAGGCTGGGTGTTTCGCTTCAACATGGCTGGCTCCGAACTGTTACGTTGGTAGCACGCCTGCGCTAATTCTGTGCTAACGCGGTTTTGAGCGCGGCACGAAGCACATTGATATCAAACAGGAATTTTACGCAGTGTGCTAGACATGCGCTAGCTTAAATCCAGCGCGGAGCGCCTCAAAGCACTCATTGTAAAAACCAGCGATTTCAGAGGCTTAAGTGGTGCCCGGGACCGGAATCGAACCAGTGACACGCGGATTTTCAATCCGCTGCTCTACCAACTGAGCTACCCGGGCAACATGCTGTTCGGAGGCTTTTCGTCTCCGCCGGAGCTTGGTTATCTCCGGAACGAGCGGGGTTATAACACCTAATTTTTTGGGCGCAACCCCTGTGACAGTTTTTTTTCAGTTTTTCGTAAGTGCCTTGAAAAACTGGGCTTTTCAGCCTTCATCGCTCCGGGGGCGCCGGTAGTCTTCCTCTGCTTTGGATTCATCTTCGGCCACAGGAATAGCGTAGGAACCCGAGAGCCAGCGCGACAGGTCTAGGTTACGGCAACGCTCGGAACAGAAGGGGTAGGAATCGCGCGTCGACGGCCTGTTGCATTCAGGGCAAGGACGCGCCTTGCGTAAAGGGGCCACGTTGGATGCGGTCATGGCGCGCCCTCGCGCCACTTTTCCTGAAACTCGTAGCCCTCGCCGATCAGCAATTGCGCCGTCTCGTAAAGCGGCAGACCGACGACGCCTGAGTAGGAGCCGGCCATTTTCTGCACGAAACTTCCGGCGAAGCCCTGGATGGCGTAGCCGCCCGCTTTGCCGCGCCATTCGCCGGAATCGATATAGGCCATGATTTCTTGCGACGTCAGCCGCTTGAAGCGCACCTTGGTCTCGACGACCTTGATCCGCGCCTGGCCAGCCGGCGTGATCAGGCACAGCCCGGTATAGACCCAATGGCTGCGTCCCGACAGGAGGTGAAGCGAGGCCGAGGCCTCTTCGACATAATCGGGCTTGCCCAGGATGCGGCGGCCAACCGCCACCACGGTATCGGCGGCGAGGATGTAGCTGCCCGCCCAGGCGGGATCGGTATGAACGGCCTGAAAGGCGGCTTCCGCCTTTTCATGCGCGAGCCGACGCGCCAGCGATCGGGGATGCTCGGCGCGTTTGGGGGTTTCATCGAGATCCATCGGCAAAAGACGATCGGGCGTGATGCCCGCCTGCGCCAGAAGGTCGAGGCGGCGCGGCGAGCCGGACGCCAATATCAGCCGCTGCTTGAGCATGACGGGCGTCTCCCTCGCAGCAGGCGCTTACTTGAAGCGGTAGGTGATGCGGCCCTTGGTGAGGTCGTAAGGCGTCATTTCCACCAGGACCTTGTCGCCCGCGAGAACGCGAATACGGTTCTTGCGCATGCGGCCGGCCGTGTGGGCTATGATCTCATGCTCGTTTTCCAGCTTCACGCGGAAGGTGGCGTTCGGGAGCAATTCGGTCACGACGCCCGGAAATTCCAGTACTTCTTCTTTCGCCATATTTGGGTGTGTTCCTAGATTGTTTGGCGGGCGGCCTTCGGCTCGCCCCCTTTGAATTGGCGCGGAACCTACACAAAAGCTTGGGCTTTGTGAACAGTCCGGGCGGCGGTTTTTAGGCTGAAAACGCCTGTGAAGCAAGAATGGAGGACGCTTTTAGCCCGGGGCCGGAGTTTTGACCGCAAGCCTCTCCCGGATCAGCCGGGTGAGATGGTCCCGCACCTCGCGATACGCGGCGAGGATCTGTTCGCGCGAGCCCGTAGTCGCGGTCGGATCGGGCGTCGGCCAGTAGGTGACGTCCGCCGCCCAGGCGCGGGTGAAATCCAGCGCCGCGTGATGGGCTTCGGGCGCCAGCGTCACGATGAGGTCGAAATAGTCGTCCTCGAGATCATCAAGAAGATGCGGCTGATGCTTGCCGACCGACAGACCGACTTCATCGAGCACAATATCGACGAATGGGTCGCGGTCGCCCCGGCGAACGCCCGCAGAGGCGACATAGACCTGCGGCAGATAGTGACGGGCGATCGCTTCGGCCATCGGCGAGCGGATCGAGTTCATGCCGCACATGAACAGCACGGCGCCTGGTTGTCTCGGCGGCGCGGCGGTTTCGCTCTCCATCCGGATCAACCCCGCCAGTAGAGAACGCAGACCAGCGTGAACAGGCGGCGCGCCGTATCGAAATCGATGGCGACCTTGCCCTTGAGCCGGTCTTCAAGCGTCTGCGAACCTTCGTTGTGGATGCCGCGCCGGCCCATGTCGATCGCTTCGATCTGGCTTGGAGACGCGGAGCGGATCGCTTGGTAATAGCTCTCGCAGATCATGAAATAGTCTTTGATAATCCGCTTGAGCGGCGTGAGCGACAGGATATGCGTCGCCACCGCCTCCCCGTCCGCCGTGGTGATCGCCAGGACCAGCTTGTGGTCGATCAACGAGAGTTTCAGGCGGTAAGGTCCGCCGGCATGCCCTTCCGGGCGGAAGCTGTTTTCTTCCAGCAGGTCGAAGATCGCAACCGCGCGCTCATGCTCGACATCGGGCGTGGATCGCCCGATCGATTCGTCGAGTATGACATCCGACAGCCGAAACACGCCCGCCCCCGTCACGGTCATGCCTCGGGATTGAGACGAATGGCCACTGATCGCGCATGAGCGTCAAGCCCTTCGCATTCCGCCAGAGTGATGGCCGCCGGGGCGAGAACCCGCAGCGGATCCGCCGTGAGCTTCAGGATCGAGGACCGCTTCATGTAATCGAGCACCGAAAGGCCGGATGAGAAGCGGGCCGAGCGCGCCGTGGGCAGCACATGGTTGGAGCCGCCGACATAGTCTCCGATCACTTCGGGCGTATGCCGGCCCAGGAAGAAGGCGCCGGCATTGCGGATACGGTTCATCAGCGCCTCGGGATCGGCGGTGGCGATTTCCAGATGTTCGGCGGCGATGCGATCGGCGATCGGCACAGACGCCTCAAGATCCGCAATCAGAATGACCGCGCCGAAATCGCGCCACGACGCCGCCGCCGTCTCAGCGCGGCTGAGACGCTTCAATTGACGCTCGACCGCCGCCATCACGGCACGGCCAAAGTCTGCGTTGTCGGTGACGAGAATGGACTGGGCGCCGGTGTCATGCTCGGCCTGGGCGAGAAGATCGGCGGCGATCCAGTCGGGATCATTGTCCTTGTCGGCAATCACCAGCACTTCGGAGGGGCCAGCGATCATATCGATGCCGATGGTTCCGAACACCTGCCGCTTGGCGGCGGCGACATAGGCGTTGCCGGGACCAGTGACCTTGGCGACCGGCGCAATGGTCGCCGTGCCGTAAGCAAGCGCGGCAATCGCCTGGGCGCCGCCGATGCGATAGATTTCGTCGACGCCAGCAATCCTGGCGGCCGCCAGCACAGCCGGATTGATCTCGCCGCGCATGGCCGGCACGACCATCACCAGCCGGGGCACGCCGGCGACCTTGGCGGGAATGGCGTTCATCAACACCGAGCTCGGATAGCTGGCGCTGCCGCCCGGAACGTAGAGGCCGACGGCCTCGATGGCCGTCCAGCGCGAGCCGAGCGTGACGCCGAGCGCGTCCTCATAGACATCGTCCTTCGGCAATTGGCGGCGATGATGCTTTTCAATGCGTTCGGCGGCCAGATGCAGGGCGTCACGCACTTTCGGCTCGATTGCCGCATAGGCCGCGTCGAGCTCTTCTCGAGCGACCCGCATGGAAACCTGCGCAAAATCGAGCTGGTCGAAGCGCAGGGAATAGTCCGCAAGCGCTTCGTCGCCCCGCGCAATCACGTCGGCGATGATCGCTTTGACGGTCGCATTCACATCCTCGGAGACTTCCCGTTTCGTGGTCAGGAAGGCGGCGAACCGCGTTTCGAAATCCTGATCGCTGCTGTCCAGCCAAATCGCCAATGCAATCCCCTCTTCACACAGCGCCAAGACCGGCGCTGAAACGCATCACGCCGCCCCGGGATGCCGGGGCTTCATAGCGGTTTCCCATGCCCCGCCGGTATCCGCAAGCTGCGCTTCGATACAGTCCACATGAAGCAGAATCGAGCCGCCTCCGGAGAGCACCAGTTCGACCGAACCGTCCGGGCCCTCCCCCTCCTTGTCAAACAGAATGGCGAGCAACGACAGAACGGCGTCGGAGGCTTTTCTGTCAAAGCCAATCGAGCGGACCGACTTGACCTGCTTGAAACAGAGCGCGGCGCGCCGACGTTCGAAACCCTTTTCGTTGCGGTCGCTGGCTTCCCAGGCAAAACGGTTGGCCGCCAGCATGAAATGGCCGGCGCGCGGCTTAAAATCGATGTCGCCGACCTTGAACACGGCGTCCTGCATCTGCGCCGAGATCACAGTCAGGTCTTCTTCGTCAAGGGCGAGCAGTTTCAGTGTCATGATGTCTGTCCAGCATTGCGGCCCGCATCCCTTGGCGGGCCTCTCTTACTGTCTCAGATAAGAGCGACCCACCCGCTTCGCAACCAGCGCATCAATCGCTGATGCGTTCGACCAGAGCGCCGCAGCGCGTGAGCTTTTCCTCAAGCCGTTCGAAACCGCGGTCGAGATGATAGACGCGCGACACCATGGTTTCGCCTTCTGCGGCCAGACCGGCGATGACCAGCGACACGGAGGCGCGCAGATCAGTGGCCATAACAGGCGCGCCCTTGAGACGCTCGACGCCCTCGATACGCGCCGTCTGGCCGTTGAGCGTGATCTTGGCGCCGAGACGGGCCAGTTCCTGCACATGCATGAAGCGATTTTCGAAGATCGTCTCGGTGATATGCGCCGCGCCATTGGCGCGCGTCATCAACCCCATGAACTGCGCCTGCAGATCGGTCGGGAAGCCCGGATAGGGATCGGTGACGATATCCACCGGCTTGATGGCGCCGCCATGGCCCACGACGCGGATGCCGCGTTCGGTGATGGTGATCTCGGCCCCGGCGCGGCGAATGGCCTCAAGCGCGGTTTCGAGATAAGCGGGGTTGGTGTCGACGATCTCGACATCGCCGCCGGCCATGGCGACCGCCATGGCGTAGGTGCCAGTCTCGATGCGATCAGGCATGACGCGATGGCGCGCGCCCGACAAAGCGGAGACGCCCTCGATGGTGATGGTGGAGGTGCCGGCGCCGGAAATCTTTGCGCCCATAGCGTTCAGGCAATTGGCGAGGTCGACGACTTCAGGCTCGCGCGCAGCATTGCCGATCACGGTGACGCCACGGGCCAGGCTTGCCGCCATCAGCATCACATGCGTGGCGCCGACCGACACTTTGGGGAACGTGTAGCGTGCGCCGATAAGGCCGCCCTTGGGCGCAGTGGCGTTGACATAGCCGCTATCGATCTCGATCTCTGCGCCGAGAGCCCGCAGGCCCTCGATGAACAGATCGACCGGCCGCGTGCCGATGGCGCAACCGCCGGGCAACGACACCCGCGCCTTGCCTTCGCGCGCCAGAAGCGGGCCGATCACCCAGAAGCTCGCGCGCATCTTGGAGACAAGCTCATAGGGCGCGATGACATCGGCGACGGTGCGGCAAGTAAAATGCACAGTGCGCGCATAGGAGCCGTCCTGATGCTCGCGGCGGCCATTCACCGAAATGTCGACGCCGTGGTTGCCGAGAATGCGGATCAACTGCTCGACATCGGCGAGATGCGGCACATTTTCCAAAGTCAGCGTGTCGCTGGTCATCAGCGAAGCGATCATCAGCGGCAGAGCCGCATTCTTCGCTCCCGAAATCGGAATGACGCCATTGAGCGGCCTGCCGCCGACGATCCTGATGCGATCCATGAAATCCTATCCCCTGCGGAGCCGCCTGTTGCGCGCCCGCGAAAAAACCTAGGCCCCTTTAGCGGATTGATCCCAGACATTCAAGGAACGCCGCCAAGGGCGGTTAATCGCGCAAATGGGGGAAAAGTGAGGCGATGCGCTTTCGTCGTTGGACTGTGCTGACTGGTCAACCGGCGTCGCCGTCATCTCCTGACATTAGCGCCCCTGGGCGGGCGTCTTCGGCCCCTTGGCGGCGCGCGCGGGCCTGCAGCTTGCGCTTGGCGAGATTGGCGCGCAGCTCGGCCTTCAACCTGTCTTCACGCTTCTGCCGCAGCGCCGCAGGCTGGCGGCGCTTTTCCTTGTGATCATCTTCATTCTGCATGACGAAGATGTAACGCGGAAAAGCCTATTCGCCAAGCTTCCGAAGCCAGCCCGCCAAAAAACTTTCGTAAAATGGAAATCGGCGCTTGCATGCCCCACCAGACTATGGCAATAGCCCGCCTACCGGACGACGAACGCGCCGCTTCGGTTCAAACGCTGAAACATCAAGCGTTTTCATGGTCATGCTGCCGTAGCTCAGTGGTAGAGCACACCCTTGGTAAGGGTGAGGTCGGTGGTTCAATCCCACTCGGCAGCACCATATTTCTTCAGCATAGTTCACGGGCACACGCAGCGAATTATGCCGTGTGCGTGCGTCCAAAGGCATTCGTTGCCGCAGCCTCTGGGCTTGAAGGCGACGACGACCCACTTCATTCACCACACCGATATTTTCACAACATTACTTTTGAACCAAAGTCGGGGCATTCGTCCCGGGATTTGCCGGGCTCGACCCATTCCCTAAACCCTAAATCGCTTGGCCACGCAGGCGGCCCACAAACGCAAAAAGGGGGCCGAAGCCCCCTTTCCCCAATCCGGATTGGATTAGAACGTGCGCTCGAAGCGGAGCATGCCGTTCCACTGGTCGTTGTCGACCACCTTGTTGTCCCACTTCGTGTAGGTCACTTCCGGCATGATCAGGAGACCAGAAACCGGGTTCCACTTGAGGTTGGCGGCAGCAGCGAACGTGTCGTTGTCGGTGCCTGCGACCTGCAGGTTGGCGGCGAGGTTGTCGGCGGCCTTGTAGCCAACGCCAGCCCAAGCAGCCCAGTCACCCCAACCAACGTAGCCGTCGCCCGGAGCGTAGGCATGAACGCCGCCGGAGTTCCAGGCGCCCATCACGAAGGCCGAAACAGCGCCGAAATTGCCGTCCAAGCGAGCCTTGACAGCGCCTTCTTCAACGCGCTCGTCATAGCCGCCGACGACGGTCACGCCGAAGGAGCCCATGGTGTAGCCAGCGCCAGCGACGACGTTCGGGACGTAGTCCTTGCCGTTGACGACCACATCATATTCCGTCCCGTCAGCGCGGCGACGCGTCACTTCCGTGTCGTCAGCTTCGACTGCGACCACAGCCTTGAAACCGGTGCCGGAATCATAGGTGTAGTTGATCTGGTTGACTTCGAGAACACCGTAGGAGATCACGTCGTCGTTGATGATGTCGCCAGCATAGTTGGTGAACGAGCTGTAGACGGAGTCAACCAAACCGACCTGGAAGCCGGCCATCGAGATGTTCGCCGCCATCACCTTGGTGGTGGTGTGCGTGCCATCGTTGGCCGTACCATCGAAATCGAAGCGGCCGATGAACTGCGTCTTCAGAGCGCCGTATTCGGTGTCGGAAGCCGAATCCATGTAGATTTCTGCGCGCGACTTGGTGTTGTAGCCTTCTTGGCTCTTGACGGAGTAGGAGTCAGCAGCCTGAACGTCGAAACGAACGCGGCCACCAATCTTGAGGCAGGTTTCGGTGCCAGGGATGTAGAAATAGCCGGTGCCGAATGCGTCGCAAACCTTGACATATTCCATGGGTTCCGGCTCGGCGGCAACCACGGCGTCGGCAGCCTGAGCGCCGGAAACAACCGCCAGAGCAGCTGCGGAGCCGAGAAGAAGGCTCTTGATGTTCATGTTGTGAACTCCAGTTCGTTGTTATCTTTGGGTCAGGGCCACTATCACGGAAAAAACACGCCCAACCGCCCCTTGTCCGAAGAAGCGATGTGTCTTGCCCCTTCGAGACAAACATTACGCGGCGATGCCCGCAGACAAAATATGAAAATCGGAAATTACTGTGCTCGCTAAGCTTCTACGGCCCACGCGTGGCGGAAGCGCCACTTCTTTAATCGGAGCGGATCAATCGGGTTGATCAGGCTTGATCGAAATATGCAAGAAAAAGCAATGTCAGTATAAAACGCAAAAAGGGGGCCGAAGCCCCCTTTCCACAATCCGGATTGGATTAGAACGTGCGCTCGAAGCGGAGCATGCCGTTCCACTGGTCGTTGTCGACCACCTTGTTGTCCCACTTCGTGTAGGTCACTTCCGGCATGATCAGGAGACCAGAAACCGGGTTCCACTTGAGGTTGGCGGCAGCAGCAAACGTGTCGTTGTCGGTGCCTGCGACCTGCAGGTTGGCGGCGAGGTTGTCGGCGGCCTTGTAGCCAACGCCAGCCCAAGCAGCCCAGTCACCCCAACCAACAACCTGGTCGCCAGGAGCGTAGGCATTGACGCCGCCCGAGTTCCAAGCGCCCATCACGAAGGCCGAAACAGCGCCGAAATTGCCATCCAAGCGAGCCTTGACAGCGCCTTCTTCAACGCGCTCGTCATAGCCGCCGACGACGGTCACGCCGAAGGAGCCCATGGTGTAGCCAGCGCCAGCAACAACGTTCGGGACGTAGTCCTTGCCGTTGACAACCTTACCAGCAGCGTTGGTGGTGTCATCGGCTTCAACAGCCACGACAGCCTTGAAACCGGTGCCGGAATCGTAGGTGTAGTTGATCTGGTTAACTTCGAAACCGCCGTAGGAGATCACGTCGTCGTTGATGATGTCGCCAGCATAGTTGGTGAACGAGCTGTAGACGGAGTCAGCGAGACCAACCTGGAAGCCGGCCATCGAGATGTTCGCCGCGATCAGCTTGGTGGTGGTGTGCTGGCCATCGTTGTAGGTGCCGTCGAAATCGAAGCGGCCGATGAACTGGGTCTTCAGAGCGCCGTATTCGGTGTCGGAAGCCGAATCCATGTAGATTTCGCCGCGGCTGCGGGTGTTGTAGCCTTCCTGGCTCTTGACGGAGTAGGAGTCAGCAGCCTGAACGTCGAAACGAACGCGACCACCAACCTTGAGGCAGGTTTCGGTGCCGGGGATGTAGAAATAGCCGGTGCCGAATGCGTCGCAAACCTTGACATATTCCATGGGTTCCGGCTCGGCGGCAACCACGGCGTCGGCAGCCTGAGCGCCGGAAACAACCGCCAGAGCAGCTGCGGAGCCGAGAAGGAGGCTCTTGATGTTCATGTTGTGAACTCCAGTTCGTTGTTATCTTTAGGTCAGGGCCACTTTCGCGAAAAAAACCACGCCCAACCGCCCCTTATCCGAAGAAGCGAGGTGTCTTGCCCCTTCGAGACAAACCTTACGCGGCGATGCCCGCAGACAAAATATGAAAGTGACACATTACTGGGCTCGCTAAGCTTTGGTCGTCAAAACCGTGGCGGAAGCGCCACTTCTTTAATCAGATCAGATCAAACGGATTAATCGACTTTGATCGAAAGATGCAAGTTTGGCGGCTCCGGGCGCCAAACACAAAGAAGGGGGCCGCGAGGGCCCCCTTCGAATCTCCGCGAGGAGATTAGAACGTGCGCTGGAAGCGGATCATGCCGTTCCACTGGTCGCCGTCGGCGTTCTTGTTGTCGAACGACGTGTAGGTGACTTCCGGCTGGATCAGGAGGCCAGAAACCGGGTTCCACTTGACGTTGGCGGCGACAGCAAGCGTGTCGTTGTCGGTGCCGGCGATCTGAGCGTTGACCTTGACGTCATCGGCAACCTTGTAACCAACGCCGGCCCAGGCAGCCCAGTCACCCCAGGCAGCGCCCGAACCATCGCCGGGAGCGAAGTTGTTGACATTCTTGCCCGAGGAAGACCAAGCGCCCATCACGAAAGCCGAGAAAGCGCCGAATTCGCCATCAACGCGACCCTTGACAGCGCCTTCATCACGACGCTCGTCGTAACCGCCGACGACCGACACGCCGAAGGAGTCAGTGCTGTAGCCGAGACCGCCGACGACGTTCGGGATGTAGTCTTCGCCGTTGACCACCTTGGTTTCAGCGTCGTTCAGGGTGTCGTCAGCTTCAACTGCGACCGCAGCCTTGAAGCCGGTGCCAGAGTCGTAGGTGTAGTTGATCTGGTTGACTTCGAACTGGCCGTAGGAGACCACGTCGTCGTTGATGATGTCGCCAGCATAGTCGGTGAACGAGCTGAACAGCGTGTCGGCGAGGCCAACCTGGAAGCCGGCGATCGAGATGTTCGCCTGGATCAGCTTGGTGGTGGTGTGGGTGCCGTCGTTATAGGTGTTGTCGAAATCGAAGCGGCCAACGAACTTGGTCTTCAGAGCGCCGTATTCGGTGTCAGAAGCCGAGTCCATGTAAATTTCGCCGCGCGAACGCGAGTTCCAGCCATTGTCGCTGTCGAGCTTGTAGGAATTGGCAGCCTTCAGGTCGAAGCGAACGCGGCCGCCGATCTTCAGGCAGGTCTCGGTGCCGGGGATGTAGAAGTAACCGGTGCCGTAAGCGTCGCAGACCTTGACATATTCCATGGGTTCCGGCTCGGCGGCGACGACAGCGTCGGCAGCCTGAGCGCCAGAAACGACCGCGAGAGCGGCGGCGGAGCCGAGGAGAAGGCTCTTGATAGACATGTTGACCTCCAGTCAAACTTTTAAATTTCGGTCAGGCCGCCTGAAGGCAATCCCCTGAGACCTGACCACCCCGATAAATGAGAGCGGTTCCCCGTTCTCTGAGGTCAGGTTTTATCGAGCTTTCAAAACGGCAAAATATCACAAGCCCAAACATCGACTTTTGTGACACGACTTGTCGCTACGGCTGTGGCGAAGATGTCACGCTTCTTATGTGGGAATAGTATTTTTGTAAGCAATATGAAGGATATATGACAAATACATGACAGGCTCTTACAGCCTCAAGTCACCCGTCCGCACTACATTCAGCCGCAGGTTTCGGATTCGTCCGATGTTTAAATATTGCGGTAGAGCGTGATAAAGAGAAGGGGACCTCTCGGCCCCCGTCACTTCATTCTCACCACTCCGCCACGCTGCCGTCGGCATGCCGCCAGACCGGGTTGCGCCAACGATGGCCCTCCTTGGCGCGTTCGATGACATAGGCTTCGTCCACTTCCACGCCGAGGCCCGGACCCTGCGGGATCGACACGAAGCCGTCCTCGTAGTGGAACACCTCCTTGTTGGAGATGTAATCGAGGATGTCGTTGCCGGT
>NZ_JARXVM010000032.1 GCF_029892285.1 Rhizobium sp. SG_E_25_P2
CCTCTTTAACCGTAGCTACTAAGACATAGCAAAACCGCTTCTAGCGGTTCAAGCGCAGCGTTTCAAACCTCCACCTTTGGTGGAGGTCATGACTTCACGCCTTGTTTCGGGCCGGATAGGGTGTGGCGATCAGGAGAACGAGGCCGACGACGAAGAAGACAATCAGCGACGCCATGCCGACCCGGGCCGAGCCGCTCGCCCAGATCATCAGGCTGTTCAGGCCCGTCGCCATGAAGGTGGTCGCCCGGCCCGACAGCGCGTAAAGGCCGAAATAGCGGCCTGCTTCCTCGGCGTCGACACTGCGCGACATATAGGAGCGCGAGGAGGCCTGGACCGGCCCGAAGGCCAGCCCGATCAATAGGCCGAACAGGATATAGATCCTTTCGCCCTGCGTGGTGAACAGCCCTGATGTGTCGCCGGGGTCGAGCGGGATCAGGCCGAACAGCGTGAAGTCGCGGGTGGTGGAAATATCGCCGATCGTGGCGATCAGCAGCAGAACCAGGCCGAGAATGACGACATTCTTGGAGCCGAAGGCTCCGTCGAGATGGCCAGCGGCCCAGCAGCCGAAAATCGCCACCACCGCCAGCATGATGCCGTAGAGCCCAACCTCGGTGGTCTCCCAACCGAACATCGCCGCGCCATAGGCGCCGCCGAGGATCAGAAGTCCGTTGACGCCGTCCTGATAGATCATCCTGGCGATGAGGAAGCGCAGCAGAGGCTTTCTTTCGCCGAGCGACCGGATCGCGCCGCGCAATTCGCGAAGCCCCTGTCCGACCGCGCGACCGATCGGCATGCTCTTGCGGATATCGGGGGTAAACAGGAACATCGGCAAGATGAAGACGAGATACCAGATCGCCGCCAGCGGACCTGTCACCCGCGCATCCTCGCCTAGCGCTGGATCGAGGCCGAAAATCGGATCGAGCCCGATGATTGTCTTGCCGGTCTGTGGCGAGCCCGCCATGAAAAACAGCACGGCAAACAGCGACAACAGCCCACCGGCATAGCCCAATCCCCAGGCGATATTGGAAATCTTGCCAGCATTGGCGTTGTCCACAAGCCGCGGCATCATGGAATCGTTGAAGACGATCGAAAATTCCGCAGCGATCGACGCAAACACGATCAACAGGCCGATGAAGAGCACCGAACTGCCCGGCGCCGCCTGCCATAGAAGGAGCAGAGACAGGATCTTCACCACGGCGAAGGCGGCGATCCAACGCTTCTTGTAGCCGCTGGCGTCTGCGATAGCTCCCATGACCGGCGCCAGGAGCGCGATGATCACGGAGGAAATCACATTGATATTGCTCCAATATTGCTGACCCTGATCCGGGTCCAGAACCATGCGCGACACGAAATAAGGGCTGAAAATGAAGGTGATGACCACGGTGAAAAACGGCTGCGCCGCCCAGTCGAACATCATCCATCCGAAAATGGCTGCCCGTCCCGCCTTTGCCGGCGTCGTCTCCGCACTCGTCATGACAATCCTGTCGCGCCATATGTTTATAAGTTCACCGTGGCATGGCGGGGCGGAGCGTTCAAGCTGGGCTTTCCGCCCGCGTGATTCATAAAAGGTTGACAATCTCTTGCACTGCGGCAATCAAGGCGAGGAAAAGGCGGGGTAGTGTGATGGAGAATGACGCGCCGGCGGAAATCGTCGCCATTTCCAGCCAGGTCGTCCGGGGATCGGTCGGCAATCGCGCCGTCGTTTTCAGTCTGGAGGCGACGGGTCATCCGGTCCTGTCCTTGCCGACGGTAATCTTGTCCTGGCATCCGGGACATGGGCCTTCGACGCGTTGCGCCATTGACGATGACGCGTTTTTGAAAATTCTGGAAGACATCGCGCGTTCCGAGCGCGCCAGTTCGATTCGGGCCGTCATCACCGGATATTTCGCCAGCCCCAGCCAGGCGGGGGCGACGGCCGAGTTTGTCGCCAGGCTTAAGGCTCGAAATCCCGGCCTGCTTTATCTCTGCGATCCCGTCATCGGCGATGAGGACCGGCTCTATGTGTCCGATGCGATCGCCGAGGTCGTCCGCGATCAGTTGATTCCGATCGCGGATATCGCCACCCCCAATCGTTTCGAACTCGGCTGGCTGGCTGGCGCGCCGCTGGACAGCAACGCCCAGGCGCTGGAAGCTGCGTTGTCTTTGGGTCCACGACGCGTGCTGGTGACGTCGGCTGTGGCCATGATGGCCGGCGGCACGGGAAATCTGCTGCTTACGGAACGTCATGCGCTGCTTGCCGAGCATCGCCTGGTGGACAATGCTCCGAAAGGTCTCGGGGATCTCACCGCCGCGCTGTTTCTGTCTCGCCTTATCAAGGGCGACAGCGACGAGCGCGCCTTGCAGATGGCCACAGCGTCGGTGTTCGAAATTCTGGCGCGGGCGGTCAAGCGTGGATCGCAAGACCTGATGCTGGCGGAGGATCATCACAGTTTCTCGACGCCAATGGCGATGGTGCAGATGCGTCATCTCCTGCATCCCGCGCGCAAACGCACATCATGAAAGGAATTGACGTGACCGGGTTTCCTTCGCAATTGCTAGAGGGCTACAGCGCCTTCATGAGTGGCCGTTATTCCGGTGAATCCGACCGCTATCGCAAACTGGCGGAAAAGGGTCAGGCTCCGACGACCATGGTCATCGCCTGTTGCGATTCCCGCGCCGCGCCGGAGACGATTTTCGATTCAGGGCCTGGCGAATTGTTCGTGGTGCGCAATGTCGCCAATCTCGTGCCGCCCTATGCGCCGGACGAGAATTACCATGGCACATCGGCGGCGCTGGAATTCGCGGTGCAGTCGCTCAAGATTCGCGACATCGTGGTGATGGGGCATGGTCGTTGCGGCGGCATTCACGCCGCGCTGAATTATGGCGGCGAGCCGCTGTCGCCGGGCGACTTCATTGGCAAATGGATGAACTTGCTGCGTCCGACTGCGGAGGAAGTGCAGCACTACACCTTCATGACGCCCGCTGAGCGGCAGCGCACGCTGGAGCGCGTCTCCATACGCAATTCCATCGCCAATCTCCGGACGTTTCCCTGCGTGTCCATACTGGAAGGCAAGCAGAAGCTTCGCCTGCATGGCGCCTGGTTCGATATTTCCACGGGCGAACTCTGGGTGATGAACCAGGAAACCGGCGATTTCATCCGGCCCGATCTCGAAGCGATCGAAAAAGCTGCGGATCAGCAGCCGTCCTGAAGATTTCAAGCGACGGCGACGCGGTTGCGCCTCGCCGTCGCGAAAGGACAGATGGTTACTGACCGTCGATCTGCGCGCCCATGATGGCGATCGCCTGCTGGTAGACGCTTGCCGCATTCCAGCCCTGAATGGCGGAGAAATTGGGCTCGCCCCGCTGATAGCCGGCGCCCGCGCTCCAGCCATGGCCGCGCAGGAAATTGGCGGTCGAGGCGAGAGCGTCGGCGCGCGAGCCGACGAGATTGATATGGCCGTCGCCATCGCCATCCACGCCATAGGTCACCACGTTTTTCGGCAGGAACTGGGTCTGGCCGATCTCGCCATGGGCGGCGCCGCGGGCGTTGATGGCAAGATCGCCGCGTTCCACCAGCGTGAGCGCCGCATAGAGCTGGTCCGTGAAGTAAGCCGAGCGGCGGCAGTCGTAGGCGAGGGTGGAGACTGCTGACAGCGTGTGTTCATTGCCCAGATAGGAGCCGAAACCCGTTTCCATACCCCAGATCGCAATCAGCGGCCCGGCAGGCACGCCGTAGCGCGCTTCGAGTGAATTGAACAGGGCCGCGTTGGCCGAGCGCATCTTCTTGCCGCGCGAGACGATGGTGGTCGCGCCGCGCTTGCGCATGAATTCATCCAGGCTCAGCTTGAAGCTCTTCTGGCCGCGATCGGCGCGAATTGTGGCGCGGCTGTAGGTGACCGCCGAAAAGACCTTGTCCAGCGTGCGGGCGCTTACGCCCTGGCCGGCTGCTTCCGTCTTGAAAGCCTCGACCCAGGCTTCGAAGCCCTTGGACGTGTTGCCGCAAGCGGCAGCCTCGGCCGCCGGGGCAGTCAGTAGAAATGCCGCGACAGCCATGCCTGCAGCCAGTTGCTTGGAAATCGAAATCATCAGAGCCTCACCCAGCGGAACGGCGCGAAAGGCGCCGATTCGGTCTAATTTAGTTACAAGTCTCCTGGCTCCGCCATCAAGAAGAAACCCCGCGAGAATGACGTTTCCCGCGGGGCTTTCTGTTCGATACCGGGTCACATATTCGTGAGACTTTACTTATGCGGCCTTTATCAAACCACGGTTAATAAGAAGTTCCGCGATTTGAACGGCGTTCAGGGCAGCACCCTTGCGCAGATTGTCCGACACGACCCAGATGTTGAGGCCGTTCTCGACGGTGGCGTCTTCGCGAATGCGCGAAATATAGGTCGCGTCTTCGCCGGCGCATTCGTATGGAGTCACATAGCCGCCGTTTTCATGCTTGTCGATCACCAGGCAACCCGGCGCTTCGCGCAGGATGTCGCGGGCTTCGTCGGCGGTGATCTCGTTTTCGAACTCGATATTGACCGATTCAGAGTGGCCGATGAAAACCGGCACGCGCACGGCCGTGCAGGTGACCTTGATGGCCGGGTCGAGCATCTTCTTGGTCTCAGCCAGCACCTTCCATTCTTCCTTCGTGTAGCCGTCTTCCATGAAGACGTCGATATGCGGAATGACGTTGAAGGCGATGCGCTTGGTGAACTTCTTGTTCTCGATCGGATCGGCCACGAAGACGGCGCGGGTCTGGTTGAACAGCTCGTCCATACCGTCCTTGCCGGCGCCGGAGACCGACTGATAGGTCGAGACGACGACGCGCTTGATCTTGGCGCGGTCATGCAGGGGCTTCAACGCCACGACGAGCTGAGCAGTCGAGCAATTCGGATTGGCGATGATGTTCTTCTTGCGGAAGCCGGCGATCGCGTCGGGGTTCACTTCCGGCACGATCAGCGGCACTTCCGAATCGTAGCGCCAGGCCGAGGAGTTGTCGATGACGACGCAGCCCTGCTGGCCGATCTTCGGAGACCACTTCTTCGACACATCGCCGCCGGCCGACATCAAGCAGATGTCGGTGCCCGCGAAATCGTAATTTTCAAGGTTCTTCACCACCAGCGTCTTGTCGCCGTAGGACACTTCCGTGCCGAAGGAGCGGCTCGACGCGAGCGCCACCACTTCGTCTGCCGGGAAGTTGCGCTCGGCGAGAATATTGAGCATTTCGCGACCGACATTGCCGGTGGCGCCTACGATTGCGACTTTGAAACCCATTGTGATCGTCTCTTTCTTTTCTCTCCGCCGGTTGCTGGATCGGAACCGGAGCGCAAGACATCGCCTCAGGTTCCCGCTCCCGGCTTCAGCCGGGGAGAGAGCGGCGGGCCAGGAACGTCAGACGGTTTTCGTCTTCGTTTTGATGGCCCTGGTTTTGCAAACAGGAGAAAAAAGCGACCGTCCGCCGGATCGTTGATCCGGACGGCGCATCAGGAGCGAGGCTCGAGCATGGCCAGACATGGGCGGTTCCCTTTCGGCGCTCACCTCTAGCGGCTTTTTGCCGGGAGTCAAGCCGGCATGTCGGGCCGAGCGTTCCCTGCGTTTGGTTGCGGCGCGTTTTGCAATGCACCTAATACTTTCGTCATAATCCCAAAGCCCATCTGCCCGCGCCTGCGACATCATGGCATCCTTCTGGTTACGCCGGCAGTCGATGAAGGCCTTGGAGGAAAGGCGCTGTCCGGCATGTTCTGACTGGAGGATCTAGACATGGCGGATATCGCAGCGAACCACAGCCGCGGCCGGCCGATGTCGCGAGAGGAAAAGAAGGTTATCTTCGCCTCCTCTCTCGGCACCGTGTTCGAATGGTACGACTTTTATCTTTACGGCTCGCTGGGAGCCTATATCGGGGTGGCGTTCTTCAATTCCTATCCCGAGGCGACCCGCAATATCTTCGTCCTGCTCGCTTTTGCGGCGGGCTTCCTGGTGCGTCCGTTCGGCGCGCTGGTGTTCGGGCGGCTCGGCGATATCGTCGGTCGCAAATACACGTTCCTGGTCACCATCCTGATCATGGGCGTGTCCACCTTCATTGTCGGCCTTCTGCCGGGATCGGCCCAGATCGGCATCGCCGCGCCCATCATTCTCATCATTCTACGCCTATTGCAGGGTCTTGCCCTTGGCGGTGAATATGGCGGCGCCGCGACCTATGTCGCCGAACACGCGCCCGATGATCGCCGCGGCTTCTACACGTCCTGGATCCAGACTACGGCGACGCTCGGCCTATTCCTGTCCCTGCTCGTCATTCTCGGGGTGCAGTCCCTGCTCGGACGCGACGCTTTTGCGGAATGGGGCTGGCGCATTCCCTTCCTGATCTCGGTCGCCCTGCTCGGCGTGTCCGTTTGGATCCGTCTGCAAATGAACGAATCCCCCGCCTTCAAGAAGATGAAGGAAGAGGGCAAGACCTCGAAGGCGCCGATCTCCGAAGCGTTCGGCCAGTGGAAGAACGCCAAGATCGCGTTGCTCGCGCTGTTCGGCGCCGTCGCGGGTCAGGCCGTCGTCTGGTATTCCGGTCAGTTCTATGCGCTGTTCTTCCTGCAGAACGTGCTCAAGATCGACCTGCAGGACGCCAATGTGATGGTCGCGATATCGCTCGCCATCGGCACCCTGTTCTTCGTGGTGTTCGGCTGGCTGTCCGACAAGATCGGCCGCAAGCCGGTGATCATGCTGGGTCTGGCGCTCGCCGCACTCACCTATTTCCCGCTGTTCAAGGCGCTGACCTGGGCCGGAAACCCCGCTCTCGCTCAGGCGCAGGCGGAAATTCGCGCGACGGTGACAGCTGATCCCGCCGACTGCAATTTCCAGTTCAATCCGACGGGCACGGCGAAATTCACCACGTCCTGCGACATCGCCACCGCCTTCCTGACCAAGAACTCGATCCCTTATGAGATCGTCCCAGCCCCGGCAGGCACTGCCGCGACGGTGAAGATCAAGGATGCCGTCGTTCCCAGCTATGACGCCGTCACGGCCGGGGATCAGGCCAAGGCGCTCGACGCAGGCTTCCAGAAGGCGGCCTTCTTCGCCCTCAAGGACGCCGGCTACCCGTTGGCGCGCGGCACGGCTTTCGTGCCGGAAACCAAGATCGCCGGCTTCGTCGCGGCCAATCCGGAACTGAATATCGACGAAGCGGCCATTCGCGCCCTGACGCCGGAAACCATGTCCGCGGCCAAGATCATTCGCGAGAAATACGCGACCGCCAAGGATGTGGAAGGCGTAACCGAAATGCCTGTTTACAAGGTGCCGGCAGGTGGCGAATTCAAGATCGTCGCCAATCCGGACCAGGTGAACTGGGTGCAGTGCATCGCCATCCTGACGGTGCTGGTGATCTATGTCACCATGGTCTATGGCCCGATCGCCGCCATGCTGGTGGAAATGTTCCCGACCCGCATCCGCTATACCGGCATGTCGTTGCCCTATCACATCGGCAATGGCTGGTTCGGCGGTCTTCTTCCGGCCATCGTCTTTGCCATGTCGGCGGCCAAGGGCGACATCTATTACGGCCTCTGGTATCCGATCGTGATCGCGGTGATGAGCCTGATCATCGGCATGATCTTCCTCAAGGAAACCAAGAACAACGACGTGCACACGCTCTGAGACTTGCTCGCAGAGATCAACAAGGAAGGGCCCGGCGATCGCCGGGCCCTTCTTCTTTATGAAGTAAATAAACCTCCACCTACGGTGGAGGACTGGACGAGTTCTACATAGTAGTTGAGAGACCTCTGGCTTGGACCGTTAGATTGTGCG
>NZ_JARXVM010000033.1:0-2500 GCF_029892285.1 Rhizobium sp. SG_E_25_P2
GATGATCATTGGCAATGGGAACGATCAAGTCTATCGAGCTATTAGTAACGGTAAGCTTCACAAGTTGCCTTGCTTCCACACCCGTCCTATCAACGTGGTCGTCTTCCACGGCTCTCAGGGAACACTCGTTTTCAGGTGGGTTTCCCGCTTAGATGCCTTCAGCGGTTATCCCTTCCGTATATAGCTACTCTGCTATGCCGCTGGCGCGACAACAGATCCACCAGAGATACGTCCATCCCGGTCCTCTCGTACTAGGGACAGATCCTGTCAATATTCCTACACCCACGGCAGATAGGGACCGAACTGTCTCACGACGTTCTGAACCCAACTCACGTACCGCTTTAAATGGCGAACAGCCATACCCTTGGGACCTGCTCCAGCCCCAGGATGCGATGAGTCGACATCGAGGTGCCAAACAACCCCGTCGATATGGACTCTTGGGGGTCATCAGCCTGTTATCCCCGGCGTACCTTTTATCCGTTGAGCGATGGCCCTTCCACGCGGGACCACCGGATCACTATGACCGACTTTCGTCTCTGCTCGACTTGTCAGTCTCGCAGTCAGGCGGGCTTATGCCATTGCACTCGACGACCGATTTCCGACCGGTCTGAGCCCACCATCGCGCGCCTCCGTTACTCTTTCGGAGGCGACCGCCCCAGTCAAACTACCCACCATACACTGTCCCGGACCCGGATGACGGATCGCGGTTAGACATCCACGAAGATAAGGGTGGTATTTCAAGGATGGCTCCACAAAGACTGGCGTCCCTGCTTCAAAGCCTACCACCTATCCTACACATGCCTTGGCGAATGCCAGTGTAAAGCTATAGTAAAGGTGCACGGGGTCTTTCCGTCTGACCGCAGGAACCCCGCATCTTCACGGGGAATTCAATTTCACTGAGTCTGCGTTGGAGACAGCGGGGAAGTCGTTACGCCATTCGTGCAGGTCGGAACTTACCCGACAAGGAATTTCGCTACCTTAGGACCGTTATAGTTACGGCCGCCGTTTACTGGGGCTTCGATTCAAAGCTTGCACCTCTCCTCTTAACCTTCCAGCACCGGGCAGGCGTCAGACCCTATACGTCGTCTTGCGACTTCGCAGAGCCCTGTGTTTTTGATAAACAGTCGCTACCCCCTGGTCTGTGCCACCCCTCAATACTTGCGTAGAAAGGGGTCACGCTTCTTCCGAAGTTACGCGTGCAATTTGCCGAGTTCCTTCAACGCAGTTCTCTCAAGCGCCTTGGTATGCTCTACCTGACCACCTGTGTCGGTTTCGGGTACGGTCTATAATGGCGGAGCTATTTCCTGGAACCGCTTCCCTGCACAATCAATCCAGTAAGATTGTACAAGTTACGCGATCCGTCACTACCGCCAGGCCCACGATTATTAACGTGGTTCCCATCGACTACGCGTTTCCGCCTCATCTTAGGGGCCGGCTAACCCTGCTCAGATTAACTTTAAGCAGGAACCCTTGGTCTTTCGGCGAGGGAGTCTCTCACTCCCTTTATCGTTACTCATGTCAACATTCGCACTTCCGATACCTCCAGGAGCCCTCACGGGTCTCCCTTCACAGGCTTACGGAACGCTCCGCTACCACGTGGATAAATCCACATCCTCAGCTTCGGTGCATGGCTTGAGCCCCGTTACATTTTCGGCGCAAAGACCCTTGACTAGACCAGTGAGCTGTTACGCTTTCTTTAAATGATGGCTGCTTCTAAGCCAACATCCTGGTTGTTTTGGGATCCTCACATCCTTTCCCACTTAGCCATGACTTGGGGACCTTAGCTGGAGGTTAGGGTTGTTGCCCTTTTCACGACGGACGTTAGCACCCGCCGTGTGTCTGCCGATTAGTACTCCCGGGTATTCGGAGTTTGGTTAGGATCAGTAAGACGGTGAGTCCCCATAGCCCATCCAGTGCTCTACCCCCCGGGGTATTCGATCGACGCTCTACCTAAATAGATTTCGCGGAGAACCAGCTATCTCCAGGTTTGATTGGCCTTTCACCCCTAGCCACAAGTCATCCCAATCTATTGCAACAGATGCGGGTTCGGCCCTCCAGTTGGTGTTACCCAACCTTCAGCCTGCTCATGGCTAGATCACCTGGTTTCGGGTCTAATGCAACTAACTGAACGCCCTGTTCAGACTCGCTTTCGCTGCGCCTACACCTACCGGCTTAAGCTTGCTAGTTACACTAAGTCGTTGACCCATTATACAAAAGGTACGCAGTTAGCCTTTCGGCCTTCCACTGTTTGTAGGCAACCGGTTTCAGGTTCTATTTCACTCCCCTCGTCGGGGTGCTTTTCACCTTTCCCTCACGGTACTGGTTCGCTATCGGTCATGCACGAGTACTTAGGCTTGGAGAGTGGTCTCCCCATGTTCAGACAGGGTTTCACGTGCCCCGCCCTACTCAAGGACATTGAGTGTTCTACGTCTACGGGGCTATCACCCATTCTTGCCAGGCTTTCCATCCTGTTCGACTTTATTGCTCAATGCCACTGGCC
>NZ_JARXVM010000034.1 GCF_029892285.1 Rhizobium sp. SG_E_25_P2
TCGCCGTCAGCGCAGTTGCTTCGGCATAACTCAGGCTGACGGTCACGGCATCTGCAGACGTCAAAGCAATATCTGCATTCACCAACGCCTGCGCCGTTTTCAGAGAGAGCGACAGGACATCATCCGACGCGTTCACGGAGCTCACGCCGAGATCGGCATAGGCCGTGATTTCAGAGGAGGTCAGCGCAGCGATACTGGCGCCCGTATCCACCAGCGCCAGCGCGTCCGGGGAGACCAGCGAGATGTCGCCGTCCACAAGCGCCTCGATCTGCGCCGCCGTCAGCGAGGCGGCGTTGTCGGAGAGATCGATAACGTTGATCCCCTTGGCAGCCAGGGTAGCGATGCCGCTGGCAGAAAGAGCCGCAAGTTGAGCGCCCGTCATCGTCGCCGTGAGCGTATCGACATTGGCGGCGAGAAGCGCCGCGCCCACCGTGCTGGTCAACGCACTGGCCTGGGCATAGGTCAGCGTCACCGTCACCTCATCAGCGGAGATGAAGCCGATGCCGGCGTCGACATAGGCATTCGCCGCCGCGTAGCCGAGCGAAATCGCGTCGTCAGAAATGTCGATGCGGTCGACATTGATGGCGGCCAGCCCCGAGAGGTCGAGCGTATCGGGATCGGCGAAGGTGGAGGCCGACGCGGACACGGCCACGTCGTCGTCGCTGTCGAAACTGATGTCGGCGAGCGCCAGGGCATTGGCCTTGACCAGACTGATGGTGATCGCGCCGTCGGTGGCGTCGATGCTGTCGACGCCGAGCGTGCTCAGCTTGCTGATATTGGCGGTTGTCATCGCCGCGATCACGGCGCCCGTGTCGGCGACCCGCACGGTGTCGATGCCAAGCGCCGTATAATCGGAGAGATCGCTGCTCGTCAGGGCGACGATGCGGCTGAGCGTATCCGAGAGGCGCGCGGTCAGGGCGTCGTCGAAGGTAAGACCCGCCGTCTGCATGGCCGCAACCTGCGCCACGGTCGCTTCGAGAGTGGATGAGGTCGAGGTGATCTTGGAGGCGCCATAAGCCGCAGCCGTCGCGATGTCGGTCGCCGAAAGGGCGGCGAATTCGGCGGCCGTGGCCAGAAGCGAGATCTTGTCGTCGAAAGTGAATTCGATCCCCAGAGACGACAGCGTTTCGATCTGGTCCATGGTCAGCGAGACGGCGTCGTCACTGACATTGAAGTATTCGACGCCCAAACTTGCCAAGGCGCTGATCTCGGCTGTTTCCAGCGCAGCGATCGCCGCGCCGCTGTCCCAGACGATCACCGTTCCATCGGTGGTTTGCAGGGCGACGGCATTGTCGATCAAGGCCTGGGCCTGATCGACCGTCAGGTTGAGGCCGCCGCTATATTCAAATGCAAAGACGCCGATCCCTGCGATCGACGCGATGTCGCTAACGCTGAGCGCATTCATCTCCGAGGCGGACAGGGACACGGTCAGCGCGTCGCCGCTGGCGAATTCGAGGCCGGCGTTGGAAAAGGCGAGCGCGGCGGAGACGGTCAGGGTTGCCGCATCGTCGGTCAGATCGACGCTGTCCACGCCCCAGGCGGCGAGCGACGCGATATCGGCGGTCGAGAACGCCTCGACCGTGTCCCCGGCATCGGCGAGCGTAACGACGTCGTCTGCGGCAATGTCGAAACCCGCCGTCTGCAGAACGAGAATGCGGGCATAGGTCAGGGACGCGACGTCCGTCAGGTCGAACACGCTCGCGCTGATCCCGGCAAGATCGCTGAGCGCATTGGCGTCGAGACCAGCGAGATCCGTCGCGGACAGCGTGATGGTCACGGTGTAACCAGACGCAAAGACCAGACCGGCGGAAACGACCGCCTGAGCCTCGGCCAGCGTCACCGACACGGCCGAACCGCTGACATCGGAAAGTTCCAGGCTGTCGCCGCTGCTGAAACCAACACCCTGCGTGGAGAAAGCTTCGACCTGGTCGATCGTCAGCGACACGATATCGTCGCTGACGTCGATCAGAACGATGCCAAGCGAAGCGATCGTGGCGATATCGGCGGATGACAGCGCCTGGATCTCGGCGCCGGTCGCAACGACAAGAACGTCCCCGGACGAGGCGGAGACGGCCACATCATGGGCGCCGAGGGCGAGCGCCAGTTCGACGCTGAGGGACAGATCGCCTGCATCCGACAAGGCGAGGCTGGAAACGCCGGCCTCCGCGATCGCGGCGATATCGCTTGCATCGAGCGCAGCGATGTCCGCCGCCGTGGCCGACACGGTGACCAGGTCGCTGCTGTCGAACGACAGTCCGGCGCTCTCCAGGGCCAGCGCGGCGGATACCGAGATGCTTGCCGCATCGTCTGTCAGATCAACGAAATCGACGCCCCAGGCGCCGAGAGCGGCAATGTCGGCGGTGGAAAGTCCTTCGATGGTTGCAGCCGTGTCCGAGAGCGTCACGACATCGCCGCTGGCGATGCCGAACCCAGCCGATTGCAGCGCGAGGATGCGCGCATAGGTCAGGGACGCGGCGTCCGAGAGATCGAATCCGCTCGCGCCAATACCGGCGAGATCATCGAGATCGTCAGCGTCGAGGCCGGCAAGCTCCGAGGCCGTGAGCGACACCGTCACCGTATCGTCGGACGCAAAGGTTAGTCCGGCCGAGGCTAGGGCCTGTGCCTGGGCGAGCGACACGGTCACGGCGTCGTCTGTCGCATCCAGCTTCGATACGCCGAGACTGTCGAGGGCGGCGATGTTGGACACCGAAATGTCGGCAAGGGCAGCCCCGATGTCGCTGACCTCTATCGAGGCTGCTCCATCAATGCTGATGCCGGAAATGGCGGCCAGCGCCACCGCCGCCGCCGCGGTCAAGGTGACGGCGCCGCCGTTCGATACGGTGATCGTCGAAATGCCCATCTCGACCAGATCAGCTGCATCCGACGCCGTCAGCGCCGAGATGGCCGAGGCCGTGCCGTTCAGCGATGCCACATCTGTGTCGTTGTGATAGACGCGGGTGTAATATTTGCCGACGCTGTCGTCATACCAGGTGATGGCGAAGCCGCCGTCAGCGAGGGCCACGATCTTCTGGTAGCGCTGGTTGCCGCTTTCATTGACGTTGACAGCGAATTCATCGCCAATCTTGTTGCCGTCGGCGTCGAACACCTGGCCGCTGATATCGTATCCCGTGCTGTCGCTATAGTCGTTCCAGACGATTACATAGCCGCCGCCTTCCAGCGCTACGACCGTCGGAGTATACTGGATTCCGTCCGTGGTCGTGTTGACCACCGAGATCGCGGTCACGGCGTTGCCGCTGGCGTCGAAAACCTGCGAATAAATATCCCGGCCAGAAGTATACCAGTTCCAAGTGATGACGAAGCGGCCGTCTTCAAGTGCGGTGATGCCGACATTAAGCTGATAGGAACTGCTTTCATTGACGGCAATTGCCGCTGTCACGGCATTCCCCTCCCCATCATATATCCTCATATAGACGGAGGTACGGTCGACCGCCCAGGCGACAGCAAATGCGCCATTGCTCAGTTGCGTGACTGCGGCCAGGATTTCGCGGCCATCCGAATCGGAGGTGACGGCAAAGGCGTTGCCGACGGCAGCGCCTGAACTATCGATGATCTGCCCGTAAACACCGTAGCCGTCACTGTCGGGAGCCGTATAGAAGATCGCCACGCTGCCATCGGCAAGCTCGACCGTCTGCGTATAGACAGCTCCTTCATCCCAAGAATTTAGGCCATTGAGTGCGGTGCCGGAGGTTGTCAGGGGTATGACGCTGCCGACCGCGTCTCCATCGGCGTCATAACGCTGGGCGACAATCGTGGAGGAGCCCGTATAGGTCGTGATAATGTAGCCCCCATCCGAGAGGGCCGTCACCTGCGGCGCCATGGACTCAGATGACGTTGAATCCGGATCAAGCGAGGTCACGGCGCCTGTCGCATTCCCATCCTCGTCATAGCGCTGATAATACAGCGTGAAGTAATCCGTCCAGACGATCAGGTAGCCGCCATCGGCGAGCGCCGTCACGCTGGCCTGAATTGCGTCACTCGTAGTGCTGACCTGTGTCGCATCATCGATCTTGTTGCCGTCGGCATCGAAGCGCTGCGCATAGATGACACCGCTTGCGTTGAACACGACGATGTATGACCCGTCCGCCAGTGCGGCAGTCTGACCGCTTTGCCCATCAGTAATGCCGCCCACCTCGATATCGGCCGTCGTGGTGGGGCTCATCGTTTCATATTCGCTCGAGGCGGCGATATCGGCGGCGGCAAAGGCGTTGATCTGGCTGATGCTTAGCGCCAGCGCCCTGTCGTTCGCCAGGACCTCCGAAACGCCCAGCGTCCCAAGATTGGCGATCTCGGTCGCGCTCAGCGCTTCGATCGTATCGGCCTCGTCCGAAATCGTGATCTCGTCATCGGCGGCGAAGACGACCCCAACGGCAATGAGCGCCTGGGCCTGAGCGATTGTCAACGACGCCTCATTGTCGGAGAGATCAACCGCGGCGCCGGAAGAAGCGACAAGCGAGAGAATTTCAGAATAAGTGGTCATAACGGCTTCCTTGCTGTCGACACGCCCAGCGAGCAGAAATTTCCATCCTAATAGACTCCAAAATTAACCTGAGCCACTCGCCGGGAACTGCAAAAAGGAAGAAAAAGCTATGAAAAATCCGCCACATGCTCACGAGCCGATTCAGTTTTCGCCATACACCTAACCAAACTTCCAGGATTGACTTCCTTTGGATTCATCAAGCCTTGCACCGGATTACCGTTACGATGCATGGGTCGCGACCGCACAGCTGCTGGATCTTAGCCATCGGCAAATCGTTCACTTGCCCCCTGTAGGACGGGACACAGTGTGCAGCAGAGTTGTCGTTTTCGGAGTGAGCTGGCGCTGGTGCATCGATCGTAGTGCGAGCGGAATTCGATCTTTGGTTCTGCTGCTGTGCGGTAGCTTTTCTGCACCGGACGGATTTCGGGCTTGCACATGCCAGTATTCGATTGAGGATCGCGCAGCCGATGGCAACTTCCGTCGACTGTGCCGCGAATGAGCGTGCTCGCAGTCGGCGTCCGATGATCGACTTGTAGCGACCGATCGCGGTCTCGACCGATTTCCGTAGCCGGTCGCGACCTGCCACTTCATCAGACCATCGGCTTTATAGGTTAGAGCGTGTTTCAGCTTATCAGCCTCATTCTGCCGGATCAATTTCGGTCAGGATCAAGGCTTTTGGCGAGGGCGTACCCAGATGTACGGCGGA
>NZ_JARXVM010000035.1 GCF_029892285.1 Rhizobium sp. SG_E_25_P2
CCTCTTTAACCGTAGCTACTAAGACATAGCAAAACCGCTTCTAGCGGTTCAAGCGCAGCGTTTCAAACCTCCACCTTTGGTGGAGGTCATGACTTTGTGTGCTTGCCTTTGGGTGTGGCCTAAAACATGACGCCCAAAAGTGAGCGCCGGTTCAGGCGCGACGACTTGTGACAAAGTCAAAAACACAAGGCGTGAGGAGCGAAACTGAACGATCGCGACAGGCTTTGGAGCGCCGGTGATGTCAGCCTTTTTAGGGGGCAGGCCGCTCATGGTCCACTTGGGGCGGACGCTGAAACACGCTCTACGTCAGAAGGTTATCGGCGGCCATAAAGGCACGGACGTCGTTCATTGCGCGCGCTGCCTGAAGTCTAGGGAACGCGCAACAAGGCGTTTCTATATGGCCAGTTTCTGGTTCACTGTCGACCGGCGGTCAGGTCGCTGGCGATATCGCCGGGCTGGCCCAACAAAGCCTTGTAGACTTGGTAATTCTCCATCACCTTCTGCACATAGTCGCGCGTTTCCTGGAAGGGAATATTCTCGATCCAGTCGACGACATCATCGAGCTTTTTCCTGCGCGGATCGCCATAGCGCTTGATCCATTGTGGAATACGGCCGGGGCCAGCGTTATAGGCGGCGAAGGTGAGAATATAGGAGCCACGAAATTTATCGATCTGTTCGCCGAGATAATGCGAACCCAACGTGGCGTTGTAGCCCGGATCTTCGGTGAGGCGTTCCTCGGCCCAGGCCAGTTGATGTCTCGCCGCCAGCGTCTTGGCGGTAGACGGCAGGATCTGCAGCAAGCCGCGCGCATCGGCGGGCGATACGGCTTTGGCGTTGAAGGCGCTTTCCTGACGCGCGATCGCGTAAGCGAGCGCCTTGCCGGCGGCCGAAATATCCGCGCTATCGGGAATGGCGCCGAGCGGGAAAGCCGCCATCCCTGGGTCATGTCCCTGATTGAGCGCCGTCTTGCCGATCGCCAAGGCGAGGGCGGGACCCTGTGCGCTGAGCGCCGAATCGGCAAGAGCCTGCAACTCCGTGGGACTTTCGAGCGTCCGCGCCAGCGCCAGATAGAGCCGTCGCGCTCTGCCGTCCTGGCCGCTTTGCAGCATCAGATCGATAGCCTGCATTTCCGGACGGCTCTTCATGAGCGTTACAATGTCGGCGAGCGGGCGATAGCGGTGTTGCGGATGAAGTGCGACGCCGATCCGGGAGGCGGCGAGTTGGCCATAAAATGTCGCCGGATAATCCGAGGCTTTCAGAAACAGCGCCTTGGCGTCGCCGCCACCGCCGGCTTCGGCGGCGCGGCCCAGCCAGTAATAGGCGCGGGCCTGATCATGCGCCCGCAGGCTTGCCATGAGAATGGCGTTGAAATGCTCGGCGGCGCGTTTTGCGTCCTTCAGTCCCCGCAGCGCGTACCAACCGGCGTGAAATTCCGCTTCGACGATATCGGACGGTTCGATGGAAAGATGGGCGGCGACGAGTTTATAGGCGTCGGCGGCTTTGCCCTGTTCCAGCAACATGCGACTGACAATGCGGCTTTCCACCCACCAGGCGCCTGGATTCACCAATGCGGCCTGATCCTGCGGCGCCGTCGCCAGCAATGCCGCCGCGTCGCGATAGCGGCGGGCATAGCGAGCTTGTTTCACGGCGGCAAACAGCAATGCCGGCTCCTTGCCGAATTGCGCTCTCGCCTGATCGAGAAGGTCAGCCGCATTCTTATCGCGCTTGACAACCGCGGTGAAGGCCTTGGCGAGCGGTTCGGCCTTGCCGAGCGCCGCAAACCGCGTCGTCTGGGCAAACCTTTCGGCATAGAGCAGACGAAGCAGCCGGGCTTTGTGATCTTCGGCTGTGAGGCGCGCGCCGAATTCTGCCATGATCCGGTCTTCGGCGGCGGCGTCGAACAGGCGGTTGCTCCACAGTGTTTTCAGCCGCGCATGCGCGCCCGTTTCGTCGCCGGCCTCGATCCGAGCGCGGATCAGCAGAATGTCGCCTTCGATGCTCTTTGCGCCGGCTTCGCCGATCATCTCCGCAGCGAGGCGGGGCGATGCGTTTTCACGAAACAACGCCTTTTCGAGATTTTCTTCGATGTCGTCCAGCGCCGGCCAGCCCTTGAGCGCCGATTTCGCCATCACCAGTTCGGCGCTTGGCGTCGCCGTCTGTCCGGACACCGCAATTGCCCAGGTCAGCGTTTTCCATTCCACATCGCCCGGCGACAGCCGGTCGCGCCAGGCGATTGCCGTCAGCGTGTCACGGTTCTGCAGCGACATGAAGCCGGCGCGCAATGTGTCGCTGGCCTGAGCGGGGAGTCCCATGAGCGGCGTCCCGGTGGACGGCGCGTTGACCTGCTGGGGTGGCTTCGCCAGCACAATCCGCTCGGATTTAGCCGTCGGCTTGTCTTGCTCGCCGCGAGCGATCGACAGCGTGGTTGTTTTCTCATCCAGAGCGGCGGGCTTGGTTTGAGCGCGGCCGCCGATGAGGCCGGCCACTGCGCCGGCGCCGGCCGTGCATACGAGAATGGCGATGAAGGCGCGCTTCATGTCACTGGCTCCGCCGCGCCCGAGTGTCCGTATCGGGCTTGCTGAAATCTATCAGCCGTCAGTCTGGTAAATCCTTGGTTAATGGCGATGAAATCAACTTTTCGCGACATGAAAAGCCGATTATGACGCGCCTATTCGTCTTGCTGCGATCTGTCGGCTTCTATATGGTCCGACAACCCGTAAAAAGCGATTGCGGCTAAAGAATGGGCCAGTCGGCCGATGAGGAGTTCAGTCTATGTTCAAGGGTTCCATTCCCGCACTTTTGACCCCGTTCGCGGAGAATGGCGGCGTTGATGAAGCCAGTTTCGCCGCTCATGTGGAATGGCAGATTGCCGAGGGCAGCGCTGGCCTCGTGCCGGTCGGCACGACGGGCGAATCGCCGACGCTGAGCCATGACGAACACAAGCGGGTGGTCGAACTCTGTATCGAATTGGCTAAGGGCCGCGTTCCCGTGATCGCCGGCGCTGGCTCGAACAACACCACCGAAGCCATCGAACTCGCCCGGCATGCCGAAAAGGCCGGCGCCGACGCGCTTCTCGTCGTCACGCCCTATTATAATAAGCCCACCCAGAAAGGCTTGATCGCGCATTATTCCGCGATCGCCGAGGCGGTGAGCCTGCCGATCATCATCTACAACATTCCCGGCCGCTCGGTGATCGATATGACGCCGGAAACCATGGGCAAGCTGGCGAACGCTTATAAGAACATCGTCGGCGTCAAGGACGCCACCGGCAAGGTCGAGCGTGTGTCGGAACAGCGCATCACTTGCGGCGCGGATTTCATCCAGCTGTCGGGCGAGGATGCGAGCGCGCTCGGCTTCAACGCCCATGGCGGCGTCGGCTGCATCTCGGTGACCGCCAATGTCGCGCCGAAGCTCTGCGCCGACTTCCAGGCGGCCACGCTCGTCGGCGATTACGCCCGCGCGCTCGAATTGCAGGATAAGCTGATGCCGCTGCACAAGGCGATCTTCATGGAGCCGGGCGTTTGCGGCGCCAAATACGCGCTGAACAAGCTCGGTCGCATGAGCCGCGCCGTCCGCTCGCCGCTTGTGCCGGTTCTCGAGCCGGCCACGGAAGCCGCTCTTGACAATGCGCTTCGGCATGCCGATCTGATGGCGTGAGATGACACATAAAGGCAGACCCTCGGCGGTCAAGAAAATCGTGGCGGAAAACCGCAAGGCCCGCTTCAATTTCGAGATCGTCAACACGTATGAAGCAGGCTTGATGCTGACCGGCACCGAGGTTAAATCGCTGCGCGAAGGCAAGGCCAATATCGCCGAATCCTACGCCAGCGACGAGAATGGCGAGATCTGGCTGATCAATTCCTATGTTCCGGAATATCTGCAGGCCAACCGCTTCAATCACGCTCCGCGCCGGCCGCGAAAACTGTTGCTGTCCGGCAAGGAAATCAGTCGGCTTCGCATCGCCATTTCACGCGAAGGCATGACGCTCGTTCCGTTGAAAGTCTATTTCAATGAGAAGGGCAGGGCGAAGCTCGAATTGGCCTTGGCCAAGGGCAAGAAACTCCACGACAAGCGCGAGACGGAAAAGCAGCGCGACTGGGACCGCCAGAAGGGCCGTTTGCTGCGCGATCACGGCTGATCGCCGCGTCGTTCGTGGGGCTGCTGAACTTCAGGCGGTTGATAAACAAAGAACAGGGCGCTGACGCGCCCTCAGACTGCTGACAAACCCCTGGCCACATCCAGGGGTTTGTGATTCACTGGGACATGTTGAAGAAACCCGCTCCCGAACAAACGGCTCTCGAGA
>NZ_JARXVM010000036.1 GCF_029892285.1 Rhizobium sp. SG_E_25_P2
CAGGCGTTGGTGAATGCAGATATTGCTTTGACGTCTGCAGATGCCGTGACCGTCAGCCTGAGTTATGCCGAAGCAACTGCGCTGACGGCGAGCGATGGCTCTGCCCTGCTGGCCGCCAATGTCGACACGCTCGAAGCGACGATGACAGGCGCGGAGGCAAAGGCGCTGACTGAGGACCAAATCGCCGCCCTGGCCGCCAGCGGCATTAGCGTGATCGATCTCTCTGACGAGGCCGTCTTGCTGACCTCCTCCCAGGTCAAGGCCTTTTCGTCGGCTGGCATCTCCTTTTCTGACGATGATACTGTCACCCAACATGCAGCGCCGCAACTGGCAACCGATGTTGCGACCGTTGCTGAGAACAAGACGGCGAAGGTTGCTGTGCTCGCCAATGACGCGGCCTTCGACGACTATGACCTGTCGGTCACCAGCGCGGTCGTGACATCGGGCGATGGCGTGGTGACGATCGCCAATGACGGCTCCCTGTCCGTCACATATACGGGTGCGGATATCGACGGCTCCAAGAAAGCCACGGTGAAGGTGACCTATATGGCCACAGACGGCGTTGAGACCGCGCAGTCGACCTTGACGGTCACCTTTACCGCAGTGACGGAGCCGCTGACGGGCTCGGCCAAGGCGGACAAGATCACCGGCTCCTCGCTGAACGAAGTGATCAGGGGGCTGGGCGGCAATGATACGCTCTCTGGACAGGGCGGCGTCGATACGATCTATGGCGGGGCCGGCAATGACCGCCTGTTCGGCGACGCCGGCAATGACGTCCTTAAGGGCGATGACGGCAATGATCGTCTGGCCGGCGGCGCCGGGGCCGACGATCTCTATGGCGGCAGCGGGGCAGACGTCTTTGTCTTCTCGAAACTGTCGGATACTGGCGCCAGCAAGGCCAAAGCTGACGCGGTCATGGACTTCCGGCACGCCCAGAAGGACGTGATCGATCTGTCCGACCTCGACGCCAATGCCAAACGCAGCGGGGACCAGGATTTCGACTTCATCGGCTCGGACAAATACTCCAAAACCCCCGGCGAGTTGCGCCTAGACGGCGACAAATCGGGCTATTATCTGCATGGCGACGTCAATGGTGACGGCAAGGACGATTTTGTGATTGAAATTCATTCGACCAAAAAGCTGGCTGCGTCGGATTTCGATCTCTGATGCCCTCAGGCGCGGGTGCATCGATCGTAGTGCGAGCGGAATTCGGTCTTTGATTCTGCGGCTATGCGGTCGCTGTTCTGCACCGGAGGGATTTCGGGCGTGCGCAGTCCAGCATTCGATTGAGGATCGCGCAGCCGATGGCAACTTCCGTCAGTTGTGCCGCGAATGAGCGTTCTCGCAGCCGGCGTCCGATGATCGACTTGTAGCGACCGATCGCTGTCTCTACCAGCCACTTCATCCGGGCCTGTTGCAAACTTTCGGCAGTGTCAGAATGACCCCTATCGCCCCGGCCTTTATGCTTTGTTGCTCGCGAGGCTGGGTTGGCTCGATACAGTCTTGGCGTGTTTGGCGGAGGCTACAATGGCGGCCCTCGCGGCGTACATCCTCGTCCGGATTGGAAAGCCGCATAGCCGGTCGGATGAATAGCTGGCCCACACAGTCAGTCGTCTCCGCTCTTGAACCAGTCAAACCCACGACCCGCAAAACATGAGGATATCAGCCGCACTAAATGAGACGTCGATTTTCGCACCAAATGGTGCTAGTTTAGCTACTCATCTGCGGGAGATTGATATGCGATCCACCATAAATCTCGACGACGATCTCCTGGAACGTGCCAAGTCCCTCACAGGCACGAAGGAGACAGCAGCTCTTGTTCGACAAGCGCTGGAGACGCTGGTGCGTGTGGAATCCGGCAAAAGGCTGATCGCGCTTGGCGGCTCTATGCCCGAAGCTGAGGCGTCGCCTCGCCGGCGGAGCGACGTAGCCAAGTGATCCTGGTCGACACCTCAATCTGGATAGATCATTTTCGATACGGGGACGCCGAGCTACGAAAAATCATCAATGATGACCGGCTGCTTTGCCACCCTTTCGTTGTCGGCGAACTTGCGCTTGGTAGCCTGCGAGAGCGGGATGCAGTGCTTGCCTTCTTGGCAGCTCAACGCGAAGCAATGATCGCGACCCATACAGAGGTAATGATGGTAATCGATCGGCATTCGATATTCAGCATGGGGATCGGTTACACAGACGCGCACTTGTTGACTTCAACACTGCTCGACCAGCGGTCTAGTTTGTGGACAAGAGATAAGCGCCTGGCGGCCGCAGCAAAGAAAGTTGGTGCGGCGCTTCATCCGCATGCGCAGGCATCACATTAGAACCGCAACGCGGGACAGCCTAGTAATATTTGGCCCTTGAACCGATGTGAACCGACGTCCTGCCAAAGCGAGACCGCAACTCATGGGCAATATTGTATAATTCCTTATCGCTCGTCTCGATGATAGCCCAATCGGTCTGATCGTCTTTACTCCCTCTGTTCCTCCGATGCAAACGCAAGCGCCTTGTTGAAAGCGGCTTGGTGTTGTCGGCATGTCGGGGATGGTCTATCGAAGCGGCGCGGACGCACTCTGACAGCCGATGGAGAGACACCAAATCGATGGCACGCAAGCACAGAGAGGATTTTGCTTCGGAAGATGTTGAGTCGGAGCCCGTTATCTGCCCGCTCTGCGAGCGGGTAATACCTGACGACCAGATCGAGGACCACCATCTTGTTCCCAGGAGCAAGGGTGGCAAGATCAAGGTTCCATTGCACCGGATATGCCATAGCCACATACATGCAGCCTTCACGGACGCCCAGCTGGCAAAGAAATTCTCCACGGTCTCAGCTATTCTCGAGGACCCCGCGATTCAGAAGTTCGTTAATTGGGTAAAAACAAAACCACCTGGCTTCGATGATGAAGCGGAGAAGCGTGGCCGACGTCGCTGAGAATTGGCCACCAGACTGCGCCCGTTGGGCTCGATTTGAGATCGCCGGGCACACTCTTCGTCGATTTTCGCCTGGAAGCCATGTATAGGAGAGAACGGCATAACTGCGGTTTCTCAACCGGCTGGCCGTCGAGGAATTTTGCCAATACCGCGCATAGCGTGATGATGTTGAACCTACGGATTTCAAGGCTGACGAGCAACGCCAGTTTATCGCCCAGCATGCGGTGCGATTTGTTGTCACGCCCGATACGGGCCGGCGCATAGGCATATATAAGTTCCAAAGTTTCGGCAGTCGCGGCTTGATTGAAGGCTTTGATTTCCGAAGCAAGCCGCACGATAAGGTCATATGCCGCGCCCGTCTGGTATGTGCTGCGGTCAGGAGCATATTCGAGAAAAATAGAAGACGTCAGGGCGTCGGTGATGACGACTGGATCGATATGAACTCCCATCGTCTTCATCATGATCGTGCTCAAGCTATAAGGAACTCCACGCCTATTTCGGCATCACGCCCGAAGACGTCGCCAAGCAGGCCGCCAACGCGCTTGTCCGATCCTCTCACGTGGGGGGGCCGCAATGTGGCGCTCCCCACGCGATGTCGGAAAGGGGGCCGCTGAGCGCTGATGCGCAGCTCAGCTGAAAAGCCCCTGCGTGGCAAGTTGGCTGGCGCGGAATTGTGCATGTTGTGATTGCATTTTGCGCATTCACAGAACCGTCACGGAAACTTCATAGAAATATCAATCACTTATCATCTTTCTTTTGCGCGATGGAATTTTGTTATTGACGATATGAGGGTCGGTTTGTATAAGCCGGGACATCGACGGGGGCGGCGGTTGCTTCTAGCGGCAGGCGCGCTCGTCTCTG
>NZ_JARXVM010000037.1 GCF_029892285.1 Rhizobium sp. SG_E_25_P2
AGACAGGCTGCACCCGACAAGGCACAACGGCCATGTCGAGCGCGATATCAAATGAACCGGAACAGGCTGTAGCGATATGGAGCTCCGCTCAGGGGTGCACCCGTTTTGAATGCGGGGGTACTGCCAAGTCCGAGAGCAAGGATGCGATCAGGGCATCTGGTGCCTTGAACCGGCCACGCCTCAGTTCAGGGGGGATTACCGCCTCGACCGCTTCCAACTTATCGGACGGGTCCATGCGGAGGTAGACCTCTGTCGTGCGGATATCGGCGTGGCCGAGCCACAGGGCGACCTTGCGGATGTCGCGGGTTGCCTGCAGCATGACGACTGCGCAGCCGTGCCGAAGCTGATGAGGTGAGACGCGACGGTCGCGAAGCGATGCGCAGCGCTCGGCTGCCTTGCCGACATGCTTGTTGAGCACATACTCGAAGCCGGCGCGGGTCATCGGATAGCCCTGAGCATTGACGAAGAGCTCCGGCACGCGGACTGCGCCCCGGACGCTCAGCCAGGCACGAAGGTCCCTCGCAGTATCCTTCCAGAGCGGTAGGCAGCGTTCTTTGCGGCCTTTTCCTAGAACCGTCAGGCTTGCGCCTTGTCGAAGCGATAGGTTTTCCGTCCGAACGCCGACAAGTTCGGAGACCCGCAAGCCTCCGGCGAAGCAGAGATGCATCATCGCCCGATCACGGATGCCAGATCTCGTTGCCAAGTCGGGCGCGTTGAGAATTGCGCGGATCTCTTCCATCGTCAGATGACGGATGAGCTTCTGGTCATGGCGCTTGGTTGGAATCGCATGTACCCGGCCGATCTGCTCCAGTGCGGAGGGCACCTTGTGCTCGAGGTAGCGCATGAACGCCTTGATGGCGGCGAGCCGCACATTGCGAGTGGACGCGCTATTGCCGCGATCCTGTTCAATGTGCGCGAGGAAGGCCACGATCATAGGCGCGTCGAGGTCTTCGATGGCAAGCAGCGACGGGCGAGTGCCCAGCCGGCTTGCTGCGAAGTTGAACAGCAGCTTGAAGCTGAACGCGTATGTCTCACAGCTTTGCGGGCTATAACCTCGTTGTTGGGGCATATAGTCTCGCAGGAAGCCAGTGATGAGAGGGGCGAGCTCCGTCATGCGGCGTTCTCCCCGACCAAAGTTTCTGCCGCCGCGGCAATGTCGGTCATCATTTGCGGCGTCGCCTGGAGATACCAGTATGTATTGTGGATACTGACATGGCCAAGGTACGTCGACAGAGCGACGAAGTGCCGGGCAACTTCGCCGCGCTCGGCGCCGCATTGTTCCAGAACGCGGGTTGCGAAAGTATGACGAAGATCATGGATGCGTGGCTGCTGATTTCGCTCCGGCGCGATGCCTGCTCGTCGTAAGATGCAGCGGAATGTATAGTTCACCGTCGTCGGGTACAGCTGTCGGTGCTCGACAGATGGGAAGAGCCAATCACTTTCGCCTGCGTGTTGGCGCCGAGCCTCAAGATAGCGTTGGAGCGCTTCCATAACGGTCGCGTGCAGCGGCACCAGCCGGCTCTTGCGGAACTTGGTTTCGCGAATATGCAACACGCCGTCATGAAGAATGTCATCGAGCCTGAGCGCAAGAGCCTCGGAGACGCGCAGTCCAGTGGATGCGATCAAACCAAAAAGCATGACATAAAGCTTGCGACGCAGCGGATTGGGCCTTTGGTGCCTCAGATTGCCGGCCGCATCGAGAAGCCGGGCGATCTCGTCCGCAGTGTAGATGTAGGGAACCGGTCGATTGGTGGTCCGCTTGATATCTGCGGGCGGTATCTCGTGACGAGGATCCTCCGCCTGCATGAAGCGGGCAAAGATGATCAAGGCCGTCAGTCGATGCGCCATGGCGTTTGGGCTTTTGGCTGCCACGGGCAACCAAGCCAGAGCTGTTGCCGTGCGAATGTGGCTCTCGTCGTGATCCGCTGCAAAGCGCGCGAACGCAAGGAGATGCCGTTCGGCCCGGACAAGTTTGTAACCTAGCGCGCGGCGCAGACTGATATAGCGGTTGACGTCGGCGCTCAGCATGGCAGCCTCCCGCCCCATGGCTGCGCAATTTCGGACAAGAGGCCGATGTCTACTTTGGCGTAAAGCGCCGTCGTCGATGGAGAACGGTGACGCAATACCGCCCCGACGCCGGCAAGGCTTGCGCCACTCCGCAGCATTGCGGTCGCCGCTGAGTGCCGCAGCACATGCGCGCCGCGATGGATGCTTTCAATTCCAGCTCTGTCGAGCGCACGACGCACGATACATCTTACGGCAATGCGGCTCACCGGCCTGATCGGCGCGATATCCGTCAGCAACACCCGGGTCGTCGCAATGCGCGGCCTTGCCCGCTCGATATAAGCTAACATGGCCTCGCCAACGTCCTGAGGCAGCGGCAGCCATTCCTCGCGCCGGACCTTTCCGACAAGCGTTATTCAGCCATTCTTCCAATCGATATCAGCGAAAGTGAGATTAGCGACTTCGCTCGCCCTGAGGCCCAACCGAGCCAGAAGCAGCATGATAGCGCGGTCGCGTAAGCGGCTCTCGCCGTCACAAGTGGCAAGAAGGCGGTCAATGTCACTTTGACTAAGAAAGCGCGGCGTCGTCGCCAGTTGCCAGTTCGCAAAGCTCGGAACCGCATGTTCCCGCCCGACAGGGCATTGCCCCATCGCGACGAGATACTTGAGGTAGGCGCGCGTGGCGACGGCGATGCCCCGCGCGCGCCAACGTCCGTGCGGCTTCGCTCGCTCAAGTACGAAGTCCCGGATCGAGGCGGCCGTATAAGCCACAGGATCTGTGCCGAGCGATATAAATAGGTCGACCAATACCGGCTGGTAAGTGTTGAGCGTCGAGTCCTTGATGCCGCGTTGCTCCCGCATCCAGCGACCGAAGGTGGCCAGCGCCGGCCAAGCCTCCTCCAGTGACGAGGCCCGCTCTTGCAGCAGAACGTCGCACTCGCACAGATACGCGACGAACAGTGCGGCAGCACCCTGTGGCGCACGGGCAGTCTTGCTACCTTTGAACACTGATGCAGATGCGTTCAAACCGACGGCAAGTGTTTCGACACCGAAGCCGGCGGCACGCACCCAATCACCCCACAGTGCCAGCAGGCGCACCACCTCCACGATTGTTGCGGCCGAATAATTCCGCCGGCCAAGCCAGTGCTTGAATCCGTCGACATGCGGCTGTAGCCAGTTGATCCGAACATCGACACTGCGGCGATGTCTGTACTTTCGCTTTGTCATTCTGTTTCCTCGATTTGATCGTTGGTGCCGGAGGAGTCCGGCGCGTCGAACAAATCGAAGGTTTCGAAGCCATTCCAGCGTCGGCGGGCAA
>NZ_JARXVM010000038.1 GCF_029892285.1 Rhizobium sp. SG_E_25_P2
GCCTGGATCGACGCGGTGCGGCACGAGCACCACCGCTACAGCTTCACGCTGAATTCCCATGCCACGACAGTCAAAATGATCTTTGAGATGGCCGCGCAGGGCCTCGGCTCGACAGCCATCGCCAAAGCGCTCAACACGCAAGAGATCCCCGCGTTCAAGAGCAGCGACGGCTGGTATCAGAGCGTCATCAAGGCGCTGCTCGTTCGCCGCGATGTAATCGGCGAATTCCAGCCGCATCGCCTGATCGATGGTCGGCGCATTGCTGATGGCGATCCGATTGTCGATTATTTCCCCAAGGCTATCGACAGGGGGCTGTTCTCAAAGGTGCAATCGGTCCGCAAACTCTCGGGCAATCCCGGTCGCAAGGGCAAGACCTTTGGCAATCTGCTGACGGGCCTATGTTCATGCGCCCATTGCGGTGGATCGATGAGCCTGAAGCACAACAGGCTCAAAGCGGGTATGGTCGGCTATCTCGCCTGCAACAACCATGTCCGTGGTCAGCGCTGCAAGGATGGCGGCAGGAACTTTCGCTATGGCGCTTTGGAAGACGCCATTCTCGATCATGTGCGGGAACTGGAATTGTCCGATGCTCTCAAACTCCGCCAGAGCAGCGCCGAGATCAAGGCGATCGATGATAGACTGGCGGCCCTCACGGACACGGCAGACGGCCTGCAACGCAAAGAACAGCGATTGATGGCGGCACTGGAAAATGATGGTGATGCCGTCGATGCGATCGTTCAACGGCTAAAGGAACGACAATCGGAACGACAGGCAATGAGAGCGGAAATCGAGACGCTGCGCCAGCAACGCACCGAGCTGATGCGCAAGCTTGACGCGCCGGAACGGCAGGCCGACCTTTTAAAAAGATTGCGCCAACAATGGCAGGCCGAAGCCGACGATCAAATTCGCTATCGGCTTCGCGCTCAGGCGCATACCGCAATCCGTGAGCTTGTCCAGGATATCGTCTTCGACAGTCTCGACAACACCGTGACCCTGGTCATCGCCGACGGCGTCATTGCCTATCGCTTTGCCGAGGGCAAACTGACCGGCCACTATGGGATCATGGGCTATATGCCCCCGCGTAAACGAGCTGCATAGGGGCGAGCTAACTAGAATGCGCCCTGCGGCGCCCGTAGACATGTCACGGAACGCGGCTAGCGTCAGGGCAGCAACGTTATGCTGCAATGGCCACGATGCGCGGCATCGACGCTCTGTGACGCATGCCGAGCAAAGGGCGGTTTGGGTCGCTTGAGATCGGCACGATCTCAACATGACTGGGATGAATGGCGGCTTGAGATGAAAGCGAACACAGGCTATCTGGCGCCAACCGCAAGCGGCATCACCGCGAACAACAGGCGCAT
>NZ_JARXVM010000039.1 GCF_029892285.1 Rhizobium sp. SG_E_25_P2
CGGGGAGAAGGTCCCGGCAGGGGGATGAGCATCTGTGTTTGAAGTCAAGGGGCGTTTGGGGACCAGGGGCGGTTTTGTGTGATGAGAGTGTTTGCGAGGACGACGAGTTTCCGCATGACGGCGACGAGGATGACCTTGGGCGGCTTTCCGGCTTTTTCGAGGGCTGTGGCGAAGCGCGTCAGGGGTGGATTATGACGGCGGGCGGAGAGCGAGGCCATGTAGAGCGCCTGCCGCGGCGCAGGCCTGCCGCCTCTGATCGAGCGGGGTCCGTTGCGCGCGCCGCTGTCATTGGCGATCGGCGCAAGCCCCGCGAGCATGGCCGCCTGCTTGTTGCTGCATTGACCCAGTTCACTGAGGCCGGCGACCAGCGTATAGGCCGTGATTGCGCCGATGCCGGGGATGGAGGTCAGGATCTCCACCTTGCGGCGCATGTCGGCGTCTGCTTTGATCAGCGCGGCGATCTGCTCGTCCAGGCGGCCGATATGGCGCTCAAGGACGGGAAGAAGACGCTTGAGTTCAGCGCGCAGGACGGCCGCCTCAGCCGCCGCCAGCCGGTTCTTCAGCGCCGTCAGTTCCGCCTGCGAGGCCGATCTCGCCTGCACAAGTTCCTTCAAGGTCTCGATTTCTGCGCTCGGCGGAGCCTGCGGCCTGGCCGTTCCCGACTGGGCGATCAAGGCCAGAAGGCGGGCGTCGAGCCGGTCGGTCTTGGCCACATAGCCGCAATAGCCGGCATAAAGGCGCGCCCGATACGGATCGATAATCGCCACCGCAAGGCCATCGGCGGCAAGCGAGCGATAGGCGGCGCGATGGAACTTGCCTGTCGCCTCCATCACGATACAGGCCGGCGGCTGCTTGATCAGCATCCGCTTCAACTGGCGAATGCCGTCCTTGTCATTGCCGAGCCGACGGGCTTCGCCGGTCGGCAGAATATGAATGTCGAGCCAGTCTTTACATACGTCGATACCGACATAAACTGGCGCGGTCGGGCTGTGTTCGGACAATACCTTGCCTTGCATGCGGGACTTGCTCCCCATCATCTGTTCAGGACAAACCGACGACGGACGGACCACGCTCATCCACGGCGCAAACCTAGGGGCATACGGTCCCGCCCGTCGATCACCCGGGGGTGGCCACCCCCGGGTGATCGAGCGCAAGATACATCACCAAGCGCAAATCCAACATGCAAGGGGC